>NZ_AUDE01000020.1 GCF_000425305.1 Psychroserpens burtonensis DSM 12212
GCAATGTTAATAGCATTCCAGTCATTGGCTAGTTTTTCATTATCATCACCAGAACATTCAATAAACTCGTCTTTTAGAGAACAGTTATCTAAGTTCGGAGCAATTGTATCAACCACAGATATAGTTTGCGTATCTGAAATTGAATTACCGCACTCGTCAGTAGCAGTCCAAGTTCTAGTAATTGTTTCTGTAGATCCGCAAGCATCAACAGAATCATCACTGAATGTGATCGTTACACCTCCGCAGTTATCAACAGCTGTTGCACTTCCGGTATCTGTTGGGTCAGTACTTTCGTTACATTCTATGATGACATTCACTGGCATACTCAATGTAGGAACTTCATTATCTTCAATGATAATAGTTTGAATTTCTGATACTGAATTTCCACAGTCATCTGTGGCAGTCCATGTTCTAGAAATAGTTTGAGTGCTACCACAATTTGTAGTAGAAGTATCTGTATAATTTAAGGTGACACTTCCACAGGTATCTAAAGCGGTTGCTGTTCCCGTATTAGGGGGATTAGTGTTTTCTCCACATTCTCTAACTTTATTTGGAGGAATTGTAATCGTTGGAGGTGTTGTATCTACAACAGTAATAATCTGGGTGTCTGTTGACGTGTTTCCACAATCATCTGCAGCAGTCCAAGTTCTAGTAATTGTTTCTGTAGATCCGCAAGCATCAACAAAATCATCACTGAATGTTATAGTTACATTTCCGCAGGTATCAGTAGCTGTTGCATTACCTGTGTTTGTTGGACTTGTATCATCATTACACTCTATATTTGTATTTGATGGTACTAATAGGGATGGAGGTGTTGTATCTTGAATAACGATAGTTTGTACATAAGAATCTATAGTCACTCCACATTCGTCTGTAAATGACCAAGTATTTGTATAAGAACCATTACTCGGACAATTTGTCTCTGAAACAAATGGCCCAGAAGTTTTAATTAATGTAAAATTACACTTATCAGTATTGGGTTCTAGGTTTTGTGCGTCATTGATAGCGTCAGTAGTAGAACAATCAATAATAACATCTAAAGCATTAGGTATCGTTGCCCAATTGACTTCAGGTTGAATTATATCAATAATTAAAGGTAATAGGTCTCCTTGATTACAATCTCTTATAGATGCAGAACTAAGGGTTGTTTGAACATTTGGATTTTGAACACCTGTATAAGATGCTATAAACTGAATCTCAAAATCTAAGTCACAATCCGTTTGTAAAAAATAACAGTCGTCTTGAATTTGAAGATCGAATAGAACTTCCAATATATTATCACCTACATCTAGCATGCCATCATCAAAAGAAAACAGGGCTTCTCTAGTATTAATATCATAGTCAAGTGTAATACCCGATGGTAAGTTATTTGCAGAGACACCTGTTATTTGTGGAGGTAGAATACCTGAAACTGTTAGGTTTTGAGCACTATCATTTCCTCTATTGAACATATCAAAACTAAAACCTAGAGATGAACCTGGTATTGCAGGACTACTCCCAGACTCTAAAACTAAATCAATTGGAGCAAGATCCGGAGCCCAAACTTCAATAGATAGACCTAAAAGGTATAAGCCATAAGTCTCTTGGTCTGATGTTAATCTAAATGTCGCTGAAGATTGATTGTTAGCAATTGCTGTATTTAGAGTGTTTGCTAAGTTAAATATGCTAGCATCAAAGCCTAAAGTGTTTAAACTTGCTGGATTTCTATTAATAAAATTGATTCCTCTATCAGTGATTTTACTGTTAAAGAAGTTTGTTGAAAGCCGTTGAGCAGTAGAAATATCTTGGTAGACTCCTAAAACATTTCTTATTTGCAGCATGTCTCCACCTAAATCTCTATCTCCTTCTAAAGCGCCAATTAAAATATCTGCATCTACATTGCCATTTGGTACAGTTTGAAAACCGTCAAAGACAATATCAAAGTTATTATTTGATGCCGTAACTTGAGCATAACCGTCGTATAAACTAATATTTTTTGAAGGTAATTTTGGGCTTTCATAAACAAATACAATTTGCCAACCACCAGAGGTACCAATATTTGTAAAATCATGACCTGTAAGACTACCAGTTTTGGCTTCTACATTTGCAACTTGATATTTACCATATGCAGATCCTAAGTTTTGGACTTCGTTAGTAATATCTTTAAAACAAATATAGGGATCGTTATCGATATGAGTAGCTCTATCTCTTCCTCTATACACAATCTCGTCAGCTGTAATAGTAGTATATGTATTTTGTCCTGGTAACATTAACTTCACATCATTGTAGTTCCAGTTAGGTTGATTTTCAGAATTAATATTATTAGTAGGTTCTCTATCGGCAGCAGCCCAATATAAATAGACTTTGTACATTGATAAACATGCGAGATGAGGCTCAGGATTAACAAGGTTTGCACTACTAGAATTAAATGTAGTATTGTCATTATCAATATCTACAAATACATTATTGTTAAAAGAATGATTTCCAGAATTACCGTTATAGTTTTGTGTAGAAGTTCTAGAAAGCACATTGTTAGCAATCATGCAAACATCACCTTTAACAGTTTCATTGAGACGCGCTTCGAAAGAATCTAACACTTGCGCATTTGCAAAAAGACCAAAGCATATAGCAAGTATAGCAATGAGATTTTTGAAGGTATTATGATTAATAGCAGTTTTCATAAATACATTTTATTTTACTTAACTATCTCTAGTTAAATTTGGGACTTAGTTTTAATATTTTTGATACATCGTTCATAATTTTCACAAACGCTTATATATAAATTTGTAATTTACTTTTGACGCTTACTTGACTTCATTACATTTTGTAACTCTACAAGTTAGTGTTTTACCTTTGGTACTGAACATCATTAAGGTGTTAAAATACTTTGTAATGCGATTTAAAAAATAAATATAACTAATAGAAACCTTCTCGGGCACAATTAGTGGTGTAAAATATTTTGAGGGAAGAACATTGTTAACCAATGCGTGTTAAATGGATATTAATATATTTTTGATTTGGGTTTAAAAGGCGTTAATTTAACTTCACAAATGAACTAAATACAAATTCGTTTGACAAATTTAAATGCTAAAGGGCGCAAAATACTCGTTAAAACGGAATAATACAACATTTTATCGATAAAAAATGTATTTAATCGGATATGGATGAAAACACTTATACTAGTTAGGCACGCCAAATCATCATGTAAACATAATGTTGACGACAAAGATAGACCGCTAAATAATAGAGGAAATAATGATGCAGAATTAGTGTCAAGAGCCTTTAAATGTAAAGATCTAGAGCTAAAGCACATTTATTCAAGTCCAGCCAATAGGGCCTTGTCAACATGTAAAATATTTATCAATAATTTGAATATTGAAAATGATAAAATTATAATTGAAAATGATTTGTATGATTTTGGAGGAGATCAAGTCATTAGTTTTATTAAAAAGTTAAACCAAAATTATCAAAATGTTATGATTTTTGGCCATAACCACGCTTTCACATCTATTTGCAATATATTTGGTGATTCTTTTATTGATAATCTTCCTACAAGCGGATTAGTCGTCATTGATTTTGATGTTAATTCATGGAGTGATATTAATAAAGGATGTACCAGATTTACGATTTTTCCAAGAGATTTAAAACAATGACAAAAGATAAAAACAGTTATATAAATAGAGAGTTAAGCTGGCTTCAATTTAATGATAGAGTATTACAAGAAGCTGCTGATGAAAGTGTCCCTCTAATTGAACGTTTTCGTTTTTTAGGGATTTTTTCTAATAATTTAGATGAATTTTTTAAAGTACGTTATGCTACCGTAAAGCGAATTGATGAAGCAGGAAAAGGTGGTAAAAGCGAGTTAGGAATGAAAGCTTCTGAGCTTCTTGAAATTATCACTCAAGTTGTTATAAAACAACAAAGTACAAGTTTAGATATATTAGCTAATATTGGTGAAAAGCTAGAAAAGGAAAGGATTTTTATTGTTGATGAAAAAACAATTAAAAAAGACCATCATGACTTTATAAAAGACTATTTTATTCAACAGGTTAGTCCTGCGTTAGTTACTATAATATTAAATGATTTATTAGAATTGCCGGTGCTTAAAGATATTTCTGCTTATTTAGCAATAAAAATGGAGCTTACCAGTGGGAAAAAGCAATATGCTCTTATTGAAATTCCTAAATCAATGGACCGTTTTATTGTTTTACCCTCTGCGGGAGATAATAGCTATATAATGATTCTAGATGATTTATTGAGGTATTGTATGGATGACATTTTCAATATCTTTAATTATAATAGTATTACTGCTAATATGATTAAAATAACAAGAGATGGTGAGTTGGATTTTGATAGTGATCTGAGTAAAAGTTTTATTGAAAAGTTATCTGATAGCGTAAAAGATAGACAAATTGGTGATCCAGTTCGCTTTGTTTATGATAAAACAATTGATGAAGAGACATTAGTATATCTTATGTCTAAAATGGGCATTGAATCTAAGGATAGTGTTATTCCTGGAGGTCGTTATCACAATAGGAGAGATTATATGGGGTTTCCTAGTCTTGGAAGAACAGATTTATTATATGATAAAATAATTCCTTTACCAGTAAAAGGGTTAAGTATTCAAAACAGCATTTTTAGTTCTATTTCAAAAAAAGATTATTTGCTCCATACACCTTATCAAACATTCTCCTATGTTGTTAAGTTTTTGCGTGAAGCCGCTCTTGATCCTCAAGTTAAATCTATTAAAATTACTATTTATAGATTGGCGCAAATCTCACATATTGCGAGTTCTTTGATTAATGCAGCAAAAAATGGAAAAAAAGTAACTGTTGTTATAGAATTAAGAGCACGTTTTGATGAGCAAGCCAACATTGATTATGCGGAGCAAATGCAGGATGAAGGTGTTAATTTACTATTTGGTGTTCCAGGATTAAAAGTTCATAGTAAAATTTGTGTTATAGAGCGAGAAGAAGACAATTCTACAAAGCGTTACGGATTCATAAGTACCGGAAACTTTAATGAATCGACAGCCAGAATTTATACTGACTTTACTTTATTTACAGCGAATCAAAAAATATTAAAAGATGTTAACATGGTGTTTAATTTTTTTGACACTAATTATCGCATATATAGATATAAACATATCATAACATCTCCTCATTATACGAAATCGAAACTATTTACACTTATTGATACAGAAATTGATAATGTAAAGGATGGAAAACCAGCATTTATTAAACTGAAATTAAACAGTATTTCAAGTTATAAAATGATTGACAAGTTATACGAAGCGAGTAGAGCGGGTGTTAAAATTCAAATGATAGTGAGAGGTATTTGTTGTTTAGTTCCTGGCGTTACAGGAATGAGTGAAAACATTGAAGTTATTAGTATCATCGATAAATTTCTAGAGCATACTAGAATGTATGTTTTTTGTAATAATAATGATACTAAAGTTTATATTTCTTCTGCAGATTGGATGACGCGTAACATAGAAAATAGAGTAGAAGTAAGTTGTCCCATTTATCAAGATGATATTAAAAAAGAATTGTTAGATGTTTTTGATATTTGTTGGAGTGATAATGTAAAGGCTAGAGTAATTGAAAGTTCTCAAAGTAACGAATATAGAAAAGATAATAAAGTTAAAGTTAGAGCACAATTTGCGCTTTACGATTATTTTAAAGAAAAACTGAATTCATAGTATGTTAACCATTAAAAAATATGCAGCAATAGATATAGGGTCTAATGCCGTTAGACTTTTGATTGCCAGTATTATAGAACAAAAAGGACAACCAGTTAAGTTTAAGAAAACCTCTCTAGTTCGTGTTCCAATTAGACTTGGAGCAGACGTGTTTTTAAATGGAGAGATTTCCGAAGACAATCAAAAGCGCATGTTAGACACTATGACTGCCTTTAGGTTATTAATGCAATCACATAAGGTTATTACCTATAAAGCTTGTGCTACTTCTGCAATGCGAGAGGCAGATAATGGAGTCGAACTTTCTAAACTAATCTCAAAAAAAGCAAAGATTCATATTGATATTATTGGAGGAGAGGAAGAGGCAGCTATTATCGCTGCTACCGATTTAAATTCATATATAAAAGAAGATAAAACGTATTTATATGTAGATGTTGGTGGCGGTAGTACAGAGTTTACTGTGATTCATCTTGGCAAAACAGTAGCATCAAAATCATTTAAAATAGGAACCGTAAGGCTGCTTAATGATATTGTTAAAAAAGAGACTTGGCAAGAGCTTGAGAGTTGGATAAAAACAAACACAAAAGGGTATGATGTTGTCGATTTAATCGGTTCTGGTGGTAACATTAATAAAATATTTAAAATTTCTGGTAAAGCAATGGGTAAACCGTTAACCTACTTTTATTTAACGTCGTATTATAATAAACTTCAAACGTATTCTTACGAAGAACGTATTACTGAGCTCGAACTTAATCCTGATCGTGCAGATGTTATTATTCCTGCTACAAGAATCTATTTATCTGCTATGAAGTGGAGTGGAGCGAAGGATATGTATGTGCCTAAAATTGGGCTTTCAGATGGAATAATAAAAAGTGTTTATTTTAAAACAGTATCGAGTATTGATTTATAAATAAGTAGACCTTGAAACCATTTTAAGCTCAGAAAATCAATATTTATTTTTTAATTTTAAATTTCATCCTATATTTACAGTCTCAAATCTTTGCTAAAAGCTAGCCTGATTTTGAGGTTATTCTCCTAAAAACGAGAAGCCTAATTAAAATATTTATGCAAATGAAATCATTATTACTTACTCTATTATTTGTGATAGTAACAACGTTATCTTTCTCACAAGAAGTTAGTTATGGTATAAGGGGAGGATTAAATATCTCAAATTTAGATTTTGATCCCGACCCTACATTTAGTAACCAGCATAGAAATGGATTTGCCTTTGGAGGATTCGTTGATTATGGTGTGACAGAGCAGTTTTCTATTCAATTAGAGGTTCAATATTCTGCAGAAGGAGCAAAAGCAGATGAGTTAAGAGCAGATTATATTCAAATGCCAATCATGGCACGTTTTAGTTTGGGTGAGAAATTCACTGTTGGTATAGGACCCATGGTAAGTTTAAAATCTTGGGAAGAGCAAGACGTTTTCTCAACGTTTACTTTTTCTGGTGTTGGAGGAGTAGAGTATATGATTACAGATGAGTTATTCGTCGATGCTCGTGTCCATTATGGCTTAAGCAATATTCTCGATAAAGATTTAACAAATCTAGAAGCACAAAATACAACGATACAATTTGGCTTCGGAATTAGAATCTAATTACAATATCATATAAAAATAAAAAAGCTTCAATATTGTATTGAAGCTTTTTTATTATCCATGTATGGTCTCTGTTTTACTTAAATCTTTCATAATATCTGCTTCATAATTAAGTAGCTGTTGCCATTTTTCATCCACGTCTTTACGGTCACCATATTGTCTAGCAAAACCTAAAAACATCGTGTAATGATTAGCTTCACTTACCATTAATTTCCTGTAAAATTCTGCGAGTTCTTTGTCTTTAAGTTCTTCAGAGAGTAATCTAAAACGCTCACAACTTCTTGCTTCAATAAGTGCCGCATATAGAAGTCTGTGTACCAATTGCGTTGTTCTACTCCCGCCTTTTGGGAAAAACGTAATTAATTGAAGCACATAATCATCTTTACGATCACGTCCTAAGACCCAACCATTTGCTATAATTTTATCATGTACCATTTTAAAATGACTAATCTCCTCTTTTACGAGCGCAGTCATCTCAGTAACGAGATCTGAATATTCTGGGAAGCTTACAATTAATGAAATCGCGGTACTCGTAGCCTTTTGCTCACAATACGCATGATCTGTGAGGATCTCTTCAATGTTTTTCTCGACGATATTGACCCAACGAGGATCTGTAGGTAATTTTAATCCTAACATAACTAACTGTGGTCTTTTATTAACGTTAAACGTTCGTTTCCTGATCTGTCAATCAAGATTTCATATAATTTAAAGGCATTATTCTTTGGATTCATTATAGATATACCCAAAGATAATCTTTCAGTATCAGACTGTTCTTGATTCACCCAAACATGTTCTAGTGTGGCATTATTCCAGAAATCTGTGGATTCAAAATCTCTAAATTTTTCTACGGAAATGTGCTTACTATAAATAATTTTATTTGCAACAGCAACAACGATATCAGATGCGAAAACACGATGATATTGAGATGTTCTATTTAGGTTTTTTATAGACTTCTGGATTAATATTTCATGGTCCATCAAAGTATAATTCTTAACACTGACTTTAAATGTTTTAGAAATTATAGAATCAGTTTTAATTTCAGTATAACTTTCTGGATAATAATATTTTAAGTCAATTAACTTCTCTTTTTTATTAAAGTTTGAAACGGCATCATTTATACAGTCAATTTTACTTTTTCTATGATCACAAGACGTTAAGATGACTAGTAAAATTACAAGAATAAAAAGAACTATTTTTTTCATGTTGAATGTTCTAGATATCTAAGCCAAAAGTTTGTCTTAGTAATTCAATATTTGGGTTTTTCTCTTTGAGTTTTTCGTATTTATCTTCGGCTGTAAAGGCATATTTTTTAGAGATCTCTTCGTTAACAGTAATGACTATTTTTAAATCGAAATTCCGCAGTGTTTTCTTCACAAATTCCATTAAAGGATATTGAGATCTCTCTAATTCTATTTTTAATGTTTCATTAGGATAAGCTAGATGTATGTCTGTGCCTTTTAGTTTTGGTGTATCCATTTCTAATATGGAAGCCATTATTTTTTCTCCTTTTTTATGAAGTGCTCCAATATAAGTATTCCAGGTTTCAATAAATTGCTCTTCTGTGAATTCTTCCGTCGGTAAATCATCTACATCAATCACAACTTCCATTTGTCGTATTTGATGTTCTTTTTTTGCTCTAATACTTTTTAATGACAACCCAGAAGTGCGGTGTTCTTTCTTTATATCAGTTTTAGCTCGAGGTTCTCCAGCTAAAACAGGAGTATTAACAACTTTTTTATCTTCCTTTGGACTGCTTTGCTCTGCAGATTGGTCCTGAGAAACTTTTGAAACGTCAATAGACTTTTCTTTATGGATCGTAACAGGAATAGGAGTAATCCCTTTTGCCTTGAAGTAAGATGCCGGAATTATGTAATGTTTGCTATTTTTTTTTTCTCCATCAAAAGTGATAGAGGCAAGCTGCATGAGACAAAGTTCAACCAGAAGTCGCTGGTTTCTACTGCCTTTATATTTTAAATCGCAATCATTGGCGAGTTCAATACCTTTTAGAAGGAAATTTTGAGATGATTTTTTAGACTGCTCTAAATATTTAGCTTTTGTGTCATCGCCAACTTCAAGGAGTTCTATCGTTTTTTCATTCTGGCAGACTAGCAAATCTCTAAAATGAGACGCCAATCCTGCAATATAATGATGACCATCAAATCCTTTTGATAGTGTTGTATTAAACTGAATTAATAACTCAGGTATTTTATTCTCTAAAATAAAATCAGTGCTTGTAAAGTAAGTTTCATAATCAAGAACGTTTAAATTCTCAGTTACAGCTTGCCTAGTGAGCTCTTTTCCAGAGAAACTAACTACACGATCAAAAATAGAAAGCGCATCACGCATGGCGCCATCTGCCTTTTGAGCGATAATATGTAAGGCGTCATCTTCTGCATTGATGCCTTGCTCTTTAGCAATATATTTTAAATAGTCTTTAGCATCTTTTACAGTAATACGTTTGAAATCAAAAATTTGGCAACGTGATAAAATAGTTGGGATGATTTTATGTTTTTCGGTAGTTGCTAAGATGAAAATACAATGTTTTGGCGGCTCTTCTAAGGTTTTAAGAAATGCATTAAAAGCTGCTTGCGACAACATGTGTACCTCATCAATGATATAGACTTTGTATTTCCCCACTTGTGGCGGAATACGAACTTGATCTGTTAGACTCCTAATATCATCAACTGAGTTGTTAGAAGCAGCATCCAATTCAAAAATGTTAAAAGCAAAATCTTCTTCTCCAGTTTCTTTACCATCACTATTAATCATTTTTGCCAAAATACGAGCACAAGTTGTTTTACCAACACCCCTTGGGCCAGTAAATAAAAGTGCTTGCGCCAAATGATTGTTTTCAATGGCATTCAATAACGTGTTCGTAATAGTTTGCTGCCCAACAACATCCTTGAATGTCTCGGGTCTATATTTGCGAGCTGATACTACGAAGTGTTCCAATGTTTATTGAGCTAATTAATATTGAATTAGTACTAAGAACAAAGTTAGATATTCAACACCCAAAAATAAGAATTATGGGGCTTTAAATTGGAAGTAGTTATTAACAAAAAATATTAAATCTGGACTTTACTTAATACTTTTTACGATTTTATTAATATCACTATGTGAAGTTTGACCGTTGCCATCTCCAGACATGCCAATACTAATTCCAGGAGCTATATAGGTTAATACTTCACCGTTTAAAGAGTTTATAACATATTGCAGATACAGTTGTTTACTAACTTTCTCTGATCCACTTGTGTTTGTTATCTGAATAGCTGGAATAGGTCTTATATATGCAATATTTTCTATTTTTTCAATAATAGCTTTGTCTATTATTTCTTTACTGACAATTTTATATTCGTAGGGATAAATTGTTTTTATTTTCTTTTTAAGGTTGGATGTTATTAATTGTTCATCCAACAATAACGTTTTGGTTTTTAATTTAATAGCCCGTGCTTTAAATTCTTTTTTTAGATCTTTTCTACTCTTATTTCCAGATTTAAGTTCAATTCTACCATTTAAAAAATGTTGAATTTGTTGAACAATAAAAGTTGCATCTGCGTTATTAATAACCTTTTCTGTAGCATATAACATTGCATATACAGGTATTTTTTTATCAGTTAATCCAATTTCAAATGTATTTTCTGGAATACTTCCCCAGAAGGAAAAATGACTTGCCTGTCGGGTAAAGTTTTTGAAAAATGCAAATTTAATTTTTTGCGAATCATTGTTTTTTATTGCATTAAGTTCCTCCCAAGTAATGTATTTAATTTCTTTAGAAAGTTTTCATTCTAATTTAAAGGCATCTCTTATAGATTGATTATACAGTGAAATTAAATTTTTATAATTATTTAATTCCTCTGGATTATCACTTAACTTTTTTAAGGTTTTTGGGTTTTCATTTTTAAGAACCACAAGAAGAGTTCTTTTTTTTATTTCTAAAATATCATCCAAATTATTAAAGCTAATATGGGCATGGATAGAAGACATTGAAAAAAGAGCAAGTAACAGAAATGATATAATGTTTTTCATGTTTTAAATTTTAAAATTTGGCATTGCAACTAATAATAACATTATTAATAATAAAATTTCAGACTATTAATTATAACTTTGCTATTAAGTAATTCGCCTTATCGCAGAGACCTTGCGTCTCTGAGGAAAGTCCGGACACCATAGTGCAATCATAGTGGCTAACAGCCATCCATCGCGAGGTGAGGAAAAGTGCAACAGAAAGTATGTACAGGTCATGCTGTAGTGAAACCAGGTAAACTCTATGTGGTGCAATGTCATGTAAACTAGTGCTTGAGCGTACACGCGCGATACTAGAGGGTAGGCAGCTAAAGTTTGCTGGTAACAGTAAACGTAGATAAATGATAAGGATGCTAACATGATTTATCATCGTTAGTATACAGGATCCGGCTTATAGATTTACTTAAACATAAAAAACCCTTTACAACTTGTAAAGGGTTTTTGTATTCATAACGGAGTGGTTGGTTATATAAAAACAGCTTTAGTTAGTTGCAGTTTCCTCTGCTGCTGCTGCTGCTGCTGCTGCTGCTGCTGCCAAAGCTTCTATTTCCTTATTCAT
This sequence comes from Psychroserpens burtonensis DSM 12212, assembly GCF_000425305.1. Taxonomy (GTDB): domain Bacteria; phylum Bacteroidota; class Bacteroidia; order Flavobacteriales; family Flavobacteriaceae; genus Psychroserpens; species Psychroserpens burtonensis. Next base: position 11,862 of record NZ_AUDE01000020.1, read on the forward strand.
TTCTGTTCCATCGAAATAAATATGCTCTTCTACAATTTTGCCTTCTATAAATTGCACAGCTAAATGCACAGGAAAAGATATGTCTTTGTTATTAGCAGCTAATTTCCCATTGTGTGTCGCCCAATAATACACCCAAGTTTCTTTTTCTTTATCCAAAACCATTTCGGTATATTCTTCTTCCCTATCAAATCCGTATGATAAAAAGACTGAAGTGGATTCTTGCAAGCCTTTCACTCTTTCATCAACAGAAATATAATCTTTAGAATTTACATAAATTTTAGCGGTATCGGCAAAATGGCTTCTCCATGTGTTCCAATCTCCAGATTCATAGGCATCAATTCCAGCTTTTAAAGTGTTAATTTCTTCAGAATTGGGAAAGTAGCGTTGTTCGGTTTGCTTTTGACAAGCTGTGAACAGAACAATAGTTAGTGTTATTAAAATTATATTTTTCATAATGAATTAATTATTAGATGGATTATAACTCAAATCAGGTCTTATTTCAGCTTCAACTTGATCATACCTCTTTGCTAATTTAATTACGTTAAACATTGTTGCTTGGCCTTCATCACCCATAGCTTCTTTGTTAGCTAAACCACTTTGTGCAACTTCAATATCATCTTTTCCAGATATGACAACCATATAATAGTTTTCTTCACTGCCAAATCCGCTATGAAATACATCGTAACCTGTCTTGACATTTTTAGATTGAAATAGTGCTTTAACATTTGCCATGGCTTCTTTCATAGCTTGTCTATCTTTTGGTGCGTAATATAAAAGATGGTATTCTCTGTGATTTTTCCCATCTGTATTATATCCGTCAGGCATGAAAGATAATTCTGCTATGCGATGCACTACAGAATCGCTATGAGAATCATAGCATTGTTCCATTTCTCCTAACATTTCTTTTACAGCTTCTGCCCCCATTTTTTCAGAAAGATTACCCATAGGGTTTTTGTCTAGATCAGCCATACTGCTAATGGGTGTTATGTAAACATAGCGGCCGTCTTCAACACTTATGGCAGTCCAGTTAGCATCAGCTATTTTATGCTTTACACACGCCTCTTTCATTTGCTTTGCAAGGGACTCATATTGAGGCATCATTTCAAATTTGACATTGTCTGTGTGCACAGCTAACATTGTTGGCATGTCTTGTGCATTTGCCAAATTAAGAGCAAATACTAGTGTGCATAGGAGTATTAATCCGTGTTTAAAAATTCTCATAATTAATTAATTTTAGTTAATATATTGATTGCGTAATAGCCAATAATTAACCATATCAGAGTAGAGTGCTGTAAATTGGAGGACAATTTATAGGTATTAAAATGAGTTAAAACTCAGATTTTAAGCATTATAAAGATATGAAAAAAAATTAAATCATTATTTAAACTACAAATAAACTTATAATTTGACATTTAAAATAAAGAAGAGATACTGATAATGAAAATAAGGTATATTTACTTGAAAAAACTAAACATGTTACCACCATAGCCCTTAGAATGAGAATAGTGATCTAGATGAGATAAATCTGTGTATTTAGAATGTTCAACGATTAATAACCCATCTGTTTCTAACAATGAATTTTGAAAGACTAACTGGGGGATTTTAGCAAATTCTTCAGTAGGGAAATCATAAGGAGGATCTGCAAAGATTATAGTATGCTGTTGTTTAGTTTTTTCCAAGAATTTAAAAACATCACTTTTAATAGTTGAAATTGACATTTCAAAACTCTCTGCCGTTTCGTTAATAAATTTAATACAGCCAAAATTCATGTCAACTGCAGTAATCTGTTCTGTACCTCTAGAGGCAAACTCATAACTGATGTTACCCGAACCAGAAAATAAATCTAAAACAGAAATATCTTCAAAATAATATTGATTGTTAAGGATATTAAACAGAGACTCTTTAGCCATGTCTGTAGTTGGTCTTATTGGTAATTTTTTTGGTGCAGTAATTCGACGTCCTTTATATTTTCCTGATACTATACGCATTAGCTAAAGCTGTTTAATAAAGTAAAATCACTATGATTATAATTTAAATTATTTTCAATAATGTAAGTGTAGTTAGGTTTGGAAAACGCTACAAACCTTATGTATTTATAAATAATTTTAAAAAGTTCATCATCCTTATTAATAGTACCAATTAGAACTGTTTTGATAGTTTCGGGATTTAGTTTTAATTGTTCTAAAGTGAACAAAATATAATAGATAAAGTCTTCTTTAGTACTATATTCGAACGTATTGTAAAATATAAGGTCTTGGTTTTTAATAGCTATAATCTCAAAAGAAGAGCTATTCACATTAATATGTAATGTAGTCGCTGTATCGTTTGGTATTATTTGCAATAATGTGTCAATCAATACCGTGGAGGAATGTTTGTAATCAAAGCTACCAAAGGTTTCAAATATGTAGTTATTAATATTCATCAAAGGCACATAAACATTTACACTGTCGTTAGCAGTTAAACAATCATAACTTATATAGTCTGTTTTCAAAATCTTCGCATTGAATTTTAAGTAGTCTGCCATATGATTTTCATCAAATAATTCTTTAGGCACAAGACAAGATAATTCATTTTGATAAATACAAATAACAGAGTCAAATGGTTGTTGAAGTTCTCTATTAGATTCAATAGAACTTTTCAGATCATTTAATAATTCATAAGGTGTTGCCTTTTTTTCTAAATGAACATGTTTAATAAGCTCAATAGTTTTATTAGAGCGATTTAAAATACAAAAAGAAAGTCCACTCAAACGAATTTGAATGGACAATGCTTTTATACTGTTTAGTTTCAAATCTTTAGTCCTTGTTACTTAAGTTTTTAGGCCAGTTACCTTTGGTGTCTGCTTCTTGCATAGAACCAACTTGTAATTTAGGACCTCTTACACCGTCTACTGACATGACTTCCTTTTCTTTTGCTACCAAGTTTTTATCTTGATCAAATAAAATAACATCCTTATCTACAGACGCTTCAAAAATAGGAATATTAGTTGCTGGCAAAATCCCGGCTTTTAAGTTGATTTTGGTTCCAGATTTTCCAATGCCTTCAGGAAGATTCATCATCGTTTTGTAGCGCGTATCTGCACCAAACAGAGAATCTTTCACAGAAACATAACCTAATGTATCAATCAAAATTAATGATTTAGTCATTTCTACACCACCAAATCGTTTTGTTAATTCTTCATCAATAACAGTTGTGTCTCTACGTTGAGTAATTGTGAATTTCCCTATTTCTATGAAATTAACAAGTTTACCATAATCATCAGTAAACTTTCCAGTCACGGTTTTGTGAGCTAATTCAGCGTCTCTAATATCTTTTAATTTCGCAATAACCACTTTATAACGATCATCTTTAAGCTTATTAAATTTAATCTCGCCATATACAGACATGAACGTTAAATACCCTAAAAAGACAATTAATACCCAAAGTGCTATATTGAGTACTGGTTTTAGTTTTTTAGGTACAAATTTATCGATGAGCCAAACGATACCAATTGTTAGTGCAATTAGGCCAACAACTACAAGAATTACTTTTAACATAGTTAGTGTTTTTTTATTTTGTTAAGGAGTGTTACAAATCTACAATTTTTTTTTTATGGTTAAAACATTGTAGAAAAAATTCAATTAAGGTTGAAAGATATAAAATAACTTTCATAATATATAACAAAATTTGTATTGTGAAGTTATTAAAACAGTTCAGCATTAAACCTTATCTTGCAATTTAATTGCATATCAATTCTTTAGATGATCGCATCAGATTTTTATAAACTACTTATTCATAAGTTTCCATTTAAGCCAACATTAAAACAAACTATTGCTTTAGAGCAGTTATCAAATTTTATATTTGATGATTCTCCCAATGCATTATATCTTTTAAAAGGGTTCGCAGGAACGGGAAAAACGAGTATCACAGGTACTTTAGTTTCTAATTTATGGGAAACGAAAAAAAGTGCTGTTCTTTTAGCTCCAACTGGTCGCGCTGCTAAAGTGATCTCAAATTATTCTAAAAAAGAAGCCTTTACAATTCATAAAAAGATTTATTTTCCGAAGAAAGATCAAGGCGGAGGTGTAAAATTCGTTTTGCAACCTAATAAACATCGCAACACTATATTTATTGTCGATGAAGCTTCAATGATTCCAGATGTACCATCAGATTTTAAAAACCTTGAAAGCTCATCTTTATTAGATGACTTGATGAGTTATGTGTATTCTGGTCATAATTGTAAGGTGTTACTTATTGGTGACAAAGCGCAGTTGCCTCCTGTGAAATCAGATTTATCTCCAGCACTAGACCAACGATTACTAGAGTTAAACTATGATAAAAACGTAACTAGTATTGAGCTTGACGAAGTGGTGAGGCAAAATCAAGATTCTGGTATTTTAAGTAATGCCACTAGAATTCGTGAGGCTATTGAGCATGATTTTTACGAGTCCTTTACATTTAACTTAAATGGTTTTGATGATATTGTAAGACTTATAGATGGTCACGAAGTCATGGACGCTATTAATGATTCATATGGTCAAAATGGTCATGAGGATACAGCAATTATTGTACGAAGTAATAAACGAGCTAATTTGTATAACCAGCAAATAAGAAACCGTATCCTGTTTAACGAAAACGAACTTACGGTAGGTGATTTTTTGATGGTTGTGAAAAATAATTATTTCTGGGTGAAACCAAACTCTGAGGCTGGTTTTATTGCTAATGGAGATATCATTCAGGTATTAGAGATTTTTTCAATTTCAACATTATATGATTTTCGGTTCGCAGAAGTAAAAGTGCAAATGGTTGATTATCCTAATATGAAACCCTTTGAAACCGTACTTCTATTAGATACTATTGAAGCAGAAACACCATCATTACCTTACGAAGAGAGTAATAGGTTGTATCAAGAAGTTCAAAAAGATTATGAAGATGAAACGTCTAAATATAAAAAATTTTTAAAAATTAAAGGCAATAAATATTTTAACGCCTTGCAAGTCAAGTTTTCTTATGCGATCACATGTCATAAATCACAAGGTGGACAATGGAATACCATTTTTGTTGAGCAGCCCTATTTGCCAAATGGAATAGATAGAGATTATATGAGATGGCTCTACACTGCAATTACCAGAGCTCAGGATAAATTGTATCTTATTGGCTTTAAAGATGAATTTTTTGAAGAGGATTGATCACTAGGCGTAGTTCGATTGTCATCAATGAATTGCTTCTAATATGTTCTTCGGAAATTGGAAGATTTCAAAATTTTAACTTTAAAGTCCTGAAGGGTTAAGACCTAATGCTTCACAACAGACACAACTATAAGTATATATCTATGCATTGTTTTATCGAAATAAGTTAATTTGCGAGTATTCGCATACGTGTTTGCGCTTACTCTCCCTTTTTATTTTAATCGATGTGAATTACAAAGCGTCTTAGATTAGGGTTCATACTATCTAGCTCCAGAGTAAGCCATAAAAAAAACGCCCTTTTTTTTATTTTTATTTCAACATAAAAAGAAACCGTAACTAATGAAGATTACATGACTGCCAGCAGTCAGGTACTTATTTTTATTTTATATAAAGGAAAAAAGCATCAATTTATTTTATAATGATTTCAGCAGTTAAATGGTATTAAAGTTTTATTTTTGATACTCCACTAATTTTGTTCAAATGAAGATAATTTCTATGATTCCTGCACGATACAGTGCGTCACGTTTTCCAGCTAAACTTATGCAAGATTTAGAGGGGAAAACTGTCATTTTGAGGACTTATGAGGCTACTGTAGCAACCAAACTTTTTGATGAAGTTTATGTCGTGACAGATAGTAATATTATTTTTGATGAGATTACTTCAAATGGAGGAAAAGCCATTATGAGTGTAAAAGAACATCAATCTGGTAGTGATCGTATAGCAGAAGCTGTTGCAGGTTTAGATGTTGATATCGTTGTAAATGTTCAAGGTGATGAGCCTTTTACAGAGCGAGAGAGTTTAGAAAAAGTTTTAAAGGCATTCACAGATGATCATAACAAAGAGATTGATTTAGCGTCTTTAATGGTAGAAATTCATGATTGGGATGAAATCAATAACCCAAATACGGTCAAGGTTATTGTTGATCAAAATAATTTTGCTTTGTATTTTTCTCGTAGTCCTATTCCATATCCAAGAGATAAAGAAGCTGGAGCTCGGTATTTTAAACACAAAGGTATTTATGCATTTAGAAAAGAAGCTTTGCTAGATTTTTATAAACTCCCAATGCAGTTTATTGAAGCTACCGAGAAAATTGAGTGTATTAGATATTTGGAATATGGTAAGCGAATCAAAATGGTAGAAACTACGGTTGAAGGTGTTGAAATTGATACGCCTGAAGATTTAGAACGTGCAAAAAAACTTTGGAAATAATTGAATAAAAATTACAAACATATAAAAGTCATCGGTTTTGATGCAGACGACACACTTTGGGTGAATGAGACCTATTTTCGTGATGCCGAATTAGAGTTTGCTAAATTAATGGCGCCTTATGAAACGGCTAACAAAGTTGACCAAGAGCTGTTTAAAAAGGAAATGGAAAACCTTCCTTTATATGGCTACGGAATAAAAGGTTTTGTGCTCTCAATGGTTGAAATGGCAGTAGTGATTTCAAATAATTCAGTGTCAAATGAGACGATTACCAAAATATTGAATATCGGTAAAGATATGCTAGATGCACCTGTAGAATTGTTAGATGGTGTTGAGGATACTTTAAAACATGTATCCAAAGAATATAAATTGATAGTGCTAACCAAAGGCGATCTGTTGGATCAAGAACGAAAGTTAGAAAAGTCTAATTTAACCTCATATTTTCACCATATAGAAGTCATGAGTGATAAGCAAGAGGTCAATTATTCAAAAGTATTAGCACATCTGGATATAAAACCGTCAGAGTTTTTAATGATTGGAAATTCTTTAAAATCAGACATTTTACCATTAGTGAATATTGGAGCAGAAGCCATCCATATACCTTTTCATACCACATGGTTACACGAGCAGGTTAATGAACAAGAGATTAAAAATAGAGCATATAAAACGATAACGCATTTATTAGAATTAAAAAGGATATTAAATTAGTGGAAGTTATCGATATAAACACTTGGAAACGTAAGCAACATTACGATCATTTTAGAACACTTAAAGATCCTTATTTTGGAATTAGTTTTCCAGTTGATGTTAGTAAGGCATACGATTTCGCAAAGACTCATGATGTTTCTTTCTTTGGAAAGTATATGCACGATTGCATGAAAGCGATTAATGATGTAGATGAATTAAAACTAAGAATAAAAGACAATCAGGTTGTTAAATATGAAACTATTAATGTATCAGCAACATTAATGCGATCAGATTTAACGTTCGGGTTTTCATATATAGAATTTGATAAAGAATTAGATAAGTTTTTGGAACATATAATTTCAGAAAAAAATAGAATTGAAACCACAGGAGCTTTGTTTCCTTTGCGTAATGATTTAGAATGTATTCATTGCTCAGCAATGCCCTGGGTTAATTTTTCGGGTCACAAAGAACCAATTTCTGGACATGAAGATTCCATACCAAAATTAGCTTTTAGTAAAGCGGTAAAGGATTTTGAAGGTCGATTAATGATGAACGTGTCTATAAATGTAAACCATGCGTTAGTAGATGGTTATCATGTTGGATTATTTGCTGAAAAATTCCAACATTATTTAAATAAATAAAGATAAATCCAACTATGTTTTTATTTTTGTTAAAGAAGAAGAATAGATGAGTTATAAAAATTATCCTATGGTGTCCAGAGTAGTTTTTGGACGAGGCAGTTTTAATCAATTGGGTGATATTATTGAACCTAAACGAGTAAACACTACTGCTCCATTTATATTTCTGGTAGATGATGTATTTAAAGGAAATCCTTTAATCACATCGAGATTACCTTTGGCTTATAATGATCAATTGGTATTTGTGTCGACCAAAGAAGAACCTAAAACTTCTCAGGTGGACGAGATGGTTGAACAAATTATATTAAATCATAAAGATAGACCTTCTGGTATTATAGGTATCGGTGGAGGCACTATTATGGATTTGGCTAAGGCAGTAGCTATAATGCTTACCAATGAAGGTGAAGCTAAAGATTATCAAGGTTGGGATATCGTAAAGAATGCTGCCATTTACCATGTAGGAGTGCCGACTATATCTGGTACAGGTGCCGAAGTATCTAGAACAACCATATTAACTGGACCACAACGAAAGTTAGGCATCAACAGTGATTTCACACCTTTTGATCAAGTAATATTAGACCCAGAATTGACAGTAGGCGTTCCAAAAGAGCAATGGTTTTATACAGGTATGGACTGTTTTGTCCACTGTATTGAATCTCTAAAGGGAACCTATTTAAATGCATTTAGTCAAAGTTATGGCGAGAAAGCACTGGAGCTTTGCCAAGAAATATTTTTAGAAGATACCTTGTCAGATGAAGATTCTCAAGATCAATTAATGATGGCTTCTTGGCATGGTGGTATGAGTATTGCGTACTCACAAGTCGGAGTAGCGCATGCTATGAGTTATGGGCTAGGGTACTTATTAGGTATCAAGCATGGGATTGGTAATTGTATTGTATTTGAACATTTAGAGGAGTATTACCCAGAAGGCGTTGCGATGTACAAAGCCATGAGGAAAAAGCATAATATTTTCATACCTCAAGGGATTTGTTCAAATTTAGGAGATGATGAATTTGATATAATGATTGATGTCGCATTAAGTTTAGAGCCTTTATGGGAAAATGCTATTGGTAAAAACTGGAAACAGATTATTACAAGAGATAAATTGAAAGCTTTATATCAAAAAATGTAATATGAGATGGATAGCTCAGTTTATATATTTTAAGATATTAGGTTGGAAAATCATTGGCAATTTTAACTTCTCAAAGGATACAGTTAAGAAAGCGGTTATCATCGCTTTTCCTCATACGAGTTGGCATGATTTCTTTATCGGACTTTTTCTTCGGAAAATAACAGGTATCAAGACAAACTTTGTTGGTAAGAAAGAATTATTCACTTGGCCTTTTGGTTATTATTTTAGAGCCATCGGAGGTGCTGCCTTAGATAGAACCTCTGGTCAAAATAAGGTTGAAGCCATTTCAAAATTATTTGATGAAAAAGATGAGTTTAGGCTAACGCTCGCTCCCGAAGGTACTCGTAAAAAAGTCGAACAGTGGAAAACTGGCTTTTATTACATCGCCAAAACTGCAAATGTGCCCATAATCATGTTTACTTTGGATTTTAAAAATAAACAAAACAATATTTCAGAGCCTTTTTATCCTACAGATGATATCGAGGCCGATTTTGCTTTTATGAAAGCATTTTTTAAAGATGTTATTGGTAAAATACCTGAGTATTCTTAATCAGATTATAGACTAAAATCATCACTTTGGCATACCTTTTGATTTATGTTAGGTGTAATTAATACTGAAACATAAAGTAAACATAAGGTCCCTAAAAAGAAACAGAATTAATTATTACAGAAGCTACTTAGTTTAATTGAGTGGCTTTTTTGTATGTAGCACCTCAAGTACAAAAAAACTACAACAGTTTATTCTCAAATTTTGTGAGTAATTGATTGGTTTGTTGATTGAGTTTTTTCTTAAAAAACAGGATGCCTCCAAACAAAAAATATTTTATACTAAAGGCATGTTTTGACTAACTATACAAATTAAAGTAATCTGTATGCCTTATCATTTCATCATCTTTAAACTCAAAATGTGCCACTATTTTATTATGAATAGGTCTTCCCGTTTTGCTTAAATTATAACATGCATACCATTTGGCGTTCCCCATATATCCCTGAGTAGTGATCTCAAAGTATTCAATTTTTGAATTTTTTCCTTTTGAGAAGCAATTAACATGCGCCACATATTTTTACATGTTCTCCTTTCAAAATTCCAAATGCAGCATCTTCAAAAATAATATCATCGTGGTAATATGCTACCATAGACACAGCGTCTTTATTTTTAAATGCACTGTAAAAGTTTTCTATAGTTAAATTCATGAAATAAAGTTAGTAATTATTCATCTGCTAAAGCCATATCCTTACTATTTACATAAATAGAGTCGTAGTGATCAATTACTTATTATTGCTATAAAAAAGACCATCAGCGATGATGGTCTTTTTGTGTTTTAAGTAAAAAAAAAATTAATACATACTCTTAATCTTTCTCAATTTATCTTCCCATGTAGAAAGACTCTTTTTCTGATTATCAACGTTTTTAAAGACTTCTTTAACTAAAGGATTGCTTTCATCAACATTTGAGAAAAATTGCATGTTATTTTCTAATTGAATGATTTCACCTTTAATATCACTTATCTTCTTTCTGATGAAGTTTTGCTCGTTGTCTAGTAATCTATTGTCACCTGGTTGTGCTAAACTCTCAAGCTTATTTTCAAACTTGATCATGTCAAGTTTTGCTCTATCCATATCTAATTTGCCAAATAGACCGTCAAGCGCTTTATTAAACTTTCCATCAATATAGCGTTTGTTAGAAGGTACGTGCCCTATGGCTTTCCATGCTGCAATCTTTTCTTTAATGGTCACGATGTCCTTTGTGGAATCACCAGACAATTCTAAAGCGTTAACCTCTGCAAGCATTGTGTTTTTTTGTTCATAAGCGACCATGAGCTCTTTATTAGCCTCATCTCGTTGTGAATTTAATCTATCAAAATAAGCATTACAAGCACCTCTAAACTGCTTCCAAATTTTGTCACTATCTTTTCTTGGAACATGACCAATTTTTTTCCAATCACCTTGAATTTTCTTCATCAAAGGCGTTGTAGTTGCCAAATCCTCACTGTCCTTATTGTCTAAAGCAATTTGAATTAAAGCTTTCTTCTTCTCTAAATTATCATATTGGTCCTTCTTGAGACTCTTATAGAAATTGTTTTTCTGACGATTAAAAGTTCTAACGGCATCTTTAAATTTAGACCAAGTGGCTTCATTTGATTTTTGGGGCACTTTACCAGCATTAAAAAACTCTTCCCTTAATGCTTCAACAGATTTTATTTTCTTTTGCCAAGCACTGTGTGCGTTAGAAGTGTCTCCCGATACCTCCTTAATCCTAGTGATAATCTCTTCTTTTAATTCTAAGTTTTTCTCACGAATTTTATCTAAGCTTGCGTAATAACCTTGACGTTTGTCATGTATGATTTTAGTTGCGTTACTAAAACGCTCCCAAACTTCATCACGATATTCTCTGGAAACAGGTCCCAATTCTTCTTTCCAAAGTTTGTGTAGTACCTGTAACTCTCTAAATGAACGATTGATATTATCATCTGCAGCCAATTCTTCGGCACGTTCTATAATTTTAGTTTTTTGATCTAGATTATGTTTGAAGTCTAAATCTCTTAAATCGCGATTTAAATGCAAAACATCATAGAAAATCTCAACATGGTGATGGTAAGAATTCCAAGCATTATTGTAGCGATCTCTTGGTATTGGCCCAGCACTGCGCCACTGTTCTTGTAAGTCTTTAAAAGTTTTATAGGTGGTATTTATATTTTCCTCATCATTAACCAATCCTTTTATTTGCTCAATAATATGCAATCTATTTTCTAGATTAGCCTTTAAATTATTTTCACGTTGCTTATGATAAGCCCCTAAATTATTTCTATAGGTTTTAAAAACGTTGTTAAACTGTTTCTTAATAGGAGAAGCGTAGTAGAAGTCAATTTCGTTGCCGCCTTCACTCAAAAACTCTTCCTTTTTTTCGTCTAATAACGTATCAAATTTAGCGTTGAATTCAGATTTGATATCTTCAACTTGAGTTTTAATATTTTGTACTTTTTGGTTTTTTACGAGCTGTTCAAATTCAATTGATAGTTGCTCCATAGACATCGTATGGTAGTCTTTAGATTCTAACGTATGACGCTCAGCGTTTTCTTCATCTTCTGCGTCTTCTGCATTGGACTCTTCAATTTCTTCAACATGTGCATCTGTTTTTTTAGCAACCTCAGATGGTTTTAAAACTTCTTTTACATCTTCAGTGGTTGTATCTAAAGTATCTGCCGCTTCTTTAACCGGTTTTTCAGCAACCTCTTTTACCTCTTCAGTAATTGTTTCTAAAGCGTCAGCTACTTTTTTAATGGGTTCTTCAGTAACCTCTTTTACATCCTTAGTAATCGTTTCTAAAGTGTCTGTTACGATGTCAATAGGTTCTTCAGTAACTTCCTTTACATCTTCAGTCACTGTTTTTAAAGTTTCAGCTACTTCTTCAACAACCTCTTGGACATCTTCGGTAATCTCTTCAACAGTTTCTGTCACGCTCTCAGCAGTGTCTTCTGTGGTTGTTTTGATGTCTTCGGAAATAGTCTCACTCGCATCAGATGAACTTTCTGGAGTTTGAGGCGTTTCAGTAGATTTTAATTCTTTGTTTCCATCTGCTTCTTGCAGGTTATCATTCTCAGACATTTTTCAATGTTTTTATATTAGATGGCTAATATACTAACATGAGGTTAATTTACAAAAAAGAACTTGTTGTTTAGACCTGTTAAAAGGTTGAATTCCATATTTTCCAAGCCTTTTCTGCTTGATATTCTAACATTTTGATTCCATTGCAAATCTCAGCACCATGTTCCTTGCCTAATTTTAAAAATTTTGTTTCAGTGGGATTGTAGATTAAATCAAATAATAAGTGCTTCTTGGTAATCCCTTCATAAGGAATATCTGGACAGTTATCAATTTTAGGATGTGTGCCAATTGGTGTACAGTTTATAACAATAGTATAATTACTTAACATTTCAGAAGTTAGCGTCTCATAAGTAAACATGACCCCTGGTTTTTTTGTTCTAGAGACATAATCAAACGTGATATCTAAACGCTTAAGAGTATAAGCAATAGCTTTTGAAGCACCTCCAGTACCTAGTATTAAGGCTTTTTTATGATGTGGTTTTAAGAAGGGTTGTATGGATTTCTTAAACCCAAAGCAATCTGTATTATATCCTTTTAATAGTCCCTTTTTATCGACTGTTATGGTATTCACAGCACCTATTTCTTTAGCTTTTTTATTTAAGCTATCTAAATATGGAATAATGTCTTCTTTATAGGGTATAGTAACACTAAGTCCTACAATGTTATGCTCTTTAGTAAAGAGTTGTTTAAATTCTGAAATATGATTCAAATCAAAATTCTCATAAGTAAACGGTAGTTTTTGCGCTTCAAACTTTTTGGTGAAGTAGCTTCTAGAGAAAGAATATGAAATGTTTTTACCTATTAAACCTAATCTATTCATATGTTTTTTATTGTGCGTTGACCATAGCGTTCTAAGGCAAGTACAACGATGATACCTAAGATAATATAACCAATAGCAATGTAAGTTTGTGACTCATTTTGAGGTAATAAACGCTCATAATTTAATATGATTTTTTCACCTCTAGAGTCTAAAATAAAGTTACCATTATCCTGAACTTTAAAAATTGTTTTTTTCCAAGGCCAAACAACACCTAATGAACCAACGATAAAACCAATAATTGATGCCGTCGTTATGCTTTTGTAATGTTTTAAAACATAACTTAATACATGAGAAAACGAAACTAAGCCAACGACAGAACCTAGGGTAAAGATACTAAGTACCTTTAAAAGCCTTAGTCGCACTTCATTTTGCACGAAACTAAAATCTCCAGTAATGAGCTCTGAAAATGTATCGTACAGTGCATTTACAGAATCTACAAGTAGTAAAATATAGTTACCTAAAAGTATGAGAATAAATGATCCTGAAAAACCAGGAAGTGTCATACCAGCAACACTTATTATTCCGCAGAAAAAAACAAAGAAGAGATTGTCATTTTCTACTGCAGGATTAAGAAAACTTATGGCAATACCTAAGCTAATTCCAATACCTAGTGACATAATACTCTTAAAATTCCAGTCTTTAAAATCTTTATTAATGTAATAGATAGACCCTATAATCATTCCGAAGAATAAACTCCAAACATAAAGCTCATGGTTTTTAAGAAAATAGTCTAAAACTTTGGAGACGCTAAAGTAACTCACAATCATTCCAAGGAATAATAAACTCAAAAACCTACCATTAATGTATCTGTAAAAACTTTTAAATCTACCATTTACTAGCAGTTTTAGCGCAGTCTTGTTAACACGTTGAAGCGAATAGATAAACTCTTCATAGAAACCAGCTACAAAGGCAACAACACCTCCAGAAACACCGGGCACCTTATTGGCAGCACCCATACCAAGTCCCTTGATGACTAAGAAAACGCGGTCTTTAAGAGTTCTTGTGCTTTGCATTACACGGTTTCTTTTTTCTTTCCTAAACTTTCTAGAATGAGAATTAGAGCAAAACCAACAACGATAAATACAACAGCTAAAAGTATTTGATTATCTCCAACGTAGTGATTAGGGAGTATACTTTCATCTAAAAGGGTAACTTCTAATCCTTCAGAATTTATTCTATTTTTCGTAACTAATTTCCACGGCCATATTTTGTTTAACGATCCAATCATAAACCCAGTTAGAATGGCTAAAGTTAAGTTTTTATGATTTTTAAACATCCAATTTAAAATTTTGGAGAATACTTTGAGACCAACTATGGCGCCAAGGCCTAGTAAAAAGAACTTTAATAAGGCATCCTTTAATAAATCTAAGTTCATGGTGGTCACTCCTTCAATTAAATTATTTACAGTATTTATTGCGGTTTCATAAGCGCCAAGAATAAGTAATATAAAAGCTCCGGAAACACCTGGTAGAATCATAGCGATAATAGCAATAAAGCCACAAAACAATAAATAAAAAGGACTGTCTGGCGACGCAAAAGGTTCTGCAAGCGTTATAAAGTAAGAGACGATAGATGTAAAGATGATAGCCAAGATAATTTTAGGAGACCAAGAATTAATTTGCTTTCCAATATATAAAATACTGGCTAATACAAGACCGAAAAAGAAAGACCACAATAATATGGGTTCGTTGAGCAACAAATGCTTAATAAGTTTGGCTAAGGATAAAATGCTAATAGCGATACCAGAGAATAGTGCAAGGAGGAAAGAGCCGTTAATAGAATTCCATGCTGCTTTAAATCCGTAACGTTTCCATAATTTCAAAAATCCAAAATTAACGTTATCGATACTCTCAATTAATTCTTCGTAAATACCAGATATAAAAGCGATTGTACCACCTGAGACTCCAGGTACTACGTCTGCAGCACCCATTGCGATTCCTTTAAGAGTGACGAAAAAGTAATCTTTAAATTGTCTTTGCATAATTGAATTAGAATAACAGCAGTAAAGGTATGAAGTACTAAATATTTTTTTAAATTAAGAAAAAAATAAACGAGTTAAATAAACTACTTTTTAGCTTGTAGAATAATTTGTTTCACTGTAGGTTTTTGCATTACTTTTGGGAATAATTCTTCCATGATGTACCCAAATTCGTGATTTAAGAGTACTGCGTTTTTAAGGTGATAATGACCCTTACTATGCTCATGAAGTGTGAAATTTAAACCAGCCAAGCGAAATTCAATTTCTGCTGTTTCCGGATGAAACTCTGCTGCTTGAATTAAATTTAAAATAGCAGCTTCAAATTCACCCAAAGCAATAAGAATATCTGCTCTAGATAACCATGTTTGGAGTTCATAATTACCTAAATCTAAAGTTTTTTTATAACCACGTTCTGCTTCTTCAAGAAAGTTAAGACGCCAGTTAATTTGGGCATAGAGTTTCCAATAGATGGCATTCTCACTATCAATATTTATTGCTTTATTAATATAAAATAAAGCTTTTTGATAGTTCTTTTGTTTGTTATAGAATTTGGTAATTGCAATCCAACCTTTATCCAATAAAGGATCTTCATGTACAGTTTTGTAATAGGACTGGACAGCTAAATCATATTTCTCTAATTTGTCGTAGCAGTAACCAATTCTAAGTAAGGCAAATGAGGTTGGCTCATCTAAAGCCAAGGTGATTTTATAATTTTCTATTGCTTCGAGATATTGTTTTTTCTTTTCTAGAACCTTACCCTTTTCAAGATAAGCACCAACAAAACTATCATCTGAGATAATAGCAAATTCAAAAGCTGCTAGCGCTTTGTCTAATTCTTTTACAGTTACATATTGGCGTCCTAATTGATGCCAAGCGACTTCGCAATAGGGGTTTTTGTCCAAGTATGCATTTATAAATGTAATAGCATCCTCGTTCTCATCCAAAAAATCATAACAATAGATAACGTTATATAACGCCGAATAATCTTCTAAGTCAATATCTAAACACTTTTTGAAATATATTTTAGCATTTTCAAATTGATCTAAAAACAAATACTCCATGCCTATTAAAGCGTATAAATCGCCAATACCCTCATCATCATCTGGAGCTAGATCTAAAGCAATCAATAAGGTATTTACCGCTTTTTCGTGCTCATCCTGTTTCGATAGCACATTAGCTTTCTGAATATAAACTTCTTCGTTAGTCGGCTCTAAGATATGAAGTGCCTCAAGTGTCTTATTAGCCTCCTCAAATTTATTTTCTAAGACAAAAATTTCAGTCTGAAATAACTTTAAGTTTATAGATGTGGGATGCTGGTCAAGACCTAATTTAATAGCTTTTTTTGCCAACGCTATTTTCCCTATTTCTAAATAGTGATGAATAATGTTTTCAAATTCATCTGAATCAAAGAACAAAACAGTATTCGTTTTGAGCATCGATTCAAACTTTTTAAGCGATATATTATAATTGTCTTCCGGTAGACCAAACTCCATAAGCAAGTAGAATTGTTTGTTTAAATAAATGTACAGTTATCACGGTTGGGTTTTGTTTTTTTAGTTTAATGTTTTTAACAAAATAGTTAACAGTTATACTAATTATTAAAGTATTGTTGTTTAAGTTACTAAAAATTAGGTTATTAACCTACCTAATCTGAATGGTATTTTATACCAAAATAGAATCCAAAACACGAGTTATTATCATACATCCTTTGATGATTTCATCGTTTGAGATTGTTAAAGGAGGCGATATCCTAATGGCTTTAGGTTCAAAAAGCAACCAAAACAGAATTAAACCTTCATCTTTACATTTTAAAACGACTTCATTTGTAATGTCTGCAGACTGAGTAATTGCAGCTAACATTAAACCGCGTCCACGAATTTCTGTAATCAAAGGATGTTTTAAATGTTGACGAATCAAGGCTTCTTTTTCCAAAGTTTGAGACATTAGATTACTCTCTGTAATTTCTTTTAATGTTGCTAAAGCAGCAGCCGCAATAACAGGATGACCACCAAACGTTGTTATGTGACCAAGTTTCGGGTTATCCTGAAGTAAATCCATATATTTTGAAGACGATGTAAATGCTCCAATTGGCATTCCGCCGCCTAGGCCTTTACCAGTAACCAAAATATCTGGAACACAGTTGTAGTGTTCAAAACCAAATAATTTTCCTGTACGTCCAATACCAGGTTGAATCTCATCTAATATTAACAAAGCACCAACAGCATCACATTGTTTTCTAACTTTTTCTAGATAACCATCTTTGGGTTCTATAAAACCAGCACCACCTTGAATAGTTTCTAAAATAACCGCAGCTGTTTTAGTGGTAATTTGTGATAACTCTTCTTGTGCATTAAACGTTATAAACTTCACATCTGGAATTAATGGTCTAAATACTTGTTTGCGTTCTTCAAATCCCATAACACTCAAAGCTCCCATTGTATTGCCATGGTAAGCGTGATGTGCAGCAATAATTTCACTTCTACCAGTAACTCGTCTAGCGAGCTTTAATGCACCATCAATAGCTTCTGTCCCAGAATTTGTTAAATATGTTTTTTCTAATGGCTTAGGAAGATGACTCGCCATTAATTTGGTTAATTCTACTGCAGGTTCTTGGATATATTCCCCATAAACCATCACATGTAAATACTTGTCCAATTGATTTTTAATAGCCTCAATAACTTTTGGATGTCTGTGCCCTAAGCTGCAAGCAGATACGCCTGCAACAAAATCTAAATATGCTTTTTGGTTGGTATCATAAATATAAGAACCTTCCGCATGAGAAATCGTCATAGCCAGAGGGTGAGGAGTAGTTTGTGCTTGGTATTTGAAAAAGTCTGATGTCATTAATTGCCTTTTTTAATCAAAGGTTTGTTAAATGTTCTATTTATCTTTTGAAGGGATTTCGTTTTTGTTTTAGATGTATTGAGTGGTGTAGGGAGTTGTCTACCAGCTTTATTGACTTCGTCTTTATCTTTTTTACCCGCTTCTTCAATACGCTTTAATAGTGCTTCATCAATAAACTCTTCATCTTCAATATAAGGTTCTAATCCCTTTATTATTGGGAGAATCAGTGGTGGATCATCACTAAATAGGTCTTCAACACTTTTGGGTTGCTCGTCGCCTCGCCAATCAAATCCTCTAAATAGTCTAGCATTCTTCGGAAATTGGGGTTCCGGATAAATCTCGCCATCT
Source organism: Psychroserpens burtonensis DSM 12212 (assembly GCF_000425305.1). GTDB lineage: Bacteria > Bacteroidota > Bacteroidia > Flavobacteriales > Flavobacteriaceae > Psychroserpens > Psychroserpens burtonensis. The sequence goes on from NZ_AUDE01000020.1 coordinate 30,289, forward strand.
ACCTGATTAACAAGTGTTACTAGTTTATATGGTCCATCAAATTGTAGATTGATGCTTCCAGATTTAGATTTATTAATTCCAACTAAGGTGTCGTTGTCATCTCTACTGTAGAATATGATTTCTGCATTTTTGATAATATCAACATTATAGAGTTCATTGTTTTCAAATAAACCAATTAACCGCTGACCTTTAATTTGATTAAAACCACTACCTAAAGAGTCTTTGCTAATTAGAAACGCATTATTGAATACTTTTAAAGAGTCTAATTCTTCTTTTTCTACATTAGAAATTAGATGTATAGAATCTCCAGACATTTGATTACCTAAATTCCAAATCAAAGGTTTTCTTTTGATTGAAAAGGCATCACCAGTATTAAATCGCTTGATATTAATAAGCTGTGTCAAACCAGATTCACGATTTGCATGGATAGAATCTGCTTTACCACTCATATCACTTTTAAACATCTTTGCATTGTAATAAGCTCTTGTAATTCTGTGTTCAGGCTCGCCTGTAACCATTAATTTATCTGCATGAATGTATAACGAATCGTTTTCTTGAATGGTTATTGCCAAAGCTCGTTTTGTTATAAACAGAGAATCTTTATCTCTAAAGACTTCACCGTGGTGGCCTTTGATAATAGTTTTATTAACAGTATCAGTAATTGTAATATTATTATCCGCAGAGGCAAAGCTTCGCTTTCTATCAAAATATAAACTATCACCTTCTATTTGTAGGTTATCGTAGTCAATTTTAGAGTTTTTTATAAAATGTCCAATATCGTTGTTAGTGTCGTAGAATCCACGTTCTGAATAGACTTTACTAGCCTCACCAATAATGGTTGAAGGACCATACATATAAGCGTGGCCATTTTCAGAATAAAAATCGAGCTGATTTGTTTCTAGAGTGTATTTAGGATTTACCAACACCACATCTTTAAGAAAACGATATTTACTTTGGTTCATATCATATCGACCAATTTGACTTGTAATCGTACCCGATGAATCTCTAACCACTTTCCCTCTACTATTATAAAACGCTTGCTGTGTGAAGCGATTAAAGTATAGTGTATCTGTGGTTAGCGTAGATTGTGGTTCTGTTAAGACCACCTTTCCAGCTGCAATTGCCAATTGTGTAATACCACTATATTCTACATAATCTGAAGTCATATTGATCGTATCACCTTGCTTCATTCTCACATTACTATACGCTTCAATGAAGTCTTCATTTTGATAATACAAGGCTTTGTCACACCACATGTCTATCCCTTCGTGAACGATATGAATTTGACCTTGATTACTACGAACAAAAGTGGTAACGTTTTCTCCTTTTAAAGAGTCTCTAACCGTAAAACCAGAATATTCTATAAAAATTTTCTTTGGTGGCTGCGCATTGGAGAGTGCTGTTGAAAAACAACATATAATGAGTAGTATAAATCTAAGCGTAAGATGCAAGGTCATATAATTTGCTCAAAAATAGCTATTATCTCTTCGGAAATATCTGAGTTAACAGATTTTTAGTAGATTATTTTGATGTTGGCTGGTTGTCGCGTTTAGAAACACCGAGCTTTAACAGACATTTATAGATAAATTTTAATTAAATAGTTTAGCGCTGAACTTTTCTAGAGAGAGGTAGGCGTTACTATTGGAGACTCATAATTTATCTAGAATTTATAAGCGCATAAACCTGTACTAATTCGTGAAATCCTTTTAAAAAAAAAGAGATATTATTTTACTAATATCTCGTGCTTATTATGTTTAATTCTAAATACTATCGATTAATAGTCTGAGTCCTATCTGGTCCTACAGAAACAATAGTAATAGGAATCTCTAATTCTTTTTCTAAAAATGCTATATATGCATTCAATTCCGAAGGAAATTGAGACACCTCACGCATTTTTGTCAAATCTTCTTTCCAGCCTTTAAAATCTGTATAAATAGGAGTGACGTTTTCTTCTTCTATATTGAATGGCAAATGCGTAATAGTCTGCCCTTTGTATTTGTAAGTAGTACACACTTTTAAGGTTTTAAATCCAGAAAGGACATCCCCTTTCATCATACTTAACTGTGTGACGCCATTAATTTGACAAGCATATTTAAGTGCAACTAAATCTAACCAACCGCAACGTCTTGGTCTTCCAGTAACGGCACCAAACTCACGACCAATACGAGCCATTTCTGCACCAACCTCGTCAAATAATTCAGTAGGAAACGGGCCAGAACCTACACGAGTTGTGTATGCTTTGAAGATCCCAAATACTTCACCAATTTTGTTTGGTGCTACACCTAAACCTGTACATGCTCCAGAAGCAGTTGTGTTTGATGATGTAACAAAAGGATATGTTCCAAAGTCAATATCTAATAATGAACCTTGGGCACCTTCTGCTAGTATTGGCTTTCCAGCTTTTAAGGCTTGGTTTAAATACTCTTCGCTATCTATGAATTGTAATTCTTTTAAACGCTCTACAGCTGTAAAGAATTCATCTTCCATTTCTTTTAAATCATATTGAATATCTACATTATAGAATCCAATCATGGCTTCATGCTTATTTGCTAAAGCTCTATATTTTTCTTTCCAATTTGGTAATTCTAGATCGCCAATTCTAATTCCGTTACGACCAGTTTTATCCATATATGTTGGACCAATACCTTTTAGAGTAGAGCCAATTTTAGCTTTACCTTTAGAGGTTTCTGATGCAGCATCTAATAACCGATGCGTAGGAAGAATTACATGTGCTTTTCTAGAAATAATTAGATTTGACTTGTAGTCTAACTTAAACTGGTCTAATCCGTCTAATTCTTGCACAAACACAACAGGATCAATGACGACACCGTTACCAATAACATTCATAGACTCTTTATGAAAAATCCCAGAAGGAATCGTTCTTAATACATGTTTAATTCCGTCAAATTCTAAAGTGTGACCTGCATTTGGTCCTCCTTGAAAACGAGCAATAATATTGTATTTTGAGGTGAGTACATCAACAATTTTTCCTTTGCCTTCGTCGCCCCATTGTAATCCTAGTAGTAAATCTACTGCCATTGTGTAATTAGTTTGTTGGTTTGTTTTTTGTTCCGTAGAAATAAAGAGAATGGTTAGAGATAGAAATATCAAAAACTTCCTCTATGGTTTTTTTGATAGATTGAATGCGAGGATCACAAAACTCTATGACTTCACCAGTATCTGTCATTATAACATGATCATGTTGTTTGTCAAAATAAGATTTCTCGTAATGCGCTTGGTTTTGGCCAAACTGATGCTTTCTAACCAAAGCACACTCCATTAAAATTTCAATGGTGTTGTAAAGGGTCGCTCGACTTACACGATAGTTTTTATTTTTCATTTTGATATATAAAGATTCTATATCAAAGTGTTCTTCACTATCATAAATTTCCTGAAGAATTGCATAGCGTTCAGGAGTTTTTCTATGGCCTTTATCTTCTAGGAATTTTGTAAAAACGTTTTTTACAATCTCTTGGTTAGTCTGTGCTGTTTTTTCACTCATTTTTAACTCGTGTTGAGTTTTCAATTCATCAGGCTTCAAATTTACACATTTTTACACCAAATAAATTATAAATTTTTGCCAAAAAAAGCACATTGGTTTTTTTGATTTTTAAATTCTATTTACTTTATCAATTCCGTTAATTTTTTTCAAATTATCAATGAGTTTTTTTAGTATCGTAATATTAGGAACAACAACGTTTATCTTCCCTGTGAAAATACCATCATTAGACTCAAAGCTAATACTTTTCATATCGACATGCATATTAGAAGAGATGACTTGTGTTATGTTGTTTACTAATCCTAAGTCATCAATTCCCGATAGTTTTATTTGAGTTGCAAACACTTCTTGAGAAGAATCTATCCATTTGGCTATCATGACGCGATATTCATAATTAGATTGCATGCTTAGGGCATTTGGACAATTTTTTTTATGAACTTTAATTCCATCATTTATCGTTAGAAACCCAAATACTGGATCTCCAGGAATAGGATTACAACAGGTCGATAACTTATAATCTAATTTTTCTTCTTCTTTACCAAAAACCAGCTGGTCATATTTTGATGTAATCTCGTCTTTGTCAAGATCTGGTGCAACTGAAGGTTTACGAATTTTATTCTTAATATAATTCATAAACATATTGCTCTTAGACGACGCGTAGTCTTTTAGCATTGGGTTGTCTATAGTGCCAATTCCAACGCGATAAAAGAGATCTAAACTTGTTTTTAATTTAAAATGAGTAACCATTTCGTTAACTGATTTCTCATCCAATGCAATTTTGAGTTGTTTGAGTTTTCGTCTAAGGATTTCTTTGCCTTCTTCTGCAGCGTCTTTTTTATCTGCTTTAAGCGCTGATTTTATCTTACTCAGTGCTCTAGCGGTTGTTGCATAATCCAGCCAGTTCCGGTTTGGTTTTATCGTTTCCGAAGTTAAAATTTCAACTTGATCTCCACTATTGAGCACGTGACTTAATGGTACGAGTCTGCCATTTACTTTTGCGCCTTTAGTTTTCATACCAACTTGAGTATGTACACTAAATGCAAAATCAAGAGGTGTAGCTCCTTTAGGTAAAGATTTTATATCTCCTTTGGGTGAGAATACAAATATTTCTTTTGAATAGAGATTGAGCTTAAACTGCTCCACAAAATCGACAGCATTCGTTTCGTTGCTTTCTAAGGCTTCTTGTAATTTATTAATCCAGGTGTCCAGAGCATCTTCTGTATTTCCTTCTTTATATTTATAATGTGCAGCGTAGCCTTTCTCTGCAATTTCATTCATTCGTTCGCTTCTAACTTGTACTTCTACCCATCTGTTTTTTGGACCCATTACCGTAATATGAAGTGCCTCATAACCGGTTGATTTAGGTGATGAAATCCAATCGCGAAGACGAGTTGGGTTAGGTGTAAAATGATCTGTTACAATAGAATAAATTTTCCAAGCAAGGAACTTTTCGTTTTTAATATCTGATTTATAAATAATTCTAACCGCAAACTTGTCGTAGACCTCATCAAAATCTACACCCTGTTTCACAATTTTTTTTCTAATGGAATAAATAGATTTTGGTCGGCCTTTAATGTCATAGTTTAAACCTTCTTTATCCAAAGAATCTACAATAACTTTAGAAAAGGCTTTGATATATTCATCTTGTTCCTTTTTGCTTTCCTGCATCTTTTCTAAGATGTCATTATAGACTTCAGGCTCAGTGTATTTCATACCGAGATCTTCAAGTTCGGTTTTGATATTATACAACCCTATTCTGTGGGCTAAAGGCGCGTAGATGTATAAGGTTTCTGAAGCAATTTTCTCTTGCTTGTCAAGTCTCATCGAGTCCATGGTTTGCATATTATGGAGACGGTCTGCAATTTTAATAATGATAACACGTACATCATCATTAAGGGTCAATAACATTTTACGAAAATTCTCTGCTTGGGTAGACACATCTGTCTCTTTGCTCAATGATGAAATCTTTGTTAAGCCATCAACAATGCGAGCAACAGTTTCTCCAAAGAGACGTGCAATATCATTTTTTGTATAATCTGCACTGTCCTCAACAACGTCATGGAGTAGGGCAGCAGCAATACTTGTGGCATCTAATCCAATCTCACTCGCCACAATTCTTGCCACAGCAATAGGATGAAAAATATAAGCTTCTCCAGACTTACGTCGCTGGTCTTTATGCGCATCTAAGGCCACTTCAAACGCTTGGCGAATGAGTTTTTTATCCTCTTTTGTAAGTGTTTGATAACTTACTTTAAGGAGGTTTTTGTAGGCTTTTGCAATCTCTGCATTTTCTTTTTCTATAGCTTCCTCTGTCATAGAACTAAAGTAAGAATAACATATGTAATGTGCAATGAGTTTTAGGGGTTTTGTTTTAAGAAGTTTACAAAACCCATTGAATTATTATTTTATTGCTGACTACAATTACTATCAGCGATATCTTGTGGTGAAGGGTTGTAGGCATTGTTATCAATTTGGATGGTTTCTTGGATTGACAAACCGTTTCCATTTGCAAACAAACCTTCTAGTGCACAAAAATCTGTTAAGTTGGGGTTTGGACCTGGGTCAACAGTATCACTAAAAATCCCAAAACCTATCAATATGGACGGAAAAACAGGATTGGCGGTCACTGTTGTCAAATTTTCTAGACCATACAGCTCTATTAAAGCCTCATTATTTGCAACCCAAAGTGTTGATAGTTCTGTGATTTGTTCTAATCCAATAAGTGTAATTAAAGCATCGTTATTATAAACTGCGAGTCCATTTAAACTTGACAAATTACTTAAAGCGTTTATTAGCGCCAATTGGTCGTTATCTTTTAATAATATGCTTGTTAACGATGTAATGGATTCCAATCCATTTAATGAGGTAAGCATATCATTGTTTTCTAGAATAAAACGACCAGTAATATTAGAGATATTACTAAAACCTTCTAATAATATTAATATCGGATTATCAATAACTGATAAATCAGTTACACTTTCTAAGCTATCTAAACCAGATAATGTCGTTAGCGAAGTATTGCTCCCAATAAATAATCTGCCTCCTATAGTTTCAAGATTTTGAAGCCCATTAAGAGATTCTAGGTTTTCATTACTAAAAACACTTATAAGACTAGTAATAGTTGTTAAAGTTTCTAATGGAGTTAAATCAACAATATCTCCAGCATCATCCGCAATACGAAGATCACCATTTACACTTATAAAACTGAACTGACCAAATTCATTAACCTCTGTTTGACTTGTTAATGTAACATCTCCATTGAATATTCCTCCAACATCTTCACATGTACTTAATAATCCAAGATTTATGGTTTCTCCATTTAATGTGATCTCGTTTGAAATAGTCCATTGACTAGTCTCAAAATCAAAAATTTGAATCTGTGTTGTCGTTATCATGCAATGTTGTAATCCTATATTAATAATGCCATCAGTAATACTAATTGTATTGTATTGATCAACGAAAACATAACCCTTAGTTAGAGGTGTGCCATTACAATTTGTAACTGCTCCAGTAATTGTTGTCGTTTGAAATTCTTCAGAAAATGAAATATTCACATTAGAGTCAGAACTATAACCACCTAATACTTATTCATGTACCAATTGATTATTACATTTACCTCCAGTGCTATAAATTGATAATGTGATTTCTTCATTTTGAGGTATTAATCTACATTGTGCTCCATCAATTGATTGCACATTTCCAAAATAAATAATTTGATCGGTACTATTGCGTTTCATCAATACTAAGTATGGAGTAGAGGCTTCAGAAGTACCTGAAGTAATTGAAAAGCATAGATTTACATAGTCTAAAGGTAAATCACAGTTCCACCATGTAAAATGATTAACCTCTGCAAAATATTTATTACCTACTTTAAAAGCTTCACCTTGTTCTTTCCAATAGCCCACAGCTTCATCTAAATACTAAAGCGGTATTGTTTCTGGAGCGATATCCGTTTAGCTAAAATCTACAGGAAATTCTATAATTGCAGAACTATTTTCATCTATATTTAATTCTTCGCCAGATGGTAAAAATAAATTCACTGAAACCATCCCGTAAGTTTCTAAAATTACAGCATTATTTTCAGTCGTTTGTGCAAATAGACCTCCTGGCATTCTAGTAAAAGTGGCAGTATTATTTGGTCTAATATAATCTAAAACAACGTCTACTTGTCCTGAGTATGGATTACCATCTTGATTTATAAAATCTCCTAGAAACCGTACTTTAATACCATTAGGTTCAGTTACTATAGAACTCTCACCAGAGTTAATCACAGCAGTAACTTCTTTTTTTAACAATACAATGTCTAATCTGTTTACACCATCTGTTTTTGGAATCACAACCCTAGACCCATTGATATAACCTTATTTATAGGATTTTATGTAAGCGAAATTTTCAAAAACCTCTACATCGTTTAGAATAAATAGCCCATTACGATCTGTAGAAGTAATGACATTACCAACGGTAATTTGAACGTTTGATAATTTCTTACCAGATTCGTTTGTGACGAGTCCAATAAAGTTTCCTGTGGTTGTGTTTCCAAAGTTTTCAGATTGAAATATAAGATCGTTAGCTTCTAAATTTGGATCATTATTATCATTTTGAGACCCATCATCTTCTTTTTCACAATTTTGAAGTGTCAATGTCAATGAGAAAAGGAAGAATAGTTTAGTAGTTATTTTCATAGCGGTTGGTATTTGCTCCATTAAAAGATGCAAAAATTATAAAAAGGTTGCGTAAGACATTACTTTTTTTAAAAAATTAAGAAATAATGCTAATAAAAACCGATTGCTATTTCCTTAAATTTTTAACCCGCTCCAACAACGTAGGATGGGAGTAATGCATCGCCACATAGGCAGGATGAGGCGTCAAATTACTCAAACTATTTTTGGATAATTTTTTAAGAGAAGAGACTAAAGGTTCTGCACTGTATGTGTTTTTTGCATAATCATCTGCTTGGTATTCAAATTTACATGAGAGTTGATTCATTACTAAACTTGTGAGTTCAGAAATAGGCGAGTAGAGCAACCCAAAAGCAATTAATCCCACATGAAAACTTGGGATCTCAACACCAAGTGCGTTTGATAATAACGGATTTGAAATAAATACAGACAATACATAAAGTGTTACCCCTGTCAAAGCAATAGATGCCAATAAATTAAAAACAATATGTTTCTTTTTATAATGTCCAACCTCATGGGCTAAAACGGCCACAATCTCTTCTTCGTCTAAATCTTTAACTAAGGTATCATAAAGTGTCACTCTTTTTTCACTTCCAAAACCAGAAAAGTAAGCATTGGCTTTTGTACTGCGTTTAGAACCATCAATGATAAATATCTTATCAAGATTAAAACCAACCGATGATGCATAAGTTGAAATTTTATCACGCAAAGTGCCGTCCTCTAAAGGTGTTTGTTTATTAAAAAGTGGAACAATTAATTTAGAATAAAACAGATTCATGAGTACTGTGAAAAGTGTCACAATTCCCCAAGTATAAAGCCAAAACAACTCTTGTGTTTGCTGGTAAAACCAAATGATGAGTGCTAGAATCAAACCACCTAAAACAGCCATCATAATCAAGCCTTTAATCTTATCAAGGACAAATGTTTTTTTAGTGGTTTTATTAAATCCGAAGCGTTCCTCAATAACGAAGGTTTTATAATAACTAAAGGGTGTAGACATCAAATCACTGGCAAGCATAATTATCCCGAAGAAAATTAAAGCAACGATAACTGGGTTTTCGCTATAACTTCTAGCGAAGTTATCTACGTATTCAAATCCGTCTAAAAAGAGAAACCCTAAAGTGAGCACTAAAGAAAACAAAGAACTCCAAAGCCCAAATTTATAATTGGTCTTTTTATAGGCTTGTGATTTTTTATATTCGGTATCGTCATAGACATCTTCTAATTCAATAGGAACTGGATTATCGTAATTTTTTGCATTGAGGTAATCTAAAACCTTGTCAATAACGAAATTGATACTAATTATAAAAATGATGATGTAGAAAAGAGTTATGTAAGTCATATCGTTGTTTTACAATTGTAAAGATAATCGCTATTTGTCTTCAATAGAGACTAAGTTATATTTAATTTCTATTGTCACATTATGCAGTGCTGAATTGAAAATATATTGTCGTTTAAAGTACAATGCGAAGCTATCCAAGTGCTGTACAATTTTCATGTCCATTAAAACTCTCAATAAAATGGACTTAATTAAAACGACGTTGCCTTTTAACTTCAAAAATCAAAATTCCTGCTGCGACAGAGACATTCATACTGTCAATTTCGCCTTGCATTGGGATTTTAATGTTCTGAGTAGAGGCTTTTCGCCATGAGTCACTCAATCCATCGGCTTCTGTGCCGACCACAATTGCAGTTGATTGTGTGTAATCCTGTTCGTGATAATTGACTGCTTCCTGTAAAATAGCGCTGTAAATAGAAATTTTATGGTCTTTTAAAAATATAATTATCTCATCAGTGTCACCAACAGCAACTTGATTGGTAAACAGGCAACCAACACTAGATCTTATAATATTTGGGTTATACAAATCACCTTTTGGGTTAGCAATAATCACAGCATCTACATGAGCAGCATCTGCAGTGCGAAGAATGGCTCCAATATTCCCAGGTTTCTCTGGAGCTTCGGCAACGAGTATTAAGGGGTTTGTCTTCGGAAATTTTAAATCTTGTAGTTTATGCTGTTTCATTTCAGCAATAGCGATTATGCCTTCTGTAGAACTGCGATATGCCAATTTTTCAAATACATCTTTAGAAATTTTGATGCGTTCAATTTCCGAAGAAATGAGAACCTCTAAATCCTCTGGAGATATTAATTCTGGATAAAACAAAACAGACGTAATCTTATAATTAGCCTTTACTGCTAATACTAATTCACGCTGACCTTCAATAATAAAAAGACCCGTTTTTTTGCGTTCTCGAGATTTGTCTTTTAAAACAAGAATTTGTTTTATCAGTTGGTTTTGTGTGCTCGAAATTTCTTTATAGTGCATTGTGTTAAAATTCAAGATATTTAAGAGTTAACAAATTTACATTTTATCAAACATATTCTGCATTAATCTTGGTATAGAATTTAATACATATTTTATTAAAGGGTAGGAAAATTAAAAACATACATGTTATACTAGTATACGAATCTATTGTCTTTTTGATATGTATTTGTAACTTATAACAACCAATCAAACACTTATTTATGAAATCAAAATTACTCTTTCCGCTAATTGTTCTCTTCTTTTCTTTTCTTACAAATGCCCAAAATCTTGTTATGCAAGATGGTGCTTGGACAGAATGTGATTTTGTCTTAACAGATACAGGAGATGTTACTTCTAATTATGGTAACAACGAAAATTTGACATTAACATTATGTCCACCAACTGATGGAGAGTTAGTGACGATAAACTTTAGTGAATTCTCAACACAAGCAAATCTTGATGTATTGAGTATTTATGATGGTGCATCTGCCGATAGTCCATTAATTGGGACGTATTCAGGAACAAATAATCCTGGGTTTATCTCAGCAGATAACGCTTCTGGATGTTTAACTATTAATTTTACCAGTGACGCTAGTGGTACAACTATGGGTTGGACTGCTGAAGTATTTTGCGAAACGCAAGATTTTGAAATCAATCAACCTACTGATTATTTTGTGTGTGATGAAAACTCTGATGGTTTTTATGATTTTGACTTAACACAAAAAGATCAAGAAATTTTATCTGGTTTATCCCCAAGTGATTATATAGTAACGTATTACGTAACACAGCAGGATGCAGATAACATGACTAATGCGCTTGTTAGCCCTTATGCCAATACAGTCAACCCACAATTGATTTATGTTAGTGTCATTAATCTTTCAACTGGTAATGTGCAACAAACCTCGTTTACTCTTTTCGTTAATGTGGCTCCCCAACCAGAATTACTAGATCTTTATGAAATTTGTGAAGGTGGAAGTATTATTTTAGATTCTTTATTGAATAATCCAGATTTTCAATACCAATGGTATGTAGATGGTTTTATTCTAGTAGGAGAAACGTTTTCTATATTAGAAGTTGTTGAACAAGGCTATTATCAATTACAAGTTTTTACAGCAGATGGATGCGAGTCTTTTGATGAAGCAGAAGTTATTTTAACAACATTTCAAGTAGATACTCCAGATTCGTTTATAGTTTGTGATGATGATGACGATGGTTTTGCATCGTTCGATTTAGAGAGTCAAATGTTAGAAATTATAGGTGCTGTTGATAATCCTACGTTAGTTGTTACGTTTCATGAATCAGAAGCTGATGCGCTTAATGACTTAAACTCACTTATCTCGCCATATAACAATATTGTTCAACTTAGTCAAGTGATTTATATTAGAGTAAGTTCTATCGTTGGAGACTGTGCTACTGTATCACCATTAGAACTTATTGTTGATATCAATTGTGTATCATCTTCATCTTCCATTCTAAATATATGTGCTGATGATCCTAATATTCCTGTGGATGTAGATTTAACAGTAGAAGAAACGACTTTGGTTAACGGTGAAGATACTTCAAATTTCATATTTGAATATTACTTAACTGAGGCAGAAGCAGATTCCCAAACAAACCCGATTACTAATCCTAGTAGTTTTGCCATTAGTGGTAATTCGGCAACAATTTTTGTTAGAGTAGAAGAGGTTGGAACTGGAGATAATACGATTGAAAATATTTTTGTGAATTTTAATTTAAATCCGCAAGTAGACTTTAATGGTCCTTACACAGTTTGTTCTGGTAACGAAATTGTATTGACGCCATTTGTAAATGGAGGATCTGGAGCAGGATTTAACTATTTATGGAACGATGGTCAAATAGACCCAGAAATTGTAGTTTTTGAAGCTGGATTATATTCAGTGACTGTTACAGATACGTTAACAGGTTGTACCGGTTTTGCAGAAGTTCAAGTAGATTTAGGTGAAGCTGCAAATATCACTGCACCACAAACTTTAGTGTCATGTGGTACTAATGGTGTTTTTGATTTAACGAGTATCATTCCAGATGTATTAAACGGATTAGATCCAAATAATTACAATATTGCGTTTTATGATAATTTCAGTAACGTATTTAGTCAAACTAATGCACTTGCTGATCCAGATCTATATACGGCTACATCAAACCCTCAAACAGTGTATATAAGAGTAGGTAACCTTACTGATGAATGTTTCGCTTTTGGGGCTTTTGATCTTATTTCAGAGAATTGCCCAACAACTATTGATTGTGCAGAAGGTCCTGTAAATACCACGTATTGTTATGAACTTAATTCAGCAGAACAATACACATATGCAAGTGCAGATGGTTTTCCAGTACAAGTGGTTTTTAATGCTGGTCAAGTAGAAAATACTTGGGATGAATTAACGGTATTAGATACAGATGGTTCTTTGTTATATTCTGGATATGGTCATGATGGAGATCTTACAGGATTAACATTTATGTCTTCAGGAGATACACTTACTATTTATGTAGACTCTGATGAAGTTTTCGCTTGCTCAACTGAAAATTACACACCTATAGATTATGATGTGAGCTGTGTTGATTTGACTGCTGTACCAAACTGTACGTCAGTTTTAACAACTCCCGTCAATGGAGATATTGATATCAATGAAAATACAGATTTGACTTGGACTGCCGCTTCTGGTTTAGTGGCTGGTTATAAATTAACGGTTGGTATTACTTCAAACGGTACAGAAGTTATCGATAATCAAGATGTAGGTAATGTGTTAGCTTATGATGTTGGAACGTTAGATTATGAAACAACATATTATGTAACCATTACAGCATACAATGCTAATGGTGATGCCTTAGATTGTAACGAAGAAAGTTTTACAACTAGAGCTAATCCAAATCAAACTGTGGTTTGTGATGAGGGAGGCGTAAATACGATGTATTGCTACGATGATGATGATACTTCAGAATTTAGTTTTCAAAGCGATAGTGGAGAACCATTAACTATTTTCTTTAATGCAGGAACTACCGAAGTTAATTTTGATGAAATCACCATATTAGATTCAGATGGCACTATAATGAATCCAACCTTGCCTTATGGAAATAATGGAGATTTTTCTGGATTGACTTATACATCCACAGGAGTAACGATTACTGTAGCTTTTGATTCAGATAATACGGTGAGTTGTGCAGGAGGAAATGATTGCTGTACAATTCAGTTTGATTTTGATGTCTATTGCTCAACTTCAGTAGGAATAATTGAAGTAAACGCTTTTGTAGATGCTAATGCAAATACCATTTTTGATGGATTAGAGCTTAGTTTCTCTAACGGCTACTTTACTTACGAAAAGAATAACGACGGAAATATCAATACCGTAAATTCTTCAACTGGCTCATTTCAAATATTGAGTACTAGTGAGACAGATCTATACGATATTACATTTAATTTATATGAAGAGTCTTTACCATGTTATGATATTGCAACAAGTGTATTTGATAATATTAGTGTCGCTAATGGCACTACCGAAGTTTTAGATTTTGCGGTTGTAGAAGAACAAAGTTGTGAAGACTTAGCGGTTTATCTTATTAACTTTGGAGCACCACCAAGACCAGGATTTAATCATATTAATTATTTAGTATTTGAAAATTTAGGCTTTACAACAATAGTTTCTGGTAGTATAGAATTTACTGCAGATCCGCAACTTATTTATAATGGTGTAGCATTTGTTAATCCTAACTATGTTATTAACACTACAACCACAGGTTTTACAGTAGATTTTGTAAACCTTCTACCTGGAGAGGCAGAGTTTATTCAGATTTCATTTACTAGCCCTGCAGAAGTAGAACTAGGTGAGATTGTAACTAATACTGCAAACTATGTTACAGATACAAATGATTTAGTGGCTAGCAATAACTACTCAACATTATCTGAGTTGGTTGTTGGTTCTTGGGATCCAAACGATAAAAGAGAATCTCATGGTCCTCGAGTAAACTATGATGATTTTGCAGCATCAGATGAGTGGTTGTATTATACTATTCGTTTCCAGAATTTAGGAACATTTGAAGCAGATTTTGTTAGAATAGATGATGCTTTAAATAGTCAATTAGATGCAGCAACATTCCAGATGTTGAGATCAAGTCATGATTATGTGGTCACAAGAACAGATACTGATTTAGAGTGGTTCTTTGAAGATATCAACTTACCGGCAGAGCAAGATGATGTAGAAGGTAGTCAAGGTTTTGTTTACTTTAGAATTAAGCCAAATCCAGGGTATAGTATTGGAGATATCATCCCAAATACAGCAGCCATTTTCTTTGACTTTAATGCACCTGTAATTACCAATCAATTTGATACCGTATTCGTAGAAGATAATTTATCTGTTGGAGATGCAAATTTCATGGCATTTGATATGTTCCCAAATCCTGCAAAAGATAAAGTGACGATACGCTTAAATGCTAACCACTTCGGAAATGTAACAGTCCATATTATTGATCTCCAAGGAAAGCGAATCTTAGAACAGTACATTTCCGAAGGAAATAATCTCGAATTAGATATTACAGATTTACAAAGCGGACTCTATTTCGTGAAACTAAATACAAATAATAAAAGCCGAGTTAAAAAATTGATTATAGAATAAGCTAGTGCAATTAATTCAGGAAAGTCTCAGGAAATTATTGAGGCTTTTTTTGTAAGCATTTCTTGTTATCTTCGTCTTCTGTTAGGGAATAACAAACAACTAAAAACACACGATTAATGACATTTAAAAGTTTAGTAATAGTAGCATTCATAGTTTTTACGTCTTGCAAAGACAATAAAACTCCAGAAACCGTTGAATTCATAGATTATTCTAAAGAGAATTTAGATGTCACTACAAGTGCTTATCCAGAAAATATTACCAATGTAATGAATGCACATGGTGGAATTGACCCTTGGAGAAAAATGAATACCTTAAAATTCACAATGTCTAAAGAAACAGGTGATGAAATCACGACTACAGATTTACATAATAGATATTCTATAATTGAAATGCCAAAGCATACTATTGGGTATGATGGAGAAGTTGTATGGTTACAGAATAAGGATAAAACGGCTTATGATGGGAACCCTAAGTTTTATTATAATTTGATGTTTTATTTCTATGCAATGCCTTTTATTTTAGCAGACGATGGTATTATCTATGAGGATGTTGATCCCTTAAGGTTTGAAGGTAAAGCATATCCTGGAATTAAAATTTCTTATGAAGGTGGAGTAGGAGAATCACCAGAAGATGAATATATTCTATATTACAATCCAACTACTGGAGAAATGGCTTGGTTGGGATATACAGTGACTTTCTTTACTAGTGAAAAAAGTAAGGAATGGCATTTCATAAAATATAGTGATTGGCAAACAGTCAACGGATTAAAATTACCAAAACGTTTGACTTGGTATAATGTTGAAAATAATTTACCAACGACAAAACGTAACCATTTAGATTTTACAAACGTTGTATTAACGCAATCTTCAAAAGGTGCGTCATCCTTTGCTATGCCTGCAAATGCAGAACGAATAAAATAGAGTTCGTTTTAGAGATATTGTAACTCATAAAAGAAAACCTGTCAAGTTTAAACTTGACAGGTTTTTTAATAAATAATTTAATTTTAATTCTCTGTTTCTAGTTTTTTAGAATAACGTTTCCATAATTCGGTTTGATGTGTCTCTAGACTCAGTAGTCTCCCATCAATAAACGCGTGGGTTAAGATATTGGTTCTCATATCTAATGCATCTCCTTCACTAATAAATAGGGTAGCGCTTTTTCCAACCTCCAAAGTTCCATAGGTGTCATCAATCCCTAAAATTTTAGCTGGGTTTTGGGTAATGAGCTGCAGTGCTTGTTCTTTAGTTAAGCCATAAGCAACAGTCGTTCCTGCATAAAAAGGAAGGTTACGGGAATTCATACGTTCCATTTGTCCGCTAGTTTCTAAAGCAATAGTCACACCTTTATCTGTTAATAATTTTGCCAATTTAAAAGGCATATCATAATCATCATCGGTTAGACTTGGTCTGCTGTGCACACGTTGCAATAAAACAGCGATATTATTACGTGTAAGCATATCAGCAACTTTGTGGGCCTCATAACCACCTACGATAACCATTTTAGACACCTTATTAGCATTAGAAAAGTTAATGGCATCTGTTATTCCTTTTTCGTCATCTACATGGATGTATAAGGTTTTAGAACCGTTAAATAATCCGTTAGTAGCCTCATAAGGTAAATGTGTTGCCGATTTATCACCAACCATATACGTTTTTGTAGCGTTAAAATAATCTTTAATTTCAGTGACTTGTTCGTCATATTTGTCATTCACTTTCATCGCTGGATCTTCTCCTAACCACCATCGACCTCTAGAAAAACTGTTTGGCCAATTCATATGAATACCGTCATCTTCTTTTACAACCGCATCTTCCCAGTTCCAAGCATCAAATTGAACGATAGAAGAGGTTCCAGAAATACGTCCACCACGAGGTGTTATTTGCCCTAATAAAACGCCATTAGGTCTCATAGATTCAACGATTTTAGATTCTGTATTATAGGCAATTAAACTTCTTATATGTGGATTCCATGATCCAATTTCAGAAACGTCATCTGTAGCTCTCACGGCACTTATTTCTACTAATCCTAATGTGGAATTTGGTACAATAAATCCAGGATAGACATGTTTACCATTGGCAGCCATGACTTCCATACCAGTAAGGTCCATTTTAACTAGTGTCATATCAGTAACAGTTTTAAGGGTGCCATCTTCAAAAATGATAATACTGTTTTCAATGACAGTGCCGTTTCCAATATGAGCTGTAGCGCCTGTTATTGCAATAGTTTTGCTTTGTTTAGGAGCTGGTGTTTGTTGTGCAATACTTACAGAAAAACTAAGTAAAGTAAAGTATAATAATTTTATATTGAGTGTTTTCATAGGTCTTGATTTAGTGTTGTGCATGGTCTAAGTAATCACAATGCATTTGATCCTTTTCTTTCTTTTTAATCGGTTGTGTCTTTAAGCCTTTGTTTTTAGCTTTCATCATACCATTGATGAGTTCACTTTTCTCTTTCTTAATTTGAGAACGCATCATTTCGTCACGTTTTAAATCAAAATAAGTCACACCTTCAATAATGGTTTTTTCAGCTTTTGCATAAATTGACATTGGATGATCTGTCCATAAAACAACATCGGCATCTTTACCAACTTTAATACTTCCAACACGATCGTCTATGTGTAATAATTTAGCAGGGTTTAAGGTCACAAATTTCCATGCATCTTCTTCACTAACACCTCCATATTTAACAGATTTTGCAGCTTCTTGATTTAAACGTCTAGACATTTCACCATCATCACTATTAATAGCAACAACAACACCAGCATTATGCATAATAGCAGCATTATATGGAATGGCGTCATTAACTTCATATTTGTAAGCCCACCAATCACTAAAGGTTGATCCACCTACACCATGTTTAGCCATTTTATCTGCTACTTTATAACCTTCCAGGATATGTGTAAAGGTGTTAATCTTGAAATCAAATTTATCGGCAACTGTCATTAACATGTTGATTTCACTTTGTACATAAGAATGACAAGAGATAAAACGTTGGCTGTTTAGAATTTCAGAAATAACGTCCATTTCAATATCTTTACGATATGGTTTTCCGCTTTTCTTTAAAGCATCATAAGCTTTTGCTCTTGTGAAATAATCGATATATAACTGTTCAACTCCCATTCTTGTTTGTGGAAATCTATTTCTCGCGTTGTCTCCCCAATTGGATTGCTTCACGTTTTCACCTAAAGCAAATTTTATAAATTTTGGACTGTTATTATAAATTAAATTCTCAGCAGATTCTCCCCATTTCAATTTAATAATAGCAGAACGTCCACCAATAGGATTTGCGGATCCATGCAGTATTTGAATAGAAGTTACACCACCTGCAAGGTTTCTGTAAATATCAACATCTTCATCGTCGATTACATCTTCTATAGAGACCTCGGCAGATGAGTTGTGTCCGCCTTCATTAATTGAAGAGGCAGCAATATGCGAATGTTCATCAATAATACCAGACGTTAAATGTTTACCTGTAGCATCAATAACTATAGCGTTTCCATCTGAAAGATCTTTACCAATTTTTGAAATCTTTCCATTTTTAATAAGCACATCTGTATTTTCTAAAACACCATCTTTTTCATTGGTCCATACGGTAGCATTTTTGAAAAGTAAAGTTTCTGCTTTTGGAAGTTCTGCAAAACCGTATGCCATATTTGGATAGGTGATAGGCATGATTTCTTTTGCAGTCGTTGATTCTTCACCGTCAACTTCTTTTTCATCATCAGCAGCATCAGCAGCATCAGCATCATCAGCAGTATTGACAGCACTATTAGTTTTTTCTTCTTTTTCTTTGGAAGACTTTTCTGGTTTATCTATTTTCTTAGCGTAGAATGTCATTTCATTACCATCTGGATAGACTGCTTTTCCGTTGAGTGTGTTTCCGTTGGAAGCATTTGCTATTAATCGAATGAATTTTTGTTCAGTAGAATCTTTTGTCGTCATTGAAATATTGATCCAATCATCGGCATAAGACACTTTAGATCCTCTTTTTTGTCCGTCGCTAGTAATTTCAGATTTCAATTTGCTAGGTGTTCCTTTTAAGGTCATTTTATAGGTTTCACCTGCTATATTAAATTCATAGTCACCTGTGAGATCCTGAGTATTCATATCTTCAAGAACTGTTTTTTGTCCTTGAACCCAGTTTTCATAAAGCTTGGTTTTCTTTTCGAAAATATCACCCGATGTAATTAAGAAATTTGCATAAGACCCTTTTTGGAGTGAACCAATTTCTGAAGATTTCCCTAATAGTTGTGCAGGAACAGTCGTTAACGCTTCTAATGCTTTTTCTTTTGAAAGACCGTATTCAACAGCTTTAATAAGGTTAGGCATGAATGTCTTAGGGGACTTTAAATCATGAGATGTAAACGTGAATTTTATTCCGTTCTCTGCTAATATCTTTGCATTTGCAGGCCCTTGATTCCAGGCTTTCATATCACTTATTGATAAAGATCTGCTTAAAAAAGCATTTTCTACATCGTAAGCCTTTTGAAAATTTATAGGAATGATATAAGATGCGTTTGTTGCTTTTACATCTGCGATACGTTCATATTCGTCGCCACCACCAAGGATAACATATTGAATCCCGAATGCATCTCCAACCTTATCGGCTCTCATAGCATTCAAGCGACTCCCAGCTCCAAAAATCTGAACCAAACTTTTGTTAGAGTTCAAGGCTTCTAAAGATAAGTCTTTGGTTTTACTGTTTCCTTTAGCATACCAATCTGCATCATTATACATTTGGCGTAGCAAAGCCATACTTCCCATAATAGAACCAGGGTATGATTGCCTGGAAGCAACACTTTTGCTGAATGAAAAGTATTGAGCCGACTTTGGATCTATAATTCGAAATCCGTTTCCATCGTCAGGATTAAGAGCAACTAAAGTTCCTGTTCCTCGAACGATACCGTCTTCAATGTGAGTATTCACGACACCAAAACCAGCTTTCATTAATTCTTTTGCTATTTTCCCATCAAATTCAAATTTATCAATAGCGCTGTTCTCTGGCATGACGTGATCACTCCAATAAAATCCAGATCTACTTGGGCCATATTGTGGGCTTCTACCTTGGTCAGATGCACGTTCTGGCTTTTTGACACCAAATGTAGAGTACATATCAATAAATGAAGGGTAAATACTTTTACCTTTTAAATCTACTACAATTGTATTTTTAGGGATACTCACTTCATTACCAGAAGCTACGACTTTACCATCTTTAATTAATAGTGTTCCATTCTCAATAATTTGAGTTGGAGTCACGTAAATTTTGGCATTTGTGAAGGCTTGATAGCTTGTGTTTTTGGTTTTTACACCATCGTTCTTGGGGAAATAGTCTTGTGCAAATAATGCAAAACTGCAAAAGCATAACGCTATTGCGTACTTGATTTTATTCATATAAAGGTGGTTGATTAATAATTCTTTCTAAAGATAAAAATTAACAACATATCAATAGACAAAATATAAAGTTTTAACATTTCCGAAGTCATAGACCACCTCCACTTTAAAACAATCGCAGTAGATAGGGTATTACTTCATAGGATGCTCTTTATGGTAGTTCACTAAAAGGGCAACAACATAACTGTAACTTTCCGTACCGCCTGCTTGATTGTTGGTTTTTAAAAAGCTGTCATAAGTCGTTTTAAAAAGGGGTTCTAAGGGGTTTTCGTAGCCATCCCAAAAGTCTCTTACTTCTTGGTAGTTTTTTAAAATCCCTTTATGAAGTTGGGGCAATAATTCTTCATATAAAGTGAGGTCTCGTTTGTATAATTCTCCTAAACAATGACGCAAAGCAAAAGCATATCCAGAATAATTAAAATAAGCATCTGGATGATGCATTGCAGCCATACTACCAATAAAATTTGCTTCATTTTCGGCTGCATAACCTAATTGATGTGCGACTTCATGGCTTCCAGTTGTTGGGAATTTATAGGCAGGAATCAACCCATCAACTTGAGCTTCGTTGGTAAACGGATTTAAGTATCCAGAAAAACCCATGAATGTTAGCGGTATACTATATAACGATCGTTTAATACTTCTCGGTTGATATTCTAGATATGGAAATTCTTTTGAAAGTAGATCATAACCATCAGGCACCATTTTTAAAATCTTAGTTTTAGAATAGGGCATAACCACTTTAGTAGAATCTGTTTTAGCGAGTTGTAATTGTAGGGTATTGGTTTTATTTATGAGTTGCTTCGTTAAATTTACCAATTCGATGGTGCTATATTCTTGATCTATTCCCAAAGATTTATGGAGTGGTAAACGGTAGTAGTTAAAAGCCCAAAGAATATGAAAAGCGAAATAACCAATCGAAATTACAGATAGTATATCCAACATCCAACGCTTGGTATCCTTGATAATTCGTTTTCGATTTAAATACAACCATCTCAAAATATACAAACCCAATAGCGTATATAACACATCGCCAACCGAAAAAGGTAACCAACCAAAGGCATAGCGCATCGCTTTAGAAATCCAAACATAAATTCCATGACTATAGACAGACTCCACAAAATTAGGGTAGTGTGCTAAAATTTTCAGAAGGAAAATCTGAGGAATAATAGAAAAGGCGATAATGAGCTTTTTGTATTTGAGCATGATTCAAAAATAGGTATTTTTTAGAACCTTATCCCTGTAGTTTTTAACGATTTTTTTTTCCTGCTTTTCGCTTAATCTTTTGTACCAAAAGGATATCACTGCAATCAGGAGTAGCTAGAGTGATTGTTTTGTTTAGTGATCTAATTTCTTGCATTCATTTTTTCTTGATAAAAAAACGAACCAAAAAAATTAAAACGGAACCGCATATTCCTAAAAACTTCTTTCACTTTGGCACGAAAATAAGAAGTAAGGGTAATTAGATTGATCTTGTCAACACCGTGTGTTTTTTAATTTCGAAATCATTTAATCTTGTTACGATTTTTGTTTAACCCTTCGCTTCAATTCATTTTTTACGGAACATATGCTCATATTAGCTGACTTGTAAACTAATCTCCCACAATAAGATTCTAAAACCAGCTAACTCAAACTAGTCTAGTTGAACTACAATTCGTAACTTTGCAAAATAGATGTTTGAGTTGATGTTTCCGAAGTGAAAAAACTTAAAATCTTACTTAATTTTAAACTATATATTTTATATGAGCGAAGACATAAGACAACTAGAACCAAAAGCCCTTTGGAATAAATTTGCAGATTTAAATGCAGTTCCTAGACCTTCTAAAAAGGAGGAGCGCGTGATTAAATTCATGAAAGACTTTGGAGAAAGCTTAGGTTTAGAAACGATGGAGGATGACGTAAGAAACGTCATTATTAGAAAGCCAGCGACAGCAGGTATGGAAGATAGAAAAGTAATCGTGATGCAATCGCATTTAGATATGGTGCATCAAAAAAATAATGATACTGTTTTCGATTTTGATACTCAAGGTATTGATATGCATGTTGAAGGTGATTGGGTAAAGGCAAAAGGGACTACACTGGGAGCAGATAACGGATTAGGTGTTGCAACCATAATGGCTATTTTAGAAAGTACAGACATTGCTCATCCAGCTATCGAGGCGTTGTTTACTATTGATGAAGAAACAGGAATGACTGGTGCCATGGGATTAAAAGGAGGTTTACTTAACGGTGAAATTCTTTTAAATCTAGATACAGAAGAAGATGATGAAATTGGTGTAGGTTGTGCTGGAGGTGTCGATGTTACTGCGACTAGAACGTATGAGCAAGAAGAAACGCCTGAGTTTAAAATTGGTTTTAAAGTCACTGTAAAAGGTTTACAAGGTGGCCATAGTGGAATGCAAATTCACGAAGGTTTAGCAAATGCTAATAAAATCATGAACAGAGTTTTGTTTGATGGTTTTGAGAATTTTGGTTTACGTATTTCTGAAATTGATGGTGGTAGTCTTCGCAATGCGATTCCTAGAGAAAGTAATGCGATAGTTGCTGTTGATTCTATTCATAAAGACTCTTTTGTTGCTGAAATAAATGATCTAGCTAACGAAATTAAAAAAGAATACAAAACCATGGAACCTGATATGGTTATTGAAGTGTCACAAATTGAGACTCCAGAGCAAATCATGGATTTAGGAGTTCAAGAAGGATTGACTAGAGCATTGTATGCAGCTTTAAATGGTGTGCACCGCATGAGTGCTGATATCAAAGATTTGGTAGAAACGTCAAATAATGTGGCGCGTGTGATTGTAAAAGATGGAGCTATTAAGGTTGGATGTTTAACCAGAAGTTCTGTTGAGAGTTCTAAATGGGATTTAGCAAATATGTTGCGTGCTACATTTGAATTAACAGGGTGTGAAGTAGAATTATCTGGTGATTATCCCGGATGGACACCAAATATGGATTCTGATATCTTAAAAGTATTAGTGCCAATTTACAAAGACTTGAATGGAGGAGAAGAGCCGCATGTTGCTGCGTGTCATGCAGGATTAGAATGTGGTATTCTAGGGACTAATTATCCTGATATGGATATGATTAGTTTTGGACCAAATATCAAAGGAGCACATTCACCAGATGAGCGTGCACAGATCTCTTCGGCTCAAAAGTATTGGACATTTGTTCTTGAGATATTGAAGAACATTCCAAAGAAATAATAAGTATATCTATTATATTAAAAAAGGCGATTTCAATATTGAAACCGCCTTTTTTAATATAATGTATGGGTGATTTATACTATTATTTTTTCTCTATCACATCAACCATTTCAACGATAAAGGTTAAATCTGTATTTGGAGGAATACCTCTGTTTCCCCGCTCTCCATAAGCCAAATGTGATGGTAAGTAAAAGAATGCTTTTTCACCAATATTTAAAGTTGCTAAAGCTTCTTTAAAACCAGGTATCATTTGAGCATTAGGACTCACCCACATTGCTGTTGGACCATATTGATTAGCATCTGCACGTCTTTGGTTAAACATACCATACTTTTCTGAGATTTCAACTCTGTCACTATCAAATAAACGACCATCTGTGAAGTACCCTTCGTAATATACTCTTACAGAATCTCCAGGTTTTGGTTTTGCGTTAGTACCTTCTGTTAATATATGTTTTTTAAGACCAGAAGCCAATGCAATAGTTTTTGTAGTGTATTCATTTAAAGTTGATTTTGTCTCCGCAGAAGCAGTTGCCATTTTCTCATCACGCTCTTTTTTCTCCTGCTCAAGTTTTCCTTTCTTATCGTCCTGTATTTGCTTGATTTCTGCTTCTACATTTGGTAATTCTGATTCAAATACCTTTGGAGCATTAAATGATTTTGCAGCAGAACCTTTTCTAATAATATTCACTTTTAAGATGTAAACATTTTCAAGAGGTTTTTTAGATCTAGGATCAACCGCTACATTTGAAATGGCATCCTGAACTTCAATTCCTTTAACAAGTTCTCCAAATATAGAGTGACAGCTTACTCTTGGTTGATCACAAGGTTTCAATTCTCCATCGTCATCAAAAGCATCTAAGCTTTGGTAAGGTACTTCTGTTATAAAAAACTGACTTCCGTTGGTGTTAAACCCACCACTATTTGCCATAGATAAAAGTCCGCCTCTATCATGTTTTAATGAAGCGTCAAAATCTGCTGTAAATTTATATCCCGGGTTTCCACCACCTGTAGCAGTATGATCACCGCCTTGAATCATAAACTTATCCATAACACGGTGAAATGTTAGGCTGTCATAATATGGTTTTCCTTTAAATTCGTCACCCATCATTGGATGGTTACCTTCTGCTAATGCTACAAAGTTTGCAACAGTTACAGGCACTTTGTCGTAAAATAATTTAGCGATCATCGTGTCTTTACTGGTAACTATTTCCGCGTAGAGTCCGTCTTCTAGATCAGGATACTCTTCCTTACATGAGACCAAAGTTACTACTAAACATAGCATAAAAATTTGGAGTGTTTTGCTAATCAATTTCATTCTAATTACTGGTTTTTTGTGTTATATTATTTACGGTTACTTTTACTATTAAAGGGATGTTTGTTCCAATTCTATTCTTGTCACCATAATAGCCATATGCTTTTTGTGATGGGAATAGAAAAGTTACAGTCTCTGTTGGTTTCATTAGTTTCAAACCTTCGCGTAAACCTGTGAAGATTTCTTGTTTATCCATGACGTATTGTTGTGCGCCTAACTCTTCTTCAGAATAAATGGTATTACCGTCGAGGTCTTTCACATTGTAATTAAAATCAATTACATCTCCAAAACTAGCAGTAGTGGTGTCTATTTCTACTTTAGTATGATATCTGTACCAAAACCCGCTATTTGAAGCCACATAATCATATTCAGGATTTTGAGACATTATAGCTTCGATTTTGCCACTTTCTTTTGCGTTCAACTTTTTACTTCGAGCAGCAGACTCTTTATAGAAAGAACCAGATTGAACCGATTCTGGTTTGCGAGCTTCTGGAGTTTTACAACTACTAAATGTAATACTGATTATGAGAAGAATTATATACTTCATTAGGCTTTGAGGTCTTTTTTATATTGAGGCAAGATACTAATAAATTTGTCAATGGTGTCTCTCATATTTAAATCACTTTTTCCGCCTGCAGCATTGGTGTGTCCTCCACCTTCAAAGTGTGATCTAGACAATTCATTAACCGAAAAATCACCTTTACTACGTAGCGAGATTTTGATGATATCATCTTGGTGACTTTCAATAAAAATAGCTGCAAAAATAATACCCTTTAGAGACAAACCATAGTTTACAAAACCTTCGGTGTCTCCTTTTTTGAAGTTGAAGGTATTAAGTTCTTCTTGAGTTAATGTAATATACGCCGTTTTGTATTCTGGAATGACTTTTAAATTACTTAGTGCTTTGCCCAATAATTGCAAACGTTCATAACTATTAGTATCCATAATATTATTATGAATTTGAGCGTTATTTGCACCTTTTTCAATAAGAATTCCAATGATTTTGTGAGTTGCGCTTGTCGTTGATGAAAATCTAAATGAACCGGTATCTGTCATGATTCCTGCATATAAACAGGTTGCAATATCAGTATTCACTGTATCAGTGTCATCCAACATAGCAATAAAATTATATACCATTTCACAAGTTGAAGACATGGCAACATCAGAATAGGTGTAGGTTGCATAATCATCTGGTTGTTGATGATGATCAATCATAATCTTTAAACCTTTAGAAGCAGTAACGGCGTCTTGCATACTACCAATTCTTCCTAGAGAATTAAAATCTAAAGTAAAAATTATTTCTGCGGAAATGAGCAGTGCATCACAGGCCTCCTTTTGATGATCATATTTTAGAATAGAAGATTCTCCTGGCATCCATTTTAGAAAATCAGGGTAATCATTAGGGGCAATTATTAGGGCGTTATGATTGTATTGTTTTAAATAATGTAAAAGACCAAGTGTAGAGCCAATAGCATCTCCATCTGGGTTTTTATGAGGAATTATTACAATTTGTTTTGGTGAACTTAAGAGTTCTTTTATACTGTTGATGTCTTCTTTATTCATAGAATACAAAAATAGGTTTTTTCAGTTTAGGTTTCTTAACCTATGTCCGTTTTCCGTGAAAAATGAATAGTTATCCTGCTAGGTTTCAAAAATATCACAGGTGTCTTTAAGACAATCTGGATTTTTTAAGACGAATTATGCATTTATTTTTTAAAGAAAATAGACTTTAGTACGAAGTGAGGTCGTCATTTAATTAAATTATGAATGAGTTCTAACTTTGATTTGTGTATATAAACAAATACCTTATTTTTGCACAAAATTTAAAATATTAAAATGGCTACAAATAGAACATTTACAATGCTTAAACCAGATTCTGTTGAAAAGGGGAATATTGGTGCAATTTTAGAAAAAATCACTGCTTCTGGTTTCAGAATCGTAGCAATGAAATTAACGCATTTGACAACCCAAGATGCTCAAGCATTTTATGAGGTTCACAACGAAAGACCTTTTTATGGTGAATTAGTTGAGTACATGACAAGAGGACCAGTTGTTGCCGCTATCTTAGAAAAAGATAATGCAGTAGAAGATTTTAGAACGCTTATTGGTGCAACTAATCCTGCAGATGCAGCAGAAGGTACAATCAGAAAATTATACGCAGCTTCTATGGGAGAAAATGCAGTTCACGGAAGTGATAGTGATGACAATGCAGCTATTGAAGGCGCATTCCATTTTGCTGGTAGAGAGATGTTTTAATTAGAAGTTTTCTATACTATATTGAAAGTGCAACCCTTGGTTGCGCTTTTTTTGTTCAAGGCTTAGCGGTTCTCAAAAACAATGTAGTTTCAGTATAAAAAACTACTTGATTCTTTAGTCTAAAGCTTTCAGTATGGGAAATAAGAATATCTAAACAACTTACAAACACATGTTGAACTACTTATTAGGCCAAATCAATTTATTGAAATCAAAGCTAAAATTGCTACTGTCCATCAACCAAAGAGATGCGGTACCGTTCCGTCGTTTTCTTTAGGTTTTTTGAGAGGGACTGTAACCAATTCATATGGTTGGCAATTAAAAAGGCTTCCTGAAGACCATGAAGTGTTTCAGTATCCAATTCAATGTTACCTTGTCTGATACTTTCATCTCGTAAATTTGATAATTGCTGGTATTTACTTAACAACTTCTCTTGTGCATTTTCAGCAATTTGTTCAGCGTCTTTTGTCTTTATGTGAGATGGGTCAACACTATCGAACGACATTTGGAGCGTATTAGAAATTTTTTCGATAAGGACATGAAATTCTTTTGAAGCAGGAGTAGTCTTATGATTGATTATAAAATTACCTATAGACGCGATTGCCGAAATCATAGTTTGATTAAGCGTTACAATTTCATAAATGAGCTGAAACTCTTTCTGTTTTGATTTTGGGTCTTGAGTTAAACGTTGGAAGGCAGCATTCAAATTACCAATAGCAAGAAAAGCATCTTTCCGAGCCACATTATAAGAGAGTTTATGTTTAGATGTATCTTGATATAACTCTCGGGTTGCCAAAAGATATTTTCTGTTCATTTTTAATGCATTGAGAAGCACCTGAGTTAGATTATCAGCTTCCCAACTTGGGAAAAGTACATAGTTCGCAACGACAGCGATAGTAGAGCCAATGATCGTATCGATGACGCGATATTGAATGACTTCAAAGGCATTGGGATTGATAAAGGAATATACAAAGACGATACTAATGGTGATTAATGCAGCGGCAGATTTATAATTTTGCTGTATCAGTGAAAAAGCCAATACCAATGAACCTATCGCTAATATGGAGTAAACCACTACATTTTGAGTAATCAGCACAATACCAACTGCAACAGCGGCACCAATGAATGTTCCGATAATACGATCTTTAGAGCGCACTTTCGTTAAACCATAGCTTGGTCGCATAATTACAACAATGGTTAGCAGAATCCAATAGGTATTTTGTATATCAAAAAAGAAGCCTAGAAGGTATGCAAAGATAATAGCAATGGTAAAGCGCAATGAATGTCTAAATAGTTTAGAATCCAAGCTTAAATTTTGAATAAACACATTTAATCTGTATTCTTGGAGCGTTAAAAACTGACTCGAATCTTGTCTTCTTAAAGATATTTTGGAGGCTTCTTTGACATTCTCCATAGCACGTCTAATAGCTCTTATTTCTAGAAGTAATTGTTCTTGATAATCGTATAGGTTTTTTAATAATAAGGCACCTTCACGAGCTTTAGGTAATTTGACAGTATTGATATAGTTTGTGATAGATTCGTTGGCTCTTGATAATGCTTTTATTAAAGTATCATTGTTTGGTATTTTATCATTTTGAATCAATAATTCAGATAAACGTATAAGATGGTTACCCATAAGTTTATTTAGCGTCTTAGAAGCTTTTAGGAATTCTTTTCGATGGCCAAAAATCTCATCGATCATTTTATAATCCAAATGTGTTGCTTCTATCAATTCGAAGATATTGATAGAAGAGAGAAAAATTAATAGTTGCTTTTCTTCGTAACGAGAACGTCCTGAGCGTTTGCGTTCGGTAAATAGAGTTTCTCGAAGTGTCTCGTGTTTCTCATTGATTTGGTGTTGAAGTACGAAAATTTGTTTGAGAAGTTTATCACGCTTGGTTTTCTTTGTTAATAATTTGGCACGTAATTTTAAATATTCACCAATAAGTAGGAGCGTATCAGACAATAATTGATTCTGATCTTTTTTAGGCGCTAATTTTTGAAAAACAAAGGAAACGACTAAATACCAAAGACCACCAACGCCCATTAGTGCCACCTGAATTAAAATCTCTTGTGGTGTTTCTTTTTGAATAGCAAATGCCAATACCATGGCCAACAAGCCAGAAAAGGAAACTAAAGACGCTCTAAAACCATAAACAGAAATTAGGGATACGATAAAGGAAATGACTATAAGAGCGATTAGCAGAAGAAGTAGGAAAGGTTTTGAGAATAGTATTATCGCTGTAATAACCATCGTTAAACCAATACTGATTAATATAGCATTGACCTTACGTTTGATACTTCCAGGAATATCGCCTGGTGCATTTAAAAAAGTACCGACAACAACAGCAGGAGCATATTCGAAATAGCCTAAAAAATATAAGACACCAAAGGGTACAACAATACCAACACCAAGTCGAATACCTCGATCAAAGTTGGAACTTTTTAAAAATAATTCTAACTGTTTTAATTTTTCTCTCAATTGGATTTACAATTTGATTGCAAAGTTAGAGTAATTGAGCTAAAGTACGGTCTACTAAAATTGTTTTAGTTGTGGTTTGAGTTGTATATTTAAGAAAATGTCTAGTGTGAAATTATGTTGTAGAAGCTTTCTTAAGTTTTGTCTTTTTGATCCGGAAAGCTATTAGGAGAATGAATCACTTTTTTAGTAAGGAATTTTAAGGTTTATTAATTGTGTATCTTTAAAATTATAATTAATTATTTATGATCAAAGTTTTTAGACGTATTTGGCAGGAACTATTCTCTCAACATAATTATGGTTTTAATGGTAAAATTATAATAGTTTTAACCCTATTGATAGCTAGTTCTATGTTTTCCCAACCACCACCAACATGCGAAGCAAACGGAAATTCAGGATTTGGAGGAGCTGTGGGCGAAGGCCATTTTTTATTCACTGGCGAATTCAGTAATCCAATAATATTTGCCATGACTACTAGCGGTAATGAAATAAACGATATTTTCGTTTTATATATAGATACAGGTGCCCCTGGGCGCAATGAAATTGATCTTACAGTTGATGATGACACCAACGACCAAACTATTGCAATATCAAATAGTAATGCTTTTGGTAATGGAAGTATTGTCAATTTTCCAGCTGGTTTTGAAGCTTCTTATGCTGTGGCTTTAGATATGAATTCTGGCGGTTTGTGGTCCATACCAAGTACAGGCGCTGTAGGAGAAGGAGAATTAGAGTTTGTGACGTCTGTTAACTCTACTTTAGAATCGAATACACAATCTTTTTACGAGTTCAGTTTTAATTGGGAAGATCTTGGACTAACTAGTCCAAATGAGTTCAATTTTGTAGGACTTTATGTTAGTAATACAGCGTATTCCTCAGACGAAGGTTATGGTGAAGGAATTGCTATTGGAACAGAAGGTTCTGATGCTATAACATTTACGGGCTACCTCACTTTACCTGGTTGTGACGCTGTACTAAGTACATTAGCTAAGTCATTTAGTATGATTACTAGTTATTATGTAAATGGTCAGTTGTTTATAAAAGGCATCAATGAGTTAGCTATAATTAGTGTTTATGATTTACAAGGTCGAGAACTATTTAGAAATCAGTATGAAATCCAAGACGCCTTACCAATACCATTAGAGCTTAATGATAATAAATTACAATTTATTATTATCGAAAGCTCTAATAAAAGAAAAGTGCTAAAAGTAATTTCTAATTAATAATGTATCAAGCCTAAAAGAATTAGCAGCACTATTATGATCTAACGCAAATTAGTTATGGTTTTTAGTCAATCCAAAAAGTGCCTATTGAATACGTTTTCGCTTGACCACTAATGATGACTCTATCGTTTTTATCTTGACAGTTTAATGTTCCAACTCTATCAGAGATTTGCATAGCAGAAAGTTCTTTTTTGTTAAGTCTCTTTGACCAAAATGGAATTAAAGAGCAATGAGCTGAACCAGTCACTGGATCTTCTAAAATTAAGGCTTGAGGTGTAAAAAACCGTGATACAAAATCACAATCATTACCTTTAGACGTGACAATAACACCACCTGGATTTAGGTTTATTTGGTCAAATGTTTGTCTGTCAATTTTGATGTTTTTTATATCTTCTTGAGAATCATAAATTAAGACGTAATCTCTTGATTTAAATACCTCCTTTGGTAATATGTTTAGTGATTTTTCTATTATTTCAGGTAGTTTAGAAATCAAGGGCATTCTTGATGGAAAATCTAAAAAATAGAAATCATTTTGCATGAAAACAGTGAGGTCTCCACTCAAGGTTTCAAATATAATTTTGTCTTTAGGATAATTTAAAATTGATTTTAAACAATGGGCAGTTGCAAGAGTTGCGTGACCGCATAAATCCATTTCAATTTCTGGAGTAAACCATCGTAAATGTATTTTATCTCCTTTGTCAACATAAAATGCAGTTTCTGCAACCGCATTTTCTCTCGTTATTTTTAAAAGTAAGTCGTCTGATAACCATTCGTCTAAAGGCACTACACAAGCTGGATTTCCACCAAAAACAGTATTAGTAAATGCGTCTATTTGATAAAGGTCTAATTTCATGTCTCGTGAAGGTCGTAATTGTAGTTCGCGTTTGGTAGTTGTTTAAACAACTAATTTAGCTAAAATGGAATTAACCAAAGAGAATTCCAAAGAAGTTTTCCAAGCAGGCTAAAACTAGTAATAAATTATAAACTTATATGAATATGTACCCCGTCAATAGTTGCATCCTTAATGATTTTCGATAGTTGCTTATCTTTTTTCTTCTTTTCTCCCAACATCTAGATCATTTCTTCATCACTTAATTGTTAATTTACAAAAGTAAAGTTGTTAACTTATATGATGTATAAACTTAACTTTATAATTCCGTAGAGGGGAGCTATTTTTATTTCTAATTTTATTTAAGGCGTTAATAATTAAAATATATTGTTCTTGTTTCTGGTCATTATGGTTGCCGACTGTACTTCGAAAAACGGTGGTGAAAAACAAGTAATTGATGCTGATAAATAGCTCGAAAGAGATTTAAAAATGCATCACAAGGAAGGGGCCTCCTATTTAGGTGGAGATACATCTGTAATGAATTAACAAAACTTTACTAAGGATATTGTTATAGTAACAGTTGAAGTTAATCTGGCTGGAATTGATGAGTGCAAAGCTTACCACTTAAACTATTTGACTGGCTTTACTGAAATTAAATAGACCATTATTGACGCTTTTGGGCGAGGAGGTAAACTGGTCAAACACTGAAACTTTAGAGGGAAGCACATTGGAATGTTCTTCGGAATTGCTCCAATAGCAATTTTTTTAGATTTAGCCAGAAGGACTCTTTAATACTAAGAATAATTACTGCAAATTCGAGAAGGTATTTAATTAATTTTTTTTCGTCATCGATGCTAATTAATAGGAGTACCTAAAACAGGATAAATTATTCATCTCTTAATTTCGAATCAATTTATGGCTACAAGAAACACTAATATTAGTTATTAGTTTTCAAGTAGTAAGTCGGGATTATAATTATTGGTGAATGGTTTGTTGCGTTTTTAAGCCATTAACTTAATATTATTTCAGATGATAATGCTTTACTTTAAACCTAGCGTCACAAATAGGTGAGATTTTATTTTCCATACATTAGACGTTTTAATCCACATGGCTGAATACTTCCCATTGACTAAAGATTCATCACTTTTTTCTGGTTGGTATCCATTCCAAATTCCAGTTTCCCAAGCCAATCCTATTTTTTCATTAACTATAAGTTCTTTTGTTTCGCGAACCAGATATATTTTACTTTTTCCGCCATCTAAAATATATTTTTCTAATGCTTTTTTTCCAGACAATAAATTTCCATTTCCCGTTGTTGTCAAAACGTCATCTGTTAGATATGAAAGCACTACTTCTTCGTTGTGTGACTTAAGAGCTAGATTTGAAGCCTCTCTAATTGCTAATATTTGCTCTTCATTAGTTTGCGATAATAGTTCTGATGTGCACATAAAAAGGTAAAGAACTATAAAAAGGAGGTGTTTCGTGTTTTTCATTTATTCTATACTTTGTTGGTGCTCGTTTTTATTTATTTTAGCCATGTTTTAGAGTCAATTATGGGCAAGAGCTGATAACAGACAATGCGAAATCAACAAGAAATTGATATTTATCTGTATTGTTACTATCACCTATACTGTGCACTAGCGCCGTTCTGTCTCCGATGCCTAAGGCTTGATACTTGTTTATAATTATTATACCGTTTTCTGGGTCATGTGCATCTGGGTTTATTGGGTTCTCGGATGATCCTGGTTCTCTACCATAAACAAAGTAAATTGGTGCTGATGATATATTTACTTCGTCTGTTGGAGACCACCAATTAGGATCTGTCCAAGTACCATCAGGAAGTGCATTATAAAAATAAAACCCTTTAATATTTGGGCTCTCTTGGTGTCCATATTTCCAGCTGATAATGCTTCCACGAGAAGAACCTCCAATAATAAAGTTGGACGTGTCGAGGTTGAATTCTTCAGCATTATTTATAACCCATTCAAACATAAGTTCTGCATCATTCCATCCCGTTTCTACTTCGCTTGGTGTATTTACTGAAGTTAGAGATTCCCATGCAATAACAGAGACACCTTGGGCATTCAAATCTTCTATTATTGAGTTTGGCATATAGGTATTGCCACCATTTCCATGAGCATCAAAATAAACAGGCGTTGAACAATCTGATTCAGCTTTATAGATATCAAGGAACTGTCTAGATTCCGAGCCATATTGTACTCCTTTTAAAAGGAAACTTTCTGTTAAAGAGTTACTGTTTATTCCTTCATTATTAGAACTACAAGAAACAAAAAGTATCGCAAGTGTCAAAATTTTTAAAAATGCCTTCATCTGAATTTAATTTTTTGTTACTCCTCTGTTGATCATTTAAGGACTCTGTTGCTTAATCCAATTCTGAATAATATTTTTGTAATATATTGATAACAAATGTATTAAATCATTTGTTATAGTCTTTTATCCGCTAACTAAATGTCAGCATAAAGTAATTATTTACTTTCCTTTAAAAAGAGAAATTAGTACGTATGATGTATGGTTAGCTGCTTTGGTTAGCAACTAAATTAGTCAAAGAAAATGAATCATAGGGAAATCTGGAGGATTTTTCGAGTATACGCATAACAAGCAATTAAATATTCACGTTGTTAGTGGTTGTTTCTATTTGTATTTACTTTTTCTTAAAATATTGACAGCTTCAAGATTAGTTCAATATTCTGCTTTAAGATTTTTATTGTTTTCTAAGGCTGTTCTCACAATATCATAGCCAACAGAATAACCGCTCCAAACAGGGTAATTGTTTGATCCAAACATAATCTCCGTTTGAAGGCCAATATCTTTGCTTTGTAAGTTTGGCTCAATAGTATTCCATAAATCTGAAATTTGATTTTCAGTTAATGCCATGGTCCAAGGAGCTATTACACTAGGGTAAAGTGAGTGGGCGAAACAGTCGCCTTTTCCCTCAAATACCAAGTAGTCAAGCAGTGTCCAATTGGTTGATTTTCCAAAATTTAAGTTTGTCCAGTATGCATGGTTAAATTCATGAGCAACTGCATATTCAAGCATGCTTTCCCATCCTAAAATATCTGGTTCAATTGTCAAAATGATTTGTTTTGAACCTGCCATCAAACCTATTATACCACTCATTCCTGCTACGACTTGCTTAAAATTTGGGTTTACAGGAAGGACATAAATGGTCAAACTTTCGTTGAAAATAGATAGTCGACTCTTATTTATTGCCCCAATTATTTTGTTTTCAATTGTTGTTTTGTTTATCGAAATTCTATCAATTGATTGTTTTAGTTCGAAGAAGTTGTTTATAGGAGAGGCGATAAAGTCCTTAAAAATGGCAGAATACTCACTTTTCTTAAAGTATTTGTTATAGATTAGGAGTGAGTACCTTTTCATTATAAATGCTGTCAACTTTTTTATCGTCTGCATTTAATTCGTCAACGAAAGTTTCATAGTAGTCTGTTAGGAAAATAATTTTGTCTGAAGTTGTTTGTCCATAGCATGAAACTAAGCTGGACAACAATGTAAATGTCAATAAAATGATTTTACTACTTTTATTCATGGGTAATTATTGCTTTAAGAGATGATGACTGATTCGTTGAATTGTTACAAGTGAGATTAACGTGTGGTTTACGTTTAGTTGCCCTGGCTAGCATCTAAATTAGTAAAATAAAATTAACCAGAGGTGAATTTGATAGCATCTTAAGAGTACACATTTAACAAGCATTTGATTATACAGGTTGTTGGCTTTTCTTTATACTGCTCGTAATTTGGCCATAAAGCATTATATGTTCAAATCATCTTAATTTTTTTATTTCTCTAAACCCTTCTTAATTCAGTCTTTCAAATTGTTTGATTTAATACTAATAGCATCAATACGTCTTATAAGGTTTTCTAAACTTTTTTGTACAAAGATGAATTGTCTTTTGTGATTCCTTCATTGACATCACTAATAATATTACTTCTCACCTAATCATTTCCTATCAGTATATAGTAATTTCATCTTTCGTAAAGTTTGTAATTAGGCGTAATGGTATTTGGCAAATAGTTAGAGTTTAGGGCCTAGGGTTTTTCTGTAGTTTTCATTTGCTCATAAGCAGAACTGCTAAAGTTAAATGTACTTTATGAATAATAATCTTCTTTTAAATATAGTTCAACATTTTACGCATTAATACTGGCCAATAATGTGTCATGTTATTTTAAAAAATAGTTTCAAATTTAACAGACATAAAATTTAAGCGGTAGATGTTTGATTGCAGTTCTATATCTAATTTCTTAAGTAATGAGTTTTGAATGGCCTCATTTTTATGATCAGTATTCCAATTACTTATGTGAAGTGCTATAAAAATTTTGGTAACTACAAGAAAAATTTATCCAATAGCATAAAGCACATATTTACTAGCCTTATCATATTTATTTCTCGGGAACGAGGGAATCTTATTAGTTAGTCTTAGTGAAGGCTAACAATCGGATATACCCAACTGTAAATATCCAAATTAGGACGCTAATATAATAAATCTTTGATTTTTACACATGATTTATTGAAGTGATGATTGTCTTTTTCAATCACTTCCTAACCAAACCAACAAGTTGCTTACCAAACACTGCAGCAACACCAGAGGCCAATCCACCAACTAATCCAGTCACCAAAATCAATACATGAGGATTACCACCAAGAGGAAGGAGTACGGCTATCTTCTTAGCCAAAGTGAAATCATTAGCACTACTTACGATAAAGGCATAGATTGCCCAAAAGCAAAATACAGCTAGAAAAGGCACAAAAAATACAGCAGCCTTTTTCAGACTAAAAAATAGTGCAGATACAAATCCTGCAACCATAACAGACCACCAAGGTAAATAGAGCGATAGGAGTACTGCTAAAATTATTGTGATGACAAAGTTTATAATGTTAGTCTTCATATTATTTACTTGGTGTTAACGTTTGTGTCCCTATAATTTGATCTGTAGCCTTAGCATCGTGCAAGAAGTTTAATTCATGATACTTGCCAATTGCCCAATCATCAATAAAATTATCGTAATAGGCGCTTCCTGGATTACCAGATTGTCCACCAGGATAAATCCCGAAAGCTTTAGGAGGCGAACTCATTTCTACAATCATTCTCCACGATGGTCCGTGAGTTGCAGAAGCCGCATTGACAATATTGCGATCACCACCAATAGGTAAATCAAATCTCGAAAAAGCAGGTAAACCCTGAAGTAGATGACCAACATGAGTGCCTTTATAAGCTTGCCAATTATAGTCACCATTTTTAGCTTTCCATTCCATGAGCTCTTTTACAGTATCTTTAAATGACAATAAAAACAAATCTTGAGCCGTTTCTTTCTCTGGAGTTTCTACAATATCCATAAATTCATTCTCCGGTTTTGTTTTCATCAAATAAATAGTCTGATAGGCATATGGTGACATCAATGCTTCCTCTTCGGTATCAAATTCATCCCAAGTTAAATGGTATAATTTGGAGTACCATTTTGACCAAATACTCGGACCTAATTTTTCTATATCGTTATTAAAATCCCAAGCTTTGATTTGGGTATAAATCTCCTTTTCTTCGGAGGTCATTAAACTATCGTCCATCGAATCAAACATAAAAGGCAATAACTCAGCGGCTTTTAAATTATAATTATTATTGTGAAGCGCTTTAAAATCATCTATTGAAAATTTATCTTTTGAATTAAAGAAATCATTAATCACACGATTTCTATAGGTTTCATAACCGTCATTAAATACATAAAACGGATAGTTTTTATCAACAGGATGTTGATTAGCCGAACTCACAAAACCACGTTCTGGATTTTTAGTGTGTGCATTAAATGCCTGCGGAATATAACTCTGCCAATCATGTTCTGGATTAGAACCATCCAATAGAAATTTACCTTGACCTTTCCACTTATTAGGAAAAAGACCTTGAATCCAAATAGCAATATCACCTTCCGTAGAGGCAAAAACAAAGTTTTGAGCGGGTGCTGTATATCCTTTTAATGCGTTGACATAATCGTCATAATTTTTTGATTTGTTCAACGCTAAAAAGGCACCCTGATTATTGCCTCCAATATGACCAACCCATTTCATAGCATAACCAGATTTTTCGTTATCACTCATGAAATTATGATCGTAAGTCACAGGTCCATGATGCGTATAAATTACAGAGTCGATAACCGTTGCAGCACCTTTTACTTTAATCTCTTCAATACGCACTGATGTGTTTCTCCATTGATTATCATATTTGTACTGTGTCCTAGTGGTGTCTTTAAATTCAATTTTGTACCAATCTAAAACATCCCGAGTCGCGTTAGTTTCTCCCCAAGCTATATGATTATTAAATCCTGAAATAACGCCTAGAGCACCTGGTAACGTCGCTCCCATAGTATTATACTCTGGTGTGCTCAACTGCATAACAAACCAAATGGAAGGTAAGTTTAAGCCTAAATGTGGATCGTTGGCAAGAATGGGATTTCCAGTAGTCGATTTTGCTCTAGAAACTGCCCAATTATTACTGCCATTATCTGGATTTGGTTTTTCTATGGTTTGCGGTATGGTATCCAACGGTAGTTCTCCTTCAGGAGTTTTAGTGATCTCTACATCAATAAAACTCCAATCGGTTTCTTTTGGAATAATGGGATCATTAACATCAAAAAAATCTGGAAATAGTAAGTCAAAACGCTCTTTTCCGAATTTGCGCAACATATTCGTGTATTCTAAATCATTGTCTCCACCAGCTAACATCTTTGTCATATACATTAATAGTAGCGTGGTTTTTTTTGTGGTCCAAGCTTCTGGCTCATAATCTAATAGCTTATATTCTACAGGAAATGTTTTAGCATCTAAGGATATTATATAACTGTTTACACCATCACGATAGGCTTCTAAGAACTTTATAGCCTCTGGATTTTCTCGCATTTTTTCTAGTGCTTTTTCTGCACCAAATCCCATTCCTCGTCTGCGTTCACTACGATCATAATTTAAGCCTGCGCTTCCAATAAGTTCTGAGACACGTCCTGCAGCAGCATGTGTTTGAAATTCCATTTGCCATAACCTATGTTTTGCAGTGATATAGCCTTGTGCTTTGTATAGATCTAAATCGTTTTGAGCAAAAATATGAGGAATCAATTGTTCATCATAATGAATGGTTACTGGAGCAGACAAACCTTGGATATTGACATTTCCGTCGATAGTTTCTTCTTGATCATTTTGCCAAACTCCACCTGCAGGATCTAAGAATTTACCAATAGGAGGGATCGAACCTAATTTTGTGTTAAATACATAGAAAATAACAATTGTGACTACAAAAGTTATGACGAGTTTGAGGTATTTCATATGGTTGGGGTTAGTCTACTAAATTACTGATATTTACGATTATTATTGTTGTTATTTAAGGTTTAGATATCAATCTCAACCATTTCAGCTCTAGCACCAAATCGAATTGGTATGGCACTTGTTCCAATTCCTTTTGAAACATACATTATAGGTTCATTTTCAGTATACCACCCTTTTAGATATCTACCGCTACCTTGAGGTGTAATTGGAGCAAAACCTAAGAAAGAAATTTGCCCTCCGTGTGTATGTCCTGATAAAACAAGATCAATAGGTAAGTCTGCTTTTTCAACCGCAATCGTATCTCTGTGTTGTGGGCAATGCGTTAAGACAATATTAGTTTCAGTGTTTTTTAAGTTGGTGACCGCTTTTTGGAAATCAGGATAACCGCCAACAAAATCATCAATACCAATAATTGAAACTGTACGATTTTTAATAGTGATACTTCGGCTCTCGTTAATTAAAAGCTCACAATTATTTTTTGAAAACATAGTTTCCAATTTAACTAAATCAACTTCTCCCCAATATTCCCAATTGCCTGTAATCGCATATTTTGGAATAGTATTATCGATTAATTGCAAAAACGTATCTAAAGCGTCAATTTTATCTGTGTTATTAACAGAATCACCAGTTATAAAAATCAGATCAGGTTTTAGATCATTTATTTTTTTTGCTATTGATTTGTGGAAATATCGCAGTGTCTCAAAATGCAAATCTGATATTTGAATAATCTTTATCTTGTTATTTTTAGGTTTAGAAATATCGAAATAGTTCCAATCGATAACATATTTTTCAAACCAAAAGCCGTCTAAAAAGACTAAACCGATAGTTGCTAGTAACGTTCTTTTAACAAATTTTCTTCTGGATAATTTTGACATTTATAAAAAATAAATAGCTTTATCTGAGCACCAATTTACTCACCACTTTTTTACCGATAGCGTCATTAAGCATATCCACAATTTTTTGTTTTCCGTAGCTTAATTCTTCACGAAGTACGCTAGAACTTAAAGCCACATATAAAACATCTCTGTCCAATGAAACATCTGTAGTATAATTATTCACACCATTTCCCATCATTTTTGCCCAGGCATCTTTAACATCTACTTTGTCCAAGCCAGATTGTAATTTATTTTTCTCTACAAACTCTTTGAGGATATCGCTAATTGGTAAATTTTCGTTGTGTCGCTTTGCCATGTTCATTTTCCGAAGTTATCGGAAATCTTATTATTCATTACTAAAAAATTGTTATTTGGTATCAAAATCTAAATCTAAAGATTCGTAACGTTTATAAATATAGACGTCTTTATTGGTGTTATTGAGTATTATCAATTGGGTTTCATTGGCATTTAAAATGGTTTCTTTCCATTTTGAATAAGGTGTTGTATAATAAATATTAAGACTGTCATCATCTATTTTTATACTGAAATTTTCTTCACTTCTAGACGTTTCAAAAGTTCCAAATAAATTTGGTTTTAGTTTTCTTCGGAAACCAGACAAACTATCTGAAACCTCAATATAATCTATCGTATCATTGAAATTATAGTCTTTTTTTGTGCCATCACTCAAAGTTACTTCGTCAATTTCCCAATACCCATTAAGATGATTTATCATTGTATTAGGATCGTTTGAGCAGCTAAATAACAGTAATGTTATAACTAGTAAAGAAAGTCTTTTGTACATCATATCACCAAATTTCAAAAATTAAAGTACAAATTCCGTGCGCCATCAAGAACGGTATCTGTAGAAATTACATCTATAAGATATATTAACAGTCCAAAGTTAAAAAACAAAATACAATAATATCTCAATAAGCCTTTGGAATTTTTATATCGAAATTTTTAAATTTTAAAGCTTGAATATTTTATAAGACTGGTGAATTTGCTTTATCACATGTTCTGTACGTTCGGCATGAGTATCACTGATAAATAATTGACCAAAATCTTCATTATCAACTAAACTAATTATTTGAGCAACGCGATTCTCATCTAGTTTATCAAAAATATCATCTAATAATAGGAGAGGAGTAACACCATTTTGTTCTTTTATAAAATCAAATTGTGCCAGTTTTAAAGCAATCAAAAATGATTTTTGCTGACCTTGACTTCCAAACTTTTTAATAGGATAGGTTTCAATTTCAAAATTAAGATCATCCTTATGAATTCCAACGCTTGTATAATGTAAGGCTTTATCTTTATTAATATTTTTTGCTAATAAGCTTTTTAAATCATCGTCAAACAAATCGCTTTTGTAATTTAAATTGACTTCTTCATTATCATTACTAATAGCTTTATACCGTGCTTTAAAAATAGGAATGAATGTATTTAAAAATTCGTCGCGGGTTTTATAAATCTCGCTTCCATAAGTGTGCAGTTGTTCGTTATAAACGTCAAGTGTTTGTACATTAAACGTGTTATTAAGTGCAAAATATTTCAATAAGGCATTACGTTGTGATAAAATCTTATTGTAATTAATTAGATTACTGAGATAGACTTTATCACTTTGTGATATGACACTGTCAATGAATTTTCGGCGTGTTTCACTACCTTCAATAATCAAATCACGATCTGCAGGTGAAATTATAACTAAAGGAATTAAACCAATATGATCACTAAATTTTTCATACGCCTTTCCGTTGCGTTTGATCATTTTCTT
Source organism: Psychroserpens burtonensis DSM 12212 (assembly GCF_000425305.1). Taxonomy (GTDB): domain Bacteria; phylum Bacteroidota; class Bacteroidia; order Flavobacteriales; family Flavobacteriaceae; genus Psychroserpens; species Psychroserpens burtonensis. Next base: position 72,072 of record NZ_AUDE01000020.1, read on the forward strand.
TTGTCCACGTTTTAGAGACACGACAACCTTTTCGGTTTTGTCGTTTTTATCAAAAATACCATCTACAACAAAAAAGTCTTCGTTATGTTTAATGTTTTGAGATGCAATAGGGTTAAAGTAGCTTTTTCCGAAGGATAAATGATAGATTGCATCAAGGGCATTTGTTTTACCAACACCGTTAGCACCGACAAAGCAATTAATTTTAGCATCAAATTCGAAATTCTGTTGTTCAAAATTTTTATAATTAACTAAGCTTAAAGTGTTTAAAATCATAAAAGTAAAGGGGAATATGGGTATTTGGGCGTCCTAAATATACGCGGAAGTAAAAATAACAAATAATTTACCTTTTAAATCCCAATAAAAATTTTATTTTTGCGCCACAAATAAACAACCATGGCAACATATAAGAAACGAGGATATAAACCAAAAGCTACCAAAGAAAAAGGTGAAACGTTAGATGCTTTAGAGCAAGATTCTACAACAGCAGAAGTGTTTAATACACTGGATGAAGGAGCTAATAAAGCTGAAGATTGGGTTGCTGGAAATCAAAAAGGAATTTTTATCCTTATTGGTGTAGCAGCAGTGATTATGCTAGGTTACTTAGGATATAATAAGTTTATTGCTGAGCCTAAGGCTGAAGAAGCAATGAATGAAATGTACTCTTCTCAAAAATATTTTGATGAAGCTGTGGATGGAGTAGGCAAAGATTCTTTATATAATTTAGCCCTTACAGGTGGTGGTGGAAAATTAGGTTTAACAGATATCGTTGACCAATATGGAACGACTCCTGCTGGAAATTTAGCAAACTATTATGCTGGTATGGCATATTTAAATACTAAAGATTATACGAATGCTGTTAAGTATTTAGGTGATTTTAGTACCGATGATGCCGTTCTTGGACCAATTGCTAAAGGAGGAATGGGAGATGCCTTTGTTCAATTAGAACAATTACCAGAAGCTTTAGAATATTATGAAAAGGCAATCGCTGCATCAACTAATGACTATACAACACCAATGTATCTTTTAAAAGCGGCGAATGTTGCACAATCATTAGGTAAAAGTGATAAAGCTTTAAAATATTACATGAGAATTAAATCTGATTTTAAAACGTCAGATCAAGCAAAAAATATTGATACCTTTATTGGTAGAGCAGAATCGAGTAAATAATTAAATAGAGCTCCGATGTTACGGAGAATGCACTATGGCAACTGCAAATCATAATTTATCTCATTACGATAAAAACACAGTCCCAAACGCGAAAGACTTTCGGTTTGGGATTGTTGTTTCTGAGTGGAATGATACCGTCACCAACGGACTTTTAAAAGGAGCACAAGAGGCCTTAATAGATTGTGGTGCTTTACCAGAGAATATTATCACATGGGGTGTTCCTGGGAGTTTTGAGTTGATTTACGGAAGTAAAAAAATGATCGAGCAAACCGTCGATGCGGTTATTGCCATTGGTTGTGTGATTCAAGGTGAAACCAAGCATTTTGATTTTGTTTGTGAAGGTGTGACTCATGGTATCAAAGCACTCAATCTAAACTCTGATACTCCAGTTATTTTTTGTGTGCTTACTGATAATACAATGCAACAATCTTTAGATCGTTCTGGAGGTAAGCATGGTAACAAAGGAACAGAAGCTGGTATTGCTGCTATAAAGATGGCAGAATTACGCGGAAGGTAGTACTTCGTTTTCAGTCGCGGTTTTCAGATTTTCACTCTTACTCTATACATGAAATCACTCTAACTCTCAAGTTTTCTGGCAAAGTCAATGAGATGCTAACGCTACTATTAGGCTGAAAGTGTCTTTATTTTAAATAGTCTACATGATTTTATAATTAATATCTCAGCTAGGTCTCACGTGGTTTGATGTCGTGTATTGATTTAAAATTTACGAAGCAAATATTAACAATTTTTAGCACTCCAAATCCCTATTTTCCTAGTAAATTCTGTACTTTTGACAAACTAAGACAAGTTAAGTAGTGAGTTTATTTAAGCAACGTAAAGGTAGAAGTTTTAATTACACGCCAAGAAGCGAAAAAGTTTCATCTATTGATGATGTTCAGCTTAAAATGAAGTGGGAATCTGTTAAAAGGCAAGGCAAGCATAAAAGTAAGCGGGTAATTTCGTTACCTTTATTACTCGTTTTTTTAGGTATGATAGTTGCATTATTATATTTTCTAACTCAATACGAAACAGCATAGATTATGGGAGTTTTAAACACACGGAAGAATAAAAAATATAGTTATCAGCCACGTTATTATAAAGGCGAAGGAAATCCTTTCGAATTAAAACACAAGTTTGACGATTACAGAGTCACAGTTGGTGATAATAAAGGTTTAAAAAATAAATTTGGAAGTGCAATTGACGATTTTAAATATAATGGTGATAAAACAGGTGCTAACCGTCGTATCTTATATATAATTGCTGCATTAGTTCTCGTCTTTTTGTTTATCATAGATTTTGATTTATCAATATTCTCTATTGAAAGCTAATGGCAGACATCATTCAATTGTTACCAGACCATGTTGCTAATCAAATCGCAGCAGGTGAAGTTGTGCAGCGACCAGCATCGGTTGCAAAAGAATTACTTGAAAACGCTATTGATGCCGATGCAAAAACTATAAAACTTATTGTAAAAGATGCCGGCAAGACCTTAATACAGGTCATTGACAATGGTAAGGGCATGACAGCCACAGATGCTCGATTGAGTTTTGAACGTCATGCGACATCCAAAATACGTTCTGCCCAAGATTTGTTCAGTCTCAATACCAAAGGGTTTCGAGGTGAGGCTTTGGCTAGTATTGCTGCCATTGCTCATGTAGAATTAAAAACAAAACAAGAGCAAGATGAACTTGGAACACTTATAGAAATTGAAGGTAGTGAGATAAAAAATCAAGAGGTCACAGTGACACCAACAGGTACTTCACTTTGTGTAAAGCATTTATTTTTTAATATTCCTGCACGTCGTAATTTTTTGAAATCTAATAATGTAGAGCTCAGACATATTGTTGATGAATTTCATCGAGTAGCTTTAGCGCATCCAGATATTGAATTCTTAATGTATCATAACGGTAGCGAAAGTTTTAACTTGCCAAAAAGTAATTATAGACAACGTGTGGTAAATATCTTCGGAAATAAAAGAAACGAAAAACTGGTTCCTGTTGAAGAAGAAACAGAGGTTTTAAAAATCTCGGGATTTGTGGGTAAACCCGAATTCGCGAAACGTACTAGAACTGAACAATTTTTCTTTGTCAACAACCGATTTATAAAAAGTCCATATCTTAATCATTCTATAAACTCTGCTTTTGAAGGCCTAATGAAAGAAGGAAGTCATCCTACTTACTTCTTAAATCTAACCGTTGACCCTAAAAGTATAGATATTAATATCCATCCAACAAAAACAGAAATTAAGTTTGATGACGAACATACATTGTATGCCATTTTACGCTCTGCTGTTAAGCATAGTTTGGGACAGTTTAATATTGCACCTGTTTTAGACTTTGATCGCGATAGAAACTTAGATACACCTTATAATTTTGAAAACAAAAGAGCATCCACTCCAACGGTAGAAGTCGATCGTTCTTTTAACCCATTTCAAGCAGAAAAAATAGAGAGCAGGTCTAATAGATTGTCGTCAAGTTATAAAAAGGAACCTACTTCACAATGGGAAAGTTTGTATGTTGGATTAGAATCTAAAGGCACAAAAACCGAAAACGATTTTAGTGAAGTACAGTTTGAAAGTCAGCCGGAGACCCCGTCTTTATTTGATGATGATAAGCAATTAGAGACCAAACAAACTACATATCAATTACACAATAAATATATTATTAGTACTATAAAATCTGGGATGATGATTTTAGATCAACATCGTGCGCATCAACGGGTTTTGTATGAAGGGTTTCTTAAACATCTCACGGTAAAAGAGGCTGTAAGTCAGCAACTACTGTTTCCTTTACGTTTAGAATTTTCTTCTACGGAAATGGAAATACTACAAAATTTAAAAGAAGATTTAGAACATACAGGATTTGTGTTTTCAGTATTTAAAGATATTATTATTGAGATTACGGGAGTGCCAATCAATGTTCCTGAAAGTGAAGTCTCTATTATTTTAGAGCAGCTTATAAGTGATGTTGAGCAAGAGGTACCAGATAGTAATTTTAGTGCAACAGATTTGTTAGCAAAATCAATGTCTAAGAGTTTGGCTATTAAAACAGGACAAAGCATATCACGTTTAGAACAAGAACATTTAGTAAATAGTTTATTTGCTTGTAAAGAACCAACGGTTTCTCCTACTAATAAAGTCACGTTTATCACAATGAGTGTAGATGACTTTGATAAAAAATTTATATAACTTATGATGAGAGGTATTACAGATACAGTAAAGCATTTGATTATTATAAATGTAGTGATGTTTATTGGTACGCTCGCTATTGGTGGAGGTGAGTTATTTTATCAATGGTTCGCACTATATTTCCCAGAGAACGATTTGTTTAAGCCATGGCAAATAATTACACATATGTTTATGCATGGTGGCGTAACTCATATTTTATTCAATATGTTTGCTTTGTGGATGTTTGGTACAGCTGTGGAAACACAATTAGGGTCCAAGAACTTTTTATTTCTATATATATCGGCAGGTTTAGGAGCAATGCTTTTTCAATTAGGCTATTACTATTTTAATTATCTACCTGCGTACTCCGAATTAATAGCTTCTGGTTTGTCTGACGGTCAGTTAATTGAAATGTTTACAACCAATAAGTCAGTAGTTCAAGTATCTAGTTCTCAATTGAATTTACTTCGAGGTGCTTATAGTGCTTACAATGCCAGTATGGTAGGCGCTTCGGGCTGTATCATGGGAGTTTTAGCAGCTTTTGGGATGATGAATCCCAATGCTAAGTTGATGATGATATTTCTGCCTATACCTATAAAAGCAAAGTACTTTATTCCTGGGATTATACTGCTTGATATTATTTCTGCAGTCTCTGGACAGTCTTTCTTTAGTCCAAGTAATACAGCTTATATGGCTCATGTTGGTGGTGCGATTACAGGTTTCCTTATCATGTGGTACTGGAAAAAAACACAGTTTAATAAAAACCGTTGGGATAGATGACTTCATTAAATAACGACTTTAAAGACAAACTCAAAAACCTAAATGTTTTTGAAAAAATCATGGCAGTTAATGTTTTGGTTTTCTTCATTGGTTGGTTACTACAAATGATTCTTAAAATCCCAAGATTTTATACATTATCGTGGTTAGAGTTACCCAAAGGTTTCCTTGACTTTATTGTGACGCCTTGGTCTATTTTTACATATGGATTTACACATTATGATTTCTTTCATTTGTTGTTTAACATGGTTGTCTTGTATTTTGTGTCTCGTAGCATGGTTAATTTGTTTCCATCTAAACAATCTCTTAATATTTATTTTTTAGGAATCTTAGCAGGAGGGTTGTCATTTTTAGTCGTGTACAATATTCTACCTGAGTCGTGGTCTTCAACAGTTGGCTCTTTAGTAGGAGCATCTGCAGGAGTAAACGCGCTTTTGATTTTTTTATGTACCTATATGCCACATAGGGAAACACGCTTCTTTACGTTATCTATAAAGCTGTGGCAAATAGGGGCTGCTATTGTATTATTTGATGTGATTGGTTTATTTGGAGCTAATCAAGGCGGTAAGGTCGCGCATTTAGGAGGCAGTTTATTAGGTTACCTTTACGCTACACAACTCTTAAAAGGCAATGATATTGGCTCTGGATTTATGAAATTCACAGATCGTATTGTTGATATGTTTAATAATAAAACGTCTTTAAAAACAGTACATAGAAATAAGAAAAATGATTTTGCGGGTCACAAGAAGCAAGATTTTGACGCGTTTAATACACAAAAGAAAATAGATCTCATTTTAGATAAAATAAGTAAAAGTGGTTATGAAAGTTTAACTAAAGAAGAGAAATCATTTTTATTTAATGCAGGGAAGAAATAACGTCTATGGGTAAACTTAAGCTATTTGAGAAGTTCATATTCCTTATCAATTCATTGATAGCATTTGCATTACTCTTATCTTATATTTTACCTTATGTTGAGCCTAAAAAATTTGCATTCCTATCCGTTTTAAGCCTAGCAGTTCCGTTTTTAATAATCTTTAATATTCTATTTCTTATTTATTGGTTATTAAAAGTCAAAAAACAACTATTACTATCGCTTCTAGTTTTGGCTATTGGTTATAATTATGTGTTGTCGTTATATAAGTTCACATCTTCTAAAAATGTGGACGATAGCGAGAATATTTCTGTAATGAATTATAATGTGCGCTTATTTAATCTTTTTGATTGGATCGATGATCCCAATTTAAAAGAGAATATGTCTTCATTTATTTTAGAAAATAGTCCAGATATACTCTGTATGCAGGAATTCAGACCTGATGAGGAGATAGACTTAGAGATGTATCCCTATAAACACATTGAACTATCAGGAAAGAAGATTAGGAATGGTCAGGCGATTTATACCAAATTTCCAATCATTAACTCTGGGTCCATAGAATTTCCTAATACATCAAACAACGCTATTTTTGCAGATATCGTAAAAGGAATAGATACGATTAGAGTTTATAATCTGCACTTAGAGTCTTCTCGTATTGATCCAAATGCTGAGGAATTCTCAAAAGAAAATTCACAGAACTTATTTAAACGGGTAAGCTGGACCTTTAAAAAGCAACAGTCACAAGCAGAGCAGTTTTTAGTTCACAAAAATAAATGTCTGTATAAAACAATCATTTCTGGAGACTTTAATAATACAGCATATTCTTATATTTATAACGAGATTAAAGGTGATATGCAAGATGCTTTTGAACACGCAGGAAATGGTTTTGGAAGAACGTTTGATTTTAAATTTTTCCCTGTTCGTATTGATATTATATTAGTCGACGATACCTTTGAAATCAATGCCTTTAAAACATTTGATGTTAAGTATAGTGACCATTATCCTGTGATGGCAAAAGTGAAGGTTAAATAGTTGGCGGTCGCAGATTTTAGTTTTTACGCTTGCACGTTAAAACGTTTCGTTGGGTATTTGTTTTGCGGAGTTGTATCACCTATTCATTTAAATATTACCCGAAAGTACGTTCCATTGCATATAAATATGTCCTTCGGAAATTTTAAACCTTTTGTGTTAGTCAATTCTAAAAGTAACCCATACTCTTTATGAAATTTTATGATATTATTTGAGCCTCTGTATAAATAACTAATACCAAGTAGGTCATAGTCTTACATCATTAAACAATCTGCCCAATCTGCCAGCATATGAATAAGTAGCCCTAAACCAATAATTCTTGTTTTCTTTATAAACGTTAGAATGATGTAAATACCAATGGCATAATAGGAGTGAAGTGGGTGAAAATTAATGCTACATCGTGTTGGGTCAAAAATAGGATTCGCGAGTAAATGATCGAGATCAATTATGATAGCACTTAACATAATTATTGACGCTATTTTCCAATGTTCTCTAAAAAAGAGTAGCGCTATAAGGATAGGAACTAAGAAATGGATGCTATAGTGTATGGTCGTTTGTAGCATTACAAATCAATAGTTTGAGATTTGAGATATAATTCAGTATTTGGACCTTCATTAAATAAGACATCTAGAATACTTAGATTATTTAAAAATTTGTGTTTATTGTCAAATACTTGTGCATAAGGCTTGAATTTCTGCGGTATCTCCTTGCGACTATTTGCTAGCAACCTAGCGTCAATGACATATTTTGGTTCTGGTTCAAATTCTTCTGTAATTTTATACTCAAGCGGAAGTTGCAAGCACTCAAATATAAGCTCTAAACATGTAAAGTTATAATCCATAATCGTGTCAGCTTCCGAAGTAAATAGAGGCATTAGATCATCAATATAAAATTCAAAAAAAGGGGATGTTCTGTAGGCCGACTCTAAAGATTTTAGGTGTTGGGTTTGCCAGTCGTCAATATTGAAAATTTTAACGTCTTTATAAAGTTGTCGGTTTTTTTGTGTGTAGATAACAGGGACATTTAAATCTAATTTTCCATTGGCGCCATAAATTGAAGCACGATTGCGATACGTTTGCTTTTGATAATTATCACAAACTTCAAATACAAGCTCACTAGCGTTCATCATAGCAACAAAATGCGCTACGTTTGGAAGATATGTAGGATGAATTAATGTTTTCATCTTTAATTAAAAAAGCTATTTATGCTTTCTTTTTCTTTCTCCATGTGTTAAAACCAAACCAAGCAGCTAATAAAACTAAAAAAGGAATTAAATAAGACACGGGATTTCCAGATCCACCAACAGTCGTAAACCAACGTTTCCAGCGTGGATTTTTAAGACCATCCCAACTCATCCAAATAAATACAGGTTTACCTACGACATGATCAAAAGGAACGTAACCCCAAGCACGAGCATCAATAGAATTATTTCTATTGTCTCCCATCATCCAATAATAATCTTGTTTAAATGTATAGGATGTTGCGGGTTGGTCATTAATGATTATTTGATTACCTTTAGTGACAACGCTATTTCTCTCGTATTCTCCAATGAGGCGCTTATACAAGGGAAGTACTTCCATTGTTAATTCTACAGTTTCTCCTTTCTTCGGAATATAAATAGGTCCAAAATTATCATAACTCCAGTCATAACCAGCAGCCCTCGGGAACAAGGACTTGTAGTCAATACCTCTTGGAGTTTCGCTTCTTGTGATACTTCCAACGTTTGGATGATTTTTGGCTTTTGCTGCAGCTTCAACTGTAGCTTCTATAAGCAACGTAGTTTGACCAATTTGATAGACATCTGTAATATCATAGCGTTTTAAACCATCATAAATTTGTTCACCACTATAAGTTCCTTTTAATTCAATTTGATAAGCAAACTGAAGTTTAGCACGATCTGGCAATTCGTTTCGTTTGCCATTGATATAGACATATCCATTTCTAACTTCTAGTGAATCTCCAGGAACACCAACACAGCGCTTAACAAGATTTGTTTTCTTGTCTATTGGCTTATAATAATTACGATCTGGATTAAAATCGTTCATATTTAGAAGCGTATCTGCAGGTTGATTAAAAACAACAATATCGTTACGCTCAATATTTTCAAATCCAGGAATCCTCATATAAGGCAACTGTAATTTATTTTTCCATGAGGTGCTGCGCTTTTCAAAATTGTCATCAAACAAATATGATTTAACATTGGCTACAGGAATCGTATCATGAACCATAGGTGTTCCAACTGTTGTCATTGGTATTCTTGCACCATAATGAAACTTACTTACGAATAAAAAATCACCCACTAATAATGATTTTTCTAAAGATGAACTTGGAATAGTAAAGGGTTGAATAAAATACGTATGTACTATGGTTGCTGCAACAATAGCAAATAATATAGAGCTTGTCCAGTCACCAGAACTTGATTTTGGATTAATATCTCTATCGGCAACGTACTTGACCTCTGTTCCATAATTGAGATAAAAATTATAAAAACCTAAAGTAATAACTGCTAAAAAAGTATCAAGGAATTGATTCTTTCCAAAACTTCTAGCTGTTTCAACCCAAACTACAGGGAGCATGATTAAGTTAACAATAGGAACAAACAATAAAATCGTCCACCACCAAGATCTATGAATTATTTTCATTAATATAATCGCGTTATACACAGGAATAAACGCTTCCCATGCCTGACGTCCAGCTTTAACGTATAGTTTCCAAGTCCCAAGTCCATGAAGGATTTGGACGACTAGAATAAATATTAACCATTGTGTCATTGTCATGTCTATAGTTTAATTTCTTTAATGAGTTGAAAAGTCTTCGAAAACGTTACATCAATCTGTGATATTAACTAATATTTAAGACGTCTTTCATTGTGAATATTCCTTTTTTGTCATGTACAAATTCTGCAGCAATTACAGCTCCCAAAGCAAAACCTTCTCTGCTGTGTGCAGTATGCTTAATTTGAATGCTATCGACTTCAGATTTGTAAATTATCTCATGGGTTCCTGGAACATTTTCAATACGTTTTGCTAAAATACCAATCTCATTTTGTTTTGGCGTATCTAATGTCCACTTTTCGTAATTAGTTTTACCTATTATTCCGTTAGCGAGTTTAATCGCAGTTCCGCTAGGCGCATCTAATTTTTGAGTATGATGAATTTCTTCAACAGTTACCTTATACTTCGGAAGCTTAGCCATTAATGCCGCTAAAGTTTTATTGAGTTCGAAAAATATATTGACACCTAAGCTGAAGTTTGAGGCGTATAAAAAGGTGCCTTTAGTAGATTCACAAAGAGAAACTATTTTGTCGTAATCGTCTAGCCAACCAGTAGTTCCTGAAATCACTGGAATTCCTGCCTCTAAACATTTGGAAATATTTGCTACTGCTGAAGATGGGAGACTAAAGTCTATGGCGATATCACAATCTTGGAGTGAAAAACTTTCCGTAGCACTAGACATTTTTAGCGTAATACTATGACCACGTTGTATAGCGATAGTTTCTATAGCTTTTCCCATTTTTCCATAGCCTAAGAGTGCAATTCTCATACTTTAGAATTTGAAATTAAGAGTTAGACCTAAATTGGTGTTGTTTTCCATTTCATTGTACTTAAAATGTGGACGCAATGATAAATCTTGGTCCACATTAAATTGCAATAGATGTGCATCAACGTTGGCATCTACAATATTTAAGGCATACATACCAATAGCTATAAGTAAGGCTAATTCTTTGTTGCGCCTCAATTGTTGTTGAGCACGTATTAGACCATCGTTTGAAACATTGGGATAAGGTGCACCGTCCCTACTTTGATCAAATCCTGCCAAACGTCTTTTATATTCATCACGATATAAGCCTAAATCTCGATCATTGGTAATGAATAGATAGGTAGGAATACCAATAGCAGCATAGACCAAAGGAACCTTCCAATATTTTTTATTGTAAGCTTGACCCAAACCGGGTAAAATAGCAGAGTAGAAGGCCGCTTTTGACGGTGCCAGTACATCGAAAGCTCGTCTTTTAGTTTTAATAGTATCTTGAACAACCATTAAGCCTGTATCTACGTCTTCAGCTTTTTTGTCGTCCTGTGCAAATGTTATGCTACTGAAAAAGAGAAAGAAAAGACTGCTATAGACCAATTTATTTAGCACTTTCAACTAGTTTTTTTATACGGTTAAAATCTTCTTCAGAATGAAACGGAATTGTTATTTGTCCCTTACCATTCTTTGACAATTTAACGCCAATTTTATGCCCAAAGTATTCTGAAAATTCCTTTATGCCTTTTTTAACAAATTTAGGTAGCTCTTGAGCTTCGGTCGCTTTTTTAGCTAACGGATTCTGGTAATTCTTAACCAGTTGTTCTGTTGCTCTAACCGATAATTTATCTGCAATTATTTTCTCGTAGATATCTAATTGGTTATTCGGGTCCTCAATATTGACCATAGCTCGTCCATGACCCATTGAAATGAATCCGTCACGCATCCCAGTTTGAATGATAGGATCTAACTTTAATAAACGCAGGTAGTTTGCAATTGTTGACCGTTTTTTACCAACACGCTCGCTCATTTGCTCTTGAGTTAAAGCAATTTCATCAATTAAACGCTGATAAGAGAGTGCAATCTCTATAGGATCTAAATCTTGGCGTTGAATGTTTTCTACTAATGCCATTTCTAACGACTCTTGGTCATTAGCAATTCTTATATAGGCAGGAATTGTAGTTAACCCAATGAGTTTCGATGCTCTAAAACGTCGCTCACCAGATACCAATTGAAATTTGTTGAATTCTAATTTACGTACTGTAATGGGTTGTATGACACCAAGTTCTTTAATAGAAGAGGCTAGTTCTCTTAGCGTTTCTTCATTGAAATTGGTACGTGGTTGAAATGGATTGAGGTCTATAGTACCTAAATCTAATTCTACGATGTTACCAATAATGGTATCAGCGTTTTTGTCTTGAGCAGACTGTATGTCATTAGAAGGGTCTTTCAACAATGCTGATAAACCTCTACCAAGTGCTTGTTTTTTTGTTGCCTTCGCCATTATGCGTTTTTCTTTATGATTTCTTTAGCCAAACTTAAATAATTTGTGGCGCCTTTACTGCTAACATCATATTTGATGATACTTTCTCCATAACTAGGAGCTTCTCCTAATCGTACATTTCTTTGAATGATGGTATCAAACACCATATCGCTAAAATGTTTTTGAACTTCTTCTACCACTTGATTAGATAAACGTAAACGTTGATCAAACATGGTTAATAACATCCCTTCAATATCTAAATCTTTATTATGGATTTTTTGAACACTTTTTACAGTATTCAAAAGTTTACCAAGGCCTTCTAATGCAAAATATTCACATTGAATAGGAATAATTACAGAATCGGCTGCAGTTAAAGCGTTTAAGGTAAGTAATCCAAGAGAAGGCGCACAGTCAATTAAAATATAATCATACGATGATTTTAGGTGCGTAATTGCTTTTTTAAGCATGTATTCGCGTTCCTCTTTATCTACAAGTTCTATTTCAATCGCGACAAGATCAATATGAGATGGAATAATATCTACGTTTGGTGAATTTGCTGCAATGATACATTGTTCTGCAGTGGCGGTATGTTCTAATAATTGATAGGTGCCAACTTCAACATGTTCTACATTAATACCAAGACCAGATGAAGCATTGGCCTGAGGATCTGCGTCTATAAGTAATACTTTCTTTTCTAGAACCCCTAGCGATGCTGCTAAATTCACAGAAGTTGTTGTTTTACCAACACCTCCTTTTTGATTGGCAATTGCAATGATCTTACCCATTAATTGATTTGGTTTTATGACATAGAGATTTAAAATATCCCCGACGTAAAAATACGATTATTTGTGAGTTTTGAAAATTGAAGTTGTTAATAGTTCTTCAAATTTTGACTTTGAAATTGAACAAGAATTGAATGTTCAATTTTAATTCAGGAATTAATTTTTCTAATTATTCTTTTGGCATTTTTGTGACATACATCATATCATTTTATGTGTCAACGTCCTTAATTATAAGTGTATACGTATTATCTTCAATATGACCAGTTGGTTTTTTTGCAAAACTAATGGCATTGAAATACTTAGTTTTTATCCCATCTTTAAACCAACCGTAGTTTGCGGCATAAGAGCAATTATTTTTATATATTATAATTTCCTCTCTACCATAGGTATTCCAAAGCGCAATTCATAATATATAAAAACCCATTAAGCCAAAGACGAAAATAGTCATAAAATAGCCTACATGGATTCCTTTTCCTTCAGAAATGATAATTTATCATTCCTCCAATAGGCAAAATTAATAGTGAGAAGCTCAAAACAAACATGAGTAATCTCATAAAAACAGCAGAGGGTTTTACAAATAAAGCGAGTGCATTACCTTCTCGCAGGTATTGATGCATTCATTGGATAACTAATCAATTAATATCTCTAAAATTTTAATCGCCGCATCACTAATTTTAGTTCCAGGTCCAAAAACAGCAACCGCTCCAGCATCAAATAAATATTGATAATCTTGCTTTGGGATGACACCTCCAACAATCACCATGATGTCTTCACGACCATAGTTTCTAAGTTCTTCTATGACTTGAGGTACTAATGTCTTATGTCCTGCAGCTAAGGATGATACGCCTAGAATATGAACATCATTCTCTACGGCTTGTTTAGCAGCTTCTTTGGGTGTTTGAAATAAGGGGCCAATATCAACATCAAAGCCAACATCTGCATAACCAGTAGCGACAACCTTTGCACCACGATCATGACCGTCTTGTCCCATTTTAGCAATCATTATACGAGGTCTTCGACCATCTTGTTCTGCAAATTGGTCTGCAAGCTCTCTTGCTTTTTTAAAGCTTTTGTCGTCTTTAATTTCTTTACTATACACTCCCGAAAATGTTTTTATTTGTGCTTTGTAGCGTCCAAATACGTCTTCAAGAGCATCACTAATTTCTCCTAAAGTGGCACGTTCTTTCGCTGCAGTTACTGCTAAAGCTAATAAATTCTCTTGTCCTGAGCGAGCAGCTTTAGTTAATTTTAAAAGTGCATCACTAACAGCGCCTGAGTTTCTTGTTGATTTTATGTGTTCTAGGCGTTTAATTTGCCCGATTCTAACAGTTTGATCATCCACTTCTAAAGTAGATATAGGATCTTCTTCTTTTAATCGATATTTGTTGACGCCAACAATGACATCTTGATTAGAATCTATTCGTGCTTGTTTTCTAGCTGCAGCTTCCTCAATTCTTAGCTTAGGAATTCCTGCCTCTATGGCTTTGGTCATTCCGCCAAGCTCTTCAACTTCTTCAATTAAAGACCAGGCTTTTTGAGCAATGTCATGGGTTAGTTTTTCAACGTAGTAACTTCCAGCCCAAGGATCAACTGTTTTAGTTATGCCTGTTTCTTCTTGCAAAAATATTTGTGTGTTTCTTGCGATACGTGCAGAAAAATCTGTAGGCAATGCAATGGCCTCATCTAAAGCATTTGTATGCAAACTCTGTGTGCCACCAAAAGCAGCAGCAGTAGCTTCGATTGTTGTTCTAGCTACATTATTAAAGGGGTCTTGTTCGGTTAAACTCCAGCCTGAAGTTTGACTATGCGTTCGCAATGCTAATGATTTTTCGTTTTTAGGATTAAACTGACTCACTAATTTGGCCCACAACATTCTTGCTGCACGCATTTTAGCAATCTCCATAAAATGGTTCATTCCGATAGCCCAAAAGAAAGATAATCTAGGAGCAAAGGTATCGATATCCATGCCTGCCTCTAATCCTTTTTTAATGTACTCAAGTCCGTCAGCTAAGGTATACGCCAGTTCAATATCGCCAGTTGCACCAGCTTCTTGCATGTGATATCCTGAAATACTAATACTATTGAATTTTGGCATATTCTTACTCGTATATTCAAAAATATCTGAGATAATCTTCATAGAAGGTGAAGGAGGATAGATGTATGTGTTTCTCACCATAAACTCCTTAAGGATATCGTTTTGAATTGTTCCAGCTAAAAGAACTGGATCAACGCCTTGTTCTTCTGCAGCAACAATATAAAACGCCATAATTGGTAAAACAGCACCATTCATAGTCATCGACACTGACATTTTATCTAGTGGAATCTGGTCAAAGAGAATTTTCATATCCTCAACCGAATCTATAGCTACTCCAGCCTTACCAACATCACCTACAACACGTTCATGATCTGAATCATAACCTCGATGAGTTGCTAAATCAAACGCAACAGATAATCCTTTTTGACCAGCAGCAAGATTTCTTCTGTAGAAGGCATTACTATCTTCGGCAGTAGAAAAACCTGCATACTGACGAATTGTCCAAGGTCTGCGAACATACATCGTAGAATAAGGTCCACGAAGGTGTGGTGCAATACCTGCAACAAAATTTAAATGCTCTAAATTTAAAATGTCTTCCTTTGAATATGAGGATTTTATATCAATATTTTCTGCCGTTTTAAAAGTCGTTTTAGATGTTGACTTGGGATCTGTAGGAGCTGACTTTATAGTTATATGTTGTATGTTTTTGCGCATAAATATTAATGGTTATGACCATCATTTTCTGAATGTTCGTTTTCTATTGGAGTGTCAGCCTTTTTTGATACATCAGCACTTAAATCGCTGTCATAAAATTTTCCGTAGAATAATTCTAAAGCTACATATGTTGCTAAATATTTGTCATCTTTCATTCCAAATGTTTGACGTCTTAGTTGACCACTAAACATCCTTAAACTCATGCTGTTTGTGTCTATCAAGGCCTTGAATGTCTTACGCAAAGGCTCATCTTTAATTTGATTACCAATGCAATCAAATATAGGATGATTAAAATTTACTTTACTACCATCTGGGTTTGTGATCCAGAGCGTTTTATCTTGTTTTAAAGCTTCTAGTACTGTTTTAGAATGATCTGAAACCATTGCTGAGTAATCTGCTTTATTAGAAATTGCCTGACTCACAAACAGACTGTATGCACGGGACATGACAGGTTGCTCTGGAGTATAGAAATTCGCAATGTCTTCTTCAAAAGATTGCATAGCTTCTTGGAATAAAGCATGGTCAACGCCTTCACAGTCAACAAGCTTTTGTACACTTGGAAATTTGTAATCAAAATCTACTACTTTTGTTTCTGTTTTTGCCTCTTCTTTACAGTTAAATAGGCATAAGCATAAGGCTAGTAGTACTAATTTATATGTCATGATTGTATTATTTATTCGTTTTTTAATCGGTCTTGCTCTAATGTTTCGGCTAGACGCTTTTCTATAATGGGTTCTATTAATGTCTTAATTGGATTCGTTTTTACGAAAGGATATATTTCTAAATTGGCTTTCATTCTATCTTTAGGATTAGGGTATTTATTTGTACCCAATAAAACAGTGTCACCAGAATCAAAAAGGTTTTGCTCTTTAGTCGCACTTTCTTTTATTTTTTTCTGGATAGTGCCTATTTTCAGTTGTGATAGAAACCCTCCATTTGCTTCAATATCTTTAAATAATTCTAAAGCTTTATCGCATAATTGAGTGGTTAAAGATTCAATATAATAAGCACCATCTGCAGGATTGTCAACCTTATCAAAGTAGCTTTCTTCTTTTAAAACAAGTAATTGGTTTCTTGCTATACGCTCTCCAAATTCGTTGTCTTTATGATAAAGGCTGTCGTAAGCTAAGTTTGTTATGCTAGAGGCACCACCTAATATTGCACTCATACACTCTGTTGTTGTGCGCAACATATTAGTATTGTAATCATAGATGGTTTTGTTACGTTTCGTTGGCGTTACACTAATTTCACAATTAGTATTAAAACCATATTCATTAGAAAGCGATTGATAGAGTTCACGTAACGCTCTTAGTTTTGCGATTTCAAAAAAATAATTAGTTCCAACCGATACCTGAAACGTCAACGTCACATTTTTTTTATCAGTTTCACTTAAAATAGGATCTAAATAATTAAAATACTCATTGGTATGCGCTAATGCGTAAGCTAGTTGCTGTACCATTGTTGCTCCAGCATTTTGATACAAACTGTTATGAACACAAAATGAATGGGTCAATTTTACGATAGCTTCAAATTGTTCATGGTCGTCTTTAATATTTTTAAACCAATTTCCTGTTTTTGCAAGATGACCAATAATATCGGTTTGGATTGTTATGTTATGATCTGTTGGAATGGATTTTACATATTCCGAAGATAAAAAAAGCAACTTAAAATTAATTGGAGTAGAAGCGTGGTCTATGCCTTTTAGAAGGTCTTTAGTTGAAACATCTTCCGTAGGAATAATAAATTCTATAGTCTCTGCTCCTCTAGAAATGGCATCTATAGCCTTGGCATTAGATTTTTCTACATGAGCAACAAAAATGGACTGACAAATCTTAAACTCACTAGCTTTTGTATTTGACGGTTTAAATTTTTGCTCAAACTCATCGGCATGATAAAATGGTTTTACGTCAATACCTTCGGTTGTATACCAAATTAGTGTATCATTATAATCTACCCCTTTTAAATCAACTTGGATTTTTTGTTTCCACTGTTTAGAGGACACCTCTTTAAAATTGTTGAATAGTATTTTACTCATCCTTCCTTTTTAATTTTAGACTGTCTTCATATTCGATAATATAAATGTCTTCATTTTCCTTCTTCATGTAGTATTTCTCTCGAGCCATTTTCTCAATGCCTTCTTCGGTACTTAATTCTTTAATGGCCTTATCATCTTTTTGTATTTCATTTCTGTAATAGTCTTTTTCGTCCTCAAGATCAGTAATATCTTCATTAAGTTCTTGATGAATCAATAATGAGTTTGAATCAAAAAAAAGCATCCATACGGCGAAAATGGCAAATACAATGACAAATATGTTTCTAAACTTTTTGATCGTTAATTGAGTTTTTCGTTGATAATGGTCTTCACTATATTTACAGCTACTGTGTTGTACTTATTGTTTGGTATAATAATATCTGCATACTCTTTCATTGGTTCAATAAACTGTTGATGCATGGGTTTTAAGGTTGTTTGATAACGTGTTAACACTTCATCTATATCTCGTCCACGCTCGGTTATATCGCGCTTTAAACGTCTAATTAAACGTTCATCACTATCTGCATGAACAAAAATTTTAATATCAAACATTTTACGTAACTCGGGATTTGTAAGTATTAAAATACCTTCAACAATCATTACTTTTCTAGGGTTCGTTTTAATTGTATCTCCAGTACGATTATGCTTTACAAATGAATAGACTGGTTGATCTATGAAATTGCCAGCCTTTAATTCTCTTAGATGCTTCTCAAGTAATTCAAAATCGATAGACCTTGGGTGATCAAAATTAATTTTCACCCGTTCATCGTATCTCAAATGTGAAGTGTCCATATAATACGAGTCTTGAGAGATTATACCAACTTCACCTTCAGGTAATTCGTTAAGTATTTGATTTACAACTGTTGTTTTTCCACAACCCGTTCCACCTGCAATTCCAATAATAAGCATATTTTTATAGACTATTTTTAATAGAGCAAATTTAGTAATTATGATATAATATCAAGGTTCAATTTTAGAAACTTCACTTTCAGTTATTAATTTATCGTTAGAATTACCCCAACTATTTGTAATATAGTTCATAACATCTGCAATTTCATCGTCTTCCAACCCTAGTGGAGACATCACATTATTATATTTTTGACCATTAACAATAATTTCTCCAGACTGACCATATTTAATAGCCTTTATACTAGCCCTACGTTTAGTCATCAAGTAGTCAGACTTTGCTAAAGGCGGAAATATTTTAGCCACACCCTTACCATTAGGTAAATGACAAGTTATGCAAAAATTAGAGTAAACAGTTTCCCCACGAGTCATGCTTTCTTTAAGAGCAGAGTTTTGTACCGTGATTTTTTCTTCGGAAATAGTAACTTTTGACAGCTCTTCCTTTTTTTCCGAAGAATTGCAAGACACCAGTAGAAGTGCTATTATGATATATGTTATTCTCATCATTTTGTTTTAATAAGTTTTACGATTCCTAAATTTTCTATGCCAACATAAATATAGCCGTCAGGTCCTTGGTTTATTGATCTCACGCGACCTAATCCATTTAATAGGCGCTCTTCCTTAACAACTTTGCCATCTTTTATATAGCAATTATCTAAATACTGAAACTTCAAAGACCCAACTAATAGATTGTAGTCCCAGCCTGGGTATTTATCGCTAGAGATAAACTCCATTCCGCTTGGAGCGATGGAAGGCGTCCAATAATGTAAAGGGTCTTCCATTCCTGGTTTGCTGGTCTCATCAGTGATTTTTGTTCCAATATAATTTATACCGTAAGTAATTATGGGCCAACCGTAGTTTTTACCCGGTTTTATAATATTAATTTCATCTCCACCTTTAGGGCCATGCTCATGCGTCCAAATCTCTCTAGTTTTGGGATGAATTACCATCCCTTGTGGATTTCGATGCCCATAAGAATAAATTGCAGTTTTTGCGTTTTCAACAGCAATAAACGGATTATTATTTGGGATGGTTCCATCATCATTTAAGCGATATACTTTACCACCGTCTCGCGTTAAATCTTGCGGATTTTCATCTCGATTACCACGTTCTCCGATTGTAAAAAACAAATATCCATCATCATCAAATACAATTCTAGAACCAAAATGCTGGCCTTTTGTAGTATTTGGAGTTGCTTTATAGAGTACTTGTGTTTCTACTAAAGAATCTTTACTAAGTTTTGCACGCATTAAAGCTGTATGACCACCTTTCTCTTCACCTTCAGAAGACGAGTAGGTGAGGTAAACCCAAGGATTGTCTTCATACTTAGGATGTAATTTTATATCAAGCAATCCACCTTGGCCACGATTATAAACTTTAGGAACTCCCTTTATATCCGTTTTTATTCCGTTTTCAAAGTGAATAATCTGCCCTTCTTTTTCATTAATTAACATAGATCCATCTGGTAAAAAAACAAAACTCCAAGGGTTAATTAATTCTGATACAATGAGTTCGTAAGAATGTTCGTTGTTAATTGGGTTTTTGTCTTGTGCACAAGCAAAAAAACTTAGAAAAGCACTAATGAATACCGATTGTAGTAGAAATTTCATCAAAAAAAATTTTATGTATAAATTTAGTAATAAAAGTTGTCAAATTTTAAAGAAAATACATATATTTGCACCTCGAAATTTTGGGAACTTATCATTATTCGCAAAGTATGAGATAACCAATTCGGGGTGTAGCGTAGCCCGGTTATCGCGCCACGTTTGGGACGTGGAGGCCGCAGGTTCGAATCCTGCCACCCCGACTTTTTGAGGGCTCTTAGCTCAGTTGGATAGAGCACCTCCCTTCTAAGGAGGCGGTCGCAGGTTCGAATCCTGCAGGGCTCACAACTCACAAACCTAGCGGTAACGCTGGGTTTTGTTGTTTAGAGATACTTATAACAGTTATAGTTTTAGTCATTAAGTTTTTCCTAAACGTCTTCGCATTCCACTCAAAGTCTTAGGAGTAATGCCTAAATAAGATGCAATCATATATTGAGGTATAGACTGTATCACTTTTGGTTTGTCTTTAATCAAATTAGTATAACGCTCCTTTATTTATAAAGGCAACAAAATCACATACCTTTCTCTGTATTAAAATAAATTCATTTTTCGAAAAATGTTTTACTGTTGTCAACTTTTTAATAAGAAGAATATCCTTTTCTTCTAGGTCTATAAATTGTTTGAAAAATGAAATACCCTACTTGTACATTTTTTAAGTTTTTAAAATATTAGTGTCCGACAAAAATACAACATTTAGCTTTTTGCTATTGTATCGCTTATATTTAGGTTACTATTTTCTGTTTTAAAATAGCATGGTGTCTATCAGAAAAGATTCAACTGAATATCTGGTGGTTTATTGGTTAGATCATCCCACTTTTGAGTTGGGTTTTCCATAAAACTGAACAGTTCAATATAGCTCATTAGGTGTAATCTTACCATCGAGATCATATTTGAGTATGCCCTGTTATTTTTCACCTGTTTTTGTACTACAATCATCAATAACTGTAAGGTCAGTCCATCACATATCTGTATCTCTAAGGTGTTCTGGTTGTCTCCCAAGAAGTATTTCAGTAGAAAGTTCTGCTTTAGTCTCTTGAATATCATTTCAATCTGCCATCTGTACTTGTAGATATCACATATTTTTTCCGGACTCAAAAGAAAGTAGTTTGATATGAATCCATATATCTTTTTCTTTATGCCATCCCAATAGGCTATGCGGCGTAGTTCTATGGTCTGTCCATTTTTCTCTACGGTTATAGTCTCATCCTTAAGTATATTGTCTCACGTACCTTGCTGTGGGTCAAACTCGGATATGCTTTTATAGAAGGCGTTCTCTTTTTGACGTATCACAAAATAAATGTCTTGGCATGTCCATTCAAAGTATTGCTTATAATCAGCATAAGCTTTATCAAAACAACAAATGACCCTTTCTTTAAGTCGAGTTCTTTAAGAAATGTACGGTCATGCGTGGACACGCTACTGAAACGTAACAGACAAGGAACGTCTTCCATTGCGTTGGTCATTGTATGTATTTTAATACACCTTTCTTTTTACCATTTATAGTGTTACGCTCGACACCTTTCAAAATATTATCAAATAGACTGATGGTGGTAGAATCAACTATTTTGAGAGGTTTAATAGGCAAACGAAGCGAGCTACTGTCCGATAAATCTTTTGCAAACTTACCCAGTAGTGTATAATAGCTACTTGCAAAGACTTCTCTATTGCGATTTGCATTGGCATCGGATAATGTACTTCACTTTGGAAAACTTTTAAGGTTGAGATGACTGAGTTTGCCCTCACACGCAAGCATCACTGTTGATAGCTCTCGAAGTGAACTCACACCACTTCATACACCGTATAGTATGGGAACTAGATGTTCGTGGGTTTTACAGGTCTTTTAGTAGCGATCACTGTCAAAGGATTCAGCTGTCCGACTAATTATTTTTGCAGGAATCAAGTTTAATAACTGCTTTATTATGTGCTGTACGCTAAAGTGAGTGCTTTTATTCATAGCCTTGGTTTTGTAGCAAAACCAAAGTACTATAAAGCGGGAAATATTTTTAAGAAATCCCGCTTTTAAATATGTTTAATCGGACACTAAAGTTTTTAAAATTGAAAGCGATAACCAAAATCAGGGAAAAAGCCAATTTGATTTATTTGTTCAACGTTACTAGTACCTCTATTATATCTTCTAACAAAAACATTATCTCTATCGGTAAGGTTTTGGAAGTCTATGTAAAATTTATGAGATGTTTTTTTCTTATTACTATTAAACGTTACTCCAAATTTTAAATCTAGTCTCAGGTAATCTTCATATTGCTCACTAAACGCTAAATCATCTTGTAAAATTTCGGACCCTTCATTCTGCGAAGCTAATAAATTAACAGGAGTAAAACGATTTCCTCCTGAGGTCACAAAACGAGCATCGATAGAAAAAATATTTTTCTTATTCTCTCCAAATTTAAACTCTTTTCCTGCTAAAAAATTAACGATGTAACCACTATTAAAAGGGGTGCTTCGTTCGATGCCATCACTAGCTTTATAGGTGCTCTCAAACAAAGAACTTGTTATCATGGCATGATATCCTTTGCTAAATGATTTTTCTAAGGTTAGTTCCAGTCCTATGTTTTCTCCAGTTCCTGAACTAACTAAATCTGTATTATCCGATGAAAAGGTGAAGTCTGCTCCTTCAGTTAACGAAGAATAACTAGATGGGGATTCGTCTATAGCAGCATTATCTATTTTTTGATAATAGGTTTCTATTTTTGCTCTCCAGTTAGGTGCAATTTTAACATCATAGCCTAAAACATAGTGCTGACTTCTCACAAAATCCAAATTTTCATTAGGGTTTGTGATCACTCCATTTACTTCTTCATTTAGAAATAATAATGGTGTGGCTATATTTTGATGATGAAGACCGTACCCTAAATTTATTGTATGTTTAGGGTGTATTCTATAAGACATAGATGCTCTTGGTTCTACAACAAACTGTTTATTAAGATCACTATACATGGCATGTATTCCTGTATTTAGGGTCAATTTTTCAGTCAATCTGTATTTCGTTTGAATGTAGGGTTGAAATACATTATAACTACCGTTAATACTTCTAATGGTTACTAAATCAGGATCTCCATCATCGTTTAAATCTTCTTGTTCATCTCTCTGTTTTCTATCTAAATCTGCTGAGAAATTCTCTAATAATACCCCTGTTCTAAGGGTTAATTTATTGTTGATTTTAGTATTGAATAATGTTGAAAATGTTAATCTAGTTTCTTCATTGTTATTTTCTGCAAATCTTATAATCCTTTCATTATCGGTATTCAAATCAATAATACGGTCTTCTTCAAAATCGCTGCTATTGGATGCGCCTGCAATGACTGTTTTTAAATACGATTTTTCGCCAATGCTCAGTAAATGCTTAGCTCCTAAAACACCAATGTTAGAAGACACATAAGAGTTTTCATCTTCTGCTGAAAAAAGGTCCTCTTCATCAAAATCCTCACCAATTAAATCGATGCTTGATGTACCCATGATTCCAAATATAGAGAACGTACCAAGTTTACTTTTTCCTAAATTAAGATTAAATGAAATATCACTATAATTAGGTGTATCGCTTGTACCTGCTCCTCCTATAAGTCCGATAAGCGAGTATCTTGCAGCCACCAAAAACGAGCCGTTATTTTTTCTATTCAAAGGCCCTTCTGCCGTTGCTTCTAAACCAGTGAATGCTCCCATCTGAAAAGAATACTCATACTCATCTTTATTTCCATTTCTAAAACCCAAATCAAAAACACCTCCAATTGCATTACCATATTCGGCAGGGAATGCAGAGGTTATAAAGTCTGAATTTTTAAGAAGATTGGGGTTTAATGCAGATACTGGGCTTCCTGTAGTACCTAAGGCCGAAAAATGATTGGGACTTGGAATAGGAATACCTTCTACGCGCCATAAAAGCCCCGTAGGAGAATTACCACGAACTACGATATCATTACGACTATCATCTGGTGAAGCTACACCTGCAAAATTACTTACCAATCGTGCAACATCACTTCTTCCACCAGCATATCTTCCAACTTCTTTTACACCAAATTGACGTGCTGAGACTGCCGAAAATTTATTTAAAGATTTTATTTTGTTTGTACTGCTAGTGAGTACCACAGCATCAAGTTTGGCATAAGACTCGATTAGTGCAACAGTAATATCTACATCTTTTCCTGTACTCACCTCAATATCTGGAATTGTATTGGTTTCATAGCCAATGTAACTTACTCTTATGGCTTTTCTACCTACAGGGATCTCAGTTAATGTAAAATACCCGTCAAAGTCTGTAATTACACCTCTAGGTGTTTCAGACCCCAATAGTTCTACACTAGCTCCCATCAAGGGAAGTTCTGATTGTTTATCTAAAATACGTCCTTTAATGACTCCTGATTGTGCAAATGATACAGCGCATATCATCAATGCTAAAAACTTAATTAATTTCATTATTTTTTTATTTTTATTTTTTTCAAATCTCCGAAGTTTCTATGCTATAATAAAGACAATAATTATGAAGTGTAACTTTTTTGATTTGGATTGTAGAATTACCCTTTTAATAAAGTTCTTGTGTTTATTTTAACAAAAAATCAACTGAACTAAAGATTTCATCAGTTTGAAGGGAACTTTAACAACTAAATATTTATGATTAAATAGTATCTAGCATTTGTCTTATATTTGAAAGCAACCAAAAATGAAACACATACACACACAATGTCTAAAGGTTATTTAAAGAAATTAGGGGTACGGTTTTTAGTGGTTAACATTGTTTTTCTCATTATTTTATTATTTATTGATAATGCATTTACTGATGGTTTAATAAATATCAAAAGAGGTTTTTATTATGTTTCCTCTTTTGTATTGTTTATGTCTATATGGGAAACAAATGACTACTTGATACGAAAAGCAAAAAAAAAAAAAATCACCAATGAGCTATTAATACACGGTAAAATACTAATAATTACGGTTTTAGTTTTGATTGTAATTTCTGGTATTATCTACTACGTATGGCTTTTTGAAATCAATATATTTTATAATATTGAAACAGAAGAGCCTTGGAGTGTTTTTAAAATAGACATGCTCAGAGCATTTGGGTTGACGGTTGTTTTTGCAGGATTAAACCAGTTTTTTTGGATATCTAGTGATAAAAAAAAACTTGAACTTTCTATGTTGGCTTTAAAAAAAGAGGTAATAAATTCTAAATACTCATCTCTTAAAAGTCAAATAAGTCCACACTTTCTTTTTAATAGCTTAAATACGTTAACATCATTAATTTATGAAGATAGAGATTTAGCATCAGATTTTGTTAGTGGATTAGCTTCTTGTTATCGTTATATTCTAGATAATAAAGAAGAAGATTTAGTAACATTAGATAAAGAAATGCAGTTTTTAGATTCTTTTATTTTTATGATGAAAGTAAGACATAATGAGGCCATAACTATCCACACAGATATACATAAAATACACCTTACAAAATTGATACCCACTTTATCGATACAAATGCTGGTAGAAAATGCCTTAAAACATAATTACTATTCTAAAGAAAAACCTATAAAAATTGAAATCTATATAGATCACAATAGAATACTAATTACAAACAATCTTAAAAAAAGACTAGATTCTCAAGAATCAACACAGCTCGGTCTTAAAAATATTAAAAACAGATATGCTTTTTATACCAGAGAGAAAGTAATTATTGAGAATAGTAATCATACTTTTAAAGTAAGCATGCCCTTACTTTCTGGAGATTTGAAACAAGCTATAGAAACCACTTTAACTATTTAATACTATGACAGCCGTAATTATAGAAGATGAAGATATCGCCTCTAGACGTTTAAGAAATTTAATTGAGGAATTAGCTCCTAACTGTGAAATATTAGCACAAATTTCATCTGTAGAAAGTGGCCATCAATGGTTTAAAAATAATGAATTACCTGATCTTATTTTTTTAGACATTCAGTTAAATGATGGTTATGGTTTTGATATTATTGATCAGTTAGAAAATCATCCACCAATAATTTTCACAACCGCTTATAATGAATATGCCATTAGAGGTTTTAAATATAACGGACTTGATTATTTGTTAAAACCGATAGATAAAAAAGAACTTCAAAAAGCACTTCAGAAATACACCAATACAATAGAAAAAAGCAACAATAGGTTAACCGATATTGAAGCGATAAGGCACTTATTTAAAAAAGAATATAAGAGAAGATTTATGGTTAAGGTTGGTAATCAGTTCAGCACTTTTAATGTTGAAGATATTGCCTATTTTATGGCAGATAATGGAGTCATATTTTTACTAAATAAAAAAGGTAGAAAATTCCCTATTGAATACACTATAGATCAATTAGAAGAGATATTAAATCCTATTCATTTTTTTAGAATAAATCGAAAATATATGGTCTCTGTTGAAGCTGTTAAAGAAATTCATTCCTATTTTAATAGTAGATTATCAATAAAAATAATACCGAACCAAGAAGAACAAATAATCGTTTCAAGAGAACGAACAACCAATTTTAAAAAATGGTTAGACACTTAAAAAAGTAATTTATTCACAATTAAAAAGCATAAAATATGAATAAAATTAAAAGTTAATTCCATTTCATACATATTGCAATTTCACTCCTATCGTCGCTTCGGGCAAAGCGCATTCCATTACATTTTAAAGAAAATTTTTAGAAGGAAAAAATAAAAGAAGATTAGCTTGGATTCAATGCTCTAACGTAATAAAGCGTTTGTGTTTTTTGATGTTATTACACTACAATTTTCAGTTCAATACCCACCATTTCTTTGGGTGTTTTATACCCTATAATTTTAGGTGGTCTATTGTTGAGTTTTTCTTGAATAGTTTGTAGTTGTTTTAAGTCAATTTTGCTAAAATTAGTTCCTCTTGGGAAGTGCCTTCTAATGAGTCTGTATGTATTTTCATTGTTCCTCTTTCCCAAGAAGAATACGTGTGCGCAAAGTATATTTATATACCTGTATTTTTAGTAATTTTCTCATGTCTAGTCATTTAAATACCGTTGTCGTAAGTCATGGTTTTTTATACATAGGATTCAATTTATTTATTTTTTTAGAAAATTATTCAGCTACTTCATCTGTTTTTTTAAATGCTAATTTAATGATTAAAGTGAATCTAGTTTTACGTTTTACAATAGTTCTAATTGCACTTTTATTGTTTTTTCCGATGACTAAATCTCCCTCTCAATGTCCAATTTCATTTCTTAGTTCAATATGCGCTGGTCTATTGTCAATACTAACTTGGTTTATAATCCTAGATCCGCCATCATGACTTTTTCTAGAGGGTCTGCGTCTTGTTTTTTTTTTACGTACTAGAAGTTTCATTAGTTTTTTATTTAGGCTTGCTTGTGGTCTAGTATAAATATGTCTATAAATAGCTTCATGTGAAATCGATATTATCGGATCATTTGGGTAAAGTTATTTAAGTATTCCAGATATTTGTTCAGGAGTCCAATTGGATAAAAGTCCTTTATAAACAAAAACTTCAGTAAAGAATAGGTGCTTATTTTATCAAGGTTTCTCTTGTTCAAATAATCTTCTTTAGCACACCAATATGCTAGGTCAGCCTCTTAAATGTCTTCTTTACTTTGCACCCATTTATTCACTTCTCTGGAGATTGTTGAACGCGCTCTTTTTAGTGTATTAGTAATGTAGGATTTTGATTTTTTTTTTTCATTTAACAGCGTCTCAATTTGCACTCTTTCTTTACGGGTAATTCGTCTATGTTTTTTTACTTCCATTTTACAAATCTATAATTTTAGATTTGTTGCGTTAAGTTCTTGAATTCAGCTATTTTTATTTAAATTATTTGTCATGATAAACGCATGGTTAGTGGCCCTTATTCATATCCGATATTTGGGCCATTGCTTATACATCATGTTAACCTCTGTATTTCCAAATTTAAGAATCAGATTATGTTTATGGTGTTTAAGTCTATATTTCTCTTCTTCCCTCTAAGCTCAATATTTCCCAAAGGGATTAGTTGATATCTGTCAGTATCAGAAATAAGATCAAAAGTCTCCTTAGAAATCAAGATGTCTACATTGTATTTATTGCATTGTTCCTGAATTCGGGCAGCGGTATTTAGTACATCTCCAGAATAGATGATATCTTTTTTAATAACACCAACTTCACCTGCCATGACAGAGCCGTAATGAATACCTGCCTTGAATTCTGGCATAACATTATATTTCTTTTCGTAAATAGGCCTTAAATCAACAAGTTTTTCTTGAATCTGTGAGAAACAATTAAGACAATTTGCCTTTCGCACACCCTTTTTCATCGACCAAGAGATTACAATTTCATCTCCAACATATTGGTATATCTCCCCTTCATTATTAAGAATCGTATTGGTCACATCAGCAAATAGATCATTCAGTAAATTAAAATATTTCACATTGCCTATTTCCTCAGCAATAGTAGTTGAAGAACGCATGTCCATGAACATAAAAATTCTTTCCTCTTTTTTTGGTTGGTGGTAATTTCCTAAGAGGAATTTTAATAATATACCAGGGCCAAATTTATCATTGACTTCTAATAGGAATACGGTTAAAAGTGTGACAGCACCCCACAAAATAAAAGTTGTAATTAAGGTCGGATTAAGAATGAATCTCGAAGCTGTTTTTATTGCGTCATATGAAACTCCAGAGAATCCATGTTCTGCTAATACAGTTGTAAATGTGGTAACCACGTTAACTAGAGCAAAGATCAAGACATAAGCCGCGAGCGTTGTGAGATTGGCAAACTTGAAAGATCTTCTCCTGAACAATTGGCTATTTACAGAAACAAGTATGATCCCTCCAAGTACTCCGGCAATTAGCCCGACTAATATGTTTGCTAGAAAATAACTTTTAAAATTGAATAGAGGTGAAGGACCGAGGGAATATGGGGAATTGATTAATGCATAATTAAAAAAAAAGATGAATATATTTATTAAAGTGTAGCCAACCGTAATTACGGCTACTTTGTTGAGGTTCATCTTTAGTTGTGGGGATAATTTCATCTAATGTCTTGCCCTGAAATACGGCTACAGGTTAAAATTGAATTTACACTGTTAATTTATATACCATATTAGGTGTTTTAAAGTTTAAAGATAAGTGTAATCTTACTTCATTATATAATTTGATTGCATTTTTTGCTGCTCTTTTAGCGTGTGCTACGTTCATAAAGGCCTGGTCGATATAAAACTCATCTTTTAATATCCCGTTGACACGTTCAGCCATTGCGTTTTCGTAACAATGGTTCTCTTCAGTCATACTTATATTAATCATTTTTCTTTTGAGTATTTGTGTGTATACATTACTACAATATTGTATTCCTCTGTCCGAATGATGTACGAGTCCTTTAATGTCTTTGGCTTGATATATAGCTTTATTAAGCGCTCTCAGACATCCTTTTAACTCCAGGCTATCACTTAGGTCGTATCCAACAATTTTTTTTGAATACATATCAGTAATGAGAGCCAGGTAACAAAATCCTTTTATGGTTCTGATATAGGTAATATCCGAAGCCCAAACTTGGTTAAGCCTTGTAACTTCTAAATCTTTAATAATGTTACTGTACTTATAAAAACGATGGTGCGAGTTAGTTGTTCTCGCACTGTATTTCTTTCTAAGGGTTAACATATTATGCTCTCTAAGGATATTAAATAATAAGTCTCGTCCCACTTTTACTTGTTGTTTTTCAAAGTCCTGTTTTAAGAATTTCATTAGCTTAAGTACTACACCTTCTCTAGGAAGGGATTTGCGTCTTTTCTTTACGATATTCATAACTTGTTGTTCCACTTCTTTCATTTTACATGATTTTTTATAGCATATAAAGTGACTATCTTTCCTCGTTTTTTCTCCTAGTTGGATATTCTGGATATAACTTTTTAAAATTATTCCTTACATTCTGTTCAAACTCTAAAAGATATAAAAAAAGTGAGGTGATTTCTAACCAACAATATACTTCTAGAGTTATTTAGTTGTGTGTACTCTCACTTTTTCACTTTATTATTGCTAAATTTATATATGAATTAACTTCTTTTACAAACATAGGAGTTGCGTGGTTTAAGCACTAAAGTTAGCAAATAAATCAAAGGTAGGAAGTCCGTGAAGACTTTAGATCTCGTCAACATTGAAAATCCCCTCTCTTTTCTACACAGATTTCGTACAGTTCTGTGAGGCTTTTAGACCTCGATTTTAAGTCGTTGAAACTCGCGTAGTATGTCCTTTCATTAAAAACATTTTGTTATGAATAAAGATATTAAATATTTTGGTATTGACATTAGTCATTTGGTTTTTGACGTTACAGATTCAGAAGGAAACTATTATCAGTTTAAAAACAAGTTATCAGGTTTTAAGCAGTTTTTAAAACTCTTGAATTGTAATAGTCATTGTGTTATGGAAGCTACAGGTTATTATCACTATCAGTTAGCTTATTACTTGTTTGAAAACGGTAAAAAAGTGTCAGTAGAAAACCCATTGTCAGTAAAACGTTTTATTCAAATGCGACTCTCTAAGATAAAGACAGATAAGAGCGATTCTAAACTTATTTGCGCTTACGCAGAGCAAGTAGAATTAAAGCTCTGGCAAGGTAGTTCTAAAGAAGTACAAGAGTGTCTTCAAATCACCAGAGTCCTTTCTGTGTATACAAAGCAGAGCACTATGCTAAAGAATAAACTACATGGTGAATCTGTTTTAGGAGAGCCAAGTAAAGCTGTTGTTAGGTCCCTAAATCGTAGTTTAAAACAACTCGATAAAGAGAAATAAAACTTAGAAGCGAAGTTGTTATTTTTAGTAAAAGAGACACATAAAAATTTATTCACTCGCATAAAAACGATACCAGGAATCGGTAGAAAAACATCTATTATGTTAATCGTTTTAACTGGTGGTTTTGAGCGTTTTTCAAGTGCTAGTGAATTGTGTAGTTATGCAGGTCTAACACCAGTGATTAGACAAAGTGGAAGTAGCGTAAAAGGACGACCTCGCATTAGTAAAATGGGGAATCAAAAACTTAGGAATTTATTATTTATGTGCAGTTTTACAGCTTGTAAATATAACAAAGCTTGCAGAGATATTTATGATCGAATAGTAGCCAAAGGAAAGCGTAAAAAACTAGCATTAATTGCGGTATGCAATAAGCTATTAAAACAGGCCTTTGCAATTGCTAAATCAGGGTTAATATTTGATGCAACATATAAAAGTACGTTAGTGAAAAATTAATGGATTTTTACTTGTTTTTTAGCACAGTACTTTGTTAGTATTTCGTTGTTTTTTCAGAGATTCTATTATTCGGCAAAATCCCATTTTGTGTATTACAGTTTTTGAGTAAATTTCTCCTCTGTTTTACTACTCAAAGTTTTTCAATCCCCATTGATTGAGTAATTCCGCATTTTTTAAAACTCCACACACTGTTCGTTTTTTATAAACTTTCCCAAGTCTATTTTTTAAAGAAAATCCATACTGTAATTATCAAAACAAACAGCTAATGAAATAGAACCATTTATTGTAAACAGATTCCTTATACTAAATAGTTTATTCCGATGACTAAAAATACTGCTTGCACAATAAGCAAATGTACTTATCAGCAGTTGCTTACACCATTAAAAAACACTTGAAACTTATCGGTAAAAAAATAAAAAGTGACCTAGGAGAACTAGGTTACTTAATTATTTTAAAAATGTTTCGAATAGCAGTTTAAACTTATATTTTAGATTGAAAATAGTTCGTCATTTCAAATAAGATCCCCTGGATAAAAATATTAATTATATATGCTCCTCAAATATTACTTCGAATTATGAATTACAAACGCACTAATATCACTTAAAACATCTTTGACGAATGCCCGCTTTCCAAATAATTCTAATTTAATTAAAAAACCAATCCCTGGATGCATAGCACTAAAGTGCTTACTTTTCAATAGGCCGTGTTCTGCTTCTGGATATATTTTTAATTGGTAATTATCAGTATTATTTGTTGAAAAAATACGCTCATAAGTTTGATAAGATTCTTCAAAGTCAACATTCAAATCCTCTGCACCAAATACACCAAAAATGGGGCATCGAATATTTTTTAAATCTTGCTCTGCATCACTTGAAATATTTTTTTTGACAAAATAAAATCGCTCTTCGTTCATAAAGTCACAGTCCTCTTCTTGTTCATTTTTACATTTTTCTTTCTGGTATGCTACATAGTCGGAATACGTACTCGTAGCATTAAAAATAGTAAAATCAATTTCATTTTGTCTTACCCCTACTTCAATCGCCTCTTTATTAGCACCTTCCAACTCCATTCTTGTTCGAGTTAAATAGTTGCTTTGTCGTTTCCAGTTAATTGCGCCGGAAACGCTAATAATGAAATCAGGATAATCTGATAAGCTAGCCACTTTCGGCATTACCCATCCTGCTTGACTAAAGCCTATTAATCCAATAGAAGAAAAATCAAAACGAGGATCTGCTTTGATAAAGTCAATAGCGGCAATTACTTCATTTGCTCGGTCTTCCATAGATTGATTAAGCCATTTCCCTGTACTTTGCCCGATCCCTTTTTTATCCCAAGACATACTTGCAATCCCTTTTTTTGCTAATTCATTCCAAATATGTTCGTAATAGCCGTAGGCATCACGTCCTAGTTCTCCGTCGCCATGAACGAAGATAACCAATGGGGTTTTCTCTCCAAGGGTGTGTTTTTTCTTGGGTAAATTCACGACTCCTTCAATGGTGTCTGATTGAAATTGAAAATGGATAACTTGACTTTGATAATTCGTTTTCCCCCACAATAAATTAGTGGCAACTAGGAGTAAAATTATGACGATAATTATTTTTGATATTTTATTCATTGTATAAATTTAAGTAATAAATGTAACTTTTTAGGAGCACTCATTTAAAGTGATTCTTCTGCTTGTGGCTAAAGTTTGGTTTTGGCTTAAGTAGGTATTTTGAGAACCTTTAAATAAGGATATTAATCTTGTTAAACTCATTGTATGATTGTTTTAATTTTAGTTGTGTATTGCTACTTTTGCGTTCTGAAATACAATTCAATTAAAAATTAACTCCTAATTCCAATGCAAACCCAAAGTTTCTATTGATCACTTTAGACGTCTGCCATTGTTGAAAGAGACCAGCTCCAATAACGATTCCATACTCTTTCCAAGGAATTATCTTCACGCCTTGATTAGCACGAAGACCTATTAAAAAATTAGTTGATTTTCTGTTTTCTAAATCTCTTAACACTTCCACTCCAACAGGTACACTTAGACCAAGATCGAAATAAACACCAGGTGTTATTTTGATATAACCATTGAATCCAAAACCTAAGACATACGAATCAGCAAAGCTATACCCACGCTCTCGTACTATATTTGATTTAGCCCTAGATTGACCAAAACCGATTACAAAAGGAATAATAAAGTCTTTTTCATTATCTGAAAATCCAGTATATGAAACATTCCAACCCTCATTATATTTATCCGTCATTCTTTTATAGGTTAGCATATTGAACCACTTACCTAAAGGAACATAGGTTTCAAAAGTGGATGCGTCCTTAGGGGAACTCGCATTATCTAGCATTCCATCTTCTGTAAAACTATCAGTTGTATTTTCTTTTTGTGCATTGATGTAGCTCCATAAGCAATATTCCAATGCTGCTCGGATTCTTTGTTCGTGGGTTTCAAAGATTTCCGTTAAACCCGAAACTGGAAAATCCTGTTCTTCATAATGAGCGATTTTATAAAGTTCTTCTCCGTTTTCTGCATAGAAATAGAGTTCAACATAAACTCTTGCCTTTCTATTTTCTATACTTGTTTGTGCTTCTTCAATTTTCAAATGATTAACCTTTAAAGTAATCGGAGCTCTGTCACCTGTTTTAGGCAGGACGACATCCATAAAGTTCTGGATTGTTGTTGCAGTACCATTCTCAAAACGCAATTTCACTTTCTTATTAGAACTCTCTTCTATAACTCCAAGGTCTTGCTCCAGACGATTATCGATAACCTTATCTATATAAAAATCCTGATTTGCAATCTCGAATGGAACTTTTTTTAAATCTATAGTTGTCTGCGAAAAACAAACGGCACAACTAAAAAATACTACTAAAATGTTTATTATTTTTTTCATAATTATTTTATTAAATTGTTATAATGTACTTCGACATCACTAATTTCATCAATATCATACTTCAGTACTAAGGAATTCTTTGATATTGAGATGATGTAAGCTTTAATCTTATCCCCTTTTTCATCGATCATTAACACATAACCACCGCTTGTATTTAGGATAAAAGTTCCTTCTTCTTCTTTGCCTTCTGATGTTGATGTATACGTCATGTCTTCTTTAAAAAGAATATAATCGCCTTTTTCCCTTTTGTTGGGTGGGAACTCCATGCTTTCGATTTTATAGGTATCTAGAAACCAGGTATTGAATAGCATATTTGTTTCACTCTGTTGAATGGGTGTTTTGTCCACTATAGACAGTATTAAAAAGTTAGTAATGATAAGCGTCCAGATATAAATTTTCATTGGTATTGTTTTTATTTGTTTACGAATTGTGGGGCAAAGATATTTTGCAATAAAGAATAAAGTGATTCTCCCTATAATGTGAAGCAAAAAAAAGTGTCTTCCTTTATCGGGAACACACTCTTAATACATGTAATATACTCATAAACAGTTGTTAACAAAGGTTTTTTATTTAATATACCTTAAAATAATTAATTATACATAAACGAGTTCTGTATACTATCTAACACTATCGTGATTACTACTTTTCTTGTAAAAAATTAGTAGATAAAATCTAAAAAGAGCATGCTGGATATTTTAAATTTATAGTTTCTGATATTTTAATCGCGAAAACGAGCCTGTTCAAAATTTAGTGGCTAAAGGAATCATTAATAGCGTATGGTACGTGATCATTGAAAAAGAATGAATACTAACACCTGAAAAAAACCTCATTATATTCCGAGAATATAATGAGGTTTATTAGTGTTCTCGATTCATTCACTCACTTTCGAGCAAAATACGAACGCAACAACCGAAGACTAGCAAGTGAAGTTTTTTAGATTAAAAAAAAGCATTGGCAGTAAACTAGCTTTTATCCTGTAATTTTCCGCATGATATACTCCAGAGGGCCTTTTTTAAATTTCATGCGCCAAATATGAGAAAAAAATATAATTACAACGCTAAAAACAATCGCATAAACCACGGTAAATTCAATAGAAAATGCAGCCTCTAATTTTTTAAAAAACAATTTTATAGCAAGCATTCCTATGATAACGTGAAAGAAGTAATTACTTAATGAAAGCTGTCCTGTGCTTACCATCTGCTTTATAAAAAGGGTATGTGATAATTTATTACAAATGTATATTGATATTGAAATAATAAAAACTGCTAAACTAGAAGCTGTAATCATATAAAAAAACAGCGGTGGCATTGGTGTTGTTCCTAAAAGATGAGTTATGTTGGAGGCCTGTGTTGGCCATAATTGATTTAGAGCGTCAATTAAAAATATTGAAATACTTTTAAAAACAACAAATAGCGTAAAAGAAAATAGGGTTACTCGCTTTCTTATCTTTGTATTATTAAAATTTAATTTTCCAATCCAAATCCCTGTTAGTAGAAAAGCAATCCAAGGGAAAACCGGATGAAAGCCGTTCAGAAACAAATTGCGAAAAAATCCGTTTACGGTAAAAAAATCTGTGTATTCTAAAGTATTCCAGTCCCAACCTGTATCATAATTAAAAAATAACACGGAAGCAGAATAAGCTATTATTAACAGAAAACTTATTATTATCAGCCATTTGCGTGAGACTGATAAAAACAAAACTCCTATTGGTACATAAAGACCATAATAATGTAAAATATCAGCAGGCCAAATAGAATAATAGCTCAAACCTACAATAAACAGAAATGCAGCTCTTTTTAGTAGGATTATTTTTGCTTTTCTTATTTTGCCCGCATCGTTTTTTGCTTTTCGGTACATTAAAGTCATACCAACGCCCGCAAGCACTACAAAAAGAGCCGCTGCTTTGCCCGATAATAATGCTACCAACTGATACAAATAAGCATCAGTTTCGGCGACCATTACGGTTTTGAAATTCACAAATATCATTCCAATAATAGCAAGGCCTCTTGCAAAATCGTACCCTAAAATGCGCTGCGTTTCTCTTGCCATTATTCTTTTGTTGTATAATGAATATCTACACCGTCCATTTCTTTAATGTCAATATTCAAAACCATCCTATTCACTGATAACTTATCAACAATGACTTTTATGCCATCTCCTTTATTGTTATACATAGTAAAGTAGTTTTTCTCAGTATTGAATGTCCATTTTCCTACTGTTTTTGTCCCCTCATCCACACTCACATAAGTCATATCGCTTTTCAGCAAAATATAATCCTTCTTTTCTTTTTCATCAGGTTGGTAATCAACCCACATAACTTCATACTTTTCGAGATACCACTTTTTAGAAAGTGTTTCTTTGTTTACAGTTTGCGAAAACCCACTGATATGTAAAAAGATAAGGAGTACAGGTGTTAATAGTATTTTCTTCATTATATAAGATTTATAAAAGATTTGTATGCAATAGCTCGATGCGTCTATTTCTTAATTAAAACGGTAAATAAAACAGGGATCACCACCAATGTTAAAATTGTTGCTACAATTAAACCAAACATAAGTGCTACTGCTAAAGGAACAAACATTTCGTTGCCCGATAGCGAAAGTGGAATCAGCGCCATTACGGTAGTTGCGGTTGTGACCATAATTGGAACAAATCGCTGATTAGATGAATCTCTACTCGCTTCGATAATACTCATTCCTTGCTCTTTGGCTCTGTTAATAAATGTAATGAGCAATATGGCGTCGTTTACAACAATACCTATTAAACTGGCAATTCCTAAAATTGCGGTAAACGAAAAGGGCTGACTAGTAACAAGCAAACCTGCAATTGAACCAATAAATGCCAATGGCAAAGTGAGTAGTATTACAAAAGGTTGTGCAAATGAATTAAATTCAATCATTAAAATAATATAGACAAGGAATATTGCAGCAAGTGCAGCAAAGCCCATATTTCCAGAATCTTTTTTTGATGCTTCTCGCTCTCCGTTAAAGGTAATATCCGTTCCGGTTGTATCTAGTTTTGGTAATATTT
Organism: Psychroserpens burtonensis DSM 12212; assembly: GCF_000425305.1. Lineage (GTDB taxonomy): Bacteria > Bacteroidota > Bacteroidia > Flavobacteriales > Flavobacteriaceae > Psychroserpens > Psychroserpens burtonensis. Next base: position 109,294 of record NZ_AUDE01000020.1, read on the forward strand.
CAAACTCAATTATATCAGCAATTTCGGTAGGACTATAGCCCTCTTTTGCATCGCAAAACACGCTTATGTTTCGTTCCTTATTAGTATGTCTAATTACAGGATATTTCTTCTCAATTTTGATATCTGCTATTTGTTTTAGCAAGATTTTTTGTTGTGTTTGTGACGAGACAATTCCCAAATTCTCAAGCTCGGAGATAGAAGATATATCACCTGAGATGTTCACAGGGAATTCGTTTCCGTTTTTCCTATATTTTGTCAGTTCGCTGCCCATCAGCGCCAAATTAATCTGCTTTTGAATGTCGTATTGGCTTAAACCTAACGACGCTGCTAAATTGAAATCAATATCGGCTACATATTCGTATTTCGCATTACTTACGCTCGTCCCAATTTTATAGGCTCCTTCAAGGTTTCGAATTGTGTCTCTTATCATTTTTGCAACTTCAATATTTCTATTAATATTATCGCTCGAGATATCGAGTAGCACCGCGCCACCCCCAGAACCCGACAAGCTTAATAAGCGGGTTTGCACAGAAGCTCCTATAATTTTTTCGTTAAATTGATTTTGTAAATAGGCTGCCAATTCTTTTTTGTTGGTAAAATTTTCGCTCTTATCCATATCAAAATCAACCTTAATTTGTGCATATTCCAACGATTGCACATTTACTTCCATCAGTTGATAAAAGCGGGGTAAAGGTTTGCCTATAGAAGAAGTGTATGATTTTGTTTCGGGTTGTTGTTGTATAATATGTTCTATTTTTTCAACAATATTTTCTGTATTTTCAAGACTGAAACTTTCACCAGAAATATCAATATAAAGCGTTTGCTTATCTGCTGGCGGGAAATATTCCTCATTAAGAAACCGCACGGATATAAAAGCTAACATTAATACTACAAAACTAATGGTAAGTGTTGCCTTTTTATAGGTCAAAGCTTTGTCTAAAAAACTAATAAAAAACATTCGCAAATAATTTTTTCTTACTTTTTTCTCTTTAGACTTTCGTGCAAATAATACGGTTAAGGCTGGTATGACTAGCATTGCCACAAAATAGGATGCAATTAAGGAAATAATTACAATTTTTGGTATGGCACCTAACAAATCCCCAGCAGCACCTGGTAAAAATAATAAAGGTGAAAAAGCCGCAATAGTAGTTAATGTTGCCGAAAGTATTGGTTTTGCAGTTTCTTTTGCACCCAGATATGCGGCTTGTAATTTATCTTTTCCTTTATTGAGGTGTTCTTGCACTGCTTCTACCACAACAATGGCGTTATCTACAAGCAAACCCAAAGCAATAATTAAAGCTGTGGTAGATATTTGATGAACCTTTAAATCGAAAACCCACATGGCAATAAAACTGATAAGTATTGAAAGCGGAATAGCCACCGAAACAATAATTGCATTTCTAAAACCCAAAGCAATAAAAACCACAATCATCACAAAAGCAATACCCTGCAAAAGATTCATCATAAAATCAGTAATTGATTTGTCGATACTTTCTGGCTCAAAAGAGATTTCATCAATAATTAAATCATTAGGGAAATCTTGTTTTGTGCTTTCAATTCGTTGTCGCACATCCTTACCTATTGGAATAATATTCTTTCCAGACTTGAAGAAACCTGCCAGTAAAACCGCATTTTTTCCATTTTGTTTGGTTTTGTATTTTACATCTTTACTTTCTAATATTTTTACAGTAGCGAGGTCTTTAAGCCAAACAGAACTGCCATTTTCTGTAGACGTATAGAGTATAGTATTTTCAATATCCTTTACAATTCCGTATGGGCTAGTAATATTCACGTTTATCTGGCCATTTGTGGTTTTAATTGCTCCAGCCGGAAAGGAGACATTCTGCGCTTTTATTATTTCTGCTATATTTTCTATCGAAATTGGATATTTCTGAAGTTGAGCAATATCAATCTTAATTTCAATTTCTTGTGGAATTTTCCCAACCAGTTCAAAACGAGTAACTCCGTCAACTTTAGAGAGTTGCTTCTGAAAAACTTCGGCATAGGCCGATAATTGTTCATAATTGTAGTTTTCGCCTGAAAAACTGATGATCATTCCAGCGGTTTCAATCAGTTTTGTATCTATATATGGTTTATACGCATCTTTCGGAATACTACTATCAATATCACTTATAACTCTTCTGAGTTCTTGCCACGATTTTTCTACCTCAGCGTCATTTGTTAAAGATACAACAACGATAGAGGCACTATTAAACGAATAACTTTCCACTTTATCAAAACCTGCAATCTCATTAACCGCATTTTCAATTGGATTTGTAATAAGTTGCTCAATATCTGTTAGCGATGCACCAGGGTAAATGGTCGTAATCATGGCAACAGGCACTGCAATATCTGGGTTTTCTTGTTTTGGTAAAAGAGTGTAAAAGTAGAAGCCAACAATGGCAACAGCAAATGCAATAAACAAGGTAATCTTGCTCTGTTTTATTGGAGCTGAAAGAAACGAGGTTTTTAAATTTTTATTTGTTTTATTCATGATTTCTATTTAACAATTTTTACTTTGTAACCTTCTTTAATACTTGCCGCACCTTTAGTAATTAATTTATCGTTTTCTTTTAGGCCAGAAACCCGAACCTCCTCCCCAGAAAAATCAATAATTTGAATTACTTTTTTTCTTAACCTGTTGTTCTCTGACAGATTCACAAAGTCTTGCCCATTATTTGAAATATATTTTATGGGTATCCAAATTCCTTGAAGTGTGTCGGTTTCAAAATATATTTTTGCGGTAAGCCCTATATTTGCTTTTACGGAATTATTATTTAAGAAATCAATTTTAACAGTATGTCTAAAAGTCTGAAAATCGGGAAGTGTAGCGATATAATTTACTTCGCCATTTACTTTTTTGTTTTTTATTTCAATAATTACTTTTGTGCCTTTTTTAACAATCTCCAAATCTTTTTGTGATAATGCCGTTTCTGCAAATAATCCTTTGCCTTGAATAATTATTGTTTCTGCTCCTGCATCAATAAGTTCTCCAACTTTTGGTAAAATATCAGAAACAATTCCGTTGGTTTGAGCAATAAGTGTTGTTTGTTTAAAATCTTCATTTTTTGCATCAATGTTAATTTTACTTTGTTCCCAATCTTTATATTTTATATCACGGTCTAATTTTTCTTTTTCGATATCTGTTCCCGATATCCCGCCTAATTTAAATACTTTATGAAGATTTTGATAATATTTTTCTGCTTCTAAATACGCACTTTCAGCTTGTTTTTCTTGGTTCTTAGCTGCATTCAATGCTAAACTGAAACCTTTTGTTTCTAATTGCATCAATTTAGTGCCTTTTTTTACAAATTGATTTTTACTGACAAAAATTGACTTTACTCTCCCTGGAGTCAGAAAGCTGTAGTTCATTATTTTAGAGCTTACTATTCCAAAATATTCAATCTGACGAACTCTTTCTTTGTTTTTTAGAATTTCAACTTCAACAGGAAATTCTAGTTCTGCTATCGGTTCTTCTTTTACATCATTGCAAGAAGATATTGTAAAAATCGCAAGCAATAGCAATGCGGAATTAAAGGTTTTTAACGTAAATATTTTCATCTGTTATTTTTTTAGTAGTTCGCTATTGCGTTGTTAAAATCAATCTGTGTGCACTTATAATTGTAAATGCTGCTGTATAAATGTATTTCAGCCCTGTTATAATCGTTACTTATTCTTCTTAAATCGAGTTGAGATATTAAACCGCTTTTTGCTGTTTCAACAGCGATTTCATAAGCTTTCTTTGCTGTTTCTCCTTTAGAGGTAGCCACCTGTATGGTTTTGTATTCTTCTGATAATTTCAATTCTAGATTTTGAATTTCGATGGTCATACTCAATTTGGCTTCTTGTTTTTCTAGTAAAGCAATATTGGATAATATCTTTGCCTTACTTATTTGAGATTTTCTAAAACCACCCGAAAAAATTGGAACCGTAAATGTTACCGCTGTGTATACAATTTTATTCTGATTATCGTTAATGGACCAATTATCTGCATTGCTAAAATAACTGTAACCTGCTCTTAGGTTTAATGTTGGATAATACTCCGCTTGCTTATTTTTTATATTTAATTCTTGCAGATAATTATTGGCCTCCAGTAATTGGTAGTCAATCCTATTGCCAATTACATCATTTGAATTTACGGCGCCCTCTTTTAATTCATAAGCTACTAGATCGTAGTCAATTACAAAGCTGTCTGTTGGATTTATGCCTGCAATTATTTTCAAATTTCCTAAAAGGATTAAATAATTTCTTTTTGCTTGTAGCAATTTTGGCAACTCTTCTTCCCAGCGTATTTTAGCTTGTAACAAATCCAATTCAGATATTAATTGATTTTCAAATTTATTTTTAGCCGCTAAGTAGTTTTCTTTGGCAAGTAACTCTGATTCTTGACTCACTCGATACACATTCTTAATTAATATAGTTTGTAAGAATGCTTTTTTAGCTTCTGCAATTATCTTAATTATCTTGTCTTGGTTTTGCAATCTCCCAATGTTAGAAAACTGTCGTGCAGATTTTAAATCGTAAATACTTTTAAGACTAAATAAGTTTTGTTCTAACAAAATATTAGCTTGAAACTCGTTATCAAAATTCGTTTTGAATCTTTGTATTACTTGAGGAACTTCCCCTGTAACAGGGTCAATATTTCCAAAATCCGGAGCCTCAAAAAAGATGAATTGGTCGTTTAAATTTCGTTTTACTTCAGTTTGTCCATTTATTTGTGGTAATAATGCCGACATAGCCTCTTTAATTGCTAAGTCTGCAACTCGACTCTCATTTTTAGAGATTTTTAATTGCAGATTATTTTCACGAACTGTATTCACAAATGTTTCTAAATTGTACATTGTTACATTGCTTTGCGAAAAAGAAAACTGTGAAATAAAACTTATCGCAAAAATTAATAAGCTTTTACTAAGGGTTTCTTGAATACTAAATAATTTCATTTGTTCACATTGTTAAGTTTAAAACAATGCAAAGGTGCAATGCAAAAAAGCACAAAAAAATTTAAAGGGTCTAAGGCTAAAATACAGGGATAAGAAAGTAATCTTTGGGCTATTTAATTGCTTACCCCATTAGTTGGGGCAAAAGGTTATTTACACCACTAATTGATAAACAGCAAGTTACGGCTTTGTGCTGCATTTATTAAATTCAGAAATGTAGCTTTTCGATACAGGAATTATTAGTTCTGAAACCTGATTTAGTTTTAAATTAAAACCTGATGCTGTCTTTTTTGCAAGTTCGATATTATTGGTATTTACAATAAATGAACGATGACAACGAATAATAGGAGTATTTATAAAAGTAGGTTCCAATTTTTTTATAGAGTTTCTTAATAAAGACTTTGATAGTACCCCGTTTTCTAAAAAATTAATTTCTACATAATTATCGGCAGATTGTATAAAAAGTAGGTTTTCTGTTTTTAAAACTAATTTTATAATCTCGTTTTCGTCTTTAAGGGTAATATCCGGTAAATTTTTTTCTACTGATTTATGTGTACTATTTTCATTTTCTAAATTCTTGATGACATCTTTAATGTGAATGAAACTAACATATAAGAAATAAGGTGGAAGCATAATTAACACATAAGCCAAAAGGTTGTCAAACCAAACAGTTATAAGATTTCCTGTAAAATCCTGATCTAAAACTTCAAAGACAAACCAAACTGACGCAACAAAGACTGCTTCCAAAAGAAACCAAAAAAACAAGGAAACAATAGTAAAACTATTTAGTTTAAGTAAAACTCTAACAACAAATTGAGATAATAGCAATACAACAAAAGCTAAAGTCATTGCTATGAATAATTCAATAAAGACGTCTTCCTTTGTAGTCGATTCTTCATAATATAAACCAAAAGGTTCAAAAAAATTGAGAAATACAAAAGCTGTAAAAACAGAAAATGCAACAAGATAAAATTTTCTATTTGTAGAATTTATGTCAATATCAGATTGTATGTATTTTCTAATTCGTCTCAAGTCAATTTTTATGAATTACTTTTTGATGTCGTAAATATATTATTATTTCTTGAGGTGGGGAAATTGTACTCTTTTGCAAATTTAGGTTGTGAGGCAGCTATTGAGAACTATTAAACGTCTGTAATTTGTATAGGCTCCCTTATTGGCCTAAAAGGTCAAAAGGGGTCGGCAAAAACAAAATCTTTCCAGTCAGTCAATTTACTAATTATATGTTTTAATTCTCGTTCCCCTATTTTCAATTGATATGCTGCAATTTCCACCTTTTTAATAGGAAGATGATCAAGAAAAATTGTTCACTAATTCTCAAATGAGTAATCGAATTGCCAAAGACAATTTCTGTATAAAGCAACGCTTCCTTTTTACGGTATAAGTGGACAAAATGGTTTCTCCTTAAAAAAAAATCCTTAAAGAACAATTTACTTAAAAAAAATCATGATCGGCAAAAAAAAAAACATTGTTAATATCCTCGAAACAAAGCATCTTTTCTAAATCAATTTAAACAGGTTTTTCCGTTGCTGAAATTGTGAGGATATCGTTAATTACAGGATCTAGGAATATTTCTAATTTGTAGTTTTGTCTGTAATAGTCATTTATTATTTCTGTTATGTACCAAGATTTTTCAAAATCGTTTTACATCAGGAACAAATCAGATGCTGTAATAAAGGAATAGTAGTTTTCTGAATTGCGTTATCATCATTAGAGCATTCTACAAAAACAATTCACAGACAAACAATTGGGAAATGCTTTCAAAATTTTAATCTGATTTATTATATAAAATGAACGGCAGCTACTTCATCATTTTTAAATTGTATTTCTTGATATTTTGTTAAAAAATTATTCAAAACCGTAACGATATTAATCCTCAAAAGATTAGTTTTTTTCATCATATAATACGCTAAAAATGGCTTTGAATTAGGAATATAAATTCAGCCCTAAAAATCGGTTAAATTTTTCTTAATTACTCAACTTTAGTCAAGTTCAAATAGAATGTTAGTGTTCATTAATATTCTCAAAGTGTAGCTAGTCAAATCATATACTACATAGAATAGTTTTAAATAAAGTTCTACTGCAATTATAAATATTATTACCTGCTGGCGTTACTTTTTTTCATGCTTTTGAATCAATTATTTGTTACCTTATTTAAGGATAACAGAATTAAGGAATCTTCTTACGTTTGGGATCTGGTTTTTTGCGAAGTTAACCAACTAATTTAGCAAACATAGCACCGATATAAAAGTCCAGCGGACGCAAGCGCAATGAACGGGCGAAGCAATTTTCGCAAGTAAGCTCTAACTAGCAATAAATTATATACGGTTTTATCCGTTCGGGTTTTCCATTATCTTTTGTTCAAGATTATTCATTCTATACCCTAAAATGCCGCTATTTATATCAATTGCAATATGTAAAAGAACTGCTATCCAAATATTTTCAGTAAAATAGTAAATAGCGGAAAATAAAAATCCTAAAATAAAAGAGGCTATCATGTTTTGCTTTCCCATACCAATGTGAGTTATCGAAAATATAATATTTGTCAATATAAATGCAATTAATAAATTAGCATTTTCTTTTAAAAACTCGAATAAAAAGAGTCTAAAAATTATCTCTTCACAAATTCCAGCACTTATTGATAGCATAATAAACCAATAAAATTCTTTTTTTGTCTTTGGCAGATAACGGTATGTTTCTTTCATTTTAGCCTTAACAATGGCAAGGGAGGCAGATGTTATATTCGATTGCTTATACTGCACTATCATAAATGCCAAAGCTAAAACTGAAAAGACAATGCTGATTATAGTAAAATTCGGATACAGATTTAATTGGGGTAGTTGTGTCGTATAGAAATTAATTAAAATCAGAATTGTTAGACCCCAGAAGATTGTAATTGTTTGTTTGTAGTCAATTAATCTAATCTTGTCGTCTTGCTTTATGCTATTGTTCGTTTTTTTATAGGTTAACAAAAAGTATATTGGGTAAATTATCCCAATGAGTACTGCTAAAATAGTTGTCCAAATCATTATTCTGTTGCTGCTATTAATATTTGTTATTAAGTTCTGTCTTGTCCTGAAATATGGCTACAGGTTAAAATTGAATTAAGCTGATAATTTATATACCATATTTGGTGTTTTATAATCTAAAGATAAATGTAATCTTACTTCATTGTACAAATTAATTGCATTTTTTGCAGCTCTCTTTGCGTGTGCTACATTATCAAAGGTTTGATCGAGATAAAATTCATCTTTTAATATACCATTTACACGTTCTGCCATGGCGTTTTCGTAACAATGATTTTCTTCGGTCATACTAATATCTATCTTTTTTATTTTGAATATTTGTGTATATACATT
>NZ_AUDE01000021.1 GCF_000425305.1 Psychroserpens burtonensis DSM 12212
CTTGGATTAAGACAATAACATTTGACAATGGAAAGGAGTTTGCTCGGCATGGTGAAATAGCAAAAGACGTGAATGCAAAAACATACTTCACAAGACCATACACCTCTCAAGATAAGGGAACTGTCGAAAACAGAATAGGTGTAATAAGAAGATTTTTTCCAAAGAAAACAGACCTTAGAGAAGTCTCAGCTAAGAGAATAAAAGAAGTAGAAAAATTACTAAATTACAGACCAATTAGAAAGTTTAATTATAATAACCCTATTGAAGTCCTAAATAATAAGTGTGTTGCACTTATGGGTTGAACTCAGCATAGTTTTAATGGAATTACTAGAGAATTAAAACTAAAAATTTTTAGAGAACAATTTCTAGGTCTTTCTAAGATAGCTAAATCTTGTACTATTTTAAATGAAGATGATTTGATATTCAGATACGATAAGAAACAAAAAAGAATTTCTGCTTTTGCAAACAAACCAGTACTGGTTAAAAATGAAGATTTACAATATTTAGTATCTTTTGAAATAGGGACCTTTAGCATCGATTTTAGTTACGTTAATCTTGAAACAAAAGATTTTGTAATAAAATCTGTTTTTTATAAAGGCACATCGTTTTATACTCCCTTAGAAGGTTCTCAAAATATAAAAGCAATTAAGAATAGACAGAAAGCCTACAAGGGGTCTCTTTTACATTTTATGAGAGCATTATCAAAGCAAAATCTCAAAGAAGAAAAATACAGTATAGCTAGTGGTGGTTTTTTAGTAAACCCAGAAAAATATATTTCTGTATCCAAGATAGATAGTAATATGCTTTTTAAAGTAAAGTTGCGTGCTCCTTTATCTGTTCTTTATAAAAATAAGTTGCAATCTGATATAACATCACCAAAGATCTACAATTATCGAAAGCAAAAACCAAAAAAGAAAATGCCTTTTAAAGATGGAGATACTTTAACTCCTCAATTATTGCTTAAAACTTTCAAAAAAAAGAAGGAAGCGAAAACACAAAACCCATGTTTTAATACAGAGTTCTTTATAGACAACTTTGGAAACTATAATCCAATAGAAGCTTTCTCTCTTATTGGGTATATGGCAGATTTAAGAGTTGGAGATAGCTTACCTCTAGATTATAGTTTAGAGGTAGCTAAGTGAGTACGCACAAAATCTTTTACGTAATCCTTAATCTCAGTACTAGCTTTAAAAAAAGCAGCATGCTTTTCTTCGTCAGAACCTATCACTTTTGAAGGGTCAAAAAAGTTATGATGTAACCTCATAGCATTCTTACTTGGTATGTAAGGACAGTTTTCATTGGCGTGATCACAAACTGTAAGAATGTAATCAAAATCAATCTCAGTATACTCCGTTACATTGTTAGAGGTGTGGTTAGAAATATCGATACCGTCTTCCTTCATTATTGAAACTGCTCCAAGATTTATACCGTGTGTTTCAATCCCTGCACTAAAGATGTTTACTTTTCCTTCAGTTAATATATTAAGATAACCATGAGCCATTTGGCTTCTACAGGAATTACCAGTACAGAGTAGAAGAATATTTTTCATGTTTTAATTATTAACAACAGTTACTATTTGGATCACAACAAGCGTCAACCGTTTCATTCGCATTTTCTAAAGTGTTTATAACCACTTCTGGAATACCACACAATTCTTTAGCTTTACAATCTGTTTTTTCAATATCTAATTGACAAGTAAGCGTATCATTTTCAATTTTGAAGTCAATAACAAATAATTGTGCCGTATGAAATGATGCGTTACTATATTCAAATTTGACTTCAGAGTCTAAGTCATAAGACTTCTTTTTACCAACCGTTTTTAAAATACTTAAGGCTTTTAAAACAGACATATGTTCCGTTTTATCTTTCTCTAAAGGGCTTTCCCAAAGTTGGATTATAGTTTCATTCCAAAAATCGGTTTGAGCACCGCAATCTACTGAGTCTATCTTGACATGCTTAACCTCTGTAATATGGTAATTGGCGCCTACAAAATTGTTTGCTGTATATTCAAATAGTAATGTTTTGTCTTGGTTTTGCTCTAATACTGAGAATAATTCTTGTGTTTTCATTCTGATTATGATTTTTATTTATGACTATGAATGAGATACCTACAAAGTCGATTATCGACAACTAACAACAGTTGGTTTTTGTTTTTATAAAAAAGGAATTTAGTAAGATTTGAAATTCTTCAAAGCGTTCTATATTGATGCAATAACATTTTTTCTTTCCTTCAAACCGTCCTTTCAATAAGCCAGCATCACCAATCACACTTAAATGTTGAGAAATTGTTGCTTGTGATAATCCGATTTCATCAACCAAATCGTTGTTAATGCAACCTTCCTGCTCACTAATATATTTAAGGATAGCTACACGAGCAGGATGTGCAAACACCTTTGCTATGTTGGCAATTTCATTAATACTTTGATTATAAATAAAGCGTTTTGTAGCTCCCATAATTTATTAATATGAAGTAAAGATAAGCTTTATCATCGTAATATTGCAATATTACGATGATAAAATGAAAAGGAAAGCCAGAACACAAAATTCTGGCTTGTAAATTATATACTTTTAAACCACTCTTGAAACTGGTTTCCTAGTAAAAATACTGGTTTCTTTTCTCCACTTAAAGCCCCTATTAAGCTCATTATCCACATCGCAACTGGCAAAATCCATGCAATAAAATTAACGACAGGAACAATACTACAAACAAATCCTAGAAGCATAATCCCTAAGACTTGACGCACGTAAAATGAACCATATTCCGTTTTGTTAGAGCTATTCATTACAATGGCAATAATCCATCCTATTAGTGTAATATGTGCAATTATTGCTATATTCTTACCATCATCTAAAACATCCTTAGCGTCATTTGCAAAATCTTTGGTTGAAGCTTTAGCTTCATCAGCAAACTCAGACGCTTTTTCTTTGGCATCACTAGCAAACTCTTTCGCATCCTCTGAAAATTCTTTAGCCGAACTACTAATTTTATCTCCTACACTTTTAGCACCTTCTTTTGTGTCTCCTATCATATCGTCAAGGTCGTCACTCAAATTTTTATTATCATCTGACATGTTTCTATGTATTTAATTTATAATTATCCTATAAATTTAACAAAATTAATGTATAATCCTTTTATTTTCTACCGAATACCCTTTGAAAAAATCCTTTTGTTTTTTCTTTAGCCTTAGCATATGTTTCTATAGCATCTTCTGAAAAATCTTCTAATTTGTCTTCTGACCTCTCAGTAAATTCAGAAACTTTCTCTTTGGCAACATCAGCATATTCTCCTAACGTTACTTCCGCTTCACCTGAAAACTTAGACGCCTTTTCTTTAGCATCTTCTAAGAACTCTGCGGTTGTTTCTTTTGCATCATCTGTAAATTCAGTAAACTTCTCACCCGCGTTACTTGTCAATTGAGAAGCCTTACGCTTTGCATCATTAAGCATTTCTTTTCCGTATCCCTCCATAAAATGAGTCGCCTTATCTTTTACGTGTCCGAAAGCTTCTTTAGCATCAGTTGATAATTCTTTAGCTTTTTCTTTTGCAGTATCAAAAGCGTCACTTGCGTTTTCTTTTAATTCATTTGTTTTGTCTGCAATACCATCAGTTGTTTCTGTTACAGGATCTTCAGTTGATTCCACAATAGCCTCTAAATCTTGTTCTAGGTTGTCATTTTTTTTAGTCATTCTAATCGTTTATTTATGAGTAGTTTACTTTGCATTTTTGTTACATTACTTCTTAAAAACTTGGTCAATCGGTTCCCAAAGCTCAATTTTATTCCCTTCGTTATCTAGGATCCAACCAAATTTACCATAGCTGTACGCTTCCATTTCACCTACTATCGTGACCCCTTCTTCTTTTAAGGCCACTAATAACTCTTTTAAGTTTTCAACTCGATAGTTAAACATGAACTCTTTTTTAGAGGGTTCAAAATATTTAGTATCATTTTTAAATGGACTCCATTGCGTAGAGCACTCATTGCCCTCTTTATCTTTCCACCAAAATGTACTCCCATAATCATCTGTATTAAACCCTAAATATTTATTATACCAATCTTTTGATGCCTTAGGATCCTTAGTTTTGAAGAATATTCCGCCTATTCCTGTGACTCTTTTTTTCATTCCTATCCCTATATTAATTAATCGTTATTTTATTTCTTCGGAAATGTAAACGCAACCTAATGTAGTTTTATTTTTTGATTATAGCCTTATAAACACGAATCCACTCTTGTACAGACATTTTTTCTAAAAGTTGTTTCATTAAATCATTTGGAATATCATCCATTTTATTTTTAAAACGCCCACAGCTTTTGCCCATATCTAATTTATACTTACAATGTTTAGGATACTCTGTCACAAACCAATCATACAATTCCTTCTTAGCATATATACCAGAATGATCTAGTGCAATAAAATTATTTTGAGACCCTAAATTTATAAATGACAAAGGCGGAAACGGTTTACAGTGACACCCATCTGGACCAACAGATTTTGGAACATAATACCATATAATATTCCAGCTTCTAAACCTTTAGGCATGTGTTTTCTAATAAGGGTGTCTAATGTTCTAATTGGTCCTTTTCTATCCTCGGGTAGTTCGTTGATATACGCTTCTGGCGAAGTTGCTTTAGATTGCATAGTGGTTCAAATGAACACACTAAAGTTAACAAAATTCTAATGCAATCTTATCAACGATCGTTTGAGCAAGCCTCTCTTTACTTTCAAGAGTCCATCCAGCCACATGCGGTGTTAAAATAACATTTTCTGCGGAAATGAGATACTTGAAAGCTTCTGGCATCTCGACTCCGCTCGATGTGACAGAAGGTTTAAATAAATTTACAAATGATGATTTTTCGTATTCTAAAACATCTAAACCTGCACCTAATATTTTGCCAGATTCTAAAGCTGAAACTAAATCTTTGGTCACCACGCTTTTTCCTCTTGCGGTATTAATAAGCCAAAACGGTTTTTTAAAACCATGGATAAATTCAGAATCTACCATATCCATAGTGGATGCTGTTTCTGGTGTATGTAAACTCAGTACGTCTACTTTTTCTTGAAGTTCTTGCAACGATACTTGAGTCGCATTCTCATCGCCTACATGATCTTTAATGTCATAACAAAGCACCTCAACGTCAAAACCTCGTAGTTTTTTAGAAAAAGATTTTCCCATATTCCCATAACCAATGAGTCCAACAGTTTTCCCGTCGAGCTCTAGTCCGCGATTTTCCTCACGTCTCCATTTGCCTTGACGAACTTCCCTATCTGCTTTAAGCAACTTATTAAACAAAGACAGCAACATGGCCAAACTATGCTCACCAACGGCATTTCGATTTCCTTCTGGTGCAGCGATTAGTTTTATCCCTTTTTGCTCAGCGTAATCACAATCTATATTTTCTAATCCAGCGCCCACTCGAGCTATAAATTTTAGATTTTTTGCAGAATCTAAGAAAGACGCATCTATTTTAAATCGGCTACGTATTATAAAGCCGTCGTATTGATGGATGATTTTTTCTATGGCCTCTTTTGAGGACGTATCGTCTTCATCATTAGTGTGCCCTAGAGCATTGAGTTGCTCTGTGAGTAATGGATGATTTTTGTCTAGGTGGAGGATTTTCATGTTTACTTCCTGCAAAAGCAGGAATCTCTTTTTAGGTTAGATGCTATTAAGGCACTTCGACTGCCCTCAGTATGACATTAATTAATTACAAATTTTAGAAATGCTTAGTCTTATATTAGTTAACTATATTATTGATTTTAGACATTCGTTTGTTTCTTGTCATCTCAAAACGTTCTAAAAACTTTTGCCACGAGTACTACGAATTTACACAAATCAAATCGTTATCTGAAAACGTACGCAAATCAGATCCTATCTATTTTACGAATAAAACAGAGTTTCAGTCTGTTTAAAAGCTTACCTGTTCCAAAAATATCGAAAAATACAATTATGAGTTAAATTTCCAGACCTCACAGGTTTTGAAAACCTATGAGGCCTTTTTGATAATTATATTTCAGGATATTCGGTTTGAGTCCTATCATCTTGCACATTACCCGTGTGTGCTGTATCTAATTTTTCAAATAGCAGTAAATGCACTTCTTCACCATCTTTTGTGGTTGGATTATGTTCTACGCCTTTGGGTACAACTATGATTTCACCTTCTTTTACAACTTCTGTCTTATCTCTAAATTGCATGTATAATGTACCTTTCACAACTTGAAATAACTCGTCTTCTTCATCATGACTATGCCACACAAATTCACCTCTTATTTTAGCGAGTATGACTTGCATATTATCTACGGTTGCAATGCGATGTGGATGCCATTGCTTAGAGAACAATGTGTGCTTTTCTTTAATATTTATGGGTTTCATTATAAAATGCCTTTAAGTTGTTTAAAGTTACAAACTTCTGCGCTAACGATTGTAGTGGAAATCCTTTTACTTTTTAGCAAAAGATTGTAGCGAAAAGCGTGACGAACCGCAGCTTTTTTTTTGCGAAGGTTGGTAGCGTCCAAAAAATTAAAACCCAATAATCAATCCTGAGAGCACAAAAAACAGGTAAATACCGAGGATGTCATTACTGGTTGTAATAAATGGTCCTGTCGCGATTGCTGGATCAATTCCTCGCTTATCCAAGATGATAGGGACAAACGTCCCAACAAGGGCTGCAACAACAATAACAGACATCATTGACACTGCTATTGCTAGACTTTCAGTAGTGTCTTGACCAATAATAAAACCGAAAAGAATCACCAATAACGCCAATACAAACCCGTTAATAAGACTTAATCCAACTTCTTTTAATAATCGACTACCCATGCTTCCTTTGACGTTATCATTGGCAATACCTTGTACAATAATTGCGCTAGATTGTACGCCTACGTTTCCAGCCATCGCAGCGATTAATGGTGTATAGAAAAAGAGTGATGGTACGGTTTCCATGATATTTTCATAGCCTTTCATAATAAACACACTTCCGAGCCCTCCAAAAAGCCCTAAAACAAGCCACGGCAATCGTGCTCTAGTAAGTTCTAAAATACTATCATCTGCCTCAACATCACCAGTAAGACCTGCAGCCATTTGGTAATCTTTTTCAGCTTCTTCCTTTAATACATCAACGATATCATCAATGGTGATTCGACCTAAAAGGGTCTGATTATCATCCACAACAGGAATGGCTTCTAAATCATATTTAGCCATGACTTTAGCAACAACCTCTAAGTCATCATTGACATTAACTGAGTCCACCGTGTCTTTAGAAATATCTGAAATTTTTTGATCACTTTTGGCTACAATTAAATCTTTAAGCGATAAGCGCCCTATGAGTTTTTCTTCCTTATTTACAACATAAATGGAGTGCACTCTTGTAACTTCTTTAGCTTGACCTCTAATGCGACGTAAACAACCACCCACTGTCCAAGTTTCATAAACTTTTACAAGCTCTTTGGCCATCAAGCTACCTGCTGTATCTTCTTCGTAAGCTAATAACTCTGTAATTTCATCACGATGCTCTTCGTCTTCAATTTTAGAGATGACTTCTGCTTGCCGATTTTCAGGCAGCTCTGCAATCATATCTGCAGCATCATCGGTATCGAGTTCTTCAACTTCTTCGGCAATTTCTTTTGCTGATAAGTTTTTAAGTACTTTTTCTCTGATATCCTCATCTAATTCCATGAGGATTTCTGAGGTGATTTCAGAATCAAGTAGTTTTATAACATAAACAGAATCTTCTAAATCTAGTTCATCAAGAATCTCTGCAACATCTGCGAAGTGAAATTCGTTAAGCACTCTCTTGAGCTCCTTATCGTCTTTATTTTCAACGCAAAGTTCAACCTGCTCTATGAGCTCATCTGTAAGTTCAAATTGACTATTTTCTCTTTCTAAGATCATGAGGTTTTGAAGTTTCTCTCCGCCAAAAGTGACGCGTTTTTAATCTTGATTCTCATCGTTTTCAACCAGTAGCGTTAATTCTAAAAATGCATCTACGCTTAGTTGTTCTGGACGTTTGTCAAAGATAGCATTTGCTTTTAAATTATCTGAAAGATTAAAACTTTTTAAACTGTTACGTAACGTTTTTCTACGTTGTTGAAATGCCGTTTTCACAACTCTAAAAAACAACTTTTCATCAACTGGTAATATAAAGTTCTTTTTTCTTTTAAGTCTTAAAACACCAGAGTCTACTCTTGGTGGAGGAATAAAAACCGTTGGCGGTACTGTAAACAAATACTCAGCCTCATAAAAAGCCTGAACTAAGACTGACATGATTCCATATACTTTTGAACCTTCTTTTGAGCAAATACGTGCTGCCACTTCTTTTTGAAACATTCCTGAAAATTCAGGGATTTGCTCACGCATTTCTAAAGTTTTAAACACAATTTGTGTTGAAATATTATAGGGAAAATTACCAATGACAGCAAACGGTTCATCCTTAAATACCTCTGTTAAATCATACTTTAAGAAATCCTCTTCATAAACACGATCTGCTAAATTAAGATAGTTGGCTTTGAGATATTCTACAGACTCCCTATCGATTTCTATAACATGGGTTTTAATGTCTTTTTTAAGTAAGTATTTTGTCAAAACGCCAGTTCCGGGACCAATTTCTAGAACTTGTTTATAACCTTCTAAGGTTAAAGTATCTGCTATATCTTTAGCGATATTCTCATCATTTAAAAAATGTTGTCCTAAATGTTTTTTTGCTCTTACTTGATGGTTATTTGACACCTTATTTAAATTTTACGTTATACTCATCTACAATTTGAAGTTCTGTTCTAAATGCTAACATTTTATCTGCAAATTTCTTTAGACCTTCTTGACGTAGCCTATCTGCATCTTCTTTATAATACGCATCTAATGCTTCTCTTGAGTAGGAGCGAAATTGAATGGAGTACGTTTTTCCTTCCATCTCTTCTTCTACTAATACCCGAGAAAACGTTGCTTTTTCAAATTTCCCAGTGCCTAATACCTGCGGAATATGTTCAGTCTTCATCCATTCTAACCATTCGTCATGTGCCGAATCGTCAATATTTACTGTGATGTTGTATATAATCATACTTTGTTGTTTGACTGATGTTGGTCGTCGTTAAGTTATTTTTTGTAGAGTTGTTGCGACATTGACTTTTTGTCCATAACAAAAATAGCCTTCTTAGAAAACCAATAACGCTCTGAGTATCTCTGTGCATCTCTACGAATCACTGAATCACAACTAACCTCTAAATTTATATCGTTTTTTTTGCAAATAACAGAAGTTCTTTGTCATCATCAAAGAGTTTTACTGTTTTTTGGTAAGATACCTCTAATTTTCCAAAAGGGTAATAGACCTTTTTTTTATTGAACGTGTAATTGAAAAGATGGTTTTTATCCTAAATCCGTTTTTTGCCAAGTTTCATGATTTTACTGTTGCTTCGTATGCCTAACCTTTGCCATAATACTCTTGAAGCATTTAACACTTAATATCCACGTGCCCTAAATTGTCGCGTTTTAGTAATAAGCAAGCTCCAATAGTTTTTAGGTCTTCTGCTTTGACTTGCTTTTTATAATAGTCAAAATCATAGTTTTCATGGCATGTGAGTTGGTTGTTTCTTATGAGCGCTGCTGCTGATTCAACAGTTTTGATATTGCGATTCCTATGCCTTTAAGCCAGCCATGTATATTAATTCTAGACTGAATGCTGCATCATCTGTTGTGATCTTGGAGAGGATTAGACGGTTGGTTTGGGCTATTTGCCTTTTGGTATTGAGTTATATTGTTGTATGTAAAGTCTATCGAAATTGTTGGTGGAAAACACCAACAATGGCTTGATAGTCAAAATCATAGTTTTCATGGCATGTGAGTTGGTTGTTTCTTATGAGCGCTGCTGCTGATTCAACAGTTTTGATATTGCGATTCCTATGCCTTTAAGCCAGCCATGTATATTAATTCTAGACTGAATGCTGCATCATCTGTTGTGATCTTGGAGAGGATTAGACGGTTGGTTTGGGCTATTTGCCTTTTGGTATTGAGTTATATTGTTGTATGTAAAGTCTATCGAAATTGTTGGTGGAAAACACCAACAATGGCTTGGAATTGTTGGGTTGTTTGGACAGTGAACTGAAACTGTTGGTAAAAAAAACCAACAGTGGCTGGGAATTGTTGGTGGAAAACACCAACAGTGGCTTGGAGCACCAATCCATGCCAATCTGTTTTTGTGGTTAGTTTTTTAATTCCAACTTTAAATATGTAACCTCTTTTGTGCAATCACTATGAAATTGAGACTCAAGTTTCAAATAGTAACTATTTCCCGATACTTTAGATTCTTTAGTTCTCCAATCTTGAATTCCGATAACGTATTGTTCTTTCGTTTTTAAATCTGTCATTGCAATTTCTTCTTCTCCATAATAATTTGAGTAAGAAATGGCTGTTTCTCCATTTGCCGTTAATGGTTTTCCCATTTTAAAGAAGGTTGACCCATCTTCCAAGTCAACTGATAGGAATCCCCAATACTCATACCAAATAGTTTCAATTAAAGCATATCCACAATAAACACCTTTGATTGTATCATCTGAATGTTCCTTTGTTTGAATTTTATTTTTACACACTTTTACATCAATCGCTTTAATTTCAAGTGTCTTGTTGAGATTTGCAGAGAAGAGGTAACAAGAATCTTTAAGCCTAAATATTTCTGGATATTTTTTAGTGAGATTTTGTTCAGATATTATTGCCAACTCAATAAATTCTTTTGGAACATCTTTTATCTGTTGATATTCAGATTTCTCAATAAGTGTAATCTCTGCATTAAGGGAGTTTGATACATTCTGGGTTTCAAAATCATAATTTTGAGCCGAAGACATCTGGACAATAGCGATTGCAAATATTAAAATCAGTCTCAAATTCATGGAATTACTCAATATAACCAAGACTAGTTTATCGCATCTCCGCGCAGCATCCTAAAGCGTTTTCTGGCTTCGATAAAATAAATACTATCTTCGTGATTAAAGATGATTTTCTCATAGAGGTCTTTTGCTTTTTCCGGCTGTGCTAATTGATTTTGGTAGAGTTCTGCCAAATAGAAATGCGCATCATCTGCCAGAATCTCGTCTCTATAATTAGCTATGATATATTCGTAAGCAGCAACCGCTTTATCTAGTTGTTTGGTTTTCTCATAGAGTTTAGCTTGCATATATAGTGCTTGGTCTTCTATAGATTCGCCTTTATGTTCTTTTAGAATTTTATCTAAAAGCATAATGGCCTCTTCGCTTTTGTTTTGAAATGACATCAAGTCTGCTTTTGCATACAAGTTCAAAGCGGTTTGTAATGAGTCCTCATCTTTATTATCTGAAATAAGTAGCTTTAATTCTAAAGCGTCATTAGCAATTAACTGAGACGTGGAAGCCTTCAAAATTTTTAGTTGTGATTCTGCCCACTCAAAATCACCTTTGTAATAACTCGTCTTGGCGACTTTGAACCTCGCTTCTTGAGAGATTGTACTGTTTTTAAGATTAGCTTGTATTTGTGTGTAATAAATCAAGGCTTCATTAAATCGCTCTTGAAATACTAATATGTCTCCCAACTTCAGCTTAACGGTTGCTTCTTGGAAGTTAGACAAATTCAATTTCAGACTCTTTTTCAAGAAATCACTAGCGTCCTTTGGTTGCTGTTGGTTGAAAGCTAGAAAATTTCCGTAGGCAATCTGAAGCGCAATCGTTTGCTCATATATACCATATTTATCAAATAAAATATTAAATTTTTCATCAATCTCTTCAAGCTTCTCTTTGTCTGCGTTTTCAATCTCAATTTCAAGCATGTATTGATTGGCTGTCAATTTGGTATTGATATCTTGAGAATTATCTAAGACAAATTCAAAAATAGAATTAGCACTATTATAATCTTTCTGCTTTACGGTTGTTAAAGCCAGATCAAGAATACGACTCAAACTCTCTTGATCCCTGCGATACAAAGCTTTTTCTTGTATAAATGCTTTATTATATTCTTTTTGCTGGATGTATAACCAGCTCAACATATCATTCCAGTGTGGTTGCGGATTGGACTGCGCCTTTTTAAGAAGAAGCGTTCTTAAAATAAAATTGTTTTCGTTCTCTTTATTCTCTGACACAAAATCACTAAACGCTCGTTTTGCTGTGTTAAGAAAACTGGGTTTAGCTTCTATGTAATCTAAATAGTTTGAGAATAATAGTTCAATATTTCCTTGTTCTCCATAAATGCGAGCAATTTGCATATTAAAATTGAGGTCTGGATTTAATTCCATTCCTTTTTTGTAAGCGACTAAGGCTTCTTCTAATAGAGAATGGTCTTCAAATTTTTTAGCAATCCCGTAGGTATAGGTCGGCCTCTCTTCTACCATTTGTATGGCTTCTTTATAGTACTTGTTAGCCAAATCTAGACTATCTTTAAGTTGGTAGTTATATCCCAGCTCTACTAATAAAGGCGGATATTTAATTTCTTTCATGCGCTGCAAAATTTGCACTTGAGCCTCATCATATCTTTCTAATTGCTGCAGTGTTTCAATAATTTTATAGATGTATTTAGAGCTTTTTTTATTCTCGTTTAATTTTTGGTAAGAAATCAATGCTTTATCAAATTCACCACGCTTAAAATAGTCATCGGCTAATTGCTCGCTTTGCGAGAACAGAAGACCGTATGATAAAAAGACTAAACATATTATTATTTGACGCATATTAGATTTTAATTTATGTAAATATAATGAACTCATCTTCGCTTTTTATTCCTTCTAAAAAATGACATAAATCTGCCCATATTTTAACTATTTTATGAGGTATAGCGATGAAATACCTTTCAAAAATAGTTTTATCTGAACAGATTTATCCTAATTTTCGGTTAAAAATTAAAAGTCAATACACGCAATAAGGAGATATTGTGACTGTTTTTATAATTAATTCGCTAAATCTTTATTAATATATGTCATCCCCCTTATTTCATTTAGATTGGAACAAAAAATGCCTAAACTTACGTTTAGGCATTACCGACAAAATAAATGTGCTATTAATCTATTTTTTACAAAAATGATTCAGTTATTCTGCTTGGCATTTTTAAATATTTTATATCAAATAGGTTTTAAAAGAAAACTTTACTTGCTAAAACAATCAGTACAACGAGTAGGACTATGCGTTTTATATTTTTCATGATTAAGTAGGTTTGTTCAAATTTGGAAATCTAATCTCTTAATTTAAATCCATAAAACAAAGAAAAAAGCTATAAAATCGTTGAATAACGTCTTTTTTTAGCGTTTAAACGATATTCAAATGTGGTTTTCCTACAAAATTAAATTTTATCGAATCCTGTATATGGAATTAAAACCTCTGGAATATTGATACCATCTTCGGTTTGGTTGTTCTCTAGAATACCTGCTAAAACTCGAGGTAGAGCCAAAGAGCTTCCATTTAAAGTATGCGCCAATTCATTTTTACCGTTACTATTTTTAAAACGTAATCGTAAACGATTTGCTTGGTAAGACTCAAAATTAGAAACACTAGAAATTTCTAACCAACGGTCTTGAGCAGTAGAAAATAATTCAAAATCATAAGTCAATGCAGCAGGAAAACCTGTATCTCCACCGCACAGACGTAAGATTCTATAGGGTAGTTTTAATTCATTTAAAATTTCTTTTACATGATCAATCATGCCATCAAAAGCTTTATAAGAATTATCAGGATGCTCCACACGAATAATTTCAACTTTATCAAATTGGTGTAGTCTATTTAATCCGCGCACATGAGCACCATAACTTCCAGCTTCTCGTCTAAAACACGGTGTGTATCCAGTAATACCTATTGGCAAATCACTTTCAGCTAATAACACATCTCTAAACACATTAGTTCCTGGAACCTCTGCAGTTGGAATTAAATATAAATCGTCACGAGAGTCATGGTACATTTGTCCTTCTTTATCTGGTAATTGACCTGTACCGTAACAAGAGGCTTCATTTACTAGAAGAGGCAATTGATATTCAGTATATCCAGCATTTGTGTTTTTATCTAAAAAGTACGCAATTAATGCCCGCTGTAATCTCGCACCTTTTCCTTTGTAAACAGGAAAACCTGCACCTGCTATTTTGTTACCAAGTTCAAAATCGATAATATCATATTTCTTAGCTAATTCCCAATGTGGTAATGCGCCTTCATGAAGTTTCGGAATCTCACCTTCACTAAAAATTTCTTCGTTGTCTTCTTCAGAATTCCCTTTAAGAACACTCTCATGAGGTACATTTGGAATCTTGTATAACAAATTAGTAAGCTCGTCTGACTTAGCATTTAGTTGATCACCTAACGTTTTGGAATCCTGTTTAAGTATCGCTATTTTTTCTTTTAAAATATTCGCATGAGTAGCTTTCCCAGATTTATAGAGGATTCCAATTTCTTTTGAAATGGCATTAGATTCTGCAAGCGTATTATCTAATTCTGTTTGTAATTGTTTACGCTCTTCATCAAAGGATATAGCATCATCAACCATTTGTGTGGCATCTATATTTCGTTTAGCCAAACCTGTAATAATGTCTTCTCTGTGTTCTCTAATAAAAGCAACTTGTAACATGATAGTCTTATGTTTAAATTCACCTCATCATATTGATAAAGTGTATATTTTAAAACGCCAAATTTAATACATTGACCGTTATTCTAGTCTAGATTTGAAGGTAAAATCCAATCATGGTGTTTAAAAGGATTCCATTTAACACTAGCGAGGTCAACATTGGAATCAATAAGTTGTTTTTTAGGTCTCCCATTAACGCCTACATAAGCTTTTACATAGACCTCTACAGCCATACCTTTTTTAGCGTAAACAAATTTTAAACGTTGCGCAAATTGCCACATCATATCTGGTTTACTACTCACACTTCTTATTTGTTTTTTAGTCAAATAGTCTTCTAACTTAATACGTGTTTCTAAATGCGTGACTTTATCTACAACTCTAAAACTGGTGGTTGCACTTTTAACTCGCAACATCATTCTCCAAGATAATCTATGACCTTCTTCTGTCCATAATACATCATCTTGTATAAAATAATGTCTTACTGGAAGTGCTATTTGAACGATAAAATATAAAACAAAGACCGTTTTAAAGACCCCTGCATGTGGCGGTATTTCTATTTTATCTTCGGAAAAAAGCGTCTTTCTTTTTAAAAATAGCTTCTGTATAAACTCAGGTTGAAAAAAGAAAACTGCAAAAGCTAAGGACAAATACGGAAAGATACCGACCTGAAAAATAAACGAGTTAAACAAGTGGAAAAATATCGATATAAAGAATGCTACTTTCCTAGTACGGTTCCATAACAATAGAGGTATTACAAGTAAGTCGAACAGAATTCCGCCATAAGCTACCAAATAAAGCATAAACTTTTGCTGTAGCACATTTCCGACGAGAAAATAATGCTGCTTACTTTTCATTAAAAGTTCTGGCACTGTTAAATCCAGCCAATCCGGATACATCTTAGCGATGGATGCGTAGGTATATAAAATGAATAATTGTATAATAAAAACCCAGCGACACCAATTAGGCATGGAAATTCTTTTGATACTTGGATTTTGCTTAACGTCAATAGACGCATATTTATGAGCTGGTAAAACCACCATGACAGCGCTCAGAATCATTAAAAAATAGTAATGATTATTATATGATGATTTTTGCATTAAATAGGTGGCTGCCCATAATAATGTAAAGGAGAGCATGCTTATTCTATATTTATAACCTACCATGACGAATATCCCACAAATACCCATAATGATATAATGCGCATACATCCAATCGCCTTGAATCGCCTGTAAAAAGTCAAAGCCTATAAAATTAAAAGTGAATTCTGGTTCTACAAGTGTTCGTCTAATCCAGCCTGTGATGACTGCTCCAATGCTTTCTAGAAAGATTAAGGCTCCAAATAAAATTCTAAATACGACAAGAGAACTATTATCTATATGTTTAAATAGAAACTTATTCATAGTACTTTTCTATATATTTTACAGCATTTATTTTATCGTTTTGAAGTTGTGCTTTAAGTAAAGTAACCGTTTCAAATTTGCATTCATTTCTTAAGTGGTTTAAGATTTCAACCTTTATTATTTTATCATAAAGATCTTTATTCAAATCAAAAAAGTGAACTTCAATAGATTGTTTTTCACCTTCAAAAGTTGGATTCTTACCAATATTCATCATTCCAAAAACAGTTACGCCATCCATAACTGACTTCACGACATAAACACCATCTTTAGGTATTAATTTATAAGTTTCCTGTGGGTCAATATTTGCTGTGGGGAAATTTAAGGTTTTACCGATACCTTTTCCTTTAATTACTTTCCCTGAGATAAAGTAAGGATATCCTAAATAAGAATTTGCGGTTTCAATATCACCCTCTAATAAGGATTGCCTAATTTTAGTAGAGCTTACAGCAACGTCTTCTATGTCTTGAGCGGATATTTCTTCTACAGTAAATCCATATTTTTTTCCATAGATTTTTAGATCATCAATATTTGCTGTTCTATTTTTACCAAAGTGATGATCATATCCAATAATAATATGCTTCGCGTTAAGCTCGTCTACGAGAATTTGCTTCACATAATCTTCTGCAGACAAATTAGCAAATTCCTTTGTGAATTTTGTAATGACGACATCATCTAAACCAAATTGAGACAAAACCTCTTGACGCTCGTCAATAGAATGCAACAATTTAATATCAAAATTAGGTTGCAATACCATTCTTGGATGCGGAAAAAAAGTAAGCACTATAGATTTTAAGTGTTTTTCTTTTCCGGTCTTTACTAGTCGTTCTATTATTTTTTGATGACCAATATGAACGCCATCAAAAGTTCCTATAGTAATTATAGAAGGGGATTTGTGTTTGATATTTGTAGTGTTTGGTGTCAGAACCAATTTTTTTGGTAAAAGTAGTTATAATCATAGATAAATAAAAAGAGGGTTGATTAAATCAACCCTCTTTTTATAAAAATGTTTAAAATATTACTCTTTGATAAACGGTAACGTTATCGAAGCAGCATCTTTTGTTATTCTAATAAAGTACATCCCATTGCTTAATGATGTTGTATTGATCGCAAGATCTTCGTTAGTAGCTATAGCTCTCTTAGTAATTGACTGTCCTAACATGTTAACAATCTCATAGCTATTAGGTAAATTGTTCGTGTTCCCTAATTTGATATTTAATTGATTAGCTGACGGGTTAGGATATACGTATAAATTATTATTTAAGAAATAATCGTCAACGCTAAGAGCATTCGCACGGAAATTTAAGCTTTCTGTCCCTCCAAAATCGCCTCCAGAGGCAACCAAAGCACCAGTTACATCATTTATTCTTAATTCATAAGAACCAACCCCATATGCACAGCAAATCCCATCATTAGCAGTATCGTTTATAGTAAACGTATAGCATTCATTTGTTCCTAATGGGATAGTAAATTCAAATAATGTGCTATCATTTGTCGTTCCATTATAAGGTCCTCCTGATTGTACAACAGCTCCACTGCTATCCACAAACTCCCATGTTGTCTCATTAGAATATGTATCTGTTAATAAACCAAAGTAAAGTTGCGTACCCTCTACTGACTCTGGAGCACTAGTTGCTGTATAATCAACACTTGTTATATCATTACAGTTACGCTCATCTGCATTACCATTTGGAGATGCAACTGACACATTTAAAACATGATCTCCAACACTAGAAGAAATAATTGGAAGATCAATATCTTCAAATTCTCCATTTGCTAAATTACCTGTCCAAGAAATATCTGTTGAAGATCCACCATCAATATTGTATGAAATCATTGCTGAAGTTAACGTAACAGTTCCAAAATTTTGGATTCTAATATTAGTTACAATGTCACTAGTGCATGGCACATTAACAATCTCATTAATTTCTACACTTCCATCATTGCTTACATCCGCTAAAGGCGTACACTTGTCTGAAGTAACCGTGTTAGGTCGATTTGGAGAATTTGTTAAGGCTGAAATAACTCTAGCCTTTTGATCATTCGTAAAAACATTCATACAAGAATCATCTGTATAATCCATGTAATTTCTAACCATATCTAAATCGCCACATGATTGGTGAGTTGTAGGGCAGCCAAAATTAGGATTATCTACAGCTGGCGTGTCAGCACATTGATCGCCTCCTGCACATCCACCTTGAAAGGTGTGAAATAGAGCTAAATAGTGACCCACTTCATGGGTCATTGTTCGTCCTAAGTTAAAATTACCAGGTATACTAACCCCTGGAGCATCATTACTTCCAAAATACGTGTAATTAGAAACGACACCATCGGTATTTGCAGGACCTCCAGGAAACTGCGCATAACCCAATAAAGAACCATCTGCAAAATTTACAGACCACATGTTCATGTATTGAGAAGCGTCCCATATAGTTGCAGGTTTTAAAACTGAATCTGTATTTCCACCAGGACCAGACCAAGTTGTGCTAACAGCAGACATGTTTACTCTGTCAATACCATTAGTTACACATCCATCTGGATTTTGTTTTGCTAAACAAAATTCAACCTCAACATCTGCTCCGTTTGGATCGTTGTTAAATCCATTAGTTCCTGCCATGCGTCTAAAATCTTCATTCAGTACTTCAATTTGTGAAAGCACTTGAGCATCAGAAATATTAGCACCTGTTCCTATTGGTTCTCCATTGTGAATTACATGAACTACAACAGGAATAGTAAACTGCAGCGCTCTTGATGAGCCAGATTCTAACTGTCTCTTAATTGCTTCAATTTTTGGAGCCATTTGGCGTTCAAAACTGTCGCTACCCATCATGTTTGGATTATTAATTAATAGCTGAGCATTGTATTCATCTGTAGCACAATTTCTCAGCTGTTCATTATTATTTTCTTGAGCTGTAAGGTTCAAACAAGAGAAAATTATTGCAAAGCAAATAAATTTAAAAGTAATGTTTTTCATTTCCTGAATTTTAAAATAGTTTAGATTGGCAAATTAATGAAATTAATTGAAAACTTAATTTTTTGTTAAAAAAAATAAGCTTAATAGTTCTATAATTTATTTCCAAAAAAAAAGGCCTTCCTATCCTCTAATTCTTAATATTTTTTTGTTAATCTTTTTGTATTTCTAACACTATTAGAATATTTTTAAAGAAAAAATCTAATTATGAAAATACAGCTACAAAAAGTTTTAGGCTTACTTATAACTATGACTATTCACTTTAGCTTTTTTCAAGACCAAATTTGGACCAAAAGCAACAGAACAAGAGATAATAATACACCCTCAAAATTCCATCTTGAAACCCCAGATCAAACTTTTACTTAGAATACTAATTGTTTAACTACAAGAATTCAACTTGCTTCTGTTAGAAGGTTACCAATACAATAATTATCGACTAAAATTAAAATTCACATAAAACTTCCAACACTATGAAAAAAACATTAAACCTAATTCACTTATTATGTTTCCTGCTCATAACGCTATGTCTTAATGCCCAAAACAATGAATGGCAACAATTAAATTCTACTAAACAAATAGATGGTGTCACGTTAGAAAAGTTAAACAAAACCAACTTTAGTATATTTCAACTTGATATTGAAGCCTTAAAACTAAGACTAGTTGATGCGCCTTTGCGACGTTTATCAAATGGTCAATCGAACATGATTGTTAGTTTTCCAGATATAAAAGGACAATTTCAACAATATAGAATAGTAGAAACAACTATTTTCTCATCTAATGACAATACTGCACAACATGCTAATATTAAAACATATTTAGGTTCTAGAACTGATCATTCTGGCACTAGAGTAAGATTTAGCGTCACACCTTTAGGTTTAAAGGCAATGATTTCAGAACCTGGAATGGAAGCCGTTTACATTCAGCCTGTAACAAAAGTGTCTAATGGACAGTATTTAGTTTATGATAGCGCGGCCAAGTTGAACTCATCTGATACTTTTGAGTGTTTAACTGAAGATGTTGATATTTCAAAAAGAATTATAAGCAGTGAAGTATCGCGTGACGCAAACAATCAATTATTAAGAACGTTTAGAATGGCGATGTCTGTTACTTCAGAATACACAAATTTTTGGGATGATGGAAATAATGCCAATGGTAACGCACAAGCAGATGCATTAGCCCAAATGGTTTCAACTTTAAACAGAACCAATGAAGTTTTTGAAGTAGACATGGCTATAACTTTTGTTTTAGTTGATACCGCAGATGATCCAGCATTAGATTTAATTTACTCTGGTACTGACCCTTATGGAGGAAATTTAAATGGTGATTTACAAAGTAATTTAACTGCTACGGTGGGAGAATCTGATTATGACATTGGACATTTACTAGCTTTTGGTGGTAACAATGGTAATGCTGGATGTATAGGATGTGTCTGCACTAATGGAAAAGGGAGTGGCTTCTCTTCTCATGGCTTTTTAGATAATGATGGAGGGCCTTACATGGCTGACTTTTTCGATATAGATTATGTGCCACATGAAATAGGTCATCAAATGGGTGCAAACCATACATTTTCTTTTAATTCTGAAGGAACAGGTGTAAATGCAGAGCCCGGAAGTGGAACAACTATTATGGGTTATGCAGGTATCACTGGGGCTAACGATGTACAGGACCATAGTGATCCTTATTTTCATTATTACAGTATAGACCAAATACTTAATAATGTAAATAGTGGTGCTAACCAATGTGCAGCTATAACTGCAATAACGAACAATCCACCTGTTGCGAATGCAGGTATTGATTTTACTATTCCAAAGGGAACAGCATTCATTTTAAAAGGTGCCGCTGCAGATGTCGACGGTGGAGATGCTTTAACATATACATGGGAACAAATTGACAGTGGTGTTACTACTAATGGAACTTTTGGTCCTACTAAAACTTCAGGAGCCGTATGGAGATCAAGACCTCCAAATGTATCGCCTAACAGATACA
This sequence comes from Psychroserpens burtonensis DSM 12212, assembly GCF_000425305.1. Taxonomy (GTDB): domain Bacteria; phylum Bacteroidota; class Bacteroidia; order Flavobacteriales; family Flavobacteriaceae; genus Psychroserpens; species Psychroserpens burtonensis. Next base: position 20,897 of record NZ_AUDE01000021.1, read on the forward strand.
TGCCAATTTTAAGTAGAGTATTAAATGGACAGTTAACGGAATCTAATCCTGTTGAGACAGTAACGAATACCTCTTGGGAAACTGTTTCTACTGTTGGAAGACCTTTAAATTTTGCGCTTACAGTTAGAGATCGTTCAGAAGCAGGAGGTGTCGGACAGATGCCTCAATCTAATTTTGATGCAATGACTGTTACTGTTGATGGTACTTCTGGACCTTTTGTTGTGACATCACAAACATCAAATGTGACATGGGATGCTGGTTCGTCTCAAACAGTGACTTGGAATGTCGCAGGCACAGATGCAGGTGCAGTAAATACACCGACAGTAAATATATTACTATCCATTGATGGAGGTCAGACGTTTCCATTCACAATAGCGTCCGATGTTCAAAATGATGGATCAGAAAACATAACTGTCCCTCTTACTGGAGGCGATACGTCTCTAGCTAGAGTAATTGTGGAAGGGAACAACAATATTTTTTATGCTGTAAATTCCAGTAATTTTAGTATTCAAGAATCTGAGTTTGTACTTACTGTCGATACTACTGAATTAGATATTTGTCAACCAAATGATGCTCTCTATAATTTTACATACAATACATTTTTAGGATTTAACGATACAACTACGTTCAGCGTTTCAGGGCTTCCAACTGGCACAAATGCTGCCATAAACCCAATGTCTGCGATCAATGATGGCACAACAGGAACTATTACAATAAGTGGAACAAATGCTGTAGCAACAGGAAATTATTCCTTTAGTTTTGAAGGAAGTTCAGGCGGTATTACTAAATCGGTAGATCTCGTTTTGAACGTCTATAGCGACACTTTGAATTCTTCAATATTAGCATTACCTGCGAATGGAGCAATTGATGTTCCAAGTGATGGTATGCTCACATGGAATTTAGATGACAATGCTGAAGAATACTTAGTAGAAGTATCAAATAATGCTAGTTTTGGAACCATCGTAGAATCTGCAACAGTACTAACAAACGCATATTCTACTACTTCACTAGCCTCTAATACAGAATATTTCTGGAGAGTGAGTGCTTCTAATAATTGTGTTACCGCTAATCCATCTTCCGTATTTAGTTTCACTACAGCAAACCTAACATGTGACACTTTTACTGATGATGTAGCTCAAGCGATTTCACAAAGTGGAAGCGGCAATTCTTATACTTCTGTTGTCAATGTTTCAGCAGATTTCCCCATTACAGATGTTAATGTAACTTTAGATATTACACATACATGGGCAGACGATTTAGATATAACTCTAACAAGTCCCAATGGAACTATAGTTGAATTGACCTCAGATAACGGAGGAAATGGAGACAACTATACCGCTACTGTATTTGACCAAGAGTCTACAAATGGATCTATAACAGGTGGTACAGCTCCATTTACAGGAACATTTGTACCTGAAGGAGATTTATCTACTATTTATGGAGAAATGTCTGGTGGTGATTGGATATTAACAATTGTTGATGATGCAAATCAAGATGGAGGATCATTTAATAGTTTTATACTAGAGATCTGTGTTCAAGGAACACTCTCTGTAGACAACTTGGAAAGCTCTATATCTGGGTTCTCGATATATCCTAATCCAAACAACGGATCGTTCAATGTTAATTTAAACAGTTCTTCAAATAATACTATTTCTATAGAGGTTTTCGATATTAGAGGAAGAAAAGTATTCGATAAACGATATGATAGCAGTCCAACAATTAACAAGGTTATTAATCTAGAAAACGTTCAATCTGGAATTTATCTCTTACAGGTTCGAGACGGGTTAAATAAACAAACTAAAAAAATTATTATTAACTAAAATATCACCTAATGGTAAATAAAAAAGGAGGCTCTCGGAGCCTCCTTTTTTATTTACCATTAAACGTATTCATTGTGTTATTTATTCCGGCTGTGCCAAATGACTTGATGAGTTCTACAGATGTTTCTAACCGTTCTGTAAGGGTTTTGTTTTCTTCATCAGTCCATTCTCCTAGCACATAATCGATCTGTCTTCCTGTACTAAACTCATCACTTATACCAAATCTAAACCTATTGTACTTAACTGTCTGTAAGGTGCTTTGAATATCTTTTAGACCATTGTGCCCACCATCGCTTCCTTTTGTCTTTACTCTAATATTTCCGAAGGGAAGATTTAAATCATCTGTAATGACTAACAGGTTTTCTAAAGGCACCTTTTCTTTTGTTAACCAATACTGAACAGCTTTACCACTTAAGTTCATGTATGTACTCGGTTTTAAAAGAATAAAAGTTCTACCTTTAAATTTATAGGTTGAAAGATCACCAAGTTTTTGAGTTTCAAACTTAAGATCTTCTTTTTCCACTAGAGCGTCTAATACTTTGAAGCCTATATTATGCCTTGTGTTTGCATATTTCTCGCCAATATTACCTAAACCAACGATAAGAAATTTTTTCATAGGATCTGTTTCTTCTACATCCAACGATGTGGAGTTCCAATTAAATATGTTACGGATAAATTTCCAGATAATAGTCGCGTTTAGGTTATTGAACCCATTATAATTTTTAATTTACTTATTTCCTAAGTCATAGCAATGATATATCTTTCAAAAATAATTTCATCTCATTTTTGGTGAATAACTAAAACGCAAGGTGAGTTCTTTTTCAAAAATAAAAAAGCATTCTAAATAAATAGAATGCTTTTTAATATAATAGATAAAATAAGTTCTATTCTTGAGCTTCTGCCTCTGGAGAATCTCCTCCTTCAGCTGCTGCTTCTCCTTCTTCTAATTCTTCTTCATCGCTATCATCAACAACAGCTGTTCTTGCTGTCTTAATTTGAACAACAACAGTATTATCAGTATGAAGTATTGTATAATCTTCACCCTCTAAAGCCGTAACATACATTTTACCTCCAATTTTAAGTGGAGTAATATCTGCTTCTAAGAAATCTGGTAAATTTTTAGGTAAAGCTTTTACTCTTAATTTACGTCTGTTTCTACGAAGAATACCACCATTTAAAACACCTTTAGAAGTTCCGATGATATGCACAGGAATATCCACAGCAATTTCTTTATCTTCAAATAAACGGTAGAAATCTACATGTAGAATTCTATCTGTTACTGGGTGAAATTGAATGTCTTGTAAGACAGCGTCATAATTTTCACCGTTTTCTATGGCAATCACAACTGTATGCGCATTTGGCGTGTATACAAGTTTAGAGAAAGCCAATTCTGGTGCAGAGAAATGCACATTTTGGTCTCCTCCGTATAATACGCAAGGAACCTGACCAGCATTACGTAAAGCTTTCGTTGCCTTCTTGCCTACGCCTTCTCTTTGAGATCCATTGATTGTAATTGATTTCATTGTTTATATATTAATTTAATTATTTACTCTTTATTGGTCGTTAAGCTCGTTACTGACTTTGTTATCAATAAGCCTATCGAAACTACATTAAAAATTTAGAGCTAATAGATTTGTTATAATGCACATTATGCATTACTTCTGCAAATAAATCAGCACAGCTTAAAACTCTAATCTTTTCACTTTTTTGTTTCAGCGGAATTGAATCTGTAACAATTAATTCCTGTAATTTAGAATTCTCAATTTTATTATAAGCGTCTCCAGATAAAATAGGATGTGTACAAATAGCTCTAACACTTAGGGCACCTTTTTCCATCATTAAATCTGCAGCTTTCGTTAAAGTTCCAGCGGTATCCACCATATCATCGACCAATACAACGTTTTTACCTGTAACGTCACCAATCAATTCCATATGGGAAATCACATTAGCTTTTGCACGTTGCTTGAAACAAATAACCACATCACTTGCTAAAGCTTTAGAATACGCATACGCACGTTTTGATCCACCCATATCTGGTGAAGCAATGGTAAGGTTCTCTAAATTAAGTGATTTTAAATATGGTAAAAATATAGTTGATGCAAAAAGATGATCTACAGGTTTCTCAAAAAACCCTTGTATTTGATCTGCATGTAAATCCATTGTAATGATGCGTGTAGCTCCAGCAACTTCTAGCATTTGAGCTACTAATTTAGCTGCAATAGGAACTCTAGGTTTATCTTTACGATCTTGTCTAGCCCATCCAAAATATGGTAAAACTGCTGTAATATGTCTTGCTGATGCGCGTTTTGCAGCATCAATCATTAGCAACATTTCCATTAAATTTTTGGGTCCAGGATGTGTAGAACCAATAATAAACGTTCGTGTACCTCGTATTGATTCTTCATAAGATGGCTGAAACTCTCCATCACTGTATGTTGAAGTAATGACGTTACCTAAAGGCACACCAAAGGTTGCTGCGATTTTCTCAGCAAGTTCTTTACTTTGTCCGCATGCAAAAATTTTTGCGTCTATAACTCCGTTTGGCATTGGTAATGAATTATTTGCGATAATAAAACACGCTTTAATTTAACGAGGTGCAAATTTAAGAATTTATTTGAACTGAAAAAGCATAAAACCTACTATTTTTGATTGATAGTAATAAATAATTTTATAATTTTGCAGTCCGAAATCGCTCAAGTGGTGGAATTGGTAGACACGTTGGATTCAAAATCCAATGTCGCAAGACGTGCGGGTTCGATTCCCGCCTTGAGTACTGTTTAAACCTGTTAATCATATGATTAACAGGTTTTTATATTTTAAACAGTAACAGCACAATAACAGCATTTCTTACATAATAAGTCATTTCAACCTCTATGAAGATCCTGTTTAGCGTAATAATCTCCTCAATGTGTTTTGCTTCCATTCAGTCAATATATAATAGATAAGTCTGTTTTACTTCTTAATACGCAAAATTTATAGATCTATAACTCATCAATTTTGGCATACAACTATTTATCCATGTCTATTTTTCAAATAAAATGAAAATTTAAGAAAAAACTTACTTTGCGAATTAAAACAGCTAAATTTGGTTAATTGTTATTAATTGGATATAGGCAATAGTGTATATACAATTGTTGTGGTTAATATAAAACTCGATAACTAACGAACTAAAATTAAGGAAATATGATTGAATTTTTTAAGAGCAATTACGAATGGTTATTTGGAGGTATTGGAGTAACTGCTCTGTTTTTTATAATTGATAAGTTTTTTTTCAAAAAAGAATCAAAAACGGAAAAAACAACAAAAAATGAAAATAAAAATTCAATAATAATTACAAATAATCTTACAAGTAATCCACCAGAACAGAAACAAGAAAAAGTAAATGAAAACAATGAACCTAAAAATAATGTTAGGATTTTATTTGTAGACGATGAGCATACGAAATACAAAATGGTTTCAATCCTAAAAAAAGCCGGCTGGAAAAACACGAAATCGGTTAAAGACATAACTGATTTAGATGATTACAAAGCTAAAGAAGCTGATATTATATTTGTCGATATAAATGGTGTTGGAAAAGCTTTATTCGAAGACCAGGGTTTAGGTTTGGCTTCAGCATTGAAAAAAAAGTATCCAGAAAAGAAAATTGTAATTTATTCTTCAGAAACCAAAGGAGACAGATTTCATAAAGCATTAAGAGAAGTAGATGATTGTTTATCAAAAGATGCAGAACCATATCAGTTTGTAAATTTAATTGAAACCTTATGTCAATAAACCATTTTTCTGTTACTAATATCGAGAAAGAAAGTATTGCTACAAATTTGACAAAAGAATGTGAAAATTGTTTTTCAAAAACGGAACATAATGGCAGAACAATTGATTGTCCATTATATTTCACTAAAAGACGAAATGGAAAAGTTTCAAATAATAATGGAACAACATTTCTTTGTTGTTCAACCACAAAAACCACAAAGTTATTTAAAGGAAAATTAGACGCTCTATCATATGCTTATTATGACTTAAACTTACCTATTGAGGCAATACAAACAAACCTAAAACTTAAAGAACAAAAAAGAGTTAATCGTTTAGTTCACAACCTAACAACAATAAACGCTAAAAACATTCAAGAAATTTATGATTTAGTTCCTCAAGAAATTCTAACTTCTGACTTTAATTCTCAAATTCCTAAAATTTCTGAAATAGTTAAGACCAATCCTAAAGATACAGCTTTAATGTTTTTGAGATTAGCAAAACATAATATTCATATGAAGTCGGAATTTTCTATTTATAGGAAACTCGATAGAGCAAATCCTACTTTAGAAAAAAGAAAACATCCAATTCACAAAGTCTTAATGAACGTTTTACATTCGTTTTTTATAGATTTTTCAGATAAAGAAGTTTATGTAAATGTTGGAGAATTTAGAGGTACTATAAATTGTGATTATGAATCTTTACAAGTTGCTCTTTATCATTTAATCGAAAATGCTTCTAAATATGTTAGACCTAAATCTACAGTTGAAATAATATTCAAAGAAAAAGAAGAAAACATTTTTGTTCATTTTAAGATGTCAAGTCTATTTATTGAAGAAAGTGAATATTCAAAACTATTTATTGAAGGTTTTTCAGGAAATGAAGCAAAAAAAACTTCAAAAGATGGAGAAGGAATTGGGATGTGGAGAATAAAGCAAATGTTGGAATTAAATGACTTTTCAATAGAAGTAAAACCAGGAAAAGAAATCGAAAAATTAAATGGGTTTAGATTTTCAGAAAATGAATTTATAATTAAGTTAAAAAAATACTAACCACAACACCGTATATAATTTATTGCTTTTTTAGGCTTACTTACGAAAGTCCTCGCGGACTTTCTTGGTCGGTAATTATTTATTAAATTAGTTGCTTGAAAGACGCAACAAACCATATACATAAACGTTAGCAAGTATTGAAATGAAAAAGATTAAAGGAATAATAATAATATTTATGCTCATTGTTTGTAATCATTCAGTGGCACAAAATGACAGTTTAGCTCCAGCAAATCTTCCATTCTATTCATTTTTAGTATTGACTAATGATACCGCTTTGATTATTGAAGCTCAAGACTCGTTAATAATATGGAAACAAACTGAAAAAATTGATTCTGATAAAAAATGGAGATTAATTGGACTCACAATAAGTGACTCAACAAGTCATGCTACTGAAGACTCCTATCCATGGACTTCAAATACTACTATTTATAAGTTTAAAGAGACTACTCTGGAAATTGATTCTGATACATTAAAAAACAAATTTGAACTTAATAAAAACCATTTTCGAAAGACGAGAGACTGGAGTCAATTTGATCTATCTAAGGAGTGGACTCCTTTTTGGAATGACAAATTCTTAATGATTAAAAAATGTGACATATACATATTCCAGGCATATGATAGTTGGACGACTTATGAATATTACTTTAAAGAAATAGAATAAAACACTTGCTAACACTGTATATAGCAAATAGGGCGTTCAGTGGTTTACGAAAATTCAGTACTATTTATAAACACCGCCAAATTTTTAATTTGGCTTTTAAGATGAATAAGTTAAAAACAAAATATAAAAATGTGGCTCAGAGCAAACTTGAAAGTTCATCGCTTTCTACTGCCCTACTTGCCATATACTAAACGTTGGCAGTAATTTGAAAAAATGAAGTACATAATCATAATTTGCATACTAATCTCGTGTAAACTTTTTTCACAAGAAAAGAAAGTTGTTTATTTAAATGAAAATCATCAAGAAATAGATAAAAATGAATTTATAGAAGGAAAAAACTCTAGAGAATATCTTGATTTATATTTTGAAAATGATTCTTTAGTTCAAGGCTTATTAGTAAGGAGAAAACCAATTGGAAAACTGAACGAAAATCAACTTAATGAATTAAAACAAAGCTTATCTATTCAAAATAAAATTGATGATGAGTTAATTGTCATAATTTATTATCCAGGAAAAGATAGATGCAATGGCATGGAAAGATATTCTACTTGGAATATATTTGACAGAGACTATTTAAAAAAATTAAAAAAAATTAGCGATATAAGTCACCACTGGATTTATAAAGATGATGAAAATTTAAAATATTATTATCAAAAAAAAATAGGATGGAAAAAAGACAGTAATCAATTAATTGAAAAAATGTTTTTTAAATATCATTTTCCTTGTTTTAGTTGTGTAGTAATAGACACTAAAGGAAATTTTATAGCAAACTATGGAGAATTCGGAAAACAAACTGTTTGGGAGATTTCGGAAGAACTTAAAAAAATTGAATAAAAACTACTGCCAACACCGTGTATAATTAATTGCTAGGGCAATTGCCTACTTGGAAAATTCCTTCGGAATTTTCTCGGGTTCGTATTTGTTTACTAAATTAGTTGCATAACCACGCAACTAACCATACACAATCACGTTAGCTACAAGCCGAAATAAATGCTCAATAGAATATTTAGGAAAAGTAAAAAGAAATTATCGAAAAGCGAGGAATGGAAAAAATTCGAACTTTTTGAATTATTCGATGATTTAGATTCAGCTCTAAAACTTGTATCTGAATATAGTGGAGGATACTCAGGTGTTTTTTTATCAGCAGAAGAATTTCACAAAGCTTTTTCAGAAGAATTACACGACCTAAAATACCAAAACGTGCCTGATTTTAAAACCATATGTGTTTGGTTTGCGCCTACTTCTGCTTGGGACAATTTTGTAGGAATGGAAGGAATTGAATTAGGTAGCAGAATTTTTGAAAGAGCCTATAAATTTCATAATTCCAATAACTAAAAAACATCAACAAAAATGACGAAAAGCTTCTTTATAAATATATGGTTATTCATTCTAATTTTGATATTAGTTTCATTGTCAGTTTGGGGTGTTTTTTACATCAATGATTTAGAATCGAAAATATCAGTCCTTGGAATAGTAGCAGTAATAGTTGCAGCATTTACTTCGGTAATGACAGTAAACATAAATAATAAAAAAACACGGGAAAGAGAATATGAATTGCACATATTAAAAGAAAAACAAAAAGTTTGCGAACACTTTTATAATGCGTTTTTTGAAATTTTTAAAAATGTAAAAAACAATCGAGATGGCCTTACAAAGAAAGCAACTGAAGAAATGGCTCTTTTCAAGAAAGGTTTAATGAATTGGGGAAGTGAAGACTTAATTAAAAAGTATGTTGAATATGAGGACAATCTCGATATTCATAAAGGAAATACAAGTGCTATTTTGAACAATGCAGATGGTTTTCTTAGAGATATGAGAAAAGAACTTGGATTTAAAGATTCCAAAAGCTTAAAACTTATGACATTGCTATTGACAGCAGAAGCAAGAACTGAATTGGGCCAGTAGCTAACAACGTGTATAACCCATTGTTTACTTTGTGTGTACTCGGAAAATCCTGCGGATTTCCCTCTGGTTCGTTTCTTTTTGCTAAATTAGTTCCAAACCAAAACAACGTGCCATACACAAGCACGTTGTGCTTCATTATGACAAACCGCTAACCAATGATAAAATTCTTTAGAAAAATTAGACAAAATTTACTTTCAGAAGGAAAAACTGGAAAGTATTTAAAATATGCATTGGGCGAAATTATTTTGGTTGTTATTGGAATTCTAATTGCCCTTTCGATTAATAATTGGAACGAATTACGGAAAACGAATAATAATCAAGAGAAATACTTAAAGCTACTAAAAGTTGAATCGCTCAAAAATCTAAATGAGGTTAACAGATATAAAGACTTGGTAACTGATATGCATTCCTGGCAATTAACTGCTATGAATCTCATTGATGCCAATCACGATACAATATCAGAGAGTTACCTCTCAAAGACTTTTGTCAACATTATTGGTAGTTCTTATAGTTTTGACTTTGAAAACAGTACACTTTCTGAACTTAAAAATTCTGGCGAGTTAAAAAATGTCAGTAATGATAGTCTTCGTAAATACTTAACTGCTTTAGAACCATTAGTAATGAAAATAAAACAAGTAGAACAAGATGTGGAAATTAGCCTTGATGAAGTTACCGAATATCTTAAACCTCGAATATCTTTTAGAAAAATGTTAATTGAATCAGATACTGAAACTTACTTTGGACTTCCCAATTCAACAAAACCTAAAAAGAGCATTATTCCAATCTTGGAAAACGAGGAGTTTGAAAACAGACTACTAACGTACACATTAGCTACTGGAAATCTAAAAAAAAATCACTATCCAAAATTAGAAAACCATCTAAAAAAGATTATTGATATTATAGAAAAAGAATTAAATAAATAACGAAAGCACAACACCGTGTATAATTAATTGCTTTGGCAAGTGCTTATTTGGAAAATTCCTTCGGAATTTTCTCGGGTTCGTATTTGTTTACTATATTAGTTGTTTAACCACGCAACTAACCATACACAATTCCGTTGTGTTTCATACTGACTCGTCCTGAAATATGGCTACAGGTTAGAATTGATTTTACGGTGTAGCCATATTTCAGGACAAGACACATACATCATTCGGATAGAGGAATACAGTATTGTAGCAATGTTTACACCCAAATACTTAAAAGAAAGAAAATAGATATTAGTATGACAGAAGAAAATCATTGTTACGAAAACGCAATGGCAGAAAGGGTAAACGGCATATTAAAAGATGAATTTTATCTTGACCAGACCTTTGCTAACGTGCCACACGCTAAAGCAGTAGCAAAAAATGCAATTAATTTATACAATGAAATAAGATTACATTTATCTTTAGACTTCAAAACACCAAATATGGTCTATAAATTAACCGCATAAAATCAATTCTAACCTGTAGCCATATTTCAGGGCAAGACATTCCGGAAAAACTAAATGACGTATAAAGATCTATACAATTTTGCTTATCATTTCTTATTAGAAAAAGATGGTGTAACTGAAAAACTGATTCAACAGCATTTTCAGCCAGAATACAATAAGCCAAAAAATATCAATACCATTTACCAAAGACTTTGTGAAACTGCTCAAAACAAGCAAATGAGTACAAAAGTTATTGGAGGATCAATTGGTGGCGTAGAAAAATTGAAAGATGTCCTTTTTGATTTTAACCCAAAAAAAATTGCTGAAACTTTCGGGAAAAATGATTCTGAAAAATTATTAAATGAAATAATCTCAAAATTAAAACCGAAAGGACAAATTCGGAGAACTTCACGAAGTATTTGGCCCTTATTTTGTCAATCAATTATTGATTCTGCCTATTTTCTAAGTGAGTTTAATAATGCTGAATCATTTTATAATTGGGCGGAATTTTTCGCAAAAGATGAAAAGGCAAAACCAGCACTTCCAATGTTGATTAGCATCGAAATTTCAGGAATTGGGTTTCCTTTGGCTTGTGATTTTTTAAAGGAAATTGGTTTCTTGAATTTCGGAAAACCTGACGTTCACTTAAAAGAAATATTTAAAGAACTAAATTTAATTAATCCCAATGAGAGGTCAACAATAAAACAAGATTATCAGACTCTGAAATTAATTGATAAAATTGCTATAGAAAATAATACTACTGCTTTTGAAGTAGATAAAATATTCTGGCTTATAGGAAGCGGAAACTTTTATCTTTCAAACATTCAAATTGGCAGAAACAGAAAATTATTTATTGAACAAATAAAAACCCATTTTAAATTATAAAACATAATGACCTTCAACCGTGATAAGAAATTTGACATAAAACAAACAAATTCAATAATTCTTAAAAAAAGAAAACCAAGTTATACTGGAGAGAGTTGGTTAGGACACACGAAAGATTGTGGAATTATTGACCACGAATTACTAAAAGGAGCAACTAAAGATGAATTAATAAAAAGAAGTGGTAGAGAACTTGGAGGAGTAGATTCTCACATAAGTCATTTAAAAGCAGAACACGGATTAATAGTTTCAAAAAATAATGATATTTATAAATTTGAATATTATCATCCAGAAACTAATAAAATTCTCAACGAATTAGATTTGGAAAATTTAATGAAAATAGATATTGAAAATGTAGCAAAATATTCCATTGTTCAATTAAAAAATAAAGAAGGTGATTTAAAATGGTATTCTATTGGTATTGAAACTCAAAACAAAAATGGAGAAGAAGTTACTTCATTGACAGAAAATAAGGGATTCGCTCAGAAATTAATAAATAAAAAGGTTGGTGATTATGTAGATTTTGGTACAGGTTTTAAAATTACGAAAATTAAAAAATACCTGAGTAAATAAAAAAACAAAATGCCAACAATGGTTATATTTAATAGGATTTTTGGCGCTTAACCCAAAGTGAAGTGCCTTGAATAAAGTCCGCAAAATTTTCAATTTTGCCTATCTATTAAATAAAAAAAAATTAAAAATCTGGCTAAGTGCTTAATGGAAAGTTCAGTTCCCTGAATTCTTGTACTAACCATAGCATGGACGTTCGAGTTATTTCAAAAACAAAATGCAGTTAACAAGAAAAAATATTATTCTATACTTAGTAATAGGCGGATTTATTTTCTACATATTAAGTGTTCTTTTAAGTGCTATATCCATTGCTCCTATACCTATGGATCAAGATTGGTGTAAATATGGTGAAGACATTCAAATTGGTGAAAATGAGTATGAATTTAGATGTTTAGAATACAAAAATGAATGGCAAGAAACAATATATTATTACAATCAAAAAGTATTAGAAAGATATATAAACTTATTATGGTTTAAATTAATTTTAGCATTAATAGTTACTGTTTTCATTTTCTATTTTATCCCCAAATGGAAAGGAGTTCTGAATAAAAAAGGAGAAAATATTATTGGAAGCTTAATCTTAATTGCATTAGTCATTGTGCTTATTATTCCATTCATTTTCTCATTCTTACTTCCTCCTCCAATAGAATGGCTACCAGATATTTTTGAAGAAATTAATGATGCTCAAATAAATGAAGCGATAAGAACATTAAAAAACAACCACTAACAAAAAATATAGGTCATTTGGCGCTTAACCCAATGATAAAGAGACTTTAGCGAGGTGGCTAAATTTTTAAATTTGACTTGTTGAGAAGAAAATATAATAAGAAAAATTTAAAAATCCGGCTTATGCTTAACCTAAAGTTTCGTGCTTAATAATCGCCTACTTTTCTTATACCAACCGTTGGCAAACAGTAAAAAACATATATGGATAAAATCGAAAAAATTGTAAAATTAATTCCAGTAGGAACTTTTTTAATTATTGTAGCGAGCTCTATAAAACTTGCAATTTATTATAGTGTATTCAATATCAATATTGTTGATTATATAGGGATATCTGAATATATACCACTATTTATTGATGATTTGCATAGCCTGTTATATGTTTTGGGATCAATATTTCTTGGATTCGTTGTAGGCGAGTTTGCAAGTAAAGAAAAGAAAAAAGATAAAAAAGAAAAACGAGATAAGCCAGATGACAGAAAAAGCCTTCGAATAAGATTTATAATAATTATCTCTATTTTACTTATTCTCTCCTCATGTGTTATCTATTTTAGTTTTGACAGCATATCGGAAAGATTAGAAAAATTGGATTTCCCATTTTTTGTAATAATGATTTGTCTGTTGATAATTAGGACTACTTATGAAAAAAATTCCAAAGTTTTTTTAATTAGCTGGTTTTTAAGCATATTGATTATTCCGATAGCAATTAATGGTTACCAAGAGGCTTATGCTGTTTTGGATAATCGAACTGATTTTAATTATGAATTAATTTTATTTGATAATGTTTCTGGTTCTGGTTCTAATTTAGATTATTTAGGCAAATCGAACGACTACTTATTTCTTTATGATAGGAAAAATAAACAATCAATAATTAAACCAATCAAAAACCTAAAAGAGCTTCGAATTAAAGAAAAAACAATTGAAAAATAAAAAAACATTTGTTAGTTTCTTCTTTACGTAATGGTTTGTGCTTTCTATATGCAGGATTAAGAGCTTTCCGTGTGTTAGTCTTATTCATTGAAAAAACTTGAAATGTTGTAAAAAAGATTAGTCATTAAAAATAACAATTTTAGCCTAATCTATATGCCTACAAAACAATTAAACATAAATAAATTAATCTCTACTTTTTATTATTAATTGTAGAACTCAATAAATCCTCCAAATCACAATTATAAATACCTTCAATTTTAAGTTGTTTATCTGTTTTACCTTCGGTCATATCCCATATATTAGCCTCAACACCGAGTCTTTTGAGGTTTGGTAACTTCTTTTTCATAATGGCTACAGCATTTTCGCTAATATCTGGAACAATCGTAACTTTCTCCCCTTCGAGAACCTTTATTTTTTCATCAGTTAATCCATTAATCCCTCCGTATGACAACCAAGTATAATTGGGTAATAAAATTGAACACACAATTGCTGTTTTTTCACTTTCAATAAGAATAATGGGTTTAGTATTTTCACATAAAAGGTGCTCGCCAAATAAACAACTATAATACCCATCTTCATTTTTATAAGGTACTTTAAAATAATCAGTTCTTTTTCCAACCTTTGAGTAATATACTATTTTTAATTTTTGAACTTTTCCATCCTTATTTATTGAACAGAATACAGTACCTCCATTTTCACTCGTACCAATGTGATACATTTTTTTCACTCTATCAACAACATCGTTGTCATGCATTGTTTGTAGATACAAAAGCAAATTGTTATCAATTTCATTGTTTTCTAAATCACTAACCACTTTGAAATCAATGTATTTAGTTATTTTAGATTTTATTGTATTACAATAATCATTGTTTGTATGACAATTTTGTAATACATTATTAGTGGAATGTACCACAGTTTCCTCAAATGCATTTGTGCTTTTATTCCAATAGTAAGGTGTACCATTTTCATCTTCATAAACTTGAGTTGGAGTTGTTGAAGTTCCGCATGAGTGACAATAACCGTAATTATCTGGATACCCTTTATAATTAACAAACTTCCCATCCCTATTTAATTTATCACAACAGGGTGTAATTAATCCTTTATTTCGCTTAGAGTTAAACTCTAACCTGTTTTCAATTTTTTGTAGCATAATTTTTTTTAATACAACAGGCAACTGGGAACTTTGATAAAAACCTATATAACACACTGTAATACAAATTATTATATGTGATTTTAACAGAAAACCGAGTTGCCTGTTGCGTGGTTTATACTTTATTCCATTGTTTAGAAATATGCCCTTTATTAAACCCCGTTATCTCACAAACTGCTTTTTGTTGAGCCTTGTTTTTCTTTGCCATCTCAATAATTGACTTTAAGGTAGGAGTATCATTATTAGCCTTGAAATTCCTTTCAATTATTGAACAAAAGTTAAGAAAGAAAAATTCGTTAATTTCAATAGCTAATTCAACACTATCTTCCCTCAAAACGTCAGCAAAAGTGGATTTAAAGGCATTTTTTATCATAAATACTATGACACATAGTTTCTGAATGGAAATTTGCATTTTAGACATGTATTCTTTAACAAGAGGTTTTGCGTTAGTCTGCCTATTTATCAACTCTTGTGTGTATTCAAAAATCCTATCATGAGCCTCAACAGGTAACTTTATTTCAAATTGCTTTTTTACCTCTTCTGGTTTTTCACTTTGACGTTTATAATCCAAGACATTTTTGATTGCCTTTTCATAATCATTCAAAACCTGCTCATTCATCTCACCCCTTACTAATTTTGGGTTATGAGTTAATTTTGGAGTGAGAAAAAGACGATCAATAAATCCACTTTCCAAATTACCATTTTGAAATAGTTTGCCAACGAATTGGTCTTGAATTCCACCAAGTAACGTAGGACACGTATTATTAATTCGAAAACTTTTAGTCGTTTTCCTCGACACATCTACATGTCCATTTGTGTAACCCTCAAGTAAAAAATTCCGCCAAGCTATTCCATCTCGACTGTTCGGATTAGACATTTTTTCAATCAAAGCAAATATCTCATCAATTGCTATTCCTATTGAATTGGGATTATCTAAATGCACCATGTGAGCTGCTTCAATAGATGCGTTTTGTACCAACACTTGTTTCCTTTTTACTTCAATATCATCATCTGAGGCTAACTGTATATTATTTACATACTCATCATATTCCTCATCATCCAATTTCTTAATTGGTCGTGTAGCAATATTGATCGCTTCTGATTTAGCATCACCCCGACTACCAACAATAGTAAAGTAACAATTCGCATAATTTTTATAGCCAAGTGCTTTAAGATAAAATGTTAGCCCTGTGGAGGTGCTAATTGTAAATAATATTGCACTTAACATATACTCCTTTGGCACTCGCTTATACTTAAAAGCTTCATTTATTAAACGAGAGAACTCATCAGGCAAATGCTTTATGATTCTGTTTAATTTCTCAATGGCTCTATCTTTGTCGTTTCTTACTAACTCCTGTAGTTTTATATCTATTGACTCTGCTGTCATTTTACTCATAGTCAATTATTTTATATGGATTACTTTATTATTTTCGTCATCATATCTTAAAGCATGCAAAAAATCAGAGAGCTTTAAATAATCGAAAGATTCTGGAAATTTAAAACCAGAAAGCAGACCACTCCATTCATCTAAAGTGTGATTTAGCTCAAATAACACTTTATTTAATTCTATTAGAATTTCATCTGTAAACAACGGGTGTTGATTAATCTCTTCGATTAACTTTATTAAAAATTCATAAAACTCTGCTATTTCACAAATTTGGGGATCTCGTTTTTTATCATATAACCAAAAGATTAATTCAGTAAAACCCAAACTTTCGAGTAATTGAATGTCATTAGAATTTAATCCCTCTACTATAAAATCATTTTTGTGATTATCAATCGAATTTATTAAGTGGTTCTCTATAGCTTCCCTTACAATATTTGAAATTGGTGTACTCAAAAATTGACTTAATATTTCAAGCTCTTCTTTTAATGATGAACTTATTCTTGTATTTATTATGGATGTTTTCATTTTCTTTATTTTTAAGGTTAGAATTATTTTTTGGAGATACTGTAAGTGGATGCTTTCCGCTCAAGTTCCTCGACGGTAGATTGCCGATTTCTCAGCAACCATTCATCTAATTCTTCTCTTTTAAAGAAAATAAGTTTGCCATGAGGCTTGTAATAAGGTACATTATTTGACGACGTATGTTTATACATACTACTTCGTGAAATACCACAGTACTTACAACCTTCATTAAAGGTTAGTACTGGTTTATGAAAAAAATAAATTTCTAAAAAATCTTGTAATACATGTTTAATATGCACTGTGTTTTTGTAATGTTCCATTTTAATTTGTTTTAAAATTATTAAAATGAAATAGCTATTTCGTCTTTGTGTACATTACAAAGGTGTAATATCTCTTGGTTAGGATGATTCAATGATTCATGAAGAACCAATATTATGAATCAATTTTAACATACTTTAAGACTAAACAGGCATAGAATCAAGATATTTTGAAATACATCTAACGAGTTCAAGGTTGATTTCGTAATCGTTTTTAGTCTCAGAAATTGAATGTGAAATAGTATCTGCTTTAATTGGAGTTCCCTTAAAACTATAAAAAGCTTGACTTTTTTCGATATGAGCTTTTTTTAAGTCAGATGAGATAACTTCAATTAGTGATGTTAAAAAATGTGAAGTTAATTGAGTGCTTGAAGAAAAGTGTATAATAGACCTGTGGTATAATGGATTTAAGTACAGTACTTTTATAAAATCTAAAAGAGTAGTCTTATCATTATTGATAATTCCTTCTTTGCTTAGATATCTGTAAAAATTGGCGTGAGCTATTTTATATTTAAAGCCTTCTTTTATCTTGAAATAATTTTCATTTATAATTGCATCAATGTTGTCATCAATATAAATTGGCACAGATATTCTATTTTCAAGTCCTGATTCGGCTACAAATTGAACGGTTTTGACTTTAGGCTCTGTCAATGTTTTATAAAATTCATCAACCTCATAATAAATATCTGTATTGGTTGTATGACAGGGATATTCTATTAACTCAAAGTCTTCCATATTTTGATACCCATCTAACTTCTTCAGTCTAAATTGACGCAGTATTAGTTCTCTGTTAAGTTTAAGAAGATGAATGACTTCTTGATAAACTTCCCTGTGAGCTAATTGAATTATAAATTCGTCAAATGTAATTTCATTATCTTCTCTTTTTATAAAATTCGGATACAATAATCTGGAAATTACTCTTAAAGGGTTTTTGGAAAAATTATGTTTTCGATCCTTAAATTTTGCTAATAAATCTAAATAACAAGATTCTTCAATATCGAATTTTGGTTTTTCATTATATAACTTTTCTGTTATAAGCTCAATTGAGTAATTATAGTAAAGATCATCTTCATAAGATAAAATCAAATCATTTTTAATTCCTTTAACTATTCCTTTCTTAAGCAAATTGAAAGTTTCAGTATATAAGGTTATGTGTTCATCCATATTGTTTAAAATTTAAGATCAGGTAAATTATCGACAGCATCATCTTTTAAATTGTCAATGTAATTTAGGTATTTAATCGTATTTCTTGTATTGGCGTGACCCATAGCATCAGCTACAGTCTTTAAATTTGCTCCATATTGTAAGAGTTGAGTCGCAAATGTATGACGTGCGCAATAGAAGGTAATGTGCTTGTCTATTTTAGCGCGCTCTACCCAATTTTTTAAACACTTATTAATACCATTATCTGATATTGAGTTCCCAGATGTATTTAGAAGGCTAAAAATCATATCTTCATTTTTGATCTTTTCACCTAAACTACCAATCAATGATTCCTTTAGTTTAAGTTCAATTTTTTGATTTGTTTTTGCTCTTCTCGTGGTTAACCGATTTTCTTTGATATTTATCCACTTAAGCTTTTTAATTTCAGCATATCCCAATCCAGTATAGCAAGCAAATAGAAATGCTTTCTTTAACTCACTGTTTCCGCAATCTGTATCAACCAATTTTTGAAGTTCCTCTGATGTAAGAACTTGCTTTCTTAACTCATCATCATTAGTTTTTCTTTGAAACCTTATATCCCTTGTTGGGTTTTCACGAATGAGACCTCTAACCTCTGCATCCTTAAGTATTTTTTTAAAACGAGTAAAATAATTATGAGGCGATTCTCCTGTTAGACCAGAAGTATCATTCAAATAATCCTTATAACCATTCATTATTGAAGGACTAACATCCGTTAATTTTAGCTTTGGATTATCAACAAAGGATTTAAAATGTTTTAGTGTAGCTTTTATCATCCTTAAATCCTTCTTCTTGTATTCAGTTACAAAGGATTCGGCAAAGTCGAAAAAATTGATATGTCTTAAATGTTTAGGAAGATAATTTGTATTTTGAGTTAGGTATTCTAACTCTCTATTTGAACGTATTAAATTAGCAATATCTTTCTTCTCTTTTTTAACGGACTTCGTATCACTTTTTTCTATCTTGATATCCAAAAACTCGTAAGATCGTTCGCCATCGATGTATATGTCTAAATAGTACTTAACAGCTCCTTTAGCTAACTTCTTCTCTCTAAGTTTTACGCTCATAAATCAGTAACAAATTGATAACAAAAATAAGTAAAAAAGAACCAATAAAAAGAAAATAGGACTATTATTATCTTCTTGTAACCCCTGTTTTTATTCATTTTTGTTATTATTTGGTTTCCGATTTTGTTTTAAAAAGTACCCGCCTTGAGTACAAGTCGAACCTTCTGCCTTTTTATAGGTTGGAGGTTTTTTCTTTTCAAAAAACGAATTTAATGCTTTGATTCGAGAATAGGCCAATGCAGTGCACTAAAGGCTTTAACGTTAACGTTAAAGCCTTTTTTATTTCCGTTTTAAAATGTAACTTTGAGTCAACCCAAATCCAATTACTATGATTGACAATTTTCTGTCAAATTTTCAAGATGGTGTTTACCACATCTTAAATATAAAATCCTACGACCATATTCTATTTTTAATAGTCCTTACAATCCCTTATTTATTTAAAGATTGGAAACGTGTCTTCACCCTTATCTCCGTTTTCACATTAGGTCATTGTGTATCATTAGCGTTGACGACTTATAATATCATAAATGTAAATATTAAATTGATTGAACTTTTAATTCCTATTTCCATTTTAATTATTGCTTTATTTAATGTCTTCACTGCAGGTAAAAAATCTCATGGCCCAATCATAGGCTTAGTGTTTTTTGCGACTCTCTTTTTTGGTTTAGTTCATGGCTTAGGTTTTGTTAGTACGTTCGAAACTCTAATTTATTCTTCTGAAAATAAACTTCTTGCACTTTTAGAAATTGGCTTAGGTTTTGAAGTTGGTCAACTTTTCATTGCTTTCATGGTCATCTTTTTGAGCTTTCTTTGTCAAACTATTTTTAGATTTTCCAAACGCGACTGGATTATGGTAATATCTTCAATTGTGGTTGGTTTTATATTACCAATACTCATTAAAAACAACCTCTTTTCGTAATAAATAGCGTTTGATATCTATACTTAGACAAAACTTTAATGTTATCAAAGTCTTAAAACGCGATGTACACTTTATATAATTATTACATTTGAACTATAATTTTAATGGTTGAGTTGATATTTCAGAAGAAAACGAACAACTCCAAACGTAGACAATGCCTGACAAAAAACAATTACGATACGACAAAGCATACTTAAGAATTGCTAAAGAATGGGGGAAACTTTCCCACTGCAAACGCAAACAAGTAGGTGCCATAATCGTAAGAGATAGAATGATCATATCAGACGGTTACAATGGAACTCCTACAGGTTTTGAAAACCATTGTGAAGATGACGAAGGCTATACAAAATGGTATGTCTTACATGCCGAGGCGAATGCCATATTAAAAGTGGCTGCATCTACGCAATCATGCAAAGGTGCCACATTATATATTACATTATCACCTTGCAAAGAGTGCAGTAAACTCATACACCAAGCAGGTATTATTAGAGTGGTTTACCACAAGGGTTACAAAGATGATTCGGGATTACAGTTTTTAGCAAAAGCAGGCATAGAATTAGAGTTAATTGAAGATATAAAAGTATAAATGGCATTCCATAAAAAATACATCCCTCTTATTATAGGTGTTGCTATTGCAATAGGTGTTTTTATTGGCGGAAAATTAAATTTCACAGACACTTCAGACCGCTTATTTACTTCAAACAGCAAAAAAGACAAGCTTAATAGACTTATAGATTATATTGATTACGAATATGTTGACGACATTAACACAGATAGCATCGTTGACGTCACTGTTAATGAAATCCTCGATAATCTCGATCCCCATTCTACTTATATTCCTAAAAGTGAATTAGAGCGCGTTACCAATAATATGAAAGGTGATTTTGTTGGTCTAGGTGTTAATTTTTACACCTTTAATGATACCATAACTGTGATTAGAACGGTTGAAGGTGGCCCAAGTGAGAAAGCAGGAATTAAAGCTGGTGACCGTATTTTGATGGCCGATGGTGATTCTATCTTCGGAAAAGAATGGAGCAATGCAGATATTATTTCCAAATTAAAAGGAGAAAAAGGCTCTAGAGTTAGGCTTTCTATTTTTAGAAAAGGAGAAAATCACTTGTTAGAGATTAAAGTAAAGAGAGATATCGTTCCCATTAAAAGTGTAGACGCATCTTACATGCTTACCGATAATTTAGGTTATATAAAAATCAATCGTTTTGCTGAATCAACTTATAAAGAGTTTAAGCGCGCTTTAGACGATCTTCAAGATCAAGGTGCAACACAATTAGCTTTAGATTTACGCGATAATCCTGGAGGCTTTTTAGGCATTGCCGAACAAATTGTTGACGAATTTTTAGAAGATGATAAGCTTATTTTATTTACAAAAAATAAGACGGGAAAAATAGAGAAAAGCTTTGCTACTAGACGAGGTGATTTTGAAGAGGGTGAGATTTATATTCTTATCAATGAAAACTCAGCTTCTGCAAGTGAAATAGTTGCGGGTGCATTACAAGATAATGATAAAGGTACTATTATTGGACGTCGCAGTTATGGTAAAGGTCTCGTACAACGAGAAATGTCGTTAGGTGATGGCAGCGCAGTAAGATTAACAGTTTCTAGATATTACACACCTACTGGACGCTCAATCCAAAGACCTTATGATAATGGCAAAAGCGGTGATTACTATAACGATTACTCTAAACGTTTAAGTAGTGGTGAGTTTGAAGATGCAGAGCAAATAAAAATATCAGATTCCTTGAAATTTACAACACCAAAAGGCAAAGTTGTTTATGGCGGCGGTGGAATTATCCCAGACATATTTGTGCCTTTAAACACCACCGTTCAAAACGAAACTATAAATTATCTTAAACGTCGCGAATACATTAGCAATTTTGTTTTTGAAGAATTAGATAAAGACCGAAGTATATATGATGGTGTAGCAGCCGATGATTTTGTTCCAAATTTTGAAGTAAGCGATGATATTGTTATTAAGTTTCAAGACTTTGTAAACTTTAAAGAACGAACGAACATAACCTTTGTGGCTTATCATGATCAAATAAAACGTCTTATTAAATCTGAATTAGCGCAACAACTATATGGCAGTACAATTGCTGAAAAAATCCTTAATGAAACCGATGATATGATTGAGGAGGTTATTTTATTAAGTAGAGGCGATAATTACTTTGAGGTTAATTTATCTGCTAAAAAGAATAAAGACTAGTTTGCCCAGAGGTTTCAGTAAATACGTATCCTAATGCAAAACGTGAACGGTTAACGCGCTTAATACGCAACTGTCTTCTAGGCTTGTTATAAGAATCAAAAACACCAATAACAATAATTTTTATAGAGTTTCAACAGAAAAAAATGTGGTCTATTCGTGAGCATGCTAATACTCTCGTGACGATTAATAGCAGTATTAGTTTCTGACTTTCGTCTTTACTTGTCTTTTTTATACACTACTAGACCTTATCATGTACTTTAGTATGTTTCCCGTCATTCCAAAGCGTGAGAATATCTGTAGCAACTTGAGCCCCACTGCCAGAGGCGATTGAAAATTGACTTCTCCAACCTGCTAAGGTTCCTGCGACATATAATCCATCATCTACTAAATGATCTTCATTTCTTAACCAAATACGATCTTTCTCTATTCCTGCTCTTGGATGTGGCTCTACATAATTATCTAATCCCTTTATCCTAAGCAAATTGGTATAACCCACTGTAATAACAACAAGTTTTGAATGGTACTTATTTTTATTGGTAGTAATAGTAAATCCTTCAGTAGACTTCAAAACAGCATTTACTTTTTCATTTTCAATTTGCTCAACATGAGGATATAAATCTTGAAGTTGTGATTTTCCAGTTTCTAAAATATCAGACCCTAAGGTACCAGGAGTCAATCCCAAAACATTATTAAATAATGCATTTTGCAAATGGCTAGACTTTTGGTGTACTGCGATAGCAATGCGCTTATCTGTCGCAAAAGGTTTTGATTTTGCAGACCCCAAAACTAAAGCACAAGACATACCAGCTGCTCCTCCTCCAATTATGAATGTATCGTACATTATGCGTTACCTTTCAATTTTTGATCTACTCGCTTAGAAAACCTCAAAACTTGCAACAAAATAATAGCGCATAATGATGCAAATATTGTAATAAGAGCGACAATACTCTGACCTTCAAATAAGTTATTGAAATCTAACATACTTACATTGAAAACGATTAATCCCGCTGCAATTAGAGTTACTAAAATGATAAAATATTTCATGAGTTCAAATTTCAAGATTAAGCCAGTTCAAAAAGCGCTTTAATATTGTGTGCAAATAACTTAACCGCAATGGCTAAAAGAATAACACCAAACACTTTACGAATAATGTTAATCCCGTTTTGACCAATCATTCGCTCAATTTTACTGGATGTTTTTAAGACTATAAAGATAATGATAACATTTAAGATAACTGCAATAATGATATTCTCTATTCTATATTCTGATCGCAATGACAACAAGGTTGTTAAACTACCAGGTCCAGCAATTAAAGGGAAAGCCAATGGAAATACTGAAGCTGTCATTGTTGTACTTTCATCCTGCTTATATAACGTTATCCCTAAAATCATTTCTAACGCTATGAAAAATAGAATAAAAGCACCTGCAACTGCAAAGGAATTGACACCAACACCTAAAAATGATAATATCGTTTTACCTAAAAACAAAAAGAGCACCATAATTATACCGGCAATGACAGCTGCTTTTCCACTTTCAATACGACCAGCCTTCTTACGTAAGTCAATTACAATAGGAATGTTACCAATAATATCTATGACTGCAAATAGAATCATAAATGCTGTAAAAATCTCTTTTATATTTAATTGAATATCCATGTTTTCAAATTTCGGGCAAAAGTAGGTCTTTATAAAACATCTGCAACGTTAAAAACCGGTAAAGTTTAAGTACTTTTGCTTTTATTTAATTCAGCTCATAATCACATGTTTCAACTAGGAAAAACAATCGTTTCAGAAGATATTATTGAAAAAGATTTTTTATGTAATCTATCTGCGTGCAAAGGTGCTTGCTGTATAGATGGAGATGCTGGAGCTCCCTTAGAAGCTAAAGAAGCTCAAATTCTTAAAGAAATCTATCCAAAGTTGAAACCTTTTTTGCGCCAAGAAGGAATTGATGCTATTGAAAAACAAGGCACATCTACAACGACGTCTTTTGGTGATCTAGAAACGCCATTAATCCATGGAGCAGATTGTGCTTATGTTATTTTTGATGATAAAAAAACAGCACTCTGCGGAATAGAAGAAGCCTATAATCAAGGTGAAGTCTCTTGGAAGAAACCGGTCTCTTGCCATTTATATCCTGTTCGTGTTAAGGAGTATTCTGAATTTTCTGCGGTTAATTATGACAAATGGGAAATTTGTGATGACGCCTGCGCTCTTGGTAAAGAATTACAAGTCCCTATCTATAAATTTGTAAAAGAAGCACTCATTAGAAAATTTGGAGAAGACTGGTATATGGAATTAGAAAACGTTGCAGAAAAGCATCTTAAGTAATTTATTCTATTTCCAATCATACATTATTTTAAACCACATATACATTTGAAATAGAAGCAGTTAATTAGTTTTGTGAATTGAATTTTCAATACTATTAATCTATAAATTTCAAAAAAAATCGGTTTTATCTTCCTGTTTTTACTCATCTTTCAAACTGTTTATTCACAAAAAGTGTCTAAAATACAATTACACTCAACTTACGATCTTTGATTACACCTATAAACTCAAGATGATACAGAAAGGAGGAGATGTAGATCTTACTTACTTTTTAAAGGAAAGTGCAAAATATTTTGGTTTCGACACAGCAGATATGACTAAAAGCACAGATACAAAAATGTTTATGGTAATTGATGGAAATCAAGGAGTAACATCTATGTTCATGGAAATGATGGACAAAAAAGTAGTTCAAAAAACAAAGCTTAAAGCTTCAGGTTTTGATAGTGATAACGATTCATCTGATTACACATATACAAAAGTCGACTCTAAAACCATTATGGGCTATGAATGTGAAGGTTTCGTGAGTGAGAACAATAAGACAAAAATCACATTCTATATAACAGATGATGTCCCTGTAAGTTTTAATCAGGTTTTTGGAGCAAATTCAAAAAGCATCCCTAAAGGGTTTAATTCAGATTGGATAAAAAAATATGCTGAAAATGGATTAATGATGGAAATGGTTTACATCGATAAAAAGAAGTCAAAAAATAACATGATCATGAACTGTATTGGTTTAGATAAAATAGATTTTTCAATAGACACCTCTTTATAGGGTTCTATGATGTCAGCTTTTAGCGGTTAAACTATTTATTTAACATTAGAGATCGTTGGTATTTTTACAATAACTTTGGTTCCAGTAGAGTTTTGATAATCATCATATAAATCTTCAATTTCAATTTGATAACCGTTAGTATAGCCTTTAGAAAAGTTTGCTAGTCGTGCTTTTGTAATCGCTATACCAACAGATTTTCGTTGAATGAGTTTATCTCTATTTATTTTATTGGACTCGACTCTTCCTATCCCGTTATCTTCTATTGAAATGATTACATAATTATCTTGTGTTCGATAGACATGTAACCTAATTTTCTTATCCTCTTTCTTAGAAGACAATCCGTGCCACAAGGCATTTTCTAAAAAAGGCTGCAAAACTAGTGATGGTATTTTTATACTTGCAGTATTTATGGTATCATCTACATCAATTTGAAAATCAATTTCGTCAGAAAATCTAATATTTTCAATATTCATATATAACTTCATAGTATCTAACTCATCTTCCAAGGAGTTTTCTTTTTCCGAAGAAGCCACCAAAATTTTTCTAATGAGTTTAGAAAATTTATTCAGATAATAAACCGCATTTTCTTTCTCATTATTTATAATGTAGAGTTTTATAGAATTTAAAGAATTAAATATAAAATGTGGATTCATTTGACTGCGTAACATATCCTGCTCTATGGTTAAAATCTGCTTTTCCTGACTCAACTGTCTGTTTCTGTACAAAGCAACCAATACACCTACTAGAACTCCAAAGACTAAAATAGAGTACCAAAAGGCTTTTTTATTGCGCTCTAATTTAGATTTTACGATTTGATTCTCACTAGCAAGTTCTTTTATTTCTTCATTTTTAGCTTCGTTTTCGTACTGAATAATGACATCATTAACATAACGTAGATTACGGTTGTTATTAATAGTTTTTTCAACTTTAACAGACTCTATATAGTGCTTCAATGCGAGCTGATAATCTTTAGTTTTACTATACAATCCTGAAAGATGCTTATCAGCCTCTACAATAGAAAGATTGAGGTTATATTGCTTAGCAATCTCTAATCCTTTTTTTAGGTTTTCTTCGGAAGCTGTAAGCGATTCCATCTCTTTTTGAACCCAACCTAAATTAATGTAGGAGGATGCGATATAAAATTGATCATTAATTTTCAAAGCCATTTCTAATGCCTTTTGGATAATCCTCTTAGCATCAACAAATTTTTGTTGTTTTATATAGACCTCACCAATGCTATTATAACAGATAACGCGACCTAAATTTGAATTGATTTGTTTATTAAAGTCTAATGACAATTTATAACTAAGTAATGCGTTCTCAAGATCACCTTGAGCTTCATAAGCGTAGCCAATATTTTGATAATTAATAGCCAGTCCTAATCTATTACACGCTTCCTTTTCAATAGCTAAAGATTTTTCAAATTGCTTAAGTGCTAATTCATACTGTTCTAATATGAGATAAATATTACCAATACTATTTTGAGATACTGCTATATTATAGAATATGGTTTTAGAAGGGTTCTCAATAGATCGCGCAATATCAAGTGCTTTTGTATGAAAATCTAACGCTGGCTTAACGAGATCCATTCGTCTATAAGCAACACCAATATTGTTAAGACTAATAATTTTAAATTCTAAATTATTAGTACTATTAGCAAGTTCATTAGCTTCCTTATGAATTTCAATAGACCTTTTATAGTGGGAAATATTTCTATATATCGCACCTAATGCGTTAAGCCCGTAATTCTCTCCTTCTATGTAATTGACGGTTTTAGTTGCCTTGATTAACGTATTCATCTTAGTACTATCTCTAGAATACTTTCTAAAAATAGAATCTATCGTTGCAAATGGCTTTGGTTTTAATGTTATTAAATTGGTAATATCCTGAGCAAATGCTGAAGTATTTTCTTGTGCCTGCGATAATTGAATACTACTCAAAAAGCATAGAAATATTACTAATAACACATTAGAAGGAGTCTCAATACAATGTAATCTGAGGTAATTCAAATTATAGTTTTTCTAAAAAATCTGATTTTCGTTGTCTCGCTACAGGTATTTTGTGATTGGATTCCATCACCACATAACCTTCACTTTTGATAAATTCTTTAATTTTATTCAAATTAACAATAAAGGAGTTGTGAATTCTAAAAAAATAGTGACTTGGCAAAATGGCATCCACTTCTTTTAACTTTTTGGTGATGACTATTTTTTGCTGTTTGTTAGTTACAATAGTGCTATAATTACCATCTGACTCCACAAATAAAATATCATCAATATCTAAAAATATAAGTTTACCATCTGTATTTATAGTAATCTTCTTTTTATCAAATTTCTCATTGAAGCTTAGTAAAACCTCTTCAATTTTTGATGAATTATCCAATCTAGAATTATACTTTTTTATTTTTTGAATGGTCTCTATCAGATCATCAGAATCTACTGGCTTAAGCAAATAATCAATAGCTTCATGCTTTAAGGCTTTGATTGCATACTCATCATAAGCTGTGGTGATCACCACTGGGAAATCTTTTTTGGTTAATTTTTCAAGAAACTGAAACCCATCCATAGTTGGCATTTGAATATCAAGAAACAAGCAATCTGGCGTATTAACATTCAAGTATTTAATAGCGTCTTCTGGATTTGAAAACGTTGCTATAATCTCAATATCATTACTAAAATTTGTGAGTTCCCATGACAGACCTTGTATCGCTTTTGGTTCATCGTCTACTATTACCGCTTTGATCATAATACCAAATATAAAATATAAAACTATGTCTCATTGGTAATATGTATAGTTAGCACAATTTTATGTATAATTTGTGAGAAAAAGTATGTTATGTTTTTAACTATTTTAGAGCCCTACCATTTATACATTTTTCCTAACCAACCACACAAATTGAAACTTTAAAGCACATTTTGTTTTTGATATTTGAATTGAAATTAATAGAAAAAAAATAGAGTGATCGTGGGGATTCACCGTTTTGATTAAATGCTATTAATCATTAAAAAGTCAGGGTAATACCTGACTTTTTTTAAACAGTTTTAGTTAGTTTAGTTAGTTTAGTTAGTTATTAAACAAGAAAAGAGAACTTTTTATAGTTCTCTTTTCTTGTTTAATAACTGTTTTGTTTTTCTTATTTAAAATACCTAGCAAACATCACTTGTAACTATTGTTTTAATAAGATTATACCTACATATTCTGATTAAACAAAAACACATTAAATTACTACACATCAATTAGTTATGATTATTTTTAACAAAACATATGTTTTTTTGAGAATATCACATTGTTAAAAACTTGTTGAAAAGCTTTCGTAAAAAACACAAAAATATCTCTTACATTTTTGAACCTTTGTTAGTCTAAATTCACACCAAAAGTTTTACCCTTTTTTTTAATAAACAAAATCCAATTAATATGTCTCAAGTTCTAGAACCAATTTTACAAGAAAATAAAGATCGCTTCGTAATTTTCCCTATCCAACACCACGATTTATGGGAGTGGTACAAGAAATCTGAAGCTAGTATTTGGACTGCAGAAGAAATTGATTTACATCAAGACATTAGCGATTGGACAAATAAATTAACAGATGACGAGCGTTATTTCATCAAACACGTACTAGCGTTTTTTGCTGCGAGTGATGGTATTGTTAACGAAAATCTTGCTGAAAACTTCGTTAATGAAGTTCAGTATAGTGAAGCTAAATTTTTCTATGGTTTCCAAATTATGATGGAAAACATACATAGTGAAACCTACTCACTTTTAATTGATACGTATGTAAAAGACGAAAAAGAAAAGGCTGGTCTTTTTAATGCGATTGAAACCTTTCCTGCTATCAAAAAGAAAGCAGATTGGGCATTAAAGTGGATTGATTCTCCAAGTTTTGCTGAGCGTTTGATCGCTTTCGCAGCGGTTGAAGGTATTTTCTTTTCTGGTTCTTTTTGTTCTATATTTTGGTTAAAAAAACGTGGTCTTATGCCAGGGTTAACATTTTCTAATGAGTTGATTTCTCGTGATGAAGGTATGCACTGTGATTTTGCTGTACACTTACACGAAAACCATTTAGTAAACAAAGTACCTAAAGAGCGTATCAAAGAAATTCTTATTGATGCTTTAAACATTGAAAGAGAATTTATAACAGAGTCTCTTCCTGCAAGTTTAATTGGCATGAATTCAAAGTTAATGTCGCAATATCTTGAGTTTGTAACTGATGGTTTGCTTGCAGATTTAGGATGTGAAAAGGTTTACAATACAGCTAACCCTTTTGATTTCATGGATATGATTTCTTTACAAGGAAAAACTAATTTCTTCGAGAAACGTGTTTCTGAATACCAAAAAGCTGGTGTTCTTAACAAAGAGGAAGAAGGAGATAAGTATGACTTTGGTTCAGATAGTTTCGATTTCTAGAACTGATATATAAAGACAATAATATTTTTAACTGGTTGACAGTTTCGGAAATTTTAAAATTTCCGAAGTAAAAGTGACAACCCGTTTTAATTTCAATATAAAAATACCAATAATTAATCCGTTATTAATCAGTCACCTACTGATTAATGATAACTAACTAACCCTTTTTCTGAATGGTAGCTTCAGAAAGAACTAAAAAATGTGTAACGTATGTTTGTACTAAAAAGAGACGGTCGAAAAGAGCCGATAATGTTTGACAAAATTACAGCGAGAGTTCGTAAATTATGTTATGGCCTTAATGAACTTGTTGATCCTATAAAAGTAGCCATGCGTGTTATTGATGGTTTATACGATGGTGTAACCACGAGTGAATTAGACAACTTAGCTGCTGAGCAAGCCGCAACAATGACGACTGCTCATCCAGATTACGCACGTTTAGCTGCGCGTATTTCTGTCTCTAACTTGCATAAAAACACAAAAAAGACCTTTAGTGAGGTCATGACAGATTTATACACATACGTCAACCCAAGAAATGGTAAAAAAGCACCACTTTTAAGTGACGAGGTTTATAAAGTAATCATAGATAATAAAGATAAATTAGATTCTTCTATCATCTATAACCGTGATTTTAGTTATGATTACTTTGGCTTTAAAACCTTAGAGCGTTCATACCTTTTAAAATTGAACGGTCAAATTGCTGAGCGACCACAACACATGTTAATGAGAGTATCTATTGGTATTCACCTTAATGATTTAGAGTCTGCCCTTGAGACATACGAGCTCATGTCTAAAAAATTCTTTACACACGCTACACCTACACTATTTAACTCAGGCACACCAAAGCCTCAAATGTCATCTTGTTTTCTTTTAACAATGAAAGATGATAGTATTGACGGTATTTACGATACGCTAAAACAGACTGCTAAAATTTCCCAATCTGCTGGTGGTATAGGATTATCTATTCACAATGTTAGAGCAACAGGAAGTTACATCGCGGGAACTAACGGAACAAGTAATGGTATTGTACCAATGCTTAAAGTATTTAATGATACGGCACGTTATGTAGATCAAGGAGGCGGAAAACGTAAAGGAAGTTTTGCCATGTATATAGAGCCTTGGCATGCAGACATTATGAGTTTTTTAGATCTTAGGAAAAACCATGGTGCTGAAGAAATGCGTGCTCGTGATTTATTCTACGCCATGTGGATGCCAGATTTATTCATGAAACGTGTACAAGAAGATGGACCATGGACATTAATGTGTCCTAATGAATGTCCTGGATTATGTGATGTGCACTCTGAAGAATTTGAAGCACTTTATGCAAAATATGAAACGGAAGGAAAAGGTCGCAAAACTATAAAAGCACGTGAACTTTGGGAAAAAATATTAGAATCTCAAATTGAAACTGGCACACCTTACATGTTGTACAAAGATGCAGCAAACCGTAAGTCTAATCAGAAAAATTTAGGAACAATACGTTCGTCTAACCTATGTACAGAAATCATGGAGTATACCTCTCCAGACGAGGTTGCTGTTTGTAATTTAGCGTCTATTGCCTTACCTATGTTCATAAAGAATGGTGAGTTTGATCACAAGGAATTATTTAGAATTACAAAGCGCGTTACTAAGAACTTAAACCGAGTTATTGATCGTAATTATTATCCTGTAATTGAAGCTGAATATTCTAATTTAAAACACAGACCAATTGGTTTAGGTGTTCAAGGTTTGGCAGATACCTTTATTAAACTACGTATGCCTTTTACTAGCGACGAAGCTAAAACCTTAAATCAAGAAATTTTTGAAACGTTGTACTATGCTGCAGTCACTGCAAGTATGGAAGAAGCGAAAGCTGACGGCCCTTATGAGTCTTATGAAGGCTCCCCAATAAGCAAAGGTCAATTTCAACACAACTTATGGAATATCCAAGAGGACACCTTAAGTGGCCGTTGGGATTGGGATAAATTAAGAAAAGAAGTTTCTAAACATGGTGTTCGTAACTCATTATTAGTTGCGCCTATGCCTACTGCATCAACGTCGCAAATTCTTGGTAACAATGAATGCTTTGAGCCTTATACATCTAATATTTATACGCGACGTGTATTGTCTGGTGAGTTTATTGTTGTGAATAAGCATTTATTAGAAGACTTAGTTGAACTTGGTTTATGGAATGATGAACTTAAAAATGAGATCATGCGTGCTAATGGTTCTATACAAGGTGTAGCTAATATTCCTCAAGATATTAAGGAGTTGTACAAAACAGTTTGGGAGCTT
The DNA here is from genome assembly GCF_000425305.1 of Psychroserpens burtonensis DSM 12212. Lineage (GTDB taxonomy): Bacteria > Bacteroidota > Bacteroidia > Flavobacteriales > Flavobacteriaceae > Psychroserpens > Psychroserpens burtonensis. Next base: position 53,137 of record NZ_AUDE01000021.1, read on the forward strand.
AGCATGAAAGATATTATAGACATGTCTCGTCAAAGAGGCTACTTTATAGATCAGTCACAATCCTTAAACTTGTTCCTAGAAGGTGCTACAATGGCTAAGTTGACGTCAATGCATTTCTATGCTTGGAAGAGCGGATTAAAAACAGGAATGTACTACTTACGTACTAAGAGTGCCGTTGATGCTAAGAAAATCACTGTAACTAGAGAAGTAAAAGCTGAGCCTATTGCAGAACCTGTAGTTGCTGCTGTAGAAGTAGATGCTGCTGAACAACAGCAACAAAAAGCTGCAGATACTGCTGCTAAATTTGCAAATAAAATTGCGAAAAAAGTTGAAACAGAACCAATGACTGCAGAAGAAATGAAAGCATTAATTACGCAAGCTAAAGAGGCTGAAGGTGATGATTGCTTGATGTGTGGGTCTTAAAAACCTTTTTATTAATTAAGAAAAAGCATTTCGATAATTATATATCGAGATGCTTTTTTTATGTTTAAGTATTCCAAACTATTCTCTAACCATGGACGAAGACACATTTAAGATCACTCAAGATCTCTTAGCTAGCAAAGGGCAACGCTTTCTTCACCATATTATAGATTCAATTCCGCAATACGGATTTATGTATGCTTTATCTTATGGCTTTTTCTATCTGGGAGAGTTCACTGGTAATTACCAGCTAAATGATTACTGGAATAATATGTCTGAAATAGAAGACTTAATTATAAGTTACCTATTCATGTTTATGTATTACTTCTTAATGGAAAAATACACCTCCAAAACACTAGGAAAATATGCAACAAATACCATGGTAATATCTATTGATGGGAGAGAACCAACAACAAAACAATTAGTTCAAAGAAGCTTTAGTAGATGGATTCCCTTTGATGCGCTTTCTTTTTTAGGCACAAATGGAAGAGGTTGGCATGACTCTATTGCAAATTGTTATGTTGTAAAAGCAGATAAATTTAATGAGAAAAAGAACGCCATAATTGAATTAGAACAAATAGGGCAAATAGGTGAAGACGCTTAAACATGTTCGTTTCATTACTTTATTATCAATACCATATTTAGAATTACAAAAAGAAGTAAGTCAATCCAAATGTAAAATAAGAATCTTGTCCTTCAATTTCATCTCTTAAACCAACTATAGGAGCTTGTCTATACGGGTCTGTAAGACCATGATAATATTTAAGATTAGCCATTATAATCTCATCATACTGCACGCAAAGCCCTACCGCTGCAAATACATTAAAAGAAACCTCTTCATTAGCTGAGTCGAATGCCAAATCATTAGGTGATGCGTATAATGGATCTAAAACATAAGTCTCTTTAGACTCATCATTCAAATTGAATTCATGGATAAAATTCAAAGAGGCTCCCGCATTAAATCCAAATTTGAAATAATTGACCTCATAAAAGAAATAATTGAAAGTCATAGGTATACTAAACTCCTGCAAATTGAATTTTAAATCCTCAGGCTCTGCAAGCTCATTCTCTCTACCAACAAATTTTACATTATGATAATTAAAGTTGAACTCTAAAACAAATGTGAAATTTTCATTAAACTCTGAAACACTCATAGCTCCAATTGTAAAACCAGTACCAGATTTTGAAGATAATAAATTAGTATCTGTGATATAATTTGTAGCCCCTAAAGTAAGTCCAAATTTGCCATCGTATTGAGCTAAAGCTAACCATGAAGACAAAAAGAGTAAAATCGTGAAATAATATTTCATTAGTTGAGTTTGAGTTTTAGCAAATATATATAATTACTATATTTGTCAGAAATATTATACAATGAAAAAATTATTGTTTATCTCCTTATGTTTTTTGGTCTTTGGCTGTGAAATTGAGAATATAAGCTCGACTGCTCCTTATATGATTACTTACGCGCCAGAAAGTATTTTAACGAATACTGCTAATTTAAGTGGAAAAGTATTAGGAGAAGGCGGAAGCAATATTACAGAATATGGTATCGTTTGGAGTGAAACATTCCCTCCTAACATTAACGATACAAAACGTATTGAAGGTGAACGTATAGGTTTTTTTAGCACTAATTATACTGATTTCAATGCCAACACAACATATTATTGTGCCTCTTACGGAATCAACGAGATTGGTGTAGCTTATGGTCAAATCTTTGAGTTTACAACTACGAGCGAGCCTGCTTGCGAACCAACTATAGACAATTATATAGATCTAGGTCAAAGCAACATTATAATTGATACGGTTGATTATGAAAACCCGTCTGGATTTAATGATGGCAATGTCCAATTTGAAACCAATACTTGGACGTCTGCATTACGAATGAAACTACGATTTAATGAAATAGATGGAAATTTCCCTTTAACGGGTGAGTACACTACAGTTTTTGAGTATGATAATCAATCAACAAAATCAAATGGCGAAATAGTTGTATCTATTACAGATTTTGGATCTGGGAGTTTAGGCGGAGGATATGCACAGGCAGAACAAAAAGTTTATGTAGAGAATGATGGTTCAGATAATATCACCTTTATATTTTGTGGTGTTACCGTAAGTGATGACTATGAGCTAACAGGAAAGTTCACTTATAACCCTTAAATCTTACTTTTTTAAAACATCTGTACCTAAATACTCATCGTCTTTATTATAATACCAGGCTCTGTTTTTAGGCATTTTAATGGCATTTATAGTTTCTGTTGCGGTTAGAAGGATATATTCTCCACTATCGGATTTTGACCTACCATTCTCATCTGTTTTAAAAAATTGATAGATTTCCATAGCACAGGTCTTTGCATCAAAATACCAATTATCACTCCCTATACTTTTATCATAGCTAAAACTTAAAACGAGATATTCTTTTCCCATAAAGGTTTTACGCTCAATCGTATCATTAATGTTCGCACCTTCATCTTTCAATTTAATTGGTAATCCGTAGAGATAGGTATAGTAATTTTTATACAACGTGGCTCTGTCACAACTCAAGTTATAGGTTTTAATGTTTACTTCGGAAATATCTGCTGAACCATTTAATTTGATGGAATATTACGTTTTTTATAGGGTATATTCTGTAGTGACTGTATCTCGTTTGGTCTGGATATAAAAATATTCTGAAGGTAAATTAATGATAATTTTACTCTCACGACTTGCGTTGTTTGGAGTTTCCATAGTGACAAATAATTCGCCCTTAAACGTTGACCAATTATGATCTGGATCGTGATAATTAATCGCTTTTTCTAACAGTTCTTTTCCAGTTAATTCTTAAGCAGATAGTAACTGACTAGCAAATACGGTCACAATGAATAAGAAAAAATATTTCATTCTATAAAATTTATCATACTAAGTTAAACTATTTAAGATTAAACTAAGAGTATTATATTTGAGATTCATTAACCAAAACCAACCTATGAACCCAATTAAATATACAGTCACGACAGATATCTTAGCAACCAAAGGCATGAGATTCGCAAATTTTATAATCGATTATATAGTGCAAATTATCCTTGGAGTTGCCATAGGCATGGTTATTGGAGTGGTATCAGAACTAACAGGAAGCTATGGACTTTATGATCTAGTCGTAGAGACAGAAGGTCGATTATCTGACTATATTTTTGGAGCAGTCATTTTGATTGTATACTATCTCATCATTGAAACACTTACGGCACGCTCTTTAGGAAAGTATATTACAAATACAAAAGTCGTCCTCTACGATGGCTCAAAACCAACATTTAATGAAATTTTAGTGCGTACGCTATGTCGCATTATTCCTTTCGAACAGTTTTCTTTTCTAGGCGATGTCGGCAAGGGTTGGCACGATTCTATCTCAAAAACTTACGTTGTAGATAACGCAAAATTTGAATCTCAAAAAGCCACATTTGAAGGTTTAGATGAAATTGGAAGAATTGGTGAATAAAACTGGGTAACGCTACAAAAAAAAGACCATCTAATAGATGGTCTTTTTTTATTCTTCTTCTTCAGGACTTAATCCTGGAAGTCTAGCAGGCTCTATCTTACTATCATGGGCATCATGATACTCTTCTAAAAGACTCATAGTTGCTTTTAATAAATCTTTAGTTTCTAGTAATAAACTAAAATAGAGTGTCGTGTTCTTTGGACTAGATTCATCTGTTCGTGTGCGCTCAACTTGCTTATGTATTTTTTCAGTTACCATGCTCATAATATCGCCCTTCTCTTTAAGAATAATACCAATATCTTCAAATGAATTGTTATCAAATGCTGCCTTAATGTTCGCAAACATAATCTCCATAGCCTCATCAATCTCTTTAAGTTCTTTAATTTGACTAAACTTTAATTTCTTGTGGTTATTATTAATGTGCTTGTAACTCACATTAGATATATAGTCTAAAGACTGAGCCATATCCTGTAAATATCCTAAAATATTGATATAGAAATTACTTGCAGATACACTTGGTTCTTCAAGATTTTTAATAAAGTAGAAAATATTATCTCGTAAATCATCAATTTCTGAAGATAGCTTATTAATGTTTTTCTTATTCTTTTTAAGCAGTTTTAGATTTTGAGTTGCTAAACCATTAATAGCACTCGTATAAATTTTATTTCCGCGTTTTACAACGTTAGAAATATTACTTGCACTTTCAACGATAACACCTTGGGTAGAACTGCTTTCTGCTTTTTGAAGTGTATCCACTTCTTTTTGTTCTTTAGAACTTTTACGATGACTTAAGTAATTCTTTATTAATAATACAGCAGCTAACACTAAAAGACCAGTAAGTGCGTAGCCTCTTCCGTAGAATAAAACGAGAGCCATAATCGCAGCTGCTACAAAAGCACTAAATGCTGTAAAAAACCATCCTCCAATCACATTCAAAACGCCAGCGACTCTATATACCGCACTTTCACTTCCCCATGCTCTATCTGCCAAAGAGGTTCCCATTGCCACCATAAATGTCACATAAGTGGTAGATAATGGTAGTTTCATAGACGTTGCTATAGATATCAACACACTTGCAACCATCAAATTAACAGCCGCTCGAACTAAATCAAACGCAGGTAAATCTTCATTTTTAGACCCAACTACAATCGGTTTCTCAAACTGGCTTTCTATGTAATCTTTAGACTTTTTTGGTAGTAATTGATTAAAGCCTTCCGAAGCAAGCATACTTACACGCACAATACCTCTTGATAAAAAATTAGGTTCAAAACGCTCTTTTACGTTGTCTTGTCTTGATAAATCAACAGATGTTTTAACGACCGCTTTAGCTTTACTTGAAAACCATAAAGTCATTACCATTATAAGACCTGCAATGAGTAATAAATAAGGTTGTGTTTGTACCGCTTCTGCTAAACTTGTCATACGAAATTCTGTGGCTAATTGCCCACTAGCAACCCAATCTGTAAATGCATTATAAGCTGCAATTGGCACACCAATAAAATTAACCAAATCATTGCCAGCAAAGGCCACAGCCAAAGCAAAGGTCCCTATAACAATGATAATCGTATAAATATTATTTTTGGTGAACCTTATGATCACGAACGAAAGCAGTGTAAATATTACAAAACTAACTCCTATAAGCTCCAAAGGACTAGTAGCAACAAACTCCTTAATCTCCGCACTCATAAATGATGCGTTTTTTACACCTTTTATTAAAATAAAATATAAAATTGAAGTCACAGCGAACCCGCTAAAGAGTGCGCCATACCAGGAAGGCTTCTCCTGAAATTTGAAACTTAGAAGTAATCGCGACACAAATTGAATTAGCGCTCCAACTGTAAATGCTACGACTACAGATAATAATATTCCTAAAATAATTTCTATGGCTTTTTCGTTATTTATGTATTGACCTAAATCTAAAAGACTTTGATTATCGTCAGCATATATTTTTAAAATAGCAATACAAACTGAAGCTCCAAGAAGTTCAAATACAATTGAAACTGTCGTTGATGTTGGTAATCCTAAGGTATTAAAAAAGTCCAGCAGTAAGATATCTGTAATCATAACAGCCATGAAAATAATCATGATCTCATCAAACATAAATTCACCTGGATTAAATATACCTTTCCTGGCGACTTCCATCATACCACTTGAGGACATGGCTCCAAGAGCAACACCTAAACTAGCAACTATAATAATGGTTTTGAAAGAGACTGCTTTAGAACCTATTGCAGAATTTAGAAAATTAACAGCGTCATTACTAACACCAACTACAAGATCTGCGACTGCTAAAAACGCAAGTGCAATAAGCATGTAGATATATAGGTTATCCATAGAGGAATTTAAAACAATTAGTGGCTACAAATTTGATATTTTAATTCGAACTCAATGTTATCTAAATGTTATGTTCTTTTTAATTATTGTGATAAAACAACCATTTAAACCATGTAAAGCACTTGTTCACCTGCACCAATTCTAAAAAAATCAATTAACTATATGTTTTTTAAAATTCTATAAATCAAATACTTACGCTTACAATGTTAATTTAATGTTACCTAAATGTTTGTTCTTTGTAAATTATACTGTATATTTGTTATGTAATCATTAACCCAAATTAAAAGATGAAAAAAATATTCGCAGTTATAGTAATGTTAAGTGTAGCGCTAACATTTGCTCAAGAAAAGTCAAAAGTAGATTTAAATAAAGATGGTGACTTGACAGTTGCGACTTATTATCACGATAATGGTGCTGTAGCACAACAAGGTGCTTTTAATAAAGAAGGTGAACTTCATGGTGTTTGGACAAGTTATACTGCTGAAGGTAATAAAGTGACCGTTGGCAACTATGTAAACGGGAATAAAGCTGGTAAGTGGTTATTTTGGTCCAATAATAAACTAAAGGAAGTAGATTACATAGATTCTAGAATAGCTAGCGTTAGCGAATGGACAGATAAAGTTCAATTAGCAATTAGTAATTAGTAATTAAAAAAACGATCATATATCAAAAAATCCCAACCTTAAGGCTGGGATTTTTTTTTGACTAATTCAAAACTATGTTTAGAATTTATAAGAGTACCCTAAAGAAAATGTTGTTCCAGGGTCTCTCAATGTGAAAATTTGGTTTTGAGCTCTAAAAGATTCGTACTCGCTTAGTCTAGAGCTATCCAAAATATTTGTGATTTTTAAATTAATTGAAGAATTTTCGTCCTCCCCGAAAGTCTTATTAAACGTGAAGTTCAAACTGTTAAATGGTATGGTGTAGACATCTGGAACCTCTCTAATACCGACTACTTCTAAAGTTTTTCCTTGTACATTATAGAATAAGCCTGTTTGCAACCCTAAGTCATCATTATTATAATCTAGACCAAAATTAACTAAGAAAGGGGCTTGACCTTGTAATTGTCTTTTTCTATCAATAGTTTCACCATCTCTTGCACTCGCCTGTCTTCCTTCAAACTCATCGTCAGACATGGTTAATTGAGACTGGATAATAGAAAAATTAAGATTAAATTTAAGGTCATTTAAGCTTTCTGCGATAAATCCTAAACGATGACGTAATTCAAACTCTGCTCCAATTACATTGGCATCTCCTAAATTACCTACTGTAAGTTGAGTTGGTGCGTTAATGAAGAATTGTTGCTCTATGGCGTCTCTAAACCCTTTATAAAATCCACTGATTGCAAACATTTGACCATTGTCTCCAAAATATTCATATCTCAAATCAAAATTATTAATATATGTTGGCACCAAGTCAATGTTACCAATAAATAACCTGTTCGTAATAGGGTCAAAAATTTGTGAAACAGAGGCCTCTTTAAATGACGGTCTTGCAGTAGTTCTTGAATAAGAAGCTCTTAAATTAGTGTCATCATTTACAGAATATATCACGTTAGCAGACGGAAAAAAATCAAATTCATCTAAGATTAAATCTCTGTCAAAAAAGATGTTATTATTATCTCTAGTGCCTGTGTAGTATGATTTAAAAAACTCTGTTCTTAGTCCCAAGACAGTTTTTATTTTTTCACCAACATTAAATTCTAGTGAGAAATAATTTGCTCCAATGTGTTGCTCACCTTCATAAGCATCAATAGGATTGAACGTATCGATATTTATTAAATACGTTCCACTGTCGCTTATTGGATTCCAAACGTTTTCTGTTGCTAATAAGTCGTCAACATTACCATCTGCAATAAATGATTGGTTTCCTCTAATATTAAAGGTGTAATCATCAATACTAAAATCTCTAAATTTATAAGTATAAGCACCACCAAATTTAATTTTTGCTGGTCTATTAAATAGATTGATAGTTTTATCAAAGTCTACTTTCCCTGCCCAAGATTCTTCTAGAAGGTTTCTCCATAATTGTATTGGAAACGTTGATGCCGAAGGTGACAAGAAAGAATTACCACTATCAGATTGTTGTAAGGGCGTAATTCTATGACCTTTATCCATTACTTTTGAAAAGGTTGGTGACAACTTCCATTCAAAATTAAACGCATTATCCTCTGAACTATTCAACCTATGTTTTCCTGTTAGAAGTAAATTAGTTATGGATCTCTCGGTATAAGTGATAGCGTTTTTAGTCAATGGCTCTAAAGCGCCACCAGTCCCATCTTGAGAGATGATTTGATCAAAAAAACCAGCTCCAGATTCTCCATTTTGAATGTGAAGTAAGTTGACCTTAAACTTAGACTTATTCGTTTTATAAGTAAGACCAGCCATTCCATTAAGAATAACGTTGTTTATACCTTCAGAACCTCTCGAATCTAATGCTGCAAGTAATTCATTTTTTGAAGTATCCTGCGGATCTTTAATATAGGCACCATCCACACGATTCTCATAAAAAATCGTTGTATTCTTGTATGAAAAGGATGTTTGATATCCTATTTTGTCATCTCCAATATCATATTGGTTACCTAATGTAAATCCCAAATCAAAATCCATACCGCTCATTTGTTGTTTTGCAGCAAGTTCTTTTTGAAATCGGTTTGTAAGTGTTGATAACAAGAGTCTATTTTCACTAGTAGAAGGAATTGGTTGATATCTATTGATTGGTAAGTTTCTTGTCCCATCATCATATCCTAAAAAATCAGTATCACTCCCTTGTGAGGTTAAATAACTATCATTTAAGTGCATGTCTGGATTATAACTCGTACCCATTGATAGTGAATATTCTGCTCTTGTAGGAAAGTCTTTAGTCACAATATCAACAATACCACCTGTGAAATCTGCTGGATACTCTGCTGCTGCTGACTTTATAATAATTACATTGTCTAAGATGCTCGTTGGAAATAAATCCATTTGAATTGTATTTCTATCAGGATCCAATCCAGGAATATCAATACCATTAAGAATTGACTTTGTGTAACGATCACCTAAACCACGAACATAAACATATTTTCCACCTTGAATAGAGACACCAGGAACACTTTTTATCGCTGATGCTACATTACCTGCTCCACTACTTTTAATTGCTTCAGCAGACAAACCATCAAGTAAAGTCACCGACTTTCTTTGTAAATTCAAAACTGAATTTTCTGTGTTTCGTTTTACACTTGTCGTAAGAATAATTGTGTCAAGAGAATTAGTTTCTAAAGTCACATCCAAATTAGTCACATTACCAGCCGAAATAACAATTCCGCTAATTTCTTGGGTATTATATCCAACAAATGAAAATATTATTGTGTAAGTACCTGGCTCTAATTCTAATTCGTACTTACCGTCAAAATCAGACGTTGTACCAGTAGTAGTACCCTTTACTAAAATATTACCAAAAGCAAGTGGTTCTACGAACTCACCATCAATAAGGTTACCTGCTACTGTTCCCGTTTGTGCATTGGCAAAGCCTAGGCAAATAAAGAAAAACATGAAGAGCGAGTATATTTTATTTTTCATAATTTAATAATTATATAAACTACTACCCAACTTTGTATTAATGAGTAGTAGCTTTTTTATTTTAGAGTTTTGTTGACTTCAAATACGATACTAATGATTTAGAGTTTTCTAATTAAAAACCTAATCCACCTGCAGTATTAGAATACGTCCAAGCGAACTCAGAAGTTGTAGCGCCAACTGTATTTTCTCCTTGTACTACTGCAGATGCAGTAGAACCAAATCCAGTAACTGTAACCGTCTCTGCTTTATTAACAAAAATATTGGTGACATCTGTAACACCTGTTGGTAATACAATTTCCCATGTCCCAAATGTCAAATCACCACTGTTGTAATTTGAAGCCACTCCATCATTGTCTAATTCCACATCAGAAGATGCTTTAAATCCATAAGCATAGATGTTATTTGTTGTACCAGCAGCATTACTTCTATAATCTGCATATTCCCCATTTTCAGTATCAGCGTTACCAATAATTGTAACGTTTTGTATTGTAAATAGCCCAGAACCTGTACCTTCTGGTCCATCAACTTCAAATGCGTGATCAGAGATATTTCCTAGAACCACAACTGCATTACTGATTGTACCAGAGTAAGCCTGGTCTATATCTAGAGCATCATCACCTTGTGACCAAACCAATAGATTGGAAGCGTTAACTGTCCCACCAAAAAATTCAAATCCGTCATCAACGTTTGCGACAATCTCAATATTACTAATGATTGTGCCTGAACCAACACCTCCAAGAGTTAAACCATTTATTTCGTTCCCTTCTCCAATCAACGCGCCACCATGACGTATAGATATATAGGACATCACTCCTGAGTTATCAGCAACATCTGTTCCTCCATATAAACCAAAAGTATCATCTGCGGGAATTCCTTCTATTTGGTTTTCAACAATATCACCAGAAAAAGAACATGGTGCATTACCCAACACAATTAATCCTCCCCAAAGCCCTCTATCATTTTCATCTAAATTAGAACCAGCAGTTTGTCCACAAGTAATATTATCTGTAATAGATGTAAATATAATTGGAGCAGTAGATGTACCAACAGCATTTATTTTTGAACCTTTAGCAATGATTAATGCAGACGCTAAAGAACCCGTTCCCGGAGACCCTTTAATTATAGTTCCCGCTTCAATTGTTAACGTAGCTCCATTATCAACAACAACCTTTTGGTTTAATTGATACACATTATCGTTTGTCCAAGTCGTATTTTCTAAAATAGCACCAGTTACAGCTACTATAGGACAAGCTTCACCTTGTTCACCACCATTATTATTGATGATAGTAATCTCCTCTAAAATAATAGGAGTATCGTCATCCTTAAAACATCCAGTGAATACTAGAGAAGAAGCGATTAAAGCAGATAGTACTAATTTTTTCATGATATTTTTTTTTAATAGTTTTTGTTTGGTTTTAATAATGATGCAAAGAAAAGTACATTGTGTAAAGTCAAGGTTAATTAGGTATTAAACCTAAATCATAAAACTGTTAATTGAATGTTATGTGATTTCAATATTTTTATAATATCGAACCATTAAATTAACATTGAAAAACTATATCTTGCCATAGCTAAACATCAGTTATGAATTGGGAACAATTACTATCCTTAAAGCGGGTTGGAGATACTCATAAGCGCTTACGAAAAGAACAAGACGAAACGCGGTTAGGTTTTGAAGTAGATTATGACCGCATTATTTTTTCTTCGGAATTTAGAAGTCTTCAAGATAAAACTCAGGTCGTACCATTATCTAAAACCGATTTTGTCCATACACGCTTAACACACAGTCTAGAAGTGAGTGTCGTTGGTCGTTCATTAGGTAGAAAAGTAGGTCAAAAACTATTAGAAAAACATCCACATTTGAGGGATGTTCACGGCTATCAAATGAACGATTTTGGAGCTATTGTCGCTGCTGCCGCTTTAGCACACGATATAGGAAACCCACCTTTTGGACATTCTGGAGAAAAAGCTATAGGAGAATTCTTTAAATCTGGCAGTGGCCGTTTTTTTGAAGATCAACTCACAAAAAAACAATATCAAGATTTATGTGATTTCGAAGGCAATGCTAACGGACTAAAAATCCTAACCGAAAGTCGCAAAGGGCGTTTAGGCGGTTTAAGACTAAGTTACGCAACTCTTGGAGCATTCACTAAATATCCTAAAGAATCGCTTCCGAAGAAACCTACAACACATATCGCAGATAAAAAGTATGGCTTTTTTCAGAACGAAAAAGAAACCTTTAAAGACATCGCACAAGAATTAGGGTTAGTGAAGAGAGGTGGTGAAGAGGATGTAAGTTATTGCAGGCATCCTCTCGTTTATCTTGTAGAGGCAGCAGATGATATTTGTTATACTATAATTGACTTTGAAGACGGAATTAACTTAGGGCTTATACAGGAAGAATATGCTTTAGAATATCTCATAAACTTAGTTCGAGATTCCATTCAAACAAAAACATATAATGCTTTGCAAAGCACACAAGATAGGCTTAGCTATTTACGCTCTTTAGCAATAAACACTTTAATAAGTGAAGCTGTAGAGATCTTTATGAATAATGAAGAGGCTATTCTTAAAGGTGAATTTTCAAAATCTATAATAGATTGTAGCGCTTATGAAGCTCAAATAAATGATATTATCAAATTAAGTATATCAAATATCTACCAGTCTAGAGACGTAATTGATAAAGAAATTGTCGGTTATAAGGTTATTAATGAACTTTTAAATATCTTTACAAAAGCGGTTTCAAATAACCTAAACGGTGAGTTATCAAATTTTGATGTATTAATTTTGAAAGTTTTAGAACCTTTCATTGACTTACAAAAAGACACTATTTACGACAGTCTGCTATCTGTCTGTTTTTATGTTTCTAAAATGTCTGACAGTAATGCCATGCTGACTTACCAAAAGTTGAAAGGGAACCATTTATAAAAAAAAATGAAAGATATGAAAAGAAAATTATTTATTGTCACAACTCTCTGTGCCTTATTTTTAATAACTGTAGTGGTTGTAAAATCAAATTTTGAGGAAGATAAAACCGTTGAAAACCTAAAAGATCAACACTTATCACATTTAGAAAAGAGTCCTTATAAAGAAAGTCAAAAATTATCCAAAAAAGAAAGAAAAGCTCTAGGGTTACCACCAAATGCTTATAATGAGCAAATATGGGAATTAACCATGGATCCATCAACTGGTAGACCAATGCCTGAGTTAGCAATAACCGTTCAGGAAGAATTAAGAGAACAAAGAACAGCACTGAGAGGTGTTGGAGGCGATAATTCAAACCCATGGGTTGATAGAGGCCCGAACAATCAAGGTGGTCGTACTAGAGGAATTATGTTTGACCCAAATGACATAAACAATGCTAATCCAGCAGATGATTATACACGAGTTTTTGCAGGTGGTGTTTCTGGAGGACTGTGGGTAAATGATAATATTATAGATCCAGAATCTTCTTGGACTTTAATTCCTGGTGTACAAAACAACATTGCTGTAACCGTTATCGTTTCAGATCCAAACGATAGTAATAAAATGTATGTAGGTTCTGGAGAACCTTATATTGGAGCAGATGGCGCTGTTATTGGACGAGGTGTGTATAGATCATTAGATGCAGGTGTTACCTGGGAAAATGTAATTGGTGGATTTACAGGTGTTAGTAACGGTGGACAAAACGTTGATGGAATCTTCTATGTTAGTGATATTGTTGCTAGAGATAATGGTGGTGTTACAGAGTTGTATGCTGCCTTTCCTAGTGGTAGATATGTTGAAGCTTCAGCTCCAAATAATTTTCTAGGCTCAAATAGCAGAGGCCTATATAAATCTATTGATGATGGAGACACATGGACACGTTTTGATATTCAATTCACTAATGGTACTTACAAAAACCCTAATGATATAGAAATTGATGTCAATAATAATATTTGGCTCACCACAACGTCTAACGAGTTTGGTCAAGGCGGAGGCGATCTCTGGAGATCAAATGATGGAATCACATTTAATTTTATACGCGGTTTTGGCGCTTCAAGAAGAACGGAATTAGAACCACACCCAACTAATCCAAATATATTTTGGTTGGTATGTAATATAGGTGGCCAGGCTGATATTTTTATGACTACCGATGCGTTTGCCACTGGTGGTAATATTTCAGTCGTAAATGAACCAAACGATGTTGACGCCGGGATTCCAGCAACAGATTATACAAGAAATCAGGCATTCTATAATTTACCTCTTGAAGCAGACGCAAATGGTAATTTATATGTAGGAGGAATAAATTTATTTGTCACTAATAACTCTGGTACCACGTGGTCACAAATTTCGAAATGGTCAAACAACAATAATTTAGCGAATTTACAAGTACCTTTAGTACACGCAGATCAACACGCTATCGTATTTAGACCTGGAACTAACGGAACTGAAGCTGTTCTTGGTAATGATGGCGGTATTTATTATTCTGCAGACTTAGCCAACTCTGTTGGTAATACAGACGGAATTGAAAGTAGAAATAAAGATTATAATACGATTCAATTTTATTCTGGCTCTATTGATGAAGCATCTGCTAATACTAATTTAGCCGGAGGGACACAAGATAACGGTACTCAATTTGTAAATAATGCTGTTCCAGGGGCAAATGGTTTTTTTGACCCTCTTGGTGGAGACGGAGGATTTACAGAATTTAGTGCTGATGGTGATTATGTGATTACTACATATCCTGGAAACACCTCTATATTTTTCAACTATCCTAGCTTTACAAATGGAGCAAATCTTTCCACATTTGGAGGAGGTAGTTTTATCAATCAAGTGACATTGGATAAAAACTTAGATATTTTATATACTGATGCCTCAAATAGTTCAAATGGTAATGCTATAGAACGAATTTCAGAATTCTTACCAGGTGGTCTGCCAACTGATAATACTTTAATTACATCGGGACAGTTTAATTCAACACCAAGCGCCTTAAAGGTGTCTCCTTTTACAACGACATCTTCAACATTATTTGTTGGATTAAGAAGTGGTAGGCTGTTACGTGGGAATTTTGCAGATTTAGACAATCCCACTTTTACAAGAATAAATAGTATAGATTTTGTAGGTAGCATCTCTGATATTGAATTTGGTCAAAGTGAACAAGAAATTTTTGTTACCATGTATAACTACGGTGTTCAAAGCATCTGGTTTACTGATGATGCAGGAATAACATGGACAGGTATTGAAGGAAACCTACCTGACTTACCAGTGCGTTGTATTCTCCAAAACCCATTAATTCCCCAAGAACTTATTATTGGTACAGAACTAGGTGTATGGGCAACTCCTGATTATACTGTAGCAAACCCTATATGGGTTCAAGCATTTAATGGCATGAGTGATGTGGTGGTTACTGATTTAGATGTAAAAGCATCAGATGATACAATTTTAGCAACTACATTTGGTCGCGGCTTTTTCACGAGTCAATTTACATCGCAAGCATTAAGTGTTTTGGAAAGCGAATTTAATACTAACGTAGTAACACTATTCCCTACGATCTCTAACGGACAGATTACAGTTAAATCTGAACGTGATTTAGGAAATGCTGATATCACAGTATTTAACATCAATGGACAAAAGGTTTATGACACTAAATCGCATATCTCAACGTCTAACACCAATGTTAATCTTAATTTAAACGCTGGTATGTACTTTATTACTATTAGCGTGAATAATTATTCTGAAACTAAGAAAATCATAATCAAATAAACAAAATAGCTATAAAATAACAAAGGAAGCCTTACGGTTCCCTTTTTTATTTTATGCATTTCGTCGAATAAATTTGTATTTAAGCGATATTTATATATATTTGATTAACCCAAATCTTTAAAACCTACTATTATGAAGAAACAAATTCTAGGAGCTACAGTTATATTTTTTGTAACACTGGCATTTTTATTGGTGCTAAATGATATTACAACGAATGGTAATCAAGAACCAAAACAAAACACCGTAGAGGTCTATGAAACCAACGAACAGCCGAGTATTGCTACTGTAGACGAAGCGCAATAGAACTCAACAACATAATTAAACTTTCAACATCAATCCCAATGGATTGATGTTGTTGTTTTACAGAGGCATGTTCTATAAATATATCTGGAACTCCTAACAACTTAATGGGCATTGTATACCCATTCAATGCCGCAAACTCTAGAACTGCACTTCCAAAACCTCCTGTAATAACACCATCTTCTATAGTTACGATTTCTTCATATGTTTTAAAGATCTCATGTAACAAGTTTTCATCTAACGGTTTCACAAAACGCATATCATAATGTGATATCGCATCACTAAACTCACATATTGAGATAGCCTCTTTTACTTGAGTTGCAATAGCACCTAAACTTAATACAGCAAGCTTATTTCCTTTTTTAAGCTGAATCCCCTTACCTATTTTAAGTTCTGAAAAAGGCTGTTTCCAATCAATAATAGTTCCGCGACCTCTGGGATAACGAATAGCAATAGGATGCTTTAAACCTAATTGAGCTGTATACATGATATTGCGTAGTTCAATTTCATTCCGAGGTGCACAAATAATTAAATTTGGAAGACATCTTAAATATGCTAAATCAAAAACACCATGATGCGTCGCACCATCTTCTCCAACCAAACCAGCACGATCTAGACAGAAAATCACAGGAAGATTTTGTATAGCCACATCATGAATTACCTGATCATAAGCACGCTGCAAAAATGTAGAATAGATATTACAAAACACGGTCAATCCTTGTGTTGCCATACCAGCAGATAAAGTCACAGCATGTTGCTCTGCAATACCAACATCAAAAGCGCGATCAGGAATTTGCTCCATCATATACTTCAAAGAACTCCCTGTAGGCATCGCAGGTGTTATCCCCACAATACTTGTATTCATTTTGGCAAGTTCTACAATGGTATGACCAAATACATCTTGAAATTTTGGTGGTTGTACTTCTGTTTTCTTCGGAAGGATATCACCTGTAAAAGCGTCAAATTTACCAGGTGCATGGTACCTAACCTGATCGTCCTCTGCTTGTCTTAAACCTTTTCCTTTAGTGGTAATTACATGAAGAAATTTAGGCCCTTTAACCGATTTCAATCGCTCTAATTCTGCAATTAACAATGGTAAATCATGACCGTCAACAGGTCCAGAGTAATTAAAGTTTAAAGCCTCAAAGATATTATCTTGCTTTTCTTTCCCTTTTTTAACATTAGTTAAATATTGTTTTAATGCGCCTACACTTGGATCAATACCAATTGCATTATCGTTTAATATTACTAATAAATTAGCAGTAGTCACTCCTGCATGATTAAGGCCTTCAAAAGCCATTCCACTAGCAATAGAAGCATCACCAATAACCGCAATATGCTGTTTATCTTCTCCTTTTAACTGCGACGCAATTGCCATTCCTAATGCTGCCGAAATTGATGTGGACGAATGTCCAACACCAAACGTATCATACGCACTCTCATCACGATTAGGGAAACCGCTTATACCATGCTTCTGTCTATTCGTATGAAAATCATCTTTTCTACCAGTGAGTATTTTATGACCATAAGCTTGATGACCAACATCCCAAATAAGTTGATCTTTGGGTGTATCAAAAACGTAGTGCAATGCCAGCGTTAATTCTACAACACCAAGGCTTGCACCAAGATGTCCCTCTTTAGTGGCCACGATATCTATAATAAACTCGCGTAACTCTTTAGCGAGTTGAGGCAGCTCATTAGGATTTAATTGTCTTAAATCTTTAGGGAAATTGATATGTTCTAAAATAGAAGAAGCCATTTAACAAAAATACGACAATTGACACTCATTTCTATGACTATAATTATTTGAATTTTTTTACATTTACAACTATGGAAAATCCTTTTGACGACACCTATTACATGAAAAAAGCCTTACAAGAGGCAGAAGAAGCTTTTGATAAAGGTGAAATTCCAGTAGGCGCAATCATCGTTATAAAAGACAGAATCATTGCGAGAACGCATAACCTCACTGAGCTTTTAAATGACGTCACTGCACATGCCGAAATGCAAGCCATCACAGCAGCAGCTAATTTTTTAGGTGGAAAGTATTTAACCAATTGCACACTTTACGTGACTTTAGAACCCTGTCAAATGTGTGCAGGTGCTTTGTATTGGAGTCAAGTTTCTAAAATTGTCTATGGTGCACGCGATGAAGAACGTGGTTGCATTGCTTTAGACACAAAATTACATCCCAAAACTAAAATGACTGGCGGTGTTTTAGCTGAAGAGGCTTCGGCTTTATTAAAACGCTTTTTTATTGAAAAGCGCAATTTGAATTGAAACTAAAAAAATAAGATTTCTTACAGGGTGAACCGATTTTAGAAACGCCTTGAATAAAGCAACAACTGAAATATTTATATCCAGGCATTCATCAAATAAAATCAATGATTACAGCCTAATCACATCGATGCTTGTTTAAACGCTTTGACAACTCAAAAACAATAGACAAAAAAAACGCCTAACTCTCGTTAGCCGCTAAAACTACAATAAAGTATGTCTCTTAGAGAACTTGCACATTAGCTGCAACCACTCCTTTTTTTCCTTCTTCTTCGTTGGTAATGAATCCAAACCCTTTTGAGTCATTAAAAAATTTAACTGTTCCAGTCATTCTAAAAAATGTATTAATTAAGATATAAAGGTAAAATTTAAAATAATTAGGCATGTTAATAAATTGTAATTTTTTTATCTCCATAGCTCGAAATTGAGCCTAACCGGTGTAATTAACTTCGGAAATTTTAAAGATCTAAAATTGTAACATTATATTAATGCTTTCCTCTTTTCTGATTATCTCTCATCTTATCAAGATTCTCTTGTGTGAGCATATAATCCTTAAGATTTTTACCTTTCCAGGTATGATATGCAAACAAAGGAAAAGCGACTAAAAAGAGACCTAAAACACCAAAACCAATTAGCTTTTGAGCATATTCAACCTCCAATATATAGCCACATAATATACTTCCCATAGACGCTAAAAAAGCAATAAGAATAAAGTACTTCATTATATTTAGATTTAGGATGTAAAATTAATCAATTCCCGTCTGTAAGCAGTCAATAACTTTGATTTTGAAACAAATCCGTAATAATTTCCTTTTTTAATAACGGGAAGATTCCAAGCACTACTATCTTGAAATTTACGCATCACCTCTTTCATAGAATCACTTTCATAATAAATATAATCTGGTGGATTATGCATAAATGTCTCAACGGAAGTCGTTTCATAAAGCGATTGATCAAACATGACTGTTCTTATATCATCCAATAAAATAATCCCAACGAGATATCCATTTTCATCTACTACAGGAAATAAATTTCTACTGGATTTTGAAACTCCTTTAAGCAACATCTCACCAAGCGACATATCAGGATTTAGAATTGTAAAATCCTGCTCAATAACACTATCAAGTTCCATTAATGTTAAAACCGATTGATCTTTATCATGCGTCAAGAGATCTCCTTTTTCGGCAAGTTCTTTAGTATAAATCGTGTGTTCTACTGCGCTTTTTGTGATAATAAACGACATAGAAACTGTAATCATTAAGGGCACAAATAATTGGTAACCACCAGTAATTTCGGCAATCAAGAAAATAGCAGTCAGTGGTGCATGAAGTACACCTGCAATTAATCCTGCCATCCCAAGGAGTGTAAAATTAGATTCCGACACCTGAAAACCTAAGCCAATATTATTAATGATTTTTGCCACTACATTGCCTAAGGCGCTCCCCATTACCATAGTTGGAATGATAATTCCTCCCGCTCCACCTGCTGCAAATGTTGTCGTCATCGCAATAGCTTTGAAAATAGTAATCCCAAACAGTAAGGCAATGACCACCCAGATATTATCAAGATAATCATCAAAAGGCGTTTTACCTAGTGCATGCAAATGATTTCCATCGAGTAAATCATTGATAAACCCGAAGCCTTCACCATACAGTGGCGGTATAAAATACAGCATCACACCGATGGCCAAACCGCCAACGATGAGTTTTTGTCCACTGGTTTTAAAGCGTTCAAAAAACTTATAAACTGCAAAATACATCTTAGAAAAATAGATGGATGCAATACCGGTTCCTATACCTAATACAATAAAAAACAAAGTATCTCTCAATACAAATGGAGTCGCTATATTGTAATTGAAAAGCACACCATTTCCGACGAAAAAATAAGACGTCAATACAGAAGATACCGAAGCGATTAATAATGGCAATAACGATGCAAAAGTTAAGTCTAGACTAAACACCTCTATCGCAAAAATAATCGCTGCTATTGGCGATTGAAAAATAGACGCAATTGCGCCAGCTGCCGCACAACCGATGAGCAAAGTTCTCGTCTTTCTGTCTACATGAAATAACTGACCTATATTAGAGCTCACCGCAGAAGCAGAAGCAATCGCAGGACCAAGTAACCCAACCGAACCTCCAAAACCAGCAGTTAAAGGTGCGGTAATTAATGGTAAATAAATTTTACTTCGTTTGAGCAAACCGTTCTTTTTTGACAATGAAAAAAGAATACTAGGGATTGCATGTTCAATCTTTTGTTTGGATACATATTTCACAAATAAATAGACTAGCCCAAGTCCAATTATGGGCAGAATAAAATAAATACTGTTACGAGATACAATAACGAGATGCTCAAGAATCCATTGAATCCCGTAGGTAATATTCTTTATCGTTACAGACACTAATCCAGACAATAACCCAACGAGCATCGCGAGTAAAAACACGAAGTTTTTTTGCGAAATATATTTATATCGCAAAATAAGTAAACGCTTTATGAATGGTTTGATTGGCATGGATTAAAACTACTAAAAAATCCTGCAAAACGCAGGATTTAGTAGTTATGATTTTAAGTTGAGTTTTAAACTCAACTCTGTTAGTTGTTGATCATCAATTGGTGCAGGTGCATCTATCATCACATCACGACCATTATTGTTTTTTGGGAAGGCGATAAAATCTCGAATGGTTTCTTGTCCGCCAAGAATGGCAACCAATCTATCCAATCCAAAAGCGAGTCCTCCATGAGGAGGCGCTCCATATTGAAATGCATCCATTAAGAATCCAAACTGTGCTTCTGCTTCTTCTGGTGTAAACCCTAAATATTCAAACATTAACGCTTGCGTTTCTTTATCATGAATACGAATAGAACCTCCACCAATCTCGTTTCCGTTAAGGACTAAATCGTAAGCATTGGCTTTCACATCTCCTGGGTTTGTTTTCAATAATTCTAACTGTCCCGGTTTAGGTGATGTAAATGGGTGGTGCATGGCATGAAAACGCTCTGAATCTTCATCCCATTCTAAAAGCGGGAAATCCATAACCCACAATGGCGCAAAAACTTTAGGATCTCTTAATCCTAAACGTTCTGCTAATTCCATACGTAAAGCACTTAATTGCGCTCTCACTTTATTGGCATTTCCTGAAAGCACACAAACTAAATCTCCAGCTTTTGCTCCGGTAACTTCTGCCCATTTTGCTAAATCATCTTGGTCGTAAAATTTATCTACAGAGGATTTGAAACTTCCATCATCGTTACATCTAGAGTATATCATGCCTAAAGCACCAACTTGTGGACGCCTTACCCAATCAATTAATTTATCGATTTCTTTTCTAGTATAGCTATTCCCACCAGGTACTGCGATACCGACAACTAATTCTGCAGCATTAAATACGCCGAATTCTTTATGTTGCGCAACAGCGTTCAATTCTCCAAAGGCCATTCCAAAACGGATGTCTGGTTTATCATTTCCGTAGAGACGCATCGCATCGTCATACAACATTCTTGGGAACTTTTCAAACTCAACGCCATTCACTTCTTTAAGTAAATGGCGTGTCAACCCTTCAAATGTATTTAAAATATCTTCTTGATCAATGAATGCCATTTCGCAGTCAATCTGAGTAAACTCAGGCTGTCTATCAGCTCGTAAATCTTCATCTCTAAAGCATTTTACAATCTGAAAATACTTATCCATACCACCAACCATAAGCAATTGCTTAAACGTTTGAGGCGATTGTGGCAAGGCATAAAACTGACCAGCATTCATTCTTGAAGGCACTACAAAATCACGCGCACCTTCTGGTGTTGACTTTATTAAATACGGTGTTTCTACCTCTATAAACCCATCCTGAGACAAATAATTCCGCACTTCTTGAGTCACTTTATGTCTAAAAATCAAGTTCTCTCTTACTGGATTGCGACGAATATCGAGATAACGATATTTCATACGTAATTCTTCACCACCATCTGTATCATCTTCAATCGTAAACGGTGGTAATTTTGATTTGTTTAGAATCGTTAATTCAGATACTAGAATCTCAATATCACCAGTTGGCATATTAGGATTTTTAGAGGCACGCTCAATGACTTTTCCTTTGACTTGGACAACGAATTCTCGACCTAAATCTTCGGCACGTTTCATCATTTCTTTTGGTGTGCGCTCTTCATCAAAAACAAGTTGCGTCATCCCGTAACGATCACGAAGATCGACCCAAATGATAAAACCCTTATTTCTAGATTTTTGAACCCAACCAGAAAGGGTAACTTCTGTATTGATATGTGATGCTCTTAACTCACCACAATTGTGACTTCTGTACATAATAAAATAATTAGGACACCTCTATTAAAATGCGTTGGTGTTTACCGGTTGCAAATTTAATAAGTTAATGGGTTTAATTGAATGAAATAAGAAGTTTTATATTCAATGTCAGGTTGAGCGCAGTCGAAACCTCTTAAAATTCGTATTTCCAAAGACATTTCGTTTTACTACATAAGCTACTTTCAAAGACAATATATTCCCATTTCAGTAACGTTCTAGGTAACAATAAAACAAACAAAATAATTATGAAACATTATTAATTCCAAAACAATTTACTAAATATTAAAAAAAGCACAACGCTATGTTATGCTTTTTGAACTTATAATTAGCCTAATACTCTTATTTTATGTTAATTTCTATTTCACCAAAACCTGATGCGTTTCGATATTTTCACCTACATAAATTTTGAGCACATAAACACCTGGATGTAATCTAGACACATTAAATTGAGCACCATTACGCTGCATATCAACTTTAAGTTTTGATTTACCAAGCACATCAAATAATTCTCCAGAGACTTTAGTGTTTTCTTGGGTTTGTTCTTTCTCGTTTGTTACCAAATCTATATGTACGATGTCTTTGGATGGATTGGGATATACACTATAATTAGTTGCCATTCGAGGATAAAATTGTGGGTCTCCAGCTTCATTAACATAAAACGTTTTATTAACTGGATAAAAGCCACAACTATTGGTCACTCTACTTTGAATCGTGTAATTACCCTCTGGTGTGGACGAATTTGCAGTAACCACAACGGTATTACCACTACCACCAGTGGATTGGATATTAAAATTAATTGAAGCATTAGGATAGGAGTTACTAAAGATTACCCAATCTATAGAGTTCCATACTCGTACATTAGAAGTATTTACTGTAAAAACAGCAGAATCAGTTGGGCCAGGATATAAATCACTATCACCTGTTACCAGCACTGAACCATTAACTGTAAGCCGACCAAAATGTATTGTTTTATTGAAAGATATATTATTACCACAACGATTCGTATCTACTGAGGCATTTAAAGTAACAGTACCATTGTAACCTCCAGCTCTAGTTATTGTAATCTGCGTTACATCAAACATATTCTCGGTAATGGTAGCTGCATTTGCGGGAGTAATGGTCCAATCTATATCGGTTGCTGCAGGAATATCAACTGAGTAATTAGCGGTATTGCAAAGTAATCCTGGACCTGAGATTGTACCATTATTATCACAAATAAACGTACAATCAAAATTGTAATTTGGAATTACAGCACTTAACTCTGCTGCTAGCCAATCTCCATTTCTAGGGTTAAAGGATATATGTGCTTCATTAGTATTACCATTGTTTAAAGATGTGGTAAAATTATCAAAAGGTATAGCTTTACTTCCAGTTGGTGGGTTTTCTGCATTATATCTTATTAAATAATCAGCATTATTAAGCGTTGTATTTCCTCCTCCAACATCTAGAGCTGTTGGTGTGGATATAAAGTTAAAACTATTTGCCGATCTACCAGTTAAATTAAGATTGACCAACCAATTATTTATCGATTCGTCATTTATGCTGGCAAGGTCAAAAGAAACTGGATAGAAACCTCCGGGATAAGAATCAAACGGGAGTTGTACTGTACTTGGATTGTCTTCCTCCCGATTAGTAATATTAATATTATAAGCTAAGGTAAAAAGCAGAAAATTTATTTTTTTTGTGATACGAATACGTCCTTTATAGATATTTGCTGTCTGTCCGTTATTTGGTAATGTCTTTGCCTCAAACCTTGCATTGAGATTAGTTCTACCGGGTAGCAATCCTGCTAAATATGCTGGATCATCTAGTATAATAGCTAAAGCAGCATATCCAATATTTTCTCCAAATATTAATAAAGGGAAATAGTTGATTATTATATCTAGTAAAATAGTTGGTTCTATATCACCACTTAAAAATAGTAGTTCTTGTTGTACTCCTAATTCCTGAAAATTAGCGCAATGGCTCCCATTACTAATTGCAATGTTTCTAGTTTGTGTAGGATAACCGAGTAGTTGTAAGTCTGCTTGCCATGTATCAAAAGCTGCATTATCTATATTAAAATTACCATTTATAGTATTACTCAAAAGTTGACGTGTACCAGGACTATTGAATACATCTTGAATATCGCTAATAGTTACTGAACCACCACCTGCAGCAGGCAGATCAAAGTCCCCTACCGGTGTACTTACAAACTGATCTGATAAATGTCTTGCTAAAAATTGTATCCCCAAAGGGATATTAGCACCTTGGTGTGGTGCATCATGGCTAATGTAGAGACTTGTATCGTGATCTAGGTTTTGGTTGTCTTCCATATCTGCCAAAGCATAACGCGCAATAACACCACCCATACTTTGACCGAGAACTACGTTTTGTATGTTTGGGTCTGTTTTGGTATCATTGACCCACTCTATAATATCTTCTAATAATAAGGCATTGCGCCTCAAATCATCTCTACCTTGATCCCAGTTTACATAAATAATGTCATAGTTGGCTATTTCTGCGCCTAGATTTCCTGCTTGAAAAGATGCTTCAGTAATAAAGTTTCCAATATCATTTTCACCCAAAGGATTTTCATTTCCCAATAGACCGCTTTCAAAACCTTCGGCAACAATAAGTGGGTTTGTAATATCGTCACAAAAGTTTCCGCTATTATAAGCAATTTGTATGGTTGCGGAGTTCGCAACGCCATCAAATGTTTGCGTGCCTTGAAATTCAAATTGGTCGTACAACAAACCTAGAGGGTTTGATGGGTCACAAGATTCAGTAACGAGGCGTTTCAGTCCTCCAGAGTTTCCGATACCTATCGGAGCAGTTTGATCACCAACAATAAGTTTACTATGGCTATATAATGTTTGATTACCTGCTATAGTTATTTTATAATCCCAATCATAGGTACCTGCATTGGCGTAACTCACATTTACACTCTGTCCTATAGTAAGTGTTTGGTAACCGTTACCGTCATTAAAATCTACAGCGATACTTTGTACTTGTGTGCTTTGGTTGGTGTACCACAAATTTGCAGGCAATTTGACCTCCATGTTTTTGTAGTTGTAATAAAGTATTGGAGCAGTCATCATAAATACATCAGCAGTCTCATAAGGGTTTTGCCATACGCCTTTATCATATTTATCATAAAGCCTATTTCTACTTACTCTAATTGCATTTGGGTGCGCATTCTCACGTATTCTTGAGTATTTGTAATATAAACCAGAAAGTGCGATGGTATAAGGTGTACGTTCTGCATTCCAGTTATTTTCAAACTGATTAGGGTTCACCAAACCTGCAACGTTTGTTTTAGTACGAGCCATTAACAAGGTATTATAACCTGAGGTATAGATTCCTTTATGTACATAATTAGTATCATTTGCCACACCTTTATAGGAGCGGATATCTACAAACTCCATAGCATAATCTAGTAATAAATCATGAGGAACTTTGTCAAGATCTACTCCTGCAAAGACATTATTAATGGTGTTTTTAAAATTGTGGGATACGGTTTGCGCATTGAGACTTAAGCTTAGTCCTAATAGTACACACAGAAAAAATCTGCGTAAATAAGTAAAAATTTTCATAAATTTGATTTTTGTTTATAGATTAATAATGTAGTGAGTCTGTATTCAAGTTAAGCCCAGTTACAGCTGGGCTTTTTCATTTTAATTTGTGAATGGCATATCGAAACGACCTTCTCTGATTTGTCTTAAATTTCCATTTTGATCAATTATATCAAACCAAAAAGTGCCAGAAACAGTGTAAGCATTCAAATCAAGATGGGTTATTGATAATTGTCCTGCATTTATTGTATTTGTTTCTGAAAATGTTCCTCCTAATGCATATGTACCAAATGCATTAGCAGGAACATTTCCTGCTAATGCATATGTAATGTTTTCATCAATCTCTAAGTTATTAGTACCTAATCCTATTAAGATTAAGTTATTATTATCATTTCTTTTATTCCCTTGTAATCCAAAATAATACTCTCCGTTAACGGATTGATAGACGCAATCTAAAGGATTAATACCACCCCTTGGTATAAACGGTTCTCCATCTAGTAAAGCACCAAATGTACGTTCTCCCGTTTGTGTTGCAGGCGGTAATTGGCTTATAGGATCTTGTGGTTGGTCGTCATCGTTGTTACAACTTGTTACAATGGTGAGACATAATAAGCATAGATATAATATTGTCTTTTTCATTAGTATTAGATTTAGTTTTAAATTTCTATAAATGTAGGAAATTGCCTAGACTTTTGATTACGGTTTTTCCGTACTTTTTATTAATAAATTGTTAAATATTAATTACTAAGCACACAAAAAAAGCACAACATAACGTTGTGCTCTTATCTTTTCAACTCATTCGCTACTCAAAGTGAAAATGAGTCAGGTTCTTCTCTTTTGGAGGAGCTAGAGGAGGCTTTAATCCAAATTAGGAATACGTAAAACCTGTCCTACATAAATCTTATCAGGATCTGATAGCATTGGTTTGTTAGCTTCAAAAATTTCTGGGTATTTCATGGCGTTACCGTAGTAATACTTTGCTATTTTACCTAAAGTATCTCCACTTACAACGGCATGAAATTGAGCTTCTGGCGCTACATGCTCAACAGTCATCTGATCATCTACTGAAGAAATACCTGCTGTATTACCAATTACTAAGATTATTTTCTCTTTGGTTGCTTGGTCATACGCTAATCCTGATACTTTAGCCATATCGTCATCAACAAACACACTTAAATTTTCTACTTGTAATTCTAGATCAGTAATAGTCTCCTCCATATTTCTTGCTGCAGCTTCTTCTAGTCGTAATTCTGTTGCATCTACTTCTTTACTAGTTTCTATAGTTTCTTCGTCGGCTGCTCTTCCTATTCCAAAGACCATAGCGCCTGCATTTTTAATAAATGAAAATAATCCCATAATTATTTGACTTTAGTTAATGTTAATAGATGTAAAGTTGGCGAATTTCTTTATGAATTCCAATTATACGTCCAACGCGCTGTTTTGGATACGATTTTAATAATGAAGTTACATTTCCGTAGAAAAGAAGATCTTAGTCAAAAGAAAACGTCCAACTCAAATTAATGAGTTGGACGTCTTTGGAGACTAAATAACCAACCAAATCTAGCTCCTTGTATTGACCCTTGGGTTCTCTTTTTTAGCAGTTTTCTGCTTACGTTTTTTTAATTCTTTTTTACCTTCAATACGCTTTCCTGTCGTATCTGTTTGTCTTAAGAATTGAATATATCCTCGTCCAGTAAACTCATACACAGTTTCAGATGACGGATGAAATAATTCTATCCTTTGATCATTGATAACGCTCAACTCGAAGTATTCATTGTCAAAGAAATCATAATCTAGTGTTAATGTTTTTAAGTACATATTACCACTCACATCTCCTACGCCGTAAACCCCTGTATAATCCCAGTAAATAGCATCTGGATTACCAATATTAGTATCTTGAGAACTCCTAAACTCTGAGTCATTACCACCAGCTAAAAACTGAAGGTAGTTCTCATTGTCAAATTCATTGATGGCTCCCATTTGACTTGTATACGTTTTCTCCCAAGCTTCATATTCTTTTAAAAAATAATGAATGTTATCATAGAATACAAAGTCATAATCAAAATTATTTCTTTGGTATCCATTTAAAAAATATGAGGTATCATTAAAAGGGTTATACAATTCTATAGTATTGTTATCAATTTGAAAGACATCAAAGCTTTGGAATCCATCAATATCATGATTAATATCTAAAATATTATTATAGGCATCGTAAACACCTAAATCAATCCCAAAACCGTTACCTTGATTACCAAAACCCACTAAGTTGTTATTCGCATATAAAACACCATTTCTAAATGATATGGTGAACGCTATATTTAAGAAAGGTGTTTCATCGTTTCCTAAGGTTTGATTGATATCAACATACCACAACTCGTGGGAGTCCAATAATTGATTCAAAGTAATTCCTGCATTGTTGTTAAAGTCGTTTACGATGAATTCGTCAGTATAACAGGACGTAAACAATGTTGCTGTTAAAGCAAAACCTAAAAGTAGTTTTATCATCTTCATAATCTTTCGTTTTGTGATTTCTATGAGATAAGATTCAAAACACGTGCCAAAATAAAAGTCTATGCGTTTTCTCTTCGGAAAAAGGACATAAAATGCTTATTTTTGGATGAACATAAGATGAGTTATACTACTCACAATTGATACACTATATATGAGTCAGTCATTAAATTACGCAGTATTTGGAGCAGGAAGTTGGGCAACAGCCATTGTAAAAATGCTTTGCGAAAACTTAGATGAAGTGGGTTGGTATATGCGAAGTGTTTATACAAAAGAACACTTGCTAAAAGAACAGCACAATCCTAGTTATTTAAGCTCTGTAGAATTTAAAACCGAACAGCTCAAATTAAGTAATGACATCAACGAAATTGCGGAATGGGCAGATATTTTAATTTTTGTGATTCCATCGGCATTTATTCATACCGAATTACAAAAACTCACTGTAGATATCTCAAATAAGACCATCGTTTCAGCAGTAAAAGGGATTATGCCCGAAACCGGAAAATTAGTAGGTGAACAATTTCATGATGTGTATAATATTCCCTTTGAGAATATTGCAGTTATTGCTGGACCTTGCCATGCAGAGGAAGTCGCTCTAGAACGTTTATCGTATTTAACAATTTCATGCGATGATGCTAAAAAAGCGCAAACTATAGCCGATGCACTGTCTAGTGACTATATCAAAACAAAAATTAGCGATGATGTTATTGGAACAGAATATGCTGTAATGCTTAAAAACATTTATGCTATTGCTGCTGGTATGGCCCATGGTTTGGGTTATGGTGATAATTTCCAAAGTGTATTGATGAGTAATGCCATTCGTGAAATGAAGCGTTTCATTAAAAAAATGCATAAAATGAAACGCAATATAAATAACTCAGCGTATTTAGGTGACTTACTAGTAACCGGTTACTCTACATTTTCACGTAATCGCATGTTTGGAAACATGATTGGTAAAGGCTATACCGTTAAATCGGCACAAATGGAAATGAGTATGGTTGCTGAGGGTTATTATGCTACAAAAAGTGCTCATGACCTTAATCAAAAGAATAAGTCAAAAACACAAACACCTATTATTGACGCTGTTTATGAGATTCTTTATGAGAATAAAAATCCAAAAAAGGTGTTTACTAAATTGACTGATAAGTTGGATTGATCAATTGCTGCATAGGCAGGAGTCTCGTGGGTCCATGTTAAGAACAGTAATTATTCAGTGCTTTTGGTTGGAAACCAAAGGCAATAAGATTTCAAAATGATTTTACAGCGTTACCTAAAGGTCGCGCTTTACGCTATATCTTTTGCAAAAAGCAAAAGGACGCTACTTCAATCCCTAACGCACTAATCAATTTACTTCAGTCAAATATAAAATATAGGTTCACTTACTACGAGATTCCTGCCTTCGCAGGAATTGGTTACTTCACCAAAACACCTTTCAACTGCATTAAAGGAATCGTCTGTAAAGCTTTTACATTAATAGTATTCTTTCTAAACAAATAGATTTTGTCTAACATTTGATTGCCTTCAAAAAATGTGATTTTAAACTCATTATTTAATTTGAGCACATCATTTTGCATAAACTCAATCTTTGAATAGCTTCTCGCTGGTAGATGTTTGATGGTATGACGCATTACAGGCGTTACTTTTTCTTCGGAATAGCCTTTTGACACAATCAAAATGGTATCTAAATCTACATCTTTATTGTTGATGATGTAAGCGTTCCAGTCATCTGTCTTATATTCCGGATGCTGTTCTTGAACTACTGCAACGAACACGTCTTCTACTTTTGGAATATGGATGTCTTTTTTCATCTTAGTTTAAGGTTTCATTTTACTTTGGCACAAAATTAAAGCTTAATGTTAAGTTTTTGATAGTGTTGTTAAAATAATCGAACTTCGTTAATGGATACCTCCAAACTTAAATGTATTACATGAGACTCACTATAGTGTTTTTATTCCTTTCGCAGTTAATAGCAGCTCAAAACTTCAGTGGGATTGTTCTTGATATTGAAACTAATAAACCCATTGAAGATGTAACGGTCTATTTTGAAAAGGAATCTAAAGGAACAATTACTGATGCTTTTGGCACATTCAAATTAACAATAGAATCTATAACTTCTAAAGCAGATAGTTTACAATTTTCTCTAATTGGCTATCATACTAAGAACATCGCCCTAACCAAATTCACAAATACTAAAACCGTAGTTTATCTCTCTAAAAAATTGGAAAGTCTAGATGTAATAGTAATCAAGACCTCTAAGAACTTAAAGACAAACATTAATTATAAGACATTAGCAGCACTAAAAATTGGAGTTTATGCCTTTGGATCTCAAATTATAAACAATTACATCTATGTGATATCAGGAAATTCATCCTATGTAGAGGATTCTGGAAAAAGAGCGCTTGAAGTGGTAAATGACTTACCTGAAGCCTCGTTTGGCAATCTGCTTAAAGAATTACAGCGCGGCTTTAATCATGAAGCCTATACTAATAAATTACAGATTTATAATATTGATAATGATACGTGGTCTGTCTCTGAAACCAAATTTAGAAAACGCGCCTTTCAAAATCTAAATCGTTTTGATAATAGCCTTTATAGCTTAGGTGGAAAACGACTATCTGCTAGCCAGAAATACGAGTATTTAGATGATAAAATTGAAGTTTTTGATTTAGGTTCAAAAGCGATTACAATTGATGATACTAATCCCCATCAAGCGATTAATTTTGCATCGTTTACCTATCAAGATAATATTATCGTCATGGGTGGATCTACTAAATTAAAAAGAAATGGAGAAAAAGTCTTTACAGATGAAGCGCACATATACAATATAACTTCTGGAATGTGGTATGAGCTCGCCAAAATGACATTTGCAAAAGAAACTCAAGGGGTCCTTATCGATAATAAAATATATCTTATTGGAGGAAATGACGGACGCCCACTAAAAACTATTGAATCTTATAATATCAACACTGGAGCTTGGACAAATGAGGGTGATTTATTTGATGAGATGGAACAACCAGGATTAACAACTCATGACAATATCATATATATCTTTAACGATGAAAAATTACTCACTTATGATACAATTACTAAAACTTTAGAGGAATATAATATTAATTTGAAGCTCAAAAATTCTAAATTACATTACTATCAAAATAAGCTTTATATCGTTGGCGGTTTTACCGAAAATAGTAATACCATAGCAGCGTCATCAAAGTCGTATGTCATAGATCTGAATGAATTTTATAAGACGAAACCTAATAACTCTAAAGGGTTCTAATTCAAAATTATTAAACTATAGATTATACAATTAGTACACCCTTATTTTTTATTATAAATATAGTACAAGCATTAATTTTAAATTCTGGCTGTTATTGTGGAACTACTGCGAGGAACACGTCTTCTACTTTTGGAATGTCGATGTCTGTTTTAGTTGTTCAAAACTAATAAACGATTCAAAATAAGAATTAGAATAATTGTTCCTCATGAGACTTTTGATGTTAAAAGAACAAGGTGCCTAGATAAGTCTTCTTTAATAGTATCTTAATTTGTTTTATCTCCACCCACCACCAAGTGCTTCGTACAAATCTACAATAGCTACTAATTGCTGTAGTTGACTATCTATAATATTAAGTTCTGCTATTAAAGCACTCTCTCTTGCTGTTAATAAATCTAAGTAGTTTGCATAACCGTTTTTAAGTAACTCTTCAGAATTGGCTTCGGCTGCGCGTAATGCTTCTACTTCATTCTTTCTAAACTTGAATTTTTTAGTTTCAGATTCATAAGAAAATAATGCGTTAGAAACTTCACTTCCTGCAACTAACAACGTTTTCTTAAATAGAAGTAAGGATTGCTCTTGTTGTGCTAAAGTAACTTCTTTTTGTGTTTTTAACCTTCTCTGATTAAAAAGTGGCTGTGTTAAGCCCCCAAGAATATTTGCGAATAATGAGTTTACAGTCAGTAGATTATCCAATTCTAAACTTTGAAAACCTCCAGAAGCTGTTAATGTTAACGACGGATAAAAGTTGCTTCTAGCCACATTAGTGAGCTCAAAAGACTGAATTAAACCATACTCCGCAGCCATAACATCTGGTCTGTTACTAAGTAACTTTGCTGGCACTCCAAGTGTTATATCTTGTTCTATTTTTTGGATATCCAAACGACTTCTTTCGAAATGTTGCGGTACTGTTCCTAATAAAATACTAAGTGTGTTTTCTGTTTTAAAAATAGCGATTTCAATATCTACTTGTAAAGCTTTAGCATTATTATATTGTGCTATGTTTTGGTCTACTGCAACCAGCGTCACTTGACCTGCATCTTTTAGAGCCTTAATAGTTTCTACGCTACTTTCTCTGGTTGTAATGGTTTGCTTAGTGACTTCTAATTGTGCGTCTAAGGCTAATAAATTGTAATAGGTGTTTGCAATACTGGAAATTAACTGTGTTTTTACAGCTTGATGTCCTGAGACACTTTGTAAATAAGCGGCTTGTGTTGCCCTTTTATTACTTCTTATTTTTTCCCAAATATCGGCTTCCCAAGAGAGATTTGCAGTAACATCATACTGATCTATGGCTTCTTCAAATAAAGACCCAAATTGACTATTTTTAGAGAGTTCTTGATGTGTCGCATTTGCCCCGATACCAACCGATGGTAAATAACCTGCTTTTCCTTGTTTTGCATAGGCTTCCGCAGCGATCATTTGCTGAATTGCAATCCGAACATCCATATTATTTTGCAAACCTTCTTCAACATAATGTTGAAGGAGTTGGTCTGTAAATAATGTTTTCCAAGATACATCTGCAATAGATACACTATCTGTTGGCAAATTATCTGTTCTGAACAAGTTTTCTGTTTCTACTAATTCTGGTCTCACATAATCTTTTGTTACAAAACAACTTTGTAGTGTTAACACGACTAATAAAACGAGAATAGCTTTGCTGAAAAATTTATATTTGTTTGTTGATTTCATAGTTTTTATTCTTCAATAGTTTGTGTTGCTGGTTGACGCGATACTTTTTCTTGTAACCACTGAAATAAGATAAATAATATAGGTATTACAAAGACTCCTAAAATCGTGCCTATCAACATTCCTCCTGCGGCACCTGTGCCAATAGAGTTGTTTCCTTCGGCACCAACACCTGTGGCTAACACCAATGGCATTAATCCTAAAATAAAGGCAAAGGAGGTCATTAAAATCGGACGTAAACGTGCTTTTGCACCATTTATAGCGGCTTCAACAATAGGTTCTCCATTTTTACGTCTTTGTATGGCAAACTCCACTATTAAAATGGCATTTTTTGCGAGTAATCCAATCAGCATTATTAAGGCAATTTGGAAATAGATATTATTTTCCAATCCAAAAAATTTCGTGCTTATATAGGCGCCAAAAACCCCGAATGGCAGGGATAATATAACTGCAAATGGCAACAAGTAACTTTCGTACTGAGCACTTAATAAAAAGTAAACAAACAGAATACTTAAGACAAAGATAAACGTCGTTTGGTTTCCTGCATTTACCTCCTCACGTGTTAATCCCGAATACGCAATAGTGTAATTACTCGGAAGATTTTTAACCTCTTCTTCAATAACTCTAATGGCATCACCAGTACTGAACCCTGGGTTGGTTGCCCCTGTAATTGTTGTTGAGTTGAATAAGTTAAATCGTGTTACTGATTGTGGGCCATACACGCGCTTAAGACTTAAAAACTGTGTAATTGGCGCCATTTCACCCGAATCGGTTCTAACATACATACTATTTAAATCATCAACATCTGCTCTATCTTCAGGTAAGGATTGAATATAGACTCTGAATTGCTTTCCAAATCTTGAGAAATCTGATGCATAAACCCCTCCAATATAGCCCTGCAGCGTTGAGAAAATGCTGTTAATCGGTACGCCTTTTTCTTTTGCTAAAGGGACATTTATATCCATTTCATATTGTGGATACTTCGTGTTAAAAGAGGATTGTGCATATTGTATTTCTGGATGCTTCATTAACCCCATACTAAACTCTTGATTTGCTTTATCCAAATCACTAAATTCCCCTCCAAACTTATCCAATAAGTTGACTTCGAAACCAGCAGAGTTCCCAAACCCTCTAATACTCGGTGGTGCAAAGAAAATAATATTTGCTTCTGGTAGGGTTGAAGCAATACCAAATAGTTGGCCAACGATCGCTTTTGACGATAATGAGGGGTCTTTACGGTCACTCCAATCTTCAAGTTTTAAAAATCCCATGGCATAGTTACTACCAGCTCCACTGATTAAACTCCTTCCTTTTATGAAAGAGACACCTACGACTCCTGGGATTTCGCTCGTTTTTGCGTATAAATCTTTAGTTACAGCATCCGTTCTATCTAAAGTAGCCCCCGGTGGCAATTCTATATTTGCAAATATAATTCCTCTATCTTCATTGGGAACAAAACCAGTAGGTATCGTTTTTGAAGCCCAAAAAATTCCTACTATAACTATTAGTAATAATACTGCTGATATCCATTTTCTTTTGTATAAAATATGAAGAGATTGGCCATATCTTTTTAAAGTAGCATTAAATCCTCTATTAAATAATGCATAAAACCGTTGTAATGGATTTTTCCCTTTTAGCGCCTCATCATTTTTGTGTGCTTTTAACAACAAAGCACACAATGCTGGACTTAATGTTAAGGCATTTACAGCCGAAATAAGAATTGCAATAATTAACGTAACTCCAAACTGCTCATAAAAGACCCCAGTTGGACCTGTTATAAAAGTGACGGGAATAAATACCGCAGCCATAACCAATGTAATAGATATAATGGCTCCAGAAATCTCGTTCATTGCTTTTAGCGTTGCTTTTTTTGGATTTTTTTCACCTTCATCTAATTTTGCATGGACGGCTTCAACAACGACTATGGCATCATCTACTACAATACCAATGGCAAGAACTAATGCAAATAGCGTTAATAAGTTAATAGAATACCCAAAAACACTAAGAAAAAAGAACGTTCCAATAATAGAAACGGGTACTGCAATTGCAGGAATTAAGGTTGAACGGAAATCTTGTAAGAAGATAAATACGACTAGGAATACTAGTAAAAAGGCTTCAAGTAAGGTTGTAACTACTTTATCAATCGAAGCGTTTAAAAATAAACTAGTATCATAAGGCACAAAAATATGTAATCCTTCTGGTAAATTTTTTTTAACCGTTTCTAAAGTGGCTTTAATATCTTCAATAATTTCTTGCGCGTTAGAACCTTTGGTTTGAAAAATACCCATAAACACAGCGGGTTTTCCTAAACTTTCTGCATTTGAAGAATAAGACTGCGCATCGAGTTCTATAGTCGCCACGTCATTTAGACGCAAAAACTCTCCGTCACCTAAAGCTTTGATGACAATATCTCCGTACTGTTTTGCTTCTTTAAAACGACCACTATAGGTTAAAATATACGAAAACGCTTCACCATTATTTTGTCCTAAAGAACCTGCCGCTGCCTCTAAATTCTGTTCTTGCAAAGCAGCTGTAATATCTGATGGGATTAAACTGTATGCTGCTAGTTTTTCTGGCTTTAACCACACACGCATGGCGTAATCTTGTTGTGAAAAGACACTTACGTCACCAACACCTTTCACACGTTGCATAGCAGGTATAACATTTATTTTTAAATAGTTTTGAATAAAAGTTGCGTCATAATCTTCACTATCTGTATACATAGATAAGAACATTAATGCACTTGTTTCCTGCTTTTGAGTAGTAACACCAGTTTGTTTTACCTCTTGTGGCAACAATGGATTTGCTCTACCAACACGGTTTTGAACATTAACTGCAGCAATATCTGCATCGGTATTTTGATCAAAGTAAACAGTAATTTCAGCGGTACCATTGTTAGATGCTGTTGATGTAATATAGGTCATGCCTTCTACACCATTAATCTGTTCCTCAATGGGGATAATTACACTCTCTAATACGGTTTCTGCATTGGCTCCTGGGTAAGAAGCTAATACCTTAATAGTCGGCGGTGCGATATCTGGGTATTCCTCTATTGGTAAATTTGTGATACTTAAAACCCCAAGCATCACTATTATAATAGATATTACGGTTGAAAGAACAGGTCTCTCAATAAATGTTTTTAACATGACAAATAGATTTTGAGTTACTAATTTTTAAAAGAGGTGGCTATTGGTTTAATAGCGTCATCAAAAGATGTTTCTTGCGGTATAATTGGTGTTCCTGTTCTTAATTTACCAACTCCAGAAATAATAATCTTATCTCCCTCTATAAGTCCAGATTCTATTACGTATAAATTACCAACCCTATCTTTTACTTTTATTAAAGTAGATTTAGCCTTATTATCTTTATCTAATGTGTAAATTAAGATGTCTTTTTGTTGCTCAAACGTTGCTGATTGAGGCACAACAATAGCGTTTTTATATTCTATAGGAATTCTAATTTTACCACTATTTCCATTCGTTAAAAGTTCGTTTGGATTGTTAAAAGCTGCTCTTATTGTTATGGTTCCTGTATTTTGATTGATTTGACCTGTACTTGTTTGAATACGTCCAGTTTCAGAATACATCTTTCCATTAGGTAAAACTAAGCTTACATCTGGCGCGTTTTCAATGCGTTCTGCTTTGCTTTTTCCTTCAGATCTTTGTAAATGGTCTATATATTGTGCTTCGTTAAAACTAAAAAAGGCATATACTTTACTAATCTCACTCACTTCTGTTAGAGGTGTGGCATCGCTTGGACTAATTAAAGCACCTTCTCTGAAATTAATAGCTCCAACATAACCATCTATGGGACTTTTAATAGTTGCGTAATCTATATTTGCAACAACACCACTATAATTAGCTTTTGCTTGCGCTAAATTAGCTTTGGCCGTTTCTAATTGAATAGAACTAATAATGTTTTTTTCTACAAGCGGGATTAATTTTTCTACCTCTACTTGTGCTACATTAATTCGTGCTTTTGCTGCACCAGCATCTTGACTTAAAGATTGTGTTTCTAATTCAAATAATATTTGACCTTTACGTACTTTTTGACCTTCATCTACTAATACTTTTTGAATGTATCCAGAGGTTTTAGCTCTTACATCACTATTGACGACGCCTTCTATACTTGTTGGGTATTCTTGATATCCTGTCACTGTTTTAAGTTGTATCTGTGTTACAGGAAAAGTTGCAGGTGGCGCTTCTTGTGCTGTCGCAGAATTTTCTTCTTTGTTACCACAACTTAAAATGATTAGAAATACACTTAGAGCGAGTAACCTTACTATTTTTTTATGTCTCATTTTTTTCTTAGTTTAAATATCGAATTGATTGTCTGTTATTTTTAGTCTTAATTCCTCGATAGAAGCAGAAGCCCCATCGATAAATTTTATATAATCATTATGAAAATTTAAATCGAATTTTTCTTTTTCATTTTCGATTTTTTGTTTGTTTTGGTCCTCTTTATAGTTTTTTATTTCCGAGTGTAATTCACGTAATTCTTTCCAAACATTTATCATTTTATCGACATGTTGAATGATGGTGTCCTTATTTAAAATAAAATATTTTTTACGATCCCCCGTTTTTGTGTAGTACTGAATTTCTTTTAAATCCTGTAAATGATTAAGGTGATTAGAAATAGTACTTTTACTAGCACGAAGAGTGGATACCATATCTTCAAAAGTGGTTCCTTTTTTACCAGTAAGAATAATATAGGATAGTATACGAGCTGCAACGGGTGCCAGCTGTTCTGTGTTTTCTAAATGCACGCCTAGTTTTTCAACTAACGCCATTTTTTCATTGCAAATATTATCTTCCATTTTATAGTATTTTTTTACTGATATTTAAAAACGCGTCGTGCACCAACAGCGTAACTCGTGCAAATATACCTTTAGGTTCTGAACAAACCGAACTAAACGAAGTTAAACTGCTGTTAAATAAAAAAGCCGACTATTAACAGTCGGCTTTTTATTTATTTTATCGTTGTTTATAAGGCAGATTTAAACTGCTCTAAAAACCGAACATCATTCTCACTTAATAATCGAATATCGCTAATTTGATGCAAGAGTAAGGCAATACGATCTATTCCCATACCAAAAGCAAAACCTGAATATTCTTTAGAATCAATACCGCAGTTTTCTAAGACGTTAGGATCTACCATACCACAGCCCATAATTTCTAACCAACCGGTTCCTTTGGTCATTTTATAATCAGTTTCGGTTTCTAATCCCCAATATACATCCACCTCAGCACTTGGCTCAGTAAATGGAAAATAGGATGGACGTAATCTAATTTTAGACTTCCCAAACATTTCGGTTGTGAAATATTGTAACGTTTGTTTTAAATCTGCAAAACTCACATCTTTGTCAATATACAAGCCTTCTACTTGGTGAAAGAAACAATGTGAACGTGCCGAAATAGCTTCGTTACGAAACACACGACCAGGAGAGATGGTACGTATTGGTGGTTTATTGTTTTCCATATATCGTACTTGTACAGAACTTGTATGCGTACGCAATAAAATATCTGGATCTGTTTGAATAAAAAAGGTGTCCTGCATATCCCGAGCAGGATGATATTCAGGTAAATTTAATGCTGTGAAATTATGCCAGTCATCTTCAATTTCTGGACCTTCACTGACATTAAATCCTATGCGAGAAAAGATATCGATGATTTGATTTTTCACTAACGATATTGGATGACGTGCACCAATCTCGATAGGTTCTCCAGGACGTGATAAATCTCCGTAAAGACCATTTATTTCTTCTTTACTTTCTAACTCTTCTTTTAAAGCACTTACTTTCTCTTCGGCAGTTTGCTTGAGTTTATTAATAGTTTGACCAAACTCTTTTTTTTGCTCGCTCGCAACATTTTTAAACTCGGCAAAATAGTCATTAAGTAATCCTTTTTTACCTAAATATTTTATACGAAATGCCTCAACCTCCTCTTTAGATTGCGCTTTAAATGCTTCGGCTTCTGCTATGAGTTCTTTTATCTTATCTATCATGCTTGTGCTGAATTTAGTTCAGTAACTTAAAAATGAATGGCAAATTTAATGAATTTATCGGGATTTGCGTTAAGGATTGTAACGACATCCTTTTTACTTTTTTGTAAAAAAATATAGTGTAAAGCCTGACGAATACAATACTTTTTTCAGTATTGTATTGGTAACGCCCACTTCGATACTCATACGACGCTCAGCACAAGGAAGGTCTATAACTATAGACTAATCTATAAATTTAGACTCTATAAAATAATTTACAATAGCGTCTTTCATTAAAACACTTTGTTCTCCTGCCCTTAATGGCGGTAATTCTTCCTTTACCTTATAATGGGGCCAACCGTCTTCATCTGCAAAATCAAATTCGTAATATCCGTAAGGTGCGAGTAATTTACAGATAGCAATATGCATCAGATCAAGTTTGTGGTCTTTTTTAAATTTTCTATCTAATTGACCCAACTCTTGTACTCCAATTAAATAAATTATAGCATCCAAATCTAATGGATCACCATCTGCAAATGTTGCTGAAAGTTTCTTTACCACTAAGTCCCAACGCTGTTTTAATTGCTCATCTCTTGCCATAACCATCTGTCCACAACTGCGGAAATTATTTATAATTAATTAAGAGTGTAAAGTTAATAAACTATAAGGTCTCTAAAGACGTTATTATTTTAAAATGAGAAAAATTATGTACGTTTGTTAAAACTCACGATACCCATGGCAGTCATTGATATTATATTAGGCGCACTTTTACTTTTTGGACTTATACGAGGCGTTATGAAAGGACTTTTTGTAGAGGTCGCATCTCTTGTGGCACTTATAGCTGGTGTTTATGGAGCCATTCACTTTAGTGATTTTGCTGCAAAATTTTTAGATAGCAAACTTGATTGGGAAGAAAAATATATTAATATTGTTGCTTTTGCTGTTACTTTTACCATCATTGTTTTAATCATAGCTCTCGCAGGAAAAGCCTTAACTAAACTTGCAGATTTTGCTGCTTTAGGGATTCTAAATAAACTTGCAGGTGGTGTTTTTGGAGCACTTAAATTTGGGTTAATATTGAGTATTCTTTTTATTGTTTTTGACAACATGAATAATACCATACCATTTACTGATAAACAGGAATTAGAAGATTCTATTCTATATACACCAGTTAAAGGTTTAGCACCTTTGATTTTTCCAAGTCTATTAAATAAAGGGAAAGAGGAGAACGAAGAGAAGGATCTGTAACACCTCTTTTATTAAAGAAGACAACTAGACGTGTCTAAACCTAGCATTCATAACGAATAATTTTTATGCTAAAAAAGCTAAAATCTGTCAAATCCAGTTTTTAGCTTCTAAAACATATTTATTATCAATTTGATTAGTCAAAGTCAAATCTAAAGATCTGATCCAAATGTTCTGTGCTTTGCATAGACACTTTTAAATCTTTAATAATCCCGTTTTTTAGACCATAAACCCAACCATGAATTTGCAAGTCCCACTCATTTTTCCAAGCATACTGTACTATAGATGTCTTAGCTAAATCATAAACATTTTGCTTCACATTGAGTTCTACCAAACGATCAAAACGATCTTGCTTATCATTAATTTGATCTAATTCAGACTTGTGAGTTTTGTATACTTCTTTTATATTTCTTACCCATTTATTGATAAGTCCGAGTGATTTATTACTTATAGCAGCCTCAACACCTCCACAACCGTAGTGCCCACATACAATAATATGCTTAACTTTTAGGTGATTCACTGCATAGTCCAAAACAGACAGCATATTCATATCTGTATGCACTACCATGTTAGCAATATTTCTATGAACAAAAATCTCACCAGAGTTCGTCCCTGTAATTTCATTTGCTGGCACTCTACTATCGGCACAACCTATCCAAAGTACTGGTGGTTTTTGAAGATCTGCCAGATTTTTGAAATAATTTTCGTCGCTTTCTAATTGTTTATCCACCCATTCTTTATTGTTTTTGAGTAGACTATTATAGTATGTATTTGGCATCTTTTTATAATTTTAATGGGTGTTTTTTATATTTTGTTTAATCCAAGATAGGCATTCTTTAAATGATTTAAAAATATGTTCTTCTGAAATAAAGTCTGGAATAATATCAATACGTTCCATCATATATCGTGGTTGCTTCAATAAGTTCACAAACAACACATCAACTCCTTTCGCCTTTAATTCTTGAAGCATATCTTCCATAGCGTACAATCCAGATTGATCCATATATTGCATTCTACCTAGTCTTAATATCACAGTGGATGCTGTATCCGGAATTTGTAATGTAAGGTTTTGGAAATCTGAGGTAGACCCAAAAAATAAGGGTCCTTTTAGATGCTTAATAAATACTTCTTCTTGTAATTTCTTCGGAAAATCTGCTTCATCATCCCAAGATTCCTCCTTTAATGGTTTTACACCTGATCGTTCTCCAGTAAGATCTCCAATTTTTTTCATGAACATTAACGAAGCAATTATTAGACCTATACCTACTGCATATATTAAATCCCAAAATGTTGATAGTAATAATACAACTATCATAATTACTACTTCAGAGCTAAATTTAATAGGGCCAAATTTAATATCCCTTGGTAAACTAGGTATTGCTTTTAAGCCTTTATAATCCATTACTCCTATACCTACTGTAATTAAGATTCCAGCTAAAACTGCTGCAGGAATTCTAGAGGCAATTGGACCCAATCCTAACAAGATGATAAGCAACATTACTCCTGCAATCATTCCTGATAGTTTCGTTTTACCTCCAGCATTTATATTAACTACGGTTCTAATAGTTGCACCAGCTCCTGGAAGCCCTCCAAACACAGCCGCTATACTATTACCAATACCTTGACCTACTAATTCCTTGTTAGGATTATGCTTAGTTTTAGTCATATTATCTGCAACTACACTAGTCAAAAGTGAATCAATTGCTCCAAGTAGTGCTAACGTAAGTGCTGTAAATATGTAAGGAGTAACGCTCCCAAGACTAAAATTAGAGAACATATCTAATTGTGGCATTGGTATTCCAGATGGAATTTCTTCAATAGGTTGATAATTTAATCCGAAACCCACCGCTATACCAGACATCACGACCAACGCAACGAGGGAGCTCGGGATTTTAGTTGTAATTTTTTTGAATCCGAAGACTATAAAAATGGTTCCAAGAGCGAGACCTAACTCTAACCAATTAACATTTTTAATAGCTCTAGGTATCACCTTTAAAGCCCCTAAAGCTCCTGAAGCATTTTTACCTGCTAATGTTTTAGATTCTTGTAAAATATCTTCTGGCATTATTTTGACAGCTCTATCAATAGTTACCTTAAAATCTTCAAGCACCAAAATACCTTCTCCCGCTTCTTCTTTTAAGATATTTTCTAACATAAGCTCTTCTGCTTCTGGCTTAAATGTATCCACATATGTCATATCCTCTTTAGGATAGTATCCTAATGATGGTAGAACTTGTGTTATGATAATAATAAGTCCAATGGCAGTCATAAAACCAGAGACAACAGGATAAGGAATATATCTAATATACTTACCTAAGCCAATGGCACCAAGACCTATTTGCATGATTCCCGCTAATAAAAACACCGTTAAAATGGCAGGTAATGCTTTTTCTACGCTACCATCATTAGTAGCAATAATTCCAGCAATGACAATCATACTTACTGCGGTCATTGGTGCAGTAGGACCAGAAATTTGAGTTGGTGTACCTCCAAATAATGCTGCAAAAAAGCTTATAAAAATTGCACCGTACAATCCTGCTTGAGGTCCCAAGCCTGAAGACACACCAAAAGCTAATGCTAATGGCAGCGCAACAACTCCTGCTGTAATACCTCCAAAAGCGTCGCCTTTGATGTTTGAGAACAAATTTTTCATGACCTTGTTATTTATAAACTTTGAGCAAAAGAAATATTTTTTTTCGCATATTTCATTTATTCCAATTAAGATTAATTTTGGAAGTTAACTTAATTTTTAAAATATACAGAATTGACTCTTTAACTTTATTCATTAATTAACAAAATTCTTTGTGTTCAACATATTGTAAAAACAATTTAAAACAAGATAACCCATACCCTATAATACCAAAAACCTCCATCACATAATTACTATGTCAATGGTGGTTTTTATATTAATAGGTACGTTGTACGACTTAAGTACTGTCTCGTTGTTCTTGAATTATAATAAATCTAAGTCGTTTTTTCATTTTTAGTTTGAGAACTAATTGTGTTGCTTTTCATCACTAGGTTGTCTATAGACAGTTTGCCCTTAGAATCTAAAAAATCATTTTCTGTTGCTACCAAAACAACGCCGTTGTAATTTTTATAAACAAAATCCGTAATATTATCCCCAAGGAAATTAAATCTTTTTTGTTTTCTTTCTCCTAAAACAATTATGTCTGGCTGCGAACTATTAATGCGGTTTTCAATTTCATTTTTAATATTTCCAAATGCAAAAGTGGTCTTTATATCAACATCATTTTCTTTTGAAATTGGAGACACCAAGTCTTTAATTTTTTTCTCCGTTTGGCGACATACCTCACTAATTATTCGGATTGCTGATAAAGGACTTTCTGTTTCAATAACTTCTGTTGCCTTTTTTACATAAAAAACCTCAACATCTGCGTCAATTTCTTGAGACACATTCGCGGCATAACCTAAAGCCAGACTTGCT
Source organism: Psychroserpens burtonensis DSM 12212 (assembly GCF_000425305.1). Classification (GTDB taxonomy): domain Bacteria; phylum Bacteroidota; class Bacteroidia; order Flavobacteriales; family Flavobacteriaceae; genus Psychroserpens; species Psychroserpens burtonensis. The sequence continues at coordinate 97,230 of NZ_AUDE01000021.1, forward strand.
GTTTGTTTTAAATCTGAAAGTACGAGTATTTTGTATTTATTACTTTTCATAACGCTACTATTTTATATTAATTAATAATCGCTTCAACAGCTTTCATTTCTTTGATTTTTTGATTAGATGTTTCTTCTTTCCAAATAAAATTATAGGTGTATGTTTTAAATACATTTGAATCCTTAGGGTCTATAACTTTTAAATACATCCATTCATTATCTAGCAAGGTTTGTAGATGCTTGTTTTGTCTCAAAAGAGTTTCAACGCGCTCCAATGGTGCATGAATAATTGTTGTTAATCGTAAAGGTTGATGATACATTTCTGTATCTGATGCTTTAAGTGATTGTAATGGTAATCCCATTTTTAAATCACCTCCATTTCCTTGAACAACCCCAAATTGACCAGTGATGTTGTGAGTGATTTTTGAACCACCTCCAAACTTTTCATTATCTACCGTACTAAAATAATAATGATTGTTAATCCATTGCGTGACTACCATAGGTCCTCCCATAATACCTGCTAGCGCATCGCCTTGAGGGTCAGATTTCCAATCGTAGGAGTGCATAAAACAGCGTCCGTCTAAATTCATTGAAGCAGTAAGATCTCTAGATCCAACAATAAAAGCTGCGTTTTTTGCTAAGCCCCATTCAGGTCTTGTATCTCCCCAATTAACAGATTTCTTCTTGGCTAACTCAACACTACCAGAGGTTACGTTTAGTCGCTCCTTAGTTGCTGTTTGCTGAGCTTTTTCAAGATTTTTCTTCAAAATATCTAAACGTTCTTTGTGAGTTTCTGGTAATTGTGCGTCAAACAATACAATCTCATCTGTTGTTGTATTATGTTCACCTCCAATAAATACAGTGTCGTTTGGAATTTCAATGTGATGATCCACCATTAATGCGTTTTTCACATCTTTGTCATTTGCTAAAGATGCTAAAAGCCTAGCGTTATGTCGTCCTGGACTCGCAGCACATGCACCACAATCTAAACTAGAGCCAAAAGGATTATTAGCAGTGTGACTTCCGTGACCTACAAAAAGCACTAGTGGAGCAAAACCTTTCCAACCCATTAAGTCAAACCCAGATTTTACAATCGCTACTTTTTCTTCAAGTGCAATAACTTCGGTGTTTTTATCTCCGCCATTATATGCAATACGTGGCTCACAAAAAGACTCATAGTTTGTGTTATTTATCTGTTTCAGCTTAAAAAAAGATTTTGGAGCAAATGATTGTGCTACTAATGACAGCCCATAAAAAGCTCCTGCTCCTTCGACAAAACCAAAAGACGAAGGCAACATGTTTTTAAGACGTTTTAAAATCTGTAATTTAGATTTTAAAACTGCTTTTTTACTAATAAAGTCATTGTCTTGATTAGAAAGTTCTTGTTGAGGAGTTTCTGTAATCTTATAAGGAGAACCAACTATTGGCGGACAAGACTTAATACTAATATCTTCTTTATAATGTTGATAATCTGCTGCGATACCAAAAAAACCAGCGTACCCAAAAGTCTCAATATTTCCCGACGCTTCAACGTGTCGTCTAATCATTTCAGATCGTGTGTCAATACAAAATACCATCTGCGCATCTCGTGTCTTATTTTTCTCTTTGGAAGCCTTAACGCCTAGCGCATTACTTTTTAAATCTGAAACTAATTTGTTTTGAAACGTTGCCTCCCAAGCTTTAAGCCAAACGTGTCTCAATTGATTGTCAATGTCTTCACCATTCACATCAGTTTCAATTTCTAAAGGCATCCCCAAATGATTAGCGATTATTAACCTCACGGCTAAATAATCTTGTATATCAATAGGGAATTTTTGTTGCCAAATCGAGTTTATATCCTTTCTATGTTTAATATAACCAGTCCATCCCGATAGTGCTCCTATGTGTGCACTAAATATTTTATTATAATTTACAACTTCATGAGCACTCAACACCAATTCTAAAGCCTCAATACTCGTTTTTGGCAACTGCTTTAAGCTGGACGAACCAAAAGTTTTATCGTGTACCGCTAAAGCTTTCCAAGCATTATAAAATCCTTTGTCTTTATAAGGCATTTGCCATTCTGCAATACCTTCGTCCATAAATGCTGCTAACCATTTCGACATGATGACATCTAATTCTGATGTAGTCGTTTTTAAAGATTGACCATCTTCAATCTCCATAGCTCTTAAATAGTCTTTAGGTGCATCATGGAAATCTTTCTGCTTTAGCATTTTGACTAAAACAATGGTATCAATATCCTTTTTTTCTAAAGCTTGTCTATAAATATATGCTTCTGGGTAAGATTTTGACTTTAAGAAGCGTCCTGCCTCTTTTACTGCATCTTCAAAGGCTAGTTTCTCATAACCTGATAACGGGTTTGAAGTCACAAAAGAATATAATGGCCATGTTGTACCAATACGTTTAGAAGCAGCCTCTACACTTAATAAAATTTGTTCTTGCTTAGTCATAACTTATTTAGTTTTAAAAGAAACAATAGATTTGCTTACTGGCTGAGACATATTCATAAGCTTTACATAAAGCCACGGTATTTTCCTATACATACCTGATAACATAATGTAGAATGCTGCTAAAAACACAACTCCGAAAACGATGTGTGTAATAGTTAATGGTATAGCAACATGTGACATTGGCATATCGTGCATTAATACCGTTACCCCATTAAATACCAGAGCATATATTCCAATTCCCACAACGATTAAAAGAGGGGTTACCACCAGTTTTTGAGTTGCAGAAAGCGCTTTTTGGTTTAAGACGTTATACACAACCTGTCCCACGGTTATTGCAACTATGAATGTTAAGAAAAGTCCGCTATCAAAAGAAACTCCTTTTCCTGTAATATATCCAAAAAGAAGACCTCCCAATATTGCTGCGATAAGGATAACCAAAGTTTGCAACGGTTTAATTACCATAGTATCAGGTTTTTTAGGAAGCGTATTTTGAATCCCTTCTCCTGCTGAAAGAAACAAATAGGCTTTATAAAACCCATGGAGTATAAGGTGTGTGATTGCAGCTGTAAAAAAACCAAGTCCACATTGCATCACCATAAAACTCATTTGAGCAATGGTTGAGCAGGCCAGTTTTTGCTTAATGTTAACCTGAAGTAGTTTACTAAACTGCGCCATAATAGCAGTTAAACCTCCAATGATGAAGATTAACAGGAGCACATTTGTTGTAAAAAGTAGTGGTGCAAATATGGTCAACAATATACCTGCACCATTTACAAAACCTGCGTGCATAAGTGCTGAAGCAGGTGTTGGTGAAGTCATCGCAGACAATAACCATCTGTGAAAAGGAAAAATTGCCGACTGTATAATTGCTGCAATAATAATGCAAAGGGCTGCCGAAGTAGTCATCCATTGTGGTATTGAGTCTAAGCTAGCTAAAATCCCATCGATGGTATATGACCCTGAACTATAAGCTAAAATCCATACGGCTAGTGCTAGAAAAAATGTACCTCCTAAATAATTATATCTTGCGAATTTTGAAGCGTGTTGTGCTTCTTTCCATTCTGAGTCTATACCAATTAAACCCGCCATGGTTAAGCCCATTAAGAGCCAGAAGACAACTAAAATAATGACATTATTAGCGATTACAAAAAGCATAACCGACAATGAAAAAGCTAAGCAGAGTATTAAAAATTTAGGCTTCTTCTTAAATCCTTTCATGTAGTTGGACGCATACATCTGAACAACACTACTAAAAAATGTAACAACCGTCCAAATAACAATACTAAAACCATTAATTTGAAATATTTCTCCAAAATTCCAACTAGGGAAATCTGAATAATAATAGATTATCAGCGCTACATTAGTAAAAAACATTAGCCATGTTAACAGAATAAGAATACGCGATAAAAGTGTTTTCGTATGTAATTCTTCTAAATGATTAGTTGATGTCATGAATAAAAATCGTTGATGTTAGTTTTTTAGTTTATTAGCTAAAGATGCCAAACTCTTAGCATGGTGCAAAGTTGTAAAAACTATTTCATTAATTTTTATTTATATATTAAATAGACATCATAAGTAATATTTATGATTACATAAAGAATCTAGAATACACAAAAATAGGTAGATAAAAAAAAGAGCATCCAATGGATGCTTTTTTGTGTTTGTCTTTTTATATTGTTCTCTTAAAATGTTTTTAACATTTTTATATCGTTGCTAACAACCCAGCCTGTCTTGCCGTCACTTAGCTTAATTTTACTCCAATTAGATACTGTATCTATCACTTGTACTTTTGTGCCTTCATGAAGTTTAAAGGCTTCTGCACTTCGCAAATTAGGTTCGCTTTTGATTTGACTTTCCTGAGCAAAAACTATTGCTGGTTGATTTTTTTGTTCAAGACCATAGCTATTAAACGCAAAAGCGAGCGCAACAAAAGCCAATACTAAGGATGATAAACTTGTTACAAATGCCAAACGTTTTTTTCCAGTACTTTGAGAAAAGTAATACCTCAAAAATAGAAGTACAAAAAGCACAACTAATACAATAGATAATTTAGCCCAATTATCAAAAACCATAGTATTAGTAGCTTTATTTATAAGCCTAGAAAAACCAACCTCTGGAATTATCTCAATAGCATCAATAGTCATATTTTTAGCATACGCTATATTATTTAAGATCTCCTTATCATTAGGTTTTAATAATAAAGCCTTCTCGTAATAGTAAATACTTGGTGCTACGTTATTTAATTTATAATGGGCATTTGCGATATTGTAATACAACTCAGCAGAGTGTTCCTCTTGTTCCAAGATAGATTTATACCTACTTAAGGCTTCCGTATAATTACCATCATTATACAATACATTAGCTTGATTAAATGCGGCTGTGTTTTGAGCAAATGATGCTGTCCCAAATAGAAATACGAGTATGTATAATATAAGTTTCATCTCTATTGTATCTCTTTATCTATTATTGAAATTGTTGACGCCGCTTTTTCGTAATCTTGTTGCATTTCTACATTGGTAATTGGTGTATATCTTGCCAATTCACAATGCTCTAAAATGCTAATAAATTCTTTAACTGTCGGTTCGTTAACCTCTCGCTCAATAAGAATTTCTTCAATTTTTTCTTTACTAAAATCACTCGTTTCAATCTGTAGCTTAGCTTTTAAATAATTATGTAGTGCTTTTTCAAGAGCGATATAAAATGTGTCTTTATGACCTAATGCTTTTTTAGCTTCACCTAAATATCGTTTCGCTAGCTTATCTGCTTTTCTTATTTTATTTCCGAAAATATCTGCATTCCGTTTTTCCTTTTCTTTTCGGTATACAAGCGCTAAAGGAATCAATAAAAATGGAGATAATAGTGCGCTCCAAAAGGCAGTAGATTTAAAGAAATTATTAGCTGCTATTGGTTTCAAATTCGCCTTTGTTTTAATAAATGCAAATTGCGCATTATTAAGAGTCACTTCCTTTTTATTACTATTAGCAGCAGCCAAATTATCATCACCAGAAGAGGTGTTAACTGGACCTTCAATCACGTCAATAATAATTTCTCCAGACGACACATGCTTGTATGTTTCGGACTCTAAATCAAAATAAGAGAATGATATACTTGGTATTGGATATTTTCCTTTATACTGCGGAACAATAGTGTAACCATCTGCAATTGAGCCTTGCATACCACCTAAGTACGTTCTTATAGATTCGTTATGTTCTGGCTCGTAAACCTCTAAAGAACTTGGTAAGGTTAATTTTGGTAATTGAAATAACTTCAAGTTTCCTTTACCTGTAACTTCTACCGTAACTCTTAAAGACTCTGAAGCGTTTAACTCAGATTTAGAGGTCATCACATTAAACTTAAAATCACCAACTGCTCCAGTAAAATCATCTGGCTTCCCTTCTTCAGGCAGCGGCTTTACATTGATTGTTCTACTTCCTGCAGAGACTGTTCGGTTGGTTTGAGCCATATGCATACCACCAAAAATATCTCTTCGGTTTGTTGGTACCTCAACGGTAATGTCTAGTTTTAGGGGTTCTATCTCTAATTTGCCTGTTTTTTGCGGATAGAGAACCGTTTTCCGAAGTACAACATAGCGATAATCTTCTCCTTTATATTTTCCATTCTGGATTCTTAAACCTTTGGTATCAATTTTCTGACTCCAGAAATCATTATATCTAGGATTTTCCAATTCTCTCCAATTACTAACACCCGTATTTGGCGACACATAGAGTTTATAGACCACAGTAATCGCTTCGTTAAGATAAGGGTCTCCTTTAGAAATTTCAGCCACTAAATGGATGTTCTCAGACGCCACACTTTCTACATTATAAGGATCATTTGGTCGCTTTACAGCATTGGTAACTTGAACCGTTACGGCCTTTGTCTTGTAGATTACACCCTGAATTTCTATACTCGCACTTTTAATAATAAACCGTCCTTGCTTTTGAGGTGCTAGAAAATAACTATACGTTTTTGCATAAGAATGTGCACCATTGAGCCAAGAATTACTAACCGATGTGTTTGGTCCTCCTATGACCTGGAAATTCTCAAAATCTGGAGATTCAAAATTATCACCATCCTTATTCATCACAAAGTCAATACGCAAACGCTCATTTTGGCCTAACTTTGTTTTGCTCACTTTAGCTTCAAATTTAACTTGCGCAAAAACCATACTCGATGTGAGTACTAGTAATAATATCGATATGTGTTTTATGAGTTTCATCTCAATTTTTTATTCTGAAATGTTAAGACTTAACATTAACTTTTAATGCATTAGATACTATAGTCGTTGTCACTTGTTTCATTGAAAAGTTTGATCCATCTTTTTTGTTAGATGCATCTGCAATCTCTGCTGTTATTAGTAATTGTGAAGGTTGCACACTATAGTCACCACTTTTTATAGCTTTTAAAACATCTCTTTTCAAGACCACCATGCGATATGATTTCCCTTTAAAAGTTACATTTTCTACTTTGAGGTTTTCTAGTTTAATAGTCTCAAAATTAAAACCTGTATAACTTGGCTCTTCTAATAATTCCCAACCTGAAATCCCTATATTTTGAGATATATAAAGTCGGTATTCAATATTTAATTCACCCTTTACGGGCACTTGATTTATTGAAGCTTCGGCAATTAAATGAATATCGTCTCTTAAGTCTTTTGCTACAGATTCACTTTTTGCATTTTTCTTTAATTCTTTCTGTTCTTGAGCAAACCCAATACCACAAGTTAGACAGGTGGTCAACAACCAAATGTGTGTTAAATTTTTCATACTTAATTATATATCCATCAAAATCTTAATAGTGTTTGACTACTAAAACTTAGACTGTAAACTAAAAGCTACCAATCCTTTTCTGTTTTTATCTTAGCTCCTTTTTGCTTTTCGGCATTCATTTTTTCTTGAACCTTTTGTTCTTGATTATTCATAGCCTCTAACAAATTTTTAATTTGTTGAGGTGATAATTGACCAGGTTGTGGTTTAGGTTGTCCTTCTTGCCTCTTATCCTCTTTCTTATCGCCTTTACCTTGATCTTTTTCATCTTTAGGCTTCCCATCTTCATCTTTTTGGTCTTCACCATCCTTTTTGTCTTGGTCTCCTTTGTCTTTAGGGTCTTCTTTTTTCTTGTCTTCCTTTTTATCCTCTTTCTTGTCTTCGTTTTCTTTATCCTCGTCCTTATTCTCTTCTTCTTTATCTTGCTCTTGCTTCTGTTGTGCTGCGCATTCTTTTGCTATAGCAAGATTATAACGTGTTTCATCATCATTTGGATCGTTACGCAACGCGTTTTTATATGCTTCAACAGCTTCTTTACATAACTCTTCTTTCATTAGCACATTACCAATATTATGGTAAGCATTATGCTTTTCTATTTTTGAAGTTGCATTTTTTGCAGCTTCTGTATGACGATATAGAGCTTCTTCATAATTGCCTTTATCGTAATAGGTGTTTCCTAAATTATAAGATCCTGCAACGACAGATGGTGCTTGAGAAATCGCTTTTCTATATTCCATCTCCGCGTTGATGTAATTATCTGCATCTATCAGTTCATTACCTTCGTAGACATAATTTTTAGCACTTTCTAATGCTAATTGCCTCTCCCTTTCTTTGTCTTTGTCTTGCGCAAAAGACAATCCTGAGATTAACATAAATATATAGGTGATGTATAATTTCATGTATTCTTATTTATTGTTTTTCAATGGTCACATGCGTTCGCTATTGATAATTCTCTGTTATGATCACTCTTTTGATACGCTCGATTCATAAGCAATTGGTGTTTACTTTAATGTCAATTAAACAGGAGTAATACGTTTGGCAATATAGGAAACTCGGCAACTCGATATAGTTAAAGATTTTATAAAATATTGGATGGCTTGGTGTTGGATGGAATTGTTAGTTTTCAATGTTAGGTTTTTAGTTATAATTTAGGTGATATTTTACACACCTAACACAGACGATCGCTAGCATTAGAATAATTATAATCCTTAAGTCTATTTTGAGCACACGCCTTTGCTAGCGCTCGTCCAATGTCATTAAGTTAAGTAATTAAAATATTGATAATCAGTAAATTACACTTGTTTTTTATCTATAAAAAGCGTATATTTAAGTAGTAATCAATGACTTAACTATGAAAAAAAACTGCTAACTTTATCTTCGAAAAGATTAGAACTGAGATTTTTAGTGATGCATTAAAAACTGAGTTTAAAGTTTCAAAAGAGCATTTTACTAGAAACAGAAAACAGCGTTTTCCTTTACTTTTATTATTTATGATGAACTTTCTGAGAAAAAGTCTATTCCTAGAAATCGAGAACTTTACAAACCTTTTTAAAACGGGTTCTAACTTAAAGTTTTCTAAGAGTGCTTTTGTACAAGCAAGAAAGAAAATCAAACCAGAAGTGTTCGATAAACTTTCTCAAATATTATTAAGTGAATTTTATGCAAATAATGATGCCGCAATAAAATTGTGGAAGGGTTTTAGGTTGCTAGCTGTAGATGGCTCTAGAATCACGTTACCTATTACTGACGAACTTAAAACAATTTATGGCAAGACAAAGAACCAAAGTGAAACTATCATAATTCAAGCGAGATGTTCTGTTATTTATGATGTTCTTAATAATTATGTTCTTGATGGTGCTTTAGCAGCTTTGAAGCGAGGAGAAAGAGATCTAGCACTTAGTCATCTTGAGTGTTGTAATACTAATGATTTGATAGTTTACGACAGAGGTTATCCTTCGTATGATTTCATAGATCAGCATCTCAATAGAGGATTAAATTACCTAATGAGGGTTAAGCTTAGTTTTAGTAATCTTATCAAAGATTTTGAAAAGAGCGGTAAAAAATCCCTTATAGCAGAAATGTATCCTGGTAAAAATGCAAATCTTTCTGATAAGAAATACACTAAAAAAACACCTATTAAAGTAAGACTCATAAGAGTAGAATTAGGGAAAGGGCAAGTTGAGATTTTAGTGACTTCGTTATTGGATAGTAAGCTATATCCAGTAAATCAGTTCAAAAAGCTATATTTTAAACGGTGGCGAGTAGAGACTTTTTACGATGAGCTTAAAAACAAATTAAGAATTGAACATTTTTCAGGTTATTCAAACCAAAGTATTCTTCAGGATTTTAAAGCAGCATTGTTTGTTAGCAACGTACAAACACTTATTGTTAGCGAACTAGAAGATGACATTAAAGAAAGCAACCAAGTTAAAAAATATGATTATAAGATAAATGTTAATGTGTCATATGGTCTACTAAAAAATAGAGTTGTATCGTTATTTTTAAATAAGCAGTCACCTGAAATAGATATTGTAGAAGAGCTTAAATTATTGTTTAAATCAAATTTAGTACCTATCCGACCCAATCGGAAATTTGAACGAAATTCAGGAAAATATCGAACTCGCACAAAACCTAAAATAACTAAAAACCAGAGAGATGGTGTTTGAAAAAACCTTAACTTAATGACATTG
>NZ_AUDE01000022.1 GCF_000425305.1 Psychroserpens burtonensis DSM 12212
ACTTAAAAGAAAAAAGATAAATATTAGTATGACTGAAGAAAATCATTGTTACGAAAACGCAATGGCAGAGCGTGTAAACGGTATCTTAAAAGATGAATTTTATCTCGATCAAACCTTTGATAATGTAGCACACGCAAAGAGAGCTGCAAAAAATGCAATTAATTTGTACAATGAAGTAAGATTACATTTATCTTTAGATTATAAAACACCAAATATGGTATATAAATTATCAGCTTAATTCAATTTTAACCTGTAGCCATATTTCAGGACAAGACATTAACAATGAAATAGTGTTTTAGATTTGCGTAAAGTAGGGCACGTTCTTTAATCTCTGCAGTACGTGTAATATCGTTATTGCTTCCGCTAATCACACACACTACGTTTTTGTCTTTTATCTCTTCGGAAAACTGATCTAAAGCAGAAAGACTCAAGGCTCCTGCGGGTTCAACAACGATGGCGTCTTTATTATACAGGTCTAAAATAGTTTGACAAATTTTGCCTTCATCAACTTCAACTACACGATGCAGAGTTTCTTTACAAATGGCAAAGTTCAAATCGCCAACGCGTTTAACAGCAGCACCATCTACAAAGTTATCTATTGTTTTTAACTCTGTGTTTTTATTATTTCTAATGGACGTTAACATAGAAGCTGCGCCTTTTGGTTCGACACTAATAACTCTAGTTTGTGGTGATAAAATTTTAAAAACAGATGATAATCCTGCAGCAAGTCCGCCACCACCCACCGCTACAAATACATAGTCAATTGGATGGGTTTTAGCTTGTTCTATGATTTCTAAACCCACCGTTGCTTGACCTTCAATCACTTTTTTATCATTAAACGGATGAATAAAGGTTTTGTTTAATCTTTCAGATTGTGTCATTGCGGCGTGGTACGCATCATCAAACGTATCCCCAATTAAAATAACATCTATGTAGTCTTCGCCAAACATTTTTACCTGCTCAATTTTTTGATTAGGTGTTGGTGAAGGCATAAAAATAGTGCCTTTAATTTTTAATAACTTACAAGAGAGGGCAAAGCCTTGCGCGTGATTACCGGCACTTGCACAAACAATTTCATTCTCTATTTGAGACGTATTTAAAGATGATATTTTATTATAAGCACCACGTATTTTATAAGAACGAACTTCTTGTAAATCCTCTCTTTTGAAATATATGTTGGCTCCAAACTGCTTAGAGTAGCGTGCATTTTTTATTAAAGGTGTCACAGATGCGATACCTTTTAATTTTTTAGCAGCAGCTTCAATTGCTTCTAGAGTTGGTCTGTAGGTTGTTTTTGTTTCTTCCATAATTCCTGCGAAAGCAGGAATCTCTTTTTCCTGTCATCTTTTTTAATACCTGTCAGGTTTGAAAAACCTGACAGAATAAATATATTTCTATCTTAGCCCGTCGTCCCGATAATTATCGGGTGCGCTCAGTGTGATAGTATAACTTCATTTATGTTCTAAGCTAAAATTGAATCTTTAACTGTTGTCGTTTCAATCCCTTTCATTGCGGTCATAGCCGTTCTTAAACGTTGGCCAACTGCTTCAATCGGGTGACTTCTAATGGCATCATTTACTGCAATTAACTCACTATTATCTACTGAATTTGATGTCGAAAAGGATTGACCAATAATATCCGTTTTTACGGTTTTCATAAAATCGGCTAATAAGGGCTTACATGCATGGTCAAATAAGTAACAGCCATATTCTGCAGTATCAGAAATCACGCGATTCATCTCAAATAATTTTTTTCTAGCAATTGTATTTGCAATTAATGGTAATTCATGTAAGGATTCGTAATAGGCAGATTCTTCAACTATACCAGTACTTACCATCGTTTCGAATGCTAATTCTACACCAGATTTTACAAAGGCTACTAATAAAACGCCATGATCAAAATAGGCTTGTTCACTAATATGATTGGATGTTAGCTTTGTTTTTTCAAATGCAGTCTCGCCAGTTGCAGCTCTCCATTTTAATAGATTTAAATCAGCGTTAGCCCAATCTTCCATCATTGTTTTTGAAAAATGACCTGAGATAATATCATCCATATGCTTTTGAAAAAGCGGACGCATAATATCTTTTAATTCTTCGGAAAGTTGATGTGCCTTAATTTTTGACGGGTTAGATAACCGATCCATCATATTAGTTATTCCGCCATGTTTTAAAGCTTCAGTAATAGTTTCCCAACCGTATTGAATTAGTTTTGCAGCATAGCCAGCCTCTATTCCTTTTTCAATCATTTTGTCAAAGGATAAAATGGCTCCTGTTTGTAACAAACCACATAAAATAGTTTGTTCGCCCATTAAATCAGATTTTACTTCGGCAATAAAGGAGGATTCTAAAACACCCGCTTTATGGCCGCCAGTTGCGACAGCATATGCTTTTGCCTGAGCCCAACCTTTTCCTTCAGGATCGTTTTCTGGATGTACAGCAATTAAGGTTGGTACTCCAAAACCACGCTTGTATTCTTCACGAACTTCAGTTCCTGGGCATTTCGGTGCGACCATGATCACGGTTAAATCTTCACGTACTTGTGTGCCTTCTTCAACAATATTAAAACCATGAGAGTAGCTCAATGTTGCTCCTTTTTTCATTAGGGGCATCACCGTTTTTACAACATTAGAATGTTGCTTATCTGGTGTTAAATTTAATACCAAATCGGCACTAGGAATAAGCTCTTCATAGGTGCCAACAGTAAAATCATTTGATCTTGCATTTTTAAAGGAATCTCGTTTTTGGTCAATAGCTACTTGGCGTAAGGCATAAGAAATATCTAAGCCAGAGTCACGCATATTTAAACCTTGATTTAAACCTTGTGCACCGCAACCTATGATTACGATTTTCTTTCCTTTTAAAATGTTGACACTCTCTTCAAATTCTGAAGCGTCCATAAAGCGGCACTTTCCTAATTGTTCTAATTGATTTCTTAATGATAATGTGTTGAAATAATTTGACATTTTTTCGGTTGTTTTTAATGTTGCAAGGCCTTGAGCATTGTAGATATTTTCATTTCGTCTTTAGTCACTGCAATACGTCCAGAGCGGGTGAATTGCATGATTCCAAAAACGCTTAGTTCTCTGTGTAACAAGTCTATTTCTTCTTTTCTGCCAGATTTTTCAATCACAAAAAATTCTTTATTGACAGTGACGATTCTCGCGTAACTATCTTTTATTATGTTCTGAATTTGACGTTCATTGAACAATAAGTCAGATTTAATTTTAAATAAACATGTTTCTTGGTAAATCGTCTCTTCTTCGGTATGATAATACGCTTTAATGACTTCGACTTGCTTTTCAATTTGACCTATGATTTTTTTCATTTGGTCTTCAGAAAGTTTAACGACCATAATCCATTTAGTGACATTTTCAATTTCCGAAACTGAAGAATTAATACTTTCTATATTAATATGTCGTCTTTGAAAAATTGCCGAAATACGGTTTAACAATCCAATATTGTTTTCAGTGTAAATCGATACGGTATACAATTGATGTTCGTCCATTCTGCTTTTATGTTTAGCGCTCTAATATTCTGTCCATATGCTCTTTTTGTAGTTTACTCCAATCTCATCTCTGAAACACTCGCTCCTGTAGGAATCATAGGGAATACATTGCCCTCTTTTTCTACTCTTACTTCTAGAAAATAAGGGCCATCGCTAGCAATCATTTCTTTAATGGCATCTTTTAAGTCTGATCTGGTTGTTACTTTTCTAGCATCAATAAAATACCCCTTGGCAATCGCTACAAAATCGGGATTTAACATTTCCGTAGAAGCATAACGTTTATCGAAAAAGAGTTGTTGCCACTGACGAACCATACCGAGGAATTCATTATTTAACACCACAATTTTAACCGGTACTTTTTGCTGAAAAATGGTCCCTAACTCTTGAATGGTCATTTGGTAACCACCATCACCAATAATGGCAACTACTTCACGCTCTGGTGCAGCCATTTTTGCTCCAATTGCTGCTGGTAAGGCAAAGCCCATAGTGCCTAATCCACCAGAAGTAATGTTGCTTTTAGTGGTGTTAAATTGAGCATAGCGACAGGCAATCATTTGGTGCTGGCCAACATCACTCACAATAGCCGCGTGACCTTTGGTTTGTATATTAATTTCTTTGATGACTTCACCCATCGTTAAGCCTTCTTTGGTGGGATATAAATCGCCTTTAATGACTTTCTCGTATTCTATTTTATATAAATCCTTAAACTCCTGGTGCCACGCTTTGTGTGAATTCTCATTCAATAATGGTAATAACGCGTTTAAACTTGCTTTGGCATCTCCTAAAACAGCAACGTCTGTCTTTATAATTTTATCAATTTCTGCAGGGTCTATTTCAAAATGAATCACTTTTGCTTGCTTCGCATAGGTTGCTGTATTTCCTGTAACACGATCATCAAATCGCATTCCAATTGCAATTAAAACATCACATTGGTTGGTTAATACATTTGGAGCATAATTGCCATGCATCCCTAACATGCCAACGTTTAAATTGTGAGATGTCGGTAATGCTGAAGCTCCTAAAATAGTCCAAGCTGATGGAATTCCTGCTTTTTCAACTACGGCTTTAAATTCCGCTTCCGCTTCACTTAAAATCACACCTTGTCCCCAAACTATTAAAGGTTTTTTTGCGGTGTTTATTAATTTGGCAGCAGCTATTAATGAATTTTTATCTGTTTCAGGTATTGGAACATAACTGCGTATTCTTGTGCATTTTTCGTATTTAAAATCGAATTCTTCAAATTGTGCATCTTTCGTAATGTCAACTAAAACAGGTCCTGGTCTTCCGCTTTTAGCGATATAAAATGCTTTCGCCATCACTTCAGGAATCTGAGAGGCTTTAGTAATTTGACAATTCCATTTGGTCACAGGCGTAGAAATACCAATAATATCGGTTTCTTGAAAGGCGTCAGTTCCTAATAAATGTGAGCCTACTTGACCAGTGATGCACACCATTGCTGTTGAGTCTATTTGCGCGTCTGCAATTCCCGTGATTAAATTGGTAGCTCCCGGACCAGAAGTGGCTATAGCGACACCAACTTTACCAGAGATTCTTGCATAACCTTGAGCAGAATGTGTAGCGCCTTGTTCGTGTCGTGTTAATACGTGATGAATTTTATCCTGATACTTGTATAGTTCGTCATAAACTGGCATAATTGCACCTCCAGGATACCCATAAAGGATCTCTACACCTTCCGCTAACAAACACTTTATGATGGCTTCGCTACCAGAGATTCGCTCAGTAGTTTGGTTGTTTTTTGTTTGGGCATTTATAGTTTGTGTATTCATGTTTTTTATCCCTAAACCCTCCTAAAGAGGGAGCTGTTGTTTGATTACTCGTATTCTTGTGTTCTTACTGTTGTGCTTTACTTTTTTAACTTTTAGTTTTCTCTGGTCACTTTCCTGCCTGCTCAGGACGGTGTTAGAACTCGTCAGTAACGCAGCCCTTAGATGCTGATGATACTGTTTTTGCATATTTATAAAGGACACCACGCTCAAATTTCAGCGCTGGTGCTTTCCATGATTGTCTTCTTTTTTGTAATTCTTCTTCGGAAACTTCAACTGAAATAGAATTGGTTTCTGCATCTATAGTAATGATATCGCCATCTTTAACTAATGCTATTGTCCCTCCTTCTTGAGCTTCAGGAGTTATATGTCCAACGACGAAACCGTGCGTTCCTCCAGAAAACCGTCCATCGGTAATGAGTGCAACATCTTTACCTAAGCCTGCACCCATAATTGCGGCTGTTGGTTTTAGCATTTCTGGCATTCCTGGTCCACCTTTTGGTCCTTCGTATCGAATGACAATAACATCTCCTTTTTCTACTTTTCCATCTCTAATGCCATCATTCGCTGCGTATTCACCTTCGAATACTTTCGCTTTTCCTTTAAAACTTAAACCTTCTTTTCCTGTGATTTTAGCGACACTTCCTTCAGTTGCTAAATTTCCATAGAGCATACGTAAGTGACCAGAAACCTTGATTGGATCTTCAATGGGTTTGATAACGTCTTGTCCTTCTTTTAGGTCGTCAACATCTAATAAGTTCTCTGCAATCGTTTTTCCCGTGACGGTTAAACAATCCCCATGAAGCATACCTTTTGTTAGTAAATATTTCATCACTGCAGGAATTCCTCCAATAGCATGAACATCTTCCATTAGATATTTCCCACTTGGTTTTAAATCAGCTAAAAAGGGTGTATTATCACTTATATCTTGAAAATCTTTAAGCGTGAACTCTATTTGAGCTGCTCTTGCTATTGCTAGAAAGTGTAATACTGCATTTGTTGAGCCTCCTAAAATGGTCACTAATCGAACCGCATTTTCTAGCGATTTCTTAGTAATAATATCACTTGGTTTTATATCTTTCTCTAAAAGCAATCTTAAGGCCTCACCAGCTTTAACAGACTCTTCTTTTTTAGCATCGCTTAATGCTGGGTTAGAAGAATTGAAAGGTAGTGCCATGCCTAAAGCCTCAATTGCAGACGCCATTGTGTTAGCAGTGTACATGCCGCCACAAGCTCCTGCACCAGGACATGCTTTTTCAACGATACTCTGGTATTCGTTTTCATCCATTGTGCCCGCGACTTTAGAGCCCCAGGCTTCGAATGCAGAAACGATATCTAATTTTTGTCCGTTATGGCAACCAGAATCAATGGTTCCGCCATAGACTAGTATTGATGGGCGATCTAAGCGTATCATTGCCATTAATGCTCCCGGCATATTTTTATCACAACCCACAACAGTTATCAAACCGTCGTAACTCATGGCTTGAACTACAGTTTCCATAGAATCTGCAATGATATCTCGAGATGGTAATGAGTAACGCATTCCTGGTGTTCCCATAGAAATTCCGTCGCTTACACCAATGGTATTAAAAATTAATCCGATGATGTCTTCATTTTTCGTACCTTCCTTTACCAATTTTGCTAAATCATTGAGGTGCATATTACATGGGTTGCCTTCGTAACCTGTGCTTGCAATCCCAACAATAGGTTTAAAAAAATCTTCTTTAGTTAATCCAATGGCATGCAACATTGCTTGCGCTGCAGGTTGTGTAGGGTCTTGTGTTACGGCTCTACTGTATTTGTTTAATTGACTCATATTTCTATTTACTCAAACTAAAGTACTTGTTTGGTTTATGTTACCTTCTATTGTTATTCTGTAGAGGTTAAACTCAATAGTTTAAAATTGTAGTTAATTAATTGATTACCAATTTTTTAAATTTAAACTTCTATGATGTTCAATAGGATGTTTTTTTTGCACAAAAAAATCTCTAGAAAAAAGAAGATTAAAAATTAGTTTATTGTTCAGGTCATCATAGGACCACTTATCTAAATGAAACATTACTAATAGAAATGATTTAGCTGTAGGTTTTCAATTAGGTATTATTAATTATTTTTTGGTTGTTGTTAGAAGTAGAGTAGAATTTTGAACGAAATGCAGGAATAGCAGCTAACGTTTGTTATATGGAAGTCTACGTGCTTATAGCATCTAATTTACCAAACACAAACGGAATAGAGTCTTGATAGCTAGAGGGATCGAGGGTTTTCGAGAGTAGGCTGGAACGGGTGATTAATTAGATACTGTGATGTGCTTAGTTATTTATTCTCTTTTCAAATTTTATTTTTCTAATTCCGTGGTCGGTATCCCATTGTTTAACTTCTATAAAACCAAAGTTCTTGTATAATATACTTGCTGGGCCATTAGCAAGTCCAGTTTCAACTGCAAACAGATTCGAATTAAATGTGTTGAAAATAAATTCTATTAATTGTCTTGCTATACCTTGTCTAAAAAAAAAGAGGATTTACTACTAAACTTCTGATCAGTGTATGGTGACTATTATAATCAATTTCAATAACTCCAGCTAGTTCTCTGTTTTTTGAATATCCATAAAAGGATGTATTGCTTTTTATATAATCTTCAAGAGGTCTTTTTAAGGTAGGGAAATTAGTTGCATTTAATAATTTAGCTTCTATTTTATAGGATACTTGAAAAACTGAACGTATTTTTTTAGATATTTCTAACTCGCTATTTTCTAACCTTTCAATCATTTTCTAGTATTTTCTTTTAACTTATCAAGATGTGTGTATGGTTATTTGCACGTTTTAAGTATCTAAATTAGTAAATTCAAATTGAATATAATCCTGATAGCTACTAGGAGTAAGTGTTCTTGCAAGTAGTCGAGAACTAGCAATAAATTAAATGCGGTGTTGTGCACAGGTTTTTCTCGGTTTATCTTTTAACGAATAATATAATTCCGAAAATCAGATATTTTAAAATCGGAATAAAAGCGATATATCCTTGTAATTCGTAATTTTCTTTTCGAGCATTATGATATAATTCAAATTCCTCGAAATATTGATCTATAAAATAACTTGTTCCGTAAAACGTGAAAAGATATTGTAGTAATATAATTCCAAAGAATATTACTATAGATATAATTAGAGTTTTCCGAGTATTTATTTCTACAAGTTTGTTGAACTTATTAATAATCCAGATAAGAATTATAATAAAGATGATGAGACTTACTATTTCAGGTAGCCATAGAATTAGTGTGGACTGCGTTTTCGATATAATCAGAATGTTTCTAAATACATATTGTATGAAACTGCAAAATTCAAGAACCGAAAGAAATGCAAAAGCACCAATTCCCGAATTTTTTATAAAGTCAGTTTGATTTCTTTTCAAATTTGAGTGAGTTTAAATTGTTGCTAAAAATATAATATAAACAATTATCGATATCTTCATTGTAAAGCTAAGATAGCTAAACTTTTATTTTCGTTGCTCATCTGTCTGCGGCAGTGATAAACTTGTAGTGTCGATAATTATGAAGATCTATACAAATTTAAATAGTTTTAATAATCTAGTAGTTTTCAGAAACACTATAATTAAGTCTGTATGTAATTCACTTAAGGCGTGAAGTATACTGAATTTTAAAAGTCGACTGGCTATTAGATGAGGTGTTTTGTTGGTTTTGGAGCAGGTAAGAATTGAATTCGCAAGACCCTTTTTTAGTGATTTAGGATAAATCCCGATAGTTCTGTTTTTCAATAAAATTAATAGTTTTAATAAACTTGTCAATGATGTTGTCCCTTCTAAAAACCAAAAAAGTCCTAAATCATTTATTTCTAAACGTTTAAGACTTTTTAGTGGTGGTGCCTCCAGGAATCGAACCAGGGACACATGGATTTTCAGTCCATTGCTCTACCAACTGAGCTAAGGCACCAATGGCATAAAAATGCGAGTGCAAATATAGGCTCATTTTTATCATTCACAAAACTAAAATTCAAAAAAATAATTAATAATTTCATATGAGGTTTAAATCATTGATTTTAACCGAAATAATGTTATAATTTGGTTAATTACTATTCTGATTTGGAGCTGTATTTCGTAAGTTTAGAGCTTTTAAGGGATATATGAATTTAATTATTGACGTAGGAAACACATCTATCAAGTTGGCTGTTTTTGATTTAGGTAAGCTTATAGGTAAAGTTGTTGGCGACATTGGCGATTTTGATATGATGGTAGCGCAGGTGCTAAAATCATATCCTAAAATTGATCAAGCGATTGTGTCTTCCGTAGGAAAATTGAAAACTTCACATATTGAATCTCTTAAAAATAAAATTACAGTTTTAGAGCTTTCCCATAAACTAAAATTGCCATTTATGAACTTGTATGCTACACCAAAAACATTGGGAGTAGACCGCATAGCCTTAGTAAGCGCTTCTGTAAAACAGTTTCCAGATAACAATGTATTAATTATTGATGCAGGTACATGTATAACGTATGATTTTATAAACAAAAAGAACGAATATTTAGGAGGTGCTATTTCTCCGGGTATTAGGTTGCGATATAGAACACTAAATAATTTAACTGCTAATTTACCGTTATTGAATACGCAATTGCCCGAAGATATTTTGGGTAACTCTACTCAGAGTTCAATCCATTCAGGAGTTGTGTTTGGAGTTTTAAAAGAAATTGATGGTGTGATTGATGAATATGTAAAAAAATATTCGCATTTAACAGTTATTTTAACAGGAGGAGATACCAAATTCTTGTCAAACCAATTAAAAAATAGCATATTTGCCCATTCAAATTTTCTTTTAGAAGGTTTGAATTTTATTTTAGAATATAATTCACAATAATGATAAAAAAACTTGTAATAGTTTTAGTTGCTTTTTTTGCCATACAATCGTACGGTCAGCAAGGTACAGCATCTCCATATTCATTTTACGGAATAGGAACATTGAAATTCAAAGGAACTGTTGAAAACAGAAGTATGGGAGGGTTGAGTATTTATACAGATAGTATTCATGTCAACTTGAGAAACCCTGCAGCTTATGCTAGTCCAAATCTTACAGTTTGGAACAAAGAAAATAGGCCTATTAAGTTTTCTGTTGGAGCTAGTAATAACAGTACTACTTTAAATGCTAATTCTGGGGAGGCCGAAGTAAGCTCCACAACTTTTGATTATTTAGCGTTGTCTATGCCCTTAGGGAAATTTGGATTTGGATTTGGATTAGTCCCTTACTCGGCTGTTGGATATAAGTTAGAAGACACCAATGAAGATGTAATTACGAATAGATATAGTGGTGAAGGCGGAGTTAACAGAGCATTTCTAGGTTTAGGCTATAGTATTTCAGACAAGCTAAGCGTTGGTGTTGATATGAATTATAACTTCGGAAATATTCAAAACACCGCAATTGAGTTTGTTTATGATGACGAAGGTAATTTGGTACAGTATCAATCTAGAGAGAGTAATCGATCAGATTTAAGTGGTCTTAATTTTAATATTGGTTTGACTTATAGAACCATGATCAATGAAAAGTTAGAACTTCAAGCAGGATTAACCTATTCTCCAAAAAGTGATTTATCCTCAATAAATGAAAGATCTTTTTCTACAATTGTTATCAATGCAACTAGTGGTCAAGAGTTCCTAGTCAACGAAGTTGATGGGAATTTAGAGGCTGAAGGTTTAGCAGAAACTAACTTAACATTACCATCTAGATTTTCATTTGGTGCTGGGATTGGAAAACCTAGAGCATGGTTTGTAGGTGGAGAATATACGCGGCAAAATACAAGTGAATTTGCAAACCCAATAGTTTCTATACAAAATTCTAATTTTGAAAATGCTTCAAATGTCTCTTTCGGAGGGTTTTTTATTCCAGATTATAATTCTTTTGGAAGCTACTGGAAACGAATAACTTATAGGGCTGGTTTCTACTTTGAGAATACTGGTTTAGTTATTAATGATGAAACTATAAATGAGTTTGGCATATCTTTTGGAGTAGGGTTACCAGTTGGGAATGTGTTTTCAAATGCCAACCTTGGTGTTGAGTTTGGAAAAAGAGGAACAACAAACCAAAACCTCATCGAAGAAAACTTTTTAAGTCTAAAAATTAGTTTATCACTAAACGATAGGTGGTTTGAAAAAAGAAAATATAACTAACATAAATTACAAGAAGATGAAAATGAGAATTACTTTAATCGTAGCGGTGCTTTTAATGGTGACAAACTTTAGTTTTGCTCAGCAAGATGAGGAGTGTATGCTTAATTTAACATTGATGAATGATTATGTTAAGAGTAAGAACTATGACGAAGCTTACGAGCCTTGGATGAAAGTTAGAAATAAATGCCCAAAGTTTAATATCGCAATATATAAGTACGGAGAAAAGATTTTAGATCATAAAATCGACAATTCTACAGGTGCAGAAAAAACAGCATTCATTTCAGATTATATGGCTTTATTAGATGCTGCGGGAGAGAATTTTGCTAGTAAGTATCCAAAAGGTGAAATCGAAGAGGAAAAAGCACTTAAAAAATATGAGAACCAAAAGGATTTAGGTCTAACAGATTACCAAATATTTGAAGCATTTGATTTGGAGTTTAAAAACTATAGATCAGATTTCACAAGTACTAAAGGCCTGTATGTGTATTTTACTAAAACTGTAGATTTATTTAAAGCTGGAAAATTTGAGATTCAAAAGGTATTTGATAAATACGATGATGTTAATGATCAATTAGATGATCTAAATGAAAAGTATGCGATATCATTAAATAAATTAATTGAAAAAGAAGCAGCTGGTACTGCCTTAACAAGAACTGAAGGAAAGTATAAAGACTTTTATCAAAGAAAATTAGAAGCTAACGGTAAAATTTCAGGAAGCTTAGATGCTTACATTGGAGATTTAGCTAACTGTGAGAATTTAATTCCATTATATAAAAAGGATTTTGAGAATTACAAAAATGATGCGGCTTGGTTAAAAAGAGCAGTAAGTAAAATGTATAATAAAGATTGTACAGATGATCCTTTATATATTGAATTAGTAAAAGCTTACGATCAAGTAGATCCATCTGCAGAAACAAAGTATTTTGTGTCTACAGTGTTGAGAAAACAAGGTAAAAATAGCGAAGCAGATAAATATGTTAGAGAGTCTTATGATTTACAAGACGATCCAATCAAGAAAGCGAGAATGGCAAAGAAGATTGCAAATGATTTTAAAAAGCAAGGAAGTTACGGTTCTGCAAGAACGTACTATAGAGAGGCATTAAATTTAAATCCTTCTGATGGTACTCCTCACTTATATATTGCATCAATGTATGCTAAAAGTGCTAACAATTGTGGTAGTGATAGCTTTAATAAAAGAGCTGTATTCTGGTATGCCGCAGATGAGGCAGAAAGAGCAGGTCAAGTTGATCCAGGTTTAAGAAGTAATGCAGCACAAACAGCAACCGCTTATAGAGCAAATGCGCCAACTAAAGGTGAGATATTTTCTGATAATATGGCAGGAAAAACAATCACAATTGGATGTTGGATTGGTGGTAGTGTAAAAGTGCCTAATCTATAAATGAAAAAACAGTTATATATAAAATTAAGCATAGTCACAACCATCGTTGTGACTATGCTTTTTTCATGTGAAAGCAATCTTAATGACGTTCAACAAATTGGGATACTTCAAAATCAACCTATTGGTGAAGCTAAAAACATTAATTTAAAGTATACCGAAGCAGAAGACTCTATAGGAAAAGTTATTGCGAACTTAGAAAGCCCTAAGATGTTAGATTATTCTAATCGAGGCTTTTCATTTTCTGAGTTTCCTGATGGTGTGCGTTTGTCCTTGTATGATGAGAATAATCAAAAAAACGTGGTGCTTGCAGATTATGCTATTGTGTACAATGCTACAGATTTAATTGATCTACAAGGCAATGTTATTTTAATTACGCCTCAAAAAGACAGCCTGTTTGCAGAGCAGCTCTATTACGATCAAAAGCGAGAATGGTTATTTTCAAATTTACCAGTACGTTTAAAATCTGCAACAGCCAATAATGGTAATGGCGATATTTTTGACTCAGATACTAAATTCAAAAACTATACAATTCTAGAGGGCAAGGGAGATATGATACTAAAAGATTAAATAATTGTAAAACATCTTTATCTTTGTACTCTAATAGTCAAATAGTTTTATGAAACGAGCATGTTAAAAACGTTGTCATTCAAGAGAATGATGAATAGCGAACAACAGGCGACCGTTTAAAAATAATACATATAAACACATGAAAATCCTTCAGTTCTTTCAATATATATATCTGTTTTTTGCAGTATTATTTATTTATGATGGTTTTGTAAGTTGGGGAGAAGACGGTAATAAATCAATGATATCTTTCGTATTTGCCGCCTTAGCAATTTTTATGTTCTTCTTTAGAAAAAAATTCAAAAATAAATTTGGTAATCGTAAAGGTTCATAGCTATGGATTTAAGCATAGTGATCATTATTGTAATGTTATTGTTCTCGGCTTTTTTCTCAGGAATGGAAATTGCTTACGTGTCTTCCAATAAGATTCATATAGAAATCGAGAAAAAACAAGGTGATTTTCTCGCTAATATTTTAACACGACTTACAGCAAAACCTTCAAAATTTATAGCAACTATGCTTATTGGAAACAATATAGCGTTAGTTATTTATGGTTTTTTAATGGGAGACGTTTTGATGCGTTGGTTTGGAACTATGTCATCAAAATATCAAGTGGTTAACTATTTATTAGCAGACTTAAGCCTTTTGTCACAAACTATAATCTCAACAATTATTATTTTGTTTACTGCGGAATTTCTCCCAAAAGTCTTCTTTCAAATCTATGCCAATTCATTCCTAAAGATTTTTGCTTTCCCAGCCTATATCTTTTATGTGCTGTTTTGGTTTATATCTTCTTTTATTATTTCCATATCAGATATTATCCTCAAACGTTTTTTTAAAACTGAAGGTGACGATGTTCAATTAGCCATGACCAAAGTAGAGCTAGGGAACTACATTAGTGAACAAATGGAATCTTTAGAAGAGCATGATGAAGTCGATAGTGAAATACAGATTTTTAAGAAGGCGTTGGAGTTTTCCGAAGTAAAAGCTCGTGAAGTCATGATACCGCGTACAGAGATTGTGGCGGTGGCGGTGAAAGATTCTATTGCCAATATAAGTGCATTGTTCATCGAGTCTGGAATGTCTAAAATTTTAGTTTATAAGGAGAGTATTGACGATATTTTAGGATATGTCCATTCTTTTGAATTATTTAAAAAGCCTGAAACTATAAAGTCTATTGTTAAACCAGTGGTTTACGTGCCAGCAACTATGTTGGTCAAAGACGTACTCAGTATTTTGACTAAAAAACGTAAGAGTATGGCAGTTGTAATAGATGAATATGGAGGAACTGCTGGGATAATGACCATAGAAGATATTGTAGAAGAGCTTGTTGGAGAAATAGAAGATGAACACGATATGGTGGCTTTGATAGAAGAAAAAATAGACACCAATAATTATAAGTTTTCTGCACGTTTAGAAGTAGATTACATTAATGAGACTTATAAGCTCAATCTTCCTGATGGTGAGAATTATGAAACTCTAGGAGGTCTTATCGTAGATGAAACTGAAGAAATTCCTCAAATACATGATCAAATCACTATTGGAAGCTTTAAATTCACCATTTTAGAGGTGTCTTCTACTAAAATTGATTTGGTTACACTTCAAATTATTGATCACTATTAAAATAGCGATTTGTTCTGCGCCATGATGGTTCAATTATAACTTTAAATTCAAGATTTGATCAACATTCGATGAAACCTACTATAAATCGGTAATAAAAACAGACATCTATTTTTATTATTTGATAGAAAATGGTATTTTCGCCCACTTATAATTCGATAAATTTTACAAAAAAATGGCAGTTTTAAATAAAATTAGACAACGTTCACTGTTTTTGATATTAATCATAGCACTAGCGTTATTTTCATTTGTACTTGCAGATCTATTTAAAAATAGTGATGCATTATTGGGTACAGCTCAGGATGTTGTAGCGAGTGTTAATGGTAAAAACATTGATAGAATAGACTTCATGTCTAAGGTTGAAAATATGCAGAGACAATTAGGTCCTAATGCTACGTCTACCCAAGCAATGAATAGAGTTTATGACCAAGAAGTACGTCGTGCGGTAATGAATACGCAGTTTGAGGATTTAGGCATGACTGTTGAACAGGATCAAATGAAAGATTTGATTAAGCAAAATTTTGGAACGTATACAGAGTTTCAAAATGAAGTAGGTCTTTTTGATGAGAATAAATTAACAGAATTTGTCGCTAACCTTAAAGCGATATATCCAGAGCGTTCTGTTCTTGGAACCTTTCAGTTAAATTATGACGATTGGGTCAATAGTGAAAATTCTATTGCTATTGGTGCTCAAGAAAGAGCTTACTTTAATATGGTTAAGGCCGGAGTTAATGCAACATTAAATGAAGCTGAGGTAGAGTATCTTTTAGAGAACTCTACTAGAGACATTAGATATGTTCAAATACCTTACTCAACAATTAACGATAGCTTAATAGATATTACTAAAAGTGACATCAATGCTTATATCAATAATAACAAAGCGCAATTTGAAGTTGATGCATCTCGCGACATCGTTTTTGTCGAGTTTAAAGAGGCAGCTAGTTTAGATGATGAAAATAATTTAAAAAATGATCTTGAAGTTTTCGTAACTGGTAAAGCTGTTTTTGAAAATGGTAAGAATGATACGATTGTAGCTTTTAGAAATGTAAAGGAGGCAAATTTAGAAAGTTATGTTAACTACGTAGCAGCTTCAGATGACAACTATAACGATGCATTTGTTAAAAAATCTGCATTACCAGCAGTGGTTGCAGATACATTATTCAAGTTAAATGTAGGAGATGTTTATGGTCCTTACAAAGATGGTGCGATGATGAAGTTAACTAAGATGGTCGCAACAAAGCAAATGCCAGATTCAGCTAAAGTTCGTCATATTTTAATTCCGCATGTTGGAGCATCAAGTGCTACACCAGATGTGCTACAAACAGTCGAACAAGCAAAAATAACTGCAGATAGCGTATTAGCTATTGTAAAAGCAAACCGTTCTAAATTTCCGGAGTTAGTTACTGCATTGTCATCAGATCAAGGAAGTGTTGATAAAGGTGGTGTTTATGATTTTCACCCCAGCACACAAATGGTGAAACCCTTTAGTGACTTTGAATTTCAAAATAATGTTGGTGATATAGATGTTGTACAAACCCAATTTGGTTTTCATATTATTGAAATATTAGATCAAAAAGGAGCCTCTAAGGCTGTCAAGGTCGCTACAATTGTAAGAAATATTGAGCCGTCAACAGAAACTATTGATAATGTATTTACTGAAGCTTCAAAATTTGAGCTTTCAGTTCAAGGTGCTGTTTTTCAAGATATAGCAACAGAACGTAAACTTGCTGTGAAACCTGTGAGTGGTATTAAGGTTTTAGATGAACAAATACCAGGACTAGGAAGTCAAAGAGGTATGGTAAAATGGGCGTTTGAAAACGGAACTAAGGTAGGTGATTTTAAGCGTTTTACAATTCCTGGAGGTGGTTACGCAGTTGCACAAGTTACCAAAATAAGCAAGAAAGGTTTAATGGATCCAGAAACAGCTTCTGCATCTGTACTTGGTGATATTAGAAAAGAAAAGAAAGCCAAATTGATTCGTGATAAAGTTATTGGAACTACTGTAGATGAGGTTTCTAAAAATCAATCTAGGCCAACAAGTAATTCTGCTGCTGTGAATATGAAAAACCCAACAATTACGGGTGCTGGTTTAGAGCCTAAAGTTGTAGGTACAGCTTTTGGATTAAAAGATGGGGAAACTTCAGGTTTAATAGATGGAGATAGAGGTGTTTATATGGTCTCTGTTTCTAATATTCAAGAAGCAGCCAAACTAGAAAACTATCAATCGATGGCCAGTCGCTTAAGTGCCACAAGGTCAAGTGCAGTTCAGACTAAAGTATATAATGCTTTAAAAGAAACGGCAGATATTGAAGACAATAGAGCTTCGTTCTACTAGTCTTTTTAAAAATATATAAAAAAAAGCTCCACATATTGTAGAGCTTTTTTTTTGATATCATTTGGATAATAATAGGATGTGAATTTTAATTCGTTTTTAAAACCATTTCAGAATACGATAAAATTGTCGTGTACCCTTTAGATTTAAAATAAGCAGTTGGATTGTCTTCTGTAGCGACCATAACAAAGTCTCCTCCCCAAGCGCCTAAGCTTTTTATACTGCCTTTGAAATCGTTAAACAGACGTGTTTTGATTGGTGTTTCTTTTATGATTTCTGAAATGAGCTGTTCATGTTCGCTCATTAAGTTTTGAAACTCACTAAGTGTCTCGCACGCAATCATACTTTGGCTTATCACATTGACTCCTACAATTGAAGAGGATACGTCTGAGTTGTGCGCTCTGTATTGTTTAATCCCATCACGACTGTTCTGCTTTTGATTAAGATGAACAAAGTAAATGTGATTTTTAAAGCTAGGATTGAAATCAACAGCGGTAATTAATTGTTCGTTGTCATTTGGAGTAGAGCGAGAAATATCAACTTTATTTAACTGAAAGATTAAACTTCCAGTGGCCTTAGCACATGCAATGTCATAACCACTTCCTCCAAATGTTAATTCTAATAGAGCATAAGCATCTACCTCTGCCCAGCTAGCAATATTAGAAATTAATGTGGATGACGTTCCAAGTCCCCAGTTTTTAGGAAACCCTAACTCTGTTGTGATTTGATATCCTTCAGCGTCATTTAAAAACTCTGGGTTAAGTTGTTTTGCCGCATTCAATATCTGCAATAACCGATCTGATATGTCATCGAGAGGAGTTAGCGATGAAGTAATATTTTTATGATGTAGTCTAAATTCAGTTTTAAACCAAATAGTCCCATGTTCATCTAAACTAGTCCATTTAAGTAGTCCGTCTTTCCCTTTTTCTATATTTAAGGATTGACCGTAAATACTCGGAACAGCCAATGCAATTGCACCATCAAGAACTACATATTCTCCTGTTAGTAATAATTTTCCGTGACTGTAGAAGCTTTTCATTTATTTCCTTAGATTATTTATAGCTTCCATCGCAGCACTATACGTCACAGTATGAGTTGTAAAATGTTTAATAAGGATTATTTTTTCTTCAGAAGTCGCTTCAAATTGATTTAAGATATTCATTAAGTGCATTTTCATATGACCTTCTTGAATTCCAGTAGTCGTTAGTGAACGAAGTGCCGCAAAATTTTGAGCTAATCCGGCAACAGCAACAATTTGCATTAATTCTTTTGCAGAGGGTTCGCCAAGAAGTTCTAGCGCCCATTTTACTAAAGGATGAAGTTTCGTTAATCCGCCAACGGTTCCCAAGGCCAAAGGTATTTCCATCCAAAAGGTAAAAACACCATCTTCAATTTTTGCATGAGTTAAGCTGGAGTATTGTCCATTTCGAGAAGCGTAAGCATGAACACCTGCTTCTACAGCTCTAAAATCATTTCCCGTAGCTAAAACCACTGCATCAATGCCATTCATGATGCCTTTATTGTGAGTGACAGCGCGATAAGGCTCAATTTCTGCAATATTGACTGCTTGCACAAATTTTTCAGCAAATTCTTGAGAAGACCTATTAGAGTTTTCAGTCAGTTCTTCAACTTTACAACTCACTTCTGCTCTAACTAGGCAATGAGGAACATAATTTGAAAGAATAGACATAATGACTTGGATGTTCTTCTCTTCCAAAGAAAATAATTCAAATTTTTGAGCCTCTTCTCTAAGTGTTTTGGCAAATTGTTCTAAACAAGAGTTAATGAAGTTTGCTCCCATGGCATCCATTGTTTCAAAGGTGGCATGTAGTTGGTAATAATTATCAATATCTTGACTTTTATCTCTGAGTTGTATATCTAAAATACCACCACCGCGTTTCTCCATGTTTTGGGTAAGTGATTTAGAAGCTTCAATAAGTTTTGGTTTATTCGCTTTGAAAAATTGCTTAAGTTTAGAGCTATCGCCTTTAAATATGAAATGGACTTGACCAATTTTTTCAGTTGAAATAACGTTGGTTTTAAATCCACCACGATCAAACCAGAATTTTGCAGCTTTACTAGCTGCAGCAACAACAGAGCTTTCTTCTATAGCCATTGGTATGGCATATATTTTATCATTAATTAGAAAATTAGGAGCAACGCCTAACGGTAAATAGTAATTGGTTATCGTGTTTTCTATAAACTCGTCGTGACGCTGTTGTATCTTTTTATCTTCATTCCAGTACTGTTTTAAAAGTGATTTTGCGGACTCTACATCTTTAAAATAAGTATTAACAAGCCAATCAATTTTTTCTAATTTTGATAATTTGGAAAATCCAGTAATGGTTTTGTTCATCTGCTATAAGTTAATGTTTGATAACATGAAGTTGCTGTGAGATCAAATAAGTTTTAAAATGAACCATAAATAATTTGAACATTATTGAGTTTACATGAATAATAAAATCAAAGCATAGCGTTAGCTACAGTTTTGTTTTCTAGTGAAGTATAAGTTCAGTAGAAACAAATAATATAGTTTATTTTAATGTTTATTTAGTATTTAATTCAAAATGCAAAGATACTATTCTTGGTTTTAATATTGTGGTATTACCATATTATTGCCATTTAACACATCATAGTTACTGTTTTTTGCATTATTTTTAGTAAACTTGACATTACTTTGTCAAAAAAACACCTCTATGAATATATTCAAATCCCTAGCATTTCTTGTATTTTTTGTAACCACTTTATCTTCAGCACAAAATAAGGACATCACGCTTGAAGAAATATGGGACGGAACATTTAAAGCAGTGGGATTGGATGCCTTGCATTCTATGAATAATGGACAGCAATATTCGGTTTTGAATCATGAAAATAAGGCATCCAAAATTGATGTCTATGATTACAAAACACTAAGTAAAGTTAATACCCTTGTGAACTCGAGAGATATTAGTGCTATTGATAGTTTATCAAACTATACATTTAGTGAGGATGAAACTAAAGTATTATTAGCGACAAAGGTGGAATCGATCTTTAGACGTTCAACATTAGGTCAGTTTTATGTGTACGACACAAAAACGACATCGACCACACTAATTTCCGAAGAAAAAATACAAGAGCCTACATTTTCACCAGATGGTAATAAGGTTGCTTACGGATTAAATAATAATCTTTTCATAAAGGATTTAACATCGGGTAAAACCCAACAAATCACTTTAGATGGTGAGAAGAATAAGATCATCAACGGAATTACAGATTGGGTTTATGAGGAAGAGTTTGGTTTCGTTAGAGCCTTTGAGTGGAATGCAGAGGGCAATAAAATAGCATTTATTAGATTTGACGAAACTAATGTTCCAGAATTTTCTATGGATGTTTATGGCCAGCAATTATACCAAACTCAAACCGTTTTTAAATATCCGAAGGCAGGTGAAACAAATTCTGAGGTGTCACTTCATATCTTCGATTTAGCTAAAAATAACACACAAGAAGTTAAGCTAAATAGAACATATAGTGATTTTTATATCCCTAGAATTAAGTGGTCTAACGATGCTAATGTTTTAAGTGCTCAATACATAAATAGACATCAAAACGAGCTTGATTTATGGGTGATCAATGCGGAAACATTAAGTGGCGATCTAGTTTTGGCTGAAACTGATAAAGCATATATAGATGTTACTTCTAATTTAACCTTCTTAAAAGATAATAGCTTTATTTGGACAAGTGAAAAGGATGGGTGGAACCACATCTACCATTATGATAAAACCGGAAAACTTATAAATCAAGTGACATCTGGGGATTGGGAAGTGACCAATTATTATGGCTATAATCAAAAAACAAAACGAATTTTTTATCAATCAACAGAAGACGGTTCAATCAACAGGAGCATTTATTCAATTGGCCTCAATGGAAAAAAGAAACAACGCTTAACAAAAAGTACAGGAACAAATTCGGCTTCCTTTAGTGCAGACTTCACATACTTCATTAATACTTTTTCAAGTGCGACTAATCCGCCAGAGTACACGTTGAATAATTCTAAGACTGGAAACCTAGTAAAAAGTATCAAAGACAACCACAAACTCTCACAGAAGTTATCCCAGTACAAAATATCTGACAAGGAATTTAGTACCATTAGTATTAATGGTAATGACTTAAATATGTGGACGATTAAGCCTGCAAATTTTGATGAGACTAAAACCTATCCATTATTTATGTATCAGTATTCTGGTCCTGGTTCACAGCAAGTCGCTAACCGATGGAATGGCGCTAATGATTATTGGTATCAACACTTGGCACAACAAGGGTACATTGTTGTTTGTATTGATGGTAGAGGGACTGGTTTTAAAGGTGCAGATTTTAAGAAAGTCACACAAAATGAATTAGGGAAATACGAAGTTGAGGACCAAATACAAGCAGCAAAGCAATTGGGAAAATTAGCCTATATTGATGAACATAATATTGGCATTTGGGGCTGGAGTTATGGAGGCTTTATGAGTAGTAATGCCTTATTTAAAGGGAATGATACGTTTTCTATGGCAATTGCTGTAGCACCTGTAACGAGTTGGAGATATTATGATTCAATCTATACAGAGCGTTACATGACAACACCTCAAGAGAATGCTTCAGGATATGACGAAAACTCACCAATTAATCATGTAGATAAATTAAAAGGCGATTTCTTATTAATTCATGGCACAGGTGATGATAACGTGCATGTTCAAAATACAATGCGCATGGTAGACGCCTTAATTCAAGCAGATAAGCAATTTGAATGGATGATCTATCCAGACAATAATCACAGTATTAAAGGAGGGAATACGAGATTACACTTATATAAGAAAATGACAAACTTCATTCATGATCATTTAGGTGCCGATAGGGATATGAAGAAAGTATCTAAGGAAGAAGACGTCAAAATCAAAGAATAAAATAACTAACTAATAAATAATTTTATGTCAGCAACAACTTTAAAACCGCATCAAAAAGAACTATTTGGTCATCCAGTAGGTCTATATGTGTTATTCTTCACAGAAATGTGGGAACGTTTTTCATATTATGGAATGCGTGCAATATTGGTTATTTATATGATCGCAGAAGCATCTCATGAAGATGGACCAGGTTTAGGTTGGACAAATCTTGAAGCATATCAATTATACGGTTGGTATGTCATGTTGGTATATGTGATCTCAATTCCAGGAGGTATATTGGCTGATAAGGTATTAGGACAGAGAAAAACAGTTATGCTTGGAGCTGTTATATTAGTTTTAGGGCATGGAACCCTTGCAATAGAATCTGATTGGGCTTTCTTCGTAGGTCTAACCTTGATTATTATTGGTGTTGGATGTTTAAAACCTAATATTTCTACAATGGTTGGAGGTCTTTATAAAAAAGGAGATATTAGGCGCGATAAAGGGTTTAGTATATTTTATATAGGAATTAATTTAGGCTCACTTTTGGCGACTTCTATAATTGGTGTTGTAGTTGCGGAATGGGGTTGGCATGCAGGTTTTGGATTGGCAGGTTTTGCAATGCTTTTTGGTTTAGCGGTATACATTTACGGTCAAAAGTATATTGAACATGTAGGTAATAAACCTACAGCAGAAGAAAACAGTAATGATGTTTCTATCGTTAAATTATTCTCTAAGATATTTAAATCTCCAATACAATTAGTTATATTTATTGTGCTACTAGCACTTTCAATTTATGCAGGATTTACATTTGAAGGTGTTGATCATTGGGGATATGGAGCGTTGTTTATTTTTCTTTCTTTTGTGGTTGGATTATTGATGATGATTTATAAAAGTTTAGAAAGTAACATAATGAAAGATCGCTTTTTAGTGTTACTGCTTTCTTTTTTATTAGTGATTGTTTTTTGGGGTGCATTTGAACAGGCAGGAGGATTAATGAGTGTGTATACCGAAACAAAAACAGATAGAATGTTGTTCGGTTATTTGATCCCTACACCAATGTTTCAAGGGCTTAATGCAGGATTCATTATATTATTAGCTGTTTGGGTAGCCAATATTTGGGCGAAGAGAAAACTTAAAAACAAAGAAGCGTCATCATTATTTAAAATGGCAACAGGAACAATAATTATGGGACTTGGTTTTGTGTTTATGATTTTTGCTGTTAGAGAGTATGATGCTAATGGAAGTTCTGGAATGCAATGGTTAGTTTTAGCGTATTTATTTCATACCATTGGTGAATTATCTTCATCTCCAGTATCTTTATCATTCGTTACTAAATTAGCACCGATTAAATATGCATCCTT
This sequence comes from Psychroserpens burtonensis DSM 12212, assembly GCF_000425305.1. Taxonomy (GTDB): domain Bacteria; phylum Bacteroidota; class Bacteroidia; order Flavobacteriales; family Flavobacteriaceae; genus Psychroserpens; species Psychroserpens burtonensis. Next base: position 23,633 of record NZ_AUDE01000022.1, read on the forward strand.
AATGATGGGATTATATTTTGCAGCTACTGGTCTTGGAGGAAAAGTAGCCGGTATTTTAGGCGAGAAATCTGTAAGTTTTGGAGAATATACTATTTTTTCAGGTATCGTAATATTTACAGTAGTCTTTGGTTTACTAGTGATTTTACTTTTAAAACCATTGAAACGCCTTACTCATGGGGCAGAAGACAATGAACGTATCATGCATAATGATGAAACCGAAGGTTTCGAATTAGCAGATCCAGACATTAATAACTAATATTTAATATATAAACCCTAGCAAAATTAGTATTGCTAGGGTTTTTCTTTTCTAACTTAATTTACTTTCTATGAATACGGATATTGAAAATCTATTTAACGACAAAGTCATTGGTCATCCAGCTGGACTGTTCGTTATATTTTTTACAGAAATGTGGGAACGCTTTTCTTTCTACGGAATGCGAATTCTGCTTATATTATTCTTAACAGCGCCATTAATCGATAGTAATGCAGGATGGGGATGGACTAGTGAAAATGCCTTATCTCTCATTGGTACTTATGGTTCGTTGCTATACCTCACGCCAATTCTTGGTGGATGGATTGCAGATAATTATACTGGATATAGAGTCGCAGTTGTTATAGGTTGTTTACTTATGACACTTGGCCATGCGGCTATGGCATTAGAAACGACAACCACTTTTTATTTAGGTTTAGGATTGTTGATTATTGGAACAGGATTTTTTAAGCCAAATATGACGTCAATGATATCTGACATGTATAAAGGTAAAGAATCTAAAAAAGATGGAGCCTATACTATTTATTATATGGGTGTTAATGCAGGCGCTTTTTTTGGTATGATGCTTTGTGGTTACTTAGCAGAAAATTATGGTTGGAGTTACGGATTTGGATTAGCTGGAATATTCATGCTATTGGGTTTGATTCAATTTTGGTTAGCAAAAGATCTTTTTGGAAGCATCGGTGGAAAACCAACTGGAGTTCATGAAGTGGAGCTGCCTCAAAATATAAATGAGAGAAGTCCAAAGGAACATGACACTTCTAGGGCTACTGAAGAAAAATTGAATTCATTTACGCTGTTTGATAAGGTTTTAATCCTTTTATCTTCTGTTGGAGGTTTATTATACCTGTTTAATGACCCATTAGAAAAGATTGAGAACACCAATTTACTGCCTTTTACGGTAGGTAATATGAGTGGTTCAAATGTGGTCGTCCTTACAGCATTAATTTTATTTTTAATTTTATTGGTTACTAGAATTTCGCGTTATATGCCCATTGTAAGAGATCGCATTATTGCTGTCTCTATTTTTGGTGTGTTTACAGTGTTCTTCTTTGCTTTTTTCGAGCAAGCGCTGGGATCAATGACTTTGTTTGCAAGAGATTATACAGATAGAAGTTTAGTAGGTAACTCTGCAATGATCTTTAAAATTGTAGATTTATTATTGACAACCGTTCCTTTGGTTATTATTACTTGGGTGCTTATACTTTTATCTAAGAAAACATATAAAAAAATAGGGATGTCTAATATCGTTCTTGCTATTGCATTTATTGGTTTATGGGTTTTAGTAATTTTTAGATTAATAGATAAATTTTCACAAGACGGAAATGAAGTTGACGCTTCTTGGTTTGGAATTTTGAATTCTTTCTTTATTATAACATTAGCCCCATTGTTTTCAAAATGGTGGGAAAGCAAATACAATCCGAGCGCAGCCATGAAATATGGTATTGGTTTAGTCTTATTAGGTTTAGGTTTTGCCTTCTTATCATATGGAACTGGAGATGTCCCTCAAGGTGCAAAAACAGCTTCTGTAAGTATGATATTTTTAATAATGGCTTTCTTGTTTCATACTATGGGAGAATTGTGTATTTCTCCAGTGGGTTTATCTTATTTGAGTAAGTTAGTTCCTGGTCGTATGATTGGTTTTATGTTCGGGATTTGGTATTTGGCTATCGCTATCGGTCAAAAAGCTGCAGGAAAAATGGGAGGAATGATTGATTCAATAAGTGAGCAATATTCTATAAGTCATTTCTTTTTAATTTTCACTTTGATTCCTATTGCTGTAGGTATTATTTCTGTAATACTTAATCCATTACTCAAAAAACTAATGCATGGCGTACGATAATCGAGTAAATCTGTTAAAACAACTTAAAATGCTCCACTTTTGGAGCATTTTTTGTAAGTTCGGAACAACTTTTGCATCAGAAAAAATTATGAAGAAATTACTATTAATATTTGCAATCGCCTTGATGTCTTCAAGTGGTGCAGTAGCGCAATCCCTAGAAATTAACTGGATGTCTCTTGAAGAAGCTTTAGCACTTCAGAAGAAAAACCCTAAAAAAATTATGATGGATGTCTATACCAATTGGTGTGGTCCATGTAAAATGCTCGATAAAAACACCTTTCATAATAAGGATGTCGTTGCCTATGTGAATAAAAATTTCTATGCTGTGAAGTTTAACGCCGAAGGTAATTCTGTCGTGAATTATAAAGACGCAGAATTTAAAAACCCAGGATATAAAGAAGAACTTAAAAATCGAAGAAATAGCGTGCATGAATTGTCACGTCACTTAGGCGTTAGAGCGTATCCTACCATCGTGTATTTTGATGAAGAAGGATCTGTTATACAGCCAATTAGTGGCTATATGAAACCGCAACAAATAGAATTATATTTGAAGTTATTTGTATCAAACGATTATAAGGATATTACAACTCAAGATCAGTTTAATGCCTACTTTAAAGCGTTTAAAGCAGAATTTACAGACTAGTATTATTTAATGATAAAAGCTCCCTTTTTACTTGTATGGTGAAAAGGGAGTTTTCTTTTTATACAAGTTTGTTCCCAACGATTCACGTAAGACGTATAATTGCTTCCATCTGCAATGATGTATTTTGGTTGGATAGAATCTATCATACGATCTATATTTATTCTAGGCGAATTGCGAAGTAATACATAGTCAGGCTTAAAGCTTTTCACTGCATAGACACCCAAACTATCAATGATTAAAATAGTTTTATCTTGAAATATATAAACAGATTTTAAGGTGTCTAAAGTGTTTGTAGTTATAAAATTTCCGACGTTAAAATTAGTGATAACCCTATCTTTAGACCACGAGATACTATCAAGATTGTGAGCGGTATGGAGTGTTGATTTTATTTTTTTAGCTATTAAGGTTTTCCTGCTTTTATGAAAGATGATAAATTCATTATTTGAGTTTTGATAGTCAGTAAACAGCCAAGCGCTTTGTAGGCATAGTATGGATATTAATGCAAATGCAAGTCTTTTGAAATTTGGTTTTTTATACCAAAATGCAAGTGTTATAATTAAAAGATAACACGCAAAGACTTGAAGCTCATTAATGGATATATTCTTAAATAAGAAAGCTTCTTGTTGGGATACCCAAGTAACAACAGTATTCATTCCACTTATAATAGAGCCATAGAGGTCTGCAAAAAATTGCGGAAGTGCATTTAAAACTGCCAGTATAATAATCAAAATACCCAATCCTAGAATCATTCCTAGAAATGGAATAATCGCCAAGTTAGAAATAAAGAACAAACTAGGGAACTGATGAAAGTAATACAAACTTAGAGGTACAACACCAAACTGTGCAGCAACTGTAACCGTAAGAATTTGCCAGAAATAATCTATTAGTTTCCATTTAGGTTTCCATAATTTATAGAGTAATGGTTGTAAGGAAACAATGGCTAAGACAGCGACATAACTCAGCTGAAAACCAACATCAAATAAAAACATAGGTTTTACCAAAAGCAGGACAAACATCGAAATGGCTAGTGTATTGAAAATATTTGTCGGTCGTTTCATGTGCATCGCAATAGCGACAATACTAAACATAGTGACGGCTCTTGTTACAGATGCAGACAAGCCAGCAACAATGGCAAACAACCATAATAAAATTAAAATAAGGACCACCTTAATAGTCTTACCATTTTTAATTCGCTCAATAGGTCGCAAACCAATAGTGAGTAATAATAAGATAAGACCAACATGTAGCCCAGAAACTGCTAGAATATGAATCGCGCCAGCACCTGTATAGCTATCATAAATGTCTTTGCTCATGTCTTGTCTTTGACCGAGGATTAGAGCGTTTATGATAGCGAGTTCTTCCGGTTTAAAGTTATAGTTTTCTAGCTTTTCATTGATATGAGTTCTAATAGCATCTGCATAGCCAAATATTGAAGAACGCTCTGATTTCAATGTTAGGACAGAGGTGTTTTCTGTAAATAATTGATGGTATACATATTGCTTTCCAAGATACTTACCATAATCAAATTGATTAGGATTTGTCGGTTTATTGACGACTCTAAATATTGCGTTCATCAGTAATACATCATCAATTTTATGAAGGCGATTTGCAGAATCTTTTTTTATATTCAGTAACGATTTCCCGTTTACCTTTTCCCCGTTCACTTTAAGAATGTCTATAATGTATTTGTCATTATAATTTCCAGATTTTAGTCGCTCTCTAATTTTGAATACAACAGGCGTTTCGTTTAGTTTTTCTTCGGAAATGTGCCAACTATAATGATTCTTGAAGTTGCTTTGGTCATGGGTATTATATATTAAAACACCCAAGCTTGTCATCGTTAAAATGGTGATGAGTCCGAACCAAATTGTCTTATGTAAGTTATTTCTAGATATGAGAAATAGGACTGCTAATAAGCAAACTAAAATTAGGGACGTATATATTGAAATAAGAAGCGGAACCCTTAAATACTCAGCAATTAAAATACCCATGATAACACAACAGGTAAGTTTGATAATTGTAAAATTGAGTAACTTCATGTTTAGAAGTTACAATATTAATTGGTTATAATACTCTTCTTGCTTGAACATAAGCAAGATACCAGTAGCTTTCTGCAAGATTTGATATCATGACGCCTCTACTTGTGGACGCATGAATAAACTCCACATGACCAGGTCTGCTAGAAGTTACAATCCCAACGTGGTTGACACGTCGGTTATTTTTTTTGGTTGCAAAGAATAGCAAATCGCCCTCTTTGACTTCTTTAACATCAATCCAATCACCACGTTTAGATAAATCGCTAGTAGTTCTTGGCAATAAGATATCTTCTTTTTTAAAAGCGGTGACTACCAATCCAGAACAATCCATACCTTTTTTTGTAGTCCCTCCATATTTATAGCGCGTGCCTTCAAACGTTTTGGCGTGCTCAATAATGTTTACGACTGTCTTTGGTGTTGCCGCAGATGGTGAAGAGTTACGTTTCTTTGTAGTCTTTGAAGTTCTTGTTTTTTTCGAAACGACGCGTTTAGATGAGTTACAACTCGCGAAAAATGCACTTAAAATAAGAATGAGAATGATTTTTTTCATGTATGCCTATAGATAGGGGCTAAAAATATAGAATTAAGAGGGCTTGTAAGACAAATAACGTTTGGGTTTTCAACAATTTTGTTTACAACCTATGATTTTGAGGTCTTCAGGTAGAGGTTCTTTTTAAGTCTGTTATAAGAAATTGCAACTATTTTTTGTAAGTTTAGTTTTAAATAAAAATAAATATGAGTTTTTTTGCTGCAAATGTACTTCCGCATTGGACTTGGGGTAGATTTGAATATTATCTCTGTAATAGGCGTTTTTGCAATGCTGAGTGTTGTTGTATTCTTTTTATTAATTAACAAAATTTTCAATACGCAACCTTTGAAATTCCCAGTAAACGAAAATTTAGAACTCGAGCAATATGCTTTTGGGTTTGAAGAAACACAGGTTAATGTACAAAAGAGGTCGTTACTAATAAGAATTATAGTTTATCTAATGGCTGTGTTATTAGTTTTCACACCTTTGAATACGCTTTTAAATATTGGTATTTAGTGTCTTATTTTTATGGTTTGTCTTGTATGTTTTCATAAATCAACTTCGCCGTCTTCTCACTAGCACCTTTACCACCTAATTTTTTCTCTAACTCATAATAATCACTAAAAAGCTTTTTGCGAATATCTTTATCTAAGATTTTTGTCAATTCCTTTTTAAGTTGTTTGGTATTTAAATCGCCTTGGATTAATTCAGTGACAACCTCGCGATCCATAATAAGATTGACGAGTGAGATATACTTTAAAGTAATAATGCGTTTTGCGATTTGGTAAGAAATAGCATTGGCTTTATAACACACCACTTGTGGTACTTTAAAAAGTGCAGTTTCTAAAGTTGCAGTCCCAGATGTCACTAAAGCTGCTGTAGAAACGCTTAATAAGTCATATGTTTTATTAGATATAAACGCAACGTTGTCTTGTTTGATGAACGGTTTGTAAAACTCGAAATCCTGACTTGGAGCACCTGCAATTACAAATTGATACTCAGGAAAATCATCAACTAGACTGAGCATAACACCTAGCATTTTTGTGATTTCTTGCTTTCGGCTTCCTGGAAGTAGAGCGATTATCGGTTTTTCAGATAAATCATGCTTATCTCTAAATTGAAATGGGTTGACTTGTATTCTATCTGCTATAGCATCAATTAATGGATGGCCAACAAAGTTCACATCATAGTTATACTTGGCATAAAATTCTTTTTCAAACGGAAGAATCACATACATAGCATCCACGTCCTGTTTGATTTTTTCAACACGACTTGCTCTAGAGGCCCAAACTTGTGGTGCAATATAATAATGCGTTTTAAAATGTAGTTCTTTTGCCCATTTGGCAATGCGCAAATTAAACCCTGAATTATCAATGAAAATAATAACATCTGGTTGAAATTTTTCAATATCAGACTTACAAAATTTTATGAGTCCGAGAATTTTCCGAAGGTTGAAAATAACTTCAGCAAAACCCATAAACTGGCGTTCTTTGTAGTGCTTAACTAAATTGCCTCCAACGGCTTGCATCAAGTCGCCTCCCCAAAATCTAATATCGGCATTAACGTCTTGTTGATATAATGCTTTCATTAAATTGGATGCATGAAGATCTCCAGAGGCTTCGCCAGCTATGATGTAATATTTCATGTGTATTTAATATTGTTTTTTAATGGTCACACGGTGTTTGCTAATAATCGTTTTCTTGAGGTATTTTCTTATAACACGCTCGTTTCATCTAAAAAAATCTAATAATTAAAGTTGTTATGGCTACAAGCACAGTTGCAATAAGTACACCTTGTGCTCTATGGTCTTGATTCTTGTTTATAAATAAGAAAAACGCGCCTAAATTTAAGATGGCTCCCATACTCATCAATTTAGCAAAAACACCTTGATTAAGTGCAATTTGAAGCGAATCGTTTAAAGAGTTCCCTTTTCCGAAGAACAATAGAACCAAAATAAGTCCAACAATACTGCATATCAAGCCTGTGACAATACCAATGGTTGTGTTTTTATTTTTCATTAAAATCCCATGTATTTAATTCTTGAATACTATGATGTGCAGTCAAATCAAATTGAACTGGAACTACAGAGACATAGCCATTTGCTAAAGCCCATTCGTCTGTGTCTTCACCTTTATCTAAATTTACAAATTTGCCAGTAAGCCAGTAGTAATCTTTGCCATTAGGGCTTTTACGCTGATCAAACACTTCTTCCCAATTTGCTTTTGCCTGTCTGCAAACTTTAATCCCTTTTAGTTCTGTAGTATCTAGTTTTGGGAAATTGACATTTAAAACAGTACCACTATCAAGGCCATGTTTTAATACGTTCTCTGCAATGGTTTTGATATAAGCTTTGCAATGATCAAAGTTGGCATTCCAATTATAGTCGCATAATGAAAATCCAATGGCAGGAATACCTTCAATACCAGCTTCTATTGCAGCACTCATCGTACCCGAATAAATAACATTAATTGAGGAGTTTGATCCATGATTTATGCCAGATACACATAAATCTGGTCGTCTATCTAAAATTTGCTTAACGCCAAGTTTCACACAATCTGCTGGAGTACCAGAGCTGCTATATTCTAATTGATTACCATTGCCTATCGTCACTTTTTCAATATGAAGTGTGGAGTTAATGGTAATAGCATGTCCCATTCCACTTTGCGGACTATCGGGAGCTACCACAACAACGTCTCCAATGGTATTCATAACTTCTATTAAAGTTCTAATTCCTGGAGCTGTGATTCCGTCATCGTTGGTGACCAAAATAAGTGGCTTTTTAGGCATATGTATCGATTGTGTTTTCTAAATTATTTGCTACTGCTAAAATACATAAAGACCCTTGAAATTCCTATAAATATAGGTTTAACAAAAATTTATAAGCGTCTCGTTTTATTGGCATGGTTTTTTCTGTTACTTTAGTAGAAATTATGTAAATAACCTACATGTTCTATTAACTTAAAAGATTTTATGTTAATATAATTTACATTAAAAATATGATTCATATGATGAAGAGGAATTATAAACTGTCGCTACTAGTATTACTTTTAGCCTTTGCTTCGTGCAGTTTTACGACCAAAAAATTTCAAGACCCTAATAAAGATAAACTGTTAATTCAGTTAGTTACTTACGTTTTAGAGCAAGGTCACTTTAGTCCGCAAGATATTAATGACAGTTTTTCAGAACAAGTGTTCACTGACTATTTAGAGCAGTTAGATCCATTTAAGCGTTATTTTTATGCATCAGACATTGAAGAGTTTGAAGTTTATAAAAATCAGCTAGATGATCAAATTAAAGCTTACGATTTATCGTTTTTTAATTTGACGCATGAGCGTTTGTTGAAGCGTATTTCAGAATCTAAGGACGTTTACAAAGAAGTCCTGTCTAGGCCTTTTGATTTTTCGGTTGCTGAGGATTTTTCAACAGACTATGAGAAACTGGAGTATGTAAATTCAAAGAAGGAAATGAAAGAGCGTTGGAGACAGCAACTTAAATTTTCTACAATTGCTAATTATGATGATTTGATCTCTGATCAAGAAATGGCGAGTAAAACTAGTGTGGCTTTGGGTGATATGAGTGATGTTGAAAGAAGAAAGCTTCAAGAAGATAACACAATTAGAAAGAAGGAAAAGAAGTCCGTAAAAAAAATAGAAGTAGAAGCTAGAGAAGTAACAAAAAGTTCTTTAGATGAGCTTTATGATTTTATAGATGACAGACAACGTAAAGATTGGTTTTCGGTCTATATTAATGCTATTGTAGAGGAGTTTGATCCCCATACATACTATTTTGCACCAGAAGATAAAGATCGTTTTGATGTTGCCATGTCTGGTAATTTTGAAGGTATTGGGGCAAGACTTCAGAAAAAAATGGATGCAACTATTGTGAATGAAATCATTAGTGGTGGTCCAGCTTGGAGACAAAACCAATTAGAAGTCGGTGATCAAATAATGAAAGTGCGCCAAGGAGACGAAACAGAAAGTATTACTATCGTTGGTATGCGTTTAGAGGATGCTATCAAATTCATTAAAGGACCAAAAGGAACAGATGTTGTACTAACACTTAAAAAAGTAGACGGTACTATAGAGGACGTTACAATTACAAGAGATGTTGTGGAGCTAGAAGAAACCTATGCTAAGTCATCTACAGTAATTAAAGACGATAAGAAATTTGGAGTGATAAACCTACCTAAGTTTTATGTAGATTTTGAAGACTATAAGAAGCGTAATGCAGCATCAGATATTAAATTAGAAATAGAACGATTAAAAGAAGAAGGAGTAGAAGGTATCGTACTTGATTTAAGAAATAATGGAGGTGGATCTTTACAGACTGTGGTTGATATGGGTGGGCTTTTTATAGAGGAAGGCCCAATCGTACAAGTTAAAACAGCTGGAGAGCCAAAAGAAATTTTAAATGATAGAGATAAATCTATTGTTTGGGATGGACCGCTAGTGATATTGGTAAATGAATTATCAGCTTCGGCTTCAGAGATCTTAGCTGCAGCAATGCAAGATTATAAAAGGGCTATTGTTATTGGTAGTGAGCAAACGTACGGCAAAGGAACAGTACAAAACGTCTTAGACTTAAACCGTATGGTAAGACAAAATAGTGAAGGCGATATGGGAGCCTTAAAGTTTACAACTCAAAAATTTTATAGAATTAATGGCGGTTCAACACAACTAGAAGGTGTTAAGAGTGACGTGGTTGTTCCAGATCGTTATAGTTATATTGATATAGGAGAAAAAGATCAGGAAAACCCGTTAGCGTGGGACAAGATTGAGCCCGCAGAGTTTAAAGTTTGGAGTAGTTACTACGATTTTGATACGACCATCGCGAACAGTAAAGAGCGTATGGCAACTAACGAGCAGTTAAAATTAATTGATGCTAATGCGCAATGGGTAAAGAGAATTAGAGATAGAGAAATGTACTCTCTAAATTATGACGATTATAAAAAAACCTTAGAGGTTAATCAAGAAGAGTCTAAGAGTTTTGAAAAAATATCAGATTATACAACAAACTTAACATTTCAATCTTTACCGTATGAAATGAAATTAATGGATAAAGATTCTGTTTTATTAGAGAAACGTGACCGCTGGCACACAAGTTTAAGCAAGGATGTTTACATTGAAGAGGCGCTTAATGTATTAAATGATCTCAAAATGACTTATGATATTAAAAAAGTTGCGACGTCTGTAAAAAATTAGAATGCATAAAACTAGCGACTCATTATCACAATTAGCGCTCCGAAAGTTCAAAAAGAACTTTTGGGGCGTTTTGAGTTTTTGGTTAATTGTGACAATTGGCCTACTGTCACTGTTCGCTTATGTGATTGCTCCAGACGATTCTCCAAACGCAAATGAAATGCACCTGTCAATCCATTCACAACGACCAGGTTTTGAAGTGCAAATGCTTAATATCCCTTCGGAAATTGAAAACCGTCAATCTCTGGTCTCAAAATTATTATTTGGAACACAGAGCAGCGATTTGGACATTCCGATTTCTAGTTATGAGGTAGAGAATAATGTGCTGTATTATACTGAATACGCTATGGATGGATTAGTAGGAGCAGATAAGTCAGTTAATTTAAGGGTCTTTCCTAACAACGATTATAAATCCTATATTCAAAATAAAACCTTTGTATTCGGTACAGACAAATATGGACGAGATCTTCTTAGTCGTGTTTTAATAGGCTCTAGGATATCATTTTCTATTGGATTTATCGCTGTTTTTATATCGTTAATAATTGGTATTTTCTTCGGAAGTATAGCAGGGTATTATGGAGGAAAAATAGATGCCTTTATTATGTGGATCATTAATGTTACCTGGTCTATCCCTACACTTTTATTAGTAATAGCTATAACTTTGGCTTTGGGCAAAGGGTTTTGGCAAGTCTTTATTGCCGTAGGTTTAACAATGTGGGTAGAGGTGGCAAGAGTGGTGAGAGGTCAAATTATTAGTGCTAAAGAAATGCAATATGTCACAGCAGCTCGAGCACTAGGTTTTAATGATGTTAGAATCATTACCAAACACATTCTGCCCAATATAATGGCGCCAATTATTGTGATTTCTGCTGCTAATTTTGCAGCCGCAATTCTTATTGAAAGCGGATTAAGTTTTCTTGGTATTGGAGCACAACCACCAATGGCAAGTTGGGGAGCCATGATAAAAGATCATTATAATTATATTATTCTCGGGAAACCATTTTTAGCCATCATACCTGGTATTTGTATTATGGTATTAGTGATGGCATTTATGCTAATTGGTAATGCGTTGCGAGATGCGTTAGATGTGAAAACCTAGAGCTTTAACCACTTAGAAAGATTTCTATTTGTGAGTTTTTCAATAGCCCTAATATCATCAGCAACGCTATTAATAATATGTTTTTTTGTTGCTTGAGTTAGTTGAGGTTTTGAATCTATAAAGTCTCTATTGAAGTAGTTCTTAATAATTAATCCAACTTTTTTAAACTTCTCCCAAATAGTTTTAGGATTGTCGTATGTGTAATGTAAGACGCGTCTATTAAAACTTTTATTACTATTTATTGATGATATATCAATATCTAATTGGTCAATGTCAAGAAATCTATAAACGGTATTCAGAACTTCTTGAGGCTTAGTAATAAAGTCTTCAAAAAATAAAAGTAGCACTCTATCTCTGCCAAATTGCTCAATATAAGGAGTTATTTGTGTGGCGTATTGAGACGTATTAATATAATGCTCGTTTTGAGAGATAGCCTCGTTTATATCTTGCAGTTGCTCATAGCCTCTGTTGTACGTGTGTGTGTAATGTGAAACAATACGATCAATGGGATGGCGCATAATGTAAATGAGTTTCATCTCAGGATTATACTCAAATATATCTGTGTATATGTTCTTATTGAAAGAAGGGTGTTTGGTGTAATTTGTAGAGCCTTCGCCATATAATTTTGCTTTGCTTGTAAATAAAGCGTGGTACTCTGAAATATGGTGTCTCCAATCTATTTTGCTAAAAAATTGAGGTTCTTTAGGGTTACTAAAGCAAATATCGGGATGTAGGGCGAGCCCGTTACTCAAACTAGTAGTAGCTGATTTTGCAGAACCTATAATAAGAAAATTAACTTTCAAGTTTTAGAATTTAGCGCAGGGCTTCAATTTCTGTATTAGTATCCTGTATATATTGTAAGACCTCGTCTCTTCCAATAGTTTTTGATGATGAGGTGACAAAATGATTTGGTACGGCTTCCCAAGTTTCGAGCAGTTTTTTACAATAGGCTTCAACATTACGCTCAATAGCCAATGGTTTGAGTTTATCTGCTTTTGTGAAAATGATAGAAAATGGTACCTGACTAACACCTAAATATTCCATAAACTCTAAGTCAATCTTTTGAGGTTCGTGTCTAATATCTACGAGTACAAAGGCAGAAACTAATTGAATGCGCTTCTCAAAATAATTAGTGATAAATTTTTGGAACTTTCGTTTAGCAGTTTTAGAAACTTTAGCATATCCATAACCAGGTAAATCTACTAAAAACCACTCTTTATTAATCAAGAAATGATTGATAAGTTGAGTCTTTCCTGGTCTACCTGATATTTTAGCTAAGTTTTTATGATTGGTAATCATGTTGATTAGTGACGATTTTCCAACATTACTTCGGCCAATAAAGGCGTATTCAGGTATCTGATCTTTTGGACATTTGTCCACTTCAGAATTACTTACAATAAATTCAGCTGTTTTAATTTTCATCTTGAGTTCCCATGATATTGGGAATCTATTTTGGTTATAGCATCAATTTTCAATGCTTTTCAGTTTTAGTTTTGAATGGAGCCTTAAAGGCCCTTTTTTTCTAGCCAATCATTTAGAATGCGATTGAACTCTTGAGGATGCTCCATCATAGCAGCATGGCCACATTTGTCAATCCAAAATAATTCAGAATTCGGCAAAAGTTCATTGAATTCCGTTCCTACTTCTGGAGGAGTAACGGTATCATTTTTTCCCCAAACAATGCAAACTGGTAATTTCATATTTGGTAAATCCTTAGACATATTGTGACGTATTGCACTTTTTGCTATGGCAACGGTTTTTATGAGTTTATTTCTATCATTTACAGTTTCAAATACTTCGTCAACAATGGCTTTAGTTGCCACTTTAGGGTCATAAAACACGTCTTGTGCTTTTTTCTTTATGACCTCATAGTCACCACGTTTTGTGTAGCCTCCACCCATAGCACTTTCATATAAACCAGAACTTCCGGTTATGATGAGTGCCTTAACTTTTTTTGGATATAATTTTGTGTGATAGAGACCAATGTGTCCACCAAGCGAATTTCCAAGTAAAATAACCTCTTCAAGTTCTAAGAATTCTATAAAATCATGCAAGTAGTTTGCGAAGCTTTTAACATTGGTTTTTAGCAATGACATGCCGTAAATTGGTAACTCGGGAATAATAACCTTGTAGCCTTTCTCACTAAAATAGTCTGTAACAGCATCAAAGTTACTTAAGCCGCCCATCAGTCCATGTAAAATGATCATTGGTTTGCCTTCTCCTACTTCAATATAGCTGTAATCTTTTTCCTTTCTTAAACGGTGTGCCATTAATAGTTAGTCATTTTGCTTTAAAACAAATATAGGTATTTCAATTAGAACATGGCACATTATTTATCGCTCCAAAGTTTCTTACAACTTAAGATATGAACAATTAGAAAAGGGTTTTAATTTGAGGAATTAGGGCTTTGGTAATAAGTGTTTTATGTTTATTTATTTGGAAATAAGTAACATCTATTTTAATGCTAATTACATATTTATTAACAAATGTGGAGTAGAGTGGTAAATAGTGGTAAAATTTTCAATATATTTGAATCTTAATCGTTACTCTAAGTAAATCAGTCATTTTGAACTCTTTAATAGGAACATACGAGTGTAAAGTTGATGCCAAAGGAAGGCTCATGTTGCCTGCTGCGATAAAAAAGCAGTTGCTGCCTGTATTGCAAAATGGTTTCGTACTAAAGCGCGCTGTATTTCAACCATGTTTGGAGTTGTATCCCATGACCGAATGGGAGATATTGATGCAAAAAGTGAATAAGCTTAATCGCTTCAAAAAGAAAAATAACGATTTTATTCGTCGTTTTACAGCAGGTTTGAAGCAGGTTGAGATAGATTCTGCAGGGCGATTATTAATCCCTAAAGACCTCGTGGCTTTTTCGGGTATCACAAAAGATATTGTGGTGTCATCTGCCATCAACATTATAGAAATTTGGGATAAAGACAAATACGAAAAAGCAATTGATGATGCTACAGGTGATTTTGCTGATTTAGCTGAAGAGGTAATGGGACAAGACGATGACGATGGACTATCATAACCCAGTATTACTCAAAAAAACTGTTGAAGGTTTAAATATTAAGCCTGATGGAGTCTATGTGGATGTCACCTTTGGAGGTGGTGGTCACAGTAAAGAAATATTAGAACATTTAGGTCCTGACGGGAAGCTATTTGCTTTTGATCAAGATAAAGACGCTCTTTTAAATGTAATTGATGATGATCGTTTCACATTAATTAATGAAAATTTTAGATACGTAAAACGTTTTCTTCGATTTCATGGTGCAAAACAAGTAGATGGAGTTCTAGCAGACTTTGGTGTGTCATCACATCAATTTGATGTTGCAGAACGCGGGTTCTCAACGCGCTTCGAGGCTGACTTAGATATGCGAATGAATCAAGAGGATAGTTTGTCGGCCTATAATGTGATTAATAATTACGATGAGGAGCAAATCAAGCAAGTGCTATTTCAATATGGAGAATTAAGGCAAGCTCCGGCCATGGCTAAAACAATAGTAGAATCTCGACGTGATGAAGAAATAAAAACGAGCGAGCAACTAAAGACGGCACTTAAACAATTTCTTAATCACCAAAAAGAGAATAAAGTGTTAGCACAAATATATCAAGCGATTCGTATTGAAGTGAATCAAGAAATTGAAGCGCTAAAGGCATTTTTGAAACAAACACCAGAGATTTTAGTTAAAGGAGGACGGTTAAGTATGATTTCATACCATTCTTTAGAAGATAGACTGGTAAAGCGATTTATTAGAAATGGCTTATTTGAAGGAGAGCCTGAGCGTGATGTATTTGGGTATTTTGAAGTGCCACTTAAAAAAGTGGGAGGTTTGATTATTCCATCGAGAGAGGAAATTAAAGAAAATAACAGAGCGAGAAGTGCAAAGCTTCGTATTGCTGAAAAACTATAGTGTAATCAATAGATTAATTACGTCCCTTTTAGGGAGGATGTCTGCAGAACAGATGGGATATGAGAAAAAATATTTACAGCATATTAAGAGGTAAATTTTTAGTGAGTGACGATTCCTTTAAAAATTGGAGGATGATTATTTTTATTTCGGTCTTAGCTATTATAATGATTGCTAGTGCTCATAGTGCAGATCAAAAGGTATATGAAATTGCAAGATTAAAAAATGAAGCAAAAGAATTAAGATCGGCATTTGTTGATGGACGTTCACAATTGATGAGACTTAAAATGGAATCATCAATTATAAAAAAAGTAGTAGAAAAAGGAATTATAATATCAGAGATTCCGCCTCAAAAAATAAAAGTTAAAACACAGAATTGATAACGTGGCAACAACCGAAACTAACATATTAAACAGATTATATTTCGTGGCTGGCAGTATGTTTGTCTTCGCACTTGCTGTGGTATTTAAGTTGTGCGTAATTCAGTTTGTTCAAGGAGACGTGTATAGGGAATTGGCAGAAGAGCGCACCATTCAAAATATGGATATTCCAGCAAATAGAGGTAACGTCTATTCGGTAGATGGGAGTTTATTAGCCACCTCAATCCCTAAATATGACATTAGAATTGATGCTATCCAGCCAAAACAAGAGCTTTTTAATACACTTGTAAAGCCTTTGGCAGATTCACTCTCAAGATATTCAGGAAAACCGTTGAGCTATCATTTAAATAAAATTAAAAAAGCGAGACTCGATAAAAACAGATACTTTCTATTAGCCCGAGATATTAGTTATTCAGATTATATTAGAATTCGCAATTTCCCAATGCTAAACCTTGGTGCTATTCGAGGTGGTCTTATCGTCACTCAAGAAGAAAAGCGCGATCATCCAATGGGTGGTATCGCAGAGCGCACTATTGGTTATGAGAAAATTGATGAAGACGGAAATGTAACCAGACCAGGAATTGACGGCTACTTCGGTAAAACATATCTACGAGGCACCAATGGTAAAAGACTTATGCAGAAAATAGGAAACCGAAAATGGAAACCTATCGTTGATTATGATCAAGTAGAACCACAAGATGGTTATGACGTGTATACGACTATAGATGTTAATATTCAAGATATCGCACATCATTCTCTTTTAGGGCAATTGGAAAAGTACGAAGCAGATCATGGTTGTGCAGTAGTCATGGATGTGAAGACAGGAGAGATTAAAGCAATCTCAAACTTGGGTAGAAACCAAAGTGGTAGCTATTATGAGCGCCTTAATTATGCTGTAGGAGAAAGTCACGAACCTGGATCTACATTTAAGGTCATGGCATTTATGGCAGCTTTAGAGGATAAAGTTATTGATACGTCTACTATTGTAGATACAAAGAATGGTAGTAAACGTTTTTATGGAAGAACGATCAGTGATTCTCGTGGTCATGGAAAAATTTCTGCAGCAAGAGCTTTAGAGGTTTCCTCAAATATTGGTCTAGCAACTATTATTGATGACCACTATTCAAAACAACCAAAAAAGTTTGTCAATCGCCTTAAGAGTTGGAAGCTCCATAATAAGCTCGGTGTGTCTTTAATAGGTGAAGGTAAGCCAGTGATTCCAGAACCAGGAGATGCAATTTGGAGTAAAAATGCTTTGCCATCTATGGCTTATGGTTATAATTTGAGGATGACACCTTTACAAACACTTACATTTTATAATGCTATAGCAAATGATGGTGAAATGGTAAGGCCAAGATTTATTAATGCAGTTAAAGAGTTTGATAGAGAGGTAAAAAGTTTTGATAAAGAGGTTATTAATCAAAAAATATGTTCTGATAAAACACTAGGAGAAATTAGAGAGATTTTAAAGAATGTAGTTGTTAGAGGTACAGGGCAACGTATGTATTCTGAAAACTTTTCAATGGCTGGAAAAACAGGAACAGCAAGAACAGATTATTACGACTTTGAAGAATGGAAAAAAGACAGAAAGTATGTGTCCTCTTTTGCGGGATATTTTCCGGCAGATAATCCAAAGTACTCTTGCATAGTTGTAATCCATAAACCAAGCACAAAAGTTGGATTCTATGGTGCAGACGTTTCTGGACCAGTATTTAAAAGAATAGCTCAAAAAATATATACCGAAACACCTTTAATTGATGAGGTGGAGTCTTTGGAAGTTGTCGATGTAAAAATAGAAGGGCAATATGAGTCTTTTTATAAAACCTCACAACTTCATAAAACGATTATGCCAGACGTTGTTGGTCTTCCAGCAATGGATGCTTTAGCATTATTAGAAAATATGGGGCTCAAAGTAAATATGAGAGGCACTGGGACCGTGAAGACACAATCCATTAATAAAGGAGTTAAAGTAAAACTAAATCAAATTATTGTTTTAGGAACCTAATGACACAATTAAAAGACATATTATACAAGGTTACCATAAATACAGTCGTAGGAAGTACGAGTATAGCTGTTAATAGTTTGCATTTTGATTCGCGTCAAGTTTCAAAAGGCGATATTTTTATTGCTATCAAAGGAACCCATGTTGATGGTCATCAATTTATAGATGCGGTAATTGAGCACGGTGCTATTGCGATTGTTTGTGAGACACTTCCAGATAATTTAATACAGGGAGTCACCTATATAGGGGTAGAAAACACCCATGAAGCTCTAGCTTTTATGGCGTCTAATATCTTCGGAAATCCTTCGGAAAATTTGCGACTAGTTGGAGTTACTGGAACAAATGGAAAAACAACTATTGCTACCCTTTTATATCAATTATTCAAAAAGGCAGGCTATAAGGTTGGTTTATTGTCTACGGTGAAAATTATGGTTGATAATACCGAATACAAAGCCACTCATACTACTCCAGATTCTTTGACAATAAATAGGTATCTAAAATTGATGAATGATGCCGGTGTTGAGTTTTGCTTTATGGAAGTGAGTTCTCATGGCATTCATCAAAAACGTACTGCAGGTTTATATTTTGAAGGTGGGATTTTTACGAACCTATCACATGATCACTTAGACTATCACAACACGTTTGCAGAGTATAGAGACGTTAAGAAATCATTTTTTGACAATCTTTCTAAAAGCGCATTTGCTTTAGTAAATGTGGATGATAAAAATGGATTGGTAATGCTTCAAAACTCAAAAGCAAAAACATACACCTATGCGTTAAAAACGTATGCAGATTATAAAGCACAGGTTTTAGAAAATCAGTTTAGTGGCTTATTACTAAAACTTAATGACAGTGAATTATGGACAAGATTAATCGGTGATTTTAATGCTTACAACATTAGTGCTATTTATGGTACAGCAGAATTACTAGGTCTTGAGAAAGATGAGATTTTAAGGTTGATTAGCGAATTAGAAAGTGTAAGCGGTCGCTTTGAATATCTCATTTCCGAAGAAAAAATCACTGCCATTGTTGATTATGCGCACACACCAGATGCTCTAAAAAATGTATTAGAAACCATAAATAATATTCGTACAAAGAATGAGCAGCTTATTACAGTTGTTGGTTGTGGAGGAGATCGAGATACATCAAAACGTCCAAAAATGGGACATATCGCTTCTGCACTAAGTACTAAGGTGATTTTTACGAGTGATAATCCTAGAAGTGAAGTGCCAGAAACTATTATTGAGGATATTGAAAAAGGAGTAGAACCTCAAAATTTTAAAAAAACAATGTCTATTGTGGATAGAAAGCAAGCGATAAAAACAGCTTGTCAATTAGCAAACCCTTATGACATCATTTTAATTGCAGGAAAAGGGCATGAGACCTATCAAGAAATAAAAGGAGAGCGTTTTGATTTTGATGACTTTAAAACGGTAAAAGAATTTTTAAAACAATTACAGAAATAAGAAGCCAATGTTATACTACTTATTCGATTATTTAGAACAACAGTTTCAGTTTCCTGGAGCATCTCTTTTTGGTTTTTTAACTTTTAGAGCTGCTATTGCTATTATTTTATCCTTATTAATTTCTACGATTTTTGGGAAGCGTATTATTGGCTTTCTTCAAAAGCAACAAGTTGGAGAAACCATTCGGGATCTCGGACTTGAAGGCCAAGTTGAAAAAGCTGGAACACCTACAATGGGTGGAATCATCATCATTTTAGCAACTTTAATTCCGGTATTATTATTAGCGAAACTTGAAAATATTTATATCATCCTTCTAATTGTAACAACAATTTGGATGGGTACAATTGGATTTATTGATGATTATATCAAAAAATTCAAGAACAATAAAGAAGGATTAAAAGGACGTTTCAAGGTTCTAGGTCAAGTAGGTTTGGGGATTATTGTCGGTGCTACAATGTACTTTCATGAGGATGTCACTGTGAAAGAAAAACTACCTCAAGAACAGCAAAATGCGCTGTTGGCTGAGAACCCAAATATATCACCTTCAAAGTTATTTGAAGAAGAAGCTAAATCAACAAAGACAACGATTCCGTTTTTAAAAGGGAATGAGTTTGACTATGCAGATTTAATTACTTGGATGAGTCCAGGTTTATCAAAATATGCTTGGATCATTTTTATTCTAGCGTCCATATTTATTATTACGGCGGTTTCAAATGGTGCTAATCTCACTGATGGAATAGATGGGTTGGCAGCTGGGACTTCTGCCATTATTGTGTTCACTTTAGGGATTTTTGCTTGGGTTTCTGGTAACATCATTTTCTCTGATTACTTGGATATTATGTACATACCTAGAGTTGAAGAAATCACTATTTATATTGCTGCTTTCGTAGGAGCTTTGATTGGATTTTTGTGGTATAATGCTTATCCAGCTCAAGTTTTTATGGGAGATACAGGAAGTTTAACTATCGGAGGAATCATAGCGGTTATCGCTATTGCAGTTCGAAAAGAATGGCTTATTCCAGTACTGTGTGGCATATTTTTAGCTGAAAACTTATCCGTAGTGATGCAGGTGAGTTATTTCAAATACACAAGAAAAAAACATGGAGAAGGGAAACGCATTTTTAAAATGTCGCCTTTACACCATCATTATCAAAAGTCGGGATATCACGAAAGTAAAATAGTTACTCGATTTTGGATTGTTGGAATCTTACTAGCCATTATATCAATTGTGACATTGAAAATTAGATAGATGAAACGTTTGGTAGTTCTAGGAGGAGGAGAAAGTGGAGTCGGAACTGCACTTTTAGGGAAAGCAAAAGGATGCGATGTTTTTGTTTCAGATAAGGGAATTATAAAAGACAAGTACAAACAAGTTCTTATACATAATGAGATTGAATTTGAGGATGGAGTGCATTCTGAAGACCGTATTCTAAATGCAGATATTGTCATGAAAAGCCCAGGCATTCCCAATCAAGTTGATTTAATTCAACGGCTTATAAAAAAAGGAGTACCTGTGGTATCTGAAATTGAATTTGCAGCAAAATTCACTAATGCAACCCTTGTGGGAATCACAGGAAGTAATGGTAAAACAACAACTGCAACGCTAACTCATCACTTATTAAAACAAGAGTTGAATGTTGGATTAGCAGGAAATATTGGAGATAGTTTTGCTAAGCAAATTTTAGAACATGATTACAAAAACTATGTTTTAGAGATTAGTAGTTTTCAATTGGATGATATTATTGACTTTAAACCACATATAGCGGTTTTAACGAATATCACACCAGACCATTTAGATAGATATGAATATCAGTTTGAGAAATATATCGCCTCAAAATTTAGGATTGTAGAAAATCAAACAAAGGAGGATTACTTCATTTATGATGGTGATGATGAGGTCATTTTAGATTGGTTAGAAAAGCATCCTGTTCAAGCAATATTATTACCATTTTCATTGACAAAGACTTTTGGAAATGGCGCGTATTTAGATAACGAGAATATAAAAATAACAATAGATAACAACCAGATAATTATGCCAACAAAAAATTTAGCATTAGAAGGTAAACACAATATTAAAAATGCAATGGCTGCGTCAACAGTAGCACATTTATTAAAAATTAGAAAGCAAACCATACGTGAGAGTTTAGAAAACTTTCAAGGTGTTGAGCACCGTTTGGAAAATGTACTTAAAATTAATAAAGTACAGTATATCAATGACTCAAAAGCGACTAATGTTAACGCTACGTATTTTGCATTAGAGACAATGGATGCTCCTACGGTTTGGATTGTTGGAGGTGTTGATAAGGGCAATAATTACCAAGAGCTGTTTCAGTTTGTAAATGAAAAAGTTAAGGCGATTATTTGTTTAGGTACAGATAATAAAAAATTGATGGATAATTTTGGTGGTATGGTCGATATCATTATTGAAACCGAGTTTATGAGTGAAGCCGTTAAAATAGCTTATAAAGTGGCTGAAGCGGGAGATAGTGTATTGTTATCGCCGGCATGTGCTAGTTTTGATTTATTCGAAAACTATGAAGATAGAGGTCGTCAATTTAAAGATGCTGTTAGGAATTTATAAAATGTCATTGAGAACGAGTTCCGATAACTATCGGAACAACGGAAGACTCTAATTGAATTTTAAAAATATGAGATCCTTCGCTTCTCTATAAATAATAGAATAACGATTAAAACCAAGTGTGAAAACGTGCAAACACTATTCAATAACATAAAAGGAGATCGATTAATTTGGGCAATTGCTGCCTTGTTGGCGATTTTCTCATTCCTTCCTGTGTACAGTGCTGCCAGTAATTTGGCTTATGTTGGAGGTGTTGGGAGTACTTTTAGTTTTTTTGTAAAGCACTTAATGCATCTGGTGTTAGGGTTTGCGATTATATATGGCGTACATAAAATTCCATATCGATATTTTAGAGGGTTGTCAATGGTGATGATTCCAATAGTTATTGTCTTATTAGTTGTCACGATGCTTCAAGGAACCACAATTGATGGTGCAAATGCGAGTCGTTGGATTCAAATTCCGTTTGTTGGGATGTCGTTTCAAACATCCACGTTGGCAGCCGTTGTTTTGATGGTTTATGTAGCGCGATATTTATCAAAAATACAAGATAAGAAAGTCACGTTTGTTGAGACATTATTGCCATTATGGGCTCCTGTGTTTTTTGTGTTAATCTTAATTTTACCAGCTAATTTTTCTACGACAGCCATTGTGTTTTTTATGGTCATGATGTTGACCTTTATAGGTGGTTATCCTATTAAATATCTAGCTATTATTGTGGGTATTGGAATCTTGGCACTAGCTTTATTTATTCTTATAGCAAAGGCATTTCCAGATGCGATGGATAACCGTGTAGATACATGGACTAGTAGAATTGAAAATTTCGTAAATGGAGAAGATACCGAAGCAGACTATCAAATTGAAAACGCTAAAATAGCTATTGCTTCGGGAGAAATAACAGGCAAAGGACCAGGGAAAAGCACACAAAAAAATATATTACCACAATCATCATCAGATTTTATTTTTGCAATTATTATTGAAGAGTATGGTCTAATTGGAGGCTTGTTCTTGTTACTATTATATTCTTGGTTGTTATTTAGGATTGTGATTGTATCACAAAAAGCAGATACTGTTTTTGGGAAATTATTAGTGTTAGGTGTTGGTTTACCTATTATATTTCAAGCTTTAATAAATATGGCAGTTGCTGTGGAGTTGTTCCCTGTTACTGGTCAAACGTTACCACTTATAAGTAGCGGAGGAACATCTATTTGGATGACTTGTTTGGCTATTGGAATCATCTTAAGTGTGAGTGCAAAACGAGAGCAAATAAAAGGTCAAGAAATTAACGAGGATAATCCGTTAGAAATTTTAAGTGAAACTATCTAATGAGTAACTATAAAATCATATTATCAGGAGGAGGAACAGGAGGACATATTTATCCTGCGATTGCTATTGCAGACGAATTGAAATCGCGCTTTCCCGATGCGGAATTTTTATTTGTTGGTGCTTCAGATCGAATGGAAATGGAAAAAGTGCCTCAAGCAGGTTATGAAATTGAGGGCCTTTGGATTTCGGGAATTCAACGAAAGCTAACGTTGAGAAACTTAGCGTTTCCGTTTAAGTTGATGTCAAGTTTACTTAAATCCCGTAAAATTCTTAATACGTTTCAGCCAGATGTGGTTATTGGAACTGGTGGCTTTGCGAGCGGTCCATTATTGAAATCTGCGATATCGAAAGGAATTCCTAGTTTAATTCAAGAGCAAAATTCTTATCCAGGAATCACAAATAAGTTGTTATCTAGTCAAGTGGATAAAATTTGTGTTGCTTATGAAGGTTTAGAGGCTTTTTTTCCAAAGGAAAAAATCATTTTAACGGGTAATCCAATTCGTAAAGATTTATTAGATATGGCCCATAAACATATTGAAGGTAAGGATGCGTTTACCTTAATTCATAGTAAGCATACGCTTCTAGTTTTAGGCGGAAGTTTAGGAGCTAGACGTGTGAATCAATTGATAGAAGAAAAACTAGAGTATTTTGAGTCGCAAAATATACAAGTGATTTGGCAATGTGGAAAGCTTTATTATCAACAATATAAGCAGTACAATGCGCTAGAAAACATACAAGTTCACGCTTTTTTAAATAACATGGATATGGCTTATGCAGCAGCAGATATTATTATATCGAGAGCTGGAGCGAGTTCGGTTTCAGAACTATGTGTGGTTGGAAAGCCGGTGGTGTTTATTCCGTCACCAAATGTGGCAGAAGATCATCAAACTAAGAATGCGAGAGCTATTTCAGATAAAAATGCAGCTATTTTAATTAAAGAAAGTGAATTAGATGTCCAATTTGAAGTTGAGTTTGATGCGTTGATGTCTTCTTTAGAAAAAAGAGTGGAATTGAGTAAAAATATAAAACAATTAGCATTAGTAAATGCAACAAAAGACATCGCAGACCAAGTTGAAAAATTATTAAAGCAATAAATGAATTTAGAGGAAGCAAATAGCATTTATTTTATAGGTATAGGAGGTATCGGTATGTCTGCCTTAGCTCGCTATTTCGTCGCTAAAGGATTAACTGTGGGAGGTTATGATAAAACCAAAACTGAAATTACAGATGCCTTAGAAGATTTAGGTGTTTGTATTCATTTTGAAGATGATATTAAAGAGATTGACGCTAGGTTTTTAGACATAAAAACGACGCAAGTTATTTATACGCCTGCAATACCGAAATCACATAGTGAACTACATTACTTTAATTCTAATGGTTTTCATGTGATGAAGCGTTCTCAGGTATTAGGAGAAATTACAAGACAAACGTTTTGTATGGCGGTTGCTGGTACCCACGGAAAAACAACAACAACAAGTATTTTGGGCCATTTATTAAATGAATGTAATGTTGAGGTTACTGCCTTTTTAGGCGGGATTAGTGAGAATTATAACTCTAATTTAATCCTCAACGGAACAGATGTTACCGTTGTGGAAGCTGATGAGTTTGATCGGTCCTTCTTAACCTTGTCCCCAGATTTTGCTTGTATTACGTCTATGGATGCAGATCATTTAGATATTTATGGAGATGCTTCGGAGCTAGCAAAATCTTTTGAAGATTTTTCAAAAAAAATAAAACCAAACGGAAAACTGTTCGTCAAAAACGGATTGCCAATCACAGGCATTACTTATGGGATAGAAGATGATTCAGATTATTCCGCAGAAAATATAAAAATAGTAAATGGTAGCTATGAGTTTGATGTGAAAACGCCAAATGTGCTACTAGAAAATTTCAAATTTAACCTACCTGGTAGACATAATCTGTCTAATGCATTAATAGCCTTGGCGATGTCTGTAGAATATGGCCTCCCTCAGCCTCAGCTCGCCAAAGCTTTAGCATCTTATAAAGGTGTGAAACGCAGATTTACGTACCAGATTAAAACAGATCAGTTAGTTTATATTGATGATTATGCACATCATCCAGAAGAAATTAATGCGGTACATCAAGCTGTAAGAGAAATGTATCCAGATAAAAAAGTGTTAGCTGTTTTTCAGCCACATTTATTTAGTAGAACAAAGGATTTTATAGATGATTTTGCTAAAAGTTTATCGAATTTTGATGAAGTACTACTCTTGGATATTTATCCAGCGAGAGAATTGCCAATTGAAGGTGTGACATCTCAGTGGTTATTAGAAAAAATTGAAAATAAAAACAAAAAATTAGTTCAAAAAACAGAATTAGTTAGCACTATAAAAAATAGCGATGCTACGGTAATTTTGACTATTGGAGCAGGCGATATTGGTGAAGAAGTTAAGCATATTAAAAAAGCATTGAGTTATGCGAGTTAATTATGGTTATATAAAAGTGGTATTACTACTAGTGTTAGTGGTGTTTTTATATGCGTTTTCTTCAGTGAGAAATGCAACGAGAACAGTGAAAACCCCAGAGATAAAATTTGTTGGAGACGACAATCTTTTTGTGACTCATGAGACTGTTAGTAAATTGTTAATACAAAATCAAGAGAGTGTTACCAACAAGCCTAAAGATATTATAGATTTGAATCGATTGGAGTCTGCCCTAAACTCTAATCCAATGATTAAGCAAGCACAAGTGTTTATGAGTGTTGATGGTGCGATCACTGCTGAAATTGAACAAAAAAAACCTATAGCAAGAGTAAGCACAAATGCTTCGTATTACATTGATGAAACAGGTGGTTTTATGCCTTTATCAACAAATTATACTGCACGCGTGCCGCTCATTACTGGATTAATTGAAAAAAATGATTTAGCAAATGTTCATGCTGTTGCTAGAAAAATTCAAGGTGATGACTTTTTGACGAAACACGTTGTAGTGATTCATCAAAATCGGGATAAAACTATTGATTTGAAATTTAGAAGCCATGATTTTAATATCCATTTAGGGACATTGAAATTATTAGATAAGAAGATTAATAATTTAAAAGCTTTCTATAAGAAGGCAATGAAAGATAACACACTAGAAAATTATAAGCTAGTGAATTTAAAGTTTGATAAGCAAGTGATTTGCACCAAAAAGTAAGATGATGGAGAATAATAAAATTTCAGTAGGACTTGATATCGGAACCACAAAAATAGTGGCTATGATTGGTCGTAAGAATGAATATGGCAAAGCCGAAATTTTAGGGATTGGTAAATCCAAGAGTTTGGGTGTGCATCGAGGTGTGGTTAATAATATTACGCAAACTATTCAATCTATTCAGCAGGCTGTTCAAGAAGCAGAAGCAGAAGCAGGACTTAAAATTGAAGACGTAACTGTCGGTATCGCAGGTCAGCATATTAGAAGTTTACAGCATAGTGATTACATCACCAGAGCAAATTCTGAGGTGGTTATTGATGAAGAGGATATTGATCGTTTAATTAATCAGGTTCACAAATTAGTAATGCTTCCAGGCGAAGAAATAATTCACGTTTTACCACAAGAATATAAAATTGATGGTCAAGGTGAAATCAAAGAGCCCATTGGAATGTATGGTGGACGATTGGAAGCTAATTTTCATGTCGTTGTTGGTCAAGTATCCTCCATAAGGAATATTGGTCGCTGTGTAAAAAGTTCTGGTTTAGAACTAGAAGGGATTACATTAGAGCCTTTGGCATCTGCAAATGCAGTGTTAAGCCAAGAAGAAAAAGAAGCAGGTGTCGCTTTGATTGATATAGGAGGTGGTACAACAGATTTAGCAGTATTTAAAGATGGTATTATTCGTCATACAGCTGTGATTCCTTTTGGAGGGAATGTTGTTACAGAAGACATCAAAGAAGGTTGCTCAATCATTGAAAAGCAAGCGGAATTATTGAAAATAAAATTTGGTTCTGCATGGCCAGGAGAAAATAAAGATAATGAGATTGTCTCTATCCCTGGATTGCGTGGTCGTGAACCAAAAGAGATTACCTTAAAAAATCTCTCTAAAATCATTCATGCTCGTGTCGTAGAAATTGTTGAGCAAGTTTACGTAGAAATAAAAAATTACGGTCACGAGGAGCAAAAGAAAAAGTTAATTGCTGGTATTGTATTAACAGGTGGTGGTGCTCAATTAAAACATTTAAAACAGTTAGTGGAATACATTACAGGAATGGATACCAGAATTGGGTATCCCAATGAGCATTTGGCAGGAGGCAGTGATGATGATATTGCAAGTCCGTTGTATGCCACTGCAGTTGGATTAGTAATGGACGGATTAAAACGTCAAGAGCGCAGACGTATTGAGAAAGAGGTAGAGGAAATGTCTAATGTGGCAGTTGAACATTCCGAAGAAAATATATCACAAGAAGAAGAGGTTATAGAACCGCCAAGAAAAGAACGAAAATCATTTTTAGACAAGTTAACAGAGCGTGTTAAAGATTTTTTAGATAACGCAGAATAACATGGTGTGGGGATAAGTCGAGACTTATCCGTTATATAGAGTTGAGAGATAAAAAGAAAAACATAGGATAAGTCGCGACTTGTCCATGCAAATATAAAAAAGTAGGTTTATGAGCAACAACAATGAGTTAGGCAACATAGCATTTGATTTACCAAAAAACCAATCTAACGTGATCAAAGTGATTGGAGTAGGAGGCGGAGGAAGCAACGCCATTAATCACATGTTTTTACAAGGGATTAAAGGAGTTGACTTCGTGATATGTAATACAGATGCACAAGCACTGCATAATAGCGGTGTTCCAAACAAAATCCAATTAGGAGTCAATTTAACTGAAGGTTTAGGAGCAGGAGCAAATCCAGAAGTAGGAGAACAAGCAGCAGTAGAGAGTATAGAAGATTTACGTCGCATGCTAGGTGCTAATACAAAGATGGTATTTATCACTGCAGGAATGGGTGGAGGAACTGGAACAGGAGCTGCGCCAGTTATCGCTAAACTAGCTAAAGAATTAGATATTTTAACTGTTGGTATTGTAACGATGCCATTTCTGTTTGAAGGAAAAACAAGAAACGAACAAGCTGCCAAAGGTATTGATATACTGCGTTCACATGTTGATTCTTTGGTCGTAATTAATAATAATAAACTGCGTGAAGTTTATGGAAATCTAGGTTTTAAAGCTGGGTTTTCTAAAGCTGATGAAGTATTAGCTACGGCATCTCGAGGGATAGCCGAGGTTATTACCCATCACTATACACAAAACATTGATTTACGCGATGCTAAGACTGTATTGAGTAATAGTGGCACCGCAATTATGGGGTCGTCAACGTCGTCTGGTAAATCCAGAGCACAAGAAGCGATTATGCAGGCTTTAGATTCACCATTATTAAATGATAATAAAATTACTGGAGCTAAAAACGTGTTGTTGCTTATCGTTTCTGGTTCTCAAGAAATTACTATTGATGAGATTGGAGAAATCAATGACCATATTCAAAATGAAGCAGGTCATGGCGCTAATATTATCATGGGTGTTGGTGAAGATGAATCTTTACAAGAATCAATTTCTGTAACTATAATTGCTACTGGTTTTGATTTAGATCAACAGCATGAAATTTCTAATACCGAACAAAAGAAAGTTATTCATGCTTTAGAGGAGGATAGACATGATGATGTTCATGTTAAAGAAAGTAGTCCTGCAATTATAACACCAGATATCATTCTTGAAAAAGAAGCGATTAAAACTCCCGAGGTTGTCATACATACCTTGGTTGATGATGAAGATGTTAGTAATGTTGTCGTGAATAACTTAGAAACAGATTTAATCAAAACAACAGACATCATTAAAAATATCAATATTGTTTATGACGAAGTTTTAGATCATAAAGTGAGAGAAGAAGAGTTTATTATAACGTCTATACAAGAGGTTAAAGAAGCGATTGTTGAGGAGGTAGAAGAAGAACAAATCACACTCACTTTTGATTTACCTTTATCTTTTGGTGCTTCGGAAGGCGAGGTAGAAGAAGAAATAGAAGAGGATAAAACTATTTTTACTCTAGAAGATGACGTAAGAGATTTAGAAGTAAAAGAACATATTGAAGTAATTCCTGTTACAGAGGCTAACGAAGAAGGAGAGAAGCGCTATGCTTTAGATGATTTTATGACTTATGAATCTGCAATGAATAAAACGAAAATTAAAACGCAGCCAGAGGTTGAAGAGGAAGTCGTTTTTGAAAAGAAGACGATTGAATCTAAAGTTAAAGATGCGCAAGTAGTTGACGAGATTGACCCTATGAATAGTCCAATTTCAGAATTATTAAAAGATAGAGCAGACGAGAGACGTCGTAAGATGAAAGATTTCAATTACAAGTTTAATACTGCCAAGATTGATGAAATTGAAAAAGAACCTGCATATAAAAGGCAAGGTGTGAATTTAGATGATGCTCAGCATTCATCAGAAACCAACGCTTCTAGAACATCTGTTTCCAGTGATGAAAACGATGATATTCAATTAAGAAGTAATAATTCATTTTTACACGACAACGTAGATTAGTAGCAAATTTAGTGTAGTGTGTCACACTTTGTTAGACCCGAAAAATTGAAATATATTTTTCGGGTTTTTTATCTTTTCTTCGGAAATATTAGCATAATATTATATGGTCAATTTTAGTATCTTCGCTTTTCAATTAAATAGAATATATTATGAGTTTACAAATTGAAATAATGGCTGCTATGAAGACAGCGATGAAAGCGAAGGATCAAACAGCTTTAGCTGCATTACGCGCAGTAAAATCTGAGATATTACTCATTCAAACATCTGGTGAAGCAGGAGAATTAACAGAAGAGCAAGAAATTAATATTTTATCAAAGTTGGTTAAGCAACGTAAGGATAGTGCCGCGATATATTTAGAACAGGATCGAAAAGATTTAGCATTGCCAGAAATTGATCAAGCAGAAGTTATCAGTCAGTTTTTACCAGAAGCTCTTAGTGAGGAGGAGATTGAAAAAGTAGTTGTAATGACTATTGATCAATTAGGTGCAGTAGGTATGAAAGATATGGGTAAAGTGATGGGAATCGTAAATAAGGAACTTGCAGGACAAGCAGATGGTAAAACGATTTCTAATATTGTGAAAGCAAAGCTGTCTTAGATAGTGAGATGCTTATTCGAATAAGTATAAATTTGAGTAGTGAAATAAAATTAGTAATGTTGAATTGGCCACGTGGCGCAACTGAATAGCGCATCAGATTTCGGCTCTGACGGTTGGGGGTTTGAGTCCCTTCGTGGTCACGAATTAATTAGAAACCTAAGTGTTAAATCGAGCTTGCTTGAATTTATAAACTTAGGTTTTTTGATTATTAAAGCAGAGCATTGAGGAGGCTTTACTAATTGCAGCACTATAAAATGTTTGTAATAATAAATCAACTAATTGAGACCAATAGAGTGGGTTTGAAATTTCCGAAGAAAAATAAAAACAAATTTTAAAGCAATTTAATGTCCGTAGGTTTTCAAATACTTTTATTAATTCAAAGTGACAAATTCGCAGAAAGAGAGGACGTGATTGCCAATTATTTTTTAATATTTGGTGCTTTTTTAATGCTCATTTTTTTTATATGGCGCTTGTTGTATTTTTTTGAAATGGCCTATGTAGAGTATTTCAACAAAAAGTTATTTGTAAATCATGTGTATTTTAGAAAAAGAAAACTCACAAAAAGTCAGAAAGCTATATTAAGACAGAATTTTAAATTCTATCAAAAACTATCGCTAAAGTATCAATCTTATTTTGAGCATCGCGTACATCAATTTATAAATAGAAGAGAGTTTCTAGGCAATAATGTTGAGGTTACTGAGGAGATGAGAGTTATAATATCGGCTACATTGGTGAAATTAACTTTTGGACTGAGAGATTATAATATTAAGTCTGTTGAGCGCATTATCTTTTATCCAAAAGAATTTTATTCGCGAACTAATGAAGCGTATCATAAAGGAGAATTTAACTTAGGCTTAAAAGCGTTGGTGTTTTCGTGGGAAGATGTTTTACATGGCTATGAAATACAGGATGATAATTTGAATTTAGCAATACATGAGTTGACACATGCCATTCATTTTTATTATATGGGTGTGAGACGTCGCAGTACAAGTGCTGCTATATTTTTAGATACTTTTGTAGAACTAACTAATATGCTTGATAATAAGCCAGAATTGAAGACTAAATTAGTTCAGTCTAACTTTTTAAGGGCATATGCTTTTACAAATCAGTTTGAATTTTTATCTGTCATTATTGAGACCTTTATCGAGTCTCCTCAGCTTTTTAAAACAGAATTCCCAAGTATTTATAGTAAAGTTAAAACCATGTTAGGTTTTAATTTTTCGGGTTATTAGTGCTTAGTAATTGTTGAGCCAATTAAAATGCGTTTCTGTGATTTTTGCTTTTGATTCATTAATGTGCTCTACAAAGTGTTTTGCAATGGAAGATAGGTTTTTTGATTTTAACCAGATTAAATTCCAATTCGTAATCAGAGGCAGACCTTTCATTGGGATGATCTGTAAGTCGCCATTATTGAGTTCGTTTTTAATTCCGATGAGTGGCATAATTGAAAACCCTAAACCAGCAATTACGGCTTGTTTTAATGCTTCATTAGATTCTAACTCCATTTTTTTATAGGTAGATATTTTGTGTGAGGTTATGAAATTTTCCATTTGTTCTCGTGTCGCAGACCCTTGTTCTCTATATATAAGGGGGATTTCTTCAAAGACTGCTTGAGACACTTTTTCTCCAGTATGTTCATATTGTTTTCCAACAACAAGATAGAGTTTGTTTTCCATAAGAGGAATACTTACTATTTTTAGGTGTTTTGGCAATACAGAGACCATAGCGAGATCAACTAAGTTGTTTTCTAATGATTTTACAACTTCAGATTTATTGGTAACATCCATACTTAAATCTACACCTTTGTGGTTGTTTATAAAATCGGTTAATAAGTATGGCATTACATATTTAGCGGTTGAAACGATCGCTATTTTTAGTTTTCCCGCCAACTCACCTTGAAATGATAATGCTTTATAATTGATAGCATTTACTTCGCTTAGAATATTCTCGGCAGCGAGTGCTATTTCTTCTCCAAACTCAGTGATGTATATTTTTCGTCCAACAACTTCAAATAGTGGAATATCAAACTGATCTTGAAATTTTTTTAACTGTATGGATACAGCGGGTTGAGTGAGGAATAATTCTTCTGAAGCTTTAGTAACGCTTTTGAGCTTGGCTACTTTATAAAAAATATCTAATTGATGTAATGTGTAATGCATTATTTATATTTATGAATGATTAAATAAATATAAATAAAAATATATGATTTTGAGTTTAGTTTATGTAAAAAAACAAACCCAAATACTAATTTGGTATTTGGGTTTTATAATTATTAATGACTTTTTTGCTTACAGTTTAAAAACTGCATAAAGCATATATTGAAAGTGATTGTTACCATACCTTTCATCTTTATGATTGAATGCAAATTTACCGACACCTTGTAAGCTAACACCTATGTCCGAATTTATCCAATAGATACCTCCCAAAACAAAATTAGCAGATCCATTGAGCTCGTCTACAGTGAAAATCCCTAAACCACTACCTACATAAAGGTCTAACCAAGGCGCATTTCGAAAAATCTCCTCATCAAAGTAATATTTGAAATACGTATTTGTAGAGAAATAAGTAAATTCTTGTGGTAATACACCATCATCAATTCTTGATGAGGTATTAAACTTGTTTAAAGTAATGTCTTGTTCTATAGCAAAATATCTACTCCATCTATACTGAGCAGCCAAAGCAAGAGGTTGGCTAAATTCAAACTGATCTACTCTTTTGAAAGGATTTTGAGTTCCTAAACTACCTACAGCATTGACACCAACACTTACAGTCCAAGAGGCAATATCTCTAAATTGTGATTTTGATAACCTTTGAGAATAACTATCAAAACTAAAAAGCGAGACTAATACTATAATTAAAACTATCTTTTTCATATTGTTATTATGCTTTCGCCCAAAGATATACTTTTGGTTAATTATATTACAAATATAACGTCAAAGTTATCGTTTTTATACTAAAATTTTGACTTTAAAAGAGATAAAATCCGTCTGTAGTCTTTTATTATATCTATTCTATAATTTTTATTCTTGACAAAAAAGAAGGATCGATGACATATCAATTTGATGAGCATTGATTTTTTTAACAGAATATCAGTTATTTTTTTTAAAAATTTATTATTCATTCTTTTCAAAAAAAGTTGAGACCTAAATGTGTTTGATGATACGTCGTTAAAATCACTAAAGAAAAGATGACCAATGGCTATATAGCTTTTAACAAAAGGAAGCTTAAGAAACCCCGTGTCAGTTGTCGTTAAAGTTTTCATAATTATCATAGTGTCATACAGCGAACGTAGGCTCATTGAATTATAAAAGTACCCAAAATCGTTTACCTGAAAATTTAAAATAGAATGCTCTAGAAGATGTTGTCGATTAGGAATAGATATGTTTTTTACATTCTTTTTGCTATTTAAAATTTCTTCTGCGTTCAATATACCTTTATATGGCTGTATTAATACTTTTCTATGAACTTCAACTGCTCCAATAAATTTTAGAGGAATTAATCGTGGTAAGTGTTTATGCTCAAAATATTTTGAACCTAAGGTTTGTTCTATATCAGTATATCCTTCTTTCAAAAGAATACCATAAGACTTGTTGACCTCATTGAGCTCTACCAAAATATCAATATCTCCAACCATACGTTCTCCTGGATCTTCAAAATAGTTTCCAGCTAACAAAGCGGTTCCTTTTAATAGCGTGTAATTAATATTATTTTTGTTAAAAATATCGGTTATGTGAGTTACTTGCGTCATCAAACTATGATTCCGGTTTCTGTTAATATGAGTAATCTCTTTGAGGTATATGACTAAGTCTTTGGGAAGATATATGAGTAATTCCTTTTGAGACAACCTGCAATAACATGCAGGCAATACTAAATGGTTACTAGCGATAGTTACAAACTGGTCCCAATCTATTGTGGAAGACGATAATTTAAGTTTTAACCCTTCTATAGAATTTTTAAAACTTAAAATATCAGCGATAAGCCGCAGTGTCTCTTTATATGTGTTTTTTATTGATGGCAAATGTTTAGTTTAAATACGATGTCTATTGAATCAAATAGTAAGTTAGTGATCAAATAGTTCTTTAAATTTACGAATAGCAAAATTATTATTACTGTAAGATAACTCATAGCATGTTATATCACTAAGCCAATTCATAAATTTAAGCGCATGTTTTTCATTTGGAGAAATCCATGAGTCTGGAATCAAGGTTTGTAATATGTTTTCTACGGAAATTGGATTTAATTCAGACCTTTTGTTCTCGTCAAACTTTACATAAACAATCGTCTTACAATCGAAATTAGAGGTCTTATGATCTAATCTTTGATTTTGAGGGACATACTTGAGGTTCACTTTTTTAGGACCATTAGTATGTGTTCTTAAGGAATGAAAACCCGGTATTTTTGATTCTAAAAGGCTAAAGGCACCTGTCTTAATTGAGATTGCACTAGGATATCGATATAAATTCATATCCTCATACATAGGTGTGAAATCGTCTGCTAATAAATCGAAACCATCGGCCATCAATAGAGCGGATAATGTGCTTTTTCCATTGCCAGAATCTCCAATAATCATAATTGATTCTTTGCTATTGGCTATGGTTGAAGCATGAAAAGTAGCAACCCAATTATCAATGATTGTTTTATGAATAGCATTGGTTAATTCTAAAGCAAAACGGCCTTGTAGGAGATGTAAATCTTTAGTTTTATAATGATTTAAATAGGTGTTATTCCTAAATAAATAGAGGTAATCTTTGTTTTTAAAGATATGAAACTCTTTAAAGGTGTTGGGCGTGACAGCTGTTTGATGATGCGCTATCTGAGGATGAATGATACTCTGTATTAAGGGCGTTTCAAAATTCACTTTTATTACCGTAGTTTTAAATTTATAAAACGTTACACAATTTACTTTGGGTATAATAATACGGTTGAGAGGTTCTGTTTTTGTGTGTGTATGTGTGTTTGAATCTATAAGGAAACTCGAAATGTCATCAAAAAGATCTTGACATTTTGAATCTTCAATTTGCAGAGAGGTCTTTAACTCATCAACAAATGAATTTTGGGTGTCTTCTTTAATATAGATACCAATTAGTGTCCATACACTACTAGACACTATAACATAT
Organism: Psychroserpens burtonensis DSM 12212; assembly: GCF_000425305.1. Classification (GTDB taxonomy): domain Bacteria; phylum Bacteroidota; class Bacteroidia; order Flavobacteriales; family Flavobacteriaceae; genus Psychroserpens; species Psychroserpens burtonensis. Next base: position 59,167 of record NZ_AUDE01000022.1, read on the forward strand.
CTATTAGAGGCTTTAAACCAAAGGAGAAAAGTGTCGTTAATATTACGAACGTGCTTAGGCGCTAAATTCGTTTTCAAAATAAAAGATGTGATTAATCAAATGGATTTCCTCCTGGATCAACAGGTGAAGTAGCTTGTGCTTTCTGTGGGTTTAGAATAAGAAACGTACCCATTGCAGTAAGTGCAGCGTACTTACCCATCTTTTTCATGGCTTCTTTACGAGTGATTTGATCTTGAGGACTATTTCTTTTCATTATATAAAAATATAGGGTTCAAAAGTAAGTAAAAATTTAGAATTTAAAAATGTTATCTGTTTAATTTTGATTAGAAATCTTGTAATAATTGGCTATGGAGCTAATTATTAGCTATTATTCGAAAATTTAATTATATACCTAACTACTTAGGTGAGACATGGTTGCCAGTTTTTTTTAATAATACCATTAAAATAGAAGTTAAAAGTTAATTTATTTGGACTGGTAATAACCTTATGCTTTGAATTTTTGATGAGTATTCGTGCTGTATTTACAATGTATAAATAGGCTATTAACTGTGTTCTTTTAAGTCAATAATAAAAAAACGTATTCTGTAAAGAATACGTTTTTAAATAATTTGTAATACGGTATTGTTATTTGATAATCACTTTTTTAGATTTTTGTTGCAGTCCATTATTTAATTTAACAACATAAATACCAGATGTAAATCCTGAGATATCAATTTGATTAGAATTGCGTGAAGTATCTAATTTAGAGTTTAAGATCATTCGACCTTGAATATCATAAATTTCAACTGTGGTATTGTTCTCAAGTGCTCCTTTTATAAATAAGATCTTAGGCGTTTTCGTTGTGTAAATTTGAATAGTTTCAAAGTTGTTTTCTGAAGTTGATAAAGCATCTGCAGTAAACCTTAAGAAGAAACGTCCTGTTCCTAATAAGTTCGTACTTGGAGTGAAAACATATTCCGAAGTATTTAATAATGTAAACGTATTCGTTAACGTGTCTTCCAAATACACCTCAATACCTTCTGGTATATCCATTTCTAAAATACCTATTGTTAGTTGTTCGCCTTGATTAGCATTAACTCCTAAAGGAATAACGACAGTGTTTAAAGCAGTGTAATTAACAGATTGAACTGCTAAATCTAAGCCTGAGTTATCAGTGACTAAGTGCGAAAATATGGCAAACTCTGGTGCTTGACCTTGGAACATTCCAGAGTCGTAACCAGCATCCATACTCAATGTTGCATTATTATTGAAATAAATATCGGTTCTAAATGCATCAGTATCACTAGTCATTTCAAGTTTCACATGTGCCAGATCGACCTCGCTAACTCGTCCTACAACAAAGTCATCTGTAGTTCCGATAGAACGGGATGCAGCATCAAAAATAATGGTACCGCCCCCAACTTTGGAAGTTACCAAAAATCCTTGGCCTGGTGCAATCAATGCTGATGGATTAGCATCAGAATAGGCTTGATTCCAAATTGTAAATCCGTCTGTTGCTGAGCCATCATAGCCATAAACGCCAGAATTTGAAGCGCTAAATTCACTGTTATTATCTGATAAGAAGTCTGAAAGCTTAATATAGGAAGGGTAAGGATTACCAATTAAATTGAAATCAGTTCCAGTGCCTACCGCTATTGGGACTAATTTGGTTGTGGTTTCTACATTACCAACAAATCTAAATGCAGATCCTGTTGCTGCCGTAGAGGCTGTTCTATATCCAATTCCTGCTTCAATAAGAGAACCGTCGTCTGCGGTTGTGTAATTGATATAATCATTGGTGTCTTTATCAAAAGGGCCAAACAAGAACGAAGATACACCATCAATTGTTCCTGATGGTACATCTGGATTAGCAGTTCTAAATTCTAAAAATGTTTGATTGGTATTTGTAACAGGTGCTGCAATTAAATCGTTCTTACCTGTAGAAGAACCTGTATCGGCTAATTGGTTGACATGGCGATTATAAATGACTTCACCTCTTACGTTATTAGAAATCAAACTAGAGTAACTTGTAGACGCTGAGTTTAATTCAATGACACCAAAATTGACGATACCTGTGTTAGCTTTTATAGACTGTCCAAATGAGACTATTGTTGTCGCAGCTTCATCAACATATAAATTATTGACTTGAATGTTGGTGCCTATATTATAGGTGCCATCAAGAACATACGCATTGTCGCTTCCTGTTGTGTTAGACGGAGCATTTGGAGACCAACCGTTATCTACATAGAGTAAGCCGTCAAACGCGCTTGTTAATTTGAAGTTATCAAATCCAGAGAAGTGTGTAACACCGTTATCCCTTATACTTAACTGTAACCCAACAGTGGTAGTTCCATCCGGGATGTCTAAGCGAACAATGCCTTCATCAGACTCTACAGGACCATTACCATCAAATAAAAGGATGCTAGCTTGAGGTATTCCATCTAGTACTAAATTATAACGTACATCATCACTGTTATTAGTGAAATTTTCGACATCCCATTCGAAACTAACTCCAACATTTTCAAAGCTGCTTACGTCAACGTTAACAAATGTTATGGTTGCAAAACCACTTGTTCCGTTTCCTTCGTCATTCAAATCATTTTCACCTAAAATATTATTTGAGAATAAATTATTATCAAGTGGTGAAGCGTTTACGATGTCAATAACACCAAAATAACCATCTATTCCCCAACCATTATCAAATGTCGGTACATCGGTTGCATAAGTCCATTCTGGTAAAGAGCCATCAAAATCTTGGATTGCAATGGTGATTAATGGACCATCAATATCAAATGGATTACTTATGGCTGATATTAGACCTCCTCCAAACGTTAAAAGTGTTGTTTCGGTTTCCTGTTCAGAAAATATAATGGTATTCAATGTTGCAAAACCGTTAATCATTGTATATTCAATTATGGATGGCTCTAAAGAACCAGCTGCTATAACAGAGAAATCACTGTTATAATCTAAATCGTGGCTACCATTATCATCAACAGCCAAAACTGTTGGAAAAGGGGTCATGATTTCAAATTGAAATGAATTCGTGGGCTGTTGGTCAAACGTTAATGCACTGACGATAACTTCAATTCTGTTATCATCACCAAATATTGGTGTTGATGCACCACCGGCATCGAATGCAGTAAAAGTAGAGCCAGAAACTGCATCAGCAACAGCGGTATTAATAATGAGCTCGATTTGTTGATTATCATTTACAATATTTTTGAATGTTGCATAGACCGCAAAAGCTTTAGAATTATCATCTAGTGCAATCAATCCACTACCTGAATTTATAGCACTAAAATCTATATTACCCGAAACAGAGTTAATCTCACCTATATTTGTTGTACCATCAAATAGGGCTAATGCAGCAATATATTCAAAATTATTAACGGTAAATGATAAGTCTGTAAGTGCTGTACCTAAAGCATCTGAATCTAATAAGTCATTTCCACCATCTTGAATAAGAAATTCACCTATTTGTATTGAATTAGACGTAGTTAGTCCTGATGTTGCATTGTTCTCGATATAGTTGATGTTATCCGTAGGGTCAAAATTACTAGAGACTATATTTGATTCTGTGCTGTTAGGAGTTGTAGTGGTAATATTTCCGAGTAATCGAATGCCAGGATTGCTAATCCCAAAATCAGACCAAGCAGTTTCGCCTATTACTCGAAACCATCCTGAACTAGTTGTTGATCCCCAAGCATAAATTCTAAAAGTGATTGTTCCGGAAATACCGGAATTTATGTTAAGACTGTTAAAGTTATAAATAGTCGTAGTTGTTGAAGCGCTTTGTAAAGCATTAACGGCTATGCCAGTAGTAGCAAAATTATCTAAACTGTAAAATAACTGCCAATTGACTGGCCCTGAAGTGCTTCTTCTTAATTTAAGGTCTAATTCTGTAATTTCTATATCATTACTGGCATTAGAGGTAACTGACCATTGTAAATATTCATTATTGGCCTCAGCATTAGCTAGACTTGCCTCATCCCAGTTTCTGGTTGAAAAATTTGAGCTTCCTGTATGTTGTATTACTCCTGCACCTCTAATAATTCCTACCGATGAAATTGAAGGATCGTTTCCTGTTGCTGTTGGTCCAATAACATTAGCTCTATCAATTGTAACAAGGGTGGATTGACTGAATCCAATAGCAAAAAAGAAAAATGCTAATAATACTAAGTAGTTGTTTTTCATAACTTTAATAATTTTAGTTCTACTATGCTTTTATTTAATCTTTAAACCAGTTATTCAGTAGATTGAGGAAAACGTTCAAAGATAGTAAAAGATATGTGTGGGAAAAATTAATTATTTGTTTTTGTAGAGGAATTCACTTAGAAGAAGTTTTTTTCTTACATATTATAATTAATATCCGTATAATTTGAGCGCCAAATAGTTCTATTTTCGTTAGAAACTCAATTATATTTGGAATATATTTGCCTCAAGATTAACACGATTACTTAACAAAAAAAGCACATTGTAATCAATGTCCTATTGATGAATAAAGAGACTCTTAAAATAAGTAAATCCCAACTTAATGGGCAAGTAAGATTAAGTGGTGCAAAAAACAGTGCGCTTAAACTCTTGACAGCTTCAGTTCTTACCAATGGAGCGGTTGAGATTTTAAATTCGCCTAATGGACTTTTAGATATGCAGGTGCATATTAAAATGCTTAATCAAATGGGTAAGACCTGTGTTGAAGGTGAGAGATATTTAAAAATCACCGAAAGCAAATTAAATCCGGAGTTACTATGGGATGAGCGCTCTATTAGAAATTCACTTTTAATTTTAGGGTCGTTAACTACACGATTTGGAAATGGTAAAGTGCCGCTTCCTGGTGGATGTCCCTTAGGTGATAGAAAGTATGATCTACATATTATGCTTTTAGAAAAATTTGGAGCAAAAGTTTGGGAGGAAGATGGTTATTTGTGCACTAAAAGTGAAGGTAGATTAACAGGATGTGAGATTCATTTACCTATGAGGTCTACAGGAGCAACAGAAAATGCTATTTTATGTGCTTCATTAGCTATTGGTACTTCAATAATTTGGAATCCACATATCAGGCCAGAGATTATTGACCTAGTTACTATGCTCAATAAAATGGGAGCTAATATTAAAGTCTATGGTCAAAAATGTATTATTGTTGAAGGCGTTGAGTCTTTAGGAGGTGTTAAGCATCAAGTTATTTCGGATAATATGGAAGCGTTAACTTGGGCGATTGGTGCTGTTGTAACTCAAGGCGATGTTGAGATTTTAGATTTTCCTTTTGAACATTTAGAAGTTCCTTTAGTACATTTAAGAGAGAGTGGAATGCAATTTTATAGAGGTGAAAACTCCCTTATTGTTAGAGGAGGTGAAGCATATCCAATTGATATAAGTACTGGGCCTTATCCGGGAATTAATTCAGATATGCAACCCTTGTTTGCCGTTTACGGAGCAACATCAAAAGGTGAATCTCGTATTATCGATTTAAGATTTCCTGGACGCTATGGTTATGCTGAAGAATTAGCAAAAATGGGTGTGAAGTATGAAATTGCTGGTGGACTTTTAAAAATTCACGGCGGAAATTCGCTTAAAGGAGCTAAAGTAAAAGCCTTAGATCTAAGAGCAGGAATCGCGCTGTTGTTAGCTGGTATGACCGCTGATGGTGTCACCGAAATTGAAGACTCATGGCAAATCGGGCGTGGTTACGAAAATTTACATGGTAAATTGAAAGGCTTAGGAGTTGAGATTTAATGTTATTATATGAAAGTTTACTTACACTTAGGGGTACATAAAACAGGATCTTCTTTTCTGCAAAAAGAATTTTTTTCAGAATACAAAAATCAAATATTGTTTATTGATAGATCTAATTTGTTAGAATTTAAAAGTTATATTTTACATACTGATGATTTTGCTTTTCAATCTGAAAAGGCTCTTGATATTTTTAATTCTATTGTAAGTAACTCTGAGTCACGTGATCGTGTTATCTTGTCCGATGAAGAATTCTACGGTAATCCGTTTATGGGAGTGTTAGATAGAAAACGGAATATCGATAGATTGATTAATGTATTTGGGGATTCTCTTCATGTACTGATGTTTATTAGAAATCAACAATCGTTACTCCATAGTTTGTATAAGCAATATGTTAAAACAGGTGGCATAGCTAATTTTAGTAGCTTTATTAGTTATAAGCGGTATCCTCTATTTTTTAATATAGATTACCTAAAATATGACAAGTATCTCAATTATCTTAAATTTAAATTAGGGCAAAGCAGAATTAAGGTTTTGCTATATGAAGAGTTTATAAATAATAAGCAAGGAATATTACAGGAAATAGATTCTTTTGTTAAAAATGAGGTGTCGAATTATGAGTTTTTACCAAAAAAAGATATTAGAGTTAATTCATCTCTTAAAAGTGGTAATGTTCCTATTATGAGGTTTTTCAATAAGCTAACTAAAAGTCCTAAAGAACCGTTTTTGCTTTTTCATATAATATTTCACAAGGCCATTAGGAAATTTCTTGTAAAACTGAATTTTGAGTTTTTAAGAAAAAGAAAATTCTTTTTAACTGATGAATTGAGTATAGAAGACATTAAAGAATCTAACTACAATTTAAAAAAGCAATTTAAAGAGCTTAAGATTGAAGAAAATAATTATTTAATTCGAAAAGCGACCTAAACAATGATAGGTTTTATTAAAGATGTTTTTAGTGTTGGTGTTTCAAAATTTGCTATTATAATTTTTGGGCTTATAACCTCTATAATTATAGCTAGGGTTTTAGGTCCTGAAAAAAATGGTATAATAGCTGCGTTAATGGTCTATCCTTCTTTATTCATGGCAATTGGGTCTCTAGGAGTAAGACAATCTACCACCTATTTTTTGGGTAAAGAAATTTTTAGTGAAAATCAAATTAAAAAGGCAATTACTCAAATATGGTTCTTCACTACTATATTTAGTGTTTTAGTTTGTTATTTTTTAATGACTGAATTAAGTAAATCTAGTGAAAACAAAACACTAGTTTATTTAGCTCTAATTCCAATACCATTTGCATTATTTAACACCTATAACTCAGGTGTCTTTTTAGGTAAAAATCAAATAAAGGAATTCAATAAAGTCAATTGGATTCCTCCTCTCATCGTCTTAGTCTTAACTATTGTTTTTGTATCACTATATACTCTTGATGTTAAAGGGTACCTTATAGCATTGATAGGAGGTCCAATGTTTATCTCATTGTTATTGCTTTTCAAAAATAAGTTTATTAATTCATTTAGCTTAAAATTCAATTGGAAGGTTATAATCCCAATGATAAAGCTAGGAAGTGTATATGCAGTTGCACTTTTGTTTATTAGTTTAAATGCTAAATTAGATGTGATTATTTTAGATTGGTTAAGCACAGATTATGAAACAGGAATTTATTCAAAAGGTTATTCTGTAGGTAATTATTTATTACAAATCCCTTGGATGTTAAATACTATTGTGTTTACCAGAAGCGCAATTGCTAAAAACGATATTGAATTTTCAAAAAAGGTATGTCAACTTTTGAGAGTAGCTTCTGTAGTAATACTATTTTTGGCTCTAATTTTATTTTTGCTTTCAGATTTTATAATTGTACTTATGTTTGGTGAAGAATATAGGGAGAGTTCTTCAGTTCTAAAATTTTTACTTTTTGGTGTCTTGTTTCTTTCTCTTTTCAAAATCTTAAATCAAGATTTAGCAGGTAAAGGAAAACCTTGGATTTCTATGAAAGCCATGATACCAGGACTAATCGTTAACATTACTCTTAATATATTTCTTATTCCAAAATATGGAGCTATTGGTGCCGCTTTTGCATCCTCCGTTAGTTATTGTGTAGCAATCCTTCTCTTTTTTCATTTTTATAGTTTAGTGACAAATATGAAAATTAAAGATATGTTTAGGTACAAAAAAACCGATTTTCAACCCATTGTTCAACTCCTTAAAAAATTAAAATCTTAACATGAGAGTTTACAAGGACTTTGACCTTACGAATTACAATTCATATAGACTTAAATCTAAATGTAAAACAGCTTATTTTCCAGAAAACGAGGAGGATGTTGTAGAATTATATAAGTCAAAGAAAACCTTTATTCTACTCGGAAGTGGACACAATCTTATTTTATCTGAAACTTACTATGATGCCTGTTTCTTGATTTTCAATGGAAATTTCGATACTATTGAAGTTAATAAAGCAACAAATATTATCAATGCAGAAGCTGGAGCAACAATTTTTAAGGTTAGTGAAACTGCAGAAGAACATAGCTTAACAGGAGTCGAATTTTTTTATGATATTCCAAGTTCTGTTGGAGGTGCGGTAGTAATGAATGCTGGCACTAAGGAAGGTGAAACTAAAAACATCCTTAATAAAGTACGTTATCTAGACCTTAGCGATATGTTGGTTAAGGAAAAGTATAATGAAGATCTCGAATTTGAATATCGCAATAGCTTATTCCAAAAACAAAAGGATAAAATTATTTTGAAGGCTTGGTTTCAGTTAACTACGGGTAATCCGGTAACCATTAGAAAAATAATGGATGAGTCTAAAGAAAGGCGTTGGTCTAAACAGCCAAGAGAACACCCAAATAGTGGTAGTGTTTTTAAGAGGCCTCCAGGGAAATTTGTGGGCCCAATGTTAGATGAACTCGGTTTAAAAGGACACACTATTGGTGGTGCACAAGTTTCTGAAAAACATAGTGGCTTTATTGTTAATATCAATAAAGCTACCGGAGATGACATCTTATCATTAATTAAGCATATTCAAAAGAAAGTAAAAGAACGATTTGATATTAACCTAGAAGTAGAACAACGTATTATATGAGAATCATTTACGTTATAACCACTGTTGGACACGGAAAAGGAGGTCATTTTCATAGTTTAAATACGATTGCAAATGCTATTGGAGCCACTCAAAAGGTGCATGTTATTAATATTGGTTTTAAGCCTTCAGATGTTTTAGATAAAGTTAATTATGATTATTCTTTCGTAGGGTTTAATGGTTATAATTTCATTATAACATTCACCAAGATTAAAAAACTAATCAAACAGCTAGAGCCAGATGCTATTCATGCGTTTGATGTTGAGTCGTTTGCATTTAGCAGATTGTTTTCAAAGGGAAGAAAGCAATCGTCTTTTCTAAATAAATGTGGTGGTCCAAATCCTAAAAAATATTTTCCTATACCAAGTCAACTCGTCTTATTCAGCAAAGAAAATAAAGCATATTTTGAAATGAATACACAATATGAGACTACAAATTTGGCTTTGATTCCAAATAGGGTAAAGCCAGTTAACATAGATAAGTCTAGAGTAGAATCGTTTTATAATACCTACGGAAAAACAGAAACGTCTTTATTGCGAATTGCTAGAATAGGAAAGCATTATCATAAATCAATCATTCAAGCAATTAACCTAGTTGGTTGGTTGAAATCTAAAGGCCTAAATGTTAGACTTATTGTTATTGGAACCATTCAAAGTGATGATATTTATAACTCAATTTTAGATGATATTAAATCTAAACAATTAAAAAATGATGTGATTATTGACACATCTGACGCTTTTACTCATAACGCAAGTGAATTATTAGAAATTGGAGATGTTATTATTGGAACAGGTCGTAACTTTATGGAAGCTTCTAGTCTTAATAAAATGTTATTGGTTCCCTATAGAGGTTCTGATTATCCATTGCTAGTTACAGACAATAATTTTGATGCTATTTTCTCAACAAATTTTTCGCCTAGAACTCAAGTCGCTAATTTTGACGAAGTAAATAACTTAGAAGCTATTTACTATCACCTTAAAAACAATAAACATATCGCATCTAAACCATGGTTTGAATCGTGTTTTAATATTGAAAAAGGAGCTGATGTTTATAAAAGTTTATATTTAAATCAAGACGTGCCTAAAAACTCAAATCTAATAGATACTTTCGTAAATATATTATACGCTATTAAAACATTTGTTTTAAAATAGTTACAGCCAATGAAGTTTACTTACTATAAATATAGAGCCAAGTTAAATATTATTAAAAAGGATTTGAGAGATAGATTTCCACTATCTTTTTTTAAGAAAATTAGCTTGTGGAGAAAAGGATTTTTAGCTGAAAAACATGTGCTTTATCAATTGGATAAAAATAATCACAAACACTATTTAAGCGATTATCACACTTCAATGGCGAGATGGATTAATGAACCTTTCAATGAGATGTTAACCAATAAATTGATTTTCTCTGATTGTGTTGGTAAATACATCAAAGTACCTGAAACCTATGGCATTTTTGTAGGTGGTCACTTCTCCTCTAATAGCGATAAAACATTAGAAATCTTACTTAACGTTTTTGATGTTTTTGTCGTGAAAACAGTATCGGGTGGAGGCGGAAAAGGTGTTTATATTATCAAAAAGGAAAACGATAATCAGTTTCTTTTAAATAATATAGCAACATACAACTCTATAGAATTACTTGAATTCTTTAAAACTTTAAACAATTATATATTTACTGAATTTATAGAACCAAGCGCTTTTTCGAAATCTTTAAATGAAACGTCTGTCAACACTATGCGAGTTATAACTTTAATAGACCCAAAAACAAACAAAGCTTATATAGCAAGGGCAGTGCAACGTATTGGAGTTGCAGACTCTGCACCACAAGATAATTTTACAAAAGGCGGTCTGAGTGCGTCAATAGATTTGAAAACTGGGCAATTAAGCGATTGCACTAGACATCCTAAAACTAAAGAACACAAACGCTATACGCATCATCCAGATACTAATATAAAAATTGAAGGTACAGTTATACCTGATTGGAGATCTATTGCTACAGAAATAGTACATGCAGCTAATAGCTTACCAATGCTAAAATGTATAGGCTGGGATTTTGTAATTAGTAACAAAGGTCTTGTTGCTATAGAAGGTAATCATCATCCTGATCCAGATGTACTTCAAGGTCATGAACCATTATTAACAGACGAGCGTATTAAAGCGTTCTATAAATTTCATAAAATCATATAATATATGTGTGGCTTTACTGGCTTTATAAATTTAAATAACCAACCATTAAACAGTCGCGTGCTTAAGCAAATGACAGATATACAGGTGCACAGGGGTCCCGATGATCAAGGAATGGTTGGTTTTTCGTTGTTTAAGGACCCTAAAGTGAATGTTATTGATGGTGAAACTTCAGAGTTTAGCCACCTTCACGCAGGAATAGGTTTTAATAGACTATCCATTTTAGATCTTTCTAAAAAAGGGCATCAACCAATGATATCTGCTTGCGGCAATTATATTTTGGCTTACAACGGCGAAACGTATAATGCATTATCATTTAGAGATGATTTGATAGCTAAAGGCCACCCTATACAAAGTAAAACAGATTCTGAAGTGATACTTTATCTTTATATAGAATACGGTATTAATAAAACACTAGAACTTCTTAACGGAATGTTCGCATTTATCATTGTTGATTTAAAACAAAGGAAAAGTTTTATTGTTAGAGATCAACTTGGAATTAAACCAATTTACATATACAAGACACCAAGTGTTTTGATGTTTTCTTCGGAAATAAAATCGTTCACAGAGCATCCCGAATTTAAAGCAGAGCTCAATACAAATCATCTCGATGAATATATGTTGTTTAGATATTGCGCTCATGATCGAACATTGTATAAAGATGTCAAGCAAGTTCCGCCAGGGCATTATTATGAGATTACTGAAGGAGATGTAAAGGTCAAAGAATATTGGTCTTATAAGATGGTTGATGAAAGGGATATCAATTTAAATGACGCTTTAGAGTTGCTTGATAATACATTTAAAGACAGTATCAAATCTCAGTTAATGAGTGATGTTCTCGTTGGTTGTCAATTGTCAGGAGGTATTGATTCTTCATTAGTAACAAGCTATGCTCGTGAATTCTTTAATGCTAATATGGACACGTTTTCTATCGTGTTTTCAGATAAAAAATATTCAGAAGAAGAATTTGTAAATTACGTTACGAATCATACTAATTCAGATTCTCATAGATATCAGTATTCTAACGAATATGCTTTTGAAAATTTTTTTAAAGCGACTTGGCATTTAGATCAACCTATAAGTATTCCAAACACATTAGGAATTAAACGCCTTGCTGAAAGAGCTAAAGAAAATGTGACTGTTTTATTGAGTGGAGAAGGGGCAGATGAATTATTTGGAGGTTACTCTAGATATCATGATTTGTCTTGTCGATACAACATGAATCTCAAAAGGTATTCTAAAGTTCCAATTATTGGAAGTAAAATTCAAAACAAATATGATTTAGGTCAAACGCCTGAAGACTTCTTTGTGATGAGTAGTTCTGCCCTAAGTTTAAAGGATTTTAACACGTTTAGTGTTGGTAAAGATATAGAGCGCGTGATTGGGCAACGAAAAGAGTTGTTTCCAAAGGAGGGTAATTTAATTAAAAGAGCATCTGCCTACGACTTGAAAACATACATGGTCGATTTGTTAAATAGACAAGATAAAATGACTATGGCGCATTCTGTAGAAAACAGGGTGCCGTTTTTAGATAAAAACATGGTGGAATTAGTGGCGAGTTTACCCAGCGAATTATTAGTTAAAAAATGCACTGATATAAGACATTTGAACAAGTCTAACGCCTATACAAAGCATATCTTAAAAGAACTTGCAGTGAAACGTTTTAATAACGATTTCGTTTACCGAAAGAAAAGTGGATTCCCATTGCCTGTAAAAGACTTATTTTTGAAAACGAAAATGAATGAACTCATTGAGGATCAACTAATGCCTGGAATAAAAACTAGAGGCGTATTTGATTATAATGAGGTTTCTAAAATTTGGAACAAAAAGGATAACGGATTTTCTAAAAGTGATTTAAAAAACTTATGGATGTTTTTTGCTTTCGAAACTTGGGCACAATTATTTTTAGATAGGAAATAACATGAAAATAGGATTATTAATATCATCAAATAAGGTTTCAATTCATCAATACAATTTAATAAAAAGCCTTCTAGAAAACGACATTGAAATATCTTTAATCAACATAAATGCAAAGGGTATTGAGTTTTCATCTACTGAAAAACTTAAGCGTCAAATAAAATATAATGGTGTCTATGGCTTAATAAGTAAGCTATATTTTACTTTTCAATCTCGGATAGAATCAAAATTATTGAAACGCTTAGTAAATGATGATGATTATTTTAAAAGTTTTCAATTAGGTGATTTTACTTTTGAGTCTGTCATTAATGTTCACGGAAATTATTCTAAAAGTGGTTTAGTCGTTAGATTGAGCAACGATGATATTGAGAAAATAAAGGAGACAAATCTAGATGCTTTATTAAGAGTCAATACACCTGGTATATTTAAAGGAGGAATTTTATCATCTTCTAGGTTAGGCGTTTTTTCTTTTCATCACGGGGACAATAGATGGAACAGAGGAGGTCCACCAGGGTTTTGGGAGCTTTATTTAAAAAAACCGTCAACAGGTTTTGTTATCCAAATATTGAATGAAAGATTAGATGGTGGCGATGTTTGCTTTAGAGGAAACACAATAACTAACGCATTGTTTTGGCAGTATAATTATTATAATATTAAGAATGAGAGTTATTCTTATATGTTATCTCTAGTTTTGAAAATTAAGGATGGCCATCAAATAAAAACAGAAACTTCTCAAGTTTTTGATAATAAACTCTACTTAATACCTGAGTTTCATCAAACGCTCAAGTATCAATATTTGCTACTAAAAAACGTAGCAAAGAAAACAGTAAATTTAATTACAGGATTAAAAGACGAATGGTCAGTACATTATATCAAAGGAAACTATAGTGATATTAGTATGCGAAAGGCAACAAGAATTATAAATCCGAAAGGAAGATTTTTTGCCGACCCATTTGTAGTTTCATACAATAATAGAGATGTGATTTTTTTAGAAGATTATTCCTATAAAGAAAAAAAAGCAATCATAAGTGCAGTAGAAATTATTTCGAACAAAGAATACAAAATTATCGGCACTGTGATAAAAGAAGATTTTCATTTATCTTACCCATTTATCTTTGAGTTTGAAAATGAATTATTTATGATACCCGAAAGTTCAAGTGATAAGTCAATAAGACTATATAAATGTGTTAATTTCCCCTTAGAATGGGAATATCAATATAATTTGATTTCAAATATTGATGCTGTAGATACAACAATGCATTATATTAATGGTAAATATTGGCTGTTTACAAATAGCAATTATAATTCTAGTGAGCACAATTCAATTTTAGAATGTTTCTATGCAGATACGCCATTGACACAAGTTTGGGAGCCTCATACCGAAAACCCAATCATGTTTCAGAATGGAGGCAGAAATGGAGGGTATGTTTCAGATGGAGATAAGAATCTTTTAATTTCTCAAAAGTTCGGTTATGATCGATATGGCAAATCTTTAGAAGTCAAAGAAATAGAGAACATTACAGAGGAGACTTTTACGTTCAATAAAGTTATGGATGTTCATCCTAACTTCGATCGTAAAATGATAGGATTACATCATTTAAGTTCAAATCAGATTTATACCTGTTTTGATACCCTAAAACGTATTTTTTAAGGATATGAGAATATTAATCGGTGGTGACATAAAACCAACAGAAAGAGACGTAGATTTTTTTACAGAAGGGAAAGAGAATATAATATGGGGAGATTTAGCACATGATTTTAAAAGTGCAGATTTTACCATAGCCAATCTTGAAACTCCTTTAATTGAAAAAGAAACTCCAATTCAGAAAAGTGGCGCTGTATTTGGTTCACCAAAAGAAATTCTCAATGCTGTAAAGAATGTGAATGTTTCTTTTTTGAATTTAGCCAATAACCATATTTTAGATCATGGAATAGAAGGTTTGAACTCAACGACTAAAGCGTTAAATGACTATGAAATTGATTTTGGTGGTGCTGGTGGTTCTCTAGATTCTGCAAGTACACCTTATCGTCAAAAAATTAAAAACAAAGTTGTTTCAATTTTATCATATTCTGAACATGAATTCAATGTGGCAACTCGCAGTTCAGGGGGCGCGAATCCATTGGATATTATTGATTTTGTTAAAAAAATTAGAGAGATAAATAAGACAAGTGATTTTATCATTTTGTTATATCATGGAGGAAAAGAAAACTATAGATTACCAACACCTAAACAGCAAAAGTTGTGTAAGTTTTTTTTAGAAGAAGGTGTCAATATGGTCGTTTGCCAACATTCTCACATTGGCGGTGCTTATGAGGAGCATGCTGATGGCGTTGTTTTTTATGGTCAAGGTAATTTTGTTTTCGACCCATGGCCAATCAAAAGAAATTGGTTGTATAAAGGTTTTTTAATCGATATTCAAATCAATGAAAACAATGCTTTTGAATATAAACTTATACCTTATGTCCATAATAGTTTAAACAGTAATGGAGTTGGTATAAGAAAAATGACTTCTCAAGAATCCGAAACGTATTTAAATTCTATTTCAAGTTTAAGTAAAAAAATGTCAAGTAGCCCTAATTTTGTTACTGATGAATGGGGAAAACTGTCTGCTTCTCTCGAAGATACTTATTTAAGTGTATTGAATGGAAATGGTAGGTTGCTCAGAAAAATCAATGAAAAAACAGGTTTTTTGAAAACTATATATAATAATAAGAGAAAACTAGTTTTAAAAAACTATTTAACATGCGAAACACATCAAGAAATTCTTCAAACAATACTAAAACGTAAACATCTTGAAAAGTAAAATTATATTAATTCTTAAGAAGTTCTTGTATTATAATTTTAATCTTTTTTACAAAAGAGAAGGGCAAGTATACAAAGAATTAGGTCATTTTGATGATTGTAAAGAAGAGTGCTTTGAGTCTTCAAAAATTGTTATCGGCATAGTGAAAGAGAGATGGTTCCTACATAGGTTCTATATTAATGCATGCAAAGAACTTAAGATATCTTATAAATTAATTGATTTGTTTTCTAGTGATTGGTTAGAGAGCATCAAAGAATCCAATTTAGATTTTTTAGTGGTAAGACCTTCTGTTCAGTACGCGCCTTGGAAAGACATGTTTGATAATCGTATAAGATTAATTGAAAATATGAATCTTGTAAAAATTTTTCCAAATACAAATTCTCTTTGGATATGGGAAAGTAAATTACGAACCACAGAATGGTTAAAAGTCAATCAAATTCCACATCCAAAAACCGAAATCTTTTATGATTTTAATGAATTGCAAAGTTTTTCTAATAACTGTTCTTTCCCAAAAGTGTATAAATCGAGTATAGGTTCTGGTTCTTCCGGAGTTAAGTTGATTTATAACAAAAACCAAATGAGAAAAATATCAAATCGAGTTTTTAATCAGGGAATACGAACATATAGAAAACACAAATTAGATAAAGAACACGGTTTTGTTATTCTACAAGATTATTTAGAAGATGTTAAAGAATGGCGGATTATAAGAATAGGCGATTATTATTTTGGTTTTGAAAAGCTTAAATCAGGAGAATTTCACAGTGGGTCGCAAAATTTCGGATATGGAATGCCTCCTGAGCAATGTCTTAACCTTGTTAAAGAAGTTACTGATAAATATGATTTTAAGTATGTAGATATTGATGTCTTTATAACTAAAGAAGGAGAATGTTTAATCAATGAAATTCAACCTTATTTCGGTCAAAAAGATGATAGGGAATTGTTGAACATTGATGGTGAATCAGGACGGTTAACTTTTGATGAGAATACCAAAGCTTGGGTTTTTGAAAAAGGGGAATTTTGCAAAAACAACCTCTGTAACCTTAGGCTTATTGAAATGATTAAAGGCAATAACAATTGAAACTACTAATATTTCTCATAAAATGGGGATTTCCTCTGTTGCTTATCACCGACTTGAGTTCGGAATTACTTGATAGTGCTTTAGTTTTAAATATATCAAGAACGTTAAGGTTGGTAATGTTGGTGCTTATTGTGAAGGAGAATATCCTTCATTATAATATCATAAAAAAGTTCAAATTTTTTAAATATTTCTTGCTCTTTGCGTTCGTTTTATTCTTGTATTTATTTACGGATAGAAACTTTTTTGAAGGCTTTTGGATCTATTCTAAAATGCTATTCTGGATTTTAGGAATCAATGTGTTGTATGTTTACGGTTATTTAAATGTCTTCACATTAATTGATTTCATAGATGTTATAAAAAAGGTGGTCCTCGTTGCTTTTGTATTTACTATCATGTTCTTTATAACAGGTTATATTAAAACAGATTATAATGTGGCTTCATATCTGGTGTTGTTCATGTATCCATTAGTATTATTGAGTACAGAAGGCTATAAGAGAAATAAATTTTTTGTAGTTCTTTCAGCTTTAGCGATACTTATAACGCTTAAAAGAGGAGCCATGATCGCTTTTGCTTTAGGGAATTTGGTATATTATCTCGGGAATTTGAAAAATGATTTTAGTTTTAAAAAATTAGCGACAGGGTTGATTATCTTTTTGGCTTTAGGTTTCACGGGATTATATATTATTGAAAATCAAAAGGATACAACAGAAGAGCGTTTTAGTGAAGAACAATTTGATCCTGATAATGAAAAAGCTGGTTCTGGACGCGTAGGAATGTACACAAGATTATACGAGGCTTGGTATTATTCTGATAGACATTTTATTGGTTTTGGAAATCAAGAAGATTCACACCGACATATTGGACGTAGAACACATGCACATAGTGATATATTTGGGTTTCTCTATAATCATGGAATTATTGGTATTGCTTTGATTTTAATTTTTTACATCAAAGTGATAAAATTCTATTTTTCATTTCGAAAATATGATAAGAAGAATTCATCTATTATTTTGTCTTTATTCGTTATACTCGTATTAGTAAATTTTTATTCAGGTATGTTTAAAACTCAAGATGCAATTTATTTTTTTGCTTTACTGCCATACTTACAATTAAGAAGAGATGCCATCAAACAAAGTACTTATATTGACGAATCCGCTTAATCACGAAGGCGGAGTAGTTAATTATTATAATTTAGTCTTCAAGCATTTTGAATCCGATGTCATTTCATTAAAACACGGTTCAATTGGCTCAAGAGCTTATTTGTTTTATTATCCTGTTTTAAAGCGGCTATTATATCCATTGTACTATGTGTTCGATGTGATTATATTTGTGTTAAGACTCATATTTGATCGCAAAATCAAAATTGTTCAAGTAAGTCCGTCACTAATTCCAGTGCCATTAATTAGAGATGGCCTTTTAGTTGTATTCGCAAAATTTTTAGGAAAAAAGGTAGTGGTATTTTACAGAGGCTGGAAATTACCAACGTATAATACGTTGTATGAAAAACCAAATCTTAGAGGCTTGTTTAATTGGGTATTTCAGAAAAACACTTTGCAAGTTGTTTTAGCCTCATCTTTTAAAAATGATTTGTTGCAACTCAATCCAAACAAGTCGAGTCATGTTATGGTAACAACAACAGCTATTGATATAACTGAAATTGCTAAACCTAAAAGCAACTCAAATTCTAAAACGATTAATGTGTTGTTTCTTGGGAGAATTCAAAATTTAAAAGGGATTGAAGAATTAATACACGCGATTACCTTGCTTCATCAAAATGAGGAATTAGATCGTTTTAATTTTACAATTGTAGGTCATGAAAACAAAACGGGATATACAGATGCTTTAAAAGAAATATTGAAACACAATAACGTTCCATTGAAAAACGTCTCTTTTTTAGGTAGAATTACGGGGAAAGATAAGTTTGAACTTTATGCCAATCATGATATTTATGCACTGCCTTCTTATACCGAAGGTTGCCCAAACAGTTTATTAGAAGCATTAGCTTCTGGTTTGTTTTGTATTACAACGCGAGTTGGAGCTCTTTCAGATTTAATCATTCCAAAAGAAAATGGTTTATTTGTCAATGTAAAGGATAGTAACGATTTGTTGAACGCTTTGCGGTATTGTGCAGATAATGAATCTTTTAATAAAAATAGAGTTGCAAATGCAGAACGCTATTCTGAGGAATTTGATATCAATAAAACAACAAAGCTTTTTGAAGCTAAATACATAGAGTTAATTGAAAAAACCTAAGCTATACTTAATAGGGCCAACAGAATCTGTACTCACAAAACGAGGAAATAGGTTTCCCAATATGGCCAAATTTTTTGTTGAAGAAGGCGAAGAGGTCATCTATTACACATCAAATTTTTATCATGCTGAAAAAAGGTTTTTTTCAAAGTACGAAGTTGATGAAGCTACTCAAAACTTAGGTTACAAACTTAAAGTCCTGAATGTTTTAGGATATTACACCAACGTCTCACCAAGACGCGTCTTGTCAAATTTTCTATTTTCAGTTCGGTTATTTGTTATGTTACTTTTTAAGGTCTCCAAACAGGATAAAATACTACTTCCTTCACGACCAGTGGAGCTTATTTTTTTCATGGCGCTGTTAAAAAAAATAAAAGGTGTCAAAATTTATTTAGATATTCAAGATATTTGGCCAGATGCCTTACAAATTAAAAATAAAAGAAAGAAAAGAGTCTTTGAAATCTATTGCAATACATATTTAAAACCGTCACTTAAGCACTATACAGGAGCATTACACGTTGCACCTTCGTTTAGATTGTGGCTTAGACGATATGCGAAAAAAACACCATCTAGTTTTGTGCCTTTAGGATGGGAAAATGAAAGATGGTCTGATGTTACATTAAAAGCGTATAAAGAAAGTAGTGTTGTGAAAATGGTTTGTGTCGCACAGTTACAGCATCAAATTGATATTATGCCTATACTAGAAGTATTAAAAAACAATGACAAACTGCATTTAACAATACTTGGTGAAGACGGAACAGGAGAACGATACCATGAAGTTATTAATTACATAAATGCACACCTAATTACTAATATTGAAATTATAGGGAAAATAGAAAGAAAGGCGATGATGTATTATTTAGAGAATAAAGATATTGGAGTTTTACCAATGATTACATCGTCAATACCAAATAAAATATTTGATTACATGGCAGCAATGCTCCCTATTATTGTTCTTGGAGATAACGATAGTTCAAATTTCGTGGTTGAAAATAAAATTGGTTGGCAATGTAATTTTAATTCAAAAGATTTGGATGTACTTTTACAGCGTCTGAATACCTCAGATATTCAGACAAAAAAGAATCAAGTTGTTTCAATAAGAGACAATTTTTCAAGAGATATTTTACATAAAAAAATTAAAGAGATGATAGCATAATGCAACAACTCACACAAAAGCTAGGGTCTGGCGATATGGTTATACAAGATGTTCCTTATCCACAATTAGGTAAAGGGATGGTGATCGTTAAAAACCACTATTCTATAATTAGTGCAGGAACCGAAGGTTCTACAGTTGTAGCTGCTAGAAAAAGCTTAATTGGTAAAGCCAAAGAACGTCCGCAGCAAGTAAAGCAAGTGATTGATACGCTTAAAAAGCAAGGGCCAATTCAAACCTATAGAGCAGTCATAAAAAAACTAGATGCCTATTCTCCTTTGGGTTATAGTTGTGCTGGAGAAGTTATAGAAGTTGGCGCAGGAGTTACAGAATTTGAAGTTGGAGATAAGGTCGCATGTGCTGGAGCAGGATATGCTAATCATGCAGAAATCGTATCAGTACCCATCAACCTTTGCGTTAAATTAGAGAACAGTGCCAATCTAAAAGAGGCTGCCTATAATACTTTAGGTGCCATTTCTATGCAAGGTGTTCGTCAAGCAGATCTTCGTTTAGGGGAATCTTGTGTGGTTATTGGTTTAGGCTTGCTAGGTCAATTAGCCGCATTAATATTAAAAGCATCAGGCGTTACCGTTATAGGCGTTGATATTTCCGAAGCCGCAGTAAAACAAGCCATTGCTAATAAGGTAGTAGATTTAGGATTGACCCGAAATGCCGTTGGAATCGAAGAACAAATCCAAAGCGCAACCCACGGTTATGGTGCAGATACAGTGATTATTGCAGCAGCAACCTCTAGTTTAGATCCTATAAATTTTGCAGGAGCTATAGTGCGTAAAAAAGGAAAGGTTATCGTTTTAGGCGCTGTACCCACAGGCTTTGATCGTGATCCGTTTTGGTATCGTAAAGAATTAGAATTGAAGATGGCCTGTTCTTATGGTCCTGGGCGTTACGATTTAAACTACGAAGAAAAAGGAATTGATTATCCATTGCCATATGTGCGTTGGACCGAAAAGCGAAACATGGAAGCGTTTCAAAATTTAATCGCTACCAACCGCATCAATATTGAGTATTTAACCACACATGAGTTTGAGTTTGAAGATGCAAAATCAGCTTTTGATTTAGTCGTTTCTAAAACGGAACCTTTTACTGGAATCGCTTTAAGATATGATACTCAAAAAACGGCTTTAAAAACTAAGATTTCTACTTCGGAAATCGATACACTAGGAAAAATCAACATTTCATTTATAGGAGCAGGAAGTTATGCGCAAGGAAATTTATTGCCAAATATACCTGACACAGATGAGGTTGGCCGCGTAGGTGTGTTGACCAATACAGGAACGACTTCGAAGCGAGTGGCTGAGAAATTTAACTTTCAGTTTTGCGCTACAGAAGAAGCAGATGTGTTAGATGATAAAACCAATACGGTATTTGTGGCGACACGTCACGACTCTCACGGACCTTATGTTTTAAAAAGTTTAGAAGCTAATAAAAATGTATTTGTAGAAAAACCATTATGTCTTTTAGAATCTGAATTAGAAGCTATAATTGAAGCACAATCCAAAGCCAATAAAGCGGTTATGGTAGGGTTTAATAGACGTTTTTCTCCACTAACTGAGAAATTAAAAAAAGCGATTGGAGAGCATCCAATGACCATGTTATATCGTATTAATGCAGGTGTTATTCCGGGAGATAATTGGATTCAGGATTTAGAAATAGGAGGTGGACGCGTGTTAGGCGAGGTGTGTCACTTTATTGATTACCTAACCTATCTTAACGGAAGCCTACCAACTAAAGTTTCTGCTACGGCATTACCAGATGCGCATCAATTAAATGATACGTTAAATATTTTGATTCAGTTTGAAAACGGATCCTCTGGTGTTGTGGCTTATTATGCTAACGGATCAAAATCTATGACTAAGGAGTATGTTGAGGTGTTCTCTGCAGGACTATCTGCAACACTTAATGATTTTAAAGAGTTGAAAATCTACGGAAAAGGGAAGCCTAAAAAAGAGAAACTTTTCAATCAAAATAAAGGCCAAAAAGAAATGGTGGTTGCTTTCGTCAACGGATTATTATCTGATGGAAAAGCACCAATCTCTTTTGAGGAGGTCGTTGCAGTGACTAAAACATCTTTTAAAGTATTAGAATCTATAAAACGTGGAGGAGCGCAAGTTGAAATCTAAAATAGACAATAGTTTTTTAAAACTCAAATCGTATTGCGAAGCCGAAAACTATAAAGGTTGGGATCCTTATGATGGGATGAACTCAAAGGTTTTTCAAGCATTGCCTTTCAAGCATTGGGATTTAGCAAGATTGGCTTGGATTCAAGGGTTTAAGCGAAGTCCGATAAATTTCAGGAAACTGTTATTAGTGCCTAAAGAGCATAATGCTAAAGGGGTAGCCTTATTTTTATTAGGCTATTGTAAATTATATCAATTAGCTCAAAGTGGCTGCGAGGATTTTGGTACAAAAGAAGCGTTGCTTAATAAAGTAAAAGAAGTCACTTCGTTGTTGTTAAGTTTGAGGTCAAAAGGATATTCTGGTTCTTGTTGGGGTTATAACTTTGATTGGCAAGCAAGACGTTTGTTTTTGTTTGAAAAACACACACCAACCGTTGTAGCGACTTGTTTTAGTGTTGAGGCTTTGTTAGAAAGCTATGAGATTACAAAAGATAATTCGGTTTTAAAAGAAACATTATCAGCAGCAGATTTCGTGACTCGGGATTTGTCAAGAACACAACATGACAAAGGGATTATCTTTTCTTATAGTATCAAAGATGGGAATAATACGGTAATTAATGCGTCATTATTAGGTGCTAAGATTTTAAGTTACGCCTATAAGTACACAAAAAATCAGGAGCATGCAGATTTGGCTAAGCAAGCCATTATAGCAGCTTGTGATTTACAGGATGCAGATGGTTCTTGGGTGTACGGTTTATTGGCAGTGCAGTCTTGGAAAGACAGTTTTCATACGGGGTTTAATCTCGATGCCATTGAAACGTATCAGCAAAATACCGGAGATTTTACATTTCAGAGTTATATAAAAAAAGGTACAGATTATTATCTAGAGCATTTTTTTGAAGCCAATGGGATGCCGAAATATTATCATAATCAAACTTATCCAATAGACATTCATTGTCCTGCTCAAGTTATTGTGACGTTGTCAAAATTAAATGTGTTTAAAGACAATGAAGATTTATTGACTCAAGTCTTGGATTGGACAGTTGCTAATATGCAACATAAAAAGGGCTATTTTTACTATCAGTTAAAAAAAGGGATGAGTTCAAAAATAGCGTATATGAGGTGGAGTAATGCATTCATGTTTAATGCGATGGCTCATTTTTTATTAGAAACAAAACCAACAATTCATGGAAGCTAAATCACTTAATGGAGTGATGACTTTTGCTCCAACATCTAGAAAAGAATTGATGCAGTATGCTTTTGATAACCATAAGATTATGGTTGCCGTAAATGCTGAAAAAATATTACATGCTACAGACGACAGTCGATCCCTTATCAATAGAAATCTTGGCTACCCAGACGGTATTGGAGCCGTTTGGGCACTGCAAAAAAAAGGGGCTACTAAGGTGGTCAAAATTCCGGGTTGTGAGCTTTGGCTGGATGTGGTTTCAAATTACTATACGACAAAATCATTTTATTTAGTAGGTGGACAACAAGAAATCATTGAAGCGACGATTGATCAACTAAAATCTCAATTTGAAGGGATTAACATTTGCAACTATAGAAACGGTTATATCAAAACTGAAGCTGAAGAATTAACTTTAATTGCCGATATTAAAAAACATAGTCCAGAGGTCGTTTTCATTGCCATGGGTTCCCCAAAACAGGAGGATTTAATGGAGCGCATTCAAAAATCCCATCAAGCAGTTTATCTAGGTTTGGGTGGAAGCTTTGATGTCTATACAGGTCATGTAAAACGGGCACCAAAATGGTGGGTGACTCATAATATGGAATGGACGTATAGATTACTCAGTCAGCCATCAAGAATAAAGCGTCAAATACACTTAGTAAGATTTTTCGTTAACTTGCATTTAAATCGGTATTAATCCGTTTTTCAATTTAATTTCAATATGTATAAAGTAACAATAATTGCAGGAGCTCGTCCAAATTTCATGAAGATAGCACCAATCATTCATGCGATTCAAAAATCAAAAGAAGCAGGCATGCTTATAGATTATAGATTGGTTCATACAGGACAGCATTATGATAAAAACATGTCTGGAAGCTTTTTTGAGCAATTGGAAATACCAGAACCACATGTGAATTTAGAATGTAGTGGAGGTACTCAAGCGGAGCAGACGGCAAATATTATGATTAATTTTGAAAAAGAATTGATGGCTAATCCAGCAGATTTATTATTAGTCGTCGGGGATGTAACATCTACGATGGCTAGTGCTTTGGTAGCTCAAAAATTACATACGAAAGTTGCACATGTTGAAGGCGGAATTAGATCTGATGATTGGACAATGCCAGAAGAAATTAATAGATTGGTGACCGATAGTATTACCAATTACTTTTTTACAACTTCGGAAACTGCAAATGAGAACCTAAGAAAAAGCGGGGTTAAGGAAGAGCATGTTTTTTTCGTCGGAAATACAATGATCGATACCTTGTTAAAACAACGACCAAATTTCAAACAACCTCAAGTTTGGGGAGATCTTAAACTTTCCGAAGGGAATTATATCGTAATGACTTTACACAGACCTGCAAATGTAGATGAGGAGTCTCAATTGAAGGAGATGATTGATGAGATTGCTGCACATACAGAAGATGTGCCATTAGTATTTCCTGTACATCCTAGAACTGCTAAAATTTTAGAACGACTTGATGTGAGTCATTCAAGGCTTCACATGGTTGAACCTCTTAGTTATTTAGAATTTAATTATTTGGTAGAGCGGTCTAAAGCTGTCATTACAGATTCTGGTGGGATTACTGAAGAAGCATCCATAATGAGAGTTCCTTGCTTGACGCTTAGAGACAATACGGAAAGACCAGAAACGATCACACTTGGAACTAATGAATTGGTTGGTACTAATCCTAAAAATATCAAATTATATTTAGAGCGCTTGTTTGCTGGTGATTGGAAGAAAGGTCAAGATATTCCATTATGGGATGGGCATACGGCAACTAGAATTGTTGAGGTTATGAACTCAACACTGTCGAGGAGTTAGTCATTAGTTGTTACTTGATTTAGTTCACCAATTTTGTATATAAAATAATCTGTTTCTATTTATTTCGTACCTTTCGACCGTTATTAACAAGGCGCTATTAACCTACATTGACTCTTCATGATCAAAAATTTACTTGAGAATTTTAGTCCAGAAAATAATTCTATTTTGTGGTTAACTAGTGCGTTTATACTCGCTTTTTTTATTGCTTTTCGAACGTTTCCTACCATTATTTATATATCGAATAGAAAGCACCTTATGGATGAGCCAGATAGCAGGAGTATGCACTCCAAGCGAACACCTACATTAGGAGGCATTGGTATTTTCTTTAGCCTGGTAGTTGTGATGACCATTACAGGCGCCATGTTGAACACAAAAGTGATGTTGTTAGTCATGGGAGGAATAACGATTTTGTTTTTTCTTGGCTTAAAAGATGATTTGACGGTATTGTCTCCAAGAAGTAAATTTTTAGGTCAAATTTTTGCGGCATTGTTATTAATCGTTTTTACAGATACAAGAATTATAGGGCTTTCAAGTATATTAGATGTATATACACTTCCATATTGGGTGTCAATTGGTTTTACTCTTTTTGTTTATATTTTAATAATCAATGCTTACAATTTAATAGATGGTGTTGATGGACTGGCAGGAAGTATTGCTCTATTAATTAGCATTGTATTCAGTGTGCTTTTTTATAATACTGGAGCACTTAGTCTGGCTACAATATCTGTGGCTTTAATTGGAGCCCTAGTCGCTTTTTTGAGATTTAATTTTTCGTCTAAGAATAAAATTTTTATGGGAGATACGGGCTCTATGATATTAGGGTTTTTGATAGCCTTTTTTACCATAAGTTTTATTTCTGAATCTCAACTTGACGCTAATTCTAGTTTTTACAGAGCTTCTCCAGCATTGGCATTATCTATGTTATTTTATCCGTTAATGGATACGTTTAGAATATTTTTTATTAGGATCTTTGTATTAAAGAAAAGTCCGTTTGAGGCAGATAGAAACCATATTCATCATCGGTTTATTCAAAGTGGATATACTCATGTTCAAACTACTTTAACAATTGTCTTGATAAACTTAATTATAATCATTATCGCTTTTAATATGTTACACTTAAACCTGAACACTCAAATAGGTGTATTATTTCTTTATGGATCTTTGTTGTACTATTTGCCATTCTTGCTAAAAAGAAGAATTAATAAAACCCCTTAAAAATATTCAAGACATAGATAACAACACATAGAGTACGCCTTTGTGATTGCTTTAAATAGGTTATATTTGCGCCTTGATTAATTAATTAAACATGAAAATTAAGTTTTTACTAGTAGTATTACTTTTTGTGGTCTCGTCATGTGCCTCAAAAAAAGATATATTGTATCTACAAGATGCTAAGAGTGCAGATACATCTGAAATTATTTATCAGAGTGCTACAATACAACCTAATGATATTTTAAAAGTCTATATAGAAACTTTAATACCCCAAGCATCTGCTCCTTATAACAGAAGTCTTTTTGGTGATATTCCAGTAAATAATATTCAATTATTACAATTGGAAGGTTATTTAGTGTCTAATAAAGGGTATATTAATTTCCCTATTCTTGGTGAAATTCAAGTGTCTAATCTTACAACTCTAGAAATTGAAGAAAAAATAAAAGGAATACTAGAAGACGGTGGGCACCTCAATAATCCTACTATTGATGTGAGATTAATTAATGCAAAAATTACAGTATTAGGAGAAGTTAATGCTCCGGGAACATATAACTTTACTGAGCAAAATATTACAATACTCCAGGCTTTAGGCTATGCAGGTGATTTAACTATTAATGGAAAGAGAGATGATATTATAATGACAAGAGATGTTGATGGTATTCGAAAAATAACACACATCGATTTAACATCTGTAGAGTTTATGAATAGTCAGTATTATTATGTTAAGCCTAATGATGTTATTATTGTAAACCAAAATAATCCTAGAGTTAAGAATGCTGGTTTTGTTACAAATATAGGTACTGTGCTTACTATAGCCTCTTTAGTTTTAAGTTCAATTATTTTATTATCTCGTTAAATATGGAACCTTCAATTAATAAATCAACTACCTTTTCAAATGAGGATAATTTAGATTTAAAGCAAGAGTTAAATAAATACGTGCGCTATTGGCCATGGTTTCTTTTAACGTTGTTGATGGCATTTATTGGTGCTTATATATATCTTAGATATGCTCCCAGAATTTATCAAACCACAGCTAAAATGAAAATTTTAGATGAATCTGATGGTCTAGAGTTGCCTACATCTGCTTTTGTTTTTAAAAGAACTAATATTAATTTAGAGAATGAAATTGAAATACTTACATCGTATCTTATTTTAGAAAAAGTAGCGAAAGAGCTAAAACTGAACTCTCGTTTTTATGAAGAAGGAACTATTCAAACGACACAAATAGGCGCACTTCCCTTTTATTATGAGCAAATAATTCAGCCAGATAGTATTTTTAATTCATTAACCTACGTCATTGAAGTAACAGATAAAGGCTTTGATATTACCAATGCTAAAACCGAAAAAAGTTTTAATTTTCCTAATCATAACTCATTTAAGGTTAATAATAATTTGCCATTTCAAATTAAGACTGAAAATCAACAATCATTAAGAGATTTAATAGGTAAGAGATTTGTTATTAAGTTTGGAACTCTTAGAAGTGCAGTATTGGGTTTGAAATCTAGTATTAAGGTAGAATCTATTGGGGAGCAGAGTGATTTGTTAAAAATGACAATAAAGGGCGAAAGTAAAGAGCGCTCAGAATGGGTTTTAAATACCTTAATGGATGTTTTTAATAGGGATGGAATAAATGACAGGCAATTAGTTTCTAAACGAACTTTGGAGTTTATTGATGCCCGATTTGAATTTCTGGCAGAGGAGTTAGATTCTATTGAAATTGATAGAAAAGAGTTTAAACAGAATAACAATCTTGTTAACCTTGCTGCTGATGTAGAGTTAGGTTTGCTGCAACGTTCAAAGTCTGACGAAGAAGTATTTCAAATTGAAAGCCAATTAGCGGTTGCTGAGTCGCTGCAAGGTGTTATAAACTCTAATAAAGAGGGACTTCTGCCAACTAATATAGGAATTGAAAGCGGTAGCATTAACTCTCTAATTAATGAATACAATGCAGCAATTCTTGTCCGAGATAAACTGGCAAGTAGTGGTGGTGCAAATAACCCAACAGTTCAATTAGCGCAAATTAGAATAGATGATTTACAATCTAATATTACAAAATCTCTTAGCTCATATAATCAACAACTTATAGTGTCTCGAAGCCAATTACGAGGTAGAAATAGAAAGTTTGTTGGTCAAGTCTCTCAAATACCAAGAAAAGAAAAATTGTTAAGAGCAATTGAACGTCAACAAAAAATTAAAGAAAGCTTATACCTTTTATTATTGCAGAAGCGTGAAGAAGCAGCTATCAATTTAGCTATAACTGAACCCTCTATTAAAGTGGTTGACTATGCACTTTCAAGTACAAATCCAATTTCACCAAAATCAAATATTATTTATGCTGGTGGTATTCTTGTTGGATTTTTGATTCCATTTGGTTTTCTATATCTTATTTTTATATTGGACACTAAGGTGCATGGTAAAGAAGACATGGCTAAATTGAATTCTAAAATCCCTTTAATTGGGGAGATTCCTGATACGAAGAAAAAAGAAAGTCTCCTATTTATTAATCCTAATGATAGATCTATTCTAGCAGAGTCCTTTAGAATTTTAAGTTCAAATGTGAATTATATGCTTCCGCTTTCCGAGGATCATAAAGGTAAGGTCATTTATTGTACGTCAACTATTAAAGGAGAAGGAAAGACATACATCAGTCTTAATTTGTCATTGGCCTTGTCTAGTCTCAATAAAAAAGTATTACTTATTGGTGCCGATTTGAGAAACCCTCAGATACATTCTCAAATTAAAATTGATAAAAATAGCGCAGGCTTGTCAAACTATTTGCACGAGGCTTCTTTTGATTGGAGAAAGAATATCGTTAAAGGGTTTGATAAACATCCAAATCATGATATACTCTTATCTGGAAGTATTCCTCCTAATCCCTCAAGTTTATTGACCAACGGAAGATTTAAAGAGCTCATTAAAGAGGCTAAAGAGATTTATGATTATATTGTTGTGGATACTGCACCAACGATTTTGGTAACAGACACGATGTTAATTTCAAGCCTTGCTGATGTTACTGTTTATATAGCAAGAGCAAGTTTTACAGATAAAAAGCTACTAGCGTTCTCCAAGGATTTATCAGAATCTGGCAAGCTTAAAAATATGGCTTATGTCATCAATGGCGTTGGTCATAATAAATCTTATGGTTACAACTATGGTTACAACTATGGTTATGGCACTAAGAATTAACTATTAGCTAACTCTTTTAACTGTTTTATAGTTTCTGTTTGCTGGTCACTTTTAAAAACATGACTGCCTGCAACAAACACATCGGCACCAGCGTCTACTAATCGTTTGATGTTTTTATCTGTAACACCACCATCTATTTCTATGCGTGTCTCTAAGCCTCGCTCATCGATCATAGCACGTAATTTTTTTACGCGATTATAAGTAATGTCTTCAAATTTCTGGCCACCAAAACCAGGGTTAATAGACATTAATAGAATCATATAGCACTCCGGTAGGATATCTTCAAGTACCGAAACTGGTGTTGTTAGGTTCAGTACGATACCAGCTTTGCAGCCTGCCTCTTTAATTTGTCTTAAGGTTCTGTGTAAATGGACTGTTGATTCGTGATGTACAGTAATAATATCGGCACCTACTTTTGCGAATTCTTCAATATAACGCTCAGGCTTTTCTATCATTAAATGCACGTCTAAAGGTTTCGTTGCATGTTTTTTAATGGCTTGTATTACTGGCATACCATAAGATATGTTTGGTACGAAATGTCCATCCATGACATCAATATGAAACCAATCTGCGTCACTGTTATTTACCATTTCTACGTCACGTTGAAGGTTGCCAAAATCGGCAGCTAGCATTGAAGGTGCAATTAATTTTTGAGCCATGTTATTATCTTAAATTATGAGATTCAAAGATAATTAAAAAAAGATGCTTTTTATAAATGTCTAATAATAAGATATAGAATTTTAGAAAGTAAGGTTTCCGAAGACAAGATAAAAAAGGATGGATAACGTTTTAAAGGATCTTATTAGAAAAAGTGAACCCAGAGTAATCAGCTCTGGGTTCTTTCATCAATCAAAAAACGAACAGTTATATTATGTAACTGTTGTTGTTGCAATTTAGTCCTTATAGATCATTATTACTAGCCTAAATATGTTTTTAATATTTTACTTCGAGATGTGTGTTTTAATCTACGAATCGCTTTTTCTTTAATTTGTCTCACACGCTCACGAGTTAGATCAAACGTTTCTCCTATTTCTTCTAGTGTCATGGGATGTTGATTACCAAGACCAAAATACAATCTAATTACATCAGCCTCACGAGGTGTT
Source organism: Psychroserpens burtonensis DSM 12212 (assembly GCF_000425305.1). Taxonomy (GTDB): domain Bacteria; phylum Bacteroidota; class Bacteroidia; order Flavobacteriales; family Flavobacteriaceae; genus Psychroserpens; species Psychroserpens burtonensis. Next base: position 89,990 of record NZ_AUDE01000022.1, read on the forward strand.
AAGGTTTCTAACGCACGTTCAATTTCTGTACGCAAAGATTCATGTAACAAATCTCTATCTGGATTTGGAGATTCACTACTACGCAAAACATCGTATAGGTTAGAGTCTTCTCCTTGAACCAACGGTGCATCCATAGATACGTGACGGCCAGAATTTTTAAGGGACTCTTTAACATCGTTAATGGTCATGTCTAATTCTTTGGCAATCTCTTCTGCACTTGGCGGACGTTCATGACTTTGCTCTAAAAAAGCAAAGGTCTTATTGATTTTATTAATAGATCCAATCTTATTTAATGGTAAACGAACAATACGTGATTGCTCAGCAAGTGCTTGAAGAATCGATTGACGAATCCACCATACAGCATAAGAAATGAATTTAAAACCACGAGTTTCATCAAAACGTTGGGCAGCTTTAATTAAACCTAAATTACCTTCATTAATTAAATCTGGTAAGGTTAAACCTTGATTTTGATACTGTTTTGCAACAGAAACTACGAAACGTAAATTAGCTTTAGTTAATTTCTCTAATGCTAATTGATCTCCTGCTTTGATACGTTGAGCCAATTCAACTTCTTCATCTGCAGTAATTAAATCAACCTTTCCAATTTCTTGTAAATATTTATCTAAAGACGCGGTTTCCCTGTTCGTAACCTGCTTTGTAATCTTAAGTTGTCTCATTTAATTATGTGCTTTAAATTTGGGTAAATATAAATACTACTTAGTTATACGTAATAAGCACACAAAATGTTACAAGAAAACTAAAATAATTTAAATTTTGATTAATTTTTTGTTGTTAAGGTTAATATCATCAAGCATTTCGGCGGTAAATTTATAATGACCTCTGGTCGTTATTAATCTAAAATGTGAAGATTTTAAAGCAGTCAACGTGTTAAGAAATAGCCATTTAGATTTTAATAGTTTTGGTTTTTCGCTTTTAAGGCTAATATCAAAATAATGCTTTTTTCCCTCTTTAATCGCCACTATATCTGGAGTAATAGAAATATTACTCCCTTTTTTAATATAAGATTTTGGCCTTTCATAGCCTTCGGTATCTGCTTTGATATTTTCAAAACCGCGTTGCTCTAAGTACTCCACTGAGTGGTCTAAAATGTCTTTGTATTTCTCTTTGTCTGCTTGTATCATAACTATTATAATAGGGAAAATTTGCGACATACGCAAGTGTTTGGGGCGTGATTATGTTTAAAACCTATAATCAATCCCAGTACTTATTGAGAAAATATAAGGTGTATAATCAATAGTTGTGGTTACCGGTTCTATTTGATAACTGAAGTTTGATTCTATATTAATATAAAGCCTGTCAATCAATTTATGCTCTAGTCTTAGGCCAAAATTTAAGGAGACATTATCACCATACTCTAGACTAATTGAGTTTTCAGAATGACTGTTTTCATACTTAAAATAACTTAGACCCCCGGTGATATAGGGATTGAGTTTTTTGTTTCTAAAAAAGTATTTTACTTCCAAAGGGAACTCCAAATAACGAATATTATTAGAGATACTATCGACGGTTTACATGAGATCCAATTTTCTAACACCAAATCTTAAAAAGCTGTTATTGGTTATTGTTAATCCTAATAAAAGCCCATAATTAGTAGAGGCGTTATCGCTAGTTTTAGCATTAAAAGCACCGTAATTTGAAACGATTAATTGTGGATTGATACTCCATCTCGTTTCTTTTTTAGTCAAGCTATCTTTACTTTTTTTGGTCTCTTTTAGAGCGTCTTTAATTTTTTCTTCGGAAATATCTAAAACAACATCTTCAATTTTTGTTCGAGCATCTGATACTTTCTCTTTATTTCTATTGGACAATCTACTTCTTTCCTCCTTTTTAGTTGTTGTCTGTACTGATTTTGAATTATGGTTATCTGCAATGTTTGAATTTTTAGTGTCAGTATTAAATAAATCATTAGATGTTATTCCTTGATCTCTTTTTTTCTGCTTTAGATTAGAGTTGTCGCGTTTTTGCTTTTCTGAAGAAACAATAGAAGTGAGTGAATTTTTAGCATTGGTTGTCTTTATACTTGATGACTTTTTTGTAGTCAATGAGTCTTCAATTGATGAAAAGTGATCATTTGATAAGTCCTTTTTAGTAGGTGTTATTTTGTCGTCCAAATGACTACTATCGTTATTTTTAATAGAATATCCATCGCTAAAGTTCGCATCAGTTACGCTGTTTAAAGCCTCTTCTTGCGTAACTATTTGTATGTTTTGTTCTTAATGTTTTAAACCATTTATAGCGTTGCTATTAAACGTACGATATACAAAGGAGGCAGTACCAATAGAGCAAGGCCAAAAGTGAAATACCAAAATAGTAAGCGTCTTCTTTTCTTCTTAAGTTTTTCTTCTATAGCATTCCAAACGAAATCATCAGGACTACTCTGTAAGTCTTCAAGTTTGCTTCTTAAGGCAGATCCTAAATTTTGAATATGTTTCATTTGTTAATGTTTGTTTTAGATAGTAAAGGGGGTATGTCTAGTCTCTTTTGTTTTAATAGTCGTTTTGCCCTATGAAGGTTTGACTTTGATGTATTGATACTAATATGTAATAGCTCAGCAATATCTTTATGCGCATATTGGTCAAGTTCATAGAGGCTAAAAACCATACGTTACCTTGTTGGTAATTCTTGTATTTGATTTAATATGTCATCTAAAGAGATAGATTCTAGAATTTCATTATTAATAGTTATATCCTCTAAAATAACATCATTGATTTCTATATTGACGGTCTTTTATTTGTTATACTTATCTATGGCTTTGTGTATCGTAATGCGTTTCATCCATCCTTCAAATGAGCCAGTGCCTTTATATGATTTCATCTTATCAAAAATCTCAAGAAAAGAATCTTGAAGATTGTCTTGTGCTTCTTCTTTGTTTTTACAATATTTTAAACATAAAAGATACAGGTCATCCTTATAGCATTTGTATAATTGACTTTGTGCCTTCAAGTTATCACGTTTGCAGGCTTTTATTATCGTTTGTAAATCCAAATAGATTTTTTGTTCTAAATTATTTGATACCGTTAAGTGCTGAGTTCAACCCATAAGTGCAACACACTTATTATTTAGGACTTCAATAGGGTTATTATAATTAAACTTTCTAATTGGTCTGTAATTTAGTA
>NZ_AUDE01000023.1 GCF_000425305.1 Psychroserpens burtonensis DSM 12212
TTGAGCGTGTTCTGGAATATAACTACCAGCTGTACTTCCTCTACTTGGCGTGTTTCTTTTTAACTCTCTTGATACTGTACTTTTATTGACACCAATAATTATTGCTATTTGTGTAATAGTAATTCCTGTCTCTAATAATGCAGAGATTTGATACCTTTGTGACAAGGTCAATTGTTTATAATGTTTCATTCAAAACGAATATAAATATTGAGCCTAAAATAGATGGGGCTAGCCCCATCTATTTTAAATATTCGTGTTGCACTTATAACTTGAACTTAGAAGTTGATAACTTATTATTTAAAATAGTTTTCGAGCTACTTTTTATAATTTAATTACTTTTCATATACATACTGATTTAATAGTTTTTGTTGGTCTTGTTTTATGCGATGATTAATTACAGCTAATTGAAGCTAAAGTGATCATGACGACGTAAAACTCAATAGCTTCTCCATTATCGTCAACCTCAGGGATTTCATTAATTCTTACATATACGGTTTGATTAACGTCAATATTATTATAAACGTCATTAGAAAGTATGGCATTTGTTTCTAGTTGAGCATCTTCTATTGTGTTATAAAACACTATTGGAAACTCGTCATCTAATTCTAGCGTGTCATAAATACACTCAGAATAGTCATCTAGTATGAACTCCGAAATCCCTTCGTCTTCGATAAGTTCACATTCTTCAAAAATGAAGTTACCACAATCTTCGAAATCGGCATCGCATCTACGGTGTAGTAGAAGTTCTCGGTTGTCATTGGTTAATAATAGTGAGTTTTCGTCTAGGTATATAACTTTCCAGTCAAAGTTGAAAAATTCTCCGATTTCAGCGGCGTTAATAAGACTTATATTGATATGTAATTCATCCTCTATAATTAAGGGTGACCAGGATCCAAATAAAAGTTCTTCACCAACACTTAACGTGGTAAAACCATCATTCTCGTAAAAATAACCTCCTAAATAGGGATTCTCATAATTATAACTGTAACCGATTTTTAATGCACAGCTTTGAATGAACGCATTGCATTCTACTAATTCTTCTTCGTTAAGGCAGTTGCCAATAGCCACTTTTAGTTCTTCTTTTGTGGTTATAATAAGTTCTTCGCCTGATTCTAAAGTACCCTTGATTGGGAAGCTTATGCTGATAGAATAGTCTATATCTAAATTGTCAAGAAGCGTGCTAAATTGTTCGTCATTTACAATGAAATTTGTGGATACATAAGCATCAGTATCATCAAAGATGAAAAGAGTTAACGGATAAATAAAATCAATACATGCGATGCTTTCGTCTGGTCGATCTTCGTCGTTTGTGATGTCTTTAATGTTATCATATAAATCTGAATCGGACCTTATAACTTCCACAGTACTAATATCGAGAACAGCAGAAAGCTTGTCATCTTGATCATATGAACAAGAGTTTAAAAAGAGAAGTATAGCTAAAAGTGAAAATTTATAGAAGTTCATAACGGACTGTTTCTTAATAGACTCTTAAATCTTTAAAAGGTTGCGTCGATATATAAATAATTTTTAAAATTCATTCAATATTTTAAACTTGAGTTGTAGTTATTAATAATGCTATCAGTCACTTTACTGAAATTAAAAATAACGAACTTAATGTTAGGCTTATATCTTAGTTCCTATAAGATATAAAAAAACCTCAAACAGAATTGCTTCCATTTGAGGTTTATAATTAGGATTAAAAGAAATTAATCTTCCTTTTTATCTTCTCTAGGTTTGCGATCATCAGTACGATTATCACGACCTCTATTGTCACGAGAACCTCTGTTATCACGTCCACTAGAACGTTTATCATCTCTTGGTGGTCTTGCTACATAACCTTCTGGTTTTGGTAAGATGGCCTTACGAGATACTTTTTCTTTACGTGTTCTTGGATCTTGTCCAAAATACTTCACATCAAAAACATCTCCCATGTTGACAACATCAGATACATTTTCTGTACGTTCCCAAGCCAATTCACTTACGTGTAATAAAACTTCGTTTCCTGGAGCATCCATATATTCTACAACGGCGCCAAAATCTAACATCTTGATTACTTTTACTTCGTAAACGCTGCCAACTGTAGGTTTAAATAAGATCGCATCTATTTTTGCCATTACAGCATCGATACCAACGCGTCCTACACCTAAAATTTCAACAATACCTTCTTCGGTTACCGGATCCTCGTTAATCACGATCGTCGTGTCAGTTTCCTTTTGCATTTCTTGAATCACTTTTCCACCAGGTCCAATTAAGGCTCCAATAAATTCGTTAGGAACACGTCTTGTCACCATTGTAGGTGCATGTTCTTTAACATCTGCATTTGGTGTAGCAATTGTATCTGTTAATTTCTCTAAGATATGTAAACGACCATTACGAGCTTGTTTTAATGCATTCACTAAAATCTCATATGATAATCCTTTTACCTTAATATCCATTTGGCAAGCTGTGATCCCATCTGCAGTACCAGTCACTTTAAAATCCATATCTCCTAAATGATCTTCATCACCTAAAATATCAGATAATACAGCATACTTTCCAGACTCTGCATCAGAAATTAATCCCATTGCGATACCAGAAACTGGTCTTATCATCTGCACACCTGCATCCATTAAAGCCATAGTTCCAGCACAGACAGTTGCCATAGAAGAAGAACCGTTAGATTCTAAAACTTCAGATACTACACGTACTGTGTAAGGACAATCTTTAGGGATCATTCCTTTTAAACCACGTTGCGCTAAATTACCATGTCCAACTTCTCTACGAGAGGTTCCACGAATTGGTCTTGCTTCTCCAGTACAAAAAGGAGGGAAGTTATAATGTAAATAGAAATTTTCTTCACCTTCGTAAGATGGCATATCTATTTTATTCGCGTCTCTTGACGTACCTAAAGTAACTGTTGCTAAAGCTTGAGTTTCTCCACGTGTAAAGATTGAAGAACCATGTGTTGATGGTAAATAATCTACTTCACACCAGATAGGTCTAATCTCATCAGTCTTACGGCCATCTAAACGTAAACCTTCATTTAAGGTTAAATCTCTAATGGCAGCTTTTTCCGCTTTGCGGTAATAATCAGAAACTAAACCACCATAGTCTGCTAATTCTTCTTCAGAAAACGTTGCCTTAATATCTGCTTTAATTTCAGCAAATGCAGCACTTCTTTCGTGTTTAGCCGATCCAGCTTTTGCTATAGCATATACTTTATCATATGCCATATCATGAACCTTCTGTTCTAAAGCTTCATCTGTTTTTTCTCCGTCATATTCACGAACTTCTTTCTTTCCGAATGCTTCAGCTAATCTTAACTGAGCAGCACATTGTAATTTAATAGCTTCATGTGCAAACTTAATGGCATCAGCCATTTCGTCTTCAGAAATCTCATCCATTTCACCTTCTACCATCATTACAGAATCAGCACTTGCTCCAATCATCATATCGATGTCAGACTCTGCTAGTTGTGCTCTGGTTGGGTTGATAACAAATTCACCATTTACACGACCAACTCTTGCTTCAGAAATTGCGCATTCAAAAGGGAAATCTGATAATTGAATAGCTGCCGAAGCTGCTAATCCAGCCATTGCATCTGGCATAACGTTTTCGTCATGAGACATTAATTGTATCATTACTTGCGTTTCTGCAGTATAATCTTTTGGGAATAATGGACGTAATACTCTGTCTACTAAACGCATCGTTAATACTTCACCATCACTCGGTCTTGCTTCTCTTTTGAAGAAACCACCAGGATAACGACCTGCAGCTGCAAATTTCTCTCTGTAATCTACCGTTAACGGTAAAAAACCAAGATCTTTTTGTTCGTAATTGGAAACAACTGTACATAACATCATACATTTTCCTGATGTAACAACAACAGAACCGTGTGCCTGTTTTGCTAATTTTCCGGTTTCGATGGTAATTTCTCTACCATCTCCAAGGTCTATGACCTCTTTAAATACTTTTGGAATCATAAATTTTTTAAATTCTAATTAAACAATGGTCGTTGCGTTGTTGTAGTTGTTGTGTGACCAATGAAAAACTGTTTGTCCTGAATTAATTTCAGGGTCTAGCTTCTTATTTACGATTGTTATACTCTATCGTAAGAGTTATATTTTTTTGGGCGTTACCCTGAAGGGTCGGGCTTTCACCGCTCGCTCCTCCTAAAGTTGGGAGCTCAAACATACTGTTCAATCCCTAACGCAAACAAAAAACCACGCTAATAAGCGTGGTTTTTGTATTGAGATTATTTTCTTAAACCTAATTCTTTAACTATCGCACGATATCTTAGGACATCTTTCTTAGTTAAGTAATCTAGTAAGCTTCTTCTCTTACCTACTAACATAACTAATGAACGTTCTGTATTGTAATCTTTACGATTGTTTTTTAAATGAGCAGTTAAGTGCTCAATTCTTTGCGTAAATAATGCAATTTGTCCTTCTGCAGTACCAGTATCGTTTTTCCCTTTACCGTGTTTTGCGAATAATTCTTGTTTTTCTTCTTTTGATAAATACATGCTAATATTATTGTAAATGATTTTTATGTACGTTGAAAGTCATTCTTTCAAGCTGCAAATATACTAATTTTTAATGATTTGTATCTATTTACAATGTTGGTTTTGTTTTTTTTACACAGAAAATTAAACGTTTTCATTTTAGGATAGTCTTAACTTCATATTAACATCAAAAATTAAATTATGAATTATCTAAATCATGAACTCAATGATCACAATAAAAGGGATGTGAGTAAAGTAATTACAAAATTAATGTTCTCCTTAGTCGTTTTAGGTTTGACATTTGCAAGTTGTAGCAAGGATGACACTGTTGCGCAAGAAGAACAAAATGAAGATATTTCAGAGGTAAGGCTTTCTTCTGAAATTGATAAAGCTGCGAGCGTAGTAGGAGATCTTATTATTGATGCTTACGAAGGGCAGGAGCTTAGTGATTCTAATCGACTCGCTGAAGATCAATTACGTAATGGATTACCAGATTGCGTTACAATTACAGTTGTAGCACAACAAGGCTTTAGAGAAGTAACGGTTGATTTTGGAACAGCAGGATGCGTCGTGAATGGACACGTATTTAAAGGTCAAATCGTATTCTCTTACACTAGAAATCCTGATGCACAACACGTTTTAATTACTTATGATTTAGTTGATTTTTTCTTTGATGCTAAAAACATCATAGGAAGTAAAACGTTGTTGAAAGAATGGTCAAATGATGATGGTAATCCGCAATTTACGCACACCTTAGAGTTGACTGTTATTTGGCCTAACGGAACACAAGCGAGTAGAGAAGGGCTAAAGATTAGAGAATGGGTTGAAGGTTTTGGTAGCGGAGTTTTTAGTGATAACGTATTTGAAGTCACGGGAAATTGGTCAACGACCTTTATTAATGGGAATACGCATTCTTATCAGGTCATAACACCTTTACGTCGCGAAATGATATGTGATTATGTTGTAAGCGGAAGTGTGGATGTGGAGCGTACAAATTTTGGAGGAACGTTTGATTATGGAAATGGAAATTGTGATAATCAAGCAACGTTTACTTTTAATAATGGAACTGAGATTGAAGTAATTTTAAATTAAATTAAGTATTGATTTTTAGTCAATTAAAAAGCGAGCCGTATGGCTCGCTTTTTTTATGCTCTTAAAGGTTGATTTGTAATCAAATCGATATACAAATTCACTTTGCTTTTTAAATTCTTTCGATGCGTTATAAAATCTAAGAACCCATGTTCTAATAAAAACTCAGAGGTTTGAAACCCTTCTGGTAATTCTTGACCAGTGGTATCTTTTACAACACGAGGTCCAGCAAAACCAATTAATGCGCCAGGTTCTGCAATATTAATATCTCCCAACATAGCAAATGATGCTGTTGTGCCACCTGTTGTTGGGTCTGTAGCCAATGAAATATAAGGAATTCCCGCATCTGCAAGTTGTGCTAATCTAACAGAGGTTTTTGCGAGTTGCATTAAAGATAATGCTGCCTCCATCATACGAGCGCCTCCAGATTTTGAGATGATCATAAACGGAATTTTATTGTCAAGCGAGTGTTTAGCTGCACGAGCAATTTTCTCCCCAACAACACTTCCCATTGAACCTCCAATAAAAGCGAAATCCATACAAGCAATGACTAAATCTTCACCCTTAGATTTTCCAACAGCAGTTTTAACAGCATCTTTTAGATTTGTTTTTTCCTGTGCGGCTTTTAAACGGTCTGGATATTTTTTAGTATCCTCAAATTTTAAAGGGTCTTTAGATGTCAATCCGGCATCTAATTCTGTGTATTTATTATCATCAAATAGAATTTCGAAATATTCTTTACTTCCAATTCTAACATGATAGCCATCTTCTGGACTGACATAAAAGTTTTGTTCTAATTCTTTCGTGTCAATTATTTTACCTGTTGGAGATTTATACCACAGCCCTTTGGGTGTGTCTTTTTTCTCTTCGGTTGAGGTTTGTATTCCTTTATCTTTCCTTTTGAACCAAGACATTAAAAATGATTTTAATTAGTAGTTAGTGGTGCAAAGTTATAAAGTATTTACATTATTAAGGTCTTCAAATGCCTTTTTTAAACGTTCAACAAATGATTGTTCTCCTTTTCTTAACCAAACTCTAGGGTCATAGTACTTTTTATTTGGGACAGTATCACCATCTGGGTTTCCAATTTGTTGCTTTAAATAGGCTTCTTTTTCTCCCATATAATCTCGAATACCACTCATAAATGCATATTGCATATCCGTATCAATATTCATTTTAATAACTCCGTAACCAATAGCTTCTCTAATCTCTTCTACTGTAGAGCCAGATCCGCCGTGAAAAACAAAATCAATATGATTATGTGGTAAATTATGCTTTTGAGACAAAAACTCTTGAGAATTTTTAAGAATTTTTGGTGTTAATTTTACGTTTCCAGGTTTGTAAACACCGTGTACATTTCCAAAGGCAGCAGCAATTGTGAATTGATTACTTACTTTGCTCAATTCTTCATAGGCATAGGCAACTTCTTCTGGTTGTGTGTATAATTTTGAATCATCAACATCTGTATTATCTACACCGTCTTCTTCGCCACCAGTGATTCCTAATTCTATTTCTAAGGTCATCCCCATTTTGCTCATGCGCTCAAGGTATGTTTTGCAAATCGCGATATTTTCTTCAATTGGTTCTTCAGAAAGATCAATCATATGAGAACTGTAAAGTGACTTACCAGTTTCTTTGAAATGCTGCTCACTTGCATCTAATAAACCATCAATCCATGGTAATAATTTTTTTGAGCAGTGATCTGTATGTAAAATTACTGGAACACCATAAGCTTCTGCCATTAAGTGGACATGCTTAGCACCTGCAATACTTCCTGCAATTGCTGCTTTCTGGTGTTCGTTACTTAATCCTTTTCCTGCGTTAAATTGTCCACCACCATTAGAAAATTGAATGATTACTGGAGCATTTAAAGCTGCTGCGGTTTCTAGAACACCATTTATGGTATTAGAACCAATAACATTTACTGCTGGCAAAGCAAATCCTTTTTCTTTTGCTAAATTAAAAATCGCTTGAACTTCTTTTCCTGTAGCTACTCCTGGTTTTATGTTGTGACCCATGATTGTTTTTAGTTAAATGTTAAGTTTCAAAAATACATAAATTTTGAATAATTTTAATGGTTTTTACGAGTTTCATGGCATAGATATTTACGCAAACGTTATCGTTTCTGAAGAAAAAAAAGGGAGAAAAGATACTATTAAAAAGGATAGTTGACTCCAATGTTGTAAACGGCATTGTTAAAGTTGTACTCTTTAAACCAACGATCGCCAAGTGCTCTAGAAGGGTCGTAAGTTTTGAAACCTATATCACCTCTTAATACGAAGAAACTAAAGTCATATCGAATACCGAAACCAGAACCTACAGCAATATCTTTTAAAGAGTCAAAACCACCAAAGGTTGCAGCCTCATCATCTACGTTGTCAAAAACATTCCAAATGTTTCCTGCATCAACAAAAAAGGCGCCATTAAAACGTCCTAATAAATTGAAACGTTGCTCTGCACTCAATGTGATCTTTAAATTGGCCTCATTAAATTCATTGGTAGTTAATGAACTTCCTGGGCCTAAATTATAGGCGCTCCATGCTCTAATATCATTTGGTCCACCAGCAAAGAAACTTTTTGCAAATGGGATGTTATCTGAGTTGCCGTAAGGTATTGCAATCCCAAAATAAGTTCGAATTGCAAACTCGTTTTTTCTTCCCAGATCCCAATGTTTTACGTAGTCAATTTCTGCTTTTACAAACTGAGAGAATGGTACGTCAAAAACTTCATATTTACCGTCTTGATTTTTAGTAAGATCTAAAACGTTTGAGAGGTTAGATAGTAAATTTCCAGCAAGTTCTAAACGTAATTTAAGGATAGAGAAGTTTTTATCAAATAAGTTTTCTCGTCTATTTTTTACATAATTGAAACTAGAGGAGAAAATGAGGTTGTCTTCGGTAAGACGTTCTTTACGTTGCTTAATATTGTTAACGGTAATGAAGTCATCATCGGCTGTTGTAATTGAGGTGTTGCCAATAACCACCTCATTTATAAATTGATCTGCAGGATTAAAAGAGCCTCCTTCACTTGCAGGATCTCTCAGGGTTTCATCTGGACCTATAAATCCAATATTTTGTGCTATCGTATTTAATCTTTCAAACGAGTTTTGATACACGCCAAAATAGTTGGCTGTATTAAGGTTTTTTACAAACTGTACATTCAATAAATCAACATTATTAGTTACTTTTTTTGAAGGGTACCAGTTGTAGTTTAAAGTTCCTGTTAATGCTTGTTTATCTAATCCAATATTTCGTTGACTGGTTGCGCTTAAATTGATTCGTGTACTAGGTGACATGTACTTAGGAACAATTTTTTCTGTTTTAAAGGGGAGAAAAAACCGAGGAATACTCAACCTAATATTTCCACCAATTTCATTAATATCAAAAAATTGATCATTACTGTTAGAGGCATCTTTAGAAGACCCAATGGCACCAAGCCCAGAAATTTCTAAAGTTTCTGCGCCTCTAAAGATATTTCTAATCAATAAACCAGTATTAAAGGCAAAACCTACGGTTTGTATATTACTTTGTGATATTTCAAAACTTGTTGTAAGCTCAAATTTTTTCTTCGGCACAAGGTATACGTTCGCAATCAAGGTCGAGTCTTGTTCATTAGGGACGTAATCAATTCGCGGATATTTAAAAGCTTGTAATTCGCTTAAATAGCGATAAGTTCTGGTTCTATCGATATCTTTAAAGATGTTTCCTTTTGTAATAAACATGGCATCTGTAATCGCTTTAGGCCTGAATTTTAATTTATTGTAACTGTATATATTATAGTTTTTAAAGTTTACAGAGTCTGTTATTGTTGAATCTCGGTATTCATTTTTATAATCTGTAAAAATATTAACATCCTTTATTTTATACCTTTTAAAAGGGACACGAGCTACTGAATCTTCATTTCTTATGGCTCTATCAGCAATGATTAAATCTGTATTAATTTTTTTATTAGTTCCCACAGTATCAATGTCAAAGGTGATGTAGTCTTGTCCAAAATAATAAAAACCAGAATTTCTAAGCTGTGTTGTTAATCGGTCTCGTTCACTAGCGTAATTGGCTTCATTATACTGCTGACCTTTTGAGATTAAAGAGCCTATCTTTAATTTAGAATTGTACAATGAATCTATAATTGGAGTCTTTATGTTAGATTTAATTGAATCTAAAATATAAGGGTTTCCAGTAGTAACATTGTAGGTGACTTTTGCTCTTTGTGAGCTGTCTTTTTCGGTATTAAAAGACGTTTTTACATCAAACCAACCCTTACTGAAATAATATTTTTTAAGTGCTAAGGCTGTTTTTTCTGCTCTAGTTTCATTGTAGATTGCAGGCGCTTCTCCAGTTTTTATGAGCCAACTATTGAGATTTTTTCTAGATTGGAGTTCTCTATAAAACTGTTTTTCTGAAAGTAATTTTGTTTTCCAAGCAACTTTTCTAGGGTTATCCAATACGTTTGCTTTTAAAATAGAATCGATATTTGGTCTTGCCAAATTGTAGATGTGAACACGTAATGGAGTGCCTAAAAGAGTACCGTTCGGTTTTTGGTATTGAAGGTTGTCAACAGTCTCAGTGGTGTTTTTCTGGTCATTAACCAAAACGGTATTACTTATCAATAAATGCTCATCTTTTTTAACACGCTTCATGACATCGCACGAGAATATCGTGCATATCAAACTAAAGATTAATAGTCTTAAACCGTTATATTTCAAAAGAGAGAATGTTTGCATTTAAAATCAATTCAAATTTACAGTTTAAATACTATTTACCAATTGAATTGAAAGTAATAAATCTATGACGTCTTCAATTAATTTATGGGATGTTGTTTTCATAAGTGAATAGGATAACAAATAATAGACCAAAAAAGTATTACTTTGTGTTTTCGTTAAAATCACAAAAATTATAAGCTATTTTATGTTAACCAAAAGCCACATAAAGTTAATTACGAGTTTACATCAGAAAAAGTTTAGACAACAAGAACAACTATTCGTGGTAGAAGGAATAAAAGGCGTTAAGGAGTTTTTGAATTCAGAATTTAAGTTACATCTATTATTTTCTACGGATGCTATTTTTGACGCTGAGACGATACTGGTATCTGAAAAAGAATTACAAAAAATTAGTGGTCTAAAATCTCCCAACACTGCAGTGGCTATTTTTAATATTCCGACCATTCTACCGAATGCTCAGGAGAAAAAAAACAGTGAGTCCAACGGATTAATTGTAGCACTAGATGATGTTCGTGATCCAGGAAACTTAGGGACGATAATCAGACTTTGCGATTGGTTTGGCATTAAGAACTTAGTGTGTAGCAATGCAACAGTAGATTGTTATAACTCTAAAGTTGTACAAGCAACAATGGGGTCGTTAGCACGAGTTGATGTTCAATATACAGATTTGGAAACTTATATTAAGGATTATAATCATGACGTTTTTGGCACATTCATGGATGGACATGAAATATATTCTCAAAACTTACCAGATTGCGGTATGATTGTAATGGGAAATGAAGCAAATGGAATTTCAGAATCTATTGAGAAATTGATAACTAAAAAGCTAAGTGTCCCGAAATTTGGTGATTTAAAAGCTACCGAAAGTTTAAATGTAGCCACTGCAACTGCTATTATTTTGAGTGAGTTTAAACGGTCGTAAACAGGTACAGTCTGTAGTCTCAGTTTTAGAGGGAAATAATATAGCGTTTGAATGATATTCAGGGAGATTTGTGTCTCTTAAAATCTACAATATTGAGTCGTTTTCATAGTCGTAAGTCATTAGGGGTTTTAATGAATATTAACGTTACGGAATCAATCAGAAGGGCTTTAGTTACATCAGTAAGTGCTGAAAACTTCTTTTATTGAAACGTAAAATTTAAGAAGACACCACGGGTTTTCATTGTAGTAACATTTCCAGTCCATGGGCTATTTGGATCTTCATCTCTAACTAATTCATCATTAAGTGCAAAAACACCACGAATAGACGGTGTGAATTTAAAATACTGATTATAGAAATCGATTCCAAAGCCTAGTTCATAAAACAAAACGTTTTTCTTGGTTCTAAATTGACCTGCGGCATTATCATCTGGATTTTCCTCGTTACTGGATAAATTAAGAGCAGCAGAAACACCACCAATAATAAAAGGTTTAAAGTTATTAAATCGTTTGGTCGATACTTTTAATAATAAAGGAAAATGAACATATGTTGATTTTACTTCACGCATTAAATCAGAACTGTTAGGTTCTAAACCCTCAAAATAAACAGGATCATATTGTAAATTTCTGGTCGTAATAAATAAACCGGGTTCAAAGCGTAAATCCAGATGATCGTTAAGCCTCAGGTTAGAGACTAAACCAACACTAAAACCGGTACTGGTTTCTACCAAGATATCTGGTTGATCTTGTTCGTAAGTAAATTGATAATCATAACTATTTAACCCAAGGTAAAAACCCCATGACAGTCTTTGCTTATCAAAATTTTCAATATTTTTTATTTTTTCCCTAGTAAATAATTGTGCTGAGGCACTTAGAGATATAAAAAACAGTATTAAAATTATAAGTACTCTTTTCATGTGTTTATAGGTATTGTTTTCAACGGTCACATGCTGTTTGCTATTAATCATTTTCTTGGGTGATAATGCGTTCAACTTGCTCGTTTCATAAATATGATGATAATGACTTGTAAACACGTTACGCTTTAGACGCTGTATAAATTGAAGCGACACCTAAAGTTTGTGGTTGGTCTTGCACGTTAGTAAACCCAATTTTACGTAAAATATTGTTTAAAACCTCACCATAAGGAAAAACAGATGCAGATTCTTGTAAATAGGTATAAGCAGATTGGTCTTTAGAAAAGAGTTTTCCTATCGTAGACATCACATACTTCGTATAGAATTTATAACCCTGTTTGAATGGCGTTTTGGTAGGTACAGAGGTTTCAAGAATGACAAATGTCCCCTTTGGTTTTAAAACTCTAAGAATTTCGGCTAGTCCTTTATCTAATGTTTCAAAATTTCTAACACCAAAAGCTACAGTTATGGCATCAAAGCTATTGTCTTCAAATGGTAAATTTTCAGAATCACCAACAACCATAATGATAAGCTTATCTAAATTTTTATTTTTAATCTTTTTTCTACCGACTTCTAACATGCCATTACTAATATCTAATCCAATAATTTCTTTGGCATTAGTTTTAGCTAAGCTAATGGCTAAATCGCCTGTTCCAGTGGCGATATCCAAAATACGCTCTGGATTGGTTTTTGAGACAATAGCAACCACTTTATTTCGCCATTTGATATCAATACCAAAAGATATAACACGGTTTAAACCATCGTATTCTTTTGAGATGTTATCAAACATTTGAGCGACTTGTTGCTTCTTATTCAAATCACTATCCTTGTATGGAGTTACTTTTGAGGACATTTCTTTTTTTTGCAAATATACTCAAATCTAATAGTATTAAATAATCTAAGCTCTAATTTACAAAAGCATTAATGCCATAATAATGATGTATATTTGTATGTTTTTTTGAATAAAATTCCCATGAAAATAATTATTGCTGGAGCAGGAGAAGTTGGATTTCATTTAGCCAAACTATTATCATACGAGTCGCAAGAGATTACCTTAATAGATACCGATAAAAACAGTTTAGCTTATGCAAGTGATCACCTAGATATTAGAGTCATTAAAGGTGATGTGACTTCAATTGCTATTTTGAGGGAAGCGAGAATTGATACGGCAGCGTTATTTATTGCTGTGACGTCCTCGGAAACTACAAATATTACAGCGTGTGTACTTGCCAAGCAATTAGGAGCTAAAAAAACGATTGCTAGAATATCAAATTCAGAGTTTTTAGATGAAGAGGATGATGTAGGGTTTACCAAGTTTGGTATTGACGAATTGATCTCACCAGAAAATTTAGCAGCAGCAGAAATAGAATTACTGCTCAATCAATACGGTTTTAATGATACCTATGAGTTTGAAGAAGGAAAGTTAACCATGTTGAGTTTGCGCTTATCTAGAACAGCTAGTTTTGTTGGTAAAACTGTTAGAGCAGCTGCAGAAGTGTTTCCAGAATTACATTTTGTACCTATTGCTATTCAACGTTTTGGAACACAATATACAATCATACCAAGAGGTGATACCGAGTTTAAAGAAGGTGATAAGGTTGTTTTTATGACATCGAAAGGTGGAGATGAAGAACTGTTTGAGCTTTCAGGTAAGGTAAAAGCCGAGCTTAAAAATATTATGATTTTAGGCGGAAGTAAAATAGGCTATAAAACAGCCAAAGACCTCTGTGAAAGCAAATTTAAAGTAAAACTTATAGAAAGTAATAGTGAAGTTGCTTTTGAATGTGCAGATGATTTACCAAATGCACTAGTTATTAATGGTGATGGACGTAATGTTGAATTGCTTGATGAAGAAAACATTTCAGATATGGATGCCTTTATATCAGTTACAGGGAATTCTGAAACTAATATCATGTCCTGCCTAGTAGCAAAATCTAAAGGTGTTAAGAAAACAATAGCACTCGTTGAGAATATGGATTATTACCAGTTATCACAATCTATTGGTATCGATACTTTAATCAATAAAAAACTACTTGCAGCCAATAATATATTTAGATATATAAGACGAGGAGAGGTAGTCGCAATGACTAAACTCACCAATATGAATGCTGAGCTGCTAGAATTTGAAGTGAATTCAAAATCAAAAATCACACAAAAGAAAATTAAAGATTTAGAATTTCCACGTTCAGCTATTATTGGAGGAGTCATTCGAGATGATATTGGACTTATTCCTTTAGGAGATTTTAAAATTGAAATGGGAGACAAAGTCGTAGTATGTTGTTTGCCTAGGTCGATAAGTCAGGTAGAACGCTTCTTTTTCTAATTACAAAACATGAAACAGTCATTCTATACTTTAAAGGACAAAGCCTTTGTTTTTTTAATGCTCCATGTGAACATCACAAAAGATAATACGAACACATGAAACTTAACTATAAAATCATTTTTCATTTCTTCGGTTTACTCTGTCTTTTCAATGGTGGTTTTATGCTATTGTCTACAATTATAAGTCTTATTTATAAAGACGGAGTCACTCTAGAGCTGCTTATTGCAGGACTCCTCGTTTTAGTTTTGGGTGGCGCTTTGATGTTTTTTACAAAAGAACACAAGAAGGAACTTAACAAAAGAGACGGTTATATTGTAGTGGCTTTTGGTTGGATTGTCATGGCCTTGAGTGGTACACTTCCCTATGTCATTACAGGAGCAATACCAGATTTTACAAATGCATTTTTTGAAACTATGTCGGGTTATACAACGACAGGAGCAAGTATTTTAAATGATATAGAAGCGATCCCAAAAGGGGTCTTATTTTGGCGTAGTATGACGCATTGGATTGGTGGAATGGGAATTATTGTTCTCGCAATCGCTATTTTGCCATTGTTGGGTATTGGAGGTATGCAGCTTTTCGCTGCCGAAGCGCCTGGCCCAAATGCCGATAAATTACATCCAAGAATTACAGATACAGCAAAACGTCTTTGGCTCATCTATTTTGGTTATACCGCTGCCGAAACTATTTTGTTGCAAGTTGCAGGAATGTCCTTTTTTGATGCTATAAATCATTCTCTATGTACGTTATCAACAGGAGGGTTTTCTACAAAAAATGCTAGTGTTGCCTATTGGAATGGTCAGCCTGTAATACAATACATCATTATTGTATTCATGTTTCTAGCGGGAACAAATTTTGTATTGAGCTATTTTGCTTTCAAAGGCAAAATTCAAAAAGCAATATTTGATGAAGAGTTTAAATTGTATTTTAAATTTATAGCACTTTTTACTCTTATCGCGGCATTCATTATCTATTTTAGAGCAGATTTTTCTATATCGTCTATTGATCACCCTATGGTTTTTGGAAAAGCCGAAGCGTCTTTTAGACATGCGTTGTTTCAAGTGATTGCCATTATTACAACGACTGGTTTTGTGACTGCAGATTATACCTTATGGACGCCGTTTTTGGTAGTTTTCTTTTTTGGGTTGATGTTTTTGGGAGGCTCCGCAGGTAGTACTTCTGGTGGTGTAAAAGTCGTACGCCATATGATCATGATAAAAAATAGTTTTTTAGAGTTTAAACGTGCATTACATCCCAATGCTATTCTCCCTGTTCGTTATAATAAAAAAGCAGTTTCAGGAGATATTGTATTTAATATTCTAGGCTTTTTCATCCTCTATATGTTGGCCTTTATCGTTGGTGCATTGGTGTTTTCTATGATGCAAATAGATTTTGAATCTGCAGTGGGTTTATCTGCTTCAAGTTTAGGAAATGTCGGTCCTGCGTTGGGTAATTTTGGGCCAGTAAATAATTATGCAGAGTTGCCAGCTTTAGGGAAATGGTGGGCTTCATTTTTAATGCTGATTGGTCGTTTGGAATTGTTTACAGTTTTGATCTTATTGACACCTTTTTTCTGGAGAAACCGATAATATAAGAGTTAAAGCATATAATAAGCTCAATACACCTTGCTTTTAAAGTTATCATTTTGTTTTTGCATAGCTAAAATTATGCTTTGAATTTTCGGCTTGTTCTAACCTATGGATAATTCAATTTCTGTGGATAAGATTAGAGCTGTCAACGCGGATATCTCAAAATAGTTTATAAATATTTTTTCTTCGGAAATATTAATATCCACGGGTGTTTCGAGAGTTTTACGTTGGTTTTTAACGGTTTACAAATGAAGTGTATTGTAACATTTTATTCGACTGCACGTCTTATTAGTGTAATCAATTAAATCAAATAATCATGGAATTAGTAGTAACATCACAAAAATTAGAGCCGTCACCCATACTTAGATTAGAAACCGAATTTGTTAGACCAGAGGGTTTATTAAACTCTCATTATAAGTCGGTTGTAAATTATAATATACACCACACAAATACAACATCAATCTTTGGTATTAAGCAACTCTTAAAAAGCAGACAATATCAATTTACTTCAAGTATTGAAACTCTCTTAAAATTGTCTGTGTTCGCAACAGTATTGGCGTTTATCTTATAACTCCAAAAATGTAAAAAGCTATTGGCGTTAATTCGTTTCTGTTTCGAGTAATTGAAACATAATTCTAATTTACAGTAGTGATGTCAAACTTCATATAGGATAAACTATTATTACAAGATCTTTTAACTGATACTACTGAGCATTTACTCATATTATCTTTTACATTTTATTCAAGACGTTGTCGGCGTACTTAGGTGTGTGCGGTTTGATATACTTTAATTTTGACAGTTGGATTGCTGGAAGATATTTTAGTGTAAATAAAGATATTATGGGAATTTCATCAATGAATGCTACAGTTGGTAATAATAGAAGTTTATTAAATAATGGAAAACGCGTTCCGTTTACTAAAATGAATAGAGGATTTCGTAAAGAATTAAGTTATAAGCCTTATGTAATGCCAATGGTTTCCCCTCATATTTTGAGACGTATTAGAATAAAAATTCGAAGAGAAAATAGAAGATACCTTATAAAGCAAATAAATATAGGAGGGTAAGGAGCAATGATGACCATGATTAATTCTTTAAAGAATAATAATCGAAGGAGAAAGAATCACTCAGCTTTTAATAAGGATAAGTCTAGACGCTATAGCAAAGAAAGACCTTATGGTTTTCCTGAAGCGACAGCAGAAGCTTTGGAAAAGATCAAATCAAATATGATTAGAGAGCAAAAGGCGGATTGTATTAAGACTATTTTGATATTTATTTGCATCGTCGTGTTAATTTTAATTATTATAATTTAAAAATATATGCGTTTAGGAGAATCCATGATACGCTTATTAAAGAGTAATAATAGTATTAAACTCGATAAGTCTTCGAGGTTTATAAAAAACTCTTGGAGATTATGAAAAGAGTAGAAAACCAGAATTTGATTTCCCTAAGGCAAGTCCAGAAGTATTGGAACAAATACGATTGAAATCAAAAAAGGATTATAAAAGAATTCAGATTGTTTTTCTGTCTTTTTTATAATCCTTGTTATTATAGCTGTTTGTATGGTATTTTATTTGGATACTCCTTAGCTCACAGCGTCTTTAATTCGTTTAATTGCTTCAATAATCTGCTCTTGTGACGCTGCATAAGATATTCTTATACAATCTGGGTTTCCAAAAGCCACTCCAGTTACTGTAGCAACATTTGCATGCTCTAATAAAAACAACGAGAAATCTGTGGCATTTTCAATGTTATGTCCTTTTAAGACTTTTCCGAAGAAAAAAGAAATATTAGGAAATACGTAAAATGCGCCTTCTGGAACATTGGTTTTAAAGCCTTCAACTTCTTCTAGTAATCCAAGGATTAATTCCCGTCTTACTTTAAACTCGTCAACCATAAATTGTATGCGAGATGGCGACTCATTTAGAGCCGTAATCACCGCACGTTGAGCGATACAGTTTGCTCCACTCGTGATTTGGCCTTGCATCTTGGTACAGGCTCTTGCTATATATTCTGGAGCTCCAATGTAACCAATTCTCCAACCAGTCATAGAGAATGCTTTTGAGACACCATTTACGGTTACAGTTCTATCAAACATATCATCAAATTGTGCCATACTTGCATGACTACCAATAAAATTGATATGCTCATAAATTTCATCTGAAATAACTATAATGTTTGGGTAGTTTTGAAGCACATCTGCTAATGCTCTTAATTCTTCGGTACTATAAACTGATCCACTTGGATTACAAGGTGAGCTGTACCAAATCATTTTAGTTTTTGGCGTGATTGCTGCTTCTAATTGCTGAGGTGTCAATTTAAAATCGTTTTCTATTGACGTTTTTACTTCAACAGGAACACCTTCATTAAGTTGAACGATGTCACTATAACTCACCCAGTATGGACAAGGTAAAATAACTTCATCTCCTGTATTGATTAAAACCGCAGCGATATTTGCTAACGATTGTTTTGCGCCTGTAGATACTACGATTTGAGAAGGCTTATAACTGAGATTATTATCTCTTTTGAATTTAGTAATTATTGCATCTTTCAATTCTCCATAACCATCAACAGGTGTGTATGAATTGTAGTTGTCGTTTACAGCTTGTATTGCTGCATCTTTGATATAGTCTGGTATGTTAAAATCGGGCTCACCCAAACTTAAACCAATAATATCTTTTCCTTCTGCTTTTAGCTCTCTTGTTTTAGCTGCCATAGCTAAAGTAGCAGACGTGGACATGTTTAAAACTCTTTCTGAAAGTAGGCTCATTGTGATTACTTATTTTTAAACTACAAATTACATTAAGCGATACTTGGCTTTCTGCCTAATTCTTTTAATTGCTGATAATGTTCAGAAATAGCAATCCAAATAGAATTGTACTCGTTGTAAGGTAAACTAAATTCATGAGCAGTTTCTCTTACTATTTTGGCTATATTCTTATAGTGAACATGACTTATATTTGAGAATAAATGGTGTTCAACTTGTCTATTTAAGCCTCCCGTATAAAACTCGATAATCCAACTTTTAGGAGAGAAATTAGATGTCGTAAATAATTGGTGAATGGCCCAAGTATTTTTCATTGTTCCATTTTCATCAGGCATAGGCATTTCAGTATTTGGCATTACGTGTGCTAGTTGAAAGACGACGCTTAGAATAATTCCAGCGGTGTAATGCATAATTAGAAATCCTATTAAAACTTGCCACCAAGCATAACCTAAAACGATAGGCAAGACCACCCAAATGGAATAATATAATATCTTACCAATAATTAACTTCGTCCATTGTGCAGTAGGATTAGGGAAATCACCATAAGATAATTTTCTTTTAAGATAGGTATAGGTTTGTTTGAAATCTGTCGTAATGGCCCAGTTAACAGTTAATAAACCATACAGTAAAAACGCATAATATTTTTGATATTGATGTATTCTCAACCATTTTGAATGTTTCGAAAACCGAATTATTCTCCCAGCATCAATATCTTCATCATGTCCCTGGATATTGGTGTATGTATGGTGTAACACATTGTGTTGTACTTTCCAATTATAGTCATTACCAGCCAATATGTGTATGCTACTTCCCATTAGTCTATTAACCCATTTTTTACTAGAAAAAGAGCCATGGTTTGCATCATGCATGACATTCATGCCTACGCCTGCCATTCCAATACCAATAACCATCATGCATATAATCTGTAACCAAGTTGGTAGATCAACGGTCAATAGTAACACTAATGGCCCAAGAAGTAATGAGAACATTATTATTGCTTTTATGTACAGCTTCCAGTTTCCTGTTTTTTTTATGTTATTTTCTTTGAAATAGCCATTAACGCGCGTGTTTAGCGTTCTAAAGAATTTAGCAGAGTCTGTTCTAGAAAAGGTTAAGGTTTGTTTAATCATGCTATTAATTTTTTGATACAAGGTGAAAAATCACATGTTTCTATTTTAGCAAAGATAATTAATAAAAGCTCTGCTAAGGATAATAAAATCTTAAAAATATCCACATAAAAAGACATACTTTTGTCAAAACCTTATAAAATGACGCTCATCCAAGAATATTTCCCAGATTTAACTGAAGATCAAATCCTACAGTTCAAAAAATTGGAAGTCCTTTATAAAGACTGGAATTTGAAAATCAATGTCGTATCTCGAAAAGATATTGATGAGTTGTATCTAAGACATGTTCTACATTCTTTGGGTATTGCTAAGGTGGTTCATTTCAAACCTAATTCTAATATTCTAGATGTTGGCACAGGTGGTGGGTTTCCAGGAATACCTTTAGCGATTCTCTATCCAGAATGTCAATTTCATTTGGTAGATAGTATCGCAAAAAAAATAAAGGTGGTGAACGAAGTCGTTGAAGGCTTAGGGCTCACAAACGTTACAACTACACATAGCAGAGTAGAGGACATTAATGGACAATTTGATTTTATTGTGAGCAGAGCTGTGGCTGCGATGCCAACTTTTGTGCATTGGGTCAAAGGTAAAATTTCTAAAACGCAAAGACACGATCTTAAAAACGGGATTTTATATCTCAAAGGAGGTGACTTAACTGAAGAACTAGAACCGTACAAAACAGCCACTATTTATAAACTAGAAGCGTATTTTAAAGATGAGTTTTTTGACACTAAAAAAGTCGTGCATCTACCGTTAAAATATCGCGGGTAAAAAACAGGCTATTCGAAAAGTTAGCAGAAATGATTGCGATGGAAAATAATCCTAAAGATAAGAGTTAAACAATTAAATTTACTTTTTAAACGAGCTCTTCTATTTACACAAATAGATAACAAAAGAAGACTAACAACACGATGGTTTTTTTATTGTATTTAAAAAATTATTTCGTTTTCTTATTTTAGTTCTAAAAAGCAGTTGAAATATTTAACGATAAGCCTGTGTTTTCAGGAACAAATCTACAAACGCCTCCAACACAAAATAATCCACCACGTTGCCTACCGTAGTTAAGTGCTACTCTAGTTGCGCCTTTTGTATAGCTTCCTCCAAAATTATAGTAATGATTTTGATCTTCTTCAATATCATTACCATAATTATAAATATCTGCAACGTAAAAAGCCACGTTTCGATTTACGACATACTCCAATGTAGCTCCAGCCCAATTTTTTAAATCTTTATTAGCAGATAGGTGTTGTGCTTCAAGTCTTATTGATTTTCCATTGCCAAATTTTCTTGTGGTTTCAGCAACGATAATATTAGAAGTTATTGCTTCATCATCGGGGATGTAAGAACCTTCAATGGCTAGATTTTTATTGATTTTTAAATTTTGGTAAAATAATACGCTACTCCAATCTTTAGACCACTTTTTCTTTACTTCAAAATTAATGTCTTTGTAAAGTTTTTCCCCAAATTTAAATAGCTCACTGGTGTAAGTTGAATTATCTTGATCAAATGTAGCATCCAAAAGTGACCAGTAAGACATGTTAGCAGTTAATTTTGTGCCATATTTACCGCCAATTTTTGATCCTTTTTTAAAGGAATAATAGATGTCGATTTGTCCACCAATTTCTCCTGCTTGTCCACCATAATTTTGAATAAATAATGGGGATTGTGCTTGATATAAATAGATATTAGACAAGGAGTAATCTTGTTGTTTTGTTAGTGCTGGAGTAAAATTAACACTTCCCATTCCAAAAGCATTGTTACCAGGTTTTACTAAATCTCTATCAGAGAAAAACGACATATTCTCTAAACGTCTAAATGTGCTAGATACTCCAAAGCCTTTAACGGTATAGCCTGTTGTTAGTAGCATGGCACTACCATCAAAGTATTTCCCTTCAATAATCTCTGGTTGTCCTAGTGATGCCGAAGAAAATGAAATATCTTCACCTTTCAAAGAATATTCCGAGTTAACAAAAAATTCACCAAAGTCTACATTAAATCTAAATGCATATGAATTAATTAGTTCAGGAAAGTCCTGAGTGTCAAAAGTGTTGTCTGGATCGAACTCATCAACAGGAGCTATGAAATCTTCGCTTTTACCAACATAACTTGCGCCAAAGTTAAATCGAGATAACCTTTCAATACCTAACACTTCTTTTAAATCAATATTTAAATCTAAACCAAATACGTCTCCTTTAGAATGTTCAAAACCAATTCTGTGTTTACCATATAATGCAGTCAAATTTAAATAATTGGTTGGCATGTATTTTATGCGTCCACCTCTTAAGGCATTATTGAGGCCTAATTGCCTTTCTTCAAAAGTCCTTAATAATAAGCCACTACCAAATTGCTCATAAAAATGACCTGCAGTAATATCTAGTTTTTTATTTCTAAAGTTGATGTAATAATTAGATAGTTCTGTCCCTTTATATTCAGGAAAGTAGCTTAGTAAAGGCAGTGGTTCGTAGCTTTCCACTTGCACGCCAATGGTAAAGTTATCTAAAAAACTATAATCTAATCGTAGATAGCTATTTGCTCTTAAATGTTTATTTGCCAAATCAAACTCAGGAATAGGGTCGTCGAAGTTTCCTAAAACGTTATCATTAACATACCATTGCGCATTAGACTCAAAACTACCTGCTAAGTTATTTGAAATTTGTTTAATTATAGATTCTTTTTCTTCAACTGTTTCTTGTGCAAAACTTAATATAGGAAGTATGAGCAAAAATAAAATCGCGATTTTTTTCATGTAAGGGTAGTTGATTGGCTTATTCTTAAGTTTAAGAATGTTTTTTAATTTCTTCAAAAAGTTCAGCTTCAGAACCTGGTGTATATCCTGAATGTCTGAAAACAATTTTGCCATTCTTAATTATTAATGTAAGTGGCACCGTAGAAGCTCCTAATTCTCTTTTTAAATCGTTATTAGTATCCAATAATATCGTAAAATCCCAAGCTTTTCCATTAACTAAGGGTTTTACTCTACTTACTGTTCTAGAATCGTCTACCGAAATTGCATAAACTTGAACGTTAGTTTCGTCTTGCCAATCTGTGTATACATCATTTATGGCATCTAATTCATTTTTACAAGGAACACACCAAGTTGCCCACAGTGACACAACAATAAGGTCATTATCTTCGCTTATCTCTTGTAAGGTTGTTCTATCACCATCTAAACTTTTAATTACGGCGTTAGGTAAGTTTTCCTGGGCTATAAGATTTAAACTTACTGCAAATAGTAGTATATAGAGAAGTTGTTTCATTTGTTAATTTTTTTGTTAAAATTAGTGTTTTATTATTGAAGATTTAAGCAAATAAATTATAAATTGCTGCTTTCAAATAAAAAAAAGTGAGATAATCTGACTTATTTTAATCAAAAACAAAAAATATACCAAAGATGAAAATTAAAAGTATTTTAAAAGAATTAGTAGTGTTATCCTTCGTGGTTTTTGCATTTGCTTGTAGTAGCTCCGATGATGATTCTGGTTCAGCAACTTCTATCACAGTAAGTGGAAACTCTTCGTCTGTTTTTGTTGGAGAATCTGTAACTTTTATAGTAGAAAACAATTTAGGAACAAATGTAACAGCGAGTTCAGAGTTAGAAATTGGGAATACAGTAATTTCAAATCCTTACACATTTAATATTGTAGGTGACTTTGAAGTTACAGCTACTAATGGAGGTTTAACAAATTCTACAATAATAACTGTACAAGCAGTGCCAGTGCCAACGGCAATAACAATTTTTGCAGATACTGATTCGTTTTGGTTTGATGAGGGTAGTGCAACGTTTGCAGTAACAGATGATTTAGGTAATAATATAACAGGACTTGTGACTTATGCTGCTGAGTCAGGTGCATTAACTAATCCAGCTACTTTTGCAAGTGCAGGAGTTTATAATGTTACAGCGGTTTTTACGTTGGAAGATAACACGACATTAACATCTAATGTCATTGAAATTAAAGCGGTGGAGTCTACACATACAACTAAAGTACTGGTTGAAGATTATACAGGAACTTGGTGTCAATATTGTCCGAGATTAGCATACGCTTTAGAACAAGCAGTTGCAGCAAGCGCTAATATCATTCCTGTGGCATTACACGATGATAATGATATGCCTTTTCCAAATATCACTTCACTATTAAATACTTTCGGTATAGATGGTTTTCCTCAAGGAAGAGTCAATAGAACAATTAGCTGGAACGAATCTACAAATCAGCCAGTTGCGCTCTTAGCTAACAGACAAAACATGGGGTTAGCAATAAACTCATCTATTTCTGGTACTACAATAACTGCAGAGGTAAACGTTCATTATGATTTAAAAGCTGATTCTCAAAATAGAATCGTCGTGTATTTATTAGAAAATGGTTTAGTATATCCTCAAGTTAATTTTTATAATGGAGATCCTTCTAGCCCTTATTACCAACAAGGAAACCCTATTGTAGATTTTGTGCATAATCATACAGCAAGGACAACGTTAACAGATGTTTATGGTGACGATATTCCTGTTGAAGATTCAGTTACTGGTAGTACTTATACTGCGAATTACACATTAACTGTTCCAGGAAGTGTACAAAACACTGGTGAATTAGAGCTAGTTGCTTTTGTAGTTGGACCAGATAATAGGGTGTTAAATGTTCAAAAAGCAGATTTAGGAGAGACTAAAGATTTCGACTAATCATATAATACATAATTTAAAAAAGGCTAGATATCAAATATCTAGCCTTTTTTTGTTCTAAACTGCTCACCATCCTTAATAATTAGGCCTACAGAATTTAGACAATATTCTAAATTAATTTAATAACGTACTTTAGAAAAGCGTAAAAAATAATATTTCGATACTAGTGGAAACAAGTGCTGAAAATGAACTTGGAACTAAAACAGAAAATTTTAAAATCCCTTTACTTAAATAATATCTTGTAGCGTTTAAAAAAAACAAGAACTACTAGTTGTTAAAAATTAGAGCGCTCAAATTATTGAAACGTTATAGTTGTCATTTCTTCAATGTTAGCTGATATAGGGTATACTAGAGTGTGTATAAAAGTTGTAAGAATAGATACATAAAAGAGGAGTCTGGTATAGGAAATAGAGGTTTGAATGGACTATGAGAATAGTTAAAGAACGAATTTTTTAAGTATTGAAATTAACTATTGACAAAAAAGCTCAAGAGCAATTAGAGTTTATGAAGATTTGGGATTTCTTTCAAATCATAAAGGCATCGATATACATTTTGAGTTATTAATATTAAGAAATTTAACCTATAGTTAAAACTTAGATTATTAAATTTTAATAACTTAAACTTATTTCAATGCACATGATGTAAAAAAAAGAGACTGGATAATCTAGCCTCTTTTTTACGTATCAAATTTGGATTTATTTACTTCATAATAACCTTAGTTCTGTACTTAAAGTTATTTTTCGTTATGATATTAAGGATATATACTCCAGAATCTAAATTTAACGGTATTGTTAATCGTCTATCTAGAGTTTGATTAGATTGATATACAGATTTACCAGTGATGTCAACTATTGAAATCATAGCACGGTCGAGAACCTTGTTACTAAGTATCGTTAAATCACTATCAATTGGGTTTTTCTGAATTTTAAGAGTGACAAAGTTTTCAAATTCAACGTTTGATAAGGTCTCTGGCATAATTTCACTTAATGCAAATGCCACATTTTGCTCTGTTAATTGTACGTGGTTCTCATTCTCATCTGGCATATACCAATTTACAAATGGTGTCGTGTTAGTGGTGTCACCCGAACTGTCAGGATCCCCTAGATTGATATCAAAAAACCAATCTATTTCATTGTTAGTAATCTCTAAAGCCATACCGCTTACAGAGGGTATAAAACTAAACTTATCTAGCTGTAATGCTAATATGAAATTATCAATTAATGGATCACCTCCCAAACCTTCTGTAAATCCTCCAAGATCAAAAAGACCACCAGATGCTGCATCTACACCATTTGAAAAACTAGGTGCTTGTGCGTTAACTTCAATATTGAAAATATCTATAAAGCCTAGAAAAACAACATTTATTTTACTTATTTGTGCAGTGGTATTAATTGCAGGTGTTAAATTGATTTGAATTGTCGCGTTTGTTGATGGCCCTACATTGTTAAACGTATCATCAATAACCGTAAATCCAGGAGTTATATCAGTTCCCATTAAAGATTGATATGGTGCGCCAATACCACTCCCATTTATCATCGATACATTTCTTGTGTTTTGAGGATATCCAGTTGGTGTTAAGGCATTAATATTAGCATCAAAAACGAGTTTATAGGGATGAGGTTCTGGTAACAACTTTGTTGGATCAAAATTAACATCACTACCAGCTAATAAATGTGATTCAAAATGATCAACTAATAATTGTCTTGCTGCTGGAGATTTTAAAAGTCCGTTGACAACAGGTTGCAATGCTTCAACGTTTAACCCGTCACCGAGACCAAAGCCAAGGAAGTTAAATTGATGTTGAAACGCTAAGGGAACATTAGCTCCTAGGTGAGGTGAGTCAAAAGAAATCCAAAGTCGTGTTTCATGATCTTGAGCATTGTTTTCCATGTAATTTAGAGCAAAACGTGAAATTAATCCACCCATACTTGGGCCGATAATGACCAGGTCTTCATCTCCCACTTTATTTGTGTTAAGTGTGTTGATTAAATCTACAAGTAACATGGAGTTGCGCTCAATAAAATCTGCACCGCCATTAACAAGAGTGCTTCCTGGATAGTCTATTTCATCAATTACTAAATCGCCATTGACATCAGTAGCATCATCGATATTTAAAAGTGTATTACCGGTGTCATCAAGTCTAAAATAAGAAGGGAAATTGAGTACAACGATGTCAAACCCTTCTGCTCTTACAAGATCTCCTAAATTTTGATTTCCTTCAGACCCTGTGAAATCTAATAAGTCATATAAACCAGAAATCGTTCTTGTGTCACCTGGATCAAACCCATCAATAAGAATTATAGGTTTATCTAGAATACCAGTATCTGTATCTAAAAACAGTTCATACTCACCTAAACCTGCAAATTCTGTAATACCAGTATATCCAGATAAATCTGCCGCAATAGTTGATTCAAACTCAATAGTTTGAGATTGACCGAGTAAAGGAAGTATTAATAGAAGTAAAATGTAATGTTTTTTCATTGTATATGAATTGAATTGATTTCGCCTCACAAGATACAACGTTTCAGTAAGTTAATTATGTGTTCCTAATGTTTTAGGGTGAAAAGCAAAAAAAAATCCTCAAACTGTTAAGTCTGAGGATTTATAAATAGAATTAAGTTTTAATTAACCTAAAAATGGATAACGATACTCCGTAGGTGTTACAAATGTTTCTTTAATCATTCTTGGTGAGACCCAACGTAATAAGTTAAGAACACTTCCTGCTTTGTCATTTGTTCCAGATGCTCTTGCTCCTCCAAATGGTTGTTGACCAACAACTGCTCCAGTAGGTTTGTCGTTAATATAGAAGTTTCCTGCGCAGTTTTGTAACACATTTGTAGCTTCCTGTATTGCATATCTATCACTTGATAAAATAGCACCAGTTAATGCATATTCACTAGTTTCATCCACAAGTTTCAATGTTTCAGAAAAATCATTTTCATCATAAACGAATATCGTCATTACAGGACCAAATAACTCTGTATACATGGTTGTGTATTTTGGATTAGTGGTCACTATCACTGTAGGCTCTATGAAGTAACCTTTACTTTTATCATAGTTTCCACCTACAATAATTTCAGCATCAGTATCCGTCTTAGCTTGGTCAATAAATTTTGCTAGTTTATCAAAAGAGCCTTCATGAATTACTGCGGTAATAAAGTTGTTGGTGTCTTCTGGAGAACCCATTTTAAAAGATTTCACATCTTTAATAACACGTTCCTTTACCGTCTCCCACATATTTGAAGGGACATAAGCTCTTGAAGCAGCACTACATTTTTGACCTTGAAACTCAAATGCACCTCTGGAAATAGCGGTTGCTACTTGTATTGGGTTGGCGCTTTTGTGAGCAACAATAAAATCTTTACCACCAGTTTCTCCTACAATTCTTGGATATGTTTTATAATTATGAATGTTATTCCCGATTTTTTTCCAGAGCTCTTTAAAGATAAACGTAGATCCGGTGAAGTGTAATCCAGAAAAATCTGGACTATCCATAACCGTATCTGTAATCATTTCTGGATCACCAAAGACAACATTAATAACACCAGCAGGAACACCAGCTTCTCTAAAAACATCCATTATGATTTTTGCCGAAAATATCTGACTATCACTAGGTTTCCAAACCACAACGTTACCCATCATCGCCATACAAGCAGGAAGATTTCCAGCAATTGCAGTAAAATTAAAAGGTGTTACCGCGTATACAAACCCTTCTAATGGACGATATTCTAATCTGTTCCAAGCGTCACTTGTACTATCTGGTTGTTCATGATAAATATCTGTCATGAACTGTACATTAAATCTTAAGAAATCTATCAATTCACATGCAGCATCAATTTCTGCTTGATGAACTGTTTTAGATTGTGCAATCATTGTAGCTGCATTTATTTTTGCTCTATAAGGTCCAGCGATTAATTCGGCAGCTTTTAAGAAAATACCAGCACGTTGTTCCCAAGGTAATTGAGACCATTCTTTTCTAGCTTCTAAAGCTGTAGCAATAGCATCATCTATATTAGATTTTTCTGCTACATGATAGGTTCCAACAACATGTTGATGATCGTGAGGTGCAGACATGGTTTTTGTGTTTCCTGTCGTTACATCCTTCCCGTTGATGTACAAGGGCACATCGATAGTTTCATTAAACATCTTTTTGTATGCCTGTAAAACTTCATCGCGTTCAGGAGACCCTGGAGCATACGATTTAACAGGCTCATTTATAGCTACTGGTACGTTGAAAAATCCTTTTCCCATCTTAATATGTATTTTTAATTTGGTTATTATTTTGTAACTGTAAAGTTACAATTTTTTGACGACTAACGAATTTCAAAGTATTAAAACAAGGTTAAAATAACCGGTAATTTTTTGTAAGTTGTCACCTTAATTATTACCATGAACGACGGAATAATCATAATCCTCGCCTATCCAGAAACCATTGTCTCACATGCAGAAGAATGGTACTCAAAGTTTTTAAGTTTTTTTTTCATCGGAAATAGAAAACACGTAAGAGCTGGTCATGCGGCTTTGGTTTTAGTTAATAAGTCAACAGGTGTTCTAGAATATCATGATTTTGGGAGATATATTGCGCCTGTTCCTAGCGGAAGGCTTCGTGGTAAAGAGACCGATTTTGAATTGCGTTTTCCAATTTCCGCAGAAATAAAGGATAATAGAATTGTAAATTTAGACGAGATCTTGAAGTTTTTGGCAACACATCCAACATTAACACATGGTAACGGAAATATGTATGCTTCGGTTTGTGATGTCATAAATTATAAAAAAGCGAGAGGGTATATAGAATCGATACAAAATCAGGGATTTATAAGGTATGCAGCTTTTGTAAAAGACGCGTGTAATTGTGCTCGTTTTGTGACAAATGTTTTGATTGCTAGCGTTACAAATACGTCTATAAAATCTAAACTTATTAAATCTAAAGGTTTTACGCCTAGTACAGTTGGTAATGTTGTTATTGCTGATACTGCGAACTATGTTTATATAGTATCTGACATTGGCAAAATCTCAAAGTTTAACTCTACAGTTAGTAGATTGAATAGACAGATGTTTCTAGATACTCTGAAAGGTCATGACAGAGGTTTGACTGGAAATCTAGAACCAGCGCACAACCATGTTAAAGGTGATCAAGCGCAATGGCTTGGTGGTATTGGAGTTGGAGCCTGGTTTGAAGTTTATAATCTAGATTCTAAAACCGAATACAGATTTCGACGAATTTCACCTGACGGACATGTGCATTGCGACGGGATCTATAAACTTACTTCAGAAGGTTTTGACTATAATTCAAACTATAAATTTTTGCATTATTCTAATTGTAAATTTTTTCAAATCAAACAAAACGAAACAACTTACAGATTTGAGTACCTGAAAAATTTTGACTTGGACAGAGAGTAGTACCGATAGAAGATTGCAAAACGAGAGGCTAAAAAGAAAGATTATTGGAAAACAATTGGTTTTTTACTGAACACTTTAGTTTAGCGCAAAAGGAGCACTTAATTTAAATGAAGGTATAGTTACCTTGAATTTTTTAGAATCTGTGAAATTAATCATATTGTAATGACCATGCATTGCACCAAAGGGAGAGGTGAGTAAGCATCCAGAATTATAGGTATGAGATTCACCAGGTTTTAAGACTGGTTTTTTACCGATTACACCTTCACCATCAACAATTTCATCATTATTAAGAGCATCTAAAATTCTCCAGTGCCTTGAGTTTAATTGAACAGAAACCTTACTTTGGTTCTCAATAGTTACTTTATAGCCAAACGCAAAATGCACCTTATAATTTTTATAAAATGTACCCTCGAAAGATGTTTCGACAGAGATTTTGATTCCGCATGTAACTTGTTGTACCATTAAATTGTTAAAATAATTTATAATTATAGATTAATTTTTAGACTAATTTCCACCCTTTTTTAGAATTAAGCAAATTTTTAACACTTTAAGGAGGTGCCTATCGATTAATTGAATTATAAATCGGTTGAACTCGTGAATTTTTCGATTGTTTTAAAGAAATGCATAATATCTTTTTCTTGTAAGAGGCTATTAATAGTGACCATTCTCACAAATTCTTGATTTTTAAAATTTCCGAAGCCAACCATAAGTTGCGAATCTTCATATAGTGCTGTGCATAATGTATGTGCAGGAATATCTTTGTAATTAAAACATATGGATATCGAGTCGTCAAAACTATATAAAGTATAATCTGGATGCTGATTGATATAGTCTCTAGCTATTTGAGCAAGATTGAATTGATGGTCAACAATCGTTTTTAATCCGTTACTTCCAACCGATTTCCATAAGGTCCAAAATTTTAAAGCATCATTTCTACGACCACATTGCAAAGAGGTTTTTCCTAAATTAAAATCGTCGTCATCTGTTTGGTATAGATATTCTGCATCGTTAGAAAACGATTGGTTTAAATGCTTTTTATCTTTTGCTACTATAATTGAACAGCTTAAAGGTGTGCCAAGCATTTTGTGAGCATTGACACTAAAAGAATTAGTGTGTTCAATACCTTTTACTAAATGCTTATACTCATCGCTAAAAATAACGGCACCACAATAGGCACCATCTAAATGAAGCCATACATCATGTTTTTTACAAACTTTACTAAGGCGTTCTACATCATCAAAAGCGCCTAAAACTGTCGTTCCTGCGGTAGCATTTACAAAAAAGGGTTGGTAGCCTTGTTCAATATCTTTTGAGATTTGCTGGTCTAGATCTGCTGCCAACATTTCACCCTTATCATTCGTTTTTACTCGTCTTACTTGATCTCTTCCAACACCAATAAATGACGCGTTTTTAGCGATGGAGTAATGCGAAGCTTCCGAAGTGTAAAGCGTCATTTTATTTGAAACTCCTGCTGTTCTCGCCGAAGGATTATATTTGTCTCTAGCCATTAATACAGCCATATAATTACTCATTGATCCTCCAGGTGCAAACGTGCCATCTGCAGAATCTGGATATCCAATCATGTCACAAATGGTTTTGAGTATAGTTTTCTCAATCCCAACTTGTGGTCCCGCAACTTTATAAGTGTACATGCTATTATTTAACATGACTGCTAATAAATCACCAAGTGTAGCTCTATCAATTCGACCGCCAAATAATTGATTGTAAAAGGAGGTAGAAGCGGTTTTAGGTGTGCTTTTTATAATTCCCTTCAATGTTTTTATAAAATCTTCGTCAATAGTTGGCTTATCATTTAAGCTGAGGTCTAATGTTTTGTAGAGTTTAGAAGTGTCAATAGGTGTGGCAACAGGATTGTTTTTCTCTTCGGAAATGAGATATTCTACTAGCTCAGTAAATAACTTTAGGTCTTTATGCATGTGTTAAGTTGA
Source organism: Psychroserpens burtonensis DSM 12212 (assembly GCF_000425305.1). GTDB lineage: Bacteria > Bacteroidota > Bacteroidia > Flavobacteriales > Flavobacteriaceae > Psychroserpens > Psychroserpens burtonensis. The sequence continues at coordinate 31,946 of NZ_AUDE01000023.1, forward strand.
TTCTTTAATTTTGACTTTTGTAAATTTATCCCTATTTTATCGAACATATTACTAAAAAATCCTTAAATCTTAAAAACGCATCTTGGAAACTCCTGAAAACATTCAAAAACTTGTAGACCTTTTAGCTAATAATTCAAATGAAGAGTATAATGCAGTGCTCAATGATTTTGATTTTAGTACTATAGATTTTAAACCTTACCAAAGTTGGTCTAGTAAAAAATACACCCGTAATTGCCTGTATAAGGATTTAAATTTTGAGCTCATATTATTGTGTTGGGAGCATGGTCAAGAAACTCCAATTCACGGTCATGATGGAGAGGATTGTTGGGTCTATTTATTGGAAGGGGAGATGAAAGAAGTGTTTTTTAACATGGACGACAATGATAACTTAATTGCAGATGATTCTCAAACCGTAGAGACCAATCAAGTCACATTTATGGATGATAGTCAAGGGTTTCACAAGTTGAAAAATGGTCATGATGGGCGATCTATGAGTTTACATCTTTACGCTAAGCCTATAGAGAATTGTGAATCTTTTGACGAAAAGTCACAGCAGTTTGTAAAAAGATCTCTAAATTTTGATACCAACAGCGATAAGTATTAGTTGGATATATTTACAGAAGTCGCTTCACCAAATCCAATGAGTTTATCAAAACGAGCCCCTAAGTCTCTGTAATACACTAATACTTTATAATTATTTTCTGTTTGCCAAAAATCACCACTAATTTTACCTTCGTCTAAATTACCTTTACTATCAACAATAACATACTTGTAATTATAAAATCCTTGTTTGAGTTTCATAATAGACTCATAGTTTCCGCTTTCAGAGTTAAATATTAGCTGGTTGCCTTTTTCTAGAGCATAATTATTATAGTTTCCATAAATATAAATTTTACTACCATCTGTCAATTTGGGATGTAAAAGAGAAAAATGAATATTTGTATAATCGGCTTCGATATCTACGTTGTCTCGATCTATTGCGGTTATTTTAAAATTTCCATTAATGTCAGGATTATAAGTATACGGTCTATCAAACCTCGGGATGTCAGTAAACAAATAACCATGATAAATGTCTTTTAAATCAATAAACTGAATACCAATATTAGCTGCTCTAACATCTTTATTTTCAAAAAACCGAAACTCATTACTTCCCCAAAACGATGTTTCGTTGAGATATCTGTAGATGAGTTCTTTTCCAATAATATATTGTGGTTTTACATTTTTTATAGCAGTATTGAGATTATTATTCTGAATGATAACTGTTTTAATCGTTTCCATTGGATTATTTAAATTGAGGCTACCCGAATTAATGATAATATCAACCGTTTGCTTTTCGTCAATAAAACGGACATCTCGTTTGCGCTTTATTTGTACTCCTACGCCAACTTCTTCTTTGTAGATCATGAATTTTCGTGTGAACATGAGTTCCTCATTTTCATCAAAAATAGAGATCAAATAATTACCTGTTTTTGTTAACGCTCTTGTTTGTCTATTAGGAATAGGTAGTTTATAATGTGAATACAGTTGAAAGGCATTGAATGAATTTTGATAATCTACAATTCTAAAATTATCAAATCCCTCCATATATTCCATTTTCACCAAGTTTGATTCGGTCCAATCATAATTATAGTGTTCAATAACATAGTAGAAATCTGGCTCATTAGCAGTTAGGACGTCAAATTCTAAATAAAAGGCTTCACCAAGTCTCAAAATAGGAAGTTGACCTTGTGGTGAGCTTCTACTTTTAAAGGTGATGGTTTTGATGTGTTCTGGAGGGTTGATTTCTTCGACTTGTGAAAATCCTTGAAAAGCAAATAATACTAGTAATAAGTGAATGGAAAACGTTTTAGTCATCGTATTTTTGTTTATAACTGTAAATATAAACAAAATCTGTGCCTTAAAATTATAGAGCTTATTTAGAATCGTTAAAAATAATAAACTTAAAATATAGGGCTATTATATTACTCAATAAATTCGTAAATTTGCACGGATTTTTAGTCAACTAATTTCAATATAAAGCGTATGTCAAAAGACATTAAGATTAAAAAAGGTCTGGATATAAAACTTGTAGGTGAAGCTGATAAAACAGTTGAACAAGCCATTATAAGTAATTTCTGTACAATACGGCCTGAAGATTTTCATAGTGTTATTCCTAAACTTGTAGCAAAAGAAGGAGCTACTTTACAAGCAGGCGATGTTATTTTTTATAATAAGTCAAATGAAGATGTGAAGTTTGTGTCTCCGGTTTCTGGTAAAGTCGTAGAGGTGCAAAGAGGACCAAAACGTCGCATAGATGCTGTTAAGATTCAAGCAGATAAAACTCAGTCTCACAAAGATTTTGGTGTATTCGATATGAATTCTGGTGCCGCAACAACCAAGGCACATTTATTAGCCTCAGGATGTTGGGTTTTTATCAAGCAGAGACCTTATGATGTGATTGCAAATCCAGAGAAATTACCTAAGGCGATTTTTATTTCTGGATATTCTACTGCGCCATTAGCTGCAGATTTAGATTTTGTGCTTGCAGGAAAAGAAGAGGCGTTACAAGCAGCCGTATCTGCTTTATCGAAATTAACTGAAGGTCAAGTTCATATTGGTGTTGGGTCGAGTAACTCACCATTGGCCAATATGAAAGATGCTACGGTTCACAAAATATCTGGTCCACATCCAGCCGGAAATGTTGGTACACATATTAACAAATTAGATCCCGTTAACAAAGGAGAAACGGTTTGGACGGTGAATGCACAAGATCTTGTGATTATTGGAGAATTGTTACTTACTGGGAAATTTAATGCTGAGCGTTTAGTAGCTCTTGCAGGTTCTTCTGTAAAAAAGCCAAGATACTTTAAAACGGTAATTGGTAGTGAAATAGCAACAATGATTTATGATAATGGCGTTGATAAAGAGGGTAATGATCGTATTATCTCTGGGAATGTGCTGTCAGGAAAGCAATTGAATCCAGATGGAAGCTTAGGCTTTTATGATAACTTGATTTCTGTAATTCCTGAAGGTGATGATTATGAATTTTTTGGCTGGAACAAACCAATATTTAATAAAATTTCGACGTCTAGAGCCTTAACATTTTCTTGGTTAAATCCTAAGAAAAAGTATGAGTTGAATACGAATACAAATGGTGAACATCGTGCTTTTGTAATTACAGGATCTTATGAGCAAGTATTTCCATTGGATATATTTCCAATGCAAATTTTAAAAGCTTGTAAATATGAAGATTTAGATGAAATGGAAGCTCTTGGAATGTACGAAGTTGCACCAGAGGATTTTGCATTGACAGAATTTATTTGTGTGTCTAAACAACCACATCAAGATATTATTAGAAAAGGATTAGACTTAATGCTTAAGGAAATTGGATAATTATTAAATTTTCTTTAAAAAATGAAAAATAGTAAAAGAGTATTCGTTTTTCAAAGTAAAATGAAACATATAAAAGATGAGTTTAAAAAGTAACTTACATACCCTAAAGGAAAAATATAAAGGAACTAAAATGGCGCCGGCGTTTAACGCACTCCACACCTTTTTATATTTACCAAACGAGACCACTCATAATGGAACTCATATCAAAGCTGCCGATGATTTAAAGCGTACAATGAACATCGTCATTATGGCCTTGTTACCTTGTTTAGTCTTTGGTATGTATAACGCGGGCTACCAACATTATGTAGCTTTAGGTGAAATTGAAAGATCGACTGGTTTTTTAGCGTCTACATTTTGGACGATGGATAACTTAATTGTAGGTATGTGGCAAGTATTACCATTGGTAATCGTGTCTTATGGAGTTGGTCTTGCTGTTGAGTTTTTATTCGCAGTAATCAAAGGTCACGAAGTAGAAGAAGGATACTTAGTAACGGGTATGCTAGTGCCTTTAATTGTTCCAGTAGATATTCCGTTATGGATGTTAGCTGTGGCAGTAGTATTTGGTGTTGTTATTGGTAAAGAGGTGTTTGGAGGTACAGGAATGAATATTCTAAATCCTGCATTAACCATTAGAGCTTTTTTATTCTTTGCTTATCCAACATGGATGTCTGGAGATAAAGTTTGGGTTCATGGAGCAGTTGAACGTGATCAAATGATCGCAAATGGTTCTAATTTAGATGCTATTTCGGGGGAAACAATATTGGGAAGTTATGCACAGAGTAATATGGTAGACTTTAGTTTTTTAGATATGTTTTGGGGATTAATTCCTGGTTCTGTTGGAGAGACCTCAAAGTTCTTAATTATTATAGGTGCACTATTCTTAATCTTTACTAAAATAGGAAGTTGGAGGATTATTGCATCGACATTGATTGGAGCACTTACAATGGGATTAATTTTTAACGGAGTTGTTTCTGCAGAATGGATTGGAGAAACAAGCAAATTCTATGGATTAATGAATGTACCATTCTGGCAACATTTAATTATTGGTAGTATTTTATTTGGAGCAGTATATATGGCAACAGATCCAGTAACCGCCTCTCAAACAAATAAAGGAAAATGGATTTACGGGTTCTTAATTGGTTTCATATCCATTATGATTCGTGTATTTAATCCGGCATATCCAGAAGGCGTATTCTTGGCAATCTTGTTAATGAATGTATTCGCACCTACAATTGACCACTATGTGGTTCAAGGAAATGTAAAGCGTCGTATGAGACGTTTAAAACTTAAAACTGCGTAATTATGGAAAAAAGAACAGATAAAAACGGATACACAATAATCTTTGCCATAATTATGGTAGTGGTTGTTGGGTCTTTATTAGCTTTTACAGCATCGTCTCTAAAACCAAATATAGCAGAAAACGAACGTATTGAGAAGCAACAAAATATTTTGTATGCTTTAGGTGTCAATGACAACGAGGGTGATGGTGATATTACATTTGTATCTACTAAAGAAGTTGCAGCGTTGTTTAAGACAAAAGTTTCAGAGCAATTAGTGTTAGAGTCTAAGGATGGTAAAATTATTAAAACAATGACCAGACAAGAATTTATGGATGCTAATAATGGTAAAGAACCTTACCTAATTGATGTCAAAAAACAACAGGCTAACGCCAAAGCTGGTGAATCTCGTTTGTTGCCTTTATTTGTTGGACAATCAAAAGATGGAGAAACACAATATGTCGCTCCAATTAGAGGTAAAGGTCTTTGGGATGCCATTTGGGGATACGTTGCAGTAGACAAAGATATGATTGTTAGAGGTGCATTTTTTGATCATGCAGCAGAAACACCGGGTTTAGGTGCGAACATTAAGCAACGGTACTTTATGGATGATTTTGATGGAGAGCATTTATTGACAGATGCTGGAGTCTTTAAAGGTATTAAGGTTGCTAAAGGAAATGCAGATCCTAAAAATATGGATAAGACAGATTATGAGGTTGATGCTTTAGCTGGTGCAACCATTACAGGTGACGGTGTATCTGCCATGATAAAGGCTGATTTTAAATTATATATGCCTTACTTCCAAAACTTAAAAAAAGTGAACTAAACTATGGGACTACTTTCAAAAAAAGACGCTAAGTTAATAACAGATCCGTTAGCAGATAATAATCCAATTACGATTCAAGTATTAGGGATATGCTCAGCCTTAGCAATAACAGCAGAACTAAAAGCGTCCTTAGTAATGGCCATTGCAGTACTTTTTGTAATGGGTGTTGGTAACGTTGTGATATCATTAATTCGTAACTTGATTCCTTCAAAAATTAGAATTATTGTACAGCTTATTGTCGTTGCTTCTTTAGTGATTATTGTAGATCAAGTACTTAAAGCTTATGCTTATGAGTTGAGTAAAACACTCTCTGTGTTTGTTGGACTAATTATAACAAATTGTATCATTATGGGACGTTTTGAGGCTTTTGCCCTCGGAAATGGGCCTTGGAGAGCATTTCTTGACGGAATAGGAAACGCTGTAGGATATGGTGTGATTTTGATTATTGTTGGATTCTTTAGAGAACTATTAGGATCTGGGACGCTATTCGGAATACCAGTATTAGGTGATGCTATTGAAAAAACAGGTTTGTACTCAACAGGTTATGAAAACAACGGATTCATGTTAATGCCACCAATGGCTTTAATTATTGTTGGGTTATTAATATGGGTACAACGTAGTAGAAATAAGGATTTAATAGAAGACTAAAAAAGGTATTCAGTTTCAAGTAGTCTCGTTCTAGTAACACGCAAACGGATAACAAAACTGAAGTATTAAAAATAAAAGACAATGATAGAACACATCGAATTATTTTTCAAGGCTATTTTTATCGATAATATGGTATTTGCAGTATTCTTAGGTATGTGCTCATACCTAGCAGTATCTAAAAAAGTGACTACAGCAGTAGGTTTAGGAGCAGCAGTGATTTTCGTTTTAGCGATTACAGTGCCTTTAAACTGGTTGTTGGATCAATACCTTTTACAACCAGGAGCCTTAATATGGTTAGGTCCTGAATATGCAGATTATGATTTAGGTTTTTTATCTTTTATCATGTTTATTGCTACCATAGCAACAATGGTGCAACTAGTGGAAATAGTAGTTGAGAAATTCTCACCTTCATTATACAACTCACTTGGTATTTTCTTACCACTTATTGCCGTAAACTGTGCTATTTTGGGAGGCTCTTTATTTATGCAATCTAGAGAAATTGAAACACTAGGTTTAGCATTAAATTATGGAGTATCTTCTGGTATTGGATGGTTTTTAGCAATTCTTGCAATTGCGGCTATTCGTGAGAAAATAAGATATTCTAACGTGCCAGCTCCTTTAAGAGGTTTAGGAATTACATTTATTATTACAGGTTTAATGGGTATTGGTTTCTTAAGTTTTGGTGGTATGTTAACAGGTGGAGATGAAGAAATAGTCGAGGAAGAGAAAACGGTTGAAGTTCAACAAACAACTGAAGATAATAAAGAGTTAGCTAATAATACTAAAATAATTGAATAGTATGATACTTTTAGAAGCAGGTACAATAGGGACAGTAGTAGCAACTGTAGCAGCGTTTTTAATAATTTCGCTTATACTCATAAGTCTATTATTATTTGTGAAACAAAAACTATCACCATCGGGTCCAGTAACGATCACAATTAATGGTGAACGAGAAATAGAAGTGGCATCTGGTAGTACATTACTAACGACTTTGAGTGCAGAGAAAATATTCCTACCATCTGCATGTGGTGGTGGTGGTACATGTATTCAATGTGAATGTCACGTCCTTGAGGGAGGTGGAGAAGCTTTACCTACAGAGACTCCTCACTTTAGTAGAAAAGAATTAGCAAATGGAGCACGTTTATCTTGCCAAGTGAAAGTTAAACAGAATATGGAAATTACAATTCCAGAAGAGGTCTTCGGAATTAAAAAATGGGAAGCTACTGTAGTTTCAAATTATAATGTGGCGACGTTTATAAAGGAGTTTGTTGTTGAAATTCCTGAAGACATGAACTACAAAGCTGGTGGATATATTCAAATTGAAATCCCTGAGTGTGAAATCAAATATTCAGATATGGATGTTGAAGCACATCCAGATGATCATCCTGGTGAACCAAATAAGTTTAAAGCTGATTGGGAGAAATTTGGCTTATGGCCTTTAGTTATGAAAAATAACGAAACGATTGAGAGAGCTTATTCTATGGCTTCTTTCCCTGCTGAAGGACGTAAAATCATGCTTAATGTACGTATTGCAACGCCTCCTTTTGATCGTGCGAAAGGCGGTTGGATGGATGTGAATCCTGGTATCGCGTCGTCTTATATATTTGATCAAAAGATTGGAGATAAAGTAACAATTTCAGGCCCTTATGGAGAATTCTTTATCAATGAGTCTGAAAGTGAAATGTTGTACGTAGGTGGTGGTGCAGGTATGGCTCCAATGCGTTCACATTTATATGAATTATTTAGAACCATAAAGACGGGACGTAAAGTAACGTATTGGTACGGAGGACGATCTAAAGCCGAGTTATTTTACATTCACTACTTTAGAGCATTAGAGAAAGATTTTCCAAACTTTAAATTCTATATGGCACTCTCTGAACCTATGGAACAAGACAACTGGAAAGTAAAAGAAGATCTTGATGCGCCTGGAGATGGTTTTGTTGGATTCATTCACAATTGTGTAATTGATAATTATTTGTCTAAACACGAAGCTCCAGAAGATATAGAATTATATTTCTGTGGACCTCCATTAATGAATCAAGCGGTTCAAAAAATGGGTGAAGATTTCGGTATTGCCGATGAGCACATTAGATTTGATGATTTTGGAGGTTAGAATTACTTCGAAAACAGTAATGTCATAGTCGATATTTTAAAAATTTGAATAAAAAACCAGCTCCTTAAGAGTTGGTTTTTTGTATTTAATAAAGTGATTAAAGAATAAGAATGCTATTGTAAAGCATTAATAGGTTAGGGTGTACTTTGGTTGGTTGTTTTTGACCTCAAATAGTTTGGTGTAATCCATAACGTTTGTCACATTATCTAATTGACACAATAATGTAATAACTGCGCAGAGGCCATTAAATAATACTTCTTTGTCTTGTGGATTTTCTGGTCTTTTATGATATCGTTTAAATGGTAATTGGTAACCACATGCGCTTAGAAAAGTAGCTTCAACCTGTAATAATTCTTGAGGTGTATAGCCATTAAAACGCCTATTTAGCATTTGGTGTACATTTCCGAGGTAATTCAGTTTAAGAGATCCGTGATGGTCAGAGAGGTGCTGCCAAGAATCTGTGCGGTCTAATATATTACCTACTGCACAACTTTTACAGCATTCAGGATGTAGTTCGTTATCATGATAAGCGAGATAGAGTTTTTTAATGGCTTCTTCTAGTCGTTGAGGCGTTTTCATAGTATCACTTGTTGAAGTTTCTACAAAAGATACAAAAAAAATAAAAGTGAATACAAAACTTTAACAGTGTATTACCCGTTAGAGATTATCTAAGTCTTGTTGATTTTCTTTGCTTTCTTTTTTCATCTTTATGTAACCCGTCACTAAACGTACTCCTAATCTTGCAAAAAGTATAATGGCAATTACCATCACGATATTAAATCCGTCCATAATATTATTTATATTCCATGATTAAAAATACAGCAGTGCTATCTCCAATATTAAGTACTTCGTGTGTAGAAATTTCAACTTTGCTAAAACTATAACCAGTTGGAACAGTAACCTCTCGAGTTCCTGTGGTATCTTTTATTCTGAATTTACTTCCAGCCAGTGTATAAGCAAAGTGCGGATTGTGATAATGTTTCTCGTGACCAACATTAGGAGCAAATGAACATTTTAAAACTCTTAAGTTCTCGTTGTCTTCTATAACTTCGCACACAGCTTCATTATTCCAGCCAGCTTCTAAAGGATCTGGTAAGCCACTTTGGTTTTCGCAATGTAGCAGTATTAACGACAGAAAACAGATAAATGTTACCTGATAAAGTATTTTTAGAGGAAGTTTAATACGCATTTAATTGGGGTTTATTTATGCCCATGAAGGTAATGAATTTTTGCCTAAAAAAAGGGACTCACCTATTTGTCGTCTTACGAGTTGTGATTACAATATGTGCAGCATCAAAATATTTTCAAAGTTCCTAACCCTCTTTTGTGAGGCGTGATACTAATTATGATGTTATTATCTCTGATATTTTTATATAGAGTCTATTCATTAATGTGTTGTGCAATCTAAATCCTAGTCATTACAATATTGATTTTGCCAATATCATAGCGCAGCTACTTTTTATATTCTTATTTCGGAAATGAGCAGTTGATGAATAGGAATAAAAAGGTTAACCTTATTTTCAATCTTTGTTTAAATCGTCTTGTATCAATTGATTCAATTTGTGAAGAAGCTGTATCATCTCTTTGTGAGCGGCCGCAATTCCTGTATTGTTCATTACTGAAAGTTTTAGTCCATTTCTAAATTCGTTTTTCTTTAGCAATTGGTTCAATTCAGGGATTACTGTAGCGGTATGTATTTGTGATGGGTGAATAGGTGTGGCCACTCCAGTTGCAGCTGTTTTTTGAAAGTCCAATGCATTGAGCATTTTGCCATTTTTTATGGAAACATTGTATAGATACTCCTCGTACTCCCGATACATGTGATGCTCACCATTATTTATGTATACATACATTTTATCTAGTTCTAATAATTGATTTTTAATAGAATCATTAGTGATGTAATTGAGATTACCTGAGCTCACTAATTCTTTGTAAGTATTGTTTGTAGGAATGAAGATTAATCTTTGAAAAACTTGGTTTATAGTCATTTCTAGTGAGATGATATCACCTGCTGTTTCCAGAGTTTTAAAATCGAGCATGCGAGCAGCAGCTTGAGCTGTTGCTGCCCTATATTTCATGATACTGTCGTTGTTTTTAAATTCTATTGTGATATCTGTTTGCACGTTTTTTAGGTATTTTATTTCTTGCTTGCGAGACTTTCTGTCCTCATTACTATTATTAATGGTCAGGGCGATTAAAATCCCAATAACCACAAGAATGATTTCGCCCAAGGCATAGAGTAAGTACCTACTCACTTTGTTTTCTTTAATCATATTTTGGCGTAGGTTTCTGAAGAATTTTATCATTTTCAATATTTTATTTATCGAGCTCTTGGTTTATCAATATAATAATTTGCTCTGTCGTATTCATCATGTTTTTGTATTCTACAATAAGATCTTCACTATTAAATTGAGCGAGAACAAAGCCATTTTTAAAAGTTCTGTTTTCTAAAAGGGTTTTAACTTCTGTTAATTCTAATTCTGGAAGTGTTTCACTTTTACTAACTTGTGCTTTTAAGTTCTCTATAGAGGTGTCTAAATCAATAATTTCAAAAAATTTGTCGTAGAGATAGCGTTCATAATCTTCTTCCATTTCACTTTCAATAAAACGTATAATGCTGAGATTGTTTTGTAGATTTTGCAAGCTATCTTTCATTGTTTTATTAGATAGGATAGAAAGTTGTCCAGAGTTTAAGAGCTCTTGGTAGGTATTGTCATTGTTCTCAAAAGGATACCATTCCATAACTGTCAAGGAATGAAAATTAAATGCATCTACATCCAATGTTTTTTTTGCATTGAAAAAATCTAATACTAACTCAACAGACGTAATTGTATTGTTTCTTTCAGCTATAAAATTTTTGAGTGATTTCAAATTGAGTTTTAAGTCTATTTTTATGTTTTCTATATAGACCTTCTCGATAGTTCTTTGCTTTCGGTTTTCGCTCCAATTATTAATTTGCAAGGCTATTAAAATACCAAAAACCACTAAGATTATTTCGCCAAGAGCATAGAGGAGGTATTTCGTAGTTTGATTTTCCTTAATCAAGGATTTACGGGTGTTTCTAAAGAGTTTAATCATATTTGTTTTCTGAGAAAGTAAATGTCTTTATGGTTTTGATGAAAGTGCAACAGAAATCAATTTAAAGTATAACTTTTATTACATGTTTATTGATGTCTAATTCTTATACTGTTGTTATTGTATCAAAGTTCTTAATTTATTTTCAATTGATGTATTCAGTTCTTCTGTTTTTTCGAATAATTGCTTGTAGAAGCTATATTTAATAGCGTTAATAAATAGACTCTCTACTAATGGTAGCTTAAATTCTTCATCCTTTTGTAGTGTTTTCATTCCAATTGTTGATCTGCAACGCAATCAAGATACCAAGAACTACAAGGATGATTTCGCCAATGGCATATTTGAAGTATTTACCTGTTTTATTCTCCATAAGTAGGTTTTGACGTATTTTTCTAAATATTGTAATCATAAGCTAGTGTTATTTAAGAACAACCAACGCTTTGTCTATTTCATTAGTCAACTCATTTATCCTAGTGATCATATTTATATAAAAATCGATGGTTACTTGTCTAAAGAATATACTTTCGTTTAAAATAATTTTAAAGGCATCATCTTGTTTTGCTTCGTCAAACTTGTGTAATACAATAGCTTTTTTTTTAAATTCTGGATTATAATAATCCTTGCTGTCTGGATTAGAAAGGATCATCTCTGGTGCATTGGGATCCAATTTACAATATTTTAGAAAATAAGGTAGTTTTACATTATACGTCTCATAAGCAGGTAAATCATTTTCGATTTTCTTAATAGCTGTGCTAAAAAAATCGTAAAATCTTGAAATATCATTTCGTAAAGAATTATTAGTTAAAATACCAATGTCGTTATTTTGAAGATTTGCAAATGTAGATTCATGTAGCACAATTATTAAAGGTGTTGTGAGTGCAGCATTGTAATCTATGACTGTTGCTGGATAATCTAAGTCGCTTGTCAAAAAGTTTAATAATTTTTTTTCCTCATTGATAAACGTAGAATGATACTTAATATTAAAATTAATATCTAGTGTATCTAATGTGAGGTCTTTTTTTAGGTTTTCTAAAAGAACGATTTCTAAAGTTCTAGCTTTGCGTTCTTCTTTCCAATTATTTACTTGTAACGCAATCAAAATTCCAATAACCACAAGGATAATTTCTCCAATGGCGTAGAGTAAATATTTTGAAGTTGTATTTTCTTTAATCATGGATTTACGTATATTTCTAAAGACTTTAATCATCTTAAAATTGAAAATAAATGAACTGTTCGCTATGGCCTTGAGAAATAGAAATTAGAAAAATCATTATAGCCCAAGTTACGCCTAATATTAGTGGTGATATTTTATGAGACATTTCTTTTAACGATGATTTTCTCATTATCCAATGACAGATAAACAACAGGCTAATAAGTACAAGAACCTTAATGATATCAAACGATTGTAGGATTTTATCACCATCTGGATTCATGAAAAACATGGAGCTAATCATGTTTTTTGCAGTTGAAAACTCCCGAGCTCTAAAAAATACCCATGTAAAGTTGACTAAGATATAAGTAAGTAGCGCAAATAGTACTCCATTAAAAGCATTAATTTTTATATGAATGCGTTGTTTTAAAACACGCTCAGCCACTAGGTATAATCCATGTAAAGCACCCCAAATGACAAAAGTCCATGCTGCGCCATGCCACAAACCACCCAATAACATGGTAATCATTAAAGCGACATATAATCTTGTAATGCCATGCTTATTTCCTCCTAATGGAATATATAAGTAATCCCGTAGCCATGTGGATAATGAAATATGCCAACGTTTCCATAAATCGGAAAAACCAATAGAAGCATAAGGATATTTAAAATTGTCTGGTAAAATGATGCCTAGCATCAATGCAATACCAATAGCACAGGTAGAATAGCCTGCAAAATCAAAGAATATTTGTCCAGAAAATGCTAACGTACCTGTCCATGCATCTAAACCATGCAGGATGCTTTTTGAACCAAAAATTTTATCTGCAGTTCCCGAAAGTAATGTGTCTGCTAAAACAACTTTTTGAAAAAGGCCTATAGTCAATAGGAAGAAGCCCCAAATAAACTGTTGTGTAGTTGCTTTTTTCTCTTCGTAAAATTGGGTAATTAAATCTTGAGCACGCACAATTGGACCAGCAACTAATTGAGGAAAAAAAGTGACATACAATGCAAAGTCTAAAAACGTTCGAGCGGGTTGAATCTTTTTTTTATAGAGATCAATAGTGTAAGACATGGTTTGGAACGTGTAGAATGAAATACCCATTGGTAAAATAATATCCATTGGTAAGGCTTCATAATCAAGACCGATTGAACTCATTACTAAGGTAAAATTCTCCAACAGAAAATTTCCGTATTTAAAAAATGCTAAAAACCCTAAATTTACGACCATACTCAATAGCAACCATAATTTCCGTTTACCTTGACGTTCTTCGACTGCTAGTTTTTTTCCGGCTGTGTAATCAACAATGGTTGAAATCCAGAGCAGAATGACCAACGGTGGATTCCAAAGGCCATAAAAAATATAACTTGCCAATAATAGAATGCGTTTTCTATTATTCCAACTAAAAATATTGGCATAATACAGTACTAAAACAATAACTAAGAATACGATAAAGCTCAATGAATTGAATAACATAATTAGTTGGTTTTAGAATTAGTAAACGCATCATCTTTTGTTAAAATCGAGACTAAGGTTTTTGTGAAATAGATAGCATCTTCATACGAAAGGTGAGACTCTTCTGGGCATTTAAGATCTTTAAGTGTATCATAATCTTCAAAGTGATAACTTTTTACGCGTGCTTGTTTTACTAAGTCATCCCAAAACTCGGTTCTTGGTAATACTTCATGTTCTCCAACGCGTGTGGCTCCACTTGAGGGTAATCGCACTAATATGACATTTCCGTTTCTTGCTTTGAAGGTATTGAGGTCTTTTAGAAAAAAGGCCATTGTAGAAGCCTTGTCAGGTGGTGGTACTCCGTTTCCGAAGAATTCCCAAACTTTTATAATGGTATTTGCAAAAGCGGTGTCAGTTGCGGTGCGAGAGGTCATGGCCATATTCCGGTTGGTATCGACATCTCCAAAATAGTAAAATGGTGGTGCAATGGGAGCGCCCGTTCTGTTACCGATTTTTACTTGACGTAATAATGATTTCAAATCGATATCATCATCCCATTCTTCTTCATCTGCAGATACAAAAGCAAAGCTTTTTTGTAACGGAACAGATAATTCGTAATTAATACGCTGTGCATAGGTTCTGTCTTGATAATGATTAACTTTAGACTGCGACCTTTTCCATGGAAAAGCCTCTGGAAATGTTGTAGAAAAAAATAGTCCAGGTGTAACGCCTATGATTATGGAACCATTATAAGTTGTGTTATTGACGATATCATGAAATGTAGGTAAAGGCGAAGACCCTGTGGATGCGAGTTGAATAAGCTTTTTTCCTGTGAGTTGTTCAAATGGTTTTAGTTGAATATCAAAAAAAGCACGTGAAGATCCTAAAACGATAATATCCTCTTTTGTTGCAGTTTCTACATTTGCACGATGTTTTGCCCATAAAGCTTTTTCGTCATTTAGTGTTGGGTAATAACCTTGTAGTCTCCAGTAAATTTCCCATGAACTCAATAGCACGAGGCTTAATGCTATTGTAATGACTAAAGATTTTTTTAAATTCATGATGGTTGGTGTTTAGTTAGTGCTTAGGAGCTTCACTTCGGTAACTGTCAAAAAGCGTCTTCGTATGCATTTGATCAAATTGTTTGGTGTCTTCATAGTGTCGAAAGAGCCATAGTTAAAAGATAAGAGCAGTTAAAAATTTTAATACCTTCAATTAGATATGTTTTTAGTGGTTTCTAATTTTTAGTATAAAATATTATCAAATACTCGTTCTAAGTAGCGCTCTTTTGGTGAGAAATTTTTGTCGGAGAGAAATACTTCAAGAATTTCTTGCTTTAACTTATTGAGTTCTGTTGGTGTATATTCATGATGATTAATAGCATCTTCTATTTTTTCAAAACAATCATCTTCCTCGTCACAACAAAACTCATTGTATAATTTGTCAAAGGTTTCTGGATCGGTTTTAGATTTAATTAAATTAATTTCTGCTTCAGATTGTTCTTGGTCTATTTTAGCACTGAGTAAAAGAATATAAATTTTCAACTCTGATTTTGACCATTTTGCTAATTTGTTTTTCATAATTTAATTTAATGAGTTGTATTCTTTTAATGTAAATTATATTGATTTTTTTAAAAAGCCAATGCTAGGGAGAAAGGAATTCTCTTAGTCAAAAACTTCTATAAAAGTATGTTGTTTAACTTATGTCAAGTTAATCGACAGTGGGCTTATTGTCAACCACATATTCATGTGGTATTAAAAAGACTATTTGTGATGTTATGCTTTACTAATTTTGTGAGTAATTTGATTATGAAAGGTTTTATTCAAGAGGAAAGTTGAGTCTTTTGTTAATACGCGTTGCTTTTTTATAATAGCAGAAGAATCATCAAAAAAAAACATAGGATTTTCATTTGTGACTACTATTCTAATTTTTTGTCTTGTATCGAATTCTTCGTATTCTCCTTATAAAAGTTTTACAAATAATGAATATTAACTGATTTGGGCTTTATTTAAATTATTTTAAATCAAGAAGAGGCTCTTTAAATAGTCGAAATTCTTGCTTATTTACTTTTGTAGCTAGTGTTCTTTATATGTAAAGTAATTAAAGGAAAACCAGTGCCGGTCCAAGGCCATAGATGTTTACTTGTTCTATTTGGAGTACTAGGTTTTAACGGTTATTTCTAAAGCATTCTAGGATTTATTTAGAGTTCATTATCAATTAATACAATAAGTTGTTCGCAATAAGTTTTCATTTGTTCTAATTGCTTGTTGATAACGCTGAATTCGTATATAGCCATAACAAAGCCATTTTTCTGTTTGGTATCTTTTAACATGGCTTCAAATTGCTCTTTAATTAAATCTCTATTTTCGCCAGCTTCACCGTTACTCACGTAGTACATGTAATTTTGAACAATTGAATTCATATCCATCGTATTAAATGAGAGCTCGTACAACTACGTTTCTGGATCATACCTAAAATGTGCTTCTTCATCTTTCATGATTTTATAAAGCGATTCCATATTAAGTAAAGTGTTTTTGATGGAGTCGTTTGAAAGTAAAGCTAGGTTGCCAGAATTCATTAATTCTTGAAAAGTGTTATTAATTGGAATCCAGAGGTCTTTAAATCTTCATAAAAAGCCCTATTCACCTTTATGACTTTCATTCCATATACAGGGCCAAATAACGAATCAAGTTTAGGACTGTACTCGTAATTTGGGTTTTCCATAAGTTTCTCCAACTGTTTGATAGACTTTTGGATATGGACTAAATTTTTAAGTTCAGCTTTCATCTTATTTCTATCTACTGTTAAACCTTCTTTCGATTGAAGCAGGATTTTGATTTCTTGAATGTCATCTTTTTGATTGCTATTCCAATTATTGATTTGTACAGCAATTAAAATACCAACGACTACCAGTACAATTTCGCCGATTGCTTAGATGAAATATTTGGATGTTCGATTTTCTTTAATCATATTTTGGCGGATTTTTCGAAAGAATTTTATCATTGGTTATTTTGAGTCTATTTCGTTATCAATCAATTTTAGCATAGCATCCAATTCCGTTTTCAATTCTTCGTAGTAATTTTGATTAAGATATCTAGCGGTTAAAATAAAATCCGTCAGTTCATTTTCTAATTTTTGAGATTGCAGTAAATGAAGATTTCCAAGTTTAAATTTGCTTTCTTTTATATCGAAGGTGTCTCCTTGGGCATCTGTAATCATTTTTTTCGCATTGCCATCAGCATTCATAATTGCTATTATATCTCTTCTGACAACAGCATGTTCATCTTCTTGAAACCTAATTTTAGATAGTAGCCCTTTACTTGACGATAAAGCAAATTTTAATTTAGCATTACTAAAAATAGAAAGTTTTCCCGAACTAATTATTTCGTCCAATACCGCTTGATTTGGATGGTATATTACCTCCCAATTTGTCATTTCCATAGCTAAAGTGGAAAATTCCTTTTCGGTAATTGCGGGAATATCGGGACCCATGAGATCAGAAATTTTTAAAGCATAATCGGCATTACTTTTATTGACAGCTATCACCTGTTCTAGTTTTTGGTGACTGTATTTAAACTCTTCTTTTAAAGCAACGAGATACTGTTGCTCAATACGACTTTGTTTAGAATCCTCATTCCAATTGTTAATTTGAAGGGCAATCAAAATACCAATAACCACAAGGAAGATTTCGCCAATGGCGTAGAGTAGGTATTTACTAGCTTTATTTTCTTTAATCATATTTTGACGAATTTTTCGGAAGAATTTAATCATCAGTTAGTAGTTGTTAAATCATATTCCTTTTGAATGTCAACAATGAGACTTTTGGCGTTTCCTTTTGCCCAAGACATATAAAACATATAGGTTTTTAAATCTATGGTACATTGGGCAATCTCATTGTAATAGTCTGTTAATGTCAAAACTTGCGGTTGTAATAATTGTAAATGTTCCATTTTTTGAATCGCGCCAAAATCGTAATCAACTGAAAACGTATCAGAATTCATAGCATCGTAAGATTGAATATACCCATCAAACGCTTTAAAACTGATAATTTTTTTTCTGATGGTTTGCAAATTTTCAAAAGCTCTTTTAGGATTAAACTCTGGCACTGTAAATGCTATTCTTTCGTAATAATCGGAAAGCTCTTGTACTAGTGCTCTATTAGCAATACCTTTTACTGAACCAGAATTTATGAGTTCGTCATAAGCTGATTTATTTAAAACTGCCTTACTATAATCTGTAGCATATTTAAACGAATAGTAATATATATTCGCTGTCTCATCTTTTCCGTCTATAGTATTACTTATGGACGCTCTTAAAGAATCTAGACCTTGAACAATAAAGGTATTAGTTTTAATGTTGTTTTCACATCTAAGGATATCATAATTTAAATTTTCAATAATTTCTTTCATAGATGCCA
Source organism: Psychroserpens burtonensis DSM 12212 (assembly GCF_000425305.1). Taxonomy (GTDB): domain Bacteria; phylum Bacteroidota; class Bacteroidia; order Flavobacteriales; family Flavobacteriaceae; genus Psychroserpens; species Psychroserpens burtonensis. Next base: position 50,277 of record NZ_AUDE01000023.1, read on the forward strand.
ATTGATGTGCTTTTGTCTTTCTGTTTTCATTCCAATTATTGATGTTCAAGGCAATCAAAATCCCAATGACCACGAGGATGATTTCTCCAATGGCGTATTTGAAGTATTTGGTTGTTTTTCCTTCGGAAATGTAACGTTGTCTAATATGTCTAAAGAATTTTATCATGGTTATGGTGTATTCAATTCATTTTCTATCACACGGATTAATTTCGCATTTTGCTTTATTAATAGCTCTAAAACATCAATGTTGTTTACAATTTTTAGAGAGGCTTCAAAGAGTATTTGCTGGAATTCCGTGTCTTTTGAAAGTGCTATGAGTTCTGCGCTATCAATAAAATCGTAAGATAAGTCCTGTACGGTTGTATTTTTATATTTATTTTCAAACCAATTGGTAAGCTTGTACATTTTTTTAGTTCCTAAAAAAATGCGCATTTTATTTTTTATAACGTCCTCTAGATCAGAGTAGATATCGTCCATATCTTTCATTTTCCTGAAATAGATTAATATTTCTTTTCTAATGCTTTCATTGGTGATTTTTGTCGCTAAAAAGGGATCATTTTCTTTTGTTATTGGATTGTAATAAGGCAAAAATCTAATAATGCTAGGGTTCTCTATGACAATTGTGCTATCATTTTTTACACCTATTTTATATAACTGTTCCTGTAAAAAATCGACGTCTTTAAGTTCTTTAAGGTTTTTACCATAGGAAACGGAATCTGATTTGATGTCCAATAATAGATTGCTATAAACATCCCGAAGATTACGATTTTGTTTTCGTTGTTCATTCCAATTATTAATTTGAAGCGCAATCAAAATACCAATAACTACGAGGATGATTTCGCCAATGGCGTATTTGAAGTACTTGGTGGTTTTGCCTGTTTTCATAAGGTTGTATCTTATTTTTCTAAAGAACTTTATCATTTGCTAGTCTAGTTTTATCAATCTCTAAGTACTAATTCTTTATCAATGGCTACCAAAAGCGTATCGCCTGCTGTTAAAATGCGCCTAAATACTTCACGTCTATAGACATTATTTAAAGCTTGTGTAGAATTTAAATAATTATCTAAAGATAGGTAGGTTGCCGATTTTGGATTGTTTATCCAAGTGGTATCTATGGTTTTTAAATCTAGTCGTGGATTTTTAATCTGCCTTATCAAAAGTTTGTAGGGATGCATAGCTGGGTCTAACTCATATAATTCGGATAGTGCTGTGTTTACACTTCTAATATATTCTATATGTGCTTCTACCAGTAAATAGTATTTATTAATCCTTTTTTTTAGTTCTTTATTCTTCATAGCATACATACTGCCAGAATTAATCATTTCAGTATAGGTATTCTGGTTGATAAATAATTCATTCCAAAAAGTACTATTTAAGCGAGTTACCGAATCTATGTCTTTAACGGTCTTGGCTTTGTAGAATAAGTCTAAACCAAGTTCTAAATCTTTTTCATACGTTGCAAATAGAGAGTCCTGATTCTGTAAATTTGAAATATCCGCTTGTAAATCATTTTTTATATTTACCAGTAAGGCGACTTCTTTTTTTGATGCGTTTTGTGTTTCTTTCCAAGTGTTAAGCTGCAACGCAATTAAAATCCCAATAACTACAAGGATAATTTCGCCAATGGCATAGAGTAAATATTTTGAAGCTTTATTCTCTGTAATCATTTTTTGTCTAATTTTTCTAAAAATCTTAATCATAGGTAGATAATTTTGCTTCTATATGTTGTAAAATTTTTGTTTGTATGTCATAAAGTGTCGTAGCTCGTTTTACAATAAAAAATGTATTAAGACTTCTTGAATGAATATAATTTTCGAAGATGGGACTTGTTAAAATGTTTTGCTCATCCGTATCAAAAGCACTTTTAGTAGGTTGAATTAGGGCGTTTTTAAAATTTTTAGATTGATAATTTTCAATGATAAATGAAGCTTGTTGCGTTTGGTTATCATAGATTAGTTTTGTGCTTAACTTATAATAGTCATAATTTAATTGCCAGTCGGCTATATAATTTTTGAGTTCATCATCTACAAGTACTAATTTTTCTGACGCTAATGTGGCTATGGAAGCATTAAATTCTGGTACGTATATCGTTGAAAACATAAGCGAATCGAGTTTATGCTTCTCAACTTCTATTGGATTAGGGCTTATTAAACTTGATAATTCAGCCGTACTCGCCTTGACAAATTTATGCTGTTCTAACTTTAGTTGTAATTCGGTTTGGTTTCTCGAAAATTCATCTTTCATTTGTAAGAGCACCTTGTAGGCCTCTTTTTCTAATTTATTATTTTCGTTCCAGTTATTAATTTGTAGGGCTATTAAAATCCCTATAACTACTAGGATGATTTCGCCAATGGCGTAGAGTAGGTATTTTGAAGTTCTGTTTTCCTTAATCATATTTTGTCTAATTTTTCGGAAGAATTGTATCATTATATTTTTCTTTCTAATTCGGAATCAATTAATTTAACGAGTTCTTTGCAAACTAAAATTTGTCTTGCCATTAATTCACGTCTTGACGTATTACTAAATCCTTGAATATAATTTGCGCTTTTATAAAATGCCAAATAGGTTGGTGCGTTTACGTTATGAACCCACGTTGTATCGATATCTTTTATATGTATAGGTTTCGTTTTAAGTCTATCCCTGAGAAGTCCATACCGAAACAAATCGGGAAGGTTTGCTATGTTTATTACTGAATTATTGATTTGAATAAATGCTAAAGAATAATTGTTTGCTTCGGCATAAAACCGCGTAATTTTTGTTTTGAGTGTTTTATTTTTAAGATTATAAAACTTTCCTGTATTGAGCATTTCGTCATAGGTGCTTGATGTTAGTGGAAACACCTTCAATTGGGTAACAATCAGTGTGTCAATTTGTATAAAATCTTCAACGTTTGGGTTGTCATTAAATAGTTTTAAACCATAGGCAGTTTTTTTCTCGAAAGTTGCATAAAGTGAATCTAGACTTTTAAAATCTACAATGTTGGTTTGGATTTCTTCTTTTAAGTTTTCTAGGTCATCGCGTTCCTGAACAATTTTGATTCGGTTTTGATTCCAATTATTAATTGCCAAAGCAATCAAAATACCAATGACTACTAAAATGATTTCGCCAATGGCATATTTGAAGTACCTGCCTGCCGGCAAGGCAGGTTTGCCTGTTTTTCCTGTTTCCATGAGGTTATATCTTATTTTTCTGAAGAATTTTATCATAGCTTTTTAAAAATAATTTTACTATTGCTCTCAATAATCGTATCATTTTCTCTTGCAAAATATGTAAAGAAATTTCTGCCTCGAGTAACCATTTGATTTTTAGAAAATGGAATCACTTCAACAGCGACACTATCGCCTTCAATTTTTAAAAAAAGGTTTTCGTTTTCCTTGTAGATTTTAAATTTGTTAGGTAAGGTTGTACTCTTAATTAAGGAATCATTTACTGTATTTGCGATGGCTTCATAGCTACCTATAAATGGTTGTAACTGGTCGTTTGTATATGTAAAACTGGGATTTACGTCAGCTTTATTTAATAATGTGGCAATTTCAGTATAGTAATTAATAGCGTTTGAGCGGTATGCGAGTGCTACGCCAAGGTGATTTCTAATTGCCAGCGAATTAAAAAAGTAAACTTTATTTTTATAACCGTAGTCTTCTAACATGTAGTTGTAATAATTTTCATCTCCAACTGCTGTATCGTCTGAGAACCAGGAATAGTTATCTGAATAGAATTTTATGTTGGTCTTGACGGCATCCAATAATTCTTTATCAAAGTCATCAAGACTTGCTTTAAGTTTTGAATCTAAGGTGTTTAATTTCTTTATTATGGGCTTATAGATTATAGGCGTGTTTTCCCTATTTGCAATTAAAAGCTGATAGGCATCATTAGTTAATTGAAATTGGGTGAATAGCGTAGTCATATTAATAAATTCTGGGTGCATTGGGTCTGCATAAGTTTCTTTAGTTACGCGGTTTTGTTTGACAGCCCAAAAGACACTGTCCTTTTTATGGAAAAAGTCTATTTCATTTTCAATAGTCGCAATGTTGACATTGAGCTCATTTAAGACCTCTTCTAATAGGATGTCAATTTTTGCTTGTGAATTATGGATTTCATTAAGATTATTTAAATACAAAGCAATTAAAATACCAATGACCACAAGGATAATTTCGCCGATAGCATATTTAAAATACTTTCCAGTTTTGTTTTCCATTAGCAAGTTTTGTCTAATTATTCTAAAAAATTTTATCATCTTAATGAATTGAGATTGTTACCATCATCTATTTTGAATCTATTTTCTCGTAAATCGCAAAAACGTTGATACCACGAGAGATATAAAGCTGGTCTTTTTTTTGTCTATCAAACACAAAAAAAGCATTATATGAATCTATGAAAAAAGTATTTTTATCATAGTATAATAAATTTATCTGAAAATTGCTTTCACTTGGTTCGAATTCCAATTGACCGTCTTTTAAGGTAATATTTACTGTTTCGTCCCATATGTCTGTATTTATAGTTTCCTTTAATTTGTAAGTACCAACGTAATTCTTTGAAAAAGTGGTGTCCTTATATGTATAACTCACACTATCTGGAATGTCATCTGTACTGCCAATAACCTCTTGAATTTTGAGATATAGGTCGATAGTTTTTACTCTATACTGATTACTTAATGCAAAAATATTTATCCTGTAACTCATGTAATTGCCCACAAGATTTTTATAGTTTTTATCATTAAGGTAATAGTCGATTTGTGCATCATTTTTTATGCCTTTTAACTCATCTTGATACCAATCAAAATTACTTTCATCATCTATATTTTTGTAAACCGTACTTCTAATTTTATCGTTGGCAACGTCGATATTTGTTTTTAGAGTAACATACAAATCTTTAATTTCAGGAAGTAAGTCTGCATATTTTTCTGGCACATTATCTATGTTTCCTTTGAGGTTATCAAAACCATTGGTCACAATTTTAAAGTCGCGATAGTTATAGCCTATTCTGTAAAATCCGGATTTTTTAATATCTTCTGCGGTGTATTTATTGTTTAGAAAAGCCTTTGAAATAGAATCTGTTCTTACGTGATAATCAAAAATCCTATTAGAGGCTTTTAAATCGGTTACAATATCATTTTGTATTTCTTTTAAAATGCTTGTAATTTTTGCGTCGTTGTTTTTTTGCTGATTCCAATTGTTGATGCTCAACGCAATCAAAATCCCAATCACCACTAGGATGATTTCGCCAATGGCATAGAGTAGATATTTGGAAGTTCTGTTTTCTTTAATCATACTTTGGCGAATTTTTCTAAAAATTTTTATCATAAATAGAATACGTTATAGTTTACGTTTTTAGTATTTTCAATACTTTACCGTAAGTTAATTGTCGCCAAATCCATTCCACAGGTCCAAATTTGAAATGCTTTAACCACAGTTTACTTAGTACTATTTGAAGTAGAAAAACACCAATGGCAATAGCCATAATAATTGAGAATCCAAATTTACCAGCATACCCTAATCCAATTCCGTAGAAAAATGAGACTCCAAAAAAGGTTTGAAATAAATAATTAGATAACGCCATTTTTCCAACAGGCGCAAATGCATTTAATAGCTTTGGTTTTTTTCTGTACAGCAATGCTAATCCTGAGGCAATTGCTATAGCTAATGGTACAGTTCCAAGGGCGTAAGAAACCGTTTTAATGAAATCCCAAAGCGGTTCTTGGCTTCCGAAAAACACAACATAAGTTCTAAAGGTGCTTATTGGAAGTCCGATAACAAACCCCCAGATTGTCACTTTTTTCAGAAATTTGGTGTCGTTTAATACATCTTCTTTTAATAGTTTCCGTCCTGCCCAAAGCCCTAGTAAAAAGATACCCAGTACTTTGAAAACACGTCCTTCGTCTAAGATGGCACCAATGCGACCAAAGGTGTTACCTATATTATATTTAAAATAATCCAATAAAATTTCGTTGGATTGAAACTGCTTAAAATCAGGATATATTTTGCCATTCCACACTTCTGTAGCGAAGCCACGTTGTTCGTAATAAGCACTGGATAATTCGAAAAAAAAGTCGGCATAATTTAGTTTGGTAACATAGACAAAAAGCCAATTTGCTATCGGAAACAAAATGAGAATACTACCAAACACGATTAGTTTTCTATCAGAAAAATTCACGAAGCCAATTAAAACAAAGCCAAGCAATGCATATAAAGTGAGGATGTCTCCTAACCAAAAAAGACACAGATGAATTAATCCAATAACCAAAAGCCAAAACATGCGTCTTCTAAAAAAGGGCGCAAAGGGTTTATTACTAACATCTAATTTATAAAACTGCATGGCACAACCAATACCGAATAAAAGCGAGAAAACGGTATAGAATTTCCCATCGACTAAGGTGTGCATTATAAAATCGAAAGTTCCATCAAAGGCAAATGTTGTACCTGTAAAACGATCTTCTAACGGAAAGGAAAAATAACCTGAAAAGGTTAAAATATTTGCCATAAATATGAATAAGATAGCAATACCACGAAGCACATCTAAAAAATCGATGCGATGCTCCTTTTGTACTGGTATTATTTTGGTTGGGTTGGTTGGTGTTATCATTATAAGCTATTGTGCAGTGGTTAATTTTTAGTTTTATTCATTTCCCAATTCTTGTTTAATACTGTCTAAAATAGACTGGATCTGATTTCGCATGTCTTCTTGTCGTTTTAATCTATTAAACTCATCAAAAGATTTTAGAAACAAATTGCCAAAGTAGCTATCATTTGTAAAGAAAGATTCAGAAATAGCAAGGCTGTCAATTGATATAGGTTTATAATCAAATTTATCCCTAAAATAACTACCTGCTATTTTTAAAAAGAGATGATTTGTTTCTTTATTAAGCTCTTGTAATAAATGCATAGAATTCTCTTGATCTTCAAATCCAAGCTCATAGTCTGCCATAAACTGTGCTAATAAATTTCTTAAGTTTTCATTTTGTATGAGGTCAATTTTACCAGCACTGGTTAACGAGTTGTATGCTCCCGTCACCAGTTCTTCACGGTGCCAAGATGTACCATAACCGATAAGGTAAGTTAAGGAATCTAAATGCGTATCATAATAGTGGAATTCCGTTTTGTCCTGTCTTTCATGAATATTTATTAAGGTTTTACTGTAGCGCATTACTTTAGACTGCGACTTTATGGTGCCCTCAATTCTGTCTTTAGATACCATAAAATCTGCTTGCAACGCTTTTAGGATTTTAATTTCTTCATTTTTTGCTTTTCGGTTTTCATTCCAAGTATTGATTTGAAGAGCTATCAAAATTCCAATGACCACGAGGATAATTTCGCCTATGGCATATTTAAGGTATTTACCTGTTCTGTTTTCCATAATTTGTTTTTGACGAATATGTCTAAAAAATTTAATCATTTTCGGGTGCTAATTTAATGTAATTCACTTCACTATTTGTTTGTAGAATAGTATCTTTTTCCTTTACGGATAAGGTGAAGAAATCTGCTGGATTTACCACTATCTGGTGTTTTGAAAACGGTATCACTTCCTGTTTTGTACTATCGCCAATTGCACTAAAATATAGGCGATTATTTACTTGAAAAATTTTAAATTGTTTATATCTTTTCAATTCTTCGAAGAATGAATCCTTTCTTATCTCTGTTATTAATTTATAGCTTCCAACAAAGGGTTTTGAACGTTCTTTAGAGATAGAAAAACCGTTTTCTAAGTTCTGTTTATTTAAGAATTTTTGGATGGTCATATAGCAACCAATAGCCTTAGAACGGTATCGCATCGCATTAGCAAAATGATTATCTACTACTAAATTGTGCGTAAAAGCAACCTGGTTTCGATAGCGAAAGTCCGTTAACATATAATTGAATTCACCATCATAGCCCGCTTTTGTGTTATCCGAAAACCAAGGGAAGTTATTGGCTTTGTAGGTAATATTATATTTTGCGCTCAGAAAAACTTCATTTTCAAAACGTTCCAAGTTTTTTTTCACGGTGGTGTTTAAAAATTTTAAGTCGGCAAGTATTGGTTTATATTTTAGAGGTAAATCTGCGCTATTGGTTATTAATAGGCTGTAGGCATCGTTAGCCAATTCAAATGCCTTTGATTTTGTAGTCATAGACCAAAATGTAGAACGTGTTTTAGGATTTAAAAAGGTTTCTTTAGTTACCTTATTAAATTGTGTAACCCAATAAACCGTATCCTTACGATGGTAGTAGGCTATTTCATCGTCTATTTTTTTAATATTTACCGTAAGTTCGTTTAAAACATCTTCTAAAATAATATCTGTCTTTGCTTGTGTTGCAAGCTGTTCATTTAGATTGTTTAAATATAAAGCAATCAAAATCCCAATCACCACGAGGATGATTTCGCCAATGGCATATTTGAAGTATTTACCTGTTTTTCCTGTTTCCATGAGGTTATATCTTATTTTTCTAAAGAATTTTATCATCGGTTTTCAATTTTTCGCAGTTCTACAAGTAAGGCAGAGTTTTCTTTTAGTAGATCTTCTAAACCAGCTTTCCTTTCATAGCCTATTCGCTTACTAACCGTAAGTTTATTGAATTTAGCAATCAACTCTTTGGCGTTTACATCTTGCCATAACATATCTTGTAAAGGACCATTTATGGTATTATTTCTATTTTTAATTGGAAAGCTCTCCTGATAGTTTTGTATGGCTTCAACATACGATTTAAAATTATCTTCACTTATGGTTTCAAAGTACTCATGTTTTCTATAAAGGTCATAGATGGCTTGAGTAAGATCGCTATCAAATAGATTGATCTCGCCAGAAAGCACCATTGTTTTGTACGCATTTTCATTTTTAAAATTAATTGTCACAGTAAGAGGATTAAACTCATACCGTGCAATTTTTAAAAGGGTGTCTACCGTTGCTTCTCTACTCGATAAGCGCTCTTGAAGATTAAACAGTTCATCCTCTTGTGTCTGTATCTTTTGCATTCTATCTTTAATATAAACGCTGTCTTTTTTAAGATTTTGAATTAAGGTCATACTGTTTTTGTGAACGATCTTTTTGTTAGCGTTATCCGTATTCCAATTATTTAAGGAAAGTGCTATCATTATCCCAATGACCACAAGAACTATTTCGCCTATGGCGTAAAGAAGATATGTACTGAACTTATTTTCAGTCAATAATTGTTGTCTAATTTTTCTGAAGAATTTTATCATATATGTTTTCCACAAAAGTGAATCTGTTTTTAAATCGTGATGTTGTTTTAGTTCAATCTGAATTGCACTCTTTTTTTAGTTGATTGAAGGTGGTCTCCATTGCTTTTAAAATATTATTAAAATGTTGTTTTTCCCTTTCGCTCATCGTTACAAAAAAGACCAAATCATTCTGAAACTGCTTATAATATGAAGATTCACTATCAAATTGCCAATTATAAACAGGTAGTGTTTCTAATATTTCAGTCCCTAATGAATTATTAACATAGTCAAAATTTTGCATACCAAATAACAAAACATCATCATAGGAAAAAGCTTTTTCCAGACTTTTCGAGCGATTGATTTCTAGCTGATACAGTAATTTATCTAATTCTACATAGTATCGAATTAAGTTATTTTTTAAAGCATCGTTTGTCAATAAGTTTAATTTGCCAGATGAGGTGATTTCTGTAAAGGTTACTTTACTAGGCACAAATTCATTGGTTCTTAAGGCTTGTAAATAGGTATTTAATAAGTATGATTTGTCTTTGTCTTTTTTGTTTAAATCCAACAAAAGTCGTTTACTGGTTTCTATTTTATATTCCGATTCTTTATAGAGTTCTTCAATATTTTGACGGTCTAACTCAAAGTCTGCAAGAAACTTACAATAGTATTCAGATTCAGTTACTCTGTTTTTTCGGTTTTCGTTCCAATTATTAATCTGTAAAGCAATCAATATCCCAATAACCACAAGTACTATTTCGCCAATGGCGTATTTGAAGTATTTTGTAGTTTTACCTTCGTTGAGAAGGTTTTGGCGGATGTTTCTGAAGAGTTTTATCATAGGTCTTTTATATAAAAGTCAAGTTGTTGTAGAAGACGTTTTGAGCCTTCAAGTGAATACTCTAATTCTACTTGAGTTTCTGTAAATAGAATTCTCTTAAAGTTACTAATACCTTGGAAGGTGGCAGCAAGATGGCTACTGTTAATATGTTCCCAAACCAAAGAATCGATTAAGTGTCCCTGATCATGAATAGGCGTGGAACCAAAAGTATAGGTGTTGACATAAGACGTAATCTTCTCTCTATAATCGTTAGTGGTTTTTTCAACCCTATTTTTTTGAAAGAATTTTTGATTGTAGAAATTTTTGATCCTTGTCTTTAAAGAATCTGATACGTTTTCTACTAGTCCTGTTTGGATGAGACTGTAATAGGCGTTTGTATTGTAAATAATTTGTTCGCTCCAATTTGGATTAAATTCATAGCGCATAACGTGTATCAAAGTGTCTAAGGTTGCCTCAGGTTTTGCTACTTTGGTTCTTAAGGATTCATTTAATTGGTGTTGCTCTTTAATAAATGGTAATCGTTCTTTTATTAAAACAGTGTCTTGGGCAAGATCATTATATAAGGCTACAAGCGCATTTTTAATTTGTATTTCTTTTTGTTTGTGCTCTTTCCAATTATTAATCTGCAAAGCAATTAATATCCCAATCACCACAAGTACTATTTCGCCAATGGCGTATTTGAAGTACTTTGTGTTTTTGCCTTCGCTGAGTAATTGTTTTCGAATATTTCTAAATAACTTTATCATTCTGATTCTTTTAAAATTTCATCTATTTCGTCCTGAAATTCGGTTAGACCTTTTATTAAAGCTTTAAGCATTCTGGTATACTCTTCAATTCGATTGTAAATAAATATAACCCGATTGCGATAGGTGTGGTTTGTCAAAAAATAGTTGTGTAATTCTTTGCTACCTAAATCTTGCGTGATGGTATTTTCCATCCATTCTGCATACCATTTATAATTATCTCTCACGTATTTTTGATGATCAATGAATTCTGCTGAAATACTATTTTCAAGCGGAAGCATTTTAGTATCCATCCACTCATATATGTCATTGAGATAAAAGGTTAACGTATCGTTTACTTGCAATTCTCTTAATTGGGAGACCCCTTTTTTGTTTAATATCATAGCTGGACCATCAAATAGTAATCTTGAAAGTCCTTTATCCAGTAAGTCAGGTGTTATCGAGTCGTTTACTACTTTTTCAAAAACAGGTTTTTTTTCCATGTAGAAGTCCACACTCCTTTGCAAATCTCCTATATCGTTTTTAATATCATTATTAATAAGCGCATAGACGTTTATAAGTTTAATGGCGTCTTTTCGTTCTTCATTCCAATTATTAATTTGTAGCGCAATCAAAATTCCAATAACCACCAGAATAATCTCACCAATGGCGTATTTGAAGTATTTTGTAGTTTTGCCTTCGTTGAGAAGGTTTTTTCGGATATTTCTAAATAGTTTTATCATTTGGATTAGTAGTTTGTGCTTCAGTTATTTTTTGTTCTTATTTCAGATTCTAAAAGTTGAAGTATTTCCGTGTTCAATTTGATGCAAGTCTTATATTTATTTGCTGAAATGTCACATAAAATGATTTGATTTTCAACTCTATTTTCAAATTCAGGTAATTTTAGTAAGTGGTTATTATTAATCTCGAAACCGGATTCTGGCAACGTAATATTTAAACTGGAGTTGTAATTGCGTGCTTGGTCAGCATTAAGAAAACTACCGTTTTTTATTATAAAATCAATTGTATCGACATTGTTTTTTTGTGTAGAATTTTCGCTCTCTTTCAAATCAATTAATTCGGAAAGCCAAGATGATAAAAGATTACGCAAAACATTATTTTTTATTAAACCAAGGTTTCCAGAATTTATTAAATCATTAAGAAAACCGTTTTTAGCAACATAAGTTGTTGCTGAAACAGCGTCATTTAAGTAGGTATCCAAAACAAACGCTTCCGTATATCTTTTACCAGTGTGGTTGAGTATTTGTACACAAGATTTAATGTTAAGCGTATTAAAACTATCTGTACGAATTAAAGTTAACAGATTATAGTTAAAATCCTCTTTTAAGTTTTTTAAGGCTTCTAGTTCCAATTTATTTTGTTTAGAATTTTCATTCCAATTATTAATGGATAAGGCAATCAAAATCCCAATGACCACAAGCACAATCTCGCCTATTGCGTATTTGAAATACTTGGTAGTTTTTCCCTCTGCGAGTAATTGTTTTCTAACATTTTTAAATAACTTTATCATAGTTTAAAATTTTTTACTAGTTAAGTCCGCAAGCGGCTATCTCCACCAAATGTCCACTGGACATTTAATTTTGCAAAAGCAAAATTGTGTTTCGATAACTAAAGAGTTTAATCATGCTGTAATTCGGTTTTGATGAACTCCTTTAATTTTTTAGTCTCGATAATAACGTGCTTCATTTTTCCCATATTTTGCTTTTGACCTCCAACTACTAAATCCATTCCTATTTGGTAATCGTTATATTCTTTTGAGTTTTTATTAGTATAAAACGGATAATTATTTAAGTTGAAATTGAGGGAGTCTCTATTATAATCCATCATCAGTTTCCCAAAGCCATCTTCAAATTTTATAAATCCATCTTTTACGTCCTTAGAATTTTGGACATTATAAAACGATTCGCGTTCCCCACGTTTATAGTACGCTGTTATGGCTTCCACTAAAGTGTCTGAACCCAATGAATATAATTTACCCGTATTGCTTAATTCAGAATAGGTATTATCATTTAAATTTAAAAGCGAACCTCCTGCAGAAAATGGCGCTGATGTTATGTAGTCTAAATGTGATTCGTTCAATCCCAAATAAGTCAGTTTTATAATGGAGTCACTTACCTCTACAGCTTCTTCCAGTGATGGATAGCTAGAATCATTTAAAGAATCATAAACGATGCGACCTAATCGCTTCTCATTAGCATCAAGGTCTTTTAGCATTTTATTTAAAAACACATTATTGCTTTTCTTTAATTGTCGCTGGCTATTCCAATCATTGATGGACAATGCCAAAAGAATACCAATAACGACAAGGACAATCTCACCAATGGCGTATTTGAAATATTTGGTGGTTTTGCCTTCTGAGAGCAGGTTTTTACGGATGTTTCGGAAGAGTTTAATCATTTCTTAGTTATTTTTATGGTCTTCTACTTCTGATGTAATGATATCTATAATGCTTTCAGTTTTTATTTTTACTCCGTCTGATTGGTCATTTGTATAGGCTGTATAGCTGATAAATTGCATGAGATAATCTTCAAAATCAGGATTATTTAGTAAGGGTTTGTAATCTGACTGTAATACTGTATTCTTCAAAGTATTATAATTGCCAAGACTTCCCATCGTGAATTTAGCTCTGAGTTTTTTATCTTCTAACATAATCATCTGCATCCTGCCAATCTGATAATTCTTAATCAAAAAAGGTATTAACCAATTTTCGGTTAAATTTAAAATGATTTGCTCTTCTTCCTTAAGTTCACTTAAAGAACTAGAATATGAGGAAATTTCATTTCTCAATGTGATGTCATCTAATAGATAAAGCTTTCCTGAGTTAATTAACTCATTGGTAACGCTTAGTTCTGGGTCAAAAGTGGGTCTTATTGATATTCTAAAAAGATGTGCATCTAGGCTATCAGCCACGATTTGGTTATTAGTTTCTGTTCTATAACCTAAAAGACTATAGCACGAATTGAGCATTTCATTTCTAATATCAATTTTTTGGTTTATCTGTTCGAGATTACTCGTATACTCTTTTAATAATTGCGCTAATATTTGCTTTTCTTGCTCTTTGTTTTGAGTTGTAATGTTCCAATTATTAATTTGTAGTGCAATTAAAATTCCAATAACCACTAGGATAATTTCGCCTATTGCATAAAGAAGATATTTAGAAGTTCTGTTATCTTTAATCATATTTTGTCTAATTCTCCGGAAGAATTTAATCATTTTCAGGAATTTTTTTAAAAATCGGTTTTTGAGCTTCCATTAAAAAATAAAACTCAGATGTATCGGTAGTGAATTCTAGGTCCGCTCCGTTTAAATTTAATGTTAGTGAATCCCTTATTCTTAATTTATCAGAAAAGTTATATTTAGACGCATATCCTAAAAATTCTTTATTTTGAAAATAGATACGTATCGTATCTACCGTATTGGTGTAGCTCCCTATAAATGGTTCAGCCATTTTTGGCGTAACATCTTGGTACATAGTTTTTAAAACAGCGCTACCATCGTTTGGAAAACCAAGTGCTACCATTTGATTGTAGAGGGTAATTGCATCATATTTTTTATCCACTAGTTCTGGTGCTAAGTCATCCAGTGTCCAGCTAAATCGACCCAACCTGTTTTTGTAATCTTTACTAGTGAGTAAAAATTCGAAATAAGCATCAAAATCTTTACGATATAGGGATTCAGAAAACCCTGAAATAATTTCGAAGGACTGATTTTGTAGCACTCTTAAATTATCATACGAATTTTCAAACCTTGAATGATTGTATAGGTTCTTTAACTCTATAACTAACGATTTATAATTATCTGGTAAATTATCGGCATTTTGTATGAGTTTATTATAAGCTTCATTCTGCGTTACTATGTTTGGGCCAGATAGCATAATCCGACGTAAACTTCTACTGTTTTGATAATCCTCTAGAGTTAAGGTGTCAGCAAATACCCGTCTTACATCTCGTAATTTTTCAAAATAATACGTGCCTTTTTCATCAAACTCTATACTATTATTCAGTATTTCTTTTTGCACTTCTAGCAACTGGTTATAAGCTTCTTTTTCATTGGCTTTGTTAGTGTTCCAATTATTAATTTGTAGTGCAATCAAAATCCCAATAACCACGAGGAAAATCTCACCTATGGCGTATTTAAAATACTTGATTTTATTTCCTGATTCCATAAGGTCTTTTCTTATATGTCTGAATAATTTTAGCATCACTTCGCTTTTAGTTCAGAATCTATTAATGCTAATATGACTGTAATATTTTTCCGTAAAGATTCACTTTGGGTTTTTGCAAAAAGCGAACTGGAAACCACGCTAGACAATATATCTGCTAATTTGGGATTGGCAAGGAATGCCTCCAAATCGACCGGTTCTTTGGAACTCCTAAAAATATTAGGTGTTGTACTTGTTTTATCCATCAACAAAGTCTGGACCACGTCAAGGCGGTTCCATTTGGCGGCGTTTATGTTTCTTACTGGATAATTTTGATATAAAAACGGTATATAATTATTTCTTAATATAAAAATCCAAGCAGTTTCTTCTTCTGTGACTTGCACCAAATCACTCGGCCATTTTGAGAGTTTGCTGCGAAGTTCTAGGTTTCGAATAAGATACAGTCTTCCTCCACTTATAAGGTCGTTGGTAATTGGGTCAAAGGTTGGTGCTACCGTTGTTCTTGCCAAATAAACAACAACCGAATCAGGGATTATTATGGATGGGTCGTCGTGATACGTTAAGAGCATAGTGCCTGCATTGACCATGGCAGCTCGCATAGAAATCTTTTCATCTAATTGTGCAAGATTTGCACTAAATTCTTCACGAATCTGTCGCAACGTTTGCAGTTCTTCTTTATGTTGCACAGTAGCATCTTTCCAATTATTTAAAGACAACGCAATTAAAATCCCAATAACCACGAGGATGATTTCTCCTATGGCATAGAGCACATACTTTTTTGTTTTTCCTTCGGAAATGTAACCTTGCCTAAAATGTCTAAAAAATTTAATCATAGTTATGTTTCGTATTTCGATTCTGCTCACTGTAACTTACAGTGGGAATCTTAATTATGTTAATGAGATTGCAGTAGTCTAAGTAACTCCTCTGATTTTTCAGTGGCTTGCGTCTGTCTTTCATCACAATAGTATTGCAAATCGTTTTTCATATTAATTAAACCTAAAAGTTGCTTCTTACTATAACTGCCTAATTCAATATCTTTAATTTTAATTAATGGGTCTTGAGACGTGTATGATTCAAATGAAAATCCGCAGGCTACGAAAAAGTCAACTATTTTTGAATTCCATAATTCATCTAAAAAGTATTCCGCTTTTTTCATTCTAAGATAGGCTTGTTTTAGATCTCTTAAATCCTTAATCAATGCTTTCTTTTCAATTAAAACGTTTGAATTAGATTCAATAATGGCGTCTAAAACAGGGGAATCAATGGTATAACTGTAATAATTAAATGTACCACTCATTTCTTCGTTAGTAATTAAAATGGTGTCCTCAGCTAATTTTGCTTTCACATCTTTTGAGGCATTCTTGTATGCCTTATTTTTACTATTGATTATGGATAAAAGTTGAATATTTGCACTTAATTCTTTTTCTAAAGACTTTAATAATTCTACTTCATTAGTCTTGGCTTTTTGATGTTCATTCCAATTGTTTATGGAAAGCGCAATCAAAATACCAATGACCACGAGGATGATTTCGCCAATGGCGTATTTGAAGTACTTTGATGTTTTACCTGTTGCCATAAGGTTATATCTTATTTTACGGAAGAATTTTATCATTGGTCGATAGTTTGTTAGATGTTAAAAAAGCACTCAATCCTTTATCAGCCTTTTTTATTGTTTTCTAATACAGCTTTAAGTGCTTTGGTTTCTTTTGCTATGCTTTTATAGATCCGCCCTTGTTTTTCATATAATCTTAAATAATAGGCAAGCCTATTATTACGTAATCTCATTTGTGGTGCATCTATATTGTATTCCCAGTTTTTAACTGTGCTGTGCTCTTTTTTACTATAGTCATAGTCATAGTCATATAAAATATCAATTTCTTTTTTAAAATCTAAACTCACTTTATCAACTGCCTCTAGACTTTTAAACTCTGCAACAGCAAGTCCATCCGTATAATTTTTATATTTTAATATGGCATTTCTCTTTTGAGTTGAGAATAATTTAAGATTACCTGTGGTAACTAAATCTTGAATAGAGTATGTAGATGTGCTAAAGAAACCTAAGAAAGTACGGGTACTGTCTGCCTTAGTCTTTAGAATAGTCATGTCAAGGCTGTCCTTGTTGTAGTACACAACATAGTCCTCAATAGTTGCGATACGAATTTTAATAAGACTATCCCTTTCCTTCAGTTGCAATAAGTCCGTCTTTAATTCTGAAATAATATTGAGCTCATAGGATTTATATAAATTATTTGATTTTCTGAGTTCGTTTTGGTTATTCACTTGCAATGCCAGTAAAATACCTATCATTACTAATGCAATTTCGCCTACTGCATAAAGCAAATATTTACTGAACTTACCTGCCCGTCTGGCAGGCGGGTTTTCAGTCAATAAGCGTTGTCTAATTTTTCGGAAGAATTTTATCATAATTTATGCCTGACTTTTTAATTTATTACCTCTCCTTTCTATTTATATCAGATAAAAAATTGGACGTTATATGTTTTATGGCGTATGTAACTCCATATAATCAAACACCAAATTACTCATGGCATTGACTCCAGTCTTAAATGCATTATCATCCATCAGAAACTGCGGTGTATGATGGTCTCCAACAGTCTTTGGATCTTTACCTTTGGTCATTGCACCAACGAAAAATTAAAGTCCTGGTACTTTTTGAGCAAAATATGAAAAGTCCTCTGCTCCTGTAATAGCAGGAATCAAAATCACATGGTCCTTTCCTTCCGATTTTTCTAAAGTGGGTAGCATCAACTCCGTTAAGGTTTCATCATTGAAGGTTACTGTAAAACGCATAGAGTAAGGCAGTTCTAATGTGGCCGTCGCTCCAGCGGCTTTTGCAGTATAGTCTACAATCTCTCGGATTCTTTTAAGCACCAAAGCTTCATCCTCATTGGTAAATGTTCTAATCGTACCCAACATTTCTACTTGTTCTGGTATGATGTTGCTGCGATTTCCTCCATTGATGGCGCCTATAGTTACAACAGCTGCGTTATCAGTCAATACAACATTGCGACTTACAATAGTTTGTAAACTATTAATAATTTGAGCAGAAACGACGATTGGGTCAACACCAGACCAAGGCGCAGAACCATGTGCTGGCTTTCCTTTAACGGTAATTTTCATATCATTAACGCTTGCCATAATACCTGCTGGTCTATAGGCTATTGTACCAACTTCGTAAAAAGCATCTAGATGTAGACCAAAAATCACATCAACCTTTGGATTTTCTAAGACACCTTCTTTTACCATTAATTCCGCTCCCCCTTCTTCACCTTTTGGCGGTCCTTCTTCGGCGGGTTGAAAGATAAATTTTACCGTACCTTTTAAGTCAGCCTTCATTCCCGAAAGCAGCTCCGCTACCCCCATTAAAATGGCGACGTGCCCATCATGTCCACAAGCATGCATTACAGAAGTTTCAACACCATTATAAATGGTTTTCACTTTCGATGCAAATGGTAAATCGTTCTTCTCTTCAACAGGCAAGGCGTCCATATCTGCTCTAAGTGCGACAACAGGGCCAGGTTGATCTCCTTTGAGAATACCAACAATACCTGTCACACCCACTTTTGTCTGGACGTCTATGCCAAGTGATTCTAAGTGTTTGGCGATGAGTGCCGCCGTACGAAATTCACGATTCCCCAATTCTGGATTTTGGTGGATATCGTGTCTCCAGGCGATAACTTTCTGCTCAATCTTATCTGCTGCTTTACTGACGGCTGCGCTGTGGTCTTTGGTTTGTGCGAAAGTTATACTCGTAAATAGCATTAAAATGAACAGTGACAAAACTTTCAGAGTGTCTTTAAGGTTTAATTTGTCGGTTTTAGATTTCATTTTTTTAATGTATTATACATTATTTATTTTTAAGGATTTTATTCTGAACGTTTCTTTTTTAAAGCATGCTTTTTGTTATAACTCAAATTACGCCATAGCCATTCTAACGGACCAAAATTGTGATACTTAAGCCAAAGCGGACTCGCAATGAGCTGAAAAATCCAGATAGCGAATACGATGTATAACAATTGGTGACGGCTAAATTCTCCAAACAGCCCAAATCCTGCACCCGTAAAAATAAACATGGCAAAGACCGAGTGCATTACATAATTGGTCAGGGCCATTTTACCAACGGCTCCAAGGGCTTTTTTTAATACTAATAAAATAGGTAATTTGCAGAATAGCATTATCGCACCTATGTGCCCCATGGCAACGAATAAACGACCTAAGTCATAGGTGAGATAAGATTTTGAAAAACTCAAAAACGAAAAGTTGTTGTCCATTATCATTTGAACCTCATAATAATTAACACTCAAGCCGATGCCATAGCCCACTCCCATCATAATCCCATAAAAGCGATAGGATTTTACAGCAGATAATATATTCAGTTTAAAAAACGCAATACCTAAGAGCATCATGCTTAAAATATCCCAAACATCATAACGGTATAAATAATACGTTTCAATATGCATATTAATAGGTGCCAAAAAAGCAACCACCCCAAAATAATCTTTTTTCATGTTTGCATTGTATTCCTCAATAGCTTCTGGTGAACGCTCTTTCTGTAATTCTTCCCATTTTACATGAGCTGTTTTTAGATCGTCTGTAAGTTCTTTTCCATCCGTTTTAAATTGTTCCGCCATAGCGACGTTTTCCATCATTTTAACATTAGATTTATAATCGGCATAATTCCAAATAGTACCTAAAGAAAATAAAACTAGAGCAATAATAATTAACTTTTTAGGTAACATATTTCGAAAGGAATACACCAAAAAACCCATAAGTGCATAATTGAATAAGATCTCTCCTGTCCAAACTAAAAGATAACCATGTATGAGACCAAAAACTAAAAGCCAAGTTAACCTTCTAAAATAAATATCTGCAGCCTTGATGCCAGCGCCTTTCTTTTCCATACGGTCCAAAAGAATGAACATACCTGCTCCAAATAACAGTGAAAATAAGGCTCTCATCGTACCTTCAAAAAGCATGTTTGTAGTGATCCATGTGTAGAGATTCCAGCCCGCGGCACCACCTGATACTGTTGGGTCACCGTAGGCATTTGCCAATGCCATTCCATTGATGTTCATTAATAAAATTCCGAAAAGAACAATGCCACGCATGACGTCTATAGATTGAATACGGTTAAGTGCTTTTAATGGTGTTAATGATGTTTGAGTTGATAGCATTTTTGATTGGTTTTGGTGGTTGGTTAAAATTTATAATAATCAATCTGTTTACTGTTACTTTGTAATAAGGAAATTAAAAAAGGACCGAAGCCAAAAAAATGTTTGATTATAATATTGAAAACAAGAATTTTTAGTTTCGATTTTTTAGACGTAAGGTTTCATATCATAACTAGTATTATATTTTCTCTAATTCCCTCTATGTTGCTCTCCATCTGCAGATAAGCAAGTTCCAGTAACCCAACTTGCACAAGGCGAAACCAAATAGGCAGCTACCTTTCCTATTTCATCTGGTCTTCCTAGTCTGCCTGAGGGAATGGTATCGACTGTATGATCATAAAAAGGTTTGTCATGTTCTTTGACTATTTTCCAAAGTCTACCGCTAAATTCAACAGAGCCTGGTGCAATCGTATTTACTCGTATGTTTTTAGGTGCCAATTGAGCAGACAAAGTTTTAGAATAACTAATAAGTGCCGCCTTTGCTGCAGCATAAGCAGCTGGGGAATCAGCTTCAAGTCCAGATACGGAAGAGATAAATAAAACACTTCCACTACCAGATGCAATCATCCATGGAACTACCTTTCTAGTCCCCTTTACACTGGCTAATAGATCAATATTTATAGATGTTTCCCAGGCGGTATATTCTTCACATAGGCTTAATGCTGATGCATTATTAACCAAAATGTCTACCGTACCAAAGGTACTCTTGACCGTGTCAAGAAAAGCATCAAACTTTTTAGTATCACCTAAATCGCATGACTCAGCATAGACTTTTATTTCTTTTTCAAGAAGTTGTTCTTTAGCATCTTGAAGTGCTTCCTCGCCACGGGCACAAATAGCAACATTGATACCTTCTTCAACAAGTGCTAACGCAATACTTCTTCCTATCCCTTTACTCGCTCCTGTAATTATTGCATTTTTTCCTTTCAGTACTAAATTCATGGTATTTTATGTAAAGTGGTTTATAAATATCGTTTTATTTAGTTCATACAGTTTTAATTTGAGACCTTACTTGAGTTTCTTTGATGTCGGATAGTTTTCTGGTGTATTTTCTACCGTTTAAAAATTTTCCTATAAAAGTGCCTCTAACGAGATAGTGGTAACTTGTAAAGCATATCACTCCAGTAGAAATTAATACTACTAAAAATTTCAAAGTGCCTGGAATTGCCCAATTCACTATAAAACCGGGAATGATAGCAGTAAGCGAGAGATGTATTAGGTATACCCAATAGGACGCATCAGAGATGTATCGCATTTTTGAAGAATGACGACTACCATAACGAATAAATAGACCTGTAACGCCAATAACAAAGCACCAAACCATGAGAGATTTAAGAAGGATAAGCCCTTCATAACTAAAGGAGTTATTCATTAAAATGTATAGTAAAAATAACATAAGGCCTAATATAGTACTTAGCCAATCATAGTTAAGGAAGGTGTCTAATAAGTGCTTAGATTTAAATAAAATCCACCCTATGATATAAAACACAAAGTAATAGATAAAGGTATTGAAATCGGGTGTAAGCGAATTTGATGTTGCCACTTCATAAGTCCCCATTATGAAGTAAACCATAGCTGTAATGCTAGCAAAGATTACAATGCGTAATATGGATTTTTGAATAACCCAACTAAAGGCTTTGGAAATATAACTGGATAACACAGGTAGTTTTTTAAATACTAAACCAAGACTTACCGAGACAAAAGTTATTATGGCTAAGTAATACAAAAACCATAGATGAAATGTAGCTTTTGGAATTAGAACATCTAAACTAGAAAAATTAACAAGTGTCTCTGCTAATGCGTTTGAACTACCCGCAAAAATTAAACGGGTATAATCGAAAGTAAAAACGACGGTTGGCCAGAGTAAAAACAAAAATACTAGAAAGGGAAAAACAATTCTTGCTGTTCTGTTTTTAACCATTTTAAGGGGGTTTCGCTCGTAAAACAACATTGCTCCAAAAAAACCAGCCACTAAGAAAAAAGTTTGCATTCTAAAGGCATGGATAAAGACGACAATAACATCGTTAGAGAAGTGAGTTGCACTAGTATCTTTTAAAGACCAACTATTTCCATAATCTATTGTACCATAAGTTATAGCAGAATGTATTACTAAGCCTAACATCATCATTATAGCACGTAAGGAATCTAAAGAATGTATGCGTTCTGTTTTGTGTGGCTGTGTTATCATTTTGGTTGGTTTTTATTGCATATCAATCAAAGACTGTATATAGTTTTGAATTAAATGACATCATTTAAAATGAGCCATTATCCACATCTTTTATGAATTTTATCAATCCAGAAAAGTAGGTTTCTGGGTCGTCAAATTGGGAACAATGGCTTCCGTTCGTAGTTACACTTCTGCCGTTTTGCACCTCTGTAGCCATCCACTCCATATATTTTGGATCCATCGTATCGTATTTAGCTCCAAGCATTAAGGTAGGTGTTTTGATTTCTTTAAGTCTAGTAGACACATCCCAATTTTTTAGGGATGCATTACCTGTCATTCCAAACTCACTATGACCTTGCATATAAATATAAATATTTGGGTTTAGATGTTCGAAGGCTAAGTTGATTGATTTTGGCCATTCTTCTACAGGCTTTCTCAAAAGATGTTCTGTATAATAATGATTCATTAAAAGTTCGCTATACCTCGGATTGTCAAAGTCGTTATTCGCCTCCATATCCATAATTTCTTTTAAAACTTCAGGATTCATTTGTGGACCTAAAACCTCATTGGCATATTTGGTGTATTCTGGAGCACTCGCCATCATATTTGAAATGATTAAACCTTTTAAATTATCTTGATATTTTAAGGCGTATTCCATTGCCAACATTCCGCCCCACGATTGACCGAGTAGGTAAAAGTTATCTTTGTTAAGATTTAAGGCTATACGTACTTGCTCTACTTCTTCCACAAAATGTTCGGTAGTCCAAAGTGTAGAATCGTTAGGTTTATCGCTGTAATAGGAATCGAGTTGATCGTAGTAGATGTACTCAATTTCTTCATTAGGAAGATAGCCGTCAAAATTCTCAAATATTTCATGTGTTGCACCAGGACCTCCATGAAGAAGCAATACACGCATTTTAGGGTTGTTACCCATACGTTTTGTATAGACGTTAAAAGTGCCTTTTGGTGTTTCAATAGGAATCATTTTGATACCACCTGTATTTTGGTCATCACTATTTGAATAATAAAAATAAGAAGATTTAGTTTCCTTTTCTGCAGTTGTAGTATTGGTTTTGTCAGTGCAAGAAAAAAATAAACAAATGACTGCGACGCTTAGTATAATGTTAGTTTTCATAGTATTGTATTTAAAAAATTAATGAAAATTCAAAAGTGCCAAACAAGACCCTTCAGCTTATTCTTGTTTTCTAACAAAATAAACCTTTTTTATTTTTTCGTTTTCAATAGTATAAATCACTGTTGCGTCAATAAATTTATCGCCACGTTGCACGCGTTCTTGGTCAATGACGGTATTGCCTTGAACGATGCGATTTACTAATTCACAATGTAGGTTCGGCGTGTTTTCGAACATTTGAGAATAGTTTTGTCGCATAGCTTCTTTTCCTTTTCCAAGTAACGTATCTGGAAAACCATACAATTCAACATCTTCGGCATAGGGTTCTAAAAAAGCTTCAATGTTTCTGAAGTTATAGCCATTTAATTGGCGTTGTACTAAAATCTCGGGTGTGTCCTGCACCAAGTCTTTCGGGTCAAAAACAACTCCTTTGTTAATGACTTTATTAATTTTAGTTAAATTTTCGAGATTTTGAATAGGGTTTTCATCCAATAAAATTAGGTTTGCTTTTTTACCAATAGCAATACTTCCAAACTGATTTTCTTTGTTTAAAATTTTTGCTCCATTGATGGTGGAAGCTACAAGAATTTGCCAATTACTCATGCCGCTTGCTTGCATAGCTTTTAATTCCGCTTGATAAGAAGATACGTGCAGCGTGCCTAAATTTCCGGCATCTGTTCCTGTAGCAATCGTTACACCCGCATCTAATAAGATTTTTAGGTTAACCCTACTTATGGAGTCCTCTCTTCTTAGACCTTCCAATCTTTCATTTGAATTGCCCATCGCTTTGTACCTATTCACCAATAACGTATCTGATAAATGCTTGAGATCAAGTAATGTTCCTAATTGAAAGGGATTCGCAGTTTTTAAATCATAAGGTGAAAAGTTAAGATTCTGTCCAAAAGTGTTTGCATAGCCGCTGCTCACTATTAAAGTAGGGCAGAGCACCACCTTATTCTTTTTCATTAATTGTACAAAACCGGGTTTTAGGATTTCGTCATCAACGCTATGTACTAAAAAATCGGCTCCATTTTCTACAGCTAACTGGGCTGTTATGCGTTGAGTGGCATGAACAGCTATTTTTAAATTATTTTTATGTGCTTCATCAATAATAGCTTTAACAATCGGTAAATTTTTTCGAGCACTTTCTTCTACCGATAATCCATCAGCACCAACGATATACCAGATTTTGATAAAATCAGGTTTATATGGCAACTGATCTTGTACAGATTTAATACCTTCTTCAATCGTTTGGGTTAATGCAAATGGTGAGTCATCAGGGAAATCTTTATAAATTTCAGGTTTGTAAGTAGTGGATAATGGGCCAGTCATATATATCGTTGGCGCAAAATATTTGTCTTCAAAGGTCTTACTTTTTTCTAGATAGTACAACGGAGATCCAACATCAAAAACGGTGGTGATCCCGTTTTTTAAATAGCGTCGTAATTTGTTTTCCATTGTGGTTTTTGAAGTGGTAATTTCATCTCCATAAGGCACGAATTCTTGTAAATTAATAGCGTCTGGTCGTGTGTACAACCCACCGTTTTGGGAAAAGTGCATGTGTGCATCGGTTAATCCCGGTGCTAGATATTTTCCAGTACCGTCAATAGCGATTGCATTTTCTGGAACTTTTATATTTTTACTTGATTGGATATCACTAATTAAATCATTTGTAATAACCACGGTTTGATTGGGAATCAATTTTTGGTTTTCAACATCTGTAATTGTGACGTTAGTAATATAGGTTTGTGAGGAAATTGTTATAGAGAAAGCTAAGGCAATACTAGTAAGAAAAAATATTTTCATGTTTCTGTGTTTTGGACGATTAGTCTTTTTTATAGGGTTGGGCCCTTGTCTTTGTAACTATTAATTTGGTTATTTAGATTTATGTACTTCTAGCTCTATCTCAATCATAAACTCAGGTAGTGCTAACTCCTTAATACCAAGCCAAGATCCAGTCGGAAATTGCTTTTTATAGATTTCAGTTCTATATCCAGCAAATTCTAAGAATTTAGGCATGTCTGTAGTGAATATGTTTTCTACAACGACGTCATCAAATGTACAGCCATAATGCTTTAATACTTTATCTAAATCTGCATAACAGTTTTTCATCTGTTGTTTAAAATTACTAACAGCAGTTGGATTGCCTTCATCATCCATGCTTACAGCGCCAGATATTTTAATAGAATTGCCAATTTTTACGGCATGAGAGTAGCCATAAGCCTTTTCAACTTCTGGTCGAAGTAAAAAGTATTCTGGTGTTTCGTCAACTTTTCTGTGTTCAATAATCTCAGATTTTTCTATTACAGTCTCTGTTTTGGCTTTTTCGTCGCAATTGGATAGTGAAGCAGCGACAAAAAAGACGAGTAGTGTCGTTGAAATTTTTGATGTGTTCATTTCGATGAGTTTTAATGGTTACTGATTTTAATGTTTTAGTATAAAATATTATTAAATACTTTTTCTAAGTAGCGTTCTTTCATTACAAATTTTTTGTCTGAATGAAATACATCAAGAATTTCCTGCTTTAGTTCATCTAATTCTTTTGGTGCGTATTCGTGATGATTAACAGCATCTTCTATTTTTTCAAAACAACCGTTTTCTTCGTCGCAACAAAATTCATTGTACAATTTATTAAAAGTTGCTTCATCTGTTTTAGATTTTATTAGAGCGATTTCTTCCTCAGATTCTTCGTTGTCAATTTTTGCACAGAGCAACAGGATATAAATTTTGAGATCTGCTTTAGACCAATTAGCCATTTTGTTTTTCATGGTTTAATTATTATGAGTTATACTGGTCTAAAGTTTCATGTACCGATTGAAACGTTATTCCCAATTCTCGCTCTGCTAACTTATTTTGATAGATCACTTTTGCTTGATTTTTTGGTGCTTTGTTATTGAGCATTAAGTTCACATCAGATACTGGATAGGTTTCACTAGATAATAAGTAATTTTTACCGTGTAAGCCCGAAATGTTGGCTGCTTTATAAACACTATGTGCAACATCATTTACGTTAACGATCGCCATCTCTGCATCAGTATCATAAAGCATTTGTACAAACGGATTGGGTGCAAGCTTGTTTTTTATTAAAAACTGCAAACCTGTAGAAACAGAATCTTCTCTTTTTGACAAGGACTTTCCAAAAACGGCAACTGGGGATACGCTCGTAATTTCAACATTAAGTTTCGGATGCTGACTTATAAAAGTATTTACCGTTTCATTAGCTATAAATTTCGCTTGTGCATACGGATGACTTTCTTCGCTCGTAAAAGGTGTGTCGTTTTCACTAAAATGATCACTTGGTTCTTTTTCACCAGGAGGTAAGGGGAAATTTGTATTATAAGCAGCGACAGAAGCAATTAAAACCACCTTTTTAACTTTTGGCGCATTGTGGACAACGTCCAAAAAGTTCTCTGTTCCTTTTATAGTTGGATCGAATAAATCGCGCTTTGGATCTTCAACATCTAACTGAAACGGTGTACCACCATGGATAACGATATCACAATCGTCAACAAAGGTTTTTAGCTGTGCTTTGTTTTCAATATTAAGCTCGCTAATGGTTAAGTGATTGGCATTATCGAGTTGTTTTAAATGTTGGTATTTCTCTTCTTTAGAAAGGTCGGTTGCAGATACTTTGACCTCAAATCCATTGTCTAAAAATTGTTTGGTAATATAGCTTCCTATAAAGCCCGAACCACCAATTACACCTACTTTTTTCATGATTTATTGATTTTAAATTGTTTTATATAACTCTTGTTATCTGTGTAAAGCCAACACTCTAATGGTTTTTTGTGTGATACAATATTCTTAATATTTAACATCAAATACTTAGAGTAAAATGGCGACCACGTTTAATCTTAATTATTGGTTTTGGATAAACTCACTTTCTGTATATCTCAACGTTGCTTAAGATCAAATTATCCGAATTGCTGTCATCTATATTTTTTAATTTAATTGGCTGATTAAAATCAAAGGAACACTTACCATTTAAATCCAATTGCATTTTAAGCAACGTCTTTCGTTCGCCGTGAAGACATCGCTTGATTTAAGGCCTCTGGCGAATCAAAAGTTTGATAGAATGGCAGTGTCTCGTAAAAACCCTTCAAAAACCGGTTAATAGCGTAAGGTTTTAGATCAACAGATATTCTCGTTTTCTTGTAAAGTAATTCAATGTGAGCAGTATAATGTGCTTTGAGTTTTTTTACTTCTTTAGGTTGAGGACACATTGCAATTAAATTCATTATGTATTGAAATTTTTAAATTCCCCATACTTTAATGGGTTTTTAGAATCTCCGTTTATCAAACTGTTTTCTAATAGTCTTCTTATAGATTAACAAACTTTTAAAATGTATACTTAAAAGATTGTTTTTCAATAGTCTCAAAGTTACATTTGTAATTAGGAATTGTCAACCACATCTTCATGTGATATTAAGCTGTTAATTTTGTGCATATTAATAGATTTACTTTTTCAAATCAAAATTGCTTAGCAATAACATAAAGAGTTTAATTATCTGCATTGCTCTTTAAAGGGAGACTCTTTTTGTTAGTGTTTTTCACAGAGCACCTTGTTGTATTTTCGTTATTTCTTTAAACTTTATTTTGAATCGTTTTATCAGGTATCCAATTCAAAGATGATTTGAACAGATGTAGATCATTTATCATCGTCATCATTAATAGTATTCCATTCCATCTATTTTGCATCAGTCATTTGAGGTAAAAAAATCGATAAATGCTGGTACATTTAGATTATAGAACTTTTAATATTTGATCTACTATGAGTCACGTTGGTGTTTTTAATATGGCTATAAAAATACCATCTTGTTGCTTTTGAATGTGGATAGATAGAGTGAACATCAACTTAATTATCAGTAGATATTTCAGTAGTAATGAAGCTTGGTTCTAAGACGGAAACTCGAATGTTAAATGTTTTGTCTTCTTGTGCCAAAGCCAAACTAAGAGCTTCAAGAGCCTATTTGCTTTCATCAACACAGTGCAGTCTGAAACCCTTCGCTATATCTATGAAATAATTATAGCCATTTAACTTTTTAAACTGACTTTCTGGTATTTTTATGAATTTTTCCTTACGTGTTTTAAATTGCTAAAAAGAGTTCATAGGCTTTATGTTTTGGTTTTTTAATATGATAATCAAGCTTCATTCTTTGTTTTTATGTATTAAACTGGATACAACGACTTCTTTGTTATAGGGTAATGTTGACGCTTCAAATTCATCGCGAAACTCTTTTCCAATGCTATCACATGCATTGGTTACTAAATCAATATAAGATTGGTGGAGAACGCTGGTGTTCTCTTCTTGATAGTCGTAGGTGTGATCTTGTTTTGCTTTGTAGACAAATACACTCCCACCTTTAAATGAGAGCTCTTCGACTTTATCAGTCACATCTATTCTTTCATAACCAAATTCACGCTTGTCAAGTTGAACTAATTCTTCAGGTGTTACAAAGAATAGCATACAATTTATCTTTTTATTTTCAGCCGCCATGATATTTAATGCGCGTATATTATTAAAAGGGAGTGTATCGTTCCCCCGTAAACAAAACCACTCTGCAGAACTATTTTTCATTGAAGTGTGCCAATTCCATTCTCTGTTATAGTCTTTTAGATAAACATGATAGACCGAATCTTGATACGTTCTTTTTAATGTCCTTTCCATACTAGTTTTAGACATCAAGGATCCATAACCAATGATGCCTATTTTACCATCTTCAATAGTGATCGTTGTATTATTTTGAGTTTTATTACAGCTAAATAAAAGCACTGTTAGTAAAATTATAATAATGGATTGAATTGATTTCATAGTGTTTTTATTTAATTATTATGTGATGCTTTTAATGATGTCATAATCACTTTCAAACATGTTTAAGATTTTTGAAGATAAATTCATTTCTGTTTGTTCAACTCCACAAGCCCTTAATGTTTTGGCATATCCTGTGCTTTTTTATCTTCCCAAAAAGCAATTTTGGTAAACCCAATATCAAACACTTCATCTTTATGGTTAAAGGTTTGTCTATGATAGCCCCAAGTGTCATCCCAGCCTTCTAAAACTGGCGTGATATTAAATGTAGTCCATCGCTTTAAAGGTTTTTTAAAGATGAATTTTGTGAACGAATGACTGCAAACAATCTTTTTTTAATAGTATGGTTGTAAAGTTTAGATCTGAAAAGCACTTCAAATCTTATGAAATCCATGTGATAGAAATATTTAGAATTCGCCATATACATCAGGGAATCACAGCTAGAATGCTAACCCTTCTATGACGTATGAGGTCTGCTTGTAATGCTGCTTATTTCCATAAATATCTTGAACTTATAAAAAGGTGCATCATTTGTAACCAATAGTATATCATAATAGACATGGGTTAAACACAAAAGACAATACCGATCCATATCTAATGGGTTTTTAGTATTGCCTTTTGATTTTGGTTATTTATTCCTTCTTAGCTGTTAACTCGTAACCCATTGCTTCACTAATAGCTAATTTATCATAGTAGATGGCTGATCTAGCAATTTTGCCATTATCAATCATTGCTGTATATTGATAAGGTAGATTGATAGTGACATCATTTACAGTATAAGTGTACGTGCCCCAAACAGATACCCAATCGCCGGTTAAGTCTCCTTCTAGTACCCTAAATGTTTGACTCACATAACTATTTTTTTGATTTGTTCTTGCCAGGTGAGATTCCTTCCAGTTTGCAAGATGCTCTAACTTTGTTTCGGTTTCTTGGTAGCCAGGGCCAGCACCTGTATAATTATCTGCAAGTAAGCTTGCAGCCTCTGTCATTTTGTTGCTCATTAAGGCATCCAAATAATCAGCTACTACTTTTAGGTCATCCTCTGAAGTAGGGTTTTCTGTAACGGTTTCTTTGTAACTCTGGTCTTGGGCGAAGGTGATTTGCCCAATAATTAAAAGTAATACAAAGGCACTTGTTTTTAATGTTTTCATAATGGTTTGTTTTAAAATTAATAGCTTCATAATGTTATGTATTAACATGCTACTAAATTAAAGTACATTTAGCACTTTATCAATCACATCTTCATGTGATATTGACTGATAACTTTTTGTATATTTGAGACTTAGCTATTAATCGCATCTGTTATTTTGAAATTATTTAAAACGCTGTCTGCTTCTCCTTTGCAAATTGGTCTACTTTTAGTATGCTACAATGTCTATGCTCAAAATCCGTCACAAGTTGATGTGTTAACGACAGATCAAGGACTTTTGTTCAGAGATGTTCGGGCAATTGCTCAAGATAGTTCGGGGCACATGTGGTTTGGAACGTCGCAAGGTCTTAATCGCTATGATGGCTACCAATTTAAAACTTACAATAGCGATAAGAAAAACCCCAATTTTATTGAAGAGGAACATTTTACAGCTGAAATGGTCATAAATGGCGCAGAAGATGCGCTTTGGTTTATGGCAAATGACCGCCTGTTCAATCTGCATCTATCTACAGATTTAACAAAGGAATACAATGAAGCCCAAAATATAAAAGGCAAGGTATTGCGACTTCTCAAAACGGCAGACAATGGCATTTGGATTATTACAGATGATTTTTGGAAAAACCAAAGTCAAGATTCCAAACAATATCTTCAAAAATTTGAGGATGGAAACTTTAAAGTCATGGCATCCATTCCTAGAACTAATCGAGGGTTTAGTCGTTTGCTCCAAGATGCTGAGGGTTTTTTGTGGTGGAGTACGCCTAATGGTAACTTAAAGTTCAACACTGAAGGTAAATTGGAGGCATCCTACGATTTAGGTAACTATGAGTGGTTCGGTTCAGAGATGCATTTTGTGACGTCTTTTTTTGACCATAAGAATACGCACTATTATTTTCCACATTTAGGTGGTATTAAAGTTTTTGATGAACAAAGTCAAATTTCAAAACAAGTTTTGGATGTTGATAATGAGTTTGCCTATGCTATTGAAGATAAGCAAAACCACGTTTGGTTTGCTGGCCATCAAACCTTATATAGGATGAGTCCTAAAGGCGATTTTACAGATTATACCGAAATTCTTAAAGCAAGATTTGATTTTACCCAAATCAATCGGCTCTTTATTGATGCAAATAACTTGCTATGGGTTGCGACTGATAACGGTCTATTCAAAATTAGAACAGGGGAGCAAATGTTCAATAATCTTCTTAATTCTAATAAAAATGGCTGGGGTAATACTATGCGAGGTATTTTTGAAGATAGTCAAGGCTTTATTTACGCACTCTGTGAAAGTGAAGGCCAATTGCTATACCAAAATTTAAACGGGAAATTAGATACTCTAAAATTGTTTACAGCAGATAATAGTAAGATTGAGCTTAATTATGCTGCAAGTTTTTTCGTGACTAATAAAGATAAAAACGTTGTCTTTACTGTAGGAAAGACTATGTATAAAATCAATTTGGAAACTGGTGAAACAAAATGTTATAACCAGTTTATTCCAAAGTTAAAAGTATATGGGCCTAACCCAATGATTAGACTCAGTGACGGACGTTTACTTTTTGGTTACACTCTAGCCAGGTTAACGATGTTCAATCCCGAAACAGAAGAGAGCGAATTGGTTTTCAAAGACCCCTCTATTTTTTCTGAAATTTCAGATTTAACCTATTTCTTTCAGGATGATGAAAATAACACAGTATGGGTAGGCACTCAAAACGATGGATTACTAAAAATTAATATCAACGGTACCATTGAGCAACGCTATTCCATAAATACAAAACCTAATATTTCAAAAAATCGAATTTTAGTTCTTGAGGGAGATACAGATGGTAGTTTATGGATTGGTACTTATGGTGGCGGATTAAATCATCTTTCAGCAGATGGTCAAACAAATATAGTTTATACCAGAGCAGAAGGTCTGGCAGATAATAACGTTGTTGGAATTATGCGCGATGAACTGAGTAATCTATGGATTAGCACTTATAATGGTATTTCCAACATGGATAAGCAAAGCGGGCATTTTCAAAATTTTTATGCTGAAGATGGACTCTCCCATAACGAGTTTAATTATTCTTCCTCGTTTAAGGATAGCAAAAATAATTATTATTTCGGAGGAATGAATGGTCTGAATAGTTTTAAACCGGAACAGATATTTAAAACGTCTGAACAGTCTCACCTGCGCTTTACAGGAATATCAAGATACAATAGCAAGCTTAAAAGCCGTTTTAATAGTGACTATAGTTATTTGGAAAACAAGAAATTGGAAATTTCGCCTTACGACCAATACTTTGAAATTAACTGGACAATGCCAAGCTATTTTCAGAATAACAAAAACACCTATAGTACAAAATTAGAAGGCTTTGAAGACCAGTGGTTTTATCAAGGTAATTCGGCATCTATACGGTATAATCAATTGCCAGCAGGCGATTATGTGTTGAAAGTAAAAGGTAAAGATTCTAGAGGTAACGAAGCCACATCAATTTTGTCTATTCCCATTACAGTGCGACAAATATTTTATAAAAAATGGTGGTTTATAGTGCTTGTTTTACTCTTAATTATAGGTATTATGTATTCGATTTTTCGATATAGATTTCAACAAGCATTGGCTATGGAGCGCTTACGTACTAAAATTTCAAGCGATTTGCATGATGATGTGGGCTCCTTATTATCTGGTCTCGCTATGCAAACTGAACTCATGGAAATTAATGCGAGTGAAGCCGATAAATTTAAACTTCAAAAAATTGCAGGAATAAGCAGAAATGCTATTTCACAAATGCGAGATTTAGTTTGGAGTATTGATAGCAGACGGGAAACTATTGAAGATTTAATTGAACGTATGCACGAGTTGGCTGAAGAGTTGTTATTACCAAAGAATATTTCGTTTCAAATAGATAATTCAACCATTAAAAATCCTAATAAAAAGTTACCAGCTCAAACCAAACAAAATATTTTTTTAATCTATAAAGAATCCATTACCAATGTTTTGCGTCATTCAGACGCTACAAACGTCACTATTGTAATTTCCAATCAGGCAACAGGTTGTCAATTGTTTATTCAAGATAATGGTAGCAAAAAAGAGTGCTATAAATCTACAGGTTTGGGATTGTCTAATATGGAAATGCGTGCAAAACACATTAAAGGAAGTTTGAGCTTTCAAAAGGAGAACGGATTTGGAGTTCTATTAAATTTACCATTTCAACTCTAATATCACATTTTAATGTGATTGTGTAACTATTTTAATGTCATAACTTTGCCAGTAGAAGATTATTTTAAACATGACTACTATTTCTTTAGCAATTATTGAAGATGATGTGTTGATTCAAGAAAGCCTGAACGACTTTTTTGGAGCACAGCCTCATGTAGAATGTTTACAGATTTCAGCTTCCGTTGAAACGTTTCTTACAGATTTAAAAAGATTAGAAACGTTACCAAGTATTCTACTGCTTGATATTAATTTGTTGGGAATGTCTGGGATTAAAGGTATTCCGCTCATATTAAATGAGCTGCCAAAAGTAGACATTATTATGCTCACCACATTTGAAGATAATGATAGTATTTATAAAGCATTATGCGCAGGTGCTTGTTCTTATTTATCAAAAACAACACCACTAAAAAAAATTCTGGAAACTGTAGAAATCGTTCATAATGGAGGTTCCTATATGTCACCTTCTATAGCCCGAAAATTAGTCAATCAATTTGCACCAAAACAGAATCACAGCGATTTACTTACACCAAGGCAAAAGGATATAGTTGCAGGTATTGTAGACGGTAAAAGTTATAAAATGATAGCTGATGATTTGTTTGTATCGCTAGATACCGTTCGCAGTCATATTAAAAATATTTACAAGGCCTTAGAAATTAACTGCAAGGCAGAGTTGATTAAGAAATCTTATGATAACGAGCTTTAATTAGATGTTCTAAATACCAAAACTTTTATTTTTATCGTTATTCAAGGTATGAAGAAAGTTTTACTCAACATTCTAATTTTAAGCTCACTGGTCGTTTTAGCATTTCAGTTTAAACCTGTAAAACAAGTTGTAAATGCAGTCAATACAAGTGAAAGAACAAGTCTTGTTGATAAAGATAGCTTAACGATACAGTCTAGAGTAAATGTCCCCGAGGGTTACAAACGAGTTGTTTATGCCAAAGGGAGTTATGAGGAGTATCTTCGGAATTATAAGCTAAAACCCTTCAGTAGTAAAATAATAAATTATGATTCTTCGGAATACTTTTGGCAAGGTGGACACATAGGTATTTTAGAAGTTCCTGTACCTAAAAACGGATTACAACAATGTGCAGATGCATTGATCAGAATTAGAAGCGAATACCTTTGGGTAAATAATAGAAAAGATGAAATAGGCTTTAATTTCACGTCTGGTCATTACTGCTCTTGGAAAAAATATAAAGAAGGTTATCGTCCAAAAATTAGTGGTAATAAAGTATCATTTCATAAGACAGCTAGGGCAAGTCCTTCCGAAGAAAACTTTTATAAATACCTCAATTTAATTTATATGTATTCTGGAACATTATCATTATATAATGAATTAAAATCTATGGACTCCAAAGATTTAAAAATTGGAGATATGCTTATTAAAGGTGGTTCTCCTGGCCATATTGTAATGATTGGAGATGAAGTTGTCAATGAAAATGGTGATAGGCTTTATGTGTTGTTTCAAGGTAATACGCCAGCTCAAAGTGTTCATTTGGTTAAAAATATTGAAGATTCTTTAATCTCTCCATGGTATGAACTCAAAAATAATGCCATTATTCCTGTGTCCAATTACACATTTAGTGATGCAGAATTTGTAAGATTTAAATAGCAAGTTTGTATCTTTACCAGATGAGCAAAGTATTAACATTACAAGAACTTCATAACTTGGCGATGAACCATGTTGGAAAGGATTTAGAAAATCGTGGTTTTGAGTTTGTAGCTATAAATAGTAAGTTAAAAAAGCATCCTCAATTTGTATGTATAGACAAAAATAGCGAGTATTTTTTTGTGATTGTTAGAGCTGTTTTGTTACCCGACAACCCTAATAATTACGATGTGGTTTGGATGGAAACCTTCAAAAAACACGCTTTTGACAAGGATGCTAAAGTATTATATGCTGGAGTGGGATTAGGTAACCCAAATGGAGAGGGTTTACCAGTGTATTTAAATGAAGAATACCTTATTGAGTATAACGGTATTCAATTTTTAGAAATACCTTTAAATTAGTGTCTTTGATAGGAGTGGACGACTTTATTATTTAAGGATAATAAACTCGCAACGCCTGTTAATAGAGTGCTCTACCTCAGAGCAATTGTCATCGCAGTCTACCAAAGGTTGAGTTTCTCCAAAGCCCTTAGATTTTAAACGTACGTTATCAACGCCTCTTGAGGCGATATAATTTAATGTCGATTTAGCACGATTGTTAGAAAGCACTAAGTTATAACTATCACTACTTCTAGAGTCTGTGTGAGCTCCTAGTTGTACTTCCATTCTAGGATATTTTTTTAGAAGATTAACTAGAATGTCGAGTGTTTTTGCTGCTTTTGGTTTGATAGCCCATTCATCTAAATCAAAGTAGATGTTTTCCAATTCTATATAAATGTAACCATCAGTTTTGGTGACTACAATATCTTCGGCATCGTCATAAGATTCAATTTCAAGTTCTATATCAAATTCAATTTTGCCTTCCTCATTGGTGTTGATGTCCTCAAGAGTAGGGATATAAAAACTTCTATATCCTTCAATTTTATACGCTTTGTTTGGTTCGGTTTCAAATTTATATTTAGCGTCATCTCCAACGATTATTTGCTTTACAATATTTCCATCTTCATTAAATAAGGTGACCAAAGATCCTGGTAAAATTTCTTTTGAGTTTTTATCGCGTACTTCTCCTTCTAGGAAGTACGTTTTAACGTTTGGCTCTCTAGTAAACACGTATAAACGATCTTTTCCATCTCTATTAGATGAGAAAAATCCTTCTTGAATAGAATCTTGCAATACAAAACCAAAATCGTCCATGCCAGAGTTTATAGTATGTCCCAGATTTAAAGCTTCTTCAAACTGTGCGTCTTTATAAGTTGAAAGATATAAATCTAAACCGCCTAAACCCTTGTGTCCATTAGATGCAAAATAGAGTGTTTCTTCATTTGTAATAAAAGGAAATTGCTCTCTATGTTTAGTGTTTATTGTGCCTCCTAAATTAATTGGATTACTATAATTTTCACCTGTGATATCTACATAATAAATATCAAAAGATCCTGAAGTGCTTGGCATATCACTTGAGAAATATAATTTAGTGTTGTCTTTATTTAATGTAGGATGTTGAGTAGAGTAAAAGTCACTTGAAAAAGGCATTACAGTTATTTTTGTCCATGCGCTATCAATCAATTTGGCACGATATATTTTAACTACAGCAATCTTTTCGTCACCAATTTTGACACGTTTTTTATTAGTTCTAGAAAAGTACATTGTTTTTCCGTCGCTACTAAATGTCGCATTACTTTCGTGAGTTTTGCTGTTTATTTCTTCGGAAAAAGGCTCTACGTTTTCAAGGTTTTTATCTTCAGAAACCGAAGCTTTATACAAATCTAAATAGGGGTTTTCATTCCACGCATATTTAGGATTATCTGAATTTCGTAACGATGCAAACACGACTTTATCCTTAAAATAAGTAATCCCAAAATCACCAATATTAGAACCGCTTTTTATTTGGTTAACTTTATAGAGATAGGGCGTTAACGAGGTTAGTTCTTCTATTAATTGAGGAGTATTTTCGGGAAGGTTAGAGTAATCACTCATTATTCTATCTCCAGTGTCATAATCTTCAATCCCTTTTAAAGCATTTGCGTATCTAAAATAAACCTCTAAATCTAGACTGTCCTTATAATTTTCAAATAATTTTTTATAAGCATCTTTTGCTTTTTTCATTTGAAAATTAAAATAATAAGAATCTCCAAGTTTCTCAAGTGATTCTTGAGTATCCTCTAACTGTTTGTATAGTTTTGCTGCTTCAACATAAGCTTTATTGTCAAATAGTTTATTAGCTCGTTTTAAACTTTTCTTTTGACCAAAGCTTAAACTGCAAACACATAAAAGATATATAAGAATATAATTTTTGTTCATAATTAAGTGTTTAGAAAAATCGTGGTGATTTATCGTATCCGTTTCCTGGTTTTCCAATATCAAAGAGTAGAATGATTTCATGTGAACCAGTATTAAAGTTACCAAGATTAGAGAGGGTGTAATCATAAGCATAACCAATGCGCAACGAGTCAATAACCCTAAAGTTGACTAATCCACTTATAGAATCATCAAAACGATAACCAACACCTATTTCAAAAACATCATTTATTAAGACATTAGTTGTTAAATCTAAAGATAGTGGCGAGCCAGAAACTGCTTTTGCCATCATGGCTGGTTTTAGTTTTATTTTTTCGTTTATATTGTACACATATCCTGCAGTAAAAAACAGATGCGTTTCTTCTTTTCTTGACGTTACAATTCCACTATCATTATCTAGATGTTCTGATTCTAATAGATTAGGAGCAGAAAAACCTAAATAAAATTGTTTTCCGAAGTAAAAAGCACCGACTCCTATATTAGGATAGGTTTTACTCAGGTTATTGGCAAATGCAGGATCAGGTAAATCATCAGAATAGACAAATCCATTAAAGTTAGTACTAAAAAATGTAGCACCAGCCTTTACTCCAAAAGAGAGTTTTGTGTTTTCACTGAGTGGAATAGCGTAAGCAAAATCAGCAAATAAATTTGTTTCTTTAACGACGTCTCCAATTTGATCGTGAACTGCAGAAATCCCACCTTCCATTTTGTTACCCAATGAGGTGTGAGCGAAAAAGCTACTTGTAGTTGGTCCTCCAACAGATCCAACCCATTGTGCACGGTGTAAAAGTCCTAGATTTATGAGGTCTGGATCATCTGTAGCGTACCCAGGATTAATAACACTCATATTATACATATAGTGCGTATATTGAGCATCTTGTTGCGAATATCCAAGTACACCTACAAAAAGTAGGATGATTTTTATGCTATATGTTATGAGTTTCTTAGTCATAATATTTTCAAATTACTACCTGCTTAAATATACTCTCCCTTGGATTGGGTTTTTATTGTTTTCGTCATTAAATTCTAAAATAAAGAAGTACACGCCAACTGGTAGTAAAGATTCTCCTAGAGTTAGACCTTTTTTAGAAGTACCGTCCCAGTCAGAGGTGTTTATATCTCCTTTATATAAAATATTTCCGTAGCGATTATAAATCTCTAGAGTAAAATCAGGATATAAGTCTCTTAAATTTTCAATTGTAAATTCATCGTTTATGGAATCATTATTGG
This sequence comes from Psychroserpens burtonensis DSM 12212, assembly GCF_000425305.1. Lineage (GTDB taxonomy): Bacteria > Bacteroidota > Bacteroidia > Flavobacteriales > Flavobacteriaceae > Psychroserpens > Psychroserpens burtonensis. The sequence continues at coordinate 88,952 of NZ_AUDE01000023.1, forward strand.
GTGAAAATCCATCTGGGATTACAATCTCTTCAGGACAGTCTTCAAGTAGCACCGTGATTTCTAATCTGTTTATACTTTCACAACCATTATCTGTTAAAGCAGATGCGTAATATGTTTCACCATCTACTAATGTATCAATATTAGAATAACTATTACCATTAATGGGAGCGTCAAACCACGTAATGTCATCTGTACTTGTTATATTATTTGATAAATTTTCTATTGTTGGTTCATCTTGAGTACAAAAGATATTTCCATTTTGAATAATTTGAGGCGTAACATTATCAAAAATTATAAAGTCAGAAGTGGTAATTGTAGATACGTCAGCGCTACATATTGAGCCTATTGATATAATTGAAGTTATAGTTACAGTTGTTAATCCAGGAGTTGTTAGCAGATTGGCAGGTATATTAAAAATAGAGATTCCATTAGTAATATTAATTGTTATCGTGTTGTCAGATTGATTTGCTCCCGATAGATTATAAGTCAAAATAAAGGACCCATCAGGTAAAAGGGTGGCATTTGAAATGGAGATATCAATTGAAAGTCCTAAACAGATATCTTCGGAAGAAATTTCTAAACCAGTTGTGTTTGGATTTATCTCTATTGTTACAGTTACTGCGGAAGTATCTGTTTGGTTGCAGACTATTGGACCTGTAACCGTATACGTGTAAGTGCCAGCTATATCTAGATTAGGATCAAAAATCCCAGTTCCACTGGCGGTTGCAGGACTCCATGTGCCGCCTAAGTCAGGCGTACCATCTAAATAATTAAATAAATCTTGAGTGCCATCATCGCTACAAATTATAGCGTTGCTATCTTCTCCAGCATTTGGAGTTGGAACAAAAGTCACAGTAACTGTAGCCGATGCATCATCACAAGGTAGCGTTCCAATTAAAGTGTACGTATAAACGCCTTCGGAATCTACAGCAGGATCAAAAAGGCTTGTTCCACTAGCGAGAGTAGGACTCCAAGTACCACCAGTTTCTGGAGAACCACCAAGTATGGTAAATAAATCTATTGGATCATTATTAGTACACAAATCTACTGAGCTATTGGTTCCAGCATTAAGAGGTGTATTCGTTGTTACAGTAACGCTTGCTGATATGTCATCGCAAGGTGGCGTTCCAGTAACCGTATAGGTGTAAACTCCAGCTACATCTTGACTA
>NZ_AUDE01000024.1 GCF_000425305.1 Psychroserpens burtonensis DSM 12212
TCATCAGTTAAGATTATAGGCTTGGGTTTCAAACAATGTCTATTAATTGCCTTCTGTTGAGCGTGTTCTGGAATATAACTACCAGCTGTACTTCCTCTACTTGGCGTGTTTCTTTTTAACTCTCTTGATACTGTACTTTTATTGACACCAATAATTATTGCTATTTGTGTAATAGTAATTCCTGTCTCTAATAATGCAGAGATTTGATACCTTTGTGACAAGGTCAATTGTTTATAATGTTTCATTCAAAACGAATATAAATATTGAGCCTAAAATAGATGGGGCTAGCCCCATCTATTTTAAATATTCGTGTTGCACTTATAACTTGAACTTAGATTTTATTTACGAGAAATAATTAATAGTTTAATTATTATTTACGACATAGTCGTTTTCATAATGAGTTAGTTCATGTGAGTATTGATACTAAGGTTATGATAAATGAGGAATATTTACGTTCTAGTATATTAAAATTAATTGTTCATAAAGTATACTCCTGATGCTACTACTGCGATTACAAGTACAATTAATACTACGATTACAAATGTTGACATTGTTTTTGTCGTGTCATCCTTTTGTAAAAGATAATCTCTACTTTTTTCGTCTTCTTTTTTTATGAATTTCATTTTTTTTAATTTTATTTATTAATGTAAACTGTTTTTATATTTACGAATTCTAATAAGCCTTCCCTAGAGAGTTCTCTGCCGTAACCAGAAGCTTTAGTTCCTCCAAATGGGAGCCTTGGATCTGATTTAACTAATTCATTTATAAAGAAGGACCCATCTTCTATATTTGATACATGTTTCTTAGCATCTTCACTATCCTTAGTAAAAATCATTGTACCAAGGCCTAATTTTGAATTTGAAGCCATTTCATAGGCTTCATTTTTATCTTTAACTTTTATAATTGAGGCCACTGGACCAAAGGTTTCCTCGTCAAATACAGGCATACCTGGTTCTACTTTTGTTAAAATGGTAGGTTGGTAATACGTTTGATTTCTTTTATTTCCGAAGTGAATATTTGCTCCTTTTTCGATAGATTTTTGAACCTGGTCTTCTAATGTGTCTGCAAGATCTTGTCTTGCTAGAACTCCGATATCTGTGCTCTCTTTAGAGGGATCTCCACAATTAAGTTCTTTTATTTTTGAAGTGAATATTTTGAGAAACTCATCATAAATAGCTTCAACTACTATAAAACGTTTAGCGGCAATACAGCTTTGACCAGTATTTTGCATCCTAGACTTTATAATAGTAGTCATGTGTTTGTTCAAGTCTGCATCTTCTAGAATAATACAAGCGTTATTGCCTCCCAATTCTAATACTGTCTTTTTTAAATTTTTACCAGCTATTGCTGCAATTTTTCTTCCGGCTTGTTCACTACCTGTGAGTGATACAGCCTTTATAATATCATTTTCAATAATTTTTTCAATTTGATCATGATCTACAATAAGCGTTTGAAAACAACCTTTTGGATATTTTGCTTTTTCAAAAACATCTTGGATTATTAAAGCACAACCAGTGACATTTGTAGCATGTTTTAATAGAGCTGTATTACCAGAGGTTAACGCAGGAATGGCGAATCTCATAACCTGCCAAAACGGATAATTCCAAGGCATTATTGCTAATATTACACCTAGAGGATCATAACTGATAAAGCTTTCATTTGCTTCTGTTTCTATAAGTTCGTCTGCTAATAGTAAGTTTGCGTTTTTCTTGTAGAAATCACAGAGGTAAATACATTTTTCTATTTCGGCTTTACTTTCAGAAATAGGTTTCCCTATTTCATCTGTTATAAGTTGACTATAGGTGTTGATGTTTTTAGATAATACATCTGCCACATTATCAAGTAATTTTACTCTTTCTTTTACTTCGACTAATTTCCACCTATTGAACACGTCTTTACTAGTTTCGAGGATCGTAGTCACTTTTTCTGAGGAGAACGTATTATAGCTTTCAATCTTTAAATTAGTGTACGGATTTGTAGTTTCTATTTTTGACATTTTTTTTTATAAAGTTAGTGTGTTATAAGAGTTTAGCTTAACTCATTAGAAAAAAGTATTGACCGTTATACATTTCGATTTAAGTCAATATTTAAATCTATAGCGTTAACCCAGGTTTTAGTTTTTTGTGATATTTGTGTGGAATCAAAAAATAATAAAAATTTAATATCATGGGAAAAGAAAGTAATACAATTATAGGAATTTTAGCGGGAACGGTAATTGGAGCAACATTAGGAATTTTATTTGCTCCAGATAAGGGTATCATTACTAGACAAAAGATAGCTGATGAAGCGCAATTACAAAAAGACCGGTTAGCTCATACCGCTACTGATTTGAAAGACCGAGTAACTTCGACCGTAGTTAACCATAAAGATACATTTGATAATCAGTTGGAGACAATAGTATCAGATGTTAGTTATAAAGCAGATGATGTCATTAGTACTTTAGAAAAAAAATTAGCTATTCTTAAAGCTAAAAATAAGAATTTACAAAAAACCTCATAACAAATGACCGTTTTTGAATCCTTAAACGAAACTACAGATAGGGCAACTGATACTGCAGAAAAGTATGTAAAAACCTCGAAGGAATACTTTAAGTTAAAAGTATTTCAACAATTAACTTTGACTTTAAGTTTAGTAACGAAATTTGCAGTCGTAGGAGGTTTGATAGCTTTTTCTGTAATCTTTACGGCTGTAGCAGGAGCTATAGCGATAGGAGAGTACTTGGGGAATATGTCTTTAGGTTATTTAATTATAGGAGCTATATTTTTACTCCTTTCATTTATTGTTTATCTACTAAGAAGTCATATAAACAGTAAAATTATAAGCTCAATGGCCAATAAGTTTTTTGATAAATAATTATGAAAAATTATAAAACATTTGAAGAGATTGAATTTGATCTTAAGAGATTGAGCCTTGAGAGACAAATAGCTATTGAAGAGCTCAAAGGCGTAAAAGGAGAAATTAAAGAAGATTTAAAACCCTCTGTTTGGCTGCAAACTATTTGGAAGTATGCTTATAAGTATGGGGCAATTATGTTACTTAAAAAGATAATTAGGTGAAAGCTTTATGATTTATTCACATTCAAAGCACAGATTTTAATCTGTGCTTTTTTTATATTTAAAAAGGGGTTTTAGTTATTTTTTAAATAAATAATATAGTGTAAGGCTAATATCATTTTTGTTTGAATCTCAAGCTTTTGTTCGAGGTACTTTTTATTTTCTTTAATTAACTAAAAGATTGAAATGGCTTTTTTAAATTTGCGAGTTAAAAATGGCTGTTTTTACGCTGCAGATTCTTCTATAATCAAATTATTAAGAGCACTCTTTCTATATTCGTTTGGGGTGATACCGTACTTTTCTTTAAAAATTTTAGAAAAGTAACTTCTGCTTGTAAACCCAATACTATAAACAACTTGTGAAACATTTAAGTCAGCACTTCTCATCAGTTATCGAGCGGCTTCAAGCCTTATATGTCTAACATATTCTGTGACAGTTCTATTATATAAAAACCTAAAACCGTCTTGTAATTTAGCTTGCGATAAAGCAGATTCAATTGATAACTGCTCTAGCGAATAACTAAATGAGGGGTTTTTTATAATCTTGTCCCCTAATTTTCTAATACCTTTCAATTCTGTTTTAGACAGTGATACTGGTAATTGTACGCCTCTTAAAAATTTATTATGTTGCTCTATATGCAATGATAACATATCATAAACAATAGACTCAATTTTTAGGATTCGTACCATCCCTTTAGACTTTATCTTTTTTAGTTTTTTTATGTAGTCAGACATTCTCAAATTTAATGCACCATAGTGAGAGAAGCGATTGTCATGGTCCGTATCTACAAAAACATCATATAATCGGTCATTTAATAATGAGACATTAGTTGTTCTTTTTTGTAAAAACTTTTTTCTAACAATTTGAATAATATTTACCTCTAATTTTTTATTCTTCGGAAAATGAACATAGTTAAATCCACCTTTCTTATTAGTAAAAATCAACGAATGAAATTGCTCTACCAATTTTTCTTCATTATTGATTCCAAATCTATGTTTGAAATCACCGTTATGAGTATAGATAAAACGAATTGGATTAAATTCGGACGCTTCAATTTTTAGAATAACATCTTTTGAAAACTCAATATCAAAATCTAATAAGTTAACTCCCCAATCAAATGGGATATACTTAATTGTTCCTTTGACATGTTCATTGTCAAAAATAAGATTAAATTCATTTGATGTCTCTATTAGTTTTCCTCCTAACACATCTTGTATTTGACGTAAAGTATCTTTTTGGTTCAAAGTAATGATATCAATTTCAAACATGGCTATTTCTTGTAAAAATGTTAGTTGATAAATATATTTTCAAATTTAATATTAATTTTTAAGAAAAAGTTAAAATAAAATGTGAAAAAGCACTGCAATGTATTTTGTGTGAAATACTTTTTTATTGGTAGTACTCACTTCAATCTTAATGAAGTTGGTTAGGTAAAACTCAGTAATTGGTTAAATTACTGAGTTTTTTTGTTTGTGTTAATATCTACAGACATAGAGTGCTTTTGAGCTAAAAATAAGCGGTAATTTAAATTGTTATGTAAATAAGACTGTATAATATGTTTCTTTGTTATACAAAACTTGAGTGATTATAAATCACTCAGGTTTTGAATTTGAATTTGAAAATACTTTTATTAACGATGGGTTTGCGTTAAAACTTCGAGCATATCAATTAATACAACTTCTAGGGATATTATAAATTTGTAGTAAAGTTTATAATTAAATCTATTAAGCTGTGATGCTAAGCGATAAGCATCATTAAAGAAAATTATCGTACAATTTAAAACATATGAAAATGAGCACTTACACAAAAGAGGTTGGAGAAAAATTAAACGATTTATTAGAAAAAACATATGATGCTGAGAAAGGTTTCAAAACAGCTGCTCAAAACATAGAACACGCATCGTTAAAATCTTACTTTAATCAAAAAGTACAAGAACGTTATAACTTTGGTCATGAGTTAAAGACAGAGATTAAAGCTTTTAACCAAGATATAGATAAAGGCGGAAGCGTTACCGGTGCAGTACATAGAGCATGGATGGATTTGAAATCATTGTTTTCTAGAGATAATGAAGAGTCTATGTTAGAAGAAGCAATTAGAGGAGAAAAAGCATCAATAGAAGAGTATAACGAAGTTTTAAATGAGACCAGTTTACCCGCATCAACAAAATCAATATTAACTATTCAAAAGAACACCATTATAAATGGACTATCCAATATTAAATCTTTAGAAGATTTGAGATAATCAAAATCATTTTTTGATAGTAAAAAGACATCTTCACGGTGTCTTTTTCATTTGAAGACATTTTTACATGATTTGAGTTAAAGGGCTGCTCATATTTTTACTTACTTGAAAGTAAAAAATGTTTTATAAATTATCCAGTACGTGTGAGTTATCAGATGTTGAAAATGAACTAAATGCGAAATTTGAATACCCTAATTTATATAAACCGAAAGCGATAGTTAATGGTCTAAAAGAATCAAATTTACCTATAATAACGTCTGTAAAATATCCTGAATTAAATTTTGCGATTTGGGGATTACTCCCAGAGGCATATGATGATAGCTGGGATGCATTTCAAAATTTCACGAATACGTTGAATACCAATATTGATGATGACCATTTGAATGAAGAGATTTATTCGGAATGCCTTAACGAAAGAAGGTGTCTAATTGTGGTAAATGGTTTCTTTACATCTAAATTAATTAATGGAAAATTATGTACTCATCATGTTCACTTGAGCAATCATAAACCATTTTGCATAGCTGGAATTTACAATAGAATCAGTGATGGGTTTTTAACCTGTTCTCTGTTAGTAACCAATTCTGGTTTGGAGTATTCAAAGGTGCCAAACTTTGGTAAACAAAAACCTTTAATTTTAAAGAAGAAGGATTATCGCTCTTGGTTAAGCCCTGATTTAAAATTAAAGGATTTGAGATGTCTCATTAAAACTCATGATCGCTATGATTTTCTATCACATCCAATAAAGGAAGATTTTTATGATAATACCAGAATTTTTAAGCGTATTGTCATTAGTGATAATTTTTATGCCATGATGAAAGTGTCACGAAATTAGTAATAGAGTTAAGGTTAACCTTTTATGAGGCAATTAGTTACATTAAATTAAGCGATATTTGTTACCTAGTGATTTGATGGTCAAGTTACTTGTTAATTTAAAACTTTAAAGATATGTTACGTTGGACAATCACATTTATAATAATCGCGATAATTGCAGGAATACTAGGATTTGGAGGTATTGCAGGTGGAGCAGCATCTATTGCAAAAATTTTATTTTTTGTATTTTTAGTGTTGTTTGTTCTATCATTATTAAAAGGCATAGTAAAAAAATAATGAGTATCAATTAACTTAAGTAACAACCAATTATGAAAAAATTAGGACGAGTATTTCTTATTCTATTTACAATTTCTACAGTATTTATTAGTTGTAGAGAAACTACAGGAGACAAAGTAGAAGATGTAGTAGAAGATGTTGCAGATGATGTGCAGGATGCAGTAGATTAATTAGATCTATACCAATAAAAAAAGCCTCTATTATGAGGCTTTTTTTTATGCAATAAATTTTTGTTTGGGAGTGTGGGTTTGAAGCCGTTGTTTATACGCTGTAGGGTTACAGCCATACTTCAATTTAAAAATTTTACTAAAATAACTTCTACTTGTAAACCCTACAGTATATACAATTTCAGAGATATTTAATTCTGAGTTACACAATAATTCTTCAGATTTTTCTAATCTTACATTTCTTGTAAAGTTCGAGACGGTAGTTTTATGAATTTCTTTAAATCCAAACTGTAACTTTGACTGTGAAATGAAAAATTGAGAACAAAGCTCATCCTGAGAATGGTTTAACCCCGGGTTATCAATGATATGATTTGTAATTATTCTAATTTTTTGAATTTGCGATTGTGAAATGTTATAACAATCTTCTTTATTGAATGTTTCTGTATACAAATGCTCAACATGTTGTGATAAGATTAGTTGATATCTGCTTTGTAATTGAAGAGTTGAAGTTGCACCTTGATCACTAGCTTTTCTAAGTAAGGTCTTATTTTCTTGCTAGATGTTAATCCAGCTTCAATAACTGATAATCCATGAGAGAATTGAATACCTCTAATATAACCCTTACCAAACGCATCATCAACATCTATACAATAGTCGTCGCCATCATTAGTATAATCAATACCTAATTGCTCAGATAGTGATGATATTATTCCATGTATTTTTACGTTATCAATATATATAGTCTTAACCATTCTCATTGGTAATTTGTAATTAATAGTTATAAAATTACCATATAGTTAACATATAAGGGTGCTTTATATCGTTTTCTTTTCGTCTATTCCTTTACTGTTCGGTTCTAATAGTTTTTCAATTTCCGAAGGATTAGTTATTTGGTAAAAATTCTTACCTATAATAACTATTGGGTAATTTAAAACCTCAGGATTGTTATCTAAAACTTTTATCCAGCCATGCTCATCAAGATTTGTTTCTGTATCATACTTTGACGTAAATGCAGGATGCTCACAATCTATAAGTTCTCCAATTGTTACTCCTAAGTTTTCCGCCAGTTCTTTCCATTGCGTACCTGTAACATTCGTCTTAGTGATATCAATGTCCAATAAATTTTTTAATGAAGCTTGTAAGTAACCAAGTGTTTGCTTTCCTACATTAGACTTTGAACTATAATATATTTTTATCATTTTATGATGTTTTGATATGATTCCCATTGTATTTTATTTCTCTAATAAAATAATTTTAAATCTGTTTAGATCTTAGCTCATACTCTACAATGATTGACGCAATTGATTAATCATAGATATAAAAAACCCAATAGTATGACTACAACTGTAAGTGATTTTTAAGAAAGGTTTTGTTCAAAAACCCTGTTTTCGTTACATCTAAATAGAACTTAAAATAATAATCGGATAGTCTAATACTTCAAGGTAAACACAGTTGATCTAATAATCAAAGATCAATTGTTAGTTTGATTTTTTTAATCTACACGTTTGTAGTTTTCAGAATAAATCTTATCTCCATCTTCATCAATTTCAATTTGGCTGAACTTATCTTTTTCTAAAACAATTTTAAAAATATAATCTCTACGTTTACCAATGACAAGATTCATGGTTTTAGAACCATAGTCTAAGGTTTCTTTTAATATTGAATCATTAAGTGAATAGGCTCCATATGCAAAATATTCCGTAGAATCAGCAGGTACAAGTTTACTCCACATAACTTTACTCTTAGTGTACATTTTTATTTGCCGATTACCTTCTCTGGTTTTGAACGAGTCTACGACTTCATTGTTTTTATAGTTATAAAGTCCAATCATTTCCCAAGTACCTTCAAGAGAAGGCTCCTCAACGATTGCTACTTCGACAGCTTCTTTAACTATAGTTGTGTTCTCTTTACAGGAGAAAAGTAACGCAAATAAGATAATAAAAGTTACACGTGTTTTCATGAGGTTAGTTTTTATGCTTGTATTAATTTACAAAAAAATAATGACATGAATTATTGTGATATAAATTACTTATGATGTGATAATAACTTTTAATACTTTTAATGTAAGTATTCTATCAATAATCCTACTTTTGTTTAGAATAAACTGAATTAAAATAACATGTCAGATACAATAGAAAAATTAAAATGTCTAATCATAGGTTCTGGTCCTGCAGGCTATACAGCGGCTATATATGCTGCAAGAGCAAATATGGAGCCAGTATTATATCAAGGCACACAACCAGGGGGTCAATTAACGACTACCAATGATGTAGAAAATTTCCCAGGATATCCAGATGGTATCACAGGTCCAGCAATGATGATAGAGTTACAAAACCAAGCAGCTCGTTTTGGTACAGATATTCGTGATGGTTGGGTGACCAAAGTTGATTTTTCTGGAGATACTCATAAAGTTTGGGTTAATGAAACTAAAGAAATTCACTGTCAAACCATCATTATTTCAACCGGAGCATCTGCTAAATATTTAGGTTTAGACTCAGAGCAAAAGTATCTTAAACTCGGTGGAGGCGTTTCTGCTTGCGCAGTTTGTGATGGCTTCTTTTATAGAAATCAAGAAGTTGTTATTGTTGGAGCAGGAGATAGTGCTTGTGAAGAAGCACATTATTTATCAAAGCTCTGTAAGAAGGTAACCATGTTGGTTAGAAAAGATGAATTTAGAGCTTCTAAAATCATGGCAACTAGAGTAAAAAATACTAAAAACATCGACATACTTTTCAATACAGAAACTGATGAGGTTTTAGGCGACGGACAAGTAGTAACAGGTGTTAGAGCTATAAATAATAAAACGAATGAGACATTTGAAATTCCAGTAACTGGATTTTTTGTAGCGATTGGTCACAAACCAAATACAGATATTTTTAAGAATTTCTTGACACTAGATAAGACGGGTTATATCATTAATACACCAGGAACATCTAAAACAAATGTAGAGGGTGTATTTGTATCTGGTGATGCAGCAGATCATGTGTATCGTCAAGCAGTCACAGCGGCAGGAACGGGTTGTATGGCAGCCTTAGATGCAGAGCGTTACTTAGCAGCTAAGGACTCTGATTTTGAGATATCTACTCCAGTTTACTAAACGTGGTAGCATCCATAATAAAAAACCCGAAACTTTCAAAGCTTCGGGTTTTTTATTATATGCACTTCGGAAATGTGCAAACTCTACTTTTCTTTCTTTTGTAGTTTAACTGTTCCGATAAAGGTATTAAGTGTGATTTTCGGATTTCCGAAGAGGTAAATTTCACTAGATCCAGAAGCGTCAATTGTAATAGCATCTATAACGTCTATATAAACGTTGCTATCCATTTCAGCAAGAATAGTACAAGTTTTGGTTGTGAAATTCTTTCCGTTTAATTGAGCGTTATTATCTGCTCTAAGATTAAGGTTCGTGATAGTTCCTTCTATAGTTGCACTAGATCGTTGATATAAATCCATTTTCACATCAGTGGCATTTATGAGTGCATCCATTTTAGTATTATCACTAATTTCTAAAGCAACATTAGTTGCAGTAACATTAAGTTTTACTTTGGCTTTTTCTGTACTTATAAAACTAAAAGAATTGGCTTTAATGTTAAGATATGCTCTTGCAGAACCACTCGTTTTTAGAGAGGCATTAGTTAATTCTAAGGATGTTAATGAGCGTACTTCGGCATCATCTTTAACTTCAATATTAGAGAAAGCGTCACTGTAATTTACTTTGATATTTAGGCTTCTAGCGCGTATTTCACGAGAGGTTGTGATCGTGAGAACACTGTCTATGACATTAATTTTTATATACTCGTGGAGATTACTATCTGTTTCAATTTGTACAGAAGGTTTTTTACTATAAAATAACTCAATATTAAAATCCTCTGCTACAACGATTGTTTGAAAACCATCGATGTAAGTTTGTTCAATCGTTAAATTTCTATCACCTTTTATTTTTTCTAGCTCTTGGGCAAAACTGTATGTGCCAAAACCGAAAACGAGTAATAGAATTAAAGTACTGTTTTTCATTATAATTTGTTTGTTGAACTCGTGTTTGCTTTTTCTTTTATCTATAAAGCTTAAATTTTGCAATCTAACATCATTATTTTTAAAACGATAGCTGAAGGCTATGCTTTTAAAAATAATTTAGTTTAAGTATTATAGCAAAATAATTTAGTTTAAAACAAAAGTCAATTCCAGTTCATTATTAGAACAAATATAAAACAAAAACCATCCCAAACTTGATTTGAGTTTGAAATGGTTTTAAAATAACGTCGGATTTGCTGGTTGTTTACATGTATTTACTGCTTTCTAACACTACCAGAAACAGCATCAGAGATACTCGTGTTTTTAGGATTGCCATAATACTTGATGTCTCCGCCACTCGTTGCGCTAGCAGTAATTTTTTCTTTAACGTATACCGAAATATCGGCACCACTAGTTACAGCAGCTGTACATATTTGAGAAATAAGACCTTCAGCATCTATGTCACTACCACTTGTTGCAGACGCGCTTAATGTATTGGTAGAACCTTTTACTTTAATATCGCTTCCACTAGTTGACGCGAGTATTGTGTATTGTGCATCAAGCTCTACCTCGATGTCTGCTCCACTCGTCGTGATTAGTTTTATAGTTTCTGCTTTAATTGTATTTGTAGAAAATACATCGCTACCGCTAGTAGCGCTAACAGAATTTAAATTTGTAATGTTTACCATTATTTTTTTTGATTCAGATTTTCTAATGTTGTCTTCAGCATAGATTTTTAATACGTCATTTTCAATTTTGGTAATGATAATTTCATGTAAATTTTCATCTGCTTGTACCTTTAAAGATGGCGTATCACTTTGTGTGAGATATACGTCTATGCCTCTGCTAACTTCTATTTGGTTAAAGTCTGCATCCAGAGTTCTCTCTACTGTTGATACAATACCATTTCCTGTAACACCCGAATCTAAGTTGATGTCAAAATTGCAAGAGACAAATAATAAACTTAATAAGATTCCGATTGTGAATTTTGTAAGTGTTGTCATGATTGATTTTTTTTATTGATGATTATTATTATTATTTCATTTGATGATCAAAGCTTATGACACGCTTTAAAAACCATTTGTCGTTTTCTAAAAGCCATAAGTGAGAAAATTTTGCAGTACTACCAACAACTTTATGTCCGTTGGTTGTTTCAAAAAACTTATGAATCCCGTTTTGTAAGGCGCCATAAATTTTTCCATTGTGTTTTAATAGGAAGACTTCTATGCTTTCCTCAACTAATTCTCGAGTTGGCTTTGTGACGCTGTTAGATTTACAGACGCCGTCTTTCATGGTTTGAATAAACAGTTTTTTTGAATTGGTGATACCTGCAGTATCATGGTAAAATTCAAAATCATCAGAGATGAGTTGATCTAGGTATTGTAATTCACACTTGTTAAATGAGCGCTCAAATATTAAACTATCATTAGCTTTTAAAGTTTTATAAACTTCGGAATAGGTCTGTGCATTGATACTGAATCCTATTCCGAAGAAAAATAAAAATAAATACTGTTTCATTTTTTGATTGATTGTGATGGTTCAAATATTTGAAAAATAGTTGGTTAATTAAATTTTAATTACTTGAACCGTTGATTAATTGCGATGAATTGTTAATTATTGTCATTATCTGTTGTGATTTTTATGCCATCCTCGTCAATTTCGTATTCGACCTCGCCAGTTTTTGCCTTTATGCCTTTGTCATCAATTTGAAGACTACTGTTATTTGACTTTGCTTTGATGCCATCCTCGTTAATTTCTAATCTATTTTCCTCTTCTACATTAACTTCAGTTTTAAACGGTTCTTCGATTGGGCAATCTAAACATTCAATTCCATTAGTGATAATTTTAAGATGACGTTCTTCCATATCTTGATCCAAAATATCGTCATAATATGAGCCATTGTAATGATAATTAAATGTGTTTTCATCTGCATAAAGGATGCTGCCTTCTGGCAAATACAATGTGATATTTACCTCTTGATCTTTTCTAGATTCATTTAAAGGAAGCGTGAAATAACTATTTAATAATATCGTCTTTCCTTTAACCTCATATGTGTAATCTATTTTTTCTGCTCTTGACATCGCATCAGATACATCGTAGCCCTTAGCTGCGCGCTCTATTCGTATTTTGGCAATACTATCACTTGTCGTTTTTACAATCAACCTCACACCTTGAGAGAATAATACTTTTTCATCATTCTCGTTATAGGCAGTTCTAAACCTGTAACTTCTATTGTATTTTGTGGTTAATAAATCATTTTTGTTCATTCTTACTGTGATAGTATCCTTTTTAGTAAGAGAAGCTATTTTTTCGGTTTTTATATATGATCCTTCATCTTGGTAGCTCATTCCAAACCTAGCAAGTGTTACAGCTAATGTAATAAATGCGATTATCCACAGACCTAATAATGTGTATTTAGCAGTTTTACCAATAGATTTTAGATTAGTAATTAAAATCTTAAGTCCTAAATAGAAGATAAAAAATGCTATTATTCCGAAGAAAAGAAACAGCATCAAAGACATCAACCAAACAGGCATTCTTGTGGCATCTGTAACATCAAAGAAATCAACTCCTGGGAAATGAATATTATCCATTAAGTTGACACTAAATAGACTAATGACCAATGAAATTATAGTTACCGCACCTACGAACATTAAGATTAACCCAAAAAACTTTGCGAAAATTTTTATAAAGAACATGAATATATTACCAATGGTTTCAAAAAATGAGCTGGATGTTGATTTTATACGCTCGCCTTGACGAGGTAGATCTGCTTTTTTTACCCCTTCGGAAATAGAATCAGACACATGATCAAAGCTATCCTTGATTTTATCACCATGTTTTTTTAAATCTACATTTTGAACTGCGCTGGAGACGCTATCAAATCCGTCCTTGATTTTTTTTTCAATATTGGAGATATTTACTTGCTCTCCCCTCATCTGTAATTTTTCTGATGTTGTAACTGCTTGAGGAACAAAAATCCAAAGTAATATATAAAGTAACACTCCAGTTCCTGCTCCAAATATGAGTAATATCCAAATTAAACGAATCCAAAGGGCATCAATACCAAAATAATGAGCTAATCCAGAAGAAACACCTCCAACATAAGAGTTGTCTGGATCTCTATATAGTTTCTTTGATGTTGCATTACGCTTACTAGAATAGGTTTGTTGCTGAGGTTCATCTTCAAAAATTTCATCATCAACAAGGTAATCTTCAGGTTGTCCCATGATTGTGATTACGTCTTCAACCTCTTTATTTCCAATAACTTGTTTTGTATTTTGTACACGTTCAGTAAAAAGTTCTGCAATACGCGCTTCTATATCTGAAATAATTTCAGAACGACCTTGAGAGTCTGTAAATGAACGTTTTATAGCCTCAAGATAGCGTTGTAATTTTAAGTATGCATCTTCATCAATATGGAAGAATATACCTGCTAAATTTATGTTGACTGTTTTATTCATTATTTCGTGTTTTTTTGTCTTGTTACTATATTAACTGCGTTTTGTAATTCGGTCCAGGTTGTTGTTAATTCTTTTAAAAATAACTGACCTGTCTCTGTAAGACCATAATATTTTCTTGGTGGTCCAGAGGTGGATTCTTCCCAACGATAATTGAGTAATCCAGCATTTTTTAGCCTTGTGAGAAGTGGATAGATAGTCCCTTCTACAACAAGCAGTTTTGCATCTTTAAGTGTGCTTAAGATTTCTGCGACATAGGCATCATCATCTTTTAATACTGACAAAATGCAGTATTCTAATACACCTTTCCGCATTTGTGCTTTTGTGTTTTCTATTTTCATAAAGTTTTTCTAATGTTTTTCAAAGGTCTTATGCAGTGTGCATTTTTGACGATTTGATAGTTCAACAATAACTTAGATAATGCTCGTGTCATAGTAGGATGAGATTAAATTTAAATAAACTGTTCATTTTTTGATTGATTGATTTTTATATATAAATAGCGAGTGATTAATTCGCATGATTTTATTTTATAAAATTAATAGTTAAAGGGTATTCATACAACTCACCATTTCTAGCTTTTAAACTAGCAATAACTATAAATACGAGTTCTAGAATAAATCCAATAATGGCTAGAAAACCTAAACCACCTGTTACATAAAGTAGTGGAGAGGGTTCTCCTATATTGATGTGAAAATCATGAAACCCATGAAAATCTATAAAGTCCAAACCGTTAAAGAATTTGAAAATAAAAAACGGTATAGTAAGCGTACCCATAATTAATGTATACAACAAAATGCTAATTTGAAAATTGATGGCTTGTTTACCGTGTGTGTCTATAAATTCAGATTTATCTTTGTTTACCATCCATAATATAATGGGCCCAAGATAATTTCCTAACGGAATTATAAACCTACTAAAGGTTGATAAATGAATAAAAGTTGCGATGTTTTTTTGATGATTAGTTGTCATGATGAAAAAGCATATAGTAATTTCTTATACAAATATATGTCTTTAAAAAGGTATTATGTTACGCATAGTACCTAATTTTAACACAATATTAACAAATTGGATTTCCGATTATTTTCGATATTTTAGCTGAAATATCCAGTATATATGAACGTTTCACCAAGTAAACTCAATACATTTTTATTATTTAAACTACCCGCTGCATATTTTTGTGGTGTGCGTACAAAGTCTTTAAGTGACACTACATGTATCGTATCTGTAAAACACAGATGGATTAATCAAAACCCTTTTAATTCTATGTTTTGGGCAGTTCAAGGTATGGCTGCAGAGTTAACAACAGGAGCTCTGGTGATGTCTAAAGCTAAAGAAAGTGGTAAAAGAGTGTCGATGTTAGTGGCCACTAACAATGCTTCCTTTACAAAAAAGGCTACTGGCAGAATTACTTTTTCTTGTGATGAAGGACAAAAAGTTGATGAAGCTATCACAAAAGCGATACAAACTGGAGAAGGCCAAACCGTTTGGTTAAATGCTAAAGGTATTAATAAAGAAGGTTTACAAGTTTCAGATTTTAACTTTGAGTGGACACTTAAAGTAAAAGCGTAACTCTTACTGTCAGTATATAGTTGCAATTGTAATTTTTAGTGCAAAAAAATATTCATATTTTATTTATTTGTAACAAATAGAAAAGTATTTCAACTTATATAGTGGGCACAACTTAACAGCAGATATCTAAACAACACACACAATATTATGAACTCACACGAAATAGACTACAGAATTTACGGAGAAGAAATGCAATATGTCGAGATAGAACTCGATCCTGAAGAAGGTGTCATTGCAGAAGCTGGTAGCTTTATGATGATGGATGATGGTATTAAAATGGAAACTATATTTGGAGATGGTTCTCAAAAAGATACAGGTTTCTTCGGAAAAATATTAGGAGCAGGAAAACGTATTCTCACAGGAGAAAACTTATTTATGACTGCTTTTTATAATAATCTTACAGGAAAACGAAGTGTCTCATTTGCATCTCCCTATCCCGGAAAAATTATTCCAATTGATCTTACAGAATATAATGGGAAATTCATTTGCCAGAAAGATGCTTTTCTATGCGCAGCAAAAGGCGTAAGCATAGGCATTGAATTTTCTAAAAAATTAGGTCGTGGACTTTTTGGAGGTGAAGGTTTTATCATGCAAAAGCTCGAAGGTGATGGTATGGCATTTGTGCATGCAGGTGGAACCACAGCAAGAAAAATATTAGCATTAGGGGAAACATTGAGGGTGGATACTGGATGTCTTATTGGTTTTACACAAGATGTAGATTATGATATTGAATTTATTGGAGGTATCAAGAATACCGTTTTTGGAGGGGAAGGTTTATTCTACGCGAAATTGCAAGGTCCAGGAGTTGTATATATACAATCGTTACCATTTAGTAGATTAGCTGGTCGTGTAATAGCTTCATTACCAAGAGGAGGCAATAGTAAAGGTGAAGGAAGTATTTTAGGTGGTTTGGGTAATATTTTGGATGGTGATAATAGGTTTTAACTTTTCATTGGCTGTTAAAATTATTACTCTTAGTCAATTCGATCTTTTTTTTCATTACATTTAGATTGTAATAATTAAAACATAGCCTATATAACACGACTACTCTTAATTAACCTAAAAACTAAAAAAAAATGGCAAGAGCAATGTTCGAGTACACTAAAACAGTACTCAGTAAAGTCAGTTTTGACAGTACATTGTTTTGTAAAGAATTACAAAAAGCACTTCAGCGATTATTACCTTATGAAATTGAAGAGCTTAAGATTTATATTAAATCTTTAATTTTACAAAACCCGGAGTTAGATCGATGTTTAATCTTATTAAAAGCATAAAAAAAAGCGACGTAAATGTCGCTTTTTTTTATGTCCCAAGAAGTCAATAAAAAATCGCAGTTATAATATTATATGATAACTGCAATTGAGGTATTCTGAAATGTGTAAATCTTAAATAATTAAGGTTTCATGTTATTTGGCAATGGACTAATGATCTCCACATTTTGAAACGCAATTGCACCACGAATAACGCCAGATATCACATTGTGAAGCGCGTCTATAATTTGCATTTTAAGCTCGTTTTTATGATAGATAATGCTGACTTCTCTCGCTGGAGAAGGCTCCTTAAAATGACGTAATTTTTCAGACATTTTTTCATTTAGATCAAGTGTATTTAAATAAGGTAGAAGCGTCATGCCTAAGCCTTCATTAGATAATTTGACTAGCGTTTCAATACTTCCGCTTTCTAATTGAAATTTATCATCTTCGTTACTTTTAAATACTTTACATAGGTTTATGACACCGTCTCTAAAGCAATGTCCATCTTCTAGAAGGAGCATGTCATTTAAGTCTAAATCAGTAACGTCAATTTTTTTCTTATCTTTTAATCTATGATCATTAGGTACATAAGCTACAAAGGGTTCATAATAGAGAACACGTTCTTTTATAGTGTCATTTTCTAATGGTGTTGCTGCAATTGCAGCATCTAGGTGACCATCCATAAGACGCGTTATGATCTCTTCGGTAGTGAGTTCTTCTATTTTAAGGTGCACTTTTGGATATTTTTTGATGAAGTTTTTAAGAAACATCGGCAAAAGTGTAGGCATAACTGTTGGTATGATACCAATTCTAAATTCGCCGCCTATAAATCCTTTTTGTTGATCTACGATATCTTGTATACGTTCAGATTCGTCAACAATATTTTTTGCTTGTTGTACAATTTTGCGTCCCACATCTGTAAGTTCTATGGGTTTTTTACCTCTATCAAAAATTTGAACGTCTAACTCATCTTCTAATTTTTGTATCTGAGTACTTAAAGTAGGTTGTGTAACAAAACATTTTTCTGCAGCTTTAGTAAAATTCTTATGTTCTGCAATAGCTAATACGTATTTTAATTGTGTGATTGTCATTGTTATTGATTTAGACTATAAAGATATAACAACCATTCATGAAAACTATGATATATTAAGCTAAAGTAATATTAACTTCGTAGAACAAAACACAAAGATTATGACAACTAATAGTATAGGTTTAGATACCAAGAAGACAAAAGAAATTGCTGATGAGTTAAATTCGCTCTTAGCAAATTTTCAAATATATTACCAAAATTTAAGAGGAATTCATTGGAATATTAGGGGAAAAAGGTTTTTTGATTTACATCCTAAGTTTGAGGAATTGTATACAGATGCCAATCTTAAAGTAGATGAAATTGCAGAACGTATTTTAACACTTGGTGTAACACCCTTGCATACGTTTGAAGATTACTCTAAAGCAGCCAAAGTGCCTGTGGGTAAGAACATTTCCGAAGATGAAAAAGCAGTACAACTCATCGTGGGTTCACTTTATGAATTATTAAAGATAGAGCGTCAAATTTTAGATGATTCTGCTGAAGCTAATGATGAAGGAACAAACTCAATGATGAGCGATTTTATTACCGAACAAGAGAAAACAGTTTGGATGATGAAAGCTTGGTTAGGTGAAAGCATCTAATATTTAAAGGAAAATAGAGATAAAAAAAAGCCCTTCAGAAAAATAATATCTGAAGGGCTTTTCAATTATAAAAAAATCAATTTTATTTTCTTATGGGCAACCAGATTCTATATTAGACATCCAATTTGCAGAACTACTAATAATAATATTGTCATCTGAACAACTTAAGAATGTCCAGTCACTATTGAAGTTATCTGAGTTTGTATTAATACTAACTACTGCATCACCAACTCCGTTTGTATAGGTTGACCATGTTCCTGACGCAATAGAGTCGTCATTTATACTAACAGTCACAGTACCATCGCTACCAAATACATATTCATATTCTTGATTATTTATGATTACCGACCAGTATTGACATTCTACGAGTAAACCAGCAACATCTTCCTCACTGCAATCACCCGGATTATTATTATTATCACAGTCGCGTTCTAGTTGAATAAACTCATTACCAGATTCAAGTATAATAAATCCTTCGCTACATTGAGTTACCGTCCAATCTAATTGAGATACCGTTGCATAAGGCGCTCCAATATTAAAGAACATAAATACATCTCCTGCATTAGGATTGGAAGCTAAATCCCATGAGCCTTGGACAGTTACATCAGTTCCCTCATTATAAACTTCTAATGTGCCATCTTGATTAAATTCTATATATTCGGGAGCTACATTTTCATAAAGACTAGTGTTTATATACCATTCGCATTGCACTAAATAAGCAAGCACTTCTTGTTCACTACAATTGTTAGGATTGTTATTGTCCTCACATGTTACAAAGTCTGCCTCAGTGAATCCTTCGCAGAGCGCTACACAGGCATTAGTGAATACAGAAACTACTGTCACACCATCTTCTATAACTTGAACACATACTGGGGCAAATTCTTCATCGCAACCACAATCATCATCATCATCATCATCATCATCATCATCTCCAAAACAACCTTCTAATAGCTCAATAAGGGCCTCTTCGTTGCCAATTGTAAGTAATGTTCCATCAGCTAAGGTCACGTCAAATGAATATACAAAATCAAAATAGTATGAGTTATAGAGTGCAGTGTTTAGCTCTTCTTGCGAGTTAACAGTTATTGTCTCGTCATTATCTGTAGTAATAGTCAATGGGAAGTTATATGTAAAACACTCGTTTCCTCCAGACCAGTTATAATCTCCTTCACAGTTGTTAGAAAAATCAGCCTCGGTAAAACCGTCACATTCGGCATAACAAGCATTTTGATACGTGATCAAGAATGTTTCTCCATTTGGAGCTGTTATTTCGACACATACAGGGTTGTACTCTTCAGTACACTCACATTCAAATTCATTATCAAAATCACAATCTTCTAAAAGATTAATAAACTCGTCTTCATTATTGATGGTCACGACTACTATAGAATCTGAGTCATCATCAAAAGCCTCAACATTAAAAGGAAATGCGATACCATTAATAAATAAATCTTGGTTTGAATTGATTAGAATTTGAACTAGACCTTCAAGACTATTTACAGTTACTGTTGTTCCTGTATTATAGGATAGATTTAATGGATAGACAAAATCAAAACAGAAATCGAATACAATATTCCCTGCTGGATTTGCTGATGTCTCTATATCGCCTTGACTATTAAACTGTAGACTCAGTTGAGATAAAGAGGCAGTGATTGCTAGACTTTCCTCAATGCTCTGTTGCTCTATTACTGGTTCATCGTTTGTACACGAGGTCAAGCAAAAAGCGACAAATAAGATGCTTAAAAAAGCTGATTTTAAAATTTTCATATTTTCAATTTTTAAATTTGGATTTAATTTTTTAGTGATCAATCAGAACTAAGACAACACACTTTAAAAAAACCCTACTTTTTTCTATAATTAGTTTTTGTTTAGTTTTGATGTATAATTATGCAAACCAACACATGCGAAAAGATCTGCAGAAAATATGTGAAACTAAAACTTTTGAAACTATTTACAAACAGTATTCAAAAGATTTAAGACGTTTTTTATTCTTTAAAACTCAAAATATTGATAAGGCTGACGATCTTTTACAAGAGACCTTTATTAAGTTGTGGGATAATTGTAGCAAAGTAGACTACAATAGTGTCAAGAGCTATTTATATACAGTTGCCACAAATACCTTTCTAAATACAATAAAGCACGACAAGGTCGTTAAAAAACATCAAGAGGCTTTAGTGAATCATACAACGAATGAATCTCCAGAGTTTATAATGTTAGAAAAGGAATTTATGGAAAAACTAGAGCGCACAATAAATGGTCTGCCAGAAAAGCAAAAAGAAGTTTTTTTATTGAATAGAATAGAAAAAAAGAAATACAAAGAGATTGCAGAGCACTTAGAGATTTCAGTTAAAGCAGTAGAAAAGCGAATGCATTTAGCTTTAGTAGTAATGAGAGATAAAATTGGTAATATTTAAATTAGTCACCTTTAGAGGTAGGGTTTTATTTAATAAAGTTGTCTTAGGATTAGAATATCATGGAAGAACAAAATTTACATAGCGAAAAAGATACATTTTTAGCCAAGTGGTTAGCTGGAGAACTCTCTGACGACAAGTTAAAAACTATGGTTTCTAAAGCAGATTACAATTCTTTTTTAAAACTTAGAAAAGGAATTCAGACCTATGACGCCTTAGAATCCTCAACAGATACCTCTTTTGTGAAAATTCAAAATCATATATCTAACAAAAGCACTAAGGTGCGAAATTTAAATTCTAATAATTGGTTACTAGGTATCGCTGCATCTGTTATCTTGTTATTTGGATTATTTTTTATTCTTGGTGATGATATAGTAAGTATAGAGACCAGTTTTGGAGAACAAAAAGCAATTGTGCTTTTAGACGGCTCTGAAGTTATCTTAAACTCTAAATCTATCTTGACTTATAATGAAGATGATTGGAAAAATAATAGGACATTAAATTTAATAGGTGAAGCCTACTTCAAAGTGAAAAAAGGAAGCACTTTTACTGTAGTTACAGACAATGGAGATGTCAAAGTATTAGGCACCCAATTTAATGTGAATTCTTTAGGTGATCTATTTGAAGTCACTTGTTTTGAAGGTAAAGTAAGTGTTACCACGAAAGAAGAAGAATACATTTTATTACCTACCAAGTTTGTAAGACGAATAAATGGTAATGTGATAGAAAAATGGGCTACTATTGATTTAAATCCTTCTTGGATTCATGGAGAAAGTTCATTTGAAAGTGTCCCTTTAAAATATGTAATAAAGAGTTTAGAGGCACAATACGATATAGAGATCAATTCAAAGGATATTAATAACAACATAATTTATACAGGTAGTTTTACTCATAACAATTTAGATACTGCATTAAAAACAGTATTTAAATCTTTGCAAATACGATATATTGAAAAAGAAAAAAGAAACATCTATTTGAGCACGAAGTGAAGAAATTGATTATCAAAATTTTGTTAATTCTACCGCTTTTGGCCTTTTCACAGGAAGAGGCCAAATTTTTCATTTATATGAATAGCCGTAGTTTAGATAATGCTTTTGATAAAATTGAAGATGTATATGACGTGAGGTTTTCTTATCAAGATGACATTATAAATGATTTTAAAATTACCCTAAAACGAGAACAACGCACCTTGAATCAGGTATTGTTTGAACTTCAACTTCAAACCAAGCTCACTTTTGAGATTATTGGGCAACGCTATATTGTAGTGTATAAATTAAAAAATAATACAAATATCGAGAAGCTGGATAGAATTGTTATCACCAGCTACCTCACTAAAGGCATATCTAAAAATAAAAATGGGTCCTATCAACTAATTCCTTCTAGTTTAGGGGTTTTACCTGGACTTACAGAGCCAGATGTTTTAGAAAGTATTCAGTTATTACCAGGTGTTGTTAGTCCAAATGAAACAGCCTCTGGTTTTTTAGTTAGAGGTGGTAAAATGGACCAAAATAGGTTGGTCTGGGATGGTATTAATATGTACCATAAAGGACATCTTTTCGGTATGATTTCTCCATTTAATCCTAATGCAACAAAAAATATCACTTTTATAAATAAAGGAACACATCCTAGGTATGGTGAACGTGCATCAAGTGTGATTTCTATGACTACCACAACAAAAATTGAGAACAAATTTAAAGCTCAATTAGGCTTTAATGGTATTAATGGTGATGCTTATATTGAAGCGCCTATTATCAAAGATAAACTGGCTATTCAAGCTTCTGTTCGCTCCAGCTATACAAATACATATCAATCTTATACCTTTGAGAAACTTGCAGACAAAGTATTTGAAAGCACGAAGATTAAAAATGGAGATAACCCTGATAATAGTTTTGATTTTTTAGATTATAATATCAAACTAAACTATAAGCCTAACGCACAGAATAACTTCTATGCTAGTGCGATTTCTATTGATAACCAATTAGATTATACAGTTAGTGATACTGAAAGTAAAGAAACCTTTAATGATCGTATGTCGATAAAAAACTCTGGTTATGGTCTAGGTTGGACAAAATTATGGAGTGCTAATTTAAAGCAACATACCGCTGCATATTTTTCAGAATATAAACTCAATTATAATTTTATTACTTCGGAAGGTGGTGAGCAAACGTCAGATTTTGAAAAGCGCAATGTCATTTTTGATTCTGGTATATCTTCGGAAATAGATTGGGAAATTAACTCGAATAACAGAGCTACATTTGGCTATCAGTATGTTTTAAAAGATGTTGGTTATGCGTTTTTAAACACTACTAATTTGGCGTTTATTCTCGACGAAGATAAAACCGTAGTACAAACTCACAGTGTATATGGAAATTATGACTACAAAAACCCGAAACTATTTGACATTACGGTAGGAGCAAGGGCCACTTATTTTAAAGAATTAGAGGCATTTAGGTTTGAACCTCGATTATTACTTTATAAAAATCTCTTTAAAAATGTGAAACTTCAAATTTCTGCAGAGATAAAAAATCAGATTATTAGTGAAATTGATGAAACTATTATTAGTGACTTATCATTAGAGAACAGAGTTTGGAGGTTGGCAAACGGTAATGAATTTCCTATTATTAATAGTAAGCAGGTTTCCGCAGGATTTATATACACAACTAATGGTTGGACTATTGATATCGATAATTACTACAAGACATTAGACCGTATAACAGCGCTGTCGTTAGGCTTTTTGAATCCTGAAAACAGTAGGTTTAATTTAGGTGAGCAAAATATATATGGTGTTGATTTGTTTTTAAAAAAACGGTTTAATGGGTTTAATACTTGGGTGAGTTATTCATTTAATAATTCTAAAAGTAAATTTGATGCTCTTAACGGTAATAATTATTTCAACTCTAGATCTAATGTAAGACACGCGTTTTCAACATCGTTAAGTTATAAATTGTCTAATTTTCAAATAGCACTTGGCTGGAGATGGCAAACAGGAAAGCCTTATACTGAGTCGGTAGCTGGAGAAGATGGTTTGGAGTTTAATAGCGGTATAAATACAAAACGATTGCCAGATTATCATAGACTTGACTTTTCTAGTACCTATAAATTTAAGTTTTCAAAAACGAGTAAGCTGAGAGCTAAAGTGGGTTTATCTATTCGAAACGTCTATAATAAAACTAATTTTATTAGTCGAGAATATCGCGGAAATAACAATTTTAATGGAGATATCGAAACGATTGATAAGTTTTCATTAGGCTTTACACCTAATCTAATGTTTAGGTTGTATTGGTAACTAATTGATAATAGAAAGAACCTCTTAACAAGGCTCTTTCTTTGACTAAATAATTGATTTGTTGACTTATACTATTTGTTTTAGAATCTAATTGATAATTTTAAATCTTCTTTATCCACATTAAATTTTGCATCGTCATAGTTTGGAGGTCCAAAACTTCTTGGGTTATTTGATGTTCCGTAAGATTCTTTAGGCATACCGTTAGCTTCAAAATCTAATTTATTGTTTCCGTTTGCGTCGTGCATTACCATAACAGCATATTCTCCTGGTTGTACGTTTTCAAAAGTAATAGTTGCTGTTCCGTCTTTAATTTCGGATGCTGCATTTTGAACTCCAGCACCTTTCATAAAGTTGTCTTTTGTGTTTAGTGATACTAGTATTTTACCATCATCACTTTTCGCGTTTTCTATAGTTACAGTTATAGTTTGTCCTTTTGCTTCTTGAGCAAACCCTAAAGTTGATACTAGCATTAATACGATAGATAAGACTAAAGTTTTACTTACAAGAGTTCTGTAATTCTTAATTAGTTTGTGAATTGTTGATTTCATAATAGGTTGTTTTAAATGGTTAACTAAAGCTATGTTTAGCAGGATTGTTTGTTATTGATGATTCAAAGATCTTACTTAATTAGATAATTGCGAAAAGAGACTAACCCAACTGTAATTTTTTATAGATGAGTTGTAAAAAAGAGGTATATCACTAAAAAAATGATATCCTCTTTTTTAGGGCTAATTATTTACTAATAATTATTCTCTTATTACTTTTAACAGGAGTAGAAAAAAACATCAATCACTCTAAGTTAT
The DNA here is from genome assembly GCF_000425305.1 of Psychroserpens burtonensis DSM 12212. Classification (GTDB taxonomy): domain Bacteria; phylum Bacteroidota; class Bacteroidia; order Flavobacteriales; family Flavobacteriaceae; genus Psychroserpens; species Psychroserpens burtonensis. The sequence goes on from NZ_AUDE01000024.1 coordinate 25,034, forward strand.
ATAACTTTATTTTATTTTAGTAGAAAAAATGGAAGTTAAACGTACTGTGGAGAACTTTGTGAAGACTAAGAAGTTGATGACAATGGTTGCAATGATCACTTTTATTTTATTTTTAGTAAGTTGTTTAAATAAGACTGCTACGCAAACAGCTTCCAATACGCCCGATTATTGTCAATTAAATTTAGAGACACCTAACTCTCAATCTAATGTAGATGGTGCGTTTAATGCGCAAATGACGCTCGTGCCATTAACGATTGATGGTTGTAGTAAAGATTCAATTTGGAAAAGTGCAGATTGGTATAGTATGAATTATGTGTGGTTGGGCGAACCTGTTGATTCTACGGATTATCATGGACGATTCAAATTAGCTTGGGATAGCCAGTTTTTATATATTTTGGTAGAAGTTATAGATGAACACCTCAGTCCCACGCTCGCAAATGGAAAATAAAATTATTGGAAAGGCGATTATGTAGAGGTGTTTCTTGATGAAGATAGATCTGGAGGGATTCACCAGTATAATCATCAAGCTTTTGCTTATCACGTGTCTACTGAAGGTCATGTAATTGACAAAGGCGCATCACAAGAAACCATTTTTTTTGATAATCATATTGAAGTTGTGAGGTTCCAAGAGGAAAATAGACATCTCTGGGAGATGGCTATTAAACTTTTTGATGATCAATTTGATGAAAACTCTACAGATAACGTGCCAGTGAAAATTTTAAATAAAAAAAGTATTGGGTTTTCAATAGCTTATGGAGATAATGATGGAAACAATAATCGTGAGAATTTCATGGGCTCAAAAATGACCCACGGGATTAATAATGATGATGGCTATATTAATTCTGATGTGTTTGGCAGTATCTTATTTATAGAATAAGTTTAAGTAATTGCTTTTAACAATTACTTCCTCAATTTTTAGTCCATTTACTATTCTACTAGAAACGTATTCTTTTATTTAGTTTTTCAATTGTTATTTATCTTTTGTTTTTAAAAATTACTACACTCTATCTATCATAGAGATGGTATTTAATATACAATGAGCAATAATTAGTGGCCATAAATTTCGTCCAAATTTAACGTATCCTATTCCCATAACTAAACCAATAAGTCCAACTGTTATTGATCTTTCTGATAAATTGTGTGAGTGTCTAAAACCAAAAATTATTGCTTGTAAAAGCACAGCAAGAGCTGTAGCTATAGACGTTTTTGAGAATAATTTTTCTAGCCAATTCAATAAGAATCCTCTATCTAATAATTCTTCTAACATTGATTCAACTAGAACTGCTGGTATGATTGTCAAAAAAAGTAACCAATTCCCTTTTAGATTTCCAAATTTAGATACAGAATTTTTAGAATAATTATTTGATTCTAAAGAAAAAGGTAATTGGTCTTTTACAATTTGAAAAAGTAGTATTACTGATACTGTTGCTAATAAAATTCCAATAGAGACTAACAACATTTTTTTGATGTTCTTAGGTTTGCTAAGGCCTAAGTCTTTCCAAGAAACATTGCGAACCCTCATCCTCCAAGTGGCAACGACCAAAGTTGAAAACGACCAAAAAAGACCATTTATAATGAAACTGATACTCGGGAAATATATTTCTCGTATGAGAAACATTACGGAGATGTAAATAATTAGGTCTAATAAAATTCCTTTATGATTAGCGGGAGTAATTAAGTTCTTTGGAATTTCTTTTTGTTTAGAAGTCATATAATTTTTTATTTGACGCTATTATTTACAGGCGGTTATGCGTTAAGGATTCAATTTACATTATTAATTTTTATGTTTCTTATTTATGTGCTAAGGTTTTATATGCATTGAGGGAATTAAGTGTAATACATTTACTGACAGGTAAGTAATTGGTTTAGCTCATGAAAACCGAATTATATATCGAGAATTATTTGGAGTGCTTATTTTTATGAGTTGTCTTGTAATAAGGACTTAATTATATACACATTAAGTCTACAGACTTCGCAAAACCACTAATTATTTGTTTTCAGAATACATGGGTAATTGGAAGGGTAATGATACTCATTAGCTAATATTTAATTATGATGTATTGCTAAGCTGAAGATTTATTTTTAATAATTAATAATTCTTTTTAAGAACTAGTTTTATCTTGAGCTTAAGTATTATCTTTAAAAAGACTTATTAAATAAGAGATATGTCGTGACTATGGAAAATGATTTAAATTTTTACAAAGATATTTCTAAAAATAATTTACCACTTACAGAACTTTTAAAAAATGATAGTTTATTTTACAATGTCCCTGAAAATTGGTATATAGTCATAACAGACATAGAGAATTCTACAGATGCTGTTTCTAAGGGTTTACATAACGATGTTAATCTGAGTGCTACAGGCAGTATCATTACAGTTTTAAACACTTTGAAAACTGTAGACAAAACAATTAAAATTCCTTATTTTTTTGGAGGGGATGGTTCTACGTTTCTTGTCCCAACTGCTGTATTAAAGCCGGTCTTATTGGCCTTGAATAATTACAGTCAGCATATTAAAAAAACCTTGGAGTTAAATTTACGAGTAGGGCAATTAGAGGTCGGCAAAGTTTATAAGGACAACGTTACATTAAAAATCACTAAAATTAGACATAATAAATATCTTACTACTCCTGTAGTTTTAGGTAATGGATTGAAATATGCAGAACGAACAATTAAGGACAGTTTTAAACCTAATTTGATAAGCGCTAAACAAAATATAAAACTTAATTTGGAAGGAATGGAATGCAGATGGGATGAAATTTACCCTAATCAAATAGATAAAAAGGTGATATGTCTTCTGGTAGATTGTGCTATGGAAAAACAACAAGCCCAAGTATATGGAGCCATTATGAAAGAAATAGATTTGATTTTTGGCGATTTAGAAAAACGTAATCCAATTTCTACAATTAAATTGAAACTAAATACGTCTTTGGCGAAAATTAGAAAAGAAATGTATACCAAAATCGGAAAATATCAACTTACTTATTTAGCAAGTAGTTGGTTAGTTACTAAGATTGGAGCGTTTTATTTTAAATTTTTTAAAGCAGGTAGATTATATAAATATAGAGTTGTCCAATTGTCAGATACGATAATGCTAGATGGTTTTCTAAATACCGTGATTTCTGGAACAGATCAACAAATAGCTAGTTTGAAAAGTTTCCTCGATGATTTAGAGTTTAATAAAACAATTATATATGGTATGCATGTCACTCATGCTTCTATAATGTCTTGTTATATAGAAGATAGAGAAGAAAAACACATTCACTTTGTAGATGGTACAGAGGGTGGTTATACAAGTGCAGCAATTATGTTTAAGGAAAAGCTTAAAAAATCACAATTTAGACAACCTTAAATTATGATATTATATTAGCGAGTAATTAATACTATTGTTAGTGTTTGCATTTTCACAATATAGAAATCATATTTGTTTAGCCTCTTTTGTTTAGGAGCTTTAGCTTGGTCTTTATTTGTGTCTTTACTTTTTGTCTTCTTAATTATAGATGAATGCTTATCAAATTTAGTAATAAAATATATTTCTATTTGTCTACCTATAAAAATAGTATAATCTGTTTGATAATGGTTAGTTGGAAATGCATTAGTTAAATGAAATTAGCGAGAGAGTAATCCATAGGATGCTTTGGGAACCAAGTAGAATCAAGCAATTTGGTATACGCGTCTTTGTTAGTTGTATTTACTCGGTAATAATTATACCATCAGTAATTTCTTTTTCAGTTGGTTTTTCAAACCAACTTTCCATAAAGTCAAAATTTTCTTGACTTACTTTAAATTCGAATGTGGCTCCTTTTTCATTATTTCTTTTCAATACTCTTTTAAGCCGAGTTTCTTTTGAAATATCCAAAAAGTGAATTTTTGTGTCGTAACCATTAGATTTAGAAAATTTTCTAAATTTTTCTCTATGCTCAAATTTTGATAACCCTAAGTCTAGAATGGAATCGGTTTTTGAATTTTCCAATTGTTGAACTAACTCCATTATTATTTTTTCTGCTCTATCAATTCTTTCAAGAAACCATTGCAGTCCGTCGTTTGGTTTTTTGTCGGCAAGAAATAGTGACTTATTCCACTGGTCAATTGAAAAAATAATTCCGTTCGTTTTACTTTTTAATTCCGCTGAGTATGTTGTTTTTCCTGAACCTGTATTTCCTGTTATTAAATGTATCATTTTGTTTCTCTATACTGCGCAACTAACGTATTTGTAAATTGTTAGTTGCGTTAACTAGGACTAAGTTAGCAAAAGAAAATGAACTAGAAGTAAGCCTAAAAGGATTTATAGTACACAAAGAATGCGATATTAATTATATAGTTTTCTGGTTATAGTTTTTATTTCTTCGGAAGGTATAATTCCATTTCATTAAATTCAGCCATGTCTAAATGACCCATTTTACGTTCATCTTTTGTAATTAGATGTAGATGTAAAAAAGAGTCATGATGAGTGAAAACTCCTTTATGTTCGGTTGAAAAGAAACCTATAATTACGACCTCTTCATTTTTTAAATTATAATTTGTTTGCCCTTTGTGCGCCTCTTCTGGTGAGGACACGTGAGTTCCTTTCGGTAAGTTTTGGATATGTATGATTGCTTTTGATACGTCTCCTTTTAATTTAAACGCAAATGGCCGTTTGTATTCAATTGTTTTCTCGTCAATGAATTTTTCCAAGTCTTGTATTGACTTAATACCTGAAGGTAAATCAATTTTGTGCCATTCAGTTACATTTCCATAAACGAAAAACGGTGCAGATACATCAAAGTTTTTTTCGACTTTCATTGTAGAATCTGTTAATACTTCTGATACATAGGCTTGTCCGTCATTGATCAGAATTTCTCCTGTCAAGTAGCTCTCAGGTCCAATACCATAAAGACCTTTTTGGTTTGTAATAGAATCAAGATTTATAATACCTTCCAACTCTCCTTTCCACATTACATTTTTCATAGCTCCAGTAATTTTAATATCAGAGTATGTTTCTAGTTCTAAATTAGTCGATTTAGTATTTTGGTTACAGGAAACCAATACAATCAAAAAAAGTCCGAATGATATATGTTTTATTTTCATTGAATATGATTTGTTTATAATATATGCTTATGATGCGATGTGTGTCTTTGGATGGGCTATTAAAAGTATAAAACTCAGTTATAAAATCTACAAGAATTTTTTAGATACACACAGATCTAGTTGCAGTTTATAAACGTTGTTTGACATGGTTTTTATTTCTTTAAAACTTTATCGTTGACGATTATTATACCTTTTTTTCTCGGTTATTATTGTTTATAAAATCGGCATTCGTTTTATTTAATGGTTCATATTCTTTTAAATGAATGGAATTAAATTCAGATTTAACCATCTCTAATTTAGACGGACTTGTAAACATCATTGCGTAAGCTTCTTTTAATGAGCGACTTTTTGTCACATCTATGCAGATGTCTTTCCATTCATGAAAATTCAAAGTAATGGGATTATATGAATTGATAGGTTTAGTAAGGCCGTACACTGCTTGTTCCTCTTCTGCTTGAAAGGTTCCAAATATTCGGTCCCAGATGATAAATGTCGATCCAAAGTTTTTATCTAGGTACTTCTCGTTTCTTGAATGATGAACTCTGTGATGAGACGGTGTGACAAATATATATTCTATTGGAGCAGGTAATTTTCTAATATATTCAGTATGAATCCAAAATTGATAGAGTACTTCAATTTGATGACATATAAAAAAAAGGACAGGGTCAAATCCCATCAAAACGATAGGAATAAAAAAGATGATTTTAATATGTTGTGTCCAGCCCAACCTAAAAGACACAGACCAGTTATATTTTTCAGAATTGTGATGTGTAACATGAGTTGCCCACCAAAAACGATTAACATGCGTTAATCTATGCGACCAATATCTACAAAAATCAATAGATATAATACAAAGAATATAGGCCCACCATTCTCTTGGAATACTCCAAGGAACTATATTATAGAAAAACAGAATTATCCCATAGATTCCTATTTTTAATAAAGCAGAGATACTAACATTAACAAGGCCAATACATGTCGCTGATAAGGTATCTAAGCCATCATAATAATCTTTTTTTTGAATAATTGTGAGGACCCATTCCAATACAACAAGTAAAATCATTGGAATTGCCGCAACTTGGATAATGTCAAACCCTACAAGTTGGTCTAACAGCATTTCCATAGTTAAAGGATTTTCTTTCATATGGGGAACATTATGTTTTTTTGAGAATCTTTGCTACACAGCATAACAAATTGAGCTTCTCTAATTGAATGTGCTTTTTTTGAAAAATAAGGTTTTTAGTTATAATTATACTGATAAAGGTTAAGTAAATTATTCCTAATTTAGGAATCTACATATCTATAATTATTTTTATATACTGTGGTTGTATATAGCTACTGCGTTTGGAAAGGTCTATACCCATGTAATGAGTAAGTCTATATAAATAACATATAAAATAAGTAGATCTACTAAATCATCAATATACATATCCTTTTGCAAACTTATGATAAAGGTTTGTAAAGGGGAATCAGTCTAAAAATGCTCAGAATTCTAATTATGCATTTTAAAAATGTCTTATTCATATTCTTGCGTAGCGCTTTTTTGGTGCCTAATTTTCAATTTGAAAGGTACATTGAAACATCTAATTACTATTTTCGTTTTTATATATGATTTTATTAAATTATATAGCCTCCTTTTCAGGACGGGTCATAACTACGGTAACGAGTTGTTTTACACTAAAGATAAAAAATTTGTGCATTCTATACGTGTGCGAGGTATTACAACGTATTTTTTATTAATTTCTATGTTTTTAGTACATAAATAGCAGTTTTATTTACCTGTAAAATAGGGTTATTATGCACAGTAGTATTGTGGAAAAAGAGAGAGTCTTAATAGGTCTATATTTAATATTTGATTTCCGAATTTACAAGCCAATCTACTTAGAATTATAACAAGCCTCGAGCCTTAATCTCTAAATACTTATTTATAGTATCAATAGTTAAATCTTGAGGAGACGTTAAGATAGACTGGATGCCATATTTTTGAAGTTCATTGACAATCAAACGCTTTTCAAAAGCAAATTTTTCAGCAATGACTTTGTCATAGGCCTGCTGTACGGTTACGGCTTTTTCTGTAATAATGGTATTAAGCTCTGTGTTTTTAAAGAAGATGACAACTAGTAAATGACTTTTAGCAATTCCTTTTAGGTAAGGGAGTTGCCTATGTAAGCTGTCTAAGGTTTCAAAATTAGTGTATAAGAGCATTAAACTTCGTTGGTTGATATTTCGTTTAACGTCTGCGTAGAGCCTGCTGTAATCGCTCTCATAGAAATCTGTGCTTACATTATACAGGGTTTCTAGAATGAGGTTCATTTGAGATGTACGGCGCTCTGCGACAACAATGTTTTCTACTTTTTTTGAGAAGGCTAAAATTCCTGCTTTATCTTGTTTTTTTAAGGCTACATTAGAAATCACTAAGGATGCATTGATGGCATAATCTAGGAGTGTTAATCCATTAAAAGGCATTTTCATGACACGCCCTTTATCAATAATCGAATACACAGGTTGTGATTTTTCGTCTTGAAACTGGTTGACCATCAATTGGTTTCGCTTGGCGGTTGCTTTCCAGTTAATCGTACGTAAATCATCACCTAATACATAGTCTTTGATTTGTTCAAACTCCATAGTGTGACCAATCTTACGTATTTTTTTAATTCCATATTGATGTAAATTATTGCTTATAGCCATCAAATCGTACTTACGCAATTGCATAAAACTAGGATAGGTTGGTACCATTGCATTATCATCTGTAGTAAAGCGACGTGCTATTAAACCAAAGACCGAAGTGACATAGATATTTAATTTTCCGAAGTGATATTCACCACGTTCTACAGGACGTAATTTATATTCAATTCGAGAAGTACTTGAGGCTTCCAATTTCCGAAGAATACTAAAATCTCTAACTTGAAATTGCTCTGGGATTTCATCAATAATCGTCGTATTAACATTAAATGTGTAGTAGTTATGGATTACTAAATTCACAGGGTTTTCATCACCATTAGAGAACTTCTCTGGCAATATGCGCTCACCTTTCACTCCTTTTTTTGCTACAAATAGTATGATCGTATCTAAAAGCGTAAGCGTTACCAATAACAAAACGAGTAATTTAACAATCACAAAACCTCTTGGGAAAATAAAACTCAAAACAAACAATACCATAATGGCAATGCACGCATAGAAAAATCTGTTTTGGAGAAAAAATGGTTTTATACGTTTCAAATTATTCTTGAGCTATTAAAGTGAGTTATTTGATTTTCTAATTTTTAAATCAGTCGCGTATGATTTATTACCTAGACTATCTTTTAAATGAGTTATGTCAATATTGTATTTATAACCATACATATTACCTATTTTGTCTAGCGTTTCTTTATTTCGCTTAGCTCTTTTTAGATTGGAATTGTAGGCGTTTAGAGGCGCCAAAGCAACCCCTAAAACACTAAATCCAAGGGTCACAATAATTAATGGAATTGTGGAGATAAAACCTTTATCTAAAATGAATTTACCTAATAAAAACGCAGCTAAAACTAAAGCAAAAGCAAGTAAGGCATACATTATTAAGTGACCGTAAGTATCTGTCTTAGTTTTTAAAATAGCGTCATGTTCTATATTGATAGTTTCAATTTGCTCTTTGAAATTATCTTGTATTTTAATAACACCACACTTATTTTGAAAATCAGGTTTTCTATTCGTTAAACCGCAAAGCGTGCCTATCTTAAAATCTATGATTTTATGATCACATAGCTTGCAATGTAGCGTTAAATCCATTTTGTTAATACAATTTTATCTGTTTATAGATCCAATATTAAAAATATACCGGAAACAGTTACTGAAGCTGTAAACTCTTTTGTTTAGTTATTTCTAATCCAATCTATCTAATAATTTAGTCTGCTAAACCTAATGAATACTGAGGATTAATCACTTTTTACTAAATTTATCTAGGGATTTCAACCGCTTCAATAATCTGCTTTATAATTTGCTTCGTCGTTACGCCTTCCATTTCGCGTTCTGGTGTTACAATAACACGATGCTGCAATACGGGTATTGCTGAGCGCTTAATATCTTCTGGTGTTACAAAGTCTCTGCCATCCATAGCAGCGAACGCTTTACTGGCTTTTAATATAGCAATAGAGGCTCTTGGTGACGCTCCTAAGTATAAAAACGGATTGTTACGTGTGTTGACGATCATATCTGCAATGTATTTAATGAGATGTGACTCTATTTTGATTTGCTCTACTAAACCTTGAAATTTAATGATTTTAGCAGCACTTAAATGCGCAGTAACTTGATCGGTTTTACCCTTGCCCTGTAAATTATGTTCACGATTTAAGATTTCTACTTCTTCCTCTATATTGGGATAATCAATATCTATTTTAAACAAGAAACGGTCTAATTGCGCTTCTGGTAAGCGGTACGTTCCTTCTTGCTCTACTGGGTTTTGAGTAGCGAGAACTATAAAAGGTAAATCCATTTGATATCTATTACCATCAATAGTAACTTGTCGCTCTTCCATCACCTCAAATAGAGCGGCTTGTGTTTTTGCTGGTGCTCTGTTGATTTCGTCAATAAGAATCATATTAGAAAAAATAGGCCCTTTTTTAAAATCAAACTCAGAGTTTTTCATATTAAAGACAGAGGTTCCCAAAATATCACTAGGCATCAAATCTGGTGTAAATTGAATCCTGCTAAAATCGACGTCTAGTGATTTTGCTAATAGCTTAGCAGATATGGTTTTTGCTACTCCAGGAACGCCTTCAATAAGCGAATGGCCATTCGCGAGAATAGACGCAATGAGCATATCTATCATTCCTTTTTGGCCAACAATTACTTTGCTGATTTCACCTTTTATTAAAGCAATACCGTCTTGAAGTTCACTCAAGTCAATTCGGTTTGTAAAACTGATATCACTGGGGGTTTTTTCTAGGTTTTCCTTTGGCTCAATAGATTCTGTAGCTTTAGAATCTCCTAATAACGACTCGTCAAATTGGTCGGTATTTGGTGTTGTATCTTCGTTTTGGTTGTCGTCTAAATGTTCCATAATTTATGTGGTATAAAAATCTTCTATAGCCTTGTTTAGTTGTAATAAATTGGCTTCATTACAATTGCTCTTAGCTTTTAAATATACAATCTGATTAATTAATTTTTTAATGTATTCTTTGTCTTTGCCAGATTTTAAAGACAAATTCTTTACAAACTTATCATCGAGAATTTGAGTGTCTAAATAATAGACACGTCTAATATATTCTAAAAAATAAGTGATTTTTTTCTCTATTAAATTATCATGATCTTTTGTTTCGTAATATAAATTACCAATTGTTTTAGTGAAATCAACAGTTGTGTTTTTTAAGGGTTCTTTAACGTTTACAATACGCTGTCTTCGCTTAGCATTAAAAATCATAAACAGTATCGTCGTAAGTAATGCTATATACCAAGCCCAACGCAGTGCTGGCCGACTTAAAACAAATCGCATTGGTGAACTTCCTAGTTCTTTTCGAAATTTATTTCTAGAATCAAAATAGAGGGTATCATCACTAAGATAAGATAGTACGCTAGATGCATATTTGCGATTATCTTTTTTAAGCAAATGATAATTGGTGAACACTACAGGTTGCACATGCAAGTAAAAATAACCACTTCCCCAAGGGACTTCTATGAAATTGGTATAGGTCGCATCATCAAATTTTTGATGTCCTAAAACGGTCGTGTTGAGCGTGTCAATTTTAGAGAAATAAATATTGTTTAATCCTTTTTCTACGGAAATGGAATCACTTTTAAAAACTGGGTTTGTAAATGTGAATTCTGCTTTACCTTTAAATGTGAATTCATTTTTTGTGTCAAATCCTAAAGAGTCCAAAAGACGATCAGGAAAGTAATTACTCGATATAAAGATATCATTACCATGTGATGCGAAATCTAATAATTCTTGAGCAGATGTATTGTCTAAATCTGGATATTCATCAACGACAATATATGTTCCAGTGGTTAAGTAGGTACTATCTTCCCAATTATAATAGTCGTCAAAATACTCATATGGTGTGACTTTAATCTCTTGTACTTTACTCTCTGGAAACAAATTTGTGAGCTCTTCATAAAAAACAAATGTTCCATATGGGATTTTTTGAGTCTCATTATATGTTTTTTGCCAATTAATAGGAGCAGGTGTTGAGAATTCTATCGCTATAATTCCAACGAATAGTAGTATTAAAAGTCCGACGTATATTTTTAGTGTCTTACTCATTTCCAAAGGGTTCTTAAAAATTGAGTAAATGCTTTTTTAGCCTTTTCAAATTGAGCGTTATCAATATCAAACTCACCATACCAAATGTAATTATAGAGGTAGGAGGTATATGAGAATTCTTCTTTTGTGTCTTTATTTTCTATTTCGAGATAGTAATCACTATTCGTTTTTTCTACATCATAGTCTATGACTTCTGCTTCAGAAAGTGACTTTAATAACCACAAGTAGTAGTACCGAATAGCAAGTCTGTAATTGTCTTCTTTTTCGGCTTCTGCGATGAGTGATTTAAAGTCGGTTTCGTAGATATTATTCTCGAGATCTGTAACAGGAATAATAGTCTTATCACTAGATTTTCCGAAGATCCAACTTCCTTCTTTGTTAATAATAGCCTTCACGATAAAGAATACGACCAATAGAAAAATAACGACATAAAAAATCTTTAAGATGATGTCAGTAATATCTGCAGCTTTAGCATCACTATTGATATCAAATAAATTTTTAAAAAAATCTGATAGCCATTGTTTAAATCGTGTCCATATTCCAGAATTGTCTACAGTACGCTCATAGATGAATTCATTGCCCTCATAGATGTCTTTGAGGTTGTCAAATTCGCGTTTATCAATAGGTGCTGTGTCAACATATACTGAGTCTTGCATGGTTTGCAATGGTGCAGTTGTATCGATAGTTACTGTGTTTGTATGCAAGGAAATTCCGAAGAAAAGAAGGACGATATGTAAGAAGAATATTCTACTCACCAGATCCAATTAGATCAATATCACTTTTGGTATTGATATTTTCATTGTCTTCTTTAAGACTATAATACACGATACCTTGATTGAGTTGTACAACGACATTTAAAATACTACTCACTAAGAATGTTAATAGAAAAATAGCGAGCATCATTACCGTCATGGTTTTTTGAATGGCCATGGGCTCTGGTACAGTATTCGTTTCTATTTCTGTAAACAGATTAACCATACCAAAAATATAAGGAATAAGTGCAATGACATTTTGTGCCACATAGCTTATTAAATAAAAGATACCTACACAGGCTATAGCTGCCCAAAATTTTGAACTCATCATCCTCCAAGAATATCCAAAACTATCCCAAATACCGCGTTTTTCGTCAAGATATTCCATTAGTGCGCCTTGGTAGAATAAACTTACAGCGCCTATAACTAAAGGCATTGCAAAAATCCCTATTATGGTAATGGCGAGAATAAAAAGTAAAATACCAACGCCAAGCATCAATGGAATTACGATTAGTATTCCGCAGAGTAAAAAGATGAATATTTTACCAATATTAGCCTTGTATGTGTTTATAATATCTGTTGCTGTGAAATTTTTGCCATCGTGCTTGCTATATAGTTTTAAATAAATAGGAACATAGGAGTAGGAAATCATTGCAGCCAATAAACCAACGATTATAAATACTAAAATAAGTACTATAAATACCCCAGAGTTTTGGTTCATGTATTCGTCTATACCTGCACTATTTCCATTTAGTAATCCTCCAAAAATAACATCGGTATAAAATTTACTAAAGAAATAGCCTAGCACCATAAGGATCAACAAGAAAATCCCGTTGATAATAAAAAAGTGCTTAAACAGGTGTTTTCCGTTTTGTTTTAAAAACGCAAAGGTGTCTTGAAAGTACTCGCCAAAGCCTCTAGATTTGTATAACTGCATGTAGGTTTTTTAGTTTTTTGTTCAATATAAAAGGGTAAATTAAATAGTAATATGAAATTAAACTTAAGGTTATTAAAATAATACCAACAGATAACCAATTGGGCATCGTGTTTGAATATCTTGTTACATAACCTTCTAGAAACCCTGCGGCAATAGTGAAAGGGAAGGTGCTTATTAAAATTTTAACACCATTTTTCATACCCATTTTAAAAGAGGTCATTCTAGAATATGTTTTAGGAAACAGAATACTAGCACCTAAGATTAAACCTGCTGCGCCTTCAATAACGATGGCGAAAATTTCCATAGAGCCATGAATCCAAATGCCACGAACGCTTTCCCAAAGGACGCCTTCTTGGTAGAAAAAATATTGGAATGCTCCAATCATAATACCATTGTATAACATTACTAACCCTGTTCCTAATCCGCCAAAAATTCCGTAAATAAATGACTTAATACCTACGTATAGGTTGTTAAGCGTAATCCCAATGAAACTTCCCCAATTACTTCCACTTTTATAAACAGCTACAGGATCTCCGGCTTCGATGTTTTCAAGACTCATATTGACATACTCGTCGCCTAAAATTAATCTCACAAACGAATCGTCATGTGCGGCAGATAAGGCTCCTATACCAACAAAACTTAAAAATATAACGAAAGCATAAAGGACATAACGTCTATATTCGTATACAATTAAAGGGACTTCAATCTTCCAGAAATGTACGAACCTGTTGGTGTCTTCGCGTTTTGTTTTATAAATTTTTTGAAAAGCTTTAGCAGCTAGGTTGTTTAAATAAAGAATTGTTTTACTTTTGGGATAGTAAGTTTGGGCGTAAGACAAATCATTTACTAACTGAATATAAAGTGATGCCAATTCATCAGGATTTTTTAGGGTTTTCCCAAAAATAGCCTCTTCAAAATTGAGCCATTTTTCTTTATTTTGTTTAATAAATGCCACTTCTCTCATACGCATTCAAAGTTAAAGAAATTAATGGTAGAGTTACAAATAAATACGACACAAAACGTCAATATAAATTTCATCGCAGCAAGTGTTGGTGAGCGTATATTGGCATATATAATCGATTTTATTATAAAGATTGCCTATGTGGTGGTCGTCTATCAAATAACCTTTAATTTATTTCATATTGATGATATTGTGAATGGTATGGATGATTGGTCTAGAATTGCCATACTAGTATCTTTTTATTTACCGGTTGTATTTTACTCGTTACTTTTTGAAACTTTTCTTGACGGACAAACCATTGGTAAGCGTATTATGAAAATAAAAGTCGTAAAAATAGATGGCTATCAAGCCTCTTTAGCTGATTATCTAGTACGTTGGTTTTTTAGAATTATAGATTTAAATATGATGTCTGGTATTATTGCATTAATCGCCATTGTAACCAGTAAAAAGAGTCAGCGTTTAGGAGATATGACTGCGGGAACTTCTGTGATTACTCTAAAAAATAATGTGAATATTAGTCATACTATTCTTGAAGAATTAGACGATAGTTATGTGCCAACCTATCCTAATGTGATTAAATTATCAGATAATGATGCTCGAATCATTAAAGAGACATTTGTGCGAGCAAAAGCTGCTCGAGACTATGAGACTTTAGTGAAATTGCGGACTAAAATTATACAGGTTGTAGAGATTAAAGATTTTAATGGTAGCGATATGGAATTTGTGGACACCATCTTAAAAGATTATAATTATTATACGCAAGGGAGTTTTGTCTCGTAGACGTTTTAGATATATTTCATTGCCTAAGCCAAGTTAACTCAAAACTAATTCTAACTACCAGTTTGCTCAACTTGAGTTTAAATTCATCTCATAAATAATATCTTTAGTTAAAAATCTTAGAATGTTAATCAAAATTCAAATTACAATAGCTCTATTTTTCTATACTATTTCTTCTTTTGCCCAACCTAATGATACTATCTACGGAAATGTGAAATCTATTAGAGAACAAGTCGTATTCACGGATAGTACGCATCAAAACGGTAAACTTTTATTTACAGATGGAGATTATGGACATAGTGGGTTTATAAGTCCAAAATGGACAAAGAATCGATTTTCTTATTTATGGTACAATACGCCTTGGGTTCACTATATTAATTATAACAGGATATTTAATATAAGAGGTAATACTATTAGTGAAACATGGTATTACAAGAATAATGATACAATGATTAACCAAACTTATGTGTATGACAATGAAAAGAATTTAGTTCAGGTTAAGGAGAAATATGGTGAAGAAGGATTCAGTAGTTCAAACTACACTTATAATTCAAAAAAAGAAATCATTACTGAATTAAACTATATTACGGATGAGCCTAAGATATATTCCTACTTGATTTATCGTTATGATTCAATATCGAATTTAATCGAGATTAAACGATTTAATGGGGAAGGAGAGTCTACCAGTAAGATTTATAAATATGATGATAAAAGCAGAAGAATTGAAGATCTTAGAAATCGGTCGTATAAAAATGTAAAAGCAGAAAGTGGTTACGAACAGCTCAAAGGTGTTGTTGGTGTAAATAAAATTTATAAAAAGTATAGTTATAATGAAAACAACCAAATTATTGAAACGCAAACTTTCGATAGCAGTCTAAATAACGGTAAATTATCTGAACCAAATTCAAGTGTAATAAATCTGTATGAAAATGGTTTATTGGTTGAAGTTCAAAAAATAAGAGACACTCTTATAAATACGACTAAATATTATTACGACAATCGAAAACGACTAATAAAGAAGGCGAAAATTAGTGCTAAATACTCAGAATACAATCAATTATTAGAATATATGTACAACAAAGAAGATAATATTATTAAATTGATTTATTCTGATGCTGAAGGAACTAAACGAATTAGGATTTTGTATGAATTTGATAAACAAAATAATTGGATTAAGCAGATAAAATCAATTAATGGCGTAGATTTATATATTTGGGAACGAGAAATCAAGTATCATAATTAAAAAATTCGTAAAGTATTGAATTTATACAAGCTAGACCTATTTTTGTGCTATAATTAAAACAGGATACGATTTTAAAAGATTACAATTACTACACACAAGGCAGTTTTGTCTCGAAGACATTTTAAGGTTTCTTCGGAAAGGTGAATTTATTTAAACAATCTCTAATAATTCTATGAAGTTTCAAAGTAGAAAAGATATAGTATTTCAAATAATTACCTTTGGATTCGCCATGATTTTTATTGGTGTTGCTATTGTTATTTTTGTTGAAAGTGGACTAGAAGATAGGTCTTCTTTTTTAAGTAGTCTATTGATATTATCAGTTGCTGGATTATTATTATGGATGTATTTAGATACAACTTACGAACTGACTCCAATCGAATTAAAATACAAATGCGGACCAATACGAGGTGCCATCCCAATAGAAGATATTTTAGAAATTATTAAAGGTAAAACCCTCTGGTCTGGATTTAAACCTGCTACAGCTAGAAACGGTTTAATTATAAAATACAGGAAATACAATGAAATTTATATAAGTCCTAAAACAAATGATACTTTTGTACGCAATATATTAGAATTGAACAGTTCTATAAAAGTAACTGCAAATTCAAATAGCTAACTTCAAAATTTCAAATAGTAATGTTTTTTCAAGTCATAGATATTTTAGGAACTATTGCCTTTGCTATTTCGGGAGTATTGGTGGCTCTTGATAAAAAAATGGATCCTTTTGGTGTACTCATTATTGCATTTGTAACTGCGGTAGGAGGTGGGACGTTACGTGATGTTATGATTGGGATTAATCCTGTGTCATGGATGACTAATATGACCTACGTGTATGTGATTTTTGGTTCAACCGTATTTGCAATTTTACTTCGGAATAAAATCAACTACCTAAGAACGTCTCTCTTTTTGTTTGATACTATTGGGATTGGATTATACACGGTTGTTGGCATAGAAAAAGGATTAGTTGCAGGTTTACATCCCATTATTTGTATTGCACTTGGAACAATGACAGCTTGCTTTGGTGGTGTGATTCGTGATATTTTATGTAATGAGATTCCAGTGATTTTTAGAAAAGAAGTCTATGCGACCGCGTGTATTCTCGGAGGTCTAACGTACTTTTCACTTCGTCTATTTATGGCAAATACTAACTTGATATTTATAATTGCGATAATAGTTGTGATTGTAATACGACTTATTGCGGTTAAGTTTAAAGTGAGTTTACCTAGTTTGTATAAAAAGGAACAGGTCTAATTACTTGACGTAATAAATCTTATTCGTTATTTTCCATGCTCCATTAATGTTATGTAGAGATAAAATATCAATATACGTGACATCTCCAACCTTCATACTCATTTTAGCAGTGGCGATGTTGCCAGCTTCGATATCTATATTTAAGATATGAAGCGCACAGTTATTTAACTCACTCTCAGGTAATTTTTCTCTGTTTCCCCATTCTGGGATTAAATCCTTAAAGTAAACATTCTTGTATCCTTTAGAACTGTTTTTGTTATCAACAGGTACTTTCATAGTTTCATATTCGGTATCAAAAGCTGTATTGAGTTTATCGATATCTCGTTCTATATAGCCATTATAATAATTTTGAATGGTAGTTGTTATAAGTGTGAGATTATCAGTTTTACTTTGTGAAATTATTGGTAATGAAATGGTTAATATTATGACGAGTAGCAGTGTTTTAATCATAGTGACATTAATTTATAAATTTTGATTGGTCAAATGGACTATTTCATAATAGAAAAGCATAGCAATAACAACTTTGTTTAAATTATTTTCTAGGTCTTTAACGGTGATGCTATTCGCTACAGATTTTGAAGTCAGGCCGTAACTTAAGCTAGGTCCTTTGATTTGTGTGTCTATAACGTCCTTCAAGCTATTATGAATGGTATTGTTTAATGAGAGGCATTTTATGAAATTGCCTGTTGGGTTTATACACAGATAATCTACTCTAGGAATATCAATATTAGTACTCGTTTTTTAGGTTTAAATTCAATGATCAAACTTTCTGTATTTCGTTCCTTATAATTCTTCAATTTTGATATCCAAATTTTATCAAAAGTTCCTGAGGCTTTCAAATCATCCAAAATGGTTTTTGAATCAGAATCTAATATGAAATCTGGATTGAGGTTCATGGCACTGAAATCCTCCAGAAATCTTAAATAGTTTTGGTTAGTGTTTTTTGAACTATAGGTTTCCATAAGTTTACGTTCAAATTGAGCAGTAGCTTTGTTTAATTGATTAATATCTTCTGTGGTTAAACAATCTTGTAATGTTTCTGTAAAATTAACCTTGGGGTTTGATTGGCATGACTGTAATATGACAATTGATACGATTAAAGTGAGAAGAGTTAATTTCATGTTTTAAATAGAGAACGTTAATTCAAAGAATTTATAAGCGTCTAATTTTTTTTCTAAACTCCTTTTCTGATAATTCAAGATATTCTTCTAAAGTAGAATTGTTATAGCTAGAATCTAACTCAACGATATTTTTATAGTATTTAAGCACACTTAATAGAGCAGAATAAGCAGATTCATTTTCATTTAGATTGGTATTTATCTGATTGTCAAACTGACTTAGACTATAAATCATTGTGATGCTCTTAAAGAATTTGTCATTTGGACATCTATCCATAAATTCGCTAATACCTTTAACTCGCATCTCTAAATTTGGATGATTAAGCGCTTGCCATTTAAAAATAGCGACAGATTTTTCAGTAAAAATAGAATCTGATTCAATTTTGGGGTTTTCAATGAGCCATTTTAAGTTTTTAGAAGACTCTGAGTCTGATGTTATTTGTCCAAAAGAATGGGTAAATGAAAAGAGTGTTAAAGTTAAAGTGAATAGCGTTTTTTTTATTTAATAGTGTTTTTAATTAGGTGCTCATGATGAACTTGAATTAGCTTTACTTCTGTTTTAAAAACCAAACGTTTCTCGCTCTACCATTAGATATTCTAATACCTGTAATTATATTTTTAGTATCACGAACAACATCTATTGATCCAAAATTCACAATGTTTAAGGCATCTTTACCTAAAATTTCTAATGGGAAATCTCCATGTCTTCCATGATGGCCGATTAATGTATCTTCTTTTAGAATGATGTCTAATGTACTTTCAAGTTCTGGGCTATAAAAACGCCCTATATAATCGTCTATATTAATACGAGCCAAATTTGCCAAAGTATATCTTTTAGCCTCGGTTTTACTCCCGTTTTGATAGATTGAGAGTACTTGAGTTTCGTTGTCTTTTAATTCTGAAAACACCAATTGAATAGCATCGACTTTTGGCATTTGATAGGTGTTATTATTCGTGTTGTACATATTGTATTCAGACTTATTCCATTCTTGTAACACATGTAATGAGTCATTTTTAATACTAATATTGAGAATAACACCCGATTGGATTTCATATTTGCCAGTAAGTTGCTCTAGCGTATATGAAATATCATTATTTGGAATCTTTGGTTTTGTGATTTCGGTAGTTACATTGGGTTTGGTTTTAAGAATAATATGAGCAATATTTCGCTCTATACTTGATGGATTTGTTGAGGAGTAATTAGTTAATACAGCAATGCATAGTTGCTCCTCGGGATAGGTACTTGAATAGGCCCTAAAACCTCCAATAGCGCCTCCATGTTGAATCCTTTTATGACCTCTTACCTCGTCAGTGCTAACGCCAAAGGCATACGCATTTTCGCTGCCATCGTTAAGTGGGTCTGTCGTCTGTAGCATTTCAAAAGCCGAACTCCAACTAGTGGAAGGCGTATTGAAGTTCTGTAGCCAAGTCAATAGATCTCCTGTAGTGGAGTGTACATTTCCAGAACCAACATATCCCCAATATTCTACCGCTCTAAAAAAATCATTATTTGCACCATAATAAGAAGTGGCATTATTTGGAACAATGCGGTCATACCTATCTTCGACATAGGTGTTTACCATTCCTAAAGGTTTAAAAATATTAGAGATCATCCATTGGGGGAATTTTTCTTTAGTGACACTTTCTATAATATTCACCATGAGCATATACCCTGTATTGCAATACAAAAATTCATCTCCTGGAATAAAATTTAATTCCTTCTGTTTGAGCATAAATCGATATAAATCTTCATTTGTTCTAGAGTCATCATCTCGCCAACCAGCCAAACCAAGCATGGCGTGTAAACTACGCATACCACTTGTGTGATGCAGCATATGGCGTATGGTAATGACGTGTCCAAAATCTGGCATATCGGGTAGGTATTTACGTATGTCGTCATCAACTGACAATAATCCTCTCTCATGGAGTAATACAATTCCCATAGCTGTAAATTGCTTAGAGACTGAACCTGTATTAAATATAGTTTTGGTTGTGTTAGGGACTTGATATTCTATACTCGCCAGTCCAAATGCTTTTGAGTAGATTATTTTCCCATTTTGCATAATCCCAATAGCGCCACCAGGATGATTTGCATCATTCCATGATTTAAATAAACTATCAATTTTTTGGGATTGAAGTTCACTCAACTGAGCATGTACAGGAATTAAACTAAAACAAATTAGTATAAGAAATAAGTATTTTTGCATCATGACATTTTATTTTGATCTTAATGTTAGCGTCTATCCAAATCAATAGTGAATTCTTGTGTTTTATTTATAACGCCTATTTTGTGATAGTTACAGCTAAATTAGTAAAAGAAAAAGACCTAAAGTCAATTCTAAATGAATTTTACTCATATAGTTTTGGTTCATTAATCCCGCTTTTTATAAAGCCTTCTCTGTCCATTTTAAAATGATTTTTAGTCATACCGTTATAGTCCTTTTTATAAGGGAGTAGATTAAATTCAAGTCTTAGTTGTTTTCTTTGGGATAAATCTATTAAACCCTTTTTTAGAACCGCTTGTGCCTAATCGTTATAAGTCACTTGTGCTCTAAAACGTTGCCGTTTGTTGAAATTGACATTCACGCGATATACAAGCATTTCTTATTGAAACGCAACATCATTATCAGTATGTTGAATTGAGATGTAAAAATTTGAAGACCTGCGTGTTCCAACTTCTTTATATTCTAAATAGCTATATTTTTTGTAAAGCTGTTTAATTTTATCTTGATTAATCAACCCAATACGATCTCTTTTACTTTCGAAAACCGCCCATACTTTTTCAAACCCGTGAGCTTTTATGAGTCTTTGAGTGGGCACTTCTGCATAGTGTTAGTCTAAGGTAAGAATAGCATCAAATTGAGTACTTATTTCCTTTTTATTTACTTCGGAAATGTACTCTGATTTACAATTAATAAGTAAAAAAAAGACAGGATTAGAAGGGTGATTATAATGCTCATGTTTTTTTAAATTAATAGAGCATAGAGCACAGAGCACAGAGCACAGAACACAGAGCACAGAACACAGAACACTTATTTTACAGGAACAGGAAATCCGCGATCTATCATCAACGCTTCAATCTGAGCATCACGACCTCTAAATAGGCGATAGGCTTCCGCAGGATCCATAGAGTTTCTAGGTGCAAATAAATACTTCACAAGTTTATCTGCTACCGCCTTGTCGTAAAAACCACCTGGAGCTTCTTTAAACGCTTCGGAAGCATCACTTGTTAAGACATCTGCCCACATGTAACCGTAATATGCAGTAGCATAGCCTTCACCAGAAAACACATGACCAAATTGTGGTGTTCTATGACGCATTGGTAATTCGTTTGGCATGTTTAATTCAGCTAACGTTTCACGTTCAAATTTGTCAATATCGATATTTGTTGGATCGGCTAAATGTAATTTCATATCCATTAATGCAGATGCTAGATATTCTGTAGTCTCAAAACCTTGATTAAATGTTGACGCTTTTTTGATTTTCTCTACTAATGATGCCGGAATTGGCTCACCAGTTTCATGATGCACTAAAAACTGATTAATCACTTCATCTGTAGATAACCAACGTTCTAATAATTGTGATTGGAACTCTGTATAATCTCTTACTCCACTATTTAAAGTTGGATACTTCACGTTACTAGAAAAGAAATGTAGTGCATGACCAAATTCATGAAAAAATGTTGTCGCATCATCCCAGGATACTAAAACAGATTCTCCAGGAGCTGGCTTTACAAAATTAGAATTGTTAGAAGCTAAGACATTAGTTTCGCCTTTGTAAGACGTGTAACTTCTATACGTTGTTGCCCAAGCACCAGACCGCTTACCTTCGCGAGCGTAAGGGTCTAAATACCAAAGACCAATATGTTTTCCAGAATCTTTATCTGTGACTTCCCAAACAGTAACATCTTCATGAAATACAGGTACTTTCCCTTCTTCGACTGGTGTGAATTTATAATTAAACAGACGACCAGCCACATAAAACATAGCATCGGTTAATTTATCTAATTGTAAATATTGCTTCACTTCGTCGCTATCCAAATCATATTTTTTCTGACGTACTTTTTCAGCATAATAACGATAATCCCAGGGCTTAATTTTGAGCCTATCTCCACTAGTATTGGCAACCGTTTGCATATCTGCAACTTCTTCGTTCACACGAGCAATAGCAGCTGGCCAAACAGCCATCATTAAATCCATGGCACGCTCTGGTGTTTTAGCCATACGATCTTGGAGTCTCCACTGTGCATAGTTGTCATAACCCATTAGGCCAACGCGTTCTTTACGCAGTTTTAAAATGGCTGTAATAATGGCATTGTTGTCGTAATCATCTGCATTATCACCTCGTGAGTAGTAGTTGGTCCAAACGATTTTTCTCAGTTTTCTTTCTGTTGAATAGGTTAAGAAAGGATCCATTGATGATCGCGAATTCGTAATCGCATATGTACCATCTTCTCCTTTGTCTATTGCTATTTTTGCCGCAGATTTAATAAAAGATTCAGACAATCCACCTAACTGATTTTTATTCAAATACGTGACGTAGTTTTCTTCGTCGTGTAATACGTTGTTAGAAAAATCAGTGTATAAAGAAGATAATTCTTTGTTGATAGCTGCATAGCGTGTTTTTTGTTCAGCGTTTAGATTAGCGCCATTCATTTCAAATCCTTTGTATGTTAAATCAACTACACGTTGCTGATCTGCTGGTAAAGGATTGTTTTGAGACGCATTATAAACAGCTTGGACACGTTGAAATAATTTTTCGTTTTGGGATATTTTAGAGTTGTAGTCTGATAATTTAGGTGCCAATTCACCTTGAATATTTCTAAACTCTGGAGATGACATATTGCTACTTAAGATACCGTAATAGGTAAACACATGATTAAGTGTATTTGCAGAAGCCTCTAAAGGCACGATTGTATTCTCAAAGGTAGCTGCTTCTGCGTTGTTTAAAATGGTTTCAATGTCTTTAAGACCGAGTTCCATTCCCGTTTCCACAGCGTCTTTAACATCTGCAATAGTCATTTTGTCAAATGCAGGAAGTCCTTGATATGGGCCTTTCCATTTTTGGAGTAATACATTATCGGTATCGTTCATAACTATTTTTTCTTCGAAATTTTTATCGTCCTTACACGTAGAAAACAGAACGATACTGAATATAAATGCAGCTTTTAGGGGTTTTGAGATCATTATATTTTTGTATTGCATTAGTGAGTTTCAAGGTAGTTAAAAATGATGAACTGGGCTGTTTTGGAATTCTTAATTTATCAAATATCAAATATCAAATATCAAATATCAAATATCAGGTATTAGGTATCAGTTATCAGGTATCAGGTGTTTGCTTTTGGGTTTCTTACTGTTGGATATCAAACCCTCCTGATTTATCTGCGGTAAATCTGTCCTCCCTTCCAAAAGAAGGGAGGAGCTGGCTCAATCGCTATTTTTGACTTTTTAAAGAAGACAAAGTCAAATTATAAGCAAAATCTGGCTACTTCCTTCGGTTGAAGGGAGGACAATTCAGCGAAGCTGAAGAGGAGGGTTTTTAGGAAAACAGTAAGATATTAAGTGTTTCCGAAGAAAAAAATCATTTGATTGTACGAAATAAGAAACAAGTACGCCATATGAGTAAGCTTTGTGTCTCTGCACCTTTGCGATAAAAATCAATCCAAAATCTCAACACGTCGTATGTATACATTTTTAAGAGGCCAGTCTGAATCGTCTGTATCTACATTTGCAATTTTATCAGCGACATCTAAACCGCTAGTTACTTTTCCGAAGATGGTATAATCACCATCCAGCTCATGCACATCTCTTAGCATGATAAAAAACTCATAGGGTGACGCCAGTTTATACGGATTTTCAATATCACTACTAGGCATAGAAATGACACCTCGATCATGATGAAAACCACGTTTTGTATCTGTTGGTAATAAGTATTTGCCAATATAGCGTCGCTTGCGCATCACCTCTCTATTATCTGTACTACCACCTTGAATGATGTAATTTTCTATCACTCTGTAAAATTGAGTATCATTAAAATAGCCTTTTTTTGCTAGGTAAATAAAGTTAGAACGGTGAAACTTTGTTTCGTTAAACAGCAGGATGTCTATGTTGCCATAATCAGTCACAATGCGAACTTTATTCTCTTTATGTCTTTTGTCATATTCTAAAAAGAATTCCATCGCATTGTCCTTATTCAATAGGAATTCTTTTTGATTATCCTCAGGGATTGTATCTGTTTTTAATGCTTTAGATTCCTTTTTTATCTGCGTAGAATCTATTGCTTGGGTAGGTGTTTTCTTTTGAGATTGTTTATCTTCACAATTGAAAATCACCAAACACAATACTGTCATTATAAAAAACCTCATAAGGGAATGAATTTTGAAACGTTCATAAAATCTGCTTCAAAAATAAAAAATCTAAATCTTCCAGGAGAAGACTCTCAATTTAAAATGTCACCACCTTTTAGAAGAGACCTTATAGATGAGAATAGGGAGAAGATGAAATATGCCAGAAAAGCAGGAGTTATGGCATTATTTTATCCAAATGACGCAGGAGAAACATATCTTATACTTATTTTAAGAAAGACGTATAAAGGCGTACATTCTTCTCAAGTAGGTTTTCCAGGAGGAAAATATGAAGACGACGATCCAGATTTAGAATATACTGCGTTACGTGAAACTTATGAGGAGGTTGGTGTGCCAATTACAGATATGAAAGTACTGAAGGCGCTGACTAAGCTGTACATTCCGCCAAGCAATTTCACAGTGTCTCCTTACATAGCAATAACACAACAAACACCACAGTTTATAAAGCAAGATGAAGAGGTTGAAGATTTGATAGAAGTCTCTTTGTCTCATTTTTTAGATGATAATAGGAGCGACGTAAATGTGATGACCTCAATGAATAAAGAATTAGAAGTTCCTGCATTTACACTCAACGGTCATATCGTTTGGGGAGCAACAGCTATGATGCTGAGTGAATTAAAAGACTTGTTAAAAATGGTACTATAAAATATAGTTTTTTGTAATTTTGCTTTTGAAATTTTTAGTAATTTTTATTTGCAGTGAAAATTAAATTTAAATAGTAATTTTTAACTAATTGAAACGAATGAATGCATGATTTCAATTGGATTACTAATCAAAAATAATTAATGGGATTATTTAAAAGAAACCCTTTTGGGCACATACTTTTTGTAAAGAAATGGTTGATTAGAATTTTAGGAGCTCTTACGCACCGCAGGTTTAGAGGGTTTAATGAGCTTCAAATAGAGGGCTCTGAAATCATTAAAAATCTACCCGATAACAATGTTCTTTTTATATCAAATCACCAGACCTATTTTGCAGATGTAATTTCAATGTTTCATGTATTTAATGCGAGTCTAAGTGATCGTGGAGATTCGATAAAAAATATAGGTTATCTTTGGAATCCCAAACTAAATATTTATTACGTTGCCGCTAAAGAAACCATGAAATCTGGCTTATTACCAAAGATTTTAGCTTATGTTGGTTCTATTAGTATCGAGCGTACATGGCGAGCTGAAGGTCAAAATGTAAATCGTCAGGTTAAAATGAGTGATATTTCTAGCATTGGAAAGGCTTTAGATGACGGTTGGGTTATAACATTTCCGCAAGGAACTACGACGCCTTTTAAGCCTATTCGTAAAGGTACAGCTCATATTATAAAGAAGTACAAACCAATAGTTGTTCCTATTGTAATAGACGGGTTTAGACGGTCATTTGATAAAAAAGGATTGCGTGTTAAGAAGAAAAATGTCTATCAATCTTTTGAAATCAAAGAGCCTCTAGAGATTGATTACGACAATGAATCCATCGATTCTATTGTAGAAAAAATTGAATATGCTATTGAGCAACATCCGTCATTTTTGAAGGTGATTCCACAAGATGAACTAGAAGAAAAGGAGCGACTTAATCGAGAGTTACGCGATTGGTAATTGTCTTATTGTTTTAAGCAAAAGCATTATATAGTGAACGTCCAATGACTACCAGCAAGAATATTAATAATGCAGAAAAAAGAAATATCTCAAAGGTTTTCAAGATTAACCTTGCGCCAGCAACATAACAACTATTCTCGTATTCTCCTTGAAGTATAATATGGTTTTTTTGTTGCGATATCTTATCCTTAAATAAAGCCAACCAATAGGGACATATGAAATACGCGCTAGAATTTCCATTTTAGCTTAGTATTAGCTCGTCTTTAGAACCTGCTTTCTTTATACCTAGACAATTTACTTTGTAACAGCTTTCGTGATCTTCAATATGGAGTTTTATCTGTTTCATTATTACACTTCCAACTTCTTAAGCTCCTCGTAATTACTGTTAAGTCGTTTCAATAAAATGCCATAGATAAGACGATAGAACAACCAAAATACGAGTAAGAAAAAAGCAATAAATAGCATCATGACAACAGTTACAATAAACATTTGCTTACTAGAATATTGAGCAAATTGTTCAGTTACTTCTGGATTGTAATTAATAGTGTAATATAAACCAATTGATAGTGATAAAAACCCCATAACGAGATTGTAAATCACATAATACTTTATTACTTTTCTAGTCTTCAGAATATTTTCCATTAGTTTTTTTGCACTATCTGTAACAGAAATAGACTTGTAGGATTTAAAAAGTAGATATACAAAGACAAGTATGACAAGAATGCTAAAGATGGTGATCCCAATTAGTAAAGTAACATTGCCAAACATGGCAACCAATTCTTCACGGTAATCTTCTGAAGCAAACAAAGGATAAATATTAGCAACAAGCCAAAATAGAAGCTCTGCGATGCTTATATAAAATAGCGTTTTTACAATCGATGACGATTTTTTATGCAGCATGGGGTAGATATCCTTACCCAGTAGTTGTTGATTAACTTGCGTTGTGTTGGCTTGCCAATCTTTTTTTAATAAGTCTAACTCATCCATAATATCACGGATTTAATATTGTTCTTAATTTTTTCTTCACCCTATTCATTTTTACACGAGCATTAACTTCGCTAATACCTAGGGTTTCACTTATTTCTTTATAATTTTTATCTTCTAAATACAATAGTACTAATGCTTTTTCAATATCATTTAATTGGTGTACTGCTTCGTATAATAATTTTAGTTGCTGCTCTTCGGTATCGTCATATTCTACAGATTTTATTTTAAAAGATACAGTTTCAAACTCTTGCGTTTTGATGGTACGCTTTGATTTTCGATATAGTGTAATTGCGGTATTTAATCCTACCCGATACATCCAAGTACTAAACTTCGCATCGCCTCGAAATTTTGGATATGCTTTCCATAACTGTATCGTTATCTCTTGAAACAAATCATTGTGAGCATCTTGATTATTGGTATATAATCTACATACTTTATGCACAATGTTCTGATGTTTCTCAAGTAATTCTACAAAACTATGTTCGAGTTCTTTATTCAAATTTGATTAGTTAGTTACTTATAAGTAGTATTAAAATTTAAAATGTTACATTTCATTCAACATTAAATCAAAAATAAGATTTTAACTGGCATAAATTGTATCTTTGGACATGACCTATTAAGTCGCTTTTTTATATGAATATTCCTGAATCAAAGTTCCCCAGAATTGTAATAATAGGTGGTGGTTTCGCCGGCGTAAATTTAGTAAAGTCATTAGCGAAAAAAGAGGTGCAGGTCGTTCTTTTGGACAAGCATAACTATCATACGTTTCAGCCATTATTATACCAAGTATCTAGTTCAGGATTAGAACCCGACTCTATTGCATATCCGCTGAGAAAAATCATTAAAAAAAATAGCAATACATTTTTTAGACTTGCTGAAGTAGAAAATGTGAATGCAAAAAAAAATGAAATTAATACAAGTATTGGAACGCTTACATATGATTATTTAGTTATCGCTACTGGAACTAAAACTAATTATTTTGGTAATAAAACAATCGAAGCTAATAGCATGCCAATGAAAAGCATACCTCAGGCGCTCAATATTAGAAGTTTGATTCTCCAAAATTTTGAAAAAGCAGCTGTTACGAGCTCTATAAAAGACCGCCAAGCCTATTTGAATTTTGTTATTGTTGGAGGAGGTCCAACAGGAGTCGAACTGGCAGGAGCAATAGCCGAACTTAAAAATCATATTCTCCCAAGAGATTATCGTGACTTAGATAGTAGTATTATGCAAATTCATTTATTAGAAGGAACAGATAGAGTGCTGCCGTCAATGAGTGCTACTGCTTCAAAGAAATCAGAGGGGTTTCTAAAAAGGTTAGGTGTTCGTGTGCACACGAATGTGTTTGTGAAAGATTATGATGGAAAACTGGTAACCACTAATTCTGATTTAAAATTACAGACTGAAACTTTAATTTGGGCGGCAGGAGTCACAGGTTCTTTGGTGCATGGACTTAAAGCGGAGTCCATGTTAGAAAAAGCAAATCGATATGTAGTGAATCGCTTTAATCAAATTGAGGGCTACGATACTATTTTTGCTTTAGGCGATATCGCTTCTATGAGCACATTAGATTACCCTAATGGCCACCCACAAGTCGCTCAGCCTGCAATTCAGCAAGGTAAACTTCTTGCAAAAAATATAATGCGAATTATTAACAAGCAATCACCAAAACCTTTTGTCTATAACGATAAAGGCTCTATGGCAACAATTGGTCGTAATAAAGCTGTGGTAGATTTAAAACACTATAAATTTGGAGGATTCTTTGCTTGGTTTATTTGGATGTTTATTCATTTAATATCACTTGTAGGTTTTCGAAACCGCGTTATTGTGTTCTTTAATTGGACGTATAACTATATTAATTTTGATAAAGCGGCACGACTTATTATTAGGCCTTATAAGAAGTAGATGTTTTGAGCTTTCCTTGGAGCAGGCTTTTTTCTAAACTCCGTTTAAGCTCTACACGACAGCTTTTATAAACTTTAACGACGCACAGTAGCCACAAAAAGAGGTTCTGCCCATCCTTGTCTGTAGGAAGTCAGGTTTAACCTGAGGCTTTGGCTAATTTCAAAAGTCCTATAATGATTAAATATTGAGCTAAAGCATAAGTAAATATGATACTTATATTTGAATAGGCTAGTGGCTCATGAAATTTATTTAGTGCCAATATACTATCAGAAATCATGAAAAATAAGGCGCCCAAGAGTACCAATATATAACTCAGTCTTGGCGCATTTCCTTGTCGCAAAAAAGCAGATGTTGACATGCTTAAAATAACGAGCATATAAATTATTACAGGTATAAACATCTCATGTAAACCTTCATTTAATAGATAAAACAAGCCCAAAGCATACAGTATTAAAAGCATCATAAAACCAAATGGATTTAAGGTTTTGTTTCTATGCTTTAAGAATGCGATGACATACATCACATGTGCTATTAGAAAAGCAACCAAACCAAATAAGAAGTATGTTGGTGAAGACTCTACAAACATGAGAAGGACATCTCCAACTAGTGAAAATAATAAAGCAGCGGTTGTAATTAATCTCAAGTTTTTATTGAGCGTTTTACTATGCATCCAAAAGAAAATTAACAAGGATATTACGATTGCGGGTTTAAAACCATAATGAAAGGATGCGAAATCTTCTGAAGACTCTGTAATTAATTCTGCAAGGACAATGAAGCCGTAAATAATGCTGAATTTTTTTTCTGAAAATGTAAGCATACATTATTGAATTTCTCAAAAATATGCAATTCGGTATTGATTTTTGACAATTGAGTCATATAGAATTTTATTAGTTGCGATTGTTATTCATTTTTGACCTATCAATTAACACTGAAAATAGTTCAGTACAAGAAACGAATAGTTAAAATAATCAACCATGAGTAAATTAATCACTCTTATCGCAATCTTCATCTCATCAATGACATATGCACAAACCATTATTAAAGGAAAAGTGATAGACACCAAAAATCTAGCCGTTTTTGGAGCCAATGTCTACCTAGATGGCACTTATGACGGAGCTACAACAGACGAGAACGGAAACTTTAAGTTTACTACGCAAGAAACGGGAACACAACGCTTAATCATTTCGTTTTTATCATACGAAACAAAGACCATGATAAGAGATGTGTCAACCTTTAAAGATGTTAAAATTGTATTGCAAGAGGATATGGAGTATTTGGATGCCGTTATCATTTCGGCAGGAACTTTTGAGGCTAGTGATAATAGCAAAGTTTCGGTTTTAAAACCATTAGATGTCGTAACAACAGCAAGTGCATTAGGTGATTTTGTTGGAGCCTTACAAACATTGCCTGGAACATCTACTGTGGCAGAGGATGGTAGACTGTTTGTGAGAGGAGGAGATGCCGATGAAACTCAAATTTTTATTGATGGTATTCGTGTGTTTACTCCCTATTCTCCGGTTCCAAATAATATTCCAACACGCGGTCGTTACTCGCCTTTTCTGTTCAATGGGATTACATTTTCAACAGGTGGTTACTCTGCAGAGTATGGTAATGCACTCTCTAGCGTACTATTATTAAATACCGTTGATGAGCCAGATCAAGAAAAAACTGAAATTGGGATTATGACCGTTGGAGCTAGTCTTGGTCGTACCGAGAAATGGGATAAAACATCAGTGAGTGTTAAAGCGTCTTACACTAATTTAGGACCTTATGTTGCCTTGTTTCCAGATCGTAACGAGTGGAAAAAACCCTATCAAGGTGCTCAAGGTGAAGCGGTCTTTCGGCAGAGGTTTAATAACGGAATCCTAAAGTTCTACGCAGCTTTTGACACGGCTAGTTTCGATGTAATACAAGAAGATATTAATACTCCCGACGGTGTGAGATTCAAACTCAATAATAGAAACTTTTATGGGAACACCTCATATCAAGGTATTTTGGGTAAAGGTTGGTCCATAAACACAGGATTGAGTTATACTATTGCTAAGACAGATTTCTCATTTATTGATAATGATATTAGTGATACTGAAAATTCTGCTCATGTAAAATTGAAATTTAAAAAACGATTCAACAGCAGGTTTAAATTGTATTTTGGAGTAGAGCATTTTACAACTAAGTTTGATGAGCATTTTTCTTCGGAAATCGTCTCACCCGTAAGCTATGGCTTTAATAGTAATAACTCTGCACTTTTTGTCGAGTCAGATATCATATTTAGTAAAAAATTCGCGGCAAAAGTAGGAGTAAGAGTAGATAGATATGAGCTGTCTGATGAGTTTCAAGTGGCGCCAAGAGTATCATTTGCTTATAAAACATCTAAAAATGGACAGTTATCAATGGCTTACGGAAGTTTCTACCAAAATGCAAATAGTAGTGCTTTGAAGTTTGAACAAGATGTAAAATCACAAAGCACAAAGCACTACATTATGAACTATCAATTTGTAAACGACGGACGCTTATTTCGTGCAGAACTCTACAGAAAAGAGTATGATAACTTAGTGAAATTTGATACCGCTTTTGAAAGTTTTGAAAGTAATTATGATAATTCTGGATCTGGTTTTGCACAAGGTTTAGACATTTTTTGGAGAGATAATAAGAGCATCAAAAATGTAGATTATTGGTTGAGCTATTCGTATTTAGATACAGAACGTGATTACCGCAATTTCCCTACTAAAGCACAGCCTAACTTTGCGAACACGCATAACTTCTCTGCTGTGGCTAAGTACTGGATTGAAGATTGGAAAAGTCAAGTAGGTTTTAGTTATACGTATGCCTCTGGACGACCGTTTACAAATCCAAATACTGAGAATTTCTTAGGAGATATGACAAAGAGTTTTAATAGTGTTAGCCTTAATTGGGCATATTTAATCTCACCACAAAAGATTCTATACCTTTCTGTAAACAATGCTTTAGGGTTTAAAAATATCAACGGATATCAATATGCAAATACACCAGATATCAATGGTG
Source organism: Psychroserpens burtonensis DSM 12212 (assembly GCF_000425305.1). GTDB lineage: Bacteria > Bacteroidota > Bacteroidia > Flavobacteriales > Flavobacteriaceae > Psychroserpens > Psychroserpens burtonensis. The sequence continues at coordinate 57,238 of NZ_AUDE01000024.1, forward strand.
ATTTCGCAAGACGCTCTTTAAAACCAGCAGCAGATCAATTCTTCTTTATCGGTTTCTTTTGGACGATTAGTGAAGATGGCAGTGATAACCAGTTAAATGATCTTTAATATATTGTCATTAGAGGTGCCCAATATGATAATTGTCATTTTTTTTTAGTCTGTTACAGAGTAACTTAGAGTTAATAAAAAAGCTCAAAGTTATGGAAGTCAAGAAAAACCCAGAGGTCAATGTGAGTAGAAATAGTAGTCTGTATTTTGCTATTGGTTTAAACCTAATGTTATTATCAACCTATTTGATATTAGAGTATAAATCCTATAAAAAAGAGGATGTCATTGTAGAGGCTCTTGATCTTGATGATTATATCGATGAAGATATAGAAATCATAAATCTAAGTGCACCGCCACCGCCACCTACTCTAGCCGTCGTTCCTGAAGATATTAAAGTTATTGAAGATATTGTTGATATTCAAGAAACTATTATTGAAAGCAGTGAAATGAATCAAACAGATATTATCGCTGAGATAGTGAGAGTTGAAGATGTAGAAGTTGAAGAGGTCGAAGAAGATATTGAAGTGCCTTTTTCAGTTATCGAAAATATTCCAGTATTTCCAGGTTGTGAAAATAGGGCAAAAGCAGAGCAAAGAAAATGTTTCGAAAACGCTATAAAAGCTCATGTTAGAAAAAATTTTAAATATCCAGATGCAGCTTTAGAGTTGGGGATATATGGTAAGGTATATGTGCTATTCATTATAGATAATACTGGATATGTAGCCAAGGTTAAGAGCAGAGGTCCAGATAAAATATTAGAAAAAGAAGCGGAGCGTATTATAAGCTCCTTACCAAAAATGATACCCGGTAAACAACGTGGTATAGCTGTAAGTGTACCTTATAGTATTCCTATTAGTTTTGTGCTAAACGAGTAAGAATTTCTTTTTTAAATTAAAAAGAGATTGTTTTTTAATGAAATAAATAGCTCTAAAACTAGTGTAGATGATAGGTGGTATTTTGTTTTCGTTATTGTTTAAGTTGTATTATTTCAATTATGGTTTCTGATTTTGCTTTTATATTTTCATATGCTGAGATATGAGAACTTGACATAAAAGACATGATAACTAAACCGTTTTTATACTCTCTACTGTCTAATAAACCATTAAAACTATCTAAGGTTATGTTCTGTTCTTCAACGGTTTTTGTTTTTATAAATACGGGGAATAGCTGGTCTATATCTAAATGTTTGGATGCAGGTTTTGAAATGTACTCTCTGTAGTCAAATGTTTCATGAGCTATGTTTAATGTGTTTTTTTTATAAAGTTCTTCTAATTCGAGTAAAAGCAATTTTATAGAATCATTTGAGATGAGATTAAGGTTTCCAGAATTTGATAGCTCTAAAAAGGTAGTATTGTTTGGTGAGAAATTTTCTTCCATTAATGTATTGACAACATTTTTTGTTAATTCAGTTAAGCTGTTAGTAGCCGTACCATTGATTTGTTGTATCAATCTTTGGTCACCACGCAGTCTGTTTTTTCTAAATTCAATTAAGAAATCCAATCTTAATAAATCTTTCTTTAAGTCAAGAACTATATTCGCTTGATACTTTGTCTCTCGTACATCCTCTGTTCTCTCTATATTCCAGTTATTTACTTGTAGCGCCAAAAGAATTCCAATCATTACTAAAATTATTTCTCCTAATGCATACTTCAAATACTTTCCAGTTTTGCCTTCTGTAAGTGCGTTTTGACGAATTTTTCTAAAAATTTTTATCATATGTGTTTTCCGAGAAAGCTTAAATCTTATAGGTTGGTCATGAATAAGCACTGCCTAATATGTCTATTAGTTGTACTATCTAGCAGCTAAAGTAGTAAAAGAAAACGAGCCAGAGAGAAATCTCTAGGATTTTGAGAGCACACACAACATTAGCAATGAATTTTACTTAGTGTTGCCAACCGATTTTTATTTTGAATAAGCACCTGAAGAATACGTCAATTCATAACTATGCGTATAGATTTCAAAAACAATACCGAATGGGTCTTCAACATAGCACATTTTGAATGGTTTGTCATTTGGGTAGTATGCTCTAATGGGCATTCTTTGCTTTCCCCCATAAGCTACAATTTTATCAATGAGTTCCTCAATATTTGGGTCTTGTAAACAAAAATGAAAGAGACCAGTATTAAAAGGACTAAATTCAGGTGCTTCTTTAATTCCATTCGGAAAGGAAAATAATTCAATTCCAATGCCATCTGAAGTTGCTAAATGAGCAATCTCAAATTCAGTCCAATCGTTTCCAAAAACGTCAATGCACATTTTACCAATAGCGGTCTCCTTTTCCTTTTTGACTTTTGATGGTTCCATAATTACGTACCAACCCATTACTTCTGAATAGAATTTTAGGGCTTCTTTTATATCTGGAACTGTTAGTCCAATATGTGAAAATGATTTAGGATAATTTTTAGTCGTTGACATACGTTATAATTTAGATTGCAAAATTAGTTTATATTTGTATTATAAGCAATTACTTACTAAAAAGTACTATACTTACTAAAATGAGTAAAATAATGATTATCAATTATATAAATTTTGAATAAAGATAATAGTTGTCCGTTAAATTATACAATGAATTTAATAGGAACAAAATGGAAGCCTTTAATTTTATTTCATTTATTAGAAGGTGATTTGCGATCAGGAATACTGCAAAAGAAAATTCCAGGTATTTCAAATAAAATGTTTACTCAAACAGTAAGACAGTTGGAAAAAGATGGGCTTATTTTTAGAAAAGTTTTTCCTGTAGTTCCTCCTAAAGTAGAATACAGGTTAAGCAATAGAGGAAAATCACTTGAGAGTATTTTAAGACATATGGATAAATGGGGTTTTGAAGATTGTCAGAATTAATTGAATAGGCCAAATGTTAAATGTGTTGGCCAGACGTTTAGCAACCAATGGTCTCAATTATGGATATTTAAAGTTGGACTATTTGTTGAAGACAGTCAAGTTTTAAATCCTTTTAGGATTAAAATGAATATCTCTATTCTCCGATGATTCCTAACTCATTAATGATATCAGTGCGCTCTGTTAACTTCGTGGATTAATGCTCCAGTTTTCAGCAATTTTCATAATCAACTCCTCATTTGCATAATCTAAGTCTTTACGTTCCCAATAATCGTCTGATTGGGCTTCTATAGAAAGTGAATTAAAGAAATTTAAATCATTCTCGATTTTAGTTGGAGTTCCAAAGACTTTGATGTTTTCTCAACGTTTCCCGATGTAAGCATAAATTCGTTTTGTTGTCCCATTTAATGAACGCATCCAGTTATGGTATTCTACAACTCTATGTGTGCCAATGAATTGGGCTTCTCCGAATTTTGTACTTAATTTATTTAATATTCTTTCTTTACGATCTCCAGTTGCTAATTTCATTTCAACGACTAAAGTTCATTCTCCTATTTGAGGTGTAATGAAAATACTATTTTCATAAGCATGATTAATGCTGCTTTTCTAGTTTGAAGGTCGGGTATTTTTGATATTAAGAATTTTAGCTATTTGCTGCTTATCAGATGTTTTCACCGCAATCCAAACAGTTTTATAACCAAAGTCAATAGGTTTGTCTTGTTTAGTCAAAATTTATTTTGATTGAGATTGGTAGTTCGCTGTAACGCCATTTCGTTTGACATACCAAACCGAAAAAGCAATGAAAGCAATAATTCCTAAGACTATTAACAGTTTCATTTGGTTAGGGTTTTTTTTATGCAGTAGCAAATAATATAGTAGACATCAGTTTTAAATACGATATCAATAGAATTGTCGTAACATGGTCACACACATTGGTAGACTTAATTAATGACGTTGATGCCAGTGTAAGAAAAAATTATATGGAAAGCCTAAGAAATGATTTTTACCAGTAGTTTTGTTTATTCTATAATTTCGTAATCAATACTTAATTTTCGCAAAGCTCTTAAAGCAGAACCAGAGTTTTTGTCTTCCATCTCAATATCTACAGCGTCTCCTTCTAAAAGTATATCTGTGAGTTCATTGGATAAAGAGGCACTAACATTAGATGAAATCTCTACAATACATTTGGCTATGGCTCTTCTATCTGGACGCTGAGCATCACAAGACAATAAGTTTAATTTCATAATATTAATAATTTATTTATGGAATATATTAGAGTTGAGATAAGTTTTATACGTACTTATATCACCTTTGACTTTAATAAGTCACATTGGATTGTAATATCCACTATTTCAATTGTAAAAACCAAAGTTAGACGAAGTTCGACTTTTTTTTTTAGAAAGTCAAACTTTGAAATTTCTTAAATTTTAAATGATAGAAAGAAAACGAAACAGAAAGGAATGCTCATTATTTTAAGAGTACATGCATAGCAACCCATTAATGATGTCTAGTATTAGGTATCGTTATTTTTTAATGTCCAACCCACTCAAATTTAAAAAATCTATTCACTAAAAGTGATATAATAAAACTAACAGATATAAAAAGAATAGTATACACCAAGAATCCAATTTCTGGTGGCATTTTTTACATGTATCTATAGTTCATAATGACACCTAAGTTGCACTAGGGTATCGATTTTTTCAATTGTCAAAATTCAATTCAAAACGAAGTTAGTGGCTTTTTTTTAAGAAAGTCAATACGTGTATTTACGTGTATGTTTTAAACAAAAAAATAGGAATTTTACTTTGGTTTGAGGCTATTGAAGTACCGACTATAATGAATCAAATATTTTTTTAAACCGTTCAGGTAACTCCTCTTTTAAAAATAGTTGTTCATGTGTGAAAGGATGTGTAAACTGTAATGAATACGCATGTAAATACAAGCCTTTACCATTTAAAATTAAAGGTTCAACTCCATAAACTTTATCTCCCAATATAGGATGGCCAATATGTGATAGATGTTTGCGTAGTTGGTGTCGTCTCCCTGTTTGAGGTTCTAATCGTAATAGGTTGAGTGTTCCAAATCTTTTGGAAAGGACAGTTTTACAAAGCGTATAATTAGATTTTGAAGCCTTACCATCAATGTTGGTAGTGATTTCTCCTTCAGAGTCCATTTCACCAATAGCAGTTGCATAGTAGGTTTTCTTGATATCCTTATCTTCAAACAACTTATTTAAAGCTCGAATGCTACTGCTCGTTTTTCCTACTAACAAAACCCCTGTAGTCCCAAAATCTAAACGATGAACAGGTTGAGGTTTTGTAGCGTCAGGAAGTGTGCTTCTTTTTATATTTCTTACCAATGCATTGGTAATGGTTTTAAAACTATTGCCACTAACTAAAATGCCAGCGGGTTTATGAATTACGGCTAAATGATCGTCTTCAAATAATACCTTGAGTTGAAGGATTAATTTTTTCTTTAAACTGATTTCTTCTGAAATGGATAAACTAATGCGTTCTCCACCGTTGATAAAAGTAGCTGAGGTTGCAACAACATCATTGACCTTAATATAGCGTTTCTTAAGTGCTTTTTTTAATGCAGATTTTGTTAAAGCTACATCGAAAATACCTACGCCATACTCTTGTAACCGAATAGGGGCAAATAATTTAGGAACAATATGAGTTTCGGTTTTTTTTATAGTGGTGTTGTTATACTATGATCAATAGTCACAAGGATACGAAGTTCTGCAATTTATTTTAAACGCCAAGTGTTGAAATCTTTTAAATTTTAGAAGAATGAGTTTATAGCCTCCATTGCACAAATATTCCAGGTTGATAAATAGAAGTAGCACTATTTATATTGCTATGTAATTGTAGTCCTAGAGCAACATTCTTATTAATATTAAATCTAATTTTACTTTGTAAAGGAAGTCCAACGCTTCCTTTTGTGTATTCACGTCGAGAATTTTCATCATATTTAAAATTGAAAAAGCCAAGTCCTCCAAAAAAGTCAATATGAAGCCATTCGTTTATTTGTAATTCTCGACCATACATAATATTGTATTCGTCAAAACTATCCTGTATAGCTTCTCCAATAAAATTTATTTTGAATTGAGATCCTTGACCAGCATACACTTTAAAAATATGTTTCCCGTAATTGAAACCAACATCTAAATTTACAACAAAACCGCCATCCCTGTTTGCAAAGTATAGGTTTAAAGGAGCGAGTGAAATACTGTGAAGTTTGAGTTTGTTGGTCTCATCTTGAGCATGTCCATTTAAAATGAAACTTAAGAATAGTAGTATTAACATGATCTTTTTCATTTCTCAGTTATTTTTAGTGTTTCGTGCAATGTTAAAATATTGACAGTTGTAACTTTGAAAGACTTAAGTTAGACTATTTTTTTTAAAGATAAGTTTTAAAATAACCTGCTTCTAAAGCACTTATTTATTTAAATAATTCATTTTAACATTAAACGATAAACACGATAATTGCGAAAGAGTATTGTTTATCTTATCCAAAATTAAACTACCCATGATTACTATCCAAGACATAAACAAACCAGAGCCGATTAAGGTTGATGAACAACTAAAAACCTTTCAAAAAGGAGATGCTGTTGCAGGAACTATTGAAAGCCTGAGGCAAGGTGAGTTCATATTAATTCAAACGTTTTATAGTGATGGAATTAGCCTTCTTGCTGAATTGCATAAGGATCTCAAATTAAAGTTGCCAAATTCTTCTTTTAAGGATCAGCAGGCTTATCGTGCAGAATATCACAAACTTTCAAATTTAGTTGTTTTAGAAATTGTGGATCAAAAACTAAGTCCAAAGAAATCTCCTAATATTGGTTGGTTAAGTGAGTTTTATCCAGACAATGAACACTTTTTATTAACATTTCCTCAAGTTCAAGGTTTAAATAGCGCTTGGCAGTGGCATGAAAAAGGAGTTTCTTTACCTGTTTTGCGAAATAAATTAAAACCTTATTATGGCACATATTTTCCTACACGTTTTGAACATTTAGTTCTTTTTGATAATTTTTTAAAACATTATAAAGGTCAAAAAAAGACAGTAATAGATGTTGGAGTTGGTTGTGGTGTATTGTCTATGCAAATGGTAAATCACCAGTTTCAAAAGGTATTTGCAACAGACATCAACCCTAATGCGATTTTTGGACTTCGAGAATACATGGGGAACACAAAACTTTCTAGAAAGATAGAACTAGATTGTGCACACCTTTTTGGTAAATGGATAAAACAGACTGAATTAATAGTTTTTAACCCACCATGGTTGCCAGAGACTCGAGAATTGGAGCGTATTGATGAAGCGATTTTTTATGATAAAACTTTATTTGAAAACTTCTTTGCCGAGGCGAAAAAGAGATTATTACCAGAAGGTCAACTGGTAGTCATATTTTCAAATTTAGCGCAAATAACAAATGTAACTGCAGCGCATCCTATAGAAACAGAACTGATGAACGGTAATCGATTTCAACTGGAGCGATATTTCAAAAAACCAGTAAAACCTGCCTCGAGTAAAACTAAAAGAGATCAGCATTGGCGAGCATTGGAAGAGGTAGAGCTTTGGGTGTTGAAGCATATCTGATTCTCAATGAATCATTTTGAATTATTGTATTACAAATTTTTAAGTTTTAAAATTTCCGAAGTCAATAAAAAAAGCATCCACAAACGTGGATGCTTTTATCATTATATGCCATTTAAGAGTTGGCTAGCGATCTAAGATTTTTTGGCTAGTATCATAATTTTCAATTCCATATCATCATTGACGAATTTGTCACCAAGATCATCAAATATAGATTTTGATCCGTAATTAACTCCCCATTTCGTTCTGTCAATTGTGAATGCTTCACTTTCAATAGTCATCAGGTCTCCATTATTAGTAATAGTAACAGGGAATGAAATGTTATGCTTTTGACCTTTTATAGATAAGTTGCCAGAAAGTCTTGATTGTCCTGCAGCTGAAGCTTCAGTTCCTGTAATTTCAAATTCTGCACTTGGGAATTTTACGGTATCAAAAAAGTGATTTTCTTTACCTTCTATAGTGCCTTTTAAATGCGACTCTAAACTTTCTTTACCATCACCAGACTCAAGATCTGTTACAGTGATAGATGTCATATCAATTAAAAAAGTACCACTTTGTAATTTACCGTCGTCTGTTTTAAAGATTCCATTGTCTAAATTAATAGTTCCATTATGTGCTCCTGTAGGTTTAAAACCTTTCCATTCTATTGAAGATTCTGCAACATTTGCTGTGTATTTTTGAGATGTACTTGCACTCACAGCTGCAGCTTCTGCATCACTAGTATTGGCTTCTGTTGTTTTATCTTTACAACTTGTAGAGGCAATGGCAATGGTTAAAAGTATTGAGAACTTTAAAAATTTTGTCGTCATATTCTGTTTTGTTTTAGATGTTTACTGATAGCAAAAATAAGTATTGCTCATAGCTTCTGCAATTCCGAATAAAATATTTTGGTGACATTTTGACATTTTAATAATAATGGCAGTACTTTTGCCATCTTTAAATTGAAGATTGAGAAAAAAATCAAGAAAATGAGTAAAAAAGATAAAAATCAAGATATAGAAGAATCGCAAACTCAAGACTATATAAATGAGATTATTGAAGGTTCTTTAGTCGAAGAGTTGACCGTTGAAGAACAGCTTAAAGAAGATTTAGCAAAGGAGAAAGACAAGTTTATGCGTCTTTTTGCAGAATTTGAAAATTATAAAAAACGTACAACTAAAGAGCGCATAGATTTATTTAAGACTGCAAATGAAGAGGTTATAGTCTCTATATTGCCAGTTCTTGATGATTTTGAGCGTGCTTTATTGCATATTGAAGACGATAAAGAAGCTGAGGAGTTACGTAAAGGTGTCTTGTTGATTTACAGTAAGTTAATTGCAACTTTAGAGTACAAAGGATTAGCTAAAATAGAAGTAAACCCAGGTGATATCTTTAATGCAGACGATCATGAGGCAATAACGCAGATCCCTGCACCAACAGATGATTTAAAAGGAAAAATTATTGATGTTGTTGAAAAAGGATACAAACTTGGAGAGAAAGTAATTCGCTTTCCTAAAGTTGTAATCGGACAATAATTAATAATAAAAACTAAAAATTTTTTCTGCGGAAAAGGTTAAGCATACAAGTATGGCAAAAAGAGATTATTACGAAATATTAGGAGTTGATAAAAGTGCATCTACTGCAGAAGTAAAAAAAGGTTATCGTAAGATGGCAATCAAATATCATCCAGATAAAAACCCGGATGACGCAGATGCAGAAGCAAAATTTAAAGAAGCTGCAGAAGCTTACGAAGTTTTAAGTAATGCCGATAAAAAAGCACGCTATGACCAGTTTGGTCACCAAGCCTTTGATGGATCTGGTGGTTTTGGTGGTGGTGGAGCTGGTATGAATATGGATGATATATTCAGCCAGTTTGGTGATATTTTTGGAGGTGGAGGCTTTGGAGGCGGAGGCGGATTCTCTGGCTTTGGAGGCGGTTTTGGCGGAGGCCAAAGACGTGTTAAAGGAAGTAACCTAAGAATTAGAGTGTCTTTAACTTTAGAGGAAATCGCTAATGGAGTTGAGAAGAAAATAAAAGTAAAACGTAAAGTTCAAGCACCAGGAACAACATATAAAACCTGTTCAACATGTAATGGGCAAGGCCAAGTGACTAGAGTCACCAATACTATTTTAGGTCGTATGCAAACAGCTGCTGCTTGTCCTACATGTGGAGGCGCAGGACAGAGTATAGATAAAAAACCATCTGATGCTGATGGTCAAGGTTTAAAAGTTCAAGAAGAAACGGTATCTGTAAAAATACCTGCTGGAGTTGTAGATTCTATGCAGCTTAAGGTTACTGGAAAAGGTAATGAAGCACCCGGAAATGGTATCTCTGGCGATCTTTTGGTTGTCATAGAAGAGAAAGAACATGAAACATTAAAACGCGAAGGTGATAACTTACACTACGACATGTATGTGAGCCTACCAGATGCTGTGCTTGGAACATCTAAAGAAATTGATACTGTTACTGGTAAAGTTAGAATTAAGGTAGATGCTGGAGTGCAATCGGGTAAAATTTTACGCTTACGAGGTAAAGGAATCCCGAGTATTAATGGTTATGGAAGTGGAGATTTATTAGTTCACGTTAATGTCTGGACACCAAAAACATTGAATAAAGAGCAAAAAGAATTTTTTGAAAGCATGAAAAATGATGAGCATTTTGACCCAAAGCCAGAAAGTACAGATAAATCATTTTTTGAAAAAGTAAAAGATATGTTTTCATAAAAAAGACAGTTTTTAATAAAAAACACTATATTTGATTCATCACTAATTTCGATTAGTGATAATTTTTCTTTTTCATAGCAATTTTTTTCCCATCCTTAATTTGTTTTGAGGGTGGGTTTTGTTTTTAGGTATAAGTTGCTGTAAGTGTGAGAACTTAGATTCATATTTTTTCTCTAGCATAATACTAATACAGTCAAAAAAATTAAGTTAATAAGGATACTTTACGTCATTAACATTTTTATCTTTACTGCTATTACAATCAATCAATTTAAAATAATATATGAATGACCTATTAGTTGCTGATTCAGTATCTAAAAACTTTGGAGATTTTAGGGCGCTTAACGACGTTTCTATTTCAGTTCCAAAAGGAAGTATTTTTGGATTATTGGGACCTAACGGTGCAGGTAAAACGACACTTATTAGAATTATTAATCAAATTATGATGCCTGATACAGGTCGCGTTTTATTAGATGGTGAGCTTTTAAAACCTGAGCATGTTAGAAATATAGGATATCTACCAGAAGAACGTGGGCTTTATAAGTCTATGAAAGTTGGTGAGCAAGCTTTATATCTTGCACAGCTTAAAGGCTTGTCAAAAACAGAAGCAAAAGAACGTTTAAAATATTGGTTTGATAAATTAGAAATTGGAGATTGGTGGAATAAAAAAATCCAGGAACTAAGTAAAGGTCAGGCGCAAAAAATTCAATTTATTGTAACGGTTTTACACCAGCCTAAATTATTGATTTTTGATGAACCATTTTCAGGATTTGATCCTATAAATGCTAATTTGATTAAAGATGAGATTCTCCAATTAAGAGAAGAAGGAGCTACTGTTATTTTTTCAACACATCGTATGGAGTCAGTAGAAGAACTATGTGATCATATCGCCTTAATTCATAAATCTAATAAAGTATTGGATGGTAAATTGACTGATATTAAACGTCAATTTAAAACCAATACGTTTGAGGTAGGATTGCAAACAGATACGGTTGAAATGGTGACTAACACTATAAAAGAAAAGTTTGAAGTATTGCCATCATCATTTAGAAACCTAAATGATGATGTAAAACTTAATATTAAACTTAATGGAACAGACACATCTAATGATTTATTGTCATTTCTAACGTCTAAAGCACAAGTACATCATTTTGTAGAAGTGATTCCAAGTGCAAGTGATATTTTTATTCAAACTGTAAAGAACAACTAAGATGAACCATTTACCACTCATTATAAAAAGAGAGTATCTCACAAAGGTGAAGAACAAGTCGTTCATTATTATGACGTTTGTAAGTCCGCTAGTTATGGTAGCCTTGTTTGCGGTTGTCGCATATCTATCTCAATTAAATAATGATAAAGAGCGTACTATTGCTGTATTAGATGAGACAGGAGTTTTAAGTGATGTTTTTGAAAATACAGAGTATACTACGTATACAATTTTAACCGATACAAGTCTGAAAATAGCTAAAGAACTCACAAAATCTAAAGAAGATTTTGGCTTACTTTATATTGAAAAAAGTAGTGATCCTAAAAATGTATTATCTCGTGTGCAATTTTTCTCAGATGAGTCACCTTCATTGGGCATCATGTCTAGTTTAGAAGAGAAAATAGAAAAGAAATTATCAGATAATAAATTGTTTAATGATGGCGTAGATTTAGAAAAGATTGCCGCTTCTAAAACAAGTATTACTATTGCGCAAGAAACTTTCACAGGCGAAAAAACATCTAAAATTGATAGTTATTTAAAACTCGCTTTTGGTGGAGCAGCAGGATACTTGTTGTTTATGTTTATCATTATTTACGGAAACATGATCATGCGAAGTGTTATCGAAGAAAAGACAAGTAGAATAATTGAAGTCATCATTTCATCGGTAAAACCAATACAATTGATGATGGGTAAAATCATAGGAACCTCTCTAGCAGGAATTACACAATTTGCGATATGGGTCCTATTAGGAAGTATCTTAATGCTCGTATTGTCTGCCATTCTTGGAGTAAGTTTAACCGAATTACAAACACCGCAGCAAGACATCATGAATGAAGCAATGCAAAATCCTAAAATTGCTAATGAGATACAACTAGGGTTGCAGTCTTTCTTTAATTTACCAATTGGTAATTTAGTTGTTGCTTTTATGTTCTTTTTTATAGGTGGATATTTATTGTATAGTTCTTTGTATGCCGCAGTTGGAGCAGCAGTTGATAATGAAACAGATACGCAACAATTTATGATGCCAATTTTAATGCCATTAATTCTAGCAGTTTATGTTGGAATTTTTACTGTAATTGAAGATCCTCATGGCACAGTGTCTACTGTGTTTTCCTTTATACCATTTACCTCTCCAGTTGTCATGTTAATGCGCATCCCCTTTGGTGTTCCCATTTGGCAACAAGTCTTATCGTTTGCTATATTGGTTTGTACATTCGTGTTTACAGTATGGTTCGCCGCTAAAATATATAGAGTAGGTATTTTGATGTATGGTAAGAAGCCTAGTTATAAAGAATTGTATAAATGGATTAAATATTAAATATGATTCAAGACTTTTCTACAATAGAAGAAGCGATAACTGATAGTTCTGTTTGGGAAAATACTCAAGCATTTATGAAACAGCATGTCGAATTTGGAAAAGATATAAGTATTTCTATTTTTGATGTTGTGATTGTCATAACTGTTATTTTTATAACAACCCTAATTCTTAGACTCGTATTGAGAATTATTACAAGAAATCTTCCGCCAATTGACAAAGGGAAATTTAATGTTGTTTTTAGTTATTTTAGATGGTTAATCTATGTCGTAATTTTACTAGTTACCTTGCATACGGTAGGTATTAATGTTACAGCTGTTTTTGCTGCGTCTGCAGCACTATTAATTGGTGTTGGTTTAGCATTACAAACCTTATTTCAAGACATTATTTCGGGTGTGTTTATTTTAATAGACCAGACGGTACATGTTGGAGATATTATTGAGATTGATGGTAAGGTTGGACGTGTTGAAGAAATAAAATTGAGAACTACAAGGGCCGTAACTATTGATAATAAAGTATTGGTAATACCAAATCATTTGTACTTAGAAAATAGTTTATACAATTGGACACAAAACGGAACTGTAACAAGAGAAAATGTACAAGTAGGAGTGGCGTATGGAAGTGATATTCAGTTGGTTAAAAAAATATTATTACAAGCGGCTAGCACGCATCCAGATGTCATTAGTTCTCCTGAGCCTATTGTAGTTTTTACCAACTTTGGAGAGAGCTCGTTAGACTTTAAACTTATCTTTTCATTAGGAGATAGCTTTAAAGCACAATTTCCCAAGAGTGATATACGTTTTGAAATTGATAGATTGTTTAGAGAGCATAACGTTTCTATTCCTTTTCCTCAGAGAGATATTCATATCATTCAAAAACCCAAGTTGAAATAAGGTTAAATTAGAACGAATAAAAAATATGAGTAATAAATCAAGTAAGTTATTTTGTGTAGTGGTATTCTGTTTTTTATCACAGCTCGCTAATGCACAACTTACAGATTTAGCTAGATTAGAATATTCATTTATTCCTAAGAGTAATTCAGAAGATCAATACACCAGATTAAGAGCATTACTTAATTATCCTATCCAAACAAAAGAGGATTGCTATTTGATAATTGGTGCAGAATATAACCGTATTATATTAAATTTAGAGGATGATTATCCTTTTGACAAGTCTCGTTTAAAAACTATTAATATAATAGATTTAAATTTTGGCTATACATTTAAGACTAGTGAAAAATGGCGTTTAGGTTTTAAATTCAATCCTAGAATAGCTTCAACACTGACGACAAAAATAACATCAGATGATTTTTTTATTAATGGCGGTGCATTTGCTATCAGTGATAGAACAAAAGATGAGAGTTCCAAAAGACCTTATCGTCTAATTCTAGGACTAACATTCAATGCCACTACAGGAGTTCCTTTCCCGTTGCCATTTGTTAGCTATTTCAGACGAGTTAATGAAAGGTGGTCATTTTCAGCAGGTGTGCCAAAATCTAATGTAAAGTATTTTTTTACTGAAAGTAGCATGTTACAAACGTTTATAGGTTTAGATGGATATTTTGCACATGTACAAGAACCATTGGCTATTCAGGGGCGACAAGTGGAGAATATTTCCTTATCAGTTGCGGTAGGTGGACTTGGGTACGAATATTGTTTCACTAAGCATTTAGTCGCATACATGTACGCTGGTTATACATTTAGATTAAATAATGTGTTACGTGATGGAAATAGAGAGGAAGTTTTTAAATTAGATGACATAAATGCATTTTATTTAAGAACAGGTATAAAATTTAAAATATAAAAATGGCGAAGATTTTAGTTATTGAAGACGAAGCAGCGATTAGAAGAGTATTGGTTAAAATACTTTCAGAAGAAAATGATGCCTATGAAGTTTATGAAGCAGAGGATGGGTTAGTCGGCATAGAAAAAATTAAAAAAGAAGATTTTGATTTAGTACTATGTGATATCAAGATGCCAAAAATGGATGGTGTTGAAGTCTTAGAAGCTGTAAAAAAAATAAAGCCAGAAATACCCATGGTGATGATTTCTGGGCATGGTGATTTAGATACTGCAGTTAATACGATGCGTTTAGGCGCGTTTGATTACATTTCTAAACCACCAGATTTAAATAGATTACTCAATACAGTTAGAATAGCACTCGATACTAAAGTTTTAGTTGTTGAAAATAAAATGCTTAAAAAGAAAGTCAGCAAAAAGTATGAGATGATAGGTGAAAGTGATGCCATTACTCATATTAAAGATATGATTGAAAAAGTGTCTGCTACAGATGCAAGAGTCTTGATTACCGGTCCAAATGGCACAGGTAAAGAGCTAGTAGCGCATTGGTTGCATGAGAAAAGTGATCGCGCTAAAGGTCCTTTAATAGAGGTTAATTGTGCTGCGATACCGTCTGAGTTAATTGAAAGTGAATTATTTGGCCACGTTAAAGGTGCTTTTACAAGTGCAGTTAAAGATAGAGCTGGAAAGTTTGAAGCTGCTAATGGTGGTACGATTTTTCTAGATGAAATTGGAGATATGAGTCTTTCGGCTCAAGCTAAAGTATTAAGAGCATTACAAGAAAGTCGCATCCAACGTGTAGGTAACGATAAAGATATTAAAGTTGATGTGCGTGTTGTCGCAGCGACCAATAAAGATTTAAAAAAGGAAATTGCCGAAGGTCGATTTAGAGAAGATTTGTACCATAGACTTGCCGTTATATTAATTAAAGTGCCAGCTTTAAATGATAGACGCGAGGATATTCCGTTGTTGATTAATCATTTTTTGGGTAAAATTTCTGAAGAACAAGGCACAGCAAAAAAAGAATTTTCTGATAAAGCTATAAGATTACTTCAAGATTATGATTGGACTGGCAATATTCGTGAATTGCGAAATGTTGTGGAACGTTTAATTATTTTAGGGGAAAAAGAAGTGAGTGAAAATGATGTGAAATTATTTGCATCTAAATAGTCCTATCATGAAAAAAAACATCAATACAAATGAGTTTAAAATAACGACACCAATTCAATTAAAGGATATAGCCACAACATATCATCTCGATGCTGATAAAGATGAAATTGAAGACGAATTAGAAGGTGTTTGTAAAGATTTGGCAAAAATTCAAAATGCCATGTATGCTCATGGTAAGTATGCGGTTCTTATTTGTATTCAAGGAATGGATACAGCGGGAAAGGACAGTTTAATTCGTGAAGTCTTTAAAGCCCTAAATGCAAGAGGTGTCGTGGTTCATAGTTTTAAGGTTCCTACGGAAATAGAACTCAAACACGACTACTTATGGCGTCATTATTTAGCGCTACCAGCTCGCGGAAAATTTGGTGTTTTTAATCGCACACATTATGAAAATGTATTAGTAACACGTGTACATCCAGAATATATTATGGGCGAGAATTTACCCGATGTTAGCGCTGTTAGTGACGTAAACGATTCTTTTTGGGATAAACGTTTTAAGCAGATTAATAACTTTGAAAAACATATTGCAGAAAACGGAACTATCATCTTTAAATTCTTTTTACACTTATCTAAAGACGAACAAAAAAGTAGGTTATTAAGACGTTTAGATAAACCAGAAAAAAACTGGAAGTTCTCACTAGGAGATTTAAAAGAACGCGAACTTTGGGACCGCTATCAAGACTGTTATGAAGAGGCTTTAAATAGAACATCAAAGGCGTATGCGCCTTGGTATGCCATTCCTGCAGATGATAAACCAACGGCGAGATATATTTTGGCAAAAACCTTATTAGATACTTTAAAAATGTATAAGGATATTAAGGAGCCAGAAATGGATGAAGATATGAAAGCCAATTTACATCTCTATAGAGAACAATTAGAAAATGACTAGTTCATTTTTAAGTTTTCTTTTTAATTACTAAATATTTAAAATAGTATCTTTCAGCTTCAATGAAAAAAACGATCTTATGAAGCATATACTCATTGTTGTATTTCTTTTTACAACGGTTCAATTCTCAGCACAAACAGATGCTGATAATCTTAAAAAAATCTTTACCAATTCCCTAACAGATGGAATGAGTTATCAATGGTTAGATCATTTGTCAAACCAAATTGGTGGACGTTTATCAGGCTCATTAAATGCAGAATTAGCAGTACAATATACCAAAGAAGAGTTTGATAAGTTAGGCTTAGACAAGGTTTGGTTGCAACCCGTTATGGTGCCTCGTTGGGTAAGAGGTGCTCCTGAGTTTGCATACTTTGAAACCTCACCAGGAGTCACTACAAATGTGAATATTTGTGCGCTTGGTGGTTCTGTTGCAACACCTGCTGGCGGTTTGAAAGCTAAAATCATTGAAGTTGGAAGTTATACAGAAATAGAGGCTTTGGGGACTGATAAAGTAAAAGGTAAAATTGTATTTATCAATAGACCAATGCAAGCTGATTTGATAAATACTTTTGAAGCTTATGGTGGTTGTTCTGTTGAGCGGTACGCTGGTGCTGCAGAAGCTGCAAAGTATGGAGCTGTTGGGACCATTGTGAGATCTTTAAATTTAAGACTGGATGATTTTCCGCATACTGGAAGTATGGGCTACGGCGATTTACCAAATAGTAAACGAATTCCTTCGGCTGCAATTAGTACTAATGATGCCGAATTATTAAGCGGAATTTTAGCACTAAATGATAATATTAATTTCTTTTTTAGTCAGAATTGTAAACAACTAGAAGATGTACAATCCTATAACGTCATAGGTGAAATTACTGGAAGTGAATTCCCTAATGAGATTATCGTTGTTGGTGGACATTTAGACTCTTGGGATTTAGGTGATGGCTCTCATGATGATGGCGCAGGAGTAGTGCAATCTATGGATGTTTTACGTTTGTTAAAAGCAAGTGGGATTCGTCCAAAACGCACTATAAGAGCTGTTTTGTTCATGAATGAAGAAAATGGATTAAGAGGCGGGAAAAAATATGCTCAGGTTGCAAAGTCAAACAAAGAAAAGCATGTATTCGCTCTAGAGAGTGATTCTGGAGGATTTACGCCTAGAGGATTTAGTTTTGACTGTAGTGAAGCAATGTTAGCAAAAATACAAAGTTGGCGACCTTTATTCAAACCCTATCTAATTCATTATTTTGAAGAAGGTTATAGTGGAGCAGACATCGGTCCTTTAAAAGATGATAATATCGTCTTAGCTGGTTTGCGACCAGATTCACAACGTTATTTTGATCATCATCATGCAGCCAATGATACGTTTGAACATGTGAATAAACGTGAATTAGAATTAGGAGCTGCTTCTATGACTGCCTTAATTTATTTGATGGATAAATATGGAACTGAGACTATTTCTAAAAACGTTGAATTAAAAAATTAACATCAAAATTTGCATAGTTTTTTTGCTGAAATATTAGCCGAATTATGGTTGTGGTTTCTTGACATTAAGTACTGGTTTAAGAAACGAAAACGACGAAAATTCGAGAAGGAGTATCACCTTCAGAAGAGAACAATGCTATATCCTTCTCAGAAGTTGTCTCTTATTTATGTTCTTGTGATCTTATTTTTTGCTTCTGCTTTTATGATCTTTGAATCTGCCGATAGTCATCCTAATAGAACAGAAAAACAACTTTTAAAAATAGCACGATTATTAGAAAAAGAGAAAAAAGATATAGGAGAATATCCCATAGTACTAAAAACCATTATTAGAAATAATCCTTTATTAAAAGGTGTCACTAAAGACCACTGGAATAATGAGATTAACTATCAATTATCAGATGACGGTATGAGTTATCGTTTGTTTTCCTTTGGAAAAGATAGAACTCTAAATACGAAAGACGATATTACAATAGGGAATAAAACACAATTTGAATGAAATATATTTGCTTAGTAATAACAATTTTAATATCGACGATAATGTCTTCACAAGATTCAAAACATAAGGAAATCCCTTATTATGAAGTTCCAGAATATGCTAAAGAATTCACAGCGGGAACTATGGCTGCTCGCATGGTGGATGCCCTAGGCTTTAGATTTTATTGGTCTAGTGAAGGCTTAGTAGAAAAAGATTTAGTCTATAAGCCAAGTGAGGACGTGCGTTCTATCGCAGAAACTATAGATCATATTTTAGATCTATCTTATGTAATCGTAAACTCGACATTAAAAAAGAATAACGGTGACATCGATAAATCAAAAATGACTTATGAAGATAAACGTAAACAAGCTCTAATCAATTTAAAAACTGCTGCAGATATTTTAAGAGTAAGCAATGATATCTCACAGTACCAAATCATTTTTGGCGAGAATGAGATTGCTTTTTGGAATCAAGTTAATGGCCCTATAGCAGATGCAATTTGGCACTGTGGCCAATTGGCATCGTTTAGAAGAGTTTCAGGAAACCCTATCAATCCGAATGTGAATCATTTTAGGGGAACAGTCAAACAATAAATCTCATTCGAATTTTTGATTGTAATTAAAATATCTTATTTTTCTTATAAATTATTGCTTGCATGAAATTTCTAAATGAGAAGATAGTTGTAATAGCTTTTATGTTAATCCCTTTATTTTGTATCTCACAAAGTACAAGAGAATTATTATGCAAGATTATAGATGCTAAAACGGGTGAGCCAGTCTTATTTGCTTCTGTGGCAGTCAAAAACCAAAATATTGGTGTCATCTCCGATGACGATGGGAGTTTTAGATTGCCAATTACATATAAGATTGACAATGCTGTTATAGTTATTTCTTGTATGGGATATGAAACTATAGAGGTTATTGTTCAAACGCTCACAGAGGATCGTTTAAATATTCTAAAATTAAAACCTAAAATTGAATCGCTTGAAGCAATTACCATAATTGCAAAAAAGGACTATATTTCCGCTAGAGATATTGTTCAAAAAGCACTCATAAATATCCCTTTAAATTATCCTAGAAATCCACATTCTTATATTGGCTATTACCGTGAATATCAAGTTTTGAATAAACGGTATTTTAATCTTAATGAAGGTATTATGGAAGAGTTTGATGCAGGTTTTCAAACCAATAAAATCTTTAATAAAGATAATCAGGCTGCATTATATAGTTTTAAGAAAAATAAAGAGTTCCCTCAAGATTCAGCATTAGCAAGTGCTTATGATAATAAAAACTTGAAATTTATAGAACAGGCGACAATAACTGGATTTGGTGGGAATGAATTGAGTATCCTAAATCTGCATAATGTAATTAGATATAATGATAAAAAATCATTCTCATTTATAGATGTTTTTAAAGAGGACTTTCTCTACAATCATTTGTTTAGACTGACTGATAAAACATACTTAAATGATGAGCCTATTTATGCTATTAAATTTTATGCTTTAGAGGAAGTTACGGGTACCAAGAATAGGGCAGAAGGGGTTATTTATATTGCTTATAAGAACTTTTCGATACATAAATTAGAATATAATGGCTTTACTTTGAACAGTAAAAAGCCGTTCTATTCCTTGACTGTGGAGTATGCTCCAAGAGGAGATAAAATGTTTTTAAATTATGTGTCATTTTATAATTCTTTTAAAGCAAAAAGTGGAAATAGTTTTAGAATTGATACGGTCGATTTTGATATTGCGGAAAATGCTTTTCTCATAAACTTTAGTAATGATATTGATGAAAGCACTATTACTAAAAAAAGACGATTCAAATTTGAATATAATCAAGACCGATTGAAAATTGAAAAGATAGATTTAATCTCTAACAGAAAACTTAAAATCACATTGTCAGATGAATTAACAGGTGATGAAATTGAAGATTTTAAAACTTTAAACGGAATTGAATATAAAATTAAAAATATAGCAGATTTAGCAGGGCGACAATTAAACGAATTGTCCTTTATTGATACCGATCAATTTAGAGAATATTTTGTTCAACAGGTTTTTAAAAATAAGGAGCTTCCTGATAATTTAGTGTTTATTAATAAAGTCATGTCATTGAAAAAAGCAGAGATAAACAGTAATGCATTAGATATCGATACATATTGGGTGAATTCACCGTTAAAAGAGACTAAGAATTAAGAGAAGACTATCAGGGATTAAGTTTCAATGACATATCCTATTTTGATATTAAAAAACGCAAGATGTAAGTCTTGCGTTTTAGATTATAAATCTATTTCAATTTGATTATGTAAGATATCATCAAATGTCTCTTGCTTTCTAATAAGATGCGCTTTTTTATCATACCATAATACTTCGGCAGGACGATAACGTGAATTATAATTTGAAGCCATCGAGTAGCAATAGGCTCCTGCATTTTTAAACGCCAAGATATCATCTTCGGTGATTTCATTAATTCGTCTATTATTCGCAAA
Organism: Psychroserpens burtonensis DSM 12212; assembly: GCF_000425305.1. Classification (GTDB taxonomy): domain Bacteria; phylum Bacteroidota; class Bacteroidia; order Flavobacteriales; family Flavobacteriaceae; genus Psychroserpens; species Psychroserpens burtonensis. Next base: position 78,237 of record NZ_AUDE01000024.1, read on the forward strand.
TGTATCTGTCTCACAGATGTAGCCCACAACAGAGTAGAACCGTTCTCGACCATTTGGGTTAGAAATATTAATAATTTCATGTTGTGACCCATAAAGCATTGGTCTAATTAAATGATTGAAACCAGAATCTACTTGAGCAAAAACCGTTGAGGTGGTTTGTTTTACCACATTCACTTTTGTTAAAAAATAACCAGCTTCGCTCACTAAGAATTTTCCAGGTTCAAAAGCTAGGGTTAATGGTTTCCCGTAGTCTTTACAAAATTCATTAAAACGTATGGAGAGTTTTTCTCCTAATTCTTCAATATTAGTTTCAATATCTCCTAATTTATAAGGGACTTTAAACCCAGATCCAAAATCGATAAATTCTAAATTCTTGAAGTTTTTAGCAGTATCAAAGAGTATTTCACTAGCATATAAAAAAACATCAATATCTAATATATCGCTTCCTGTGTGCATGTGAATTCCGTTGATATTCATTTTTGTATTCTCAACGATCCTTAATAAATGCGGAATTTGATGAATAGAAATCCCAAATTTACTGTCAATATGTCCTACGGAAATATTCGTGTTGCCACCAGCCATTACATGTGGGTTAATCCTTATACAAACCGGAGTTTCTGGATGTTTCGTTCCAAATTGCTCTAAGACTGATAAATTATCAATGTTAATTTGAACGCCAAAACTTGCCGCTTTTTCTATTTCCGCTAGGGAAACACCATTTGGAGTGAAAATAATTTGCTCAGGCTTAAAACCCGCTTTTAACCCTAATTGAACTTCCTGTATAGAAACGGTATCCAACCCAGTTCCCAATTGATTAAATAATTTTAAAACCGAAATATTAGACAATGCCTTCATAGCATAGTTTAGCTTTAACTGTTTTACCTTCCCAAATGCAGATATTAAACGTTTATACTGAAATTTGATTTTTTCAGCGTCATAAACATAAAGCGGACTTCCATAGTCTTTAGCAATTTGTAATAAGGTGTTGTATTCCATAATTTTTAGTCTTAATATTCAAGGTGTTTAAGGAGTCAAAATAAAAGTAATCATTACTCAAAACATAAAAAATAAAATAAAATTACTATTTTTGCACAAAATGTTAAATAATTAACAAATTGAGAACAATAGCTTCTTGCGTCCAAGACATCATCGTATCGAGTCCTTTTTTAGAAGAAGGATTATCTAGACAAATCATTAATTTTTCTGCCTTAGCAAAAGACTTGAATCAGCCTATTTCTGAGATGCTACGTAAACCTGTAAAAGATGGAGCGATAATGATGGCATTAAGACGGTATCAGCAACCATCTCATCTTGAAAATTCTAAGCGTTTAAGGAAGACGTTTAAGCAATTAGGAGATATTACTGTACGTTCAAATTTAAGTGATTTTACATTTCAAAATTCTAAAACTTTAATAGATAGTCATTCGCAAGTTTTGAACCATATCAGTACAAATCATCAAGTTTTTTATGCGTTTACTAGAGGTGTGTTTGAGAGCAATATAATTATATCAACGTCTGAAAAAGAGAGTGTTTTCAATGCGTTTAAAAATGAAACACAAATAGGATTTCAGGAAAAACTATCTGCTATTAGTCTTTATTTGCCAAGTGGTAATTCAAAGATTGCCGGTTTATATTACCAAATTTTTAAGCGTTTAGCATGGGAGAATATTACCTTATATGAGGTCGTCTCTACGACGAATGAGTTCACAATTGTGGTCGAAGACGACTTGGTTGATAACGCATTTTCAGTAATTAAAAGATTAAAGGAATAATCTGCTTTTGGCGAAATAAATTTCAATACTTACTGTGTTCACTTTAGTCAAATTATAAAAGTTAAGGTCTTTGAGGTGATTTAGACTTTTTGTAGGGTAGCCAAAATTATAGAACTTTTATCTTGAGTTAGCCTTTTTGTAATAGCAAAGCCTTAGTCAAGGTATGAGAAAAAGCCCAAATCAGGGTAAATAAGATGAAATTAAAGCAAAATAAAAAGTTTAAATCACTTCACTATAAAAACTATTGGTAAAAACCTTAAGTATGTTTATTTTTGCAGCTAATACAATGAATATAATGACTTCGGAAATTTTAGCGAAGACAAAACATAAATTTTAAAATATTTCCTATTTCAGGGATAACATAAATTGATTATTTATTATGAATTTACACGAATATCAAGGAAAAGAATTATTAAGCAGCTTCGGCGTACGTATTCAACGTGGTATTGTTGCACAAAATGCTGATGAAGCAGTTGCTGCAGCAAAGAAATTAACCGAAGACACAGGTACTGGTTGGCACGTGATTAAAGCACAAGTTCATGCAGGTGGACGTGGGAAAGGTGGCGGAGTTAAGCTAGCAAAAAGCCTTGATGAAGTAAAAAGAATAACAGAGCAGATTATTGGGATGGACTTAGTGACACCTCAAACATCTGCCGAAGGTAAACGTGTACACCAAGTACTGGTAACAGAAGATGTCTATTATCCTGGAGATTCTGAGCCAGAAGAATATTATATGTCTGTTCTTTTAAACAGGGCAACAGGTCGTAATATGATCATGTATTCTACAGAAGGAGGTATGGATATTGAAACTGTTGCCGAGGAAACTCCTCATTTAATTTTCCATGAAGAAATAGATCCTTCAACGGGAATCTTACCATTTCAAGCACGTAAAATTGCTTTTAATTTAGGATTATCGGGAGCAGCATTTAAAGACATGACAAAATTTGTTACGGCGTTATATACCGCCTACGACAAATCTGATTCGTCATTATTTGAAATTAACCCAGTGTTAAAGACAAGTGATGATAAAATTATGGCAGTAGATGCAAAAGTGTCTATAGACGACAATGCTTTGTTTAGACATAAAGATTTAGCAGATTTACGTGATTTACGTGAAGAGAATCCTATTGAAGTAGAAGCTGGAGAACATGGATTAAATTATGTAGACCTTGACGGTAATGTTGGTTGCATGGTTAATGGTGCAGGTTTAGCAATGGCAACTATGGATTTAATTAAGCAAGCAGGTGGAGAACCCGCTAACTTTTTAGATGTTGGAGGTACTGCAGATGCTACAAGAGTAGAAATTGCATTTGAGCTTATTTTAAGAGATCCAGCTGTAAAAGCCATATTGATTAATATCTTTGGAGGTATCGTTCGTTGTGATCGCGTTGCTCAAGGTGTTATTGATGCTTATAAAAACATGGGTAACATTACTGTACCAATTATTGTTCGTTTACAAGGAACAAATGCAGACATCGCTAAAAAATTGATTGATGATTCTGGATTAGATGTCATGAGTGCTACAGAATTTCAAGAAGCAGCAGATAAAGTACAGCAAGTTTTAGCTTAAAACTATGATCATTTCTAGTGTCGCACTGAGCATAGTTAAAGTGCGAAAGCTAAGAATCAAATAATACTGACCTGTTACGTTTTTAACGTAACAGGTTTTTTTTTACGGAATCTTTTTTATCTTTCTGTATCTACAGTAAAATAATCAAGTCATGAGAAATAGTAGCGTATGGATTGTCATGGTATTCTCTTTATTGGCGTGCTCAGATGATGACAAGACAAAACGTATAGAAATCAAATTATTAGGAACTTGGCAACTCTCAGAAGTTTACTCAGATCCAGGTGATGGAAGTGGATATTTTACAAGTATCGATAGCGAAAAAATACTTACTTTTTTATCGAGCGGAACAATAAATTCAAATGCATAATTTATGCTTTATGTTTTCAGAAATCGGTGATTCATCAACAAGGACTTTCTTTGAAACTGATATGACAATTTCAGTTTCTGGTTGTGATATGACACCACCAACACTGTTTTTTGAAATTATAGGCTCAAACCTCGTTTTGTCTTATGCATGTATTGAGGCTTGCCTAGAAAAGTATGAGAAACTTTAAAATAGAAGCACTTGCTAATGAAGTGTATTTTTTATTAAGTCTCCTAAACTAGTTTTAAATAAGAATTCTAGTCGTTTATTTTATGTTTAACTAGTTTGTAGATATGACCAAATGGTTCTTTGTTAGATTTGTTTTTAATTATAAATGTAATCCACACTCCGTCTTAGGATTATTATTCCAACGACCATTACGATCATCACCAGGAACTGTACAATGCTTACAACCAATAGAATTATATCCTTTTGCAACTAAAGGATGAAAGGGTAAATCATGTGTTGCAATGTAAGCGTCACGTTGTTGTTTTGAAATATCCAGCAAAGGATAAAACTTTAAAATCTCACCACGTAATTCAAAAACATCAAGTGTAGAACGGTGGTCACTTTGCCATTCCATTAAACCAGAAACCCATACTTTGTATTGGTTTTTGATTATGTCTAAAGGTTTTACTTTGTTTATAGAGCAACAAAAATCTGGATTCTTTGTCCAGGTTTCGTCTTTGGTTGTAAACTCGTGTTCTTCTTTTAAAGCACTAATAGACGCTACTTTTAATCCGTAACGTTGTGTCAGTTCTTCTTTGTATTTCAGTGTCTCTTCAAAATGATAGCCCGTATCAATAAAAAAGACAGTTTGATTTTTATTTACTTCGGAAAACAGCTTCAATAAGAAAGCAGATGTTGCCGCAAAAGAACTGGTGAGCATCACTTCAGAAACCTCAAAATCTTTGTATAATTGTATTATACGATCCGTCGCAGATAACCGTTTGTACGTTTTGTTAAGTGCTTTAATTTCTGCTTCTGAAATATTGGGAATGACTTTTTTTACTGAGGTTGTTTCGAACATAGGGATTCAATATAATATGGAAAGTTACGATACATTTCTGAAGACTATATAGTGGTGTAAAATTTTTATGCTTTTGATGATTTAAGGTTTCTTTTTTTGAGGTTTTGGCATTGGACCACGTAAATGAATGATCAATGCATTAAGAAAATTTCTTAGTACTTGATCACCACACTCCATATAATTAGGATGGTCTTCACGCCTAAACATAGCATTAAGCTCACTTTTAGTAATTCTAAAATCAACGAGTTCTAATATTTTTACAATATCATCATCACGAAGTTTATGTGCGACTCTTAATTTTTTGAATATATCGTTGTTTGTCATCTCAATTTTGATTTATATGCCCTTTAAAAAGGTCTCTATTGTGTTGTTGATGTGAAATTTAAAGCTCTTTATGTTTTATTTTTAGAGCCTCTGTGGATCATAATTTGTAATTAAAACGAAAGTACATAAATTTTAATAATTACTAACGGTGCAGTTCATCGATAATTAATTTTGAAAGTTTAAAAACCGACGAACGGTAGAGTGTTTTTATAATGCTGTAAATCAGATATTTAAGAAGTAATTTAGTAGAAATGTAGGAAAAGCACGACGAATGGCATGCTTTTTTTCGACAAGCGACTATTTATACATGATTATAATCGAAACAAACAAAGTAAATTTATAAAACAAAATAAGAAGAATCCCTCGAATATGATAAATCGCGTTGAAAAATTAAGCCTGCTGTCTGAAATGATAGCCTTTGCAAAAGCTGACGATCCTATAAAATCCTTTGAATATAAATTTTTGTTTAGTATTGCCAAACAATTAGAAATCTCAAAAGATGACTTTGACTATTTATGTCAGTACCCAGTAACAAACGTAAATTTAAAATCGCACAGTGAGCGTATTGTGCAGTTTCATAGATTAGTGTTACTTACAAATCTTGATAGTGATATCTCAAGAAAAAAATTAGTTAAACTACATAATTTCGGATTACGAATGGGTTTAAGTCATGACTCTATTAATCGTGTTTTAGATTTAATGGAAAGTTTCCCTAATAGAATGGTTCCGCCAGATTTCTTGATTGATATATTTAAAGTTCAGTATAATTAGTATTTCATAGAGTCTCAAAGAATCTTAAGTAATACAATAAAATGCTCTATAATTAAAATTATAGAGCATTTTATGTGTTATAAAGAGATGAAGTTATTCAATGTGTCAATTTAAGGAGTATACATTATAATGGCGGCAACCAAGTTCACTTTGTGTGGTTGTCAAAAAGGCTAACTAACCTTCAACTTCTCTAGTTTATCTTGATAGCCTTTTAATTCATCTCTCAATTTTGCAGCAATAATAAAATCTAAGGCTTTAGCCGCTTGCTCCATTAATTTACGTTTTTCACGAATTTTCTTTTCCAATTCACCCTTAGTTAAGTATTCACTTTCAGGTTCAGCAGCTCTAGCAGCTTCCAGTTCGTAACTGTAAGTACTCACAGAGTTTTTGGATAATGCACTAGCTAGACTTTTCTTCAAGGCAGTTGGAACCAGATTATGCTTTGTATTATAGGCGATTTGTTTCCCACGTCTGTATTCGGTTTCATCCATTGTTTTTTGCATACTCTTGGTGATTTTATCTGCATACATAATGGCTTTACCATTAAGGTTCCTAGCGGCTCTACCTACAGTTTGAGTAAGAGAACGATTAGAACGTAAAAAACCTTCTTTATCGGCATCTAAAATAGCAACCAAGGATACTTCAGGGAGATCTAAACCTTCACGTAATAAATTAACACCAACGAGAACATCAAATACGCCTTTTCTCAAATCTTGCATGATTTCTACACGCTCTAAAGTATCTACATCACTATGAATATAACGACATCTAATTTGAATACGGTCTAGGTATTTAGCTAATTCCTCAGCCATACGTTTAGTCAACGTAGTCACTAAGGTGCGCTCATCTTTTTCTATGCGTTGGTGTATTTCTTCAACTAAATCATCTATTTGATTTAAACTTGGACGAACTTCAATAATTGGATCTAATAATCCCGTAGGTCTAATCACTTGCTCCACAAAGACACCATCTGTTTTTTGTAATTCGTAATCAGCAGGCGTCGCACTTACATAAATGACTTGGTTTTGTAACGCTTCAAATTCTTCAAATTTTAAAGGCCTGTTGTCCATGGCTGCGGGCAATCTAAATCCGTAATCTACCAAATTCACTTTTCTGCTTCTATCACCTCCATACATGGCGTGTACTTGAGAAAGGGTGACGTGACTTTCGTCAACAACCATTAAAAAATCTTCTGGAAAATAGTCTAATAAACAGAATGGCCTCGTACCTGGTTGCCTACCGTCGAGATAACGAGAGTAGTTCTCAATCCCAGAGCAATATCCTAATTCACGAATCATTTCTAGATCAAATTCTGTACGTTCTTTTAAACGTTTTGCTTCTAAATGTTTGCCTATTTCTTTAAAATAGTCATGTTGTTCTACTAAGTCATCTTGAATTCCGCGAATGGCACCTTGTAACACATCTGGAGACGTGACAAACATATTTGCAGGATAGATGGTGAGTCTGTCATAGTGCTCAATAACTTCATTGGTTTGAATATTAAACTGTTCAATATCCTCAATCTCATCTCCAAAAAAGTGAATGCGAAACGCATCGTCTGCATAACTTGGAAAGATGTCAACGGTATCTCCTTTTATTCTGAAATTTCCATGCTTGAAGTCTGCTTCTGTTCTAGAGTATAAGCTTTGTACGAGTTTATGTAGTAAATCGGTTCTCGAAATTTCTTGATTAGTTTCCAAGGAAATCACATTCTTTTGAAATTCTACAGGGTTTCCAATACCATATAAACACGATACCGAAGCCACAACGATTACATCACGACGACCAGAGAGTAGAGAAGAGGTTGTACTTAAACGCATCTTCTCAATTTCTTCGTTGATAGATAAATCTTTCTCTATATAAACTCCAGATGTAGGGATGTAAGCTTCAGGTTGATAATAATCATAATAAGACACAAAATATTCTACAGCATTTTCTGGAAAGAACTGCTTGAACTCAGAATATAACTGAGCAGCCAATGTCTTATTATGTGCCAAAACTAAAGTAGGTCGTTGCACTTCTTCAATAACATTTGCTACTGTAAATGTTTTACCAGAACCTGTTACACCAAGTAAGGTTTGAAACTTTTCTTTGGAGTTTATACCATTAACTAATTGTTTGATGGCTTCTGGTTGATCTCCTGTAGGTTTAAATTCTGATTGTACTTTAAAACGCATTTTGCAAAGTTACGATAAAGCGTTTATATTTTAATTGTGTGATGCTTTCAATTCTGTTCAAATATCTTTTTCTGACTTTTGATCATATTATGTTGCTCTGTTATTACTTTAGTAAGTAGTGCACTTAGATTGTTGTAGCGAACACTTAACGATCCATGTTTATTATTGATTAATAACGCCTGTCCTGCATATCCTATTTTTTCGAGTAACACCGATATCTTGAGCTATAAATCCCATTTATCAAGTTTTGTTAATATAATTTACAGTTTGTAATTACTTCACCATACCTAACTTTTAGGGTAACTCACAATTTTTTTATTTCTAACGATTATAAAAAGTCACAATTTATAACACTTGAATTACTACCTACGTAATTCAAGTGTTTTTAAGACGTAATTTCAAGGCGTATTTGAAAACGTTTTGTCAAAAAACCAATAGCTATAAATTGAAAAATTATTAAAAGTGTGAGTCTTGTTTTTATAATTCATAGTATTATTGAATAATGACTTTCTTTGTTCTTAGTTTTAGTTTAGCCCCCAATAAGTTCGGAGTGTTATTTTAAATTTCAAATAATACCTTTGAGATATGAAATACAAGAAATGGAGTCTAGCAGAAAAGTTAGAAATTTTAGCCTCATGCGATGACATAGGAGTTGTAGAATCCTGTCGTAAATACAGCGTTAGTACAGGGACTTTATACAGCTGGAAGAAGAAGCACGAGAGTCAGGGCGAAGCAGGCTTAAAAGTTACTTATGATGTTCGTAGTAAAGAATTAAAACAAGCACAGGAGGAAAACAGAATACTCCGTAAGTTGTTAAGTAATAAAGAGATTGAATTAGAAGTACAACGTGAACTTTTAAAAAAAAAGTTTGGGACATCCGATCCAAGAAAGATTTAGTAGATACTGTTTTTAACACATATAAAATCAGTAAAACTAGCATAATCAATATGGTAGGAATGGTTCACAGCAGTTATTATCGCAGACCAAGCTTTGGAAGAAAAGGAAATAAGCCAAGTGAGTTTACGTATCATAATAAGAATGGATTAGTTACTCAGGATGCTGTTATTGCGTCTGTAAAGACCATACTAAGTCATCCTTTTATAGATTGTGGCTACAGATTAATGACTTCTTATTTGACTCGAGATGGTTATGTAATCAACCATAAAAAGCTGTACAGAATAATGAAAGAAGCGAACCTATTGAAGTTAGAAGACCGCATTGACAGGAGCGGTTCTGGGCGTAAGTTTGTTAAATTCAGAAAAGTAAAAACTACAAAACCTTTTGATTGTTTAGAAATGGACATAAAGATGGTTTGGATTCCTAGCGCTGGTAAAAACGCTTATTTGCTATCTGTAATAGATGTTCATACGCGAAGAATATTAATAGACCTTTTTGCCTTTTCAATTAAACAAGCTCAAGTGATAACATTGCTGTCTGACTTATTTATGAACTATCAATACCCTAACAATGTAGTGATTAGAAGTGATAATGGAAGTCAATTTATTGCCAACAATGTAAGAGAATATCTAGGACTTATAGGAGTGGCCCAAGAATTTACACATATAGCAACACCAGAAGAAAATGCTCACATAGAGGCCTATCACGGAATTTTAAAGAAAGAAGTTTTTCAGCGATTTGAATATAGAACCTTTGGAGAAATAGAAAAAATCCTTAAAGAATATGTTTTATTTTACAACAAAGAAAGGCTTCACGGACTATTAGGAAGAATAACACCAATGGA
>NZ_AUDE01000025.1 GCF_000425305.1 Psychroserpens burtonensis DSM 12212
TACTAAATTACAGACCAATTAGAAAGTTTAATTATAATAACCCTATTGAAGTCCTAAATAATAAGTGTGTTGCACTTATGGGTTGAACTCAGCAAGTCTTTATATTTCCGAAGTTATTATTATTTTAGAGTTTTAAATAGAGGCTATGCGTAAAGATTATTTTGAAGTCAATCGACAAACTTGGAATGAAAAGGTGAAAATTCATTCTAAAAGTAAGATGTACGATTTAGATGCTTTCAAGAACGGGAAATCCTCTTTGATGCCATATGAACTCCTTGCTCTTGGTGATGTGAAAGGGAAGTCTCTTTTGCATTTGCAATGTCATTTTGGACAAGATACGTTGAGTTGGAGTAGGATGGGAGCAAAATGCGTAGGAGTAGATTTAAGTGATGATGGCATTGCTTTAGCGAAATCTTTAAATATAGAGTTGGATTTGGATGCAAATTTTGTTCGTTGCAATGTTTTAGAAACATCAAAATATATTAAAGATACTTTCGATATTGTATTTACATCGTATGGTGTTATTGGGTGGTTACCAGATTTGAATCCTTGGGGACAAATGATTGCCGAAAGATTACATAAAGGAGGTGTGTTTTATATGGTAGAATTTCATCCCATAGTTTGGATGTTTGATTATCTAGAAGGTAAACCTGTTATGACATATGCATACATGCAAGAAGACGCTATTTATGAAGAGTATGAAGGTACTTATGCAGATGAACACTCAAAAATGACTAGCAAGGAATATGGATGGAATCACGGTATGAGTGAGGTTGTAAATGCACTTGTTAGCGCTGGATTGCATATTGATTATTTAAATGAGTATAACGAAAGTCCATATAATGTATTGCCAGACCTCGTAGAAACTAAATCTGGCAATTATGTTACTATGGATAAATTATACCCTTTAATTTTTGAAATTAAAGCGACTAAATTTTAATTTTTTACTATTAATTTTGAACCTATAGATTGATGATCAACAAAGAAAGTAACGACATATGAGCCTGCTCTTAAATTAGAAAGATTAATTGTGGATTCATTGTTGTTTAGTTCTATCGTTTTCACGTGTTGGCCAAGTATACTGTATATTTTCACTTCGGAAATTTGAGTATTAGACTCAATAGTTAATCGTCCTGACGTTGGGTTTGGATAGATCTTTACTGAAAGGTTATTTTTATCTACGACACTTAAATTATTATCTGTAATCTCTATGGATATAGTTGTATTGTATAATCTATATGGGGCAGTAGATGCAGATTCTGGACCAACAGAATAGTTTACTATGTAATTTCCAGGTGTTGAATTAGAGGTGTTAATAGTTCCTGTGTTTTGGTCTATCACCAAGCCTGCAGGTGAACTTAAAAACACACCACCAATTATACCGCTAGTTAGTAAAGGTGTTGCGTCTGTATCTGTAAGATCGTAAGTAGAGGCAGTATAATCAAAAGCTGAATAATCATTATAGTGAATGCTTAAGTATTCTAAAACAACATTGGCATAATCTATAGCAAAAGGTTCTAGCGTATTGGGGAACGAGTCATAAGGTGCGCCTAAATCTCTTACACGACTATTAACTTTTGTCGTCATACCATCTATATGTCCGTCACCACCCACACTTGCAGGTCCTCCGGTTCCATTCCCAGAACCATGTCTTCTGTTATTGTAATAGTTTCCATCAAAATAATCATGGCTAAGAGGTTGTGTGTCATCGCAACTGTCTGAACCATAATTTGAATAACTAGGTATAGCTCTATATCCCGAGCTTACTCCACATTCAGGATAACTTGTATTTGAACCTGAAGGGTCAATTGAATTATAATAGCTACCTGGTGCATCTTGAAATAATTGTCCGAGACTATTTTCACCTCTAACTAGTTCTTCATGAGTTAATCCATTTAGATTTGAACTCACTAAATTTTTGATTGTTGATTTATCTATGATTGTCGCATTATTTAAATCTGAAGCGTTAAGTTCTGTAGCTGTAATATTGTATCCAATTTCAATTCTTGGAACCGTATGGCTTTGTCCGTGTAAATCTATATACAGGCCTTTTCCCCATTCTGCTTCAATGGCTTGGCTCGCGTCATTTATAAAATTTTGAAAATCGATCCAATAAGAGGCTGCGTGACTATTACCGCAAGCGCCTTGACTAACCATCCTGTTCGGATCCATTTTAGAACGGTGTAGATTGTTAATGATAATATGGGCATATCCGCCTGTTTGAGCAAATATCTCGTCTTGTATTCGTCTTACAAGTATTTCTGTATTGTCATCTCGTTCATTGATACCACAACTTCTATCTGGTAAATTGTTATCATCATCAGGATAAAAAACACCTCCAATAGTTTCTCCAGATTGAAGAACACCACCATGTGGTGCAGATATAATGATTGGTAAGTTACCAGGAATATATTCTATATACTCGTTATTGTAACTACTAAAAATTGATACGCCAGGAGTTTGGGCTTTTGCAATACTAACAATTAGAGTAAAACAAAGCAGATAAGTAATTTTTTTCATGTTAACTGTATTTTAGATTTGATCAATCTGTAATTGATTGTGCTCTAAAATACGTTAATTAACGACAAATAAACTAATTTATTCGATGAATAGCATTAATTAGTGAGAATTACCCTTCAAAACCTCTGGCATTTCAATTTTAAACCTATTTAGTCTTGGGGCAGATACGTTTGTAATGTAACTTTGGTTTGGATGTAGTCGTTCATAATTTTGATGATAATCTTCACCAACCCAAAATTTTTGAAATGGATAAACTTCTGCAGCTATAGTGGCCTTTATTTTTTTGGCTAAGGCAGCTTTTTTTTCTTCAATTATTTTCTTTTGAGTGTTATTTTGATAAAAAATTATGGATCTATACTGGTAGCCTTTATCAGGACCTTGTCCATTAAGTTGTGTTGGGTTTTGAGATGCAAAATAAACATCTACAAGCGTTTCAAAACTTACGACGTTAGGATCGTAAATGATTTCTACTGCTTCTGCATGATCTTTTATGCGTCCATAACTGTTGCTTTCATAGGTTGGGTTTTTTGTGTGTCCTCCAGCATAACCACTAATAGATTCATCAACACCTTTTACACTTTCAAAAACAGCTTCAACACACCAGAAGCAACCACTTGCAAAATACGCTTTGGCTTTTCCGTTTTTTAAAGGAACTTCTATGGGCTCTGCATCAATTACTGCTTGTTGTTTGGCATTGACTTGTGCATTGTTTTGACAACTAAATAAAAGAGCGATAACTAAAGTTGATAAAATTTTTTTCATGTTTTTGTTTTTTGAATAAGTCGCATAAAGTTAAGAAACCTTATAGTTAAGTATGTGAAAGTTTTATTAAAATGAAAAAAGCCTCTATCTAAAAGATAAAGGCTTTTTAATATAACTTAATAATGGATTACAGTTTTGCAAACATCTTCTCCATTTTTTCTTTTTCTTCTTTTGCTAGTTCTGCATCAACCAAAATTCTACCACTATGCTCGTCTGTAATAACTTTTTTACGAGACGCAATTTCAACTTGAATTTGTGGTGGAATTGTAAAGAAAGAACCTCCAGATGCACCTCTTTCAATCGGTACAACTGCCAATCCGTTTTTTACGTTATTTCTAATACGGAAATAAGCTTTCACTAAACGATCATCTAATTTCTTTTGGAAATCTTCAGATTTTTTAGTTAATGCTTCCTCTTCTTTTTGAGTTTCAGCTAGTATTGCATCTAACTCACTACGCTTGTGCTTTAAGTGGGTTTTGCGATCCTTTAAACGAGATTTATTCTCATCTATAACTACTTTCTTTTGATCAATTTGAACTTTAAATTCTTTAATATGCTTTTCAGCCAATTGAATTTCTAATTCTTGAAATTCAACTTCTTTGGTTAAAGAATTATATTCTCTGTTATTCCTAACATTCTCTTGCTGTTCAGAGTACTTTTTGATAAGAGCTTTCGCTTCTTCCATTAAGTTCTTTTTTGATTTAATTTGATCGTCAATTAAATCAAGATTGATGCCTAGATTTTCAAGTCTTGTATTTAAACCTTCAACTTCATCTTCTAAATCTTGAACCTCTAAAGGAAGTTCTCCTCTAACATTTCTTATTTCATCTATTCTAGAATCAATTAATTGTAAATCATACAATGCTCTTAACCTATCTTCAACAGATGCTTCAGCTTTTTTTGCCATAATTATAAATACTTTACCGGATTTGTATTCGTCGTTGATAAAACGACTGCAAAACTAGTGTTTTTTTGCGAGAGATAGTCAACTAAAAAGGTTTTTGTGAACTGTTCACTTTCATAATGTCCAATATCTACTACAATTATCTTTTTTTCTGGGGAAAAGAAATCGTGATATTTCAAATCTGAGGTGATTAACATGTCGGCTCCAGCTCTTTTAGCTGCCGCAATTGCAAAACTTCCTGATCCTCCTAGTACCGCTACTTTTTTAATTTTATCTTTTGATATTTCAGAATGTTTAATACAAGAAACATTCATTTTTTCTTTTACAAATCTCAGAAAAGCTTCGGTTTCTTGAGTTTCTTTGAGCTCTCCAACCATACCTATCCCAATATTTTGATCATAGTTATCTAATGTGGCTACTTCAAATGCAACTTCTTCGTAAGGATGATGTTCAAACAAAGCTCTAAGTAATTTAGATTCTACATGTTTGTTAAAGGTTACTGAGATTTGGATCTCCTCTTCTTCGTGTAACTCGCCTCTTTTGCCAAGTGTTGGATTAGACATTTCATTCCCTCTGTAAGTTCCTTTGCCTTGAGCATTAAAACTACAGTTGTCATAATTTCCAATGTTACCAGCACCAGCTTTAAAAAGTTGAGCTCTTAGAGCATTTGCATTTCCGAGGGGAACATACGTTGTCAGCTTTTTTATAGTGCCTCTCTGTGGAATTAAGATTTTCTTGTTTTCTAAGCCAAGGGTATTGCAGATAATATCATTGACACCTCTAATTGAATTATCGAGTGCTGTGTGGATAGCATAAATTGCGATGTCATTTTTAATTGCTTTTAAGACTGTTCTTTCAACATAGTCTTTACCAATAAGGGATTTTAATCCTTTGAAAATGATGGGATGAAAACTCACAATGAGGTTGCAGTTTTTCTCTGTAGCTTCATCAACGACAGTTTCCAGGGTGTCTAAAGTGATTAGTATTCCAGATACCTCTAAATTTTTATTACCGACTAGAAGTCCAACGTTATCAAAATCTTCAGCATAAGCCAAAGGAGCTAGTTCTTCTAGTTGGTTCATGATGTCTTGAACGATCATATTTTTTTGTGTTGAGTTTAAAAGCAAATATAAAATATTAACTTCGTTCTAATGAAACTACTTAGAAAAATACTTTTTCCTATCGTTCCTGTTTATTTTATGGTGACTTGGTTGCGTAATAAATTCTATGATTTAGGTTGGAAATCTTCAAAATATTATTCTCATCCTATTATTTGTGTTGGTAATTTGAGTACTGGAGGTACAGGGAAAACGCCTACAATAGAATATTTGATTCGTTTATTGAAAGATCAACATAAAGTCGCTACATTAAGTCGTGGGTATAGGCGTGAAACTGCTGGTTTTATTTTAGCAGATGATAACGCAACACCCAAATCTATTGGTGATGAACCATTCCAGTTTTATAGTAAGTTTAAGGATATTAGTGTTAGCGTAGATACAGATAGACAAAACGGAATTGAACAGCTTATGCAATTAGAGCAACCTGATGTGATTCTTTTGGATGACGCTTTTCAGCATAGAAAAGTTAAATCAGGTTTGAATATTTTATTGACGAGTTTTAGCACACTTTATTGTGATGATATTGTTTTACCTACAGGTAATCTTAGAGAGCCAAGAGCTGGCGCTAAACGCGCAAACATTGTGGTGGTTACTAAATGTCCAGAGAAATTATCTGCTTCAGACAAGGAATACCTTAAAAAGAAGCTAAAACCATTAGAGTACCAAAAGGTTTATTTTAGCATAATCTCATATTCGGAAACTGTTTACAGTGAAAAAGAGGAAATAACGCTTGAACAATTTGAAGGTAAAAAAATAACTGTGGTCACAGGTATCGCTAATCCAATGCCATTTTTGGATTATTTAAAATCAAAATCTATAGACTTTGAGCACTTAAAGTTTAAAGATCATCATGAGTTTTCTTCTTCGGAAATAGATTTTTTAAAACAAAAGGAGATTGTTTTAACGACTGAAAAGGATTATATGAGATTGAAAGAGAGCTTTAATTCTAAGCCATCACAATTGTGGTATGTGCCAATATCATTTAAAATTCATAGTAATGATATGTTTGATAATCAATTACTAGGGTTTGTTAATTCATTCAAGTCTTACTAAAGAGAAGTGGTTGATTCTTGGTTATCAGATAAAACTTCGTATAATTTTTTCTCAAAGTCCTCTTGCTTAAATGGTTTTGATATAATATCGTTAAAACCAGCTTCATCAAACTCGTGCATTTTATCTTCTAAAGTTACAGCAGTAAGAGCAAAAATGGTTAATTCTTTATCAAAGGTTCTTATGATTTTAGTAGCCTCTAATCCACTAATTCCTGGCATATGAATATCCATTAGAACAACGTTATACTTATTTTCTTTAACCTTCTCTATAGCTGCTTCACCATTATCTACGATATCACATTGAAGGTTCATCTTACTAAGAATCTTTTTAGTAATCATTTGGTTGATCTTATTGTCTTCTACAATTAAGATTTTAATATTGCTAATGTCTAATTTGCTAATGTTTTTAGAGTAGTCTTCTGTTTTAATTTCAACAGTTTCTGGAGCGTAGGTAAGTGGGATTTCGAAAAAGAAGGTTGTTCCTTTTCCAAGTTCACTTTTTAAGTAGATTTTTCCTTTTAATATTTCAATAAGCCCTTTTACAATAGATAGGCCTAAGCCTGTACCACCATATTTTCTGTTGATTTGTATAGAGCCTTGGGAGAAGCTTTCAAACATATTATCTTGTTTCTCTTTAGAGATACCAATACCATTGTCTTCAATTTCAAAGCGCAAGGTATGGTCATTTCCGTTATTATTGATACTACTTACTCTCACCCAGATATCACCATCCTTTGTAAACTTAATAGAGTTACCTATAAGATTGATAAGTATTTGAGATATTTTAAGGTTGTCACCAATAAACGTTTCTGGCAAGTTAGATTGATAATCATAATGCATTTTAGTATTATTGTTTGATGCCTGATTATTAAGTGCAGAACATACATTTTCTACTTTAGTTTTAAGATTGAAGAGTACGGGGTCTAAGTCTACTTTGTTTGCTTCTATTTTATTTATTTGAAGAATATCGTTAATGAATGTCAATAAGTAATCACCAGAGAATTTTAAAGATTTTAAATGAGGTATTTGATTTTCACTAGGTTCTTCTTCTAAGAGCATATTGGTTAAACCTGTAACAGCATAAAGAGGTGTTCTTAATTCATGTGTTACCGTTGATAAAAAGTTTGCTTTAGTTTTTGATGCCAATTCAGCTCTTTTCATGGCCTCTATTAAGTCATCATTTTTCTCTTGAAGCATATTATTAGACTTGAGTCTAATATTATTATTCTTGTATAAGGAAAGTGTTAAGAGTGATAAAATTGTAATCAATGCAATACTAAGTATTGTCGTGACTTTAGCTAAATTACTTTCAGACTCTTGCTCTTCAACTTGTTTCTTTAATTTCTTAAATTCATCAGCATTAAATGCTTCAATATAATCAGTCGGACCTGTAGGTGATAGATTTGCTCGTTCAACAGTTAAGATAGAATCTGAAATTTTTGAATGCTTTCGTAGATAATTGTGCGCTTGTTCAAAATCTCTATTCTTTTCGTAAATTTCGCTGAGACTTAAATAAGCTTCGTCAATATTATGTATTTGGTTGTTTGACTTAGCGACATTTAAACCTTCAAGAGCAGATTGAATACTTTGCTTCTCATTACCTAGGTTAAGTAGGGTTTTGCTGTTGTAAATCAATGCTTTAGATAGTATGTCTGCTTGATTGTTCTTTTTAGCTAAAACAATGGTGTTTTCAAATAAAGATTTAGCTGTCTTGAACTCTTTTAATTTGAAATGCACCTTTCCTTGCGTGAGCGTAACTTCTGGTATTTTGGTGTCTAAATTTTTTTCTTCGAAGAGCGTCTTAGCAGAATTTAGATATTCTAGAGCATCTTTATATTCTTCTTTCCCTGCATGAAGAGCTCCCTTGATACTATATGTAATGGCAAGATTTTCTATATCTTCTATTTCTCTTTGAATCTCTGCAGCTTTAATAAGTGAAGCTAATGATTTATCAAATTCATTAGTTATAAATTGTAATTCACCAATTTTGGCTAATATAATACCTTGACTTTTCTTGTATTCAACTTTGATAGCAAGCTCTAGGGCTATGTCAAGATTCTCTTTAGAATTGAAGAAATCTCCTCTTTTTAAATCAAATTCAGACTGTGTTATTATGTTTGCTATGCGAAGTTTTGACACATCAATATCTTCTATATCATTGTTTTGGGCAGTTATTGCACAAGAAAATAATAAGAGAACAGTAACTATAAAGTATTTTATTTGGGACATATTAGACCTCTTCAATTTGGACAAATATAAATATTTATTCGACAAAAGACACTATTTTACCGTTAAATTGCATATTAAATCCAAAAGTCTACTAGAGTAGCCAGTTTCATTATCATACCAACCAACAATTTTAACCATGTTACCAATGACAGATGTCATTTGAGAATCAAAGATGCAAGAATGTGTGTTACCAACAATATCAATGGATACAATTGGATCTTCTGTATATTCAAGAATATTTTTTAAGTACGTATCTGCTGCTTCTTTAAAGGCTAGGTTAATTTCCTCTATGGAGACTGTTTTTTCTACATTAAACGTAATATCGGTTAATGAGCCATTAGCAACGGGAACTCTAATGCCACAACCACCAATGACCTCTGACAATTCAGGAAAAATTTTAGTTAGTGCCTTTGCAGCTCCAGTGGTCGTTGGCACAATAGATTGTCCTGCAGCTCTTGCGCGTCGGAGATCTTTGTGAGGTTGATCATGTAAACTTTGATCTGTTGTGTAAGAATGTATAGTCGTAATATACGCTTGTTTTACGCCACATAAATTGTTTATAACAGAGATCATTGGCGCAGCATTGTTAGTGGTACATGATGCATTAGAGATAATTAATTCGGTACCATCAATATCTTTATCATTAACTCCTAGAACAACTGTTTTAATATCATCTTCAACAGGTGGAACCGATAGAATAACCTTCTTAGCTCCATTTGTGATATGATGTTTCAGGACTTTAGACGTTTTAAACTTCCCAGTAGATTCTATAACAAAATCTACGTCATAAGGTGACCAATCAATTAAACTGGGGTGATCTTTATTGAGAAGTTTAATTGATCTGCTATTTAGAATGATAGAGTCTTCCGAATAAGAAATCTCATGTTTTGAAACACCATGAATGCTATCATACTTTAATAAGTGACTTAGTGTCCTAGCATCTGCAAGATCATTAATGGCTACAACTTGAATGTCATCTCTGTCTTGAATTAGTCTAAAAACACGACGACCTATGCGTCCAAAACCATTAATTGCAACACGAATCATTAATTGATATGTTTTTGAGCCTTGTATGATGATCTTACTAAAGCGCTACTTTCTACATGTCGAAATCCTAAGTCAAGGCCAATCGCTCTATATTCTTCAAATTGATCGGGTTCAATAAATAATTTTACCGGTAAATGCTTTTTACTAGGCTGTAAATATTGGCCTATGGTCACTACATCAACATCATTAGCTCTTAAATCGTGAAGGGTTTCAATGACTTCTTCGCGCTTTTCCCCTAAGCCTAGCATAATTCCAGATTTAGTTCTGCGCTGACCTTGTTGCTTTAAATATTTAAGCACACTTAGACTTTTGTCGTACTTGGCTTGTATGCGAACCTCACGCGTTAAACGTCTTACAGTTTCAATATTATGTGATACCACTTCTGGGGCAACATCAATAATTCTATCTATATGTTGTTCTATACCTTGAAAGTCTGGGATTAATGTTTCTAGTGTTGTATTTGGGTTCATTCGTCTCACTGCTTTTACAGTTTCGCTCCACATAATACTTCCCATATCTTTAAGGTCGTCTCTATCTACGCTTGTTAAAACAGCATGTTTGATACCCATAATCTTAATAGATCGTGCTACTTTTTCTGGTTCGTCCCAATCTACGGTTTCTGGTCGTCCAGTTTTAACTCCACAAAATCCGCAAGAACGGGTACAAACATTTCCTAAAATCATAAACGTTGCTGTACCTTCTCCCCAACATTCGCCCATATTAGGACAACTTCCAGAAGTACATATGGTATTCAATTTGTACTTGTCAACAAGACTTCTTAATTCGGTATATTTTTTTCCTGTAGGTAATTTGACTCGCAACCATTTTGGTTTTGGTTGACGTTCAACAATAGGCTTTGATAAGATTTTTGTATCCATTTACACTATTTATAGATTGCATTGCAAAGATACAAAGTATAAAGTTAATTAGATGTATTTAGAGTGGTGAGATACCAAATGCTAAAACCTATTAAAAAAAGAATTCCTAACCAACTCAATATGTGAAGTGCAGTGCTTGGTTGCCATTCTTTTGGCGTATGCCTACTACTAATTAATCTATAATTAATTATCGCATAAAAAGGTGCGGTTAAGAAGGATAAAACTGTTGCTAATTTAATAAGAAAAATCATATCAGACTTAAAGAAAAAGAATATTAGAATGGTTCCTGAAATCAAGATTAAAATCCATAATAAATAGGGTTGTCTCAATACTTTCCCAAAAAGAAGTTCTGTGGTTTTCGCCATTGCTCTTGGCGAGGCGTCAAGAGTCGTAAGTGTTGTGCTAAACATTGTTATGAACGCAGCAATAGCTATAAAAACATAGGACCAATTACCTAAACTTTTGGTGTACATAGAAATTAACTGATTAGAAAACTCACCGGCTTTCCCACTAAAAACTTCTTCACTATTATACATGACTAAAGCGCCTAAGCTTAAAAAGCCTAAACCTAGGACTATCGTTGTAAAGTAGCCAACGTTAAAATCGAAAAGTGTTGATTTGACCGTATAATCTTTTTCGGTTTTTTGTTTCTCTATAGCCCAAATAGAGTGCCAAATTGAAATATCTAAAGGTGCGGGCATCCAGCCCATGAATGCTATTAAGAACCCAAACTCCAAAGTGCTTGGAAATACCTGAGTTAAAGATAACGTCTGATTTGAATTTTTAAAAGCAAAAAATACGGCTACGACAGTACTAATTGTTAATGTGATAATAATAAACTTGATGAGTTTATCTAGAAAACTGTACCTACCTATAATTAGTATAAAGAAACAGATAGACAGGATGATGACTGTCCAAATTTCTGTAGAGATGAAATCGCCAAAAATAGAAGTTGCTAATCCAGCAGTCACTATTGTTACTGCAGTTTGGATTGTAAACATGGTGGCAAATGTGAGAATAAAGTAAATAATTAAGATGCCGTTACCTAGTTTTTTATAACCATCGAGAAGTGTTTCTCCAGTTGCCATGGCATAACGAGGACCAAATTGAAAAAAAGGATATTTAAAAATATTGACTAGCACTAGAGCCCAAATTAGTCCAAAACCAAAGTCTGCCCCAGCTCTTGTAGATTGCACGAGATGCGAAACACCTATTGCAGCACCTGCAAATAATAAACCTGGACCTATTTTTTTGAGATTAAAAGTCATTATTCCTTCTTGATAATCGCTGCTAATAGCTTTTTAGCACGTAGAAGCTTCACTTTTACATTATTTATTGGCTCATCTAATTGCTCAGATATTTCTTTGTAGCTTAATTCTTGAAAGTATCTCAAATTAATAACCTCTTGATAGTGAGGTTTTAGTTTTTTGATATCACGAAGTAATTTAGCTAAATTCTGCTCGGTGATGAGTTTGTCTTCAGGTGATGGCGATTTATCAATAATACTGTAATACTCATTGTCTTTATCTGTATTAGACTGACTAGAAATAGTTGATTTTTGTTTTCTTACTAAATCAATATGAATGTTTTTGGAAATGGTAACCAGCCATGTTTTAAATTCATAATCCTCATTATAAGTATGAATTTTATCAAACGCTTTTGAAAATGTTTGTATGGTAATATCTTCTGCATCATTTTCGTTTTCGGTACGTTTTAATTGAAACCCGAAAACTGTATTCCAAAACCTATCTAATAAGAAATTAAAAGCAACTTGGTCATTCTTTTTGGCTTTTACTATCGCGTCTTTTACTTCCAATGTTTTGGTTTTGATGAGAGATTTTGCATAAATATAAAGAATTGAAGAAGAACTAATAAGAATTCTAAGATTGGAGCGTAAATGAGTAAGTTTTTTTCGTCAAGTTTTGCAGATGCAAAAAATAGCGTTGTATATTGAATGATGAAGCGCAACAATATTAAACCTAAAACTAATTCCCATTTATAGCAGAAACTTATTATAATTATAGCTAAGGCCCAAAAGAGAAATTGTGAACAATAGAATAAAGAGAGCAAGATTTTATGTTTTAGCTTGTAGTGAGATGCTGTACTAATATGTCTTCTTTTTTGTAGTAACCAAGATTTGAATGTTTTCTTTGGAATAGACTCTGTAAAACTATTTTTTGAAATACAAATTACGGTATTTTTTGGAGTAGCTGTTTGATTGACGAATAAGTCATCATCTCCAGATTTTATATTCATATGGTTCATAAAACCGTTGGCTTCAAAAAATAGCTCTTTTCTGTAGGCCAAATTTCTTCCTACAGCCATATATGGCAATCCAATATTTGTATATGAAAAATATTGAACTGCTGTCATGAATGTTTCAAACCTAATAAGTAAATTAAGGAGCGATCCTTTTATTTTTTGATAAGGGCCATAACCCAAAACAAGGGTTTTTTCAGGGTCAAACCTTGCACTCATTTCATTGATCCAATGTTTGGACATGGGTTTGCAATCGGCATCTGTAAATAATAAAGTATTATATTTTGCTGCTTTGATGCCTAATGTTAAAGCATATTTTTTGTTACCCCAAAATTTTTCTAGCGGTTGTACATTAACAATTTTTATATGCTCATTATCATTTTTGAAAGCTTCCATAACTTTCAAAGTTTTATCGCAAGAACTGTCGTTTATAAGGACAACTTCAAAAGTTGGATAGGACTGAGATAGTATAAAAGGTAAGTTTTTTTTTAAATTTTTAGCTTCATTTTTCGCACAAATAATAACAGAAACAGGTTGGTGGGAATTAGAAACGTTGTTTTGTTTTGTTGCAGCAAATTTTCCGAAGATAAAACCGTAGAACACAAGTTGGACGCTAACAATAACAATAAAGGCGTATAATAGAACCTCAAAAATGATCATTAACTATTACGAGTGTTGAGGTTCGTCGCAGTTTTCAAATTGGTCAGCAGATTTTCCACAGAAACCACAAGCTTCACCTTCTTGATTGATCATAGGGTTTTGGCTAGCGCATGTGCCAGCAAATTTTCCGTCTTTTTTAGCCCAAATTTTAATTGCAATACCTGCGACACCAAGACTTAAAAGAATGAATGTAATTAATAGGAGTTTCATCTATGTTTAATTGTTTCTGCAAAGGTAAAGATTATCTATGTTTTATCATAGAGATTAACAAATTGAAGTTATTACAATTAAAACAGCTATTTTTGATAATTCAAAAGTGGCTTTTTTTTTAACTATTTTTAATTATTCCTGCTTTTAAGCTCAATTTCTGCAACAGGTTCTTCGTTTAAATTTGTTTTATTATCCTTCTTAGATCCAATTCTAATACTTAAACCAAGCGCATTTTCCAAATAAGGTAAATTTTGCATCTTTCTTTCAGATGGATCTATAACTCCAAGACTAACAAGGTCTTCTTCCATTTGAGCCCAAACTTCATAAAACTGATCTTCTCCTAATTGTGGTAAAGACACAACATCAATCATAGATGTCTTTTCAACAGCATTGATGTAGGCAACAGTTTTTAAGTTTTTAGC
This sequence comes from Psychroserpens burtonensis DSM 12212, assembly GCF_000425305.1. Taxonomy (GTDB): domain Bacteria; phylum Bacteroidota; class Bacteroidia; order Flavobacteriales; family Flavobacteriaceae; genus Psychroserpens; species Psychroserpens burtonensis. The sequence goes on from NZ_AUDE01000025.1 coordinate 14,062, forward strand.
GCGAGCATTTCCTCTTAGCACATATTTTTCGGTTTCTGGATTATTCAGTTTCATAAACTGACGCATCACATCATCAAGTTTTTGATTGTTGATTTCTATATCACTTCGTAAGTCAAATATTTCATCTACAACAACTTGATTTTCATTACGTAACTCGTTATTTTGTTGATACATCATATATGAAGCACCAGCGAAAAGTAAAGCTATAATGCTTGCAGCAATACTATACCAAGGGGTTTTACGATGTGAAGTCTCCATTTGAATTACAGCAGTAGCATCTTCATTAACTTCATTTAGTATTTGGTCTAAAATAAATTTAGGAGTTTCTACGGCATCAACTTGAGCCAAAATTTGAAGATGATCTTGCAGTTTTAGATACTCATTTTTAACTTCTTGGTAAGTGTCAATATAATGTTCTACTTTTAGACTATCTGAAGCAGAAATGTCATCTAGTATGTATTTATCTAGTAAACCAGATTTAAAAAATGTATGTAATTTTTTTTCCATTTTTATTTTTTTTCTGGATCGTAAACTTTTTTAAGTTCTCGCAGTCCAATTTTTAATCTAGACTTAATAGTGCCTAATGGGATATCTAACCCATCACTAGCTTCTTGTTGGGTCATCCCTTCAAAAAACAAGGCTTTCAAAACGATTTGATATTTCTCGTCTAGTCGCGCAACATGCTCTTTTAAATCTAACACATCTTGATTTAAATTTGCTGTTGGTAAAATATATACGTTTGATTTATCAATTTGGACTTCTTTTTCAAATCTATTATTAAAACTTCTTAATTTATCAATGGCAGTATTTTTTGCTATTCTGTATAGCCATGTAAATAATTTAGCTTTTTTTGAATCATACTTTTTAGCATTTTTCCAGACTTTGATAAATGTTTCTTGAAGGGCATCTTGAGCTAATTCTTCGTTAATAGTTACTTTTAAAATTACACCATATAGACTGTCTGAATAATTTTCATAAAGAAGATTAAGTGCTTTTTTATCGCCATTTGCGAGTAATTCTACTATTTGTTGTTCTAACGAAGTGCTCAAAAATTATGTGTTAAAATATTTTTTTAAAAAAACAGGTTGTGAAACGTCTAAAATTAGGTTTCAATCGTACATATGCTAAAACGGTAAAATTAGTAAAATAATACTAAAATAAAATTTAATCCATTAACATATAATTTCTATGGAATAGAATTTTTTTCTTCCAAAAGGAAAATTGATTAATAGCATTCTCAATACTGTTCTATAGTAAATATTAGCCTCATTAACTTGAGGCTTTTTCTTATAAAATATTTACTTCAGCTTCAATATGAATTCCAAAAATTCTTACAATAGTTTTTTGAATTAATTTTGAAAGTTCTAGAATGTCCTTTCCGCTTGCACCACCATAATTGACTAGTACTAAAGCCTGTTTTTTATGAACACCATAATTGTCAAATGTTTTCCCCTTAAAGCCAGCTTGTTCTATAAGCCAGCCTGCGGGAACTTTTGTTTCGGTTTTTGAAATTATATAATGAGGTACATCAGGGAAGTTTTTCTGAAGTTTCAAAAATTCTTTTTTTGTAATTACCGGATTTTTAAAAAAACTTCCACAATTTCCAATCTCTTTTGGGTTTGGAAGTTTACTTTCTCTAATCGTAATTACTGCTTTAGACACATCTTGAATTGTTGGTTGATCGATATTCATGTTTTCTAATTCTGAAGTAATCGCTCCATAATTAGTATAAAGTTTATGCGTATTTGCAGTTAATTTAAAGGTGACATTCAAGATAATGAAGTCATCCTTGACTTGTTGCTTAAAAATCGAATTTCGATACCCAAACTCACATTCAGTATTAGAGAATGTTTCTACGTCTAAAGTATTTAAATTTAGAGCGTCACAAGAGTGAAAAGTATCTTTCAATTCAACACCATAAGCACCTATATTTTGAATAGGACTTGTGCCGACATTTCCAGGAATTAATGATAAATTCTCTAATCCTCCAAAATTATGATCTAAGGTCCAAAGGACAAACTCGTGCCAGTTTTCGCCAGCTTGACATTTAATAAATACATCATTTTCAGTTTGCTCTAATACAGTTTTACCTTTTATATTTAAATGAATTACTAACGCAGCTATATCTTTAGTAAGTAACATATTGCTACCTCCTCCTAAAATAAATTTCTGCGAAAATTTTTCCGAAGAGAAAATAGATTTTAGATCATCTACCGAGTTGACCGATACAAAGTGTTTTGCCTTGACATCAATCCCAAAGGTATTGTAAGATTTTAAAGATATGTCGTTTTGAATTTGCACTAGTCTTTATACACTTTTAATGCTTCTTTCAAAATATGTACTGCCTTTCTTAAACTGTCTACGTTTAAAACATAAGCAATTCTAATTTGGTTTAAACCAACACCAGGAGTGCTATAAAAACCTGCTGCAGGAGCCACCATTATTGTTTCTCCATTCAAATGAAATGATTCTAATAGCCATTGCGCAAAAGCATCACTGTTTTTAATTGGTAACTGTGCGATACAATAAAAAGCACCTTTAGGGTTACCTACTTGAACGCCCTCAATTTTATTTAACTCTTCAATTAAAACGTTACGCCTTTCTTCATATTCTATAATAACATCATCAAAATAACTTTGAGGAGTTTGTAATGCTGCTTCACTAGCTATTTGTGCTAATGTTGGTGGGCTCAATCGCGCTTGTGCAAATTTTAAAGCAGTTTTAATAACCTCTTTGTTCTTTGATACTAAGCAACCAATACGAGCGCCACACATGCTGTACCTTTTTGATACGGAGTCAATGATAATAGCATAATCTTCTAATCCTTCTTCTTGAAGAATTGAGTAATGGGTAGCTCCATCATAGGCAAATTCTCTGTAGACTTCATCTGCAATTAAAAACAAATCATGTTTTTTTACGATACGCGCTAATTTCTTTATTTCTTCTTTAGAATATAAATAACCCGTTGGATTCCCAGGATTGCAAATTAGAATAGCCTTCGTTTTAGGTGTAATTAATTTTTCAAACTCTTCAATAGGAGGTAATGCGAAATTATCTTCAATTTTAGAAATTACTGGAACAACTTTTACACCAGAGGCCGTTGAGAACCCGTTATAGTTTGCATAGAACGGTTCTGGAATTATAACTTCATCATCTACATCCATAACGGTACCAAAGGCAAATAAAAGCGCTTCGCTACCACCTGTGGTTACAATAATGTCATCATGTTTAACATGAATATCGTTTTTCGCGTAGTAATCTGCTATTTTAATACGGTAACCTTCCGATCCTTCCGATCTCGTGTAAGCTAAAATATCTAATGAATGCACTCTAACTGCATCCAATGCTACTTGAGGTGTTTTAATATCTGGTTGACCTATATTTAAATGATAAACTGTTTTTCCTTCTTTATATGCTTGTTCAGCAAAAGGGACTAGCTTACGTATTGGAGATTCTGGCATTGAAACTCCCTTATTAGAAATTCTTGGCATAATTGTGATTTAAGAATGTAAAGTTCTGAAAATAATCTTAAAGTTTATTTAAAACAAAGGTAAAAAACAAACTATGAAATAAAGATTTGTAACTTAGTATTTATACTTATGAAATATACTAGAAAAATAGACTTCTTTACTTGGATTATACTTTTTAGCATGTCCTTTTCTTTTGCGCAAGGCGAATTTAATTTACCTGGAAAACAAAAAGACAAGATTAAATTTCAACTTATAAATAATCTTATTGTGTTGCCTGTAGAAATTAATGGTGTTGAATTATCTTTTTTGCTAGATACAGGTGTAGGTAAACCAATATTATTTAATATCACCAATACAGATTCTCTTAAAATGAACAATGTGGAGACTATATTTTTGCGTGGTCTAGGAGAAGGAGAAACTGTTAGAGCACTAAGGTCAAAAAATAATTTTTTTAAAATTGGTGATGCTGTTAACGTTAACCAAGAGCTTTATGTCGTATTTGACCAAGAGATAAATTTCACACCCATGTTAGGTATTTCTGTTCATGGTATTATTGGCTATAGTTTATTTAAAGATTTTATAGTAGAGATTAATTACAAGTCTAAAGTCATTAAGTTAAACAAGAGAGAAAGCTACACATATAAACCTTGTAGAAAGTGTGAAACGTTTGCGCTCTCTTTTCATAATAACAAACCGTATGTTGATGGGGAAGTGACCTTAGGTGAGGATGTATTGCCTGTGAAATTGTTGATAGATACGGGGAGTAGTGACGCCTTATGGCTTTTTGAAGATGATAATCTTGGTATTACTGCTGAAAATAATAACTATTTTCAGGATTTTCTAGGAAAAGGATTGAGTGGTAATGTTCATGGCAAGCGCTCTAAAATTAGTGCTTTTAGGCTCAAAGATTTTACATTAAAGAATGTGAATACAGCTTTTCCAGATTCGTCAGCAATCAAACACGCTAAAAGAATAGTAGGTAGAAATGGAAGTTTATCTGCTGAAATTTTGAGACGGTTTAATATTATTTTTGATTACAAGAGCGCTAAACTAACTCTAAAAAAGAATGGCAACTTCAATGCCGAGTTTCGATATAATAGAAGTGGTATTGTTTTAGAGCAACACGGTTTTAGATTAGTAAAAGAATCTGTTAAAAATAAGAGTTTAGATAATTATGGTCGATCTAATGAAGATAACATTAATATTTCAACAGTGAAATCTTATCGTGTAGGTTTAAAACCTGCATACACTATAATTGAAGTTAGACAAAATTCACCAGCCCAAAAAGCAGGTTTACTCGAAGGTGATGTCCTCATTTCTATAAACGGGAAGCAAGCATATGAGTTAAAATTACAAGAAGTAACACGCTGTTTTAGAGGTAAAGTAGGAAAAACTATTAGGCTTAAAATAGAACGAGGTAACAAAGTAATAAATGTAGAGTTTCAATTAGAAGATGTATTCAAAAAAAAAGAACTCCCAAATTAGAGAGTTCTTATTACTATATTGTAGGTGTAATGTTTTTATTGCTCCATTACGCTTTTCTCAGTTTTATCCAAAACATTAGTCTTGCTTGAATCTATAACCAAACCTTTAATCTTTAAAGCTACATTAGGAGTGTCTGCATTAGAAGTTACTGTAATTGTTTTTCTAATTGGGTTAACTCTGTTAGTATCATACTTAACTTCAATCTTTCCAGTTTCTCCAGGTAAAATGGGACCATCTGGTTTTTTAGGTACAGTACAACCGCAAGTTGACTTTACATTAGTTATAATTAAAGGTGCATTTCCGGTATTGGTGAATTCAAATATTCTTACACCATCAGAACCTTTTTCTATTGTTCCGTAATCTATTACGTCTGTTTTAAATTCTATTTTGGCTACTTTCTCTTGAGCTAATGCCCCAAAGCTTATAAAAGCTACGCATAAAATTGCTACTAATTTTTTCATCATTTAAAGTTTTAAATTGATAGTATCAAAATTACTTACTTTTTGGCATACCGCAAAATAAATTAGATGTATAACCCTTTAATTAACATTAATTACGAATTAAGCGGTCATTATTTCTAGTATTCATTTCGCTAAAAAAGAAATATAAGTACTTTTGTCAATTAAAAGCAAAAACAATACCAAAGTATGGAAATTCCATCAAAATATTCAGCACAAGCAGTAGAAGGTAAATGGTACGACTACTGGATGTCCCATAATTATTTTCATTCTACTCCAGATGAAAGAGAGCCTTATACTATTGTAATTCCACCTCCAAACGTGACTGGTGTACTACACATGGGACACATGTTGAACAATACTATTCAAGATGTGCTTATTCGTCGTGCTCGTTTGCAAGGAAAAAACGCATGTTGGGTTCCTGGAACTGACCACGCCTCTATCGCTACAGAGGCTAAAGTAGTGGCTAAGTTAAAAGCTAAAGGCATTGATAAAAATGACTTATCTCGTGAAGAATTTTTAAAACATGCTTGGGAATGGACAGAGGAGTATGGAGGTGTCATTTTGGAACAATTAAAAAAGTTAGGTTGCTCATGTGATTGGGATCGTACAAAGTTTACGATGGATGATGATATGAGTGAAGCTGTGATCAAAGTGTTTGTTGATTTGCACAACAAGGGTTTGATTTATAGAGGGTATCGCATGGTTAATTGGGACCCAGAAGCTAAGACAACCTTGTCTGATGAAGAGGTGATTCATATTGAAAAGCAAGGATTGCTTTATTACTTGGAATATAAAATAGAAGGGAGTGATGAGAAATTAACGATAGCGACAACCCGTCCTGAGACTATTTTTGGAGATACTGCAATTTGTATCAATCCAACAGATGAACGTTTTACACATTTAAAAGGCAAGAAAGCGATTGTTCCTATCTGCGGAAGGATTATTCCTATTATAGAAGATGAGTATGTTGATATTGAGTTTGGAACAGGTTGCCTAAAAGTAACACCTGCTCACGATGAAAATGATAAGGTTTTAGGAGATAAGCACAAATTAGAGGTTGTTGATATTTTTAATGATGATGCAACTTTGAATAGCTTCGGAATGCACTTTGAAGGACAAGATCGCTTCGTCGTTAGAAATTTAGTAACCAAAGAATTGGAAGCTTCTGGTGTTTTGACAAAAACGGAAAACCATGTCAATAAAGTAGGAACATCTGAACGCACAAAGGCAATCATAGAACCTCGATTAAGCGACCAATGGTTCCTTAAGATGGAAGATCTAGCTAAGCCTGCTATTGATGCTGTTTTAAAAAATGGTGACGTGAAGCTGTTTCCGAAGAAATTTGAAAACACTTATAGACACTGGATGGAGAATATTCGCGATTGGAATATTTCAAGACAGTTACTTTGGGGGCAACAAATTCCTGCTTATTTCTATGGTGACGGAAAAGAAGACTACGTCGTTGCAGAAAATATTGAGGAAGCTGTTATGCTTGCAAGGGTAGCGTCTAAAAGTCAAGAGCTTACAGCAGATAGCTTGCGTCAAGACACAGATGCACTAGATACTTGGTTTAGTTCATGGTTATGGCCAATAAGTGTTTTTGACGGAATTAGAAATCCAGAAAATGAGGAAATAAAATACTACTATCCAACCAATGATTTAGTGACAGGACCAGATATTTTGTTTTTTTGGGTAGCACGAATGATTGTTGCTGGTTACGAATATAGAGATGAAAAACCTTTTGAAAATGTCTATCTCACAGGATTAGTAAGAGATAAGCAACGACGTAAAATGTCTAAGTCTTTAGGTAATTCACCAGATGCTTTAAAGCTTATTGAAGAGTATGGCGCCGACGGAGTTAGAGTGGGTTTGTTATTAAGTTCTGCAGCGGGAAATGACTTAATGTTTGATGAAGATTTATGTCAGCAAGGAAAACAATTTGCAAATAAGATATGGAATGCCTTTAGATTAGTTCAAGGCTGGGAAGTAGATGAGACTATCAGCCAACCAAACTCTAGCGCAATAGCTATAGAATGGTTTGAGTCTAAGTTTCAACAAACGCTGGCAGAAATTGAAGATCACTTTAGTAAATATAGATTAAGTGATGCGTTGATGGCTACTTATAAGTTGATTTGGGATGATTTTGCGTCTTGGTTATTAGAAATAATTAAGCCATCTTATCAGCAGCCAATTGATTCCAAAACTCTAGAAAGTGTAAACTTAATTTTTGAAGATATTCTTAAAATATTACATCCATTCATGCCTTTCTTAACTGAAGAAATTTGGCATTATTTAAAAGAGCGTTCTCCAGAAGAGGCTTTGATTATTGCAGAATGGCCAAAAGCTAAACCAATAAATGATGCGTTAATTTTAGAATTTGATTTTGCTTCAGACGTTATTTCAGGAATACGTAATATTAGAAAACAGAAGAATATTGCGTTTAAGGATGCTATCGGTTTTTCCGCAGTAAATAATGAGAACGTTGCTTCAACTTTTGATGAAGTGATTTCTAAACTAGGTAATTTAGATAGTTTTGAATATGTTACAGAAGCTGTTGAAGGTGCGCTTACGTATCGTGTAAAATCTAATGAGTACTTTATCCCGATGGAAGGAAGTATTGATGTAGAGGCAGAGATTAAGAAACTAACTGACGAGTTGAATTATACCGAAGGATTTTTAAAATCGGTACAAAAGAAACTCTCAAACGAGCGTTTTGTCGCTGGAGCTCCAGAGCAAGTTGTTACTTCAGAAAAGAAAAAAGAAGCAGATGCTTTGTCGATGATTGAGACTATAAAAAGTAGTTTGGCTAGTTTAAAGTAAAACTAAAGAATAAACTATATGAAAGGAGCTATAAACACTATAGCTCCTTTTTTTTTGTATAATTATTACTTATACATATCATAAAAAACATATATAAAAATATATGGAAATATCTATTTATATTTACACTGAAACAATGGGTTAACTGAAAAGAGAAAAATTATAAAAGAAATTTATTGAAAATTTAAATTAGTTTGAATTAGCCAATTTCGACTACATTACCTTTCAATATTAGCATTAGTTTTAAAATTAATTTTTAAAGAGTTTTAATTTTTAAATACTAATGGCCTTCAAGACACTAAGTAATGTTAGACTAATTTTTATATTACTTAGTGTCTTTTTAATTTAATTGAGAATAAGTAAAACGTTTATGATTTTAGCGTTTATTTGAATTTAATGTAAACTGCCTCTGTCATATGGGCAGTTTTTTATTACCACTCATTAATTTTATTACTATCTAACTTCACGAATATAAATAGTAAAATAGTGAAACCCCAAAGCCCAGAGCCACCATAACTAAAAAAGGGTAGTGGGATTCCAACTGTAGGAATTAATCCCATTACCATACCAGTATTAATTGTAAAGTGAATAAATAGTATGGAAGCGACTCCATAGCCATAAACACGACTAAATATGGATTTTTGGGATTCTGCAAGATAGAGCACTCTAATGATTAAAGCCATAAATAGGATGATAACAAAAGTGCTTCCTAAAAACCCCCATTCTTCACCAACTGTGCTAAAAATATAATCGGTATGTTGCTCTGGTACAAATTTACCTGTAGTTCTTGTGCCTTGAAGAAATCCTTTTCCTGCCCATCCACCAGAACTAATAGCTTGCTCAGATTGGATGAGATTATAGGCTTCTTCTTTTTTCATTCTCTCTAATTTGGCTGGATCTTTCTCTAAACGTAACCAAAGGCTAATTCTATTTTGTTGATGAGGTTTTAAAACATGCTCATAGAATAAACGAACGCCTGCAGAAAATGAAATGCAAACCAATAATATAACTACAGATTGGAGTAGTGATGCGCGCTTTTTTCTTCGGAAAAAGTAACTACTAAAAACTCCTATAGTTGCTATGACACCAGTAATTAAGATCCCAAACTTTAACGCTAGAACTGCTAATACGATGGCAGATATTGCAATCGCTAGATATATTTGCTGAAGTCCCTCGCGATAGAATACAAAGAAGAATGATGCATACACAATAGTGCTTCCTGCATCATTTTGTAATAGTATTAAAACTGCTGGCAGCATAATTAGGGCAACCGCCTTTAATTGATCTAGAATAGTGGACATATTAGTTTGAAGATCGCTCATGTATTTGGCAACAGCCAAAGCGGTAGCAAACTTGGCAAACTCACTTGGTTGTATGGTCATACTTCCAATTCCGTACCAAGAGCGCGCTCCATTAACATCTTTTCCGAAGATAAATAAACCAACAAGCGCCAACATGGCGATAATATAAATTACACTGGCAAACCGCTCATAAAATTTGGCTTCAACCGATAGAATTAAAATAATAAGAACAAATGTGAGGCCAACAAATACAGCATGTTTGCCATACAATTGGCTCATGTCAAAATAGCTTCCTATCTCACCTTCGTGAGAAGCAGACATAATGTTAAGCCAACCAAACACTACAAGCAGTAGGAATAATACAATGATTATCCAGTCAAACCCAAATTTTCTTTGATGCTCTCTACTATGCATGTTTATAATTTAGATCTATTTGTAATGATATTTATAGAATTATTAATATCATCATCTTTTGGTGCTTGTATTTTATCAATAACTTGAAGTGTCGTTTCTCCATTGATTCTAAAAGGTTTTCCAGAATATGGTTTTGCATATTCATTTTCTAGACTATGTGTTAAAATCCAATTTTCCATATCTGTTCTGGTAATAGTACCATTGATATATTTCTCAATCATTAAACTTGCCATTCGTCCGGCAAACCGGCTTCCCCAATATCCGTTTTCTACAAAAACTGCGATGGCAATTTTCGGATTATCTTTTGGAGCAAAAGCCACAAAAATGGAATGGTCTGTTAATTGCGTTTTTACACTATCAATATTAATAAAGTTTTCTGCTGTTCCAGTTTTTCCGCAGATATCAATTCCAGGAATACGAAGTGAGGCGGCAGTTCCTATGTTATAAACATCAAACATACCTTGAACTACTGGTTCAAAATGTTGCTTATCTATGGTTGTCTGTCTTCGAGTTGTGAATTTACTTGGGATGCTATCACCTTCAATTTCTTTTATGATATGAGGGGTGTAATAATAGCCACGATTTCCAATAGCGGCAACCATATTAGCAAGCTGTATTGGAGTTGCTTCAACTTCTCCTTGGCCAATAGCATTAGAAACGACATATGTTGAACCCCAACGATTGGCACCATACGCTCTGTCGTAATAATCACCATCTGGAATCCTGCCTTTTTGACCAACAGGTAAATCATATCCTAAATAATCTCCTAGTCCGAAACTTTTAGCATGAGCGGCCCAAATATTCATGCCTTTTCCAGTATCTGGATGGTTATCAATTATTTTACGATAGGCAGTGACAAAATAGGCGTTGCAGGATAGTGCTATTCCTGAATTCATGTCTACAGGACTCCTGTGGTGGTGACAGCCAGTAAGTTTTCTGCTTCCATAATAGTACCCCATTCTGCACGATACGTTTTCGGTAGGCGTCATAACACCTTCTTGAAGTGCAATGAGCGCATTGATAACTTTAAAAGGGGATCCTGGGGGATATTGTGCTTGAAGACCTCTATCAAATAAGGGTTTGGCAATACTATCACGATACAATTCTGTGAAATTCTTAGAACGACTTCGTCCCACTAATAAATTTGGATTGTAGCTGGGTCCAGAAACTAAGGCTAAAATTTCCCCATTTGAGGGGTCGATAGCAACAATACCACCACGTTTATTGGTCATTAAAAGCTCACCGTATTTTTGAAGCTCTGCATCAATGGTGATTTTAATGTCTTTTCCTGGTCGAGGTAAGGTATCAAATCGTCCTTCTTTATAAGGGCCAATATTTTTGTTAAATCTATCTTTTTGAATGAATTTAATACCTTTTATACCTTTAAGAACATCTTCATAAGAGAGTTCTATCCCTTGTTTACCAATGAGATCTCCTAAGCCATAGTAAGGTTGTTTTTCTATAGTGCGTTGATTAACTTCTCCTAAATCCCCCAAAACATTTGCGCCAATGGAGGTTTGATAATCACGTAATGATCTTTTCTGAATATAGAACCCATCAAACTTTCGCATTTTTTCTTGAAGTACTGCATAATCTTTTTTTGATAATTGCGGCACAAAAGGTGACGGTAATCTTGGTGAGTAGTTTTTAGCTCTGTTAAATTTTTTTAAGAAATCTGCTTTAGTAATCTTTAAGAGTTGACAAAACTCTAAAGTGTCTAAAGGCTCAACCTCTCTAGGAATAATCATCACATCGTATGAGGGTTGATTGGCTACTAATAGTTTTCCGTTTCTATCATAGACGTAACCTCGTTTTGGATAGTCAAAGACTTTTCTAATAGCAGTATCTTCATACAAACTATACGCTTCTTGTTTATAGACTTGTAGATAAAACAAACGAGAAATAAATAAGAGTCCTACGATAATAACGGTTAATAAAAGTAGAATTTTTCTCATCGCTGTTTGTTACTGAAAAGTATAGAAATTAGTGCACAGAGTAAAATAGTGAAAATACTAGAAAACAAAGTCTTTTGTAAAACAAAAATTATGTTATAAATGTTAAAGATTTCTAGTAAAAACATAATAAGATGATGGATGACAACCAATATAGAGAAATATACGATTCTGCTACTAAATTCGGTGTTATTGAATTTGATGGTTTGGTATTCATAAATCATTCCAAAGGTAAATTTTAAAACAGGTGGTCTTATAAATGCTATAGTGACGCAAGCTGCAGCGTGAATTCCTCCAGAATCTGAAAATAAATCTACAAACAGTCCCAACATAAAGCTTAAAAATATAAAGAGCGTGCGGTTATTATTAATTGGAAATAATAAAATAAATAAGATATATGGATATGGATTAATATTACCCAAAAAGTTAATATTATTGAATACAAGTACTTGCGCTAGTATTAATACCACAAATCTAATGATGCTATTTATGTTAACGCTATTCATCAATTGGATTTTCTAAAAGCTTAATTTCTTCGGAATCTAAATTCTCAATGACGTAGACATGCGAAATGTTTGTCATATCATTAAATAGTTTCACTTGGATGGTGTACGTGTCTCCACTACTATCTAAAGTATAGGACTCAATGGTGCCAATTGGAATCCCTTTGGGGAATATCGTGGATTGTCCACCAGTCATAATAGAATCACCCTTTTTAACAGGTGCGAATTTTGATATATCTGCTAATTGAACTGTTGTTGCAGAAGATTTGCCATCCCATTTTAAAGAGCCTATATGATTAGATGCCTTTAATTGCGCATTAATTCTACTTTTAATATTAAGAATAGATAATACTCTGGCATAGCCATTAGACGTATTATCAATAATGCCAACAATTCCTTTTGACGTGATAACACCAAAATCTTCTTTAATAGCATCTTTCTCGCCCTTATTTATTGTCAAATAATTTTTGGATGACGAATAATTATTGTTGATAATTTTTGCCGATTGAACTCGATATCGACCATTAAAAGAAACACTATCAATATATGCCGTTGTTTTTAATATGGAATCACTACTATTAAAAATTTGAGAACGCAATCTATTATTTTCTTGAAGAAGAATTTCATTCTGGTCATTCAAATCAAAATAATCTGAAACACTACTTGCGCTTTCATAAATGCCACCAGTTAAAAAATTAGCAGAATTTATAAATTTACTTTTATGATAAGAATGTGATTGTATGGTTAATCCCAAAGAGATGACAAACAGCAAAAGAAACAAAAGGAAGGTTTTGTTTCTAATGACAAAGTTTAAAATTTGTTGCATGCTAAGTTGGTATTGTTATTCTTATTTTATCAATACACTTTTAAATTTAGCTAGATTTTTTAGTGCAATTCCTGTACCACGAACAACCGCTCTCAAGGGGTCTTCTGCGATATAAACAGGTAAGTCTGTTTTTTGAGATAAACGTTTATCTAAACCTCGTAACATAGATCCTCCTCCCGCAAGATATATTCCTGTGTTGTAAATATCTGCTGCTAATTCTGGAGGTGTTTGTGATAAAGTTTCCATTACAGAATCTTCAATTCTTAAGATCGATTTGTCCAGTGCTTTCGCAATTTCACGATAAGAAATCTGAACTTGTTTAGGTTTTCCAGTCAATAAATCACGACCTTGAACACTCATTTCTTCTGGTGGCATATCTAAATCTTCTGTAGCTGCACCAATTTGGATTTTTATCTTTTCCGCAGTACGATCACCAACATACAAGTTGTGTTGCGTGCGCATGTAATAAATAATATCGTTAGTAAATACATCACCCGCTACTTTTACAGATTTATCACAAACGATTCCGCCAAGTGCAATAACTGCGATTTCTGTCGTACCACCTCCTATATCAACAATCATGTTTCCTTTTGGTTGCATGATATCAATGCCAATACCAATTGCTGCTGCCATTGGTTCATGAATTAGGTAGACTTCTTTACCATTGACACGTTCACAGGATTCTTTTACCGCTCGCATTTCAACTTCGGTAATACCAGAAGGAATACAAACGACCATGCGTAATGCAGGTGTAAATAGTTTCTTTTTTAAAGCAGGAATATTCTTGATAAACATGCTTATCATTTGCTCAGAGGCATCAAAATCTGCAATTACACCATCTTTCAAAGGTCTAATCGTCTTGATATTTTCGTGTGTTTTACCTTGCATTAAGTTGGCTTCTTTTCCAACTGCAATTATTTTTCCAGAAATTCTATCTCTTGCTACTATAGATGGACTGTCAACAACAACCTTATCGTTGTGAATGATAAGCGTGTTTGCAGTTCCTAAATCTATGGCTATTTCTTCGGTTAAGAAATCAAAAAATCCCATATGTTATTATAAGTATTATGAGGGTGTTATTGTGTTCAGTTTTTGGCGTGTTGTAAAAGTAATAAAACTTACGAAATATTTACGGTTTATTTCTATTTCAATTCATATGAAAATTAAGTGTTTAACTTTTTAAGGTTAAACGTTTACTTTTCGGTTTTAGATGTTTAAAAGTGAGTAAAAAATTAATTTCTAAAATCTCTTTTTTTTAAGGATCAGTTTAATGCTTAAAATGACGAGTTCCAGTTGTCACCATTGCTACATTATGTGCGTTACAATAATCAATTGTTAATTGGTCTTTAATTGATCCTCCAGGTTGTATTACAGCTGTAATTCCTGCATTGTCTGCAATCTCAACACAATCTGGAAATGGGAAAAATGCATCACTAGCCATCACTGAACCTTTTAAATCGAAGTTGAAAGATTGTGCTTTATGGATGGCTTGGTTAAGTGCGTCCACACGACTAGTTTGTCCTGTTCCGCTGGCTAACAGTTGTTTGTCTTTTACTAAAACAATCGTGTTAGATTTTGTATGCTTACAAATTTTTGAAGCAAATATTAAATCATCTAGCTCGCTTTGAGTTGGTTTAGTATTCGTTGCATGGGTTAAATCTGCAATACTATCTGTCTTACTATTTCTATCTTGAACTAAAACTCCGTTAAGACAAGTTCTAACCGTAGTTTCTGGGAATTCAACATCATTTAATATTAAAAGAATACGATTCTTTTTACCTTTTAAAATTTCTAATGCTTCTTCTGAAAACGAAGGAGCTATGACCACTTCACAGAACAATGTATGGATTTTTTCGGCAGTGGCTTTATCAATTTCAGTATTAGCGATTAAAACACCTCCAAAAGCAGAAACTGGGTCTCCAGCCAATGCATCTACATAAGCTTGGTGAATGTTGTTGCGCTGTGCAAATCCGCAGGCATTATTATGTTTTAAGATTGCGAAAGTTGGAGCTTCGTTCTTGAATTCATTCATTAAGTTTACTGCTGCATCAACGTCTAAGAGGTTGTTGTAGCTTAATTCTTTTCCGTGGAGCTTCGTGAATAAATCATCGAAATTTCCGAAGAAAAAACCACGTTGATGAGGGTTTTCTCCATAACGTAATATTTGTCCGTTAGTTTCGCTAATTTTAAGTGAAGGGATGCTATGATCTACATTGAAATAATTAAAAATCGCAGAATCATAATGCGACGACACGTTAAAGGCTTTCGCAGCAAATCGTTTTCTATCATCTTCGGAAGTCTCACCGTTTTTTGATTTTAGAAGTTCTAAAAATTCTGAATAATCATCTACTGACGATACGCAAATCACATCTGCATAATTTTTTGCTGCAGCGCGAATAAGCGAAATACCTCCAATATCAATTTTTTCAATAATATCTTGATTTGCAGCTCCAGAGGCTACTGTTTTTTCAAAAGGATATAAATCTACGATGACCACGTCTATCTGCGGAATATCAAAATCAATCATTTCTGCGACATCGCCTTCATGGTTTTGACGATTTAAAATACCTCCAAAAACTTTTGGATGTAATGTTTTTACGCGTCCGCCAAGAATAGAAGGATAAGACGTCACGTCCTCAACAGGAACGACTTTAATACCTAGATCTTTGATGAATTTTTCTGTTCCTCCTGTAGAGTAAATGGTTACATTTTGTTCATCTAGTTGTTTAACAATGGGTGCTAGTCCGTCTTTACTAAAAACCGAAATTAATGCAGATTTAATTGTTTTTTTGTTGCTCATTTTAAAGTTGTTGTCGTTGTGTTGTGATTATAAGTCGTCGTTGTGAAAATTAAAGCGTAAAAATACATAATATCAAACCCTTATTTAAGTTGAAAATACAGTTTGTTTCAATTTTTTGTAACAATAAATTGTTGAAAACGTCCTATCTTTATATTTCCAGAATCAAACTGGGAAATCAAACCAATCACATGCTTGTTTATCTAAGGTTATTTAAAGAAAGTTTTTCATTTGCTACTAATGCATTACGTAATAATAAACTGCGAACATTCTTGTCGCTTTTAGGAATTACAATTGGTATCTTTTCCATCATTGCGGTTTTAGCAGCGGTTGATTCCTTAGACAAAAGTATTAAGGATAAATTAAGTGGTTTGGATAAGAATACAATGTACTTAACCAAGTTTTCTTTTGGGCCAACTGAAGTGCCCCGTTGGCAACGAGATAATTTCCCACAGACAGATTATGATGATTTTGAGTTTATACAGCGCAATGTACCAAATATTGATGCGATTGCATATGTGATTTTCGGTGGAAATGAAAATATTAAATTTGAAAGTAATACGGTTTCTGGAGTCAAAATAACACCTGTATCTAATGGTATTTATGATATTGAAAATTTAAAATTATCTGTTGGTCGTTTTTATAATGAATCTGAATCTATTTCTGGATCAAATGTTATGGTTGTTGGAAGTAGCACTGCTGAGAATCTCTTCGGAAATGTAAATCCAGTTGGAAAAACGGTTAGAGCCTACGGTAGGAAATTAACAGTTATTGGTGTACTAAAAAAAATGGGTAATGGCTTAGGTGATTCTCCTGATGAGAAAGCTTTCGTGCCTGCAAATTTTGTAAGACGTTTCCAAAATGGAGGTGCAAGTGGTTTGCCTGGAGCAGTTATTATAAAACCTGAAAAAAGCGCAGATATTGGTGCTTTTGAAGCCCTTTTAAAACAGAAATATAGAGTTTATAGAGGTCTTAAAGCCGGTGAACCGGATAATTTCTTTATAAACAAGTTGTCTGGTTTAACCGACCTTGTTGATGGAATTATTTCGACTTTAAATGGTGTAGGTTGGCTAATAAGTGGGTTTTCATTATTAGTTGGAGGATTTGGAATTGCTAATATAATGTTTGTTAGTGTACGTGAGCGTACCAACCTCATTGGAATTCAAAAATCCTTAGGTGCTAAGAATAAATTTATTTTGTTTCAGTTTTTGTTTGAGGCTGTAATTTTATCTGTTCTTGGAGGTATCATTGGGATAATTTTGGTTTGGCTGGTATCTTTAGGTGCTAATGCTGCACTAGACTTTGAATTTGTTTTGTCGTTCTTCAATATTTTTCTTGGTTTTGGGCTTTCAACGTTTATTGGCTTAATTTCTGGAATAATACCAGCAATTTCTGCCTCTAAATTAGATCCTGTTGAGGCGATTAGGACTGGGATGTAGATTAGTTAACAGTTTTAGTATCAGTTTTCAGTGCTTATTTAAACCTAGAAAAACAATACGTACATCGACCCAAGTAAAATTTGTGCCTTTGAGCCTTCGAGAAAGAATGTTTTAGATGATTTTCGAAACCTGCTCACAAACGAACTCCAAAAAGCGCTCATCTTCCACAGAAAAAGGGTCTGGAGTATTTGAGTCAATGTCAATTTGCCCCATATTTTCTCCATTCACAAAAATAGGAATTACAATCTCTGCTTTGACCGTAATACTGCAGGCGATATAATTATCCTGAGAAGCAACATCTGGTACGACGAAATTTTTATTAGATACTGCTACTTGTCCACAAATACCTTTTCCAAACGGAATAATCGTATGATCTGTAGGTTCACCAACATAAGGTCCTAATTTTAGTTCGTTTTTATCTCCATTTTTAAAATAGAAACCGACCCAGTTGTAGCAGTCTATCTTGTTTTCAAGTAGTTGACATATTGATAATAAACGTTCATCTACTGTTTTAGAAGTATCGGCTACTATTGTTTCAACTGCAGGCTTTAGGGATTCAAAAATCATAGGTTTCATAAATTTTGGTAAAAGTATTTAAAAAGTGCAATTTCTAGATTCATTTTGTATAATTTTAACTGAAAGTAATCTATAATTTTTGAAAGCACTTCTTCTTAAATATAAATCTGTCGTAAAATTCATATTGACCTTTCTTATGGTTTATGTGGTCCTTACAATAGGTTATAAATTGTATCTTGATTTCTCAAATGGTTCAAGATTTTACCCAGACTATTTTACTAATCTTGTAGCGAAACAGAGTGAGTCTCTCATAAATACATTAGGCTATGATGCTAAGGTAGTTGCGCATCCAGATGAGCCATCTATGAAATTACTGGTGAATTCAAAATTTGTAGCCAGAGTAGTAGAGGGCTGTAATTCTATAAGTGTTATTATTTTATTTGTCTCATTTATAATTGCATTTGCTGGTAAGTTTAAACCGACGTTTGTTTATATTTTAACTGGAAGTACACTTATTTATATTGTAAACCTCATGCGAATTGCTATTTTATCTATTGGATTATATAATTATCCTTGGCGAAAAGATGTTTTGCATACGGTTATATTCCCCATGATAATCTACGGGATGGTTTTTGTACTCTGGATGTTTTGGGTCAATCGATTTTCAAAAAATAGAAAACAATATGCGTAGTCTTATAACTTACTTATTGCTTTTCGTTTTATTTGGATTACTCATTTTAATTCGAGCATTTGAGCAAGATTTGTTTTACGATCCTTATCTCTCATTTTTTAAGAGTGATTATTTGCATATGGATTATCCGCGTCGAGAAATTTTAAAACTAACGCTCTTTACAACATTACGATTTGTATTAAATACTCTTATATCTTTGGGTATTATTTATCTGTTTTTTCGAGATAAATCCATTGTCAAGTTCTCACTATTCATTTATGTAATTGCGTATGTGATACTGATTGGATTTTTTCTGTATTTCGTTATTCATCCAAGAAAAGAAGACTATTATTTGTTTTTTAATTTTAGAAGATTTCTCATTCAGCCTATATTCTTAATACTTCTTGTTCCTGCGTTTTATTACTATAAACTGAAGAGTTAAACTGTTAATCAAACGGTAATTATAGTAATGCTAATTTCTTTTGTTTAACTTTGTTATTAGTATGAAGCAACTATCACATAAAATAATGTCGCTGTTAATGTCTTTTGTAGTATTATTATCTACAATGTCATTCACTGTTAATATGCATTATTGTGGTGATACTTTGGTAGAAACTGCTCTGTTCCATAAAGCAAAAGGATGCGGAATGGGGATGCAAATGCCTTCAAATGAAGGTTGTGCTATTACAAAAAAGAATTGCTGTAACGACGAACAAGTAGTTGTGGATGGTCAAGACGAATTACAACTCCAAGTTGATACTATTTCTTTTGAACAGCACGTATTTATAACCTCGTTTGTTTATACTTCTATTAACCTTTTTGAAGGCATAGATAATAACGCATCTTCATTTGAAGAGTACAAACCACCACTCGTCATAAGGCAAATCTTCAAGCTTGATGAGACGTATTTAATTTGATTTTTAAATAATAGACTGTGTTATCCTATAGCTGTAATGTTATAAGGATAATTTCTTGTATGCGGTATTTTCCAAGATCGCCAATGTCTAACTGTTTAATAATCCAAAATAATGCTAAATAAAAGCATCAAATTTTTAATAGAAAACAAACTCGTGGCAGTACTGCTACTGGTCCTTTTTGTAGGGTGGGGAACTGTTCATGCACCTTTTAATTGGGATACCAGATTTTTACCAAGTGATCCTGTAGCGGTAGATGCAATTCCTGATATTGGAGAAAACCAACAAATCGTATTTACTAAATGGGATGGTCGATCTCCACAGGACATAGAAGACCAAATTACGTATCCTTTAACCACTTCCCTGTTGGGAATTCCTGGAGTAAAAACCATTCGTAGTTCGTCTATGTTTGGCTTTTCAAGTATTTATATCATTTTTGAGGAAGACATTGAGTTTTACTGGAGCAGAAGTAGAATTTTAGAAAAACTAAATTCGCTACCAAGCGGATTATTACCCGAAGGGATTAATCCTGCTCTGGGTCCGGATGCCACAGGACTAGGTCAGATATTTTGGTACACATTAGAAGGTCGTGATGAAAACGGAAACGTTACTGGTGGTTGGGACTTACAAGAGTTAAGAAGTATACAGGATTACTATGTGAAATACGCTTTATCCTCTGCAAGTGGTGTTTCTGAAGTGGCTTCAATTGGTGGTTATGTGCAAGAATACCAGGTAGATGTCGATCCAGAACTGATGCGACAATATAATATTGGTTTAAGTCAAGTCGTTAAAGCGGTTAAGGAAAGTAATAAAGACATTGGAGCGCAAACTTTAGAAATCAATCAAGTTGAATATTTAGTACGAGGTTTAGGTTATGTGAAATCGGTTGAAGATATTGAAAACGCGGTGGTTACTTCGGAAGATTTTACAGCCATTAAGATTAAAGATATTGCTAAAGTGTCCTTAGGTCCTGCTGCACGAAGAGGTTTATTAGATAAAGAAGGTGCCGAAGTCGTTGGTGGTGTTGTAGTAGCTAGATATGGAGCCAACCCAATGGAAGTCATTACTAATGTTAAAGCAAAAATAGCAGGGCTTAAAGGTGGTTTACCAACTAAAGTACTGGCAGATGGACGCACCTCTCAATTAACAGTCGTTCCTTTTTACGATCGCACAGAACTTATCGAAGAAACCTTAGAAACACTTAGCGAAGCATTGACCCTAGAAATATTAATTACCATTTTGGTGATTATCGTGATGGTTTTTAATTTAAGAGCATCCTTATTAATTTCTGGGTTATTGCCTGTTGCTATTTTAATGGTTTTTGTAGCGATGAAACTATGTAACGTAGATGCCAATATTGTTGCACTTTCAGGTATTGCGATTGCCATTGGAACTATGGTGGATGTGGGCGTCATATTAGCAGAAAATATGATCCGTCATCTCGATGATGAAAAATTACGACTACGTGAAGATGGAACTGCATTTACCATAAACGAAGTCATTTATAATGCTACTGCTGAAGTTTCTGGCGCTATTTTAACTGCTGTATTAACAACAATTATAAGTTTTGTGCCTGTATTTACAATGATTGGTGCCGAAGGAAAACTGTTTAGACCCTTAGCATTCACCAAAACGATGGCATTATCAGCATCGTTAGTTATTGCTTTGTTTATAATTCCGCCACTAGCAGCTTATTTATTCAGAAAAACAACATTAAAAAATTCATTTAAGTATATAATAAATGGCGCTTTAATAGTTGCTGGAATAGTAATTATAATAAGTGGGTACTGGTTAGGCATTATTGTAATTGCTTTTGGAATTACTGGTCTACTTGGTATTTTGGGCAAACTAGAAAAGAACAAGGTCAATCTAATAAATATTATTATTTCTTCGGCTGCTATTGTATTCCTGCTTGCAGAATATTGGAGACCTTTGGGTTTTGATCGCAGCATCTTAGTTAACCTTGTTTTTGTAGCTATTATTTGCTTCGGAATTTTGGGGGTATTTTCTGTTTTTAGAAAGTATTATGGACAACTTTTAAAATGGGCTTTAGCCAACAAGCTGTTGTTTTTTGTGATTCCAACAACCGTTCTTATTTCTGGAGTATTGATTATGAATACGACAGGTAAGGAATTTATGCCCTCTTTAAACGAAGGATCTTTTCTATTAATGCCAACCTCGTTACCTCACTCTGGAGTTGAAGAAAACAAGCGCGTGCTTCAGCAATTAGATATGGCTGTTGCTACCATTCCAGAAATTGAAACTGTGGTAGGAAAAGCCGGTAGAACAGAATCGGCTTTAGATCCTGCGCCTTTATCGATGTACGAAAACATGATTCAATATAAATCTGAATATATGCGGAATTCAGATGGGAAAAGGCAACGTTATAGAGTTAATAATAAGGGAGAGTTTGAACTTAAAGAGGGCCATTTTATTACAAATCCAAATAATTCAGAAAACATACATCTCACTAAAGTTGAACATTCTCAGTTAATTGAAGATAGCGATGGCGAATTTTATCGTAACTGGCGACCAGAGATTAACAATCCAGATGATATTTGGAATGAAATTATAAAAGTCACGAAGTTACCAGGTGTTACTTCTGCACCAAAATTACAACCTATAGAAACCAGATTGGTCATGCTACAAACGGGCATGCGAGCACCAATGGGAATAAAGGTCAAAGGACAAGATTTAAAACAAATTGAAGCTTTTGGATTACAATTAGAAAGTCTTTTGAAGCAAGCAGAAGGTGTTAAAGTTGAAGCTGTTTTTGCCGACAGAATTGTTGGCAAACCGTATTTGCTAATTGATATTAATAGAGAAAAAATAGCCCGTTATGGCCTGTCTATTGAAGATGTTCAAAGTGTTCTAAAAGTTGCCATTGGCGGTATGGTACTAACCCAAACCGTTGAAGGAAGAGAGCGTTATGGTATTCGTGTACGCTATCCAAGGGAGTTACGTGGGAATCCTGAAGATATTAAAGACATCTATATTCCTGTAGAAAAAGGAAGTCCTATTCCGTTGAGTGAATTGGCCACCATTCGCTATGAGCAAGGTCCACAAGTTATTAAAAGTGAAGATACTTTTTTAGTAGGTTATGTTTTGTTTGATAAACGAGATGGTTTTGCAGAAGTTGATGTTGTTGAAAATGCGCAAGCCTTATTTCAGCAGAAAATAGATTCAGGAGAATTAACTGTTCCTAAAGGCATCAGTTATGAATTTACAGGAACTTATGAGAATCAGTTACGAGCAGAGAAAACATTGTCTGTTGTGGTCCCACTTGCACTAGCCATTATCTTCTTGATACTCTATTTTCAGTTTAAATCTGTAACGACATCGTTAATGGTGTTTACTGGAATTACAGTGGCATTTGCAGGAGGTTTTATTATGATTTGGTTATACGGTCAAGATTGGTTTTTCAATTTTAGCTTCTTTGGAGAGAATATGCGCGACCTATTTAATATGAAAACCATCAATTTAAGTGTTGCTGTTTGGGTAGGTTTTATAGCCCTATTTGGCATTGCTACAGATGACGGTGTCGTTATGGCAACATACCTCACACAGACATTTGAACGAGAAAAACCTTCAGATAAAAAAGGTATTAGAGCGTCAACTTTACAAGCTGCTGAAAAGCGTATTCGTCCGTGTTTAATGACTACAGTAACTACTATTCTTGCATTGTTACCTGTATTGACATCCACAGGAAAAGGAAGTGATATTATGATACCTATGGCTATTCCAATATTTGGAGGAATGTTGATTGATATTACATCTTACTTTATTGTACCCGTTTTATACAGCTGGAGAGAAGAATTTCGTTTAAAAAAACTAAAAGTTAAAAGTGGAAAACTAAAAGCGACGAACTAAAAATTAAATATTATGGGTAAGAATATATTGAGAGATAAAAGTTATGATTTTGCTTTAAAAATTATAAAACTATCGCAAGCTTTGGTTTCTGAAAAGAAAGAATATGTTTTGAGCAAAAAATTATTTCGGAGTGCTACTGCTATTGGAGCACTTATTAGAGAAGCAGAATTTGCTCAAAGTAAGGCAGATTTCATACATAAAAGGAGTGTTTCATTAAAGGAAGCTAATGAAACGTTATACTGGTTAGAATTATTAAAAGATAGTGATTTGATTCCTGTCCCAGAATTTAAAACGCTTCACGACCATTGTAAGGAGTTGGTCGCCATGTTAGTGAGCTCAATAAAAACATCAAAAGGTAAATAACATGAAAACTAAATCGAACATATCGTCCATAAAAAAACACAGATTTTCATTTTTTGCCAATCAATTGGTAAACAAGCGAACTTTATACTTTACACTTTACACTTTTAACTTCAAAAGCGTTTTATTATGTGGGCTCTTTCTGTTTTCTATAAACATAATAGACGGACAGTCACTAAATGATTTAGTAAACAAAGCTTTGGATAATAATCCTGAAATTAAAAAATTCGAATTGCAGTATCGTATTGCTTCCGAAAAAGTGAATGAAGTCAATACGCTTCCCAATACCGAATTTGGGGTAGGCTATTTTGTGAGCGAACCAGAAACACGCACAGGAGCGCAACGCTTTAAGGTGTCTGCAAAACAAATGTTACCTTGGTTTGGTAACATTACAGCAAGAGAGAACTATGCAAGTGCTTTGGCGGATGCTAAATATGAAGATATTGTTATTGCTAAACGAAAACTAATCGCTTCGGTTTCTCAATCCTACTACACTCTTTATGCAAACACTGCAAAACAAGACGTGTTAACAGAAAACATTAAACTATTGGAGACTTATGAAATATTAGCGTTAACCTCTGTTGAGGTTGGTAAAGCTTCAGCGGTAGATGTGTTGCGATTACAAATGCGTCAAAATGAAATGCAACAATTATTTGGTGTTTTGAGCCAACAATTTCTTGCAGAACAAACTAATTTTAATATGCTCTTAAATCGTGATAAAGCTATTAATGTTAATGTTATTAATGAATTGAATTTACCTTCCGAAGATTTTGAAATTACTACTGAGAATTTAGCACTACATCCTGAATTGTTGAAATATGATAAGCTTTATTATTCAGTTGAACAGTCAGAATTATTAAACCAAAAAGAAAGCAGTCCCATGATTGGTTTTGGATTAGACTATATCAATGTAGAGAACCGTCCAAATATGAATTTTAGTGATAATGGAAAAGATATTATTATGCCAACGGTATCGGTATCAATTCCAATATTCAACAAGACATATAAATCACAAACCAAGCAAAATGAATTACAGCAAAAGGAGGTTTTAGCTCAAAAACAATACCGTTTAAACACATTAGAAACGCTTTTAGACAAAGCAATAAACGATAGGATTTCTTCAAGAATAAGTCATAAAACCCAAGCTAAAAATTTAAGACAAGCTAAAAATGCAGAAGATATTTTAATTAAAAGCTATGAAACAGGAACGATTGATTTTAATGATGTTTTAGATATTCAAGAATTGCAGTTAAAGTTCCAAATGAATCAAATAGAATCTGTAAAAACCTATTATGTGCAAACAACAATTATTAATTATTTAACACAGCAATAATGAAACATACATTAATTGTAAAGAATATGGTTTGTAATCGTTGTAAATCGATTATTGAGCAACATCTAAATAATGAAGGGTTTCAAGTAGAATCTATTGAACTTGGGAAAGTA
This sequence comes from Psychroserpens burtonensis DSM 12212, assembly GCF_000425305.1. Lineage (GTDB taxonomy): Bacteria > Bacteroidota > Bacteroidia > Flavobacteriales > Flavobacteriaceae > Psychroserpens > Psychroserpens burtonensis. The sequence continues at coordinate 39,306 of NZ_AUDE01000025.1, forward strand.
GTTGTGCAAGGCAAGGAAAAGAATGATTTGATAAAACTTGAAGAAATATTAAAAAACCAAGGTTTTGAACTTATTAAGGAATTATCAGAAGTATTAATTGAAAAAATTAAAATAACAATGATAGAAATGCTAGAAAATAATAATTCTGAAAATGTACTTTCAGAATTACCTATAGAATTGGGAAAGAACTACTCTGTATTAAGTAGAATCTTTAGTAAATCTGAAGGGATGACACTTGAAAAATATCTAATTAATTTAAAAATCGAAAAAGTAAAAGAGAATATTCAATTGAAGCAGTTAAACTTTTCAGAAATAGCTTACAGTCTTAATTATAATAATAGTAGTCATTTAGCCAAGCAGTTTAAATCTATAACAGGTATTTCTATGTCACAATACAGAAAGTTACAAGATTGGAATAGAAAAGAATTAGACAAAATTGTATAAAAAATAATCATAATTATAAAAATCACATTAACAATGTAAATGTAGTTTTGTATTAATTCTAAAATTGTATAAAAAATGAAACATACCTATCACATACATGGAATGACTTGTAACGGTTGTCGCGGCCACGTTGAAGAAATACTTTCAAAAGTAGGAGGTGTTTCAAAAGCTTCAGTTGATTTAGAAAAGGCAGAAGCTTATATTGAAATGAAATCACATATTCCAATAGAAAACTTTCAAAAAGTCCTAAAAAACGATGGCGATAGTTACAGTATTCATAAATCAGGAGAACACCATCATACTAAAGTAGAAAAAGAAGAACAACCAAAAGGGAATGGCACAGGCACATTTTATTGTCCGATGCATTGTGAAGGCGATACAACTTATGATAAGCATAGAGATTGTCCTGTTTGCGGAATGGATTTAGTTGAGGAGCAAAATCTATCAAGTATTACAGTAGGACAATGGACGTGCCCAATGCATCCAGAAGTCATAAAAGATGAAGCAAGTTCTTGTCCTATATGTGGAATGGATTTAGTGCCAATGCAACCAGACAGTTCAGCAGAAGAGAAAACCTATGAAAGGTTATTAAAGAAATTTTGGATAGCAGGGGCGTTTACATTGCCGGTTTTTTTAATAGCCATGAGTGAAATGTTCACTAACAATCCGTTATATGAGGTGATGGAGCAAAAACAATGGAATTGGATTCAGTTTGCGCTATCTATTCCCGTGGTGTTTTACGCGACTTGGATGTTCTTTGAACGTGCGTACAGAAGTATAAAAACTTGGAATCTCAATATGTTTACACTTATAGGTATTGGTGCAGGTGTGGCTTGGGTGTTTAGTGTTTTCGGAATGCTATTACCTGATTTTTTTCCAGTTCAATTTAAAACTGAATCTGGTGCAGTTCACGTGTATTTTGAAGCAGCAACCGTGATTTTGACTCTTGTATTGATGGGACAGCTTTTAGAGGCACGTGCGCACAGCAAAACCAATTCCGCAGTAAAAGAGTTATTAAAATTAGCACCTAACAAAGCTACTAAGATGTTAGATGGTGAAGAAATTGAGGTATCCATCGATAAGATAGAATTGAATGATATCCTAAAAATAAAACCAGGGGATAAAATTCCTGTAGATGGTGCAATTTCAGAAGGTGAAACAACCATTGATGAATCTATGATTACTGGAGAGCCTATTCCTGTCAATAAAGTAGAAGGAGATAAAGTGAGTAGCGGAACCATAAATGGCAATCAATCCTTCCTAATGGAGGCCGAGAAGGTTGGAAGTGATACCTTACTTTCTCAAATAATACAGATGGTGAATGATGCCAGCAGAAGTCGCGCGCCAATCCAAAATTTAGCCGATAAAGTTTCGGGTTATTTTGTTCCTGTCGTTGTCATTATTTCACTTATAACTTTCGTGATTTGGGCAATTTGGGGACCAGAACCATCTTATGTTTATGCATTGGTGAATGCAATCGCTGTATTAATAATTGCCTGTCCTTGTGCCTTAGGTTTAGCAACGCCAATGTCCGTAATGGTTGGTGTTGGAAAAGGAGCGCAGAATGGTGTATTAATTAAAAATGCCGAAGCGCTAGAAAAAATGGATAAGGTAACAACACTTATTATAGATAAAACAGGAACGATTACCGAAGGGAAACCAACAGTTGATACTATAGGTGCATTCCAAAAAAACTATAGCGATAGTGATATCCTACAATACATAGCATCCCTAAATAGTAATAGTGAACATCCGTTAGCTGAAGCTACCGTGAAATATGGTAAAGAAAATAATGTGGAAATTTTAAAAACTGAAAACTTTAGCGCGGTTACCGGTAAAGGGGTAGAAGGTACAATTAATGGTAAAAAACTAGCTTTAGGAAATCCTAAAATGATGGAATATGCAAAATCTGATATATTATCAGAAATGGAAGAAAAAGCATTATTCTTTCAAAAACAAGGTAAAACGGTTTCCTATTTTTCTATAGATAGAAAAATAGAAGGTTATGTGGTTATTGGAGACAAAATCAAGGAGTCTAGCGCTAAAGCTATTAAAGAATTACAAGATAAGGGTATCGATATCATTATGCTAACTGGTGATAATTATAACACAGCACAAGCGGTAGCATCTGAATTGAATCTAACCGATTTCAAAGCAAGTATGTTACCTGGGGATAAATTGAAAGAAGTTGAAAAATTACAGGCACAAGGAAAAGTTGTAGCCATGGCAGGTGACGGCATTAATGATGCGCCAGCACTGGCAAAAAGCGATGTTGGTATTGCCATGGGTACAGGGACTGATGTCGCCATTGAAAGCGCCATGATCACCCTAATAAAAGGTGACTTACACGGTATAGTTAAGGCACATAACTTGGGGCATAAAGTGATGCAGAATATTAAACAAAATTTGTTTTTTGCATTGGTTTACAATACGCTCGGTGTTCCCATTGCAGCTGGTGTTTTGTTTCCGTTTTTTGGGATCTTATTGTCACCTATGATTGCTGCACTAGCTATGAGTTTTAGTTCAGTTTCTGTAATTGCCAATGCACTTCGATTACGAACACAGTCTATTAACTAATTAATGAAATATGATGAAAAACACAATTTTAACTTTATGTATCATGGTTCTGATATCCTGTAAAGACAATAGAAAAGAAGTTCAAGATACAATACTTCTAACTGAGGCTGAACAAAGCGGGACAATTTCAGAATCAGAGAAAAAGAAGCCATTAAGCCCTCATACATCAACGATGGTGATGATTGGTGATGCCCATATTCATATAGATTATTCGTCACCAGGAGTAAGAGATCGCATCATATTTGGTGGATTGGTGGGTTATAATATCGTGTGGCAAGCTGGAGCGCATAATGCCACTTGGATTGAAACTAACAAAGATTTAATTTTTGCAGGGGAAGTATTACCAGCAGGTAAATATGGCTTTTTTACGATTCCTTCAAAAGGCGATTGGACAGTAATGATTAATAAAAATTGGGATCAACATGGCAAAGATCACTATGATGAGAAAGACGATATGATTCGTTTTAAAGTAACTCCTACCATTTCTGAAGATATTCAAGAACATCTCGAATATAAAATCACTAAGATTAGTGATAAATTAGGAGTGATAAGTATGCATTGGGAAAAGGTCAAAATTGAATTACCGTTTACGATTAAGTAATTAGAGAAACTTCTTAATGTTGCCTAGATAATTATTAATATAAAAACTATGAAATCATGAATTCAGAAGAACACATGAATAATAAAGAAGGAATGAGCAATTACAAAACATTTTTTTTAATGTTAGGATTGTCATTTTTTGCAATGTACATCACCATGTATTTAAACACCTATGCTATAGATCATCTCTATTTTAGCTTAACACGTTTCTATATGGTCTGTTTAGGGATTTCAACTATGGCAGTTATTATGCTGTTATTTATGCTGAAAATGTATAAAAACAAAAATAAAAATTTGGCTATACTCACTGGAAGCTTTGTGCTATTTGTTAGTGCATTAGGATTGGTTAGAGCACAAACACCAATTATTGGTGACGTACTTTGGTTGAAAGGAATGATTCCTCATCACTCGATAGCGATATTAACGAGTGAACGTGCAGATATTCAAGATTTCGAGGTCAAACAACTTGCAGAAGATATTATTAAAGCGCAGCGAAAGGAAATAGAAGAAATGAAGGGAATGATAAAACGTTTAGAAAATGAAAAATAATAGGATAGCAATATATATTGGTTTGCTCGCCATAGGCGTCCTTCTAGGGTGGTTTATTTTTGGAGGAGTATCCAATACAGAAACAAAACATAATCATGATACTGTAACAGAAACCAATCAAATGTGGACCTGTTCAATGCATCCACAAATCATGCAACCAGAAGCAGGTGATTGTCCTATTTGTGGAATGGATTTAATTCCCGTTGAAAGTAGTTCGGAAGGTTTATTAGCAGATCAATTTAAGCTTTCTGAAAATGCTATGGCATTAGCCAACATACAAACCTCTATTGTAGGAAACAGTAAATCAGAAGGTAATACTATTAAGTTATCTGGAAAGATTGCTGAAAATGAAGAAGCTAATGCAGTTCAAGTGAGTTATTTCTCAGGACGACTTGAACTTCTTAATGTGAGTTTTACAGGAGAAAAAGTGAGAAAAGGACAACTATTGGCTACTGTTTATTCACCAGAATTATATGCAGCCCAACAAGAATTAATTACAGCAGCTTCCATAAAAAAATCACAGCCAGCATTATACAACGCAGTACGTAATAAATTGAAATTATGGAAACTTTCTGAAAGCCAAATCAATCAAATTGAAACCTCTGGTAAAGTAAAAGAAAACGTTCCGGTGTACGCTACCGTTTCAGGTACCGTTTCAGAAAAATTAGTTGAACAAGGTGATTATATTAAACAAGGTCAACCATTGCTTAAGATTGCAAATCTTAGTACAGTTTGGGCAAATTTTGATGTGTACGAAAATCAAATTGATTTGTTTAAAAAAGGACAAGAAGTTTCTATAACAACCAACGCATATGATAACAAAAAATTAAAAGGGATCGTAGATTTTATAGATCCTGTTCTGGATACTAGAACAAGAACTGTGAAATTAAGAGTTGTGCTTAATAATAAAGAGGAAGCATTTAAACCAGGAATGTTTGTTGAAGCAGAAATTAAAGGAATCAGGTCAAATAATGAACAAGTATTAGCAATACCTTCCTCTGCTGTTTTATGGACAGGAAAACGCTCTGTAGTGTATATAAAACCGGATTCTAAGGAGTCTATTTTTCAAATGCGTAACATTATATTAGGTCATAAGATTGGAGATAGTTATGAGGTTTTAGAGGGTCTAAATAATGGTGACGAAATTGTAACCAATGGCACGTTTACAGTTGATGCAGCAGCTCAATTACAAGGAAAAAAATCTATGATGAATAGAGATGGTAGAAAGGGCATAGCTGGCCATGAAGGACATCTTGGGAAGGAAACAACTACTTCAGTAAATAATAAGAAGCCTTTCAATATGAATGAAAGAGTGAAAGTCTCAAAAGACTTTCAAAATCAATTAAAAATAGTTTTTAATGATTATATCCATTTGAAAGATGCATTAGTAAAAGATGATTCAAAAAATGTACAATCAGGATCAAAACGTTTATTAGCTAATTTGTCTAAAGTTGATATGAAACAATTAGAAAATAACGAAGCTCATAACCATTGGATGTCATTAGAAAAAGAGATAAAAATAGCAGCAACTTCAATGTCAAAAACCTCTAAAATTGTAGCGCAAAGAATGTATTTTAAGAACCTTTCATCATACCTAACTAATGCAATTGAAGTATTTGGTATCAATGAAAAGGTATACCATCAATTTTGTCCAATGGCAGATGATAACAATGGTGCGTACTGGTTGAGTAAAGAAGAAAAAGTAATCAACCCCTATTTTGGTGACGCAATGCTCACCTGTGGAGAAGTGAAACAAGTAATAGAATAATAATAATTAAATTTTAAAAAAATGAAGAAAGTAATTTTAAGTGTAGCTATATTAGCTGCAATGGGTTTTACAAGTTGTAAAAATGAAGCCAAAGAAGAAACAGTAACAACATCTAATGAAGTCTCTAAAGAAATGGCTTTGGTAGATGTAGCTTTTGGAGTAAGAGGGAACTGTGGGATGTGTAAAAGCACAATCGAAAAAGCAGCTAATGGTGTTGAAGGGGTGTCTAAAGCAACTTGGGACGTCGATAAAAAGAATGTTGAGGTGTCTTTTGATGGTACTAAAACAGATGTATTATCAATTCATAATGCCATTGCAGCGTCAGGTTATGATACTGAAAAAGTAGCAGGAAGCGAAGAGGCTTACAAAGATTTACCTGGTTGTTGTAAATATGACCACGAAATGGAGATGAATATAGAATAAGACGGTATTCAATTTGAAATTTAAATTCAGGCATAATTTTATGTCTGAATTATAAAATTTAGAATTTTAGACAGTTTTATACCAACCCAAAAACAATTATAGTTGAAAAAGATTTTATTTTTTATTTTATTGCTGCCTACTATCGCATTTTCGCAAGAGAAAATTGAAGGTATTGTAACAGAGAAAACAGATGGAAACAAGACATTTTCATTGGCAGGAGCTAATGTGTTTTGGCTCGATACATCGATTGGCGCAGTCACAGATATTGATGGTAAGTTTAGTCTTCCGTACCAATCGAGTTACACAAAACTAGTCATTAGTTTTGTTGGTTTTAAAACGGATACATTGACGATAACAAAACCTAGATTCATTAAACATCTACTGGAGGCTACGGGAGATTTAGATCAAATAGTCTTAACGGCGAGAAAGCGAGCCACTTCAAGGTCTTATATGAGTGCTCAAAATATAATGACCGTAAGTAGTGATGAACTCCTAAAGGCAGCGTGCTGTAACTTGTCTGAAAGTTTTGAAACCAATCCATCTATTGATGTCAATTTTTCTGACGCTGTGACAGGGACACGTCAAATTAAAATGCTTGGTCTAACAAGTAAGTATATATTAATTACTACTGAAAATATACCATCCATTAGAGGAGCCTCCCAAGCCTATGGATTAAGTTTTATACCAGGAACTTGGGTTGAAAGTATTCAAATTACTAAAGGTGCGGGAAGCGTTGTTAATGGTTTTGAGAGTATTGCAGGACAAATCAATGCAGAGTTATATAAACCAACAACCGATGCAAGTTTATTTGTTAATATATATGGATCTGTCAATGGTCGTTTAGAGCTTAACACGCATCTCAATACTAAGGTGAGTGATAAGTGGAGTACCGGACTTTATATTCACGGAAATACCAGAGATCAAAAGTTTGATAATAATGATGATGCGTTTTTGGATGTGCCACTTAAAAAGCAAATTAATGTCATGAATCGTTGGCAATATACGAATCTAGAAAAAGGCTTTCTGAGTTTTATTAATGTGCGTTATTTAAATGATGTCAATCAATCAGGTCAATTAAATTTTGACCCAGATACCGATCGTTTAACAATGAATGCTTGGGGAAGTGAAATCAATACAGAACGTTTTGAAATTTCAGCAAAGACGGGTTATGTGAATCCAGAAATCCCTTGGCAAAGCTTAGGAGTCCAATTTGCCTATAGTAATCATAAACAAGAATCATATTTTGGATTGAATCAATATGATATCAATCATAATAGCGTGTATTCCAATGTAATTTATAACTCCATTATTAGTGATTCTAGGCATAAAATAAAAACAGGTCTTGGTTTTACTTATGATAATTATGAAGAGTTTGCTATTGGAGCTGATTTTGAACGTACAGAGCGTTCTGCAGGTGCCTTTTTTGAATATGCCTACGACAATTTAGATAAGTTTACGTTAACCGCAGGTTTACGTTTTGATACGCACAATTTATTGGGTGAATTTATTACACCTCGTTTGCACGCACGATATACCCCTTGGGAGAAATCTGCTTTTAGAGCATCCATAGGAAGAGGAAAACGAAGCGCCAATATTTTTGCTGAAAATCAAAGCATTTTTGCGACGTCAAGAACAATAAATATTTTTAATGCCAACGGAAATATCTACGGGTTAGATCCAGAAATTGCATGGAATTATGGGCTGTCGTATCTTCAGGGTTTTAATCTCTTCGGAAGAAAAGGAGATGTGATTGTTGACTTTTACAGAACAGATTTTCAAAATCAAGTCGTTATTGATTGGGAAAACCCACAAGAGGTCAATTTTTATAATCTAGATGGAGATAGTTTCGCAAACAGTTTTCAATTAGAATTGAATTATAACGTATTTGATAATTTCGATTTTAGAACGGCTTATAAGTATTATGATGTACAAACACAATATCAATCTGGAAGATTAACAAAACCGTTAATACCAGCACATCGTTTTTTCGCAAATGCATCTTATGAAACGCGATTGGATGAAGGGGAAGCTTCACAATACAAATTTGATTTGACCTATAATTGGTTGAGTGAACAACGTTTTTCTTCTACTGCATCTAATCCAATAGCATATAGATTGCCAGAAAAATCACCAACTGTAGGGACCTTAAACGTTCAGGTTACTAAAGTGTTTTCCCAAAAATTTGAAGTATATTTAGGAGGTGAAAATATTACAAACGTGAGACAAAATAATCCTATTCTAGGAGCAGAGGATCCTTTTGGTTCAAATTTTGATACGACCTTTGTATATGGACCAATTTTTGGAAGTATGTATTATGCAGGATTACGATTTAAAATAAAATAATAATTAACACACTGTCACTTCGAGCGGAGTCGAGAAGCTAAAAGTCTTTGAATCTAAATGACTGGACAGATTTAAAAATTACAACTATGAATTCAAGAAAAAAAATAACACAATTAGCTACTGTACTAATCCTTTTAGTAACAACAGTAACCTTCGCTCAAAACAAAAACGAGAGAGCTTCATTAGAAGTCGATGGGGTTTGTTTAATGTGCAAAGACCGTATTGAAAAAGCAGCGATTAGAACAAAAGGTGTGAAATCAGCAATTTGGAATGTAGACACTCATGAGCTTAAATTAATTTACGACGCTCGTAAAACGAACTTAGATTCTATAAGTAAAAAAATAGCTTCTGTTGGTCATGATACCAAAAAACTGAAAGCATCAGATGAAGCATACGCAACTGTGCACCCTTGTTGTAAATATCGAGATGATGAGGTCCAAGAGGATCATAAAAATTAAAAACAAAAAAGCTCAAACTTAAGTTTGAGCTTTTTTGTTTTTAATTGACTTCTCTTTAATTAAGGGCCTCATCAATTCTAGATATTTAAAACATTACAACTTTTTAATCTTGTCTTCCTATCTGCTCTTTTTTCTTGATATGAGGTCTTAAAAAAAGAGCCTTTGATAATTATCAAAGGCTCTTTTTGTGTATGACTAATATGAGTCATTGCTTGCGTGTCTAGGCTCTCGACTACATCATTCCGGGCATACCACCACCCATTCCGCCTGGCATTCCACCACCAGCAGATTCTTCTTTAATGTCAATTAAAGCACACTCTGTAGTTAAAATCATTCCAGCAACCGATGCCGCATTTTCTAATGCGATACGTGTTACTTTTTTAGGATCAATGATTCCTGCTTTAAGCATATCAACATACGTCTCGGTTTTAGCATCAAAACCAAAGTCTTTTTTGCCTTCTAATACTTTATTGATAACTACTGAAGCCTCACCACCTGCATTTTCTACAATGGTTCTTAAAGGAGATTCAATAGCTTTTGCTACAATTTGAATTCCTGTTGCTTCATCAATATTCTCTGTCGTGATTTTCTCTAAAACAGCTTTTGCTCTTACTAAAGCAACTCCACCACCTGCAACGATGCCTTCTTCTACAGCAGCTCTTGTTGCATTTAAAGCATCATCAACGCGATCTTTTTTCTCTTTCATTTCAACTTCACTCGCTGCACCAACATAAAGTACGGCAACTCCGCCAGCTAACTTAGCTAAACGTTCTTGTAGTTTTTCTTTATCGTAATCGCTCGTAGTTGTTTCTATCTGCGCTTTGATTTGATTGACTCTAGCTTTGATATCAGCAGATTTTCCAGCACCATTAACAATTGTTGTGTTGTCTTTGTCAATCATTACAGACTCCGCTGTTCCTAACATAGTTAAATCTGCATTTTCTAAAGAAAATCCTCTCTCTTCAGAGATCACAATACCTCCAGTTAAAATAGCGATATCCTCAAGCATTGCTTTACGACGATCTCCAAATCCTGGGGCTTTTACAGCAGCAATTTTTAATCCACCACGTAATTTATTGACTACTAAAGTTGCTAAAGCTTGACCTTCTACATCTTCTGCAATAATTAATAACGGACGACCAGATTGAGCTACTGGCTCTAATATTGGAAGGATTTCTTGTAAGTTAGAAATCTTCTTATCAAATAATAATATGTAAGGATTTTCTAAATCAGCAATCATTTTATCTGAATCTGTTACGAAGTAAGGAGATAAATAACCTCTGTCAAATTGCATACCTTCAACAACATCAACGTATGTTTCCATACCTTTAGCTTCTTCCACGGTGATCACACCTTCTTTACCTACTTTACTAAAAGCTGTAGCTATTAGCTCACCAATAGTATCATCATTATTAGCAGAAATTGCAGCCACTTGCTTAATCATTGCTGAGTCGCTTCCTACTTTTTTAGCTTGCTTTTCAAGATCTTTTACAATAGCTTTTACAGCTTTGTCAATCCCACGTTTTAAATCCATTGGATTTGCACCTGCAGCAACATTTTTAATACCTTCTTTTACGATGGCTTGCGCTAATACAGTTGCAGTTGTAGTGCCATCACCAGCTAAATCATTAGTTTTAGAAGCGACTTCTTTTACCATTTGAGCTCCCATGTTTTCAAGCTCGTTCTCTAATTCAATTTCTTTTGCTACAGAAACACCATCTTTTGTTACTTGAGGTGCTCCAAATGAACGCCCAATAATAACGTTACGGCCTTTTGGTCCCAATGTTACTTTTACTGCATTCGCTAATGCATCCACACCACGTTTTAATCCGTCACGTGCTTCAATATCAAATTTTATATCTTTTGCCATTGTTAAAATGTATTTTATGGTTTCCACGACAGTGGAAATCTATTTGTTTTAAACTTTCAATATTCAAAAATTAAACTCCAAATGCTCGAATTACACTTGTTAGAAAGCTTTTTTGAATTTTGTTTTTTGTTTTTTTTGAATTTGCGATTAAATAATCGCTAGGATATCACTTTCACGCATGATTAAGTAATCTTTACCCTCTAGTTTTAATTCTGTACCTGCATATTTTCCGTAGAGAACAGTGTTACCAGATTTTACTGTCATTGGCTCGTCTTTTGTCCCTTTACCAACAGCGACAACTGTTCCTTTTTGTGGTTTTTCTTTAGCGTTGTCTGGAATAATTATTCCTGAAGCTGTTTTTGTTTCAGCCTGCACAGGTTCTATAAGAACTCTATCTGCTAATGGTTTAATGTTTAAGCTCATTGTTATATAAGTTTTTTAATTAAATAGTTATCTGTTAATTATAATCAACCCTTTTATAACTGCTAAAAATGTGCCAATACTATATAACTGACAAACTTGCAGTAGTGTCAATTTCCGAAGTAAAAAGCAAAAAAAAATGCCAACTGTTAAGTTGGCATTTTATATGATTTGAATAGTGATTATTCTATAAAGAATCTCCAGGATTTACAATGTTATCTGCAGCATTATCAGTTGGAGTATTTACTGGAACAGTTGTCGTTGTTTCGCTACCGTTAATTACTTTAGATTCTTGAGAACCTCCTGCACCAGGAATAGCAAAATTAGATGCTAAAATTAATGCCAATAGTAAGGTTGCTAAAGCCCAAGTACTTTTGTCTAAAAAGTCTGTTGTTTTTTTAACACCTCCTAATTGCTGTGTGCCACCACCACCAAATGAAGAAGATAATCCTCCTCCTTTAGGGTTTTGAACCATAACGACTACAACTAGTAAAAATGAAACTAGTATGATTAAGATTAAAAAGATAGTAAACGTATTCATTATTTTTGTGTATTATTTTCTTGTAATTCTTTTACTGCTTTAATTTGGTCTGCAAAGAAACCACTTTTTTCTGGATATTTCAAACTTAATATTTTATAAGATTGAATTGCCTTGGCATAGTTGTTTTGTTCTAGGTAAATTCTTGCTAGAGTCTCTGTCATCAATCCGTCATGAGCAACTTGATCACTAGTATCGGCATTTGCTTTTCTCATTTCTTTAGTGGGAACAATTTTTGGACTACTTTCTAGAAATTTATCTATAAGTTCAAATTTTTTGTTGACTGAATCCGATTTCTCTTCTTGAGAATTATCACTAATTTCAATGGTTTTATCGTTGGATTGGTCGTCAGTTATCGCGCTATCGTCTCTCTGTATAGGTTTAAAACTTGTTATTTTTAGCCACTCAGTAAAGGAGTGAGTTTCTTCTGTGACGAACTCTAACGGTTTACCAATTTGAAGAATATCTTCAGGTTTTTTTTCTATATGTTTGACGTCAATATCAATAATAACTTTCTCAGTAATAGTGTTTTGAAGTGATAAGAAATGAGCAACATCTTCTGGATTTATTTTTTGTTCAAATAGGTGTGGGTCAAGAACGCCTTCTGTGTTTTTTATATGTTGTTTGAGCGCATCGTCAATAGTAACGCTTTTATTGACTGAGATATCGTCAAGATCATTAACAGCTAAGCGTTTGAGATGTTCTGAGTTTTGTTTGATGATTTGCGATATTTCGTTTTGATTGAATATTTCTGAAGTAATAAAATCAAACAGAATACTGCGGTCTGTAGTGTAAGCAGCTGTAGTTTTTAATTCTTGATTGTATTTGTAACTCCCTGTATTTTTTAACCCTTTAAGGTGTAATGCCCTTGCCGATTGAAAGTATGGATATGTAATACTTAAATCATGTAATTCATTCGTCTGCTCATCTGTAATGTGCTGCGGGTTTTGAAGTATGTATGTGAAATCTGATTTATTCATTTACCACTTTGCCAATGTTGCATTAAAAATATCTTGTGTGATACGTTCAAAAATTTCTTCGTGTGCTGCATCTTTTTGAGCACCTTGTAAGAGCTGGCTACCAGGATAATCAAAAAAATGTGAAAAACGTTGTTCAAATTCCTCGTCAGGATTAGTAGTGTCAAAAAACCGTAAATTAACCGTTACTGTTAATCTGTTTTGGGCTGCAGTACTGTTCGATTGCGCTGTAGTTGGAGAAATTCGGTATTCTACAATTTCTCCTTCATAAATCAATTCACCATTTGATGTGGTAATATTTAAATTGGTTTGGTTAACGATCAAATCTTCTAAGGCAAGTTTGAAATCTCTATCAAAACCAGGTTCTATTAAATCTGAAGTGTTTTGAAAATAATTAACTTGAAATGTTTTTGCTTTTAAATCTTGAACTCCTGTAAAAGAATACGGTCCACAACCTAATAGAAGTAAAAATACCGATACAAAGATAAGATGTTTGATGTTTTTCATGCTTTAATACGTGTTACGGTTCATCGTTATGTGAGCGTAGATATAATTTGCCTTATTTGCAACATAAAAATCTGCGTGAGCTAAACCTTCCGCTTTTGTCTTGTAAATTAAGAACTATTTCTAGAAAACGGCTTTCTTATTAGAACTATTTCAATAGCCTTCATAATGTTGTATTAAAGGTCGTACTGTTTGATTTTTCTATATAAGGTTCGTTCACTAATACCCAGTTCGGTAGCAGCGAGCTTGCGTTTTCCTTGGTGACGTTCAAGCGACTTTTTAATCAATTCAAGCTCTTTGTCTTGTAAAGATAGTGTTTCTTCCTCTTCAATTTCTTCAGCAAAATGATATTTATCTATATTTTGGTTTTTATCATCAGGATCAAAATGTTTTTCTGATTTTTCTGCAATTGCCATTACTTCTAAATCCTGAAACTCTTCTGTATAGTTGTCTTTTTGAGGTTCTCCGTAGATTTTCTCAATCAAACTTTCATTGTCTTTTTCAACTTCGGAAACGTTCCCACTTTTCATTAGTTCCATCGTTAACTTTTTGAGATCATTTAGATCATTTTTCATATCAAAAAGGACTTTATAAAGGATTTCTCTTTCGTTACTGAAATCACTTTCAGACTTTTTCTTGTTTATAACTGCAGGAAGATTGTTGCTTCCGCTAGGCAGATATCCATCAAGCGTTGCAGCAGTAATGGTACGATTTTGTTCTAATACAGAAATCTGTTCAGCTACGTTACGCAACTGACGAATGTTACCATTCCAACGGTGTTTTTGTAAAATCGGGATAGCATCATCGGTGATTTTGATAGTGGGCATTTTATATTTTAAAGCAAAATCACTGGCAAATTTTCTAAACAATAAATGAATGTCTTCCTTGCGTTCACGAAGTGGAGGAATGTTAATGTCCACAGTGCTTAATCTATAAAAAAGGTCTTCTCTAAATTTTTCTTTCTTTATGGCTTCAAACATTTCGACGTTTGTTGCAGCGACAATTCTAACATCGGTTTTTTGTACCTTACTAGAACCTACTTTTATGAATTCACCATTTTCAAGAACACGTAATAAGCGTACTTGTGTCGTTAAGGGTAGTTCTCCAACTTCATCTAAAAAAATAGTACCACCATCTGCGACTTCAAAATATCCAGAACGTGTTCCAGTAGCACCAGTAAAAGCCCCTTTTTCATGACCAAAAAGCTCACTGTCAATGGTTCCTTCTGGTATTGCACCACAGTTTACTGCAATGTATTTGCCGTGTTTGCGATGTGATAATTGGTGTATGATTTTTGGGATACTTTCTTTACCAACTCCGCTTTCTCCAGTAACCAATACCGAAATATCTGTAGGTGCAACTTGGATGGCTTTTTCAATCGCTCTGTTGAGTTTTGGATCGTTTCCTATAATCCCGAAACGTTGTTTTATGGCTTGTATGCTTTCCATTTTTAATTCTTAGTTCTAATTTGAATATCCAACTGCTTCACCAATCAAAGTAGCACTGGTGCAATCTAAAATTTTAACTTTGACTAATTCTCCAATCTTATAATTTTCTCTCGGAAAAACAGCAACTATATTCTGTGATGTTTTTCCAGACCATTGCTCGTTTGATTTTTTAGACTCACGTTCAATAAGGACTTCAACCTCAGTATTTAAATATTTTTTAATTTGAATAGCGCCAAGCTCACGTTGTAATTGTACTATTTCTGCAAGGCGTCGCTTTTTAGTGTCTTCAGGCACATCATCTTCCAATTTGCGTCCTGCCATTGTTCCTGGTCGTTCAGAGTACATGTACATAAAGCCAAAATTATACTTCACGTATTCCATTAAACTTAACGTGTCTTGATGGTCTTGTTCTGTTTCCGTAGGGAAACCAGCAATCATATCTTGGCTAATAGAACATTCGGGAAGAATGCCTCTAATATGATCGATGAGTTCAAAATATTCTTCACGCGTATGCAAACGATTCATTTCTTTTAAAATACGGTTGCTTCCGCTCTGAACAGGCAAGTGTATATGCTTACAAATATTATCAAATTTTGCCATGGTATGAATCACATCAAGCGTTAAATCTTGAGGATTAGAAGTTGAAAATCGAATGCGCATGTTAGGTTGCGCTTTAGCACATAGTTCTAACAATTGTGGAAAATGAACAGCAGTCGCTTTTTGCATATCGCTGGCTTTAACCAAATCCTTTTTGAGTCCGCCACCATACCACAAATAACTATCCACATTTTGACCTAAAAGTGTAATCTCCTTATAACCTTTATTCCATAAATCATTAATTTCTCCGATGATACTTTGTGGATCACGACTGCGTTCACGACCTCTGGTAAAAGGGACAACACAAAATGTACACATATTATCACAACCACGTGTTATGGATACAAGTGCAGTGACACCATTGGTGTTAAGCCTCACGGGAGAAATATCTCCATAAGTTTCATCTTTAGAGAGGGTGACATTTATGGCATCTCTACCGTCATCAACTTCTGCTAATAGATTAGGTAAATCTTTATAAGCATCAGGTCCTACAACGAGGTCAACAATTTTCTCTTCTTCTAAAAATTTGGTTTTTAATCGCTCAGCCATACAGCCAAGAACACCAACTTTCATTTTAGGATTGATGCGTTTTACGGCATTGTATTTTTCTAGTCGTTTTCTAACAGTTTGCTCTGCTTTATCACGAATGGAGCAGGTGTTGACTAAAACCAAATCGGCTTCCTCAAGATTTTGAGTGGTATTGAAACCTTGATCGGCAAGAATAGAAGCCACAATTTCGCTATCGCTAAAATTCATAGCGCAGCCATAGCTTTCAATAAAAAGCTTGCGCGTATTTCCTTTTTTTTGTTCTAAAACGAGGTTGTTACCTTGTTTGCTTTCGTCAATTGTTTTGTCCATAGCATTTCCCGTGTAAACGGGAATCTCATTTTTAAAGGTCATTTATTCAATATTCGCACCAACCTTTCAGCAGGCAGATGCAAAGATAGTATAATTTAGAGGATTGTGACAAAGTGTCATAGCAGATTTTGTTTTGAAGATGCGTTTTATTTTGCTTTATTTGGAAAAATAAATCTAATTACTCAACGTATGTTATTTTCAGAAATTCAAAACAAGATTAATCAGGCTAGGCAACTCGATTTTGGTATGCTTTTAAATGATAGTATCGAGCTATTTAAAAAAGTTTGGCTTCAAGGGCTTATGATATGGTTAATTATGATGGCTTTCGTTATCCCATTGGTAATTTTTATATATGTGCCAATGGTTGTTTTTAGTCTTGTAGATGCTGAAAGCCCGAGTTTTTTTGAGGGTATGGAGGTGATGGCTGTTGTTTTCTTTGTCCTTGCGTATGTGCTTTTTGCCTTTATTATGTTAGTCGTTACATTTGGTCTAAAAGCTGGATTGTTTAGAATCATGCGTCAAAAAGATGCAGACATGATAGGGAAAGATGATTATTTGTTTTTTCTTCGGAAACCATATCTTTTAAAAACGATTACACTGTCTTTAGCTTATTTTGGAATTAATTTATTAGCAGTTTTATTGTGCGTATTTCCAATTATTTATGTGATGGTTCCACTTAACTTACTAGTTGTTATGTATGCTTTTAATCCCGAAATATCTGGTTCTAATCTAATCAAAGCAAGTTTTGATTTAGGTAATAAGAAATGGTTTATCACGTTTGGGATTACTTTCATCGCAGGAATATTGGCGCAAATGGTTGGTATGTTAATGTGCGGTATTGGTATTCTTGTGACGGCATCATTTGCTTTTATTCCATTATATTTCATCTATAAAGAAGTCATTGGTTTTGATGAAGACATAGATGAACTGAAACATATTGGAAATAATGAAAATTTTGATGCAACCCTTTAATACGTTTTACGTCTAATAGTAAAATACATCTTATGAAATTACCGAGAATTCTAATTGCTTGTTTTTGTTTTATACTATTACTAATGAACACGCAATGCGATGATGACGATTTTGATTATGTGCCTTGTGATCAAACAGTGGTTGTTGATGATGCTTTTTTTGAGTCTGCACAAACTCATGAGTATGAGTTTGATAGTTTAGAAATTAGTGATAGTTGCCTTTTTGTTAATATATCTGCTAGTGGTTGTGACGGTAATTCGTGGAGTATGGTATTAGTAGCTTCTGATGATATTGGAGACTCTTTTCCAGAGCAACGTTACTTAAAACTTGTTTTAACTAATGACGAAGTGTGTTTAGCAATTGTGTCGCAAGGGCGATCCTTTGATTTAACAACAATCCAAGTAGGTGGTAGTAATGAAATCATTTTAAATATTGAAGGTTTTCCAGAGTCATTGACGTATACCTATTGATGGGATACTCAATTACAAGTTTTGGATTTAGCCCAAATTGAATTTGGTTATTTTTTTTGTTTTTAAATAGATGAAACGATGCTTTTTTAAGTCGAAACTCACTTTAATTAGGAAGATAACTTTTTTTTCACATACATTTGTAGCCTCAAAAAATCATATATGCCGAAGAATTTAGTCATCGTAGAATCACCAGCAAAAGCCAAAACCATAGAAAAATTTCTTGGTAAAGATTTTAAAGTAGAATCTAGCTTTGGTCATATTTCAGATCTGCCTTCAAAAGAACTAGGAGTTGATGTAGAGGGAGATTTTAAGCCTAATTATCAGGTCTCTAAAGATAAAAAAGATATTGTCAAAAAATTAAAGGATCTTGCTAAAAAAGCGGATATCGTTTGGTTGGCAAGTGATGAGGATCGGGAGGGAGAAGCAATAGCATGGCATTTAGCAGAAACTCTAGGTCTTGATAAAGCAAAGACAAAACGAATTGTTTTTCACGAGATTACTAAAAGTGCTATCCAAAAAGCCATTGAAAATCCAAGAGATATTGATTATGATTTGGTGGATGCACAACAAGCCCGTCGTGTATTAGATAGAATTGTAGGTTATGAGTTGTCTCCTGTGTTATGGAGAAAAGTAAAAGGAGGTTTATCTGCAGGACGCGTACAATCTGTTTCTGTTCGATTAATAGTTGAAAGAGAACGGGAAATAATAGGTTTTGCGCCAGAAGCTTCTTATAGGATTGATGCTGAGTTTTCTAACGAAGACGGACAGACATTTAAAGCGAAACTTCCGAAGAACTTCTCAACCAAAGAAAAAGCATATAAATTTTTAGAATCTAATGCAAATGCAGGTTTTAAAGTAGCAGATCTACAAAAAAAGCCAGCTAAAAAATCACCAGCAGCGCCATTTACAACATCTACTCTGCAACAAGAAGCGTCAAGAAAGTTGGGCTATTCGGTTAGTAGAACGATGCAAAACGCACAACGTTTATACGAAGCTGGTTTGATCACATATATGAGAACCGATAGTGTTAATTTATCTGATGAGGCCCGAAAAGGAGCAAAAGCAGAAATTGAAGACTCCTATGGTTTAAAATTTAGTAAATCAAGACAATATAAAGGAAAATCTAAAGGTGCTCAAGAAGCTCACGAAGCCATTAGACCTACAGATTTTAATAAACATTCTGTAGATATTGAGCGTGATCAAGCACGGTTATATGATCTAATTTGGAAACGTGCCATTGCTTCTCAAATGAGCGATGCAGAGTTAGAGCGTACTAATGTGAAAATTGACGCGTCAACGCACAACGAAACATTTACTGCAAATGGAGAGGTTATTACTTTTGAAGGCTTTTTAAAAGTCTATCTCGAAGGTACTGATGATGAAGATACTGAGCAGGAAGGCATGTTACCTGCAATGAAAGTAAATGAGACCTTACTAAATAGTTATATTACAGCGACTGAGCGTTTTTCACGTGCACCCTATAGATTTACAGAAGCCTCTTTGGTGAAACAATTGGAGGAACTTGGTATTGGTCGACCGTCAACTTATGCGCCAACAATTTCAACAATTCAAAATAGAAATTACGTAGAAAAAGGAACTAATGAAGGGGTGGAGCGTGAGTATACGCAACTATTACTTCAACAAGGGAAACTGACGGATAATAGTTTAACCGAAAAAGTGAATAGCGATAAAGGGAAACTTGTACCAACAGATATAGGTATGATTGTGACTGACTTTTTAGTAACTCACTTCGGAAATATCCTAGATTACAATTTTACCGCAAAAGTTGAAGCAGATTTTGATCAAATTGCAGAGGGTAAAGAAGACTGGAAAAAAGTGATGAAGGAGTTCTACAAGGGCTTTCATCCTGTAGTTGTCGATGTTCAAGAAAATGCAGACAGAGAATCGGGAGAACGTGTTTTGGGTAAAGATCCTAAATCAGGAAAACAAGTGAGTGTTCGTTTAGGGAAATTTGGACCTATGGTGCAAATAGGAACTGTTGACGATGAAGAGAAACCAACCTTTGCAAGTTTGTCACCAGATCAACAATTAGCATCAATTACCTATGAAGAGGCGATGGATTTATTCCAATTGCCTAAAAGTTTAGGCACCTATGAGGATGAACCTATAGAGGTTAATAATGGTCGTTTTGGGCCTTATGTAAAGTTTGGTAAGGCATTTGTGTCACTTCCAAAAGGAACTAATCCTTTAGATGTAGAAATGGATCAGGCTATTGAGTTAATCAAAGAGAAGCAAAAAGCTGATGCTCCTATATATATGTATAAAGACCTTCCTGTTCAAAAAGGTAAAGGGCGTTTTGGACCATTTATAAAATGGAATAATATGTTTATCAACGTCAATAAAAAGTATGATTGGGACAATCTATCTGATAGTGATGTTGTAACTTTAATTGAAGACAAGATTCAGAAAGAAATAGATAAAGTCATTCACAACTGGGAAGATGAAGGGATTCGCGTAGAGAAAGCACGTTGGGGAAGACACAATATTATTAAAGGTAAAATAAAAGTTGAGCTTCCTAAGACTGTAGATGTTACAGACATGACCTTAGAAGAGGCTCAAAAAGAAATAGAAAAGAAAGCGCCAAAGAAAAAGGCAGCGGCTAAAAAGAAAGCACCTGTAAAGAAAAAAACAGGGACTAAAAAAGCAACTACTAAAAAGAAAGCTGCTACTAAAAAATAAGTAATACCATGAATTTTAATTTCTTATCTCCCGTCTCAGATTCAGTATTAGCTCATAATGAACTATTATCTGAGCAGGTGCTAGGGAAAAAAATAAAAATTCATTCTACTCAAAACGGTATTCCAGACTTAGATGGTGTGAAACTTGCCATCATAGGTGTTAAAGAAAACCGTAATGATGTTAATTATATGGGAGAGGAATTAAATTTTGATACCATAAGAACATCACTATATTCTTTATTTCCTGGAAATTGGCATACAACAATTGCCGATTTAGGTGATATTCCAGCCGGTTCAACTATTGAAGATACATATTACGCTTTACGAACTTTAATTTCGGTATTAATAGAGAACAAAGTCGTCCCTATTATACTTGGGGGAAGCCAGGATTTGACCTATGCTAATTATCGCGCGTATGATACGATGTCACCTATGGTTAATATCGTGAATGTAGATTCTAATTTTGATCTTGGTGACGCTTCCATAGAAATGAAAAATAATAGTTTCCTTGGGAAAATAATTTTAGAGCAACCTTACAATCTATTTAATTATTCTGTAGTTGGTTATCAAACCTATTTTAATTCTCAAGAAGAAATCGACTTGATGGATAAGCTTTACTTTGAGTCTTATCGTTTAGGAGAGGTTACGCATTCTATTAAGTTGGTAGAGCCCGTAATGAGAGATGCACATATTGTGACTATGGATTTAAAATCTGTTAGAGCAGCAGAGGTTGGTGCTAAGCAAAAATTTTCTCCTAACGGCTTTAATGGTAAAGAGGTATGCGCTATTGCACGATATGCTGGAATAAGTAATAAGGTGTCGTCATTTGGGATTTATGAATTTAAAACTACCTATGAGTTAGATGCAACGCCTATGCTAATATCACAGATGATATGGTATTTTATAGAAGGTTTTAATTGTAGGGTTAAAGATGACGATTTTAGTAATACTAATAACCATCAAAAATATAATGTGCTAATAGAGAATGATGAGTTGATTTTTTATAAAAGTTTAAAAACGGGACGTTGGTGGATAGAAATTCCTTTTTTACCAAATGTTAATAATAAATTAAAAAAGCATACGTTATTACCTTGCACGCATGAAGATTATCTAGAAGCAAGTTGTGGTAAAATGCCAGAACGCTGGTATAAAGCGTATAAAAAGAATAGTTTTTAGGGTCTATATATTATAAAATTTAACATATTTTTAATCGATGAAATGTTAACTTTTTGGGATAAAGTGTAAAAAAGATTGAAAAAAAATTGGATTTTACAATATATATAAATATGTTTACATCCTCAAAATAATTAAGCACAAGAATAAATATAATAATTACAACTAAATAATTTAACCTCAAGTTTCTATGAATATTAAGAAGTTTGCCTTATTGACAACCGTTTTAGCCCTAATGGTTAGCTGTAACTCTGGAGACAGAGGACAACTCGTAGGCGTTAAAGGAAACAAATGGCACCCAGAAAAACCTTATGGTATGGCACTTGTGCCAGGTGGTGCATTTATAATGGGAAAATCTGATGACGATTTAGCAGGAGTACAAGATGCGCCAACTAGAACAGTAACCGTGAGAGCCTTTTATATGGACGAGACCGAAATCACTAATAGTGAGTACCGTCAATTCGTAGAATGGGTTAGAGATTCTACCTTAAGAACCAAATTAGCTATTCTAGCTGATGAGATTGGAGAAACTCCAGGGAATGGTGGTATTGGAGAATTTGCATTTAACAATGCAGATCCAGACGATATGACTGTTTATGAAAAATACATGGATAATAACTATAGTGGCCTAGGACCTACAGGCTATGAAGGTAAAAAGTTAAATAAAGATATTGATTTGATTTTTGATACTGCAGATTATCCAGACGAGTACTATGCTGAGGTTATGGATACCATGCATCTTCCAATTGAGGAGTCTTACAATGGCCAACGCACTTGGGATGTGAAGAAATTTAAATTCCAGTATAAGTACATGGACATTCAGAAAGCTGCAAAAAACAGAGATTTAAGCCGTAAAGATGTTATTATAACAGAAGAGGTCACTGTGTATCCAGATACAACTGCTTGGATTAGAGATTTTTCTTACTCCTATAATGAACCAATGCACAACGATTATTTTTGGCATGATGCGTATGGAGATTATCCAGTAGTAGGCGTGTCTTGGAAACAAGCAAAAGCATTCTGTCAATGGAGAACTTTATACCATAATTCTTATAGAAAATCAAAAGGAAAACAATTTGTGAATTCTTATAGATTACCTTCTGAAGCAGAATGGGAATATGCAGCAAGAGGCGGTCTTCAAGGAGCAACGTATCCTTGGGGTGGACCATATGCTAAGAATGATAGAGGTTGTTTTATGGCAAACTTTAAACCATTACGTGGTGATTATGCGGCAGACCAAGCCTTATATACTGTAGAGGCCGATGCTTATGAGCCAAATGATTTTAACCTGTATAATATGGCTGGAAACGTTTCAGAATGGGTACAAGGTTCTTACGATGCTGCTTCATATGAATATATGTCATCATTTAATCCAAGTGTTAATAATCCAGATAATGAACGTAAAGTTGTTCGTGGAGGTTCTTGGAAAGATGTAGCATACTTCTTACAAGTAAGTTCTAGAGATTACGAATACGCTGATTCTGCAAGAAGTTATATTGGCTTTAGAACCGTTCAAGATTACATGGGAACTGAGGTAACTAAGAACGCTGCTACGAACTAAAAAATTAATTAACTAAACTAAACATTAATCTACTTAAGTCACATTGACTTTAAAAACTAAAAAACAAAATTATGGCACAGAAGGGAAAAATCACAATCGCTAATATGGTCTATGGACTTGGAGCTGCAATCGTTATACTTGGAGCTTTATTTAAAATTCAACACTGGCCTTATGGATCACTTATTCTTACAATAGGTATGATTGTTGAAGCCTTAGTCTTTACGTATTCTGCATTTGAAAGACAAGGAAATGAATTAGATTGGTCTTTAGTATATCCTGAATTAGCTGGAGGACAGTTAATTTCTAAAAAAGCTAAAAAAGAAGAGCCTAAAGATGCTGAAGGATTATTATCTAAAAAATTAGATAACTTATTAAAAGATGCAAAAATTGATGGTGAATTAATGGCAAGTTTAGGAAACAGTATTAAGAATTTTGAAGGTGCTGCAAAAGGAATTAGCCCAGCTGTCGATGCTATGAATGCTCAAAAGAAATACGGTGAAGAATTGTATTTAGCTGCAGCTCAAATGGAGTCTTTAAATAGTCTCTATAAAGTGCAAATGGAAAGTGCGAGTCGTCAAGCTACAATTAACGAAGAGTCTGTAGTTAACGCTGAGAAATTAAAAGAACAAATGCAATCATTGGCATCTAACTTATCATCATTAAATGGTGTATATGGAGGAATGTTAACTGCAATGAATAAAAACTAATTAGTTTTATTAACTATAATTATTAACAACTAAAAAAACTAATTAACATGGCAGGAGGAAAATTATCTGCAAGGCAGAAAATGATTAACTTGATGTACTTAGTCTTCATTGCAATGATGGCTATGAACATGTCGAAAGAAGTATTGTCTGCTTTCGGTTTAATGGAAACAAAGTTTGCTAATGCAAACGAATCAACAGCAAATAGAAATGAAGCAATGTTGATGGATTTAAGTACTAAGGGAACTGAAAAACCTGAGGAATTTAAAATACCAGCAGCGAGAGCACAACAGGTTCAGATTGCTTCAGACAAACTTTTTAAATATATAGAGACTATAAAAGTAGACTTATTAAGAGCAGGTGATTATAAAGTTGATCCTAAAACCGGTAAGTTACCATTTGAAGCTATGGATAAAACTGATATTCTTGATGAAGCTTGGTTTACTGGTGATCGTCTAACGAAGAAAGGTGACGAAGTCATGGCTCAAATAAATGCCTATAAAACTGCTATCAAGAAAATTTTAGCAACTGACGAAAGTTACAGAGGTGAAAGTGAAAGTTTTGAAAAGAGTTTTAGTCTTGCTAAAGTGCCCAATAAAGATGGGAAAGAAATTGATTATTTAAATGCTAATTTTCAAGCTTTTCCGGCAATTGCGTCTTATACTAAATTAACAGCATTGCAAAACGATGTTAAAGTAACAGAGGCAAATCTTTACAGCTTATTTTTAGGTAATACATTATCCGAAGCAACAACACTTAATAACTATAAAGCTATTGTACTAGCTGATAAATCTGCGTTTTTTGCAGGTGAGAAATTTCAAGGTCGCGTAGTTATTGGTAAGTATGCCAATGTGCCACCAACTAAATTAATGGTGCAAGGTATAGAAGTAGATTTATCAAAAGCGATTGATTCAACCGGTGCTGCTACATTAGATTTTAATGTGGGTAATGTTGGTGAGCATACTATCAACGGTGAATTTACTTTTATTGAGAATGGTAAAGAATTACCTATTCCAATTGTAGCTAACTACGTTGTAGTGCCACGTCCAAATTCTGCAACTATTTCTGCAGATAAGATGAACGTTGTGTATCGTGGTGTTGATAATCCAATGACGATTTCATTTGCTGGTGTGCCAGATAATAAAGTGTCTGCCTCTGGACCTGGATTGAAAAAAGGTTCAGGAACGGGGAAATACTCAATGGTTCCAACATCTGGAAGAGAGGTGACAATAAACGTTACAGCTTCCTTAGATGATGGTTCTAAAGTAAGTGACAAAGCAATATTTAGAATTAAAGATATTCCAAAACCAGCTGGTCGTATTGCAGGACAAACAGGTACTGCTAAACTACCTAGAAATAATGTTGAGATTGGTAAAATCGAAGCAGTTTTAGAAGATTTTGATTTTGATTTGCCTTTAACAGTAACAGAATTTAAGATTAAAATAGAAGGGAAGCCTTCTGTAACATGCTCTGGTAATAGACTTAATGGTTCTGCAAAGTCAGCATTAAGAAGTGCTCCAAGAGGATCACAAGTTCAAATTTTTGATATCAAATCAAGAACTAATGGACCAGCTATTAAACCAGCATCGCCACTTATTATTGAGTTGACTAATTAATCAACTTATAAAGTAACCCAAATTAAAATTTAAAAAGATGAATCATAAATTTTTATTATCAATCATTGCCACGGTTTGTATAACATCTAGTATGTTTTCTCAAGCCAACATTTTAAATGCCAAAAAACCTAGTGAAGTTGGTGTTAAAACGGAAGCGCAATTAGCATTAGATTATGACAAGCCGTTAGAATATGGTTATGTTGATGATAGAGACATTTTGTTTTCTAAAATGACTTGGGAAAAAGTTGTTTTAGATGAACGTGTAAACTTCCCATTATACTTTCCTGTGGATACTAATAATATCGGTAAAGAAAGACGCTCTTTATATCATACTTTGATTAAAGCGGTAAAAAACGGAAGAATACAGAACGTGTATAATGATTCTTATTTTTCTCAGAAAAGAACAGTTAAGGAGCTTCAAGATATCACCACTAAAGTAGATACTTTAGATATTGGTTACGATCAATTAAATGCTGATGGTTTTGTAGATCCAGAGTATATCACAACAACTAACATTGAAGCGTACCACATTAGTGCTTATT
Organism: Psychroserpens burtonensis DSM 12212; assembly: GCF_000425305.1. Taxonomy (GTDB): domain Bacteria; phylum Bacteroidota; class Bacteroidia; order Flavobacteriales; family Flavobacteriaceae; genus Psychroserpens; species Psychroserpens burtonensis. Next base: position 65,417 of record NZ_AUDE01000025.1, read on the forward strand.
TAATTAAAGGCCTGTGGTATTTCGATAAGCGTCACGGAGAATTGAAGTATAGAATTCTTGGTATTGCACCAGCAGCACCAGATGTGAACTTTTTAGATTCTGAGGACGAGGCTCAAAGAGTGCCTAATGCTTTATTTTGGGTATTCTATCCAGAAGTAAGAGAGGTATTACACGAGGCTAAAGCGTTTAATAACAAAAACAGTGCTATGCCATTGACTTTTGATCATTTATTGAATTCTAGGCGTTTTAATGGTTATATGTACAAAGAAGAAAATGTATATGGTGATAGAGAGGTTAAAGATTACATCGCAGATAATGCGTTAATGCAACTTTTAGAGTCTGATCGTATTAAAGAAAAGATTCGCAACTTCGAACAAGACATGTGGTCTTACTAAGAAAAACATAAATTATATAAAAAACGCTCACTTTTAAAGTGGGCGTTTTTTGTTTTGTTACTTCGGAAATGAGAATCTTTTTAAATAAAGTCAAATCATTCTCATCATATCTTCTTTACCTTTGTAGTACCGATTTAATTATTAAATGGTGACTTTGTGAAACATATAGATTATATTATAGTTGGTAATGGCTTGGCAGGTATTGCCTTTTGCGAGCAACTAAGAGCTGCCAATAAAAAGTTTGTTGTCTTTGATAACAACTCCCAACGATCGTCAAGCGTCGCTGCGGGTTTATATAATCCTGTGATTTTAAAACGATTTACAAAGGTTTGGAATGCAAAAGAACAGTTAGCTTTAGCAATTCCAAAATACAAAACGCTTGAGCACCTTCTTGGTGTGAAATTAGATTATCAATTACCTGTGTATAGACGATTCATGTCGGTTGAAGAACAGAATGACTGGTTCACAGCTTCAGATAAACCTGTTCTGGAAGAGTTCTTATCTACTAATTTAGTAAAGAACATCACTGATGTTATAAAGGCAGATTTTGGTTTTGGAGAAGTCTTGCACTCTGGAAGGATAGATACTTTACAATTAGTGAAGTCCTATCGTAATTATCTTCTTAAAGACGATAAACTTAAACTTGAGGAGTTTCAACATGAACTATTAGAAGTGACCCCCGAGTATCTTGCATATAACGATATAAGCGCAAAGTATATTGTATTTGCTGAAGGGTTTGGGATTACTAAAAACCCATTTTTTAGCCATCTGCCTTTAAGTGGCACAAAAGGCGAAATGCTAACCATTAAAGCACCAGGTCTAAAGATGGCATTTATAATGAAATCTTCTGTGTTCATTGTCCCGTTAGGCGATGATTTATTTTGGATTGGAGCCACATATGAACGTGAAGATAAAACACATAGCATTACTGAGAATGCAAAAGACCAACTAGTAAATAAATTACAACAGATTATCAAATGTGATTTTAAAATTGTAACACAAGTCGCTGGAATAAGACCAACTACGAAAGATAGACGACCCTTAGTGGGGTCTCATTCAGATTTCAAAAATATTTTTGTGCTTAATGGGTTAGGTACGAGAGGTGTTATGATTTCTCCATATGTTGCAGAACAACTATTCAATCATATTGAAGCTGGAGAACCACTAGATTCAGAAATAGATATTAAAAGAATAAAGAATTAGTGAGTACAGCTAATTTCTGAAGAAAACATAAAAACTGATATATTATTTTTTCGATAAATTTTTATCATAACTAACAAATAGGTTAATCCAAATATTTCTAGAAAGTCTCATGATTATTGGTCCTAAAGCAGTCATAGTTAAAATAATAGCAATAAAAGCAGTTAATAAAGACGTTTCAAAACCTAAGTAACTTATTAAAAAAGCAGTCACAGCGAAGGCGATTCCAACACCGTAACTAACATACATAGATCCATAGAAAAATGACGGTTCAAGGCGGTATTTTAGTTTGCAATTAGAACAATTATCATTAATCTTAAACACATCACTAAGTACATAAGGGTTCTTAGTTTTGTACATAGATTCTTTTTGGCATTTGGGACAAGTACCCGTAAAAATGCTATAAATTTTTGTGCCTTTTAACATGACTTAAATTTGATTACTTTTGCGCTCTGTAAATAACATACAAATTTACGTTTTAATAAATAATTCATAGTAATAAAAGTAGCAAATGCTCAATATTCATAATCTTTCCATATCATTTCAAGGCGAATTCTTGTTTGAAGATATTACCTTTAAATTAAGTCCTGGTGACCGTATTGGTTTGATAGGTAAAAACGGAGCAGGTAAATCTACAATGCTCAAAATTTTGTCTAAAGAACTAGAACCAGATTCTGGACAAATTGCAGCGGATAAAAATCTGAGTTTTGGATTTTTAAAACAGGATATTGATTTCGTCTTTGGAAAAACAGTGCTGCAAGAGTCCTACGAGGCTTTCAAAGAAATTAAAGAGCTAGAATCTAGAATGGAGTATATTAATACCCAATTAGCAGAACGTACTGATTATGAAAGCGAAGGTTATAATCAGTTGATGATTGATCTCAACGAGGTTCAGCACCAATATGAAATTATTGGTGGTTATAATTATCAAGGCGAAACCGAAAAGATATTACAAGGGCTAGGTTTTAAGCGTGAAGATTTTGAGAAGCTAACAGATACCTTTTCTGGTGGTTGGAGAATGCGAATTGAATTAGCAAAATTATTATTACAAAATAATGATATTTTGCTTCTGGATGAGCCAACAAATCACCTGGATATAGAATCTATTATTTGGTTAGAGAATTTCTTAAAAGGCTACTCTGGAGCAGTAGTAATTGTCTCTCATGATAAGATGTTTTTAGATAATGTTACCAACCGTACTATTGAGATTTCCTTGGGAAGAATATACGATTATCCAAAACCATATTCAAAGTTTTTAGTACTGAGAAATGAGCTTAAAGCACAACAGTTAGCATCGCAAAAGAACCAACAAAAGCAAATTGAACAAACCGAAAAGCTTATTGAGAAGTTTAGAGCCAAAGCTAGCAAGGCAACAATGGCTCAATCACTTATTAAGAAGTTGGATAGAATGGATCGCATAGAAGTTGATGAAGATGATAATAGTGTGATGACTTTAAATTTCCCAGTATCGATCACACCTGGAAAAGTGGTTATTGAAGCAGAGAAGATATCCAAAAATTATGGCGATAATCATGTGTTATCAAATATTAGCCTACTTATAGAAAGGGATAGTAAAACGGCTTTTGTTGGGCAAAATGGGCAAGGAAAATCTACACTAGCAAAAATAATAGTTGGTGAACTTAAACACCAAGGTGATTTAAAATTAGGTCATAATGTACAAATAGGATATTTCGCTCAAAATCAAGCTGAATATTTAGATGGGAGCAAAACCGTTTTAGATACGATGATTGATGCTGCCAATGAAACGAATAGAAGTAAGGTTCGTGATATTCTAGGATCCTTTTTATTTAGAGGTGACGAGGCAGAAAAATATGTAAGAGTGCTTTCTGGAGGAGAACGAAATCGTTTGGCTCTAGCAAAATTGATGCTCAAACCGCTTAATGTATTGGTGATGGATGAGCCTACAAACCACTTGGATATCAAATCTAAAAATGTTCTCAAAGAAGCACTTAAAAAATTTGAAGGCACTTTAATTTTAGTATCTCATGACAGGGATTTTCTTCAAGGATTAACAAATAGTATCTATGAATTTAAGGATCAAAAGATAAAAGAATATTTAGGTGATATTGATTTTTATTTAGAAGAGCGTAATGTCGAGAATTTACGGGAAGTAGAAAAGCGGACCGTCATTAAAGATACACCTAAAGAAACGAATAAGCATTCTTACCAAAGTCAAAAAAAGTTCAAGTCTCTAAATAATAGATTGAGTAATATAGAGTCTAAGATAAATGCCTTAGAAAAAGAGGTCAAAGCAGATGATTTGGAATTAGCGACTAATTACGACGACACTGCTGCAAATCCAAGTTTTTTTGATAACTATCAGGCTAAAAAGAATAAGTTAAAAAAATTAATGGCAGATTGGGAAACCGTGCAACACGACTTGGATGAATTAGTCTAAGTTTTGTTTTAAGTTTTTTTTAACTGATTTCTCTATTGGATTTAAATACTTTTGTGACGAAATTATTTGATTATAAAGTCAAGTAATTAACTAATCATTAGTTATTCACATGCGTAATATCATACTTTCTACTCTAGGAGTTGTTCTCATTATTGGGGCGATTTATATTGGTAATAATATAGCTAACAATAAGAAAAAGAAGAGACCTGTTCTTGAAAAAGTAATTAAAACAGTTTTTACAGATACTGTGAAAAACGGTAAAGTTCAAATTGTAATTCCTGCAAATGGTAGTTTGATGGCCAAACGTCGCGTAGAATTGTATGCTGAGGTTCAAGGTGTTTTTAGAACTAGTGGAAAACTTTTTAAACCAGGTCAAGAATATCGTCAAGGCGAAACTTTAATTCGTATTGATGCTTCAGAATATTACGCAAGCGTACAATCATCAAAAAGTAATCTGTATAATTCTATCGCTGCTATTATGCCAGACTTACGTTTGGATTTTCCTGAAGTATTTTCAAAATGGCAAAGCTATCTCAATGGTTTTGATTTAAATAAAACGACACCTAAGTTACCCGATATGACTTCGGAAAAAGAAAATTACTTCATTACAGGTCGTGGCATTATATCTAATTATTATAACGTTAAAAATTTAGAGCAACGACTTGAAAAATATAACATAAGAGCACCGTTCTCAGGTATTTTAATCGAAGCACTAGTCACCGAAGGTTCGCTGATTAGAAACGGACAAAAGCTAGGTGAATATATAGACCCAACAGTTTATGAAATGGAAGTTGCATTAAGTAAAACGTATGCAAGTCTTTTAGAAGTAGGCGAATCAGTTGCTTTAAGTAATATTGAACATACCGAAACATTTTCAGGTATTGTTTCTCGAGTTAATGGAAGTATTGATCCTACAACACAGACCATAACCGCATTTATTGAAGTGAAAAACGAAACCCTCAAGGAAGGTATGTACCTTGAAGCAAGCGTAAATGCAAAAGAAGAAAATAATGTTATTGAAATTAGTAGAAATTTATTTTTAGATACTGAACAGATTTTTGTTGTAAGAGACAGTGTTTTAGATCTTATAGACGTTAAGCCTGTATATTTTTCAGATTCTAAGGTGGTGTTGAGAGATGTTCCAGATGGTGCAGTTATTTTATCCAAACCAGTTCCAGGAGCTTACGCGGGAATGTTGGTGAAACCTTATCACTTAAAAGCCGAAGTGACTGAACCTGATTATTCTAAAAAGGATAAATCTTTAGAAGTGTCTAAATCTAAGAAAGCAAAATAAGTTATGAGAAAACTGATTGCTTATTTTATAAAACACAGTGTTGCTGTTAATGTTGTCATATTTGCATTTGTCATTTTTGGATATTTTGGGGCAACTAATTTAAAATCATCTTATTTTCCCTTAATAGATTCAAAGAATATTAGCATTAACGTCACTTATCCTGGTGCATCTCCTCAAGAAGTTGAAGAAGGCATTGTGCTTAAAATTGAAGATAACCTTAAAGGTTTAAATGGTATAGAGCGCGTAACATCGACGTCAAGAGAGAATAGTGGTACTATCAATGTGGAAATTGAAAAAGGGAAAGATATTGATTTCATGCTTCTCGAGGTCAAGAATGCTGTAGATCGCGTACCTTCATTCCCTGTTGGTATGGAACCTTTAATTGTTGCAAAACTCGAGGCTGTGAGACCAACAATCTCATTTGCGATAAGCGGTTCTAATATTCCACTGTCTACCTTAAAGCAAATAGGAAGGCAAGTAGAGAATGATTTGCGAGGAATAGAAGGGATTTCACAAATTCAAATTTCAGGTTATCCAGAAGAAGAAATTGAAATTGCTGTTAATGAGACTAATTTATTAGCGTATAATTTATCTTTTGAAGATGTTTCAAACGCAATTAACCAATCTAGTTTGATAACTACAGGCGGAACAATTAAAACAGACACTGAAGAATATCTAATTAGAGCAAATTCAAGATCGTATTATGCAGACGAATTATCAAATTTAGTTGTTAAATCTGACGCTTCTGGACGTATAACTAGGTTAAAAGATATTGCTGTAGTAAGAGATCAGTTTTCAGAAACACCAAACGCTAACTACTTTAATGGCGATTTATCTATTAATGTTACCATCTCCAGTACCAATAATGAAGATTTAATCACTTCTGCAGATAAAGTAAAAGAGTACATTGAATCGTTTAATCAAAAGTATGATAATGTTCAATTGAATGTCGTCACAGATTTATCAATCGCTCTGGTACAAAGAACAGAGCTTCTGCAAGAAAATGCTTTAGTTGGTATGCTATTAGTAGTCTTGTTTTTATCATTATTTCTAAATACAAGATTAGCATTATGGGTGGCCTTTGGTTTGCCAATAGCCTTTTTAGGGATGTTTGTTTTTGCTGGTTATTTTAATGTTACAATCAACGTACTATCACTTTTTGGGATGATAATCGTAATAGGTATCTTAGTAGATGATGGTATTGTCATTGCCGAAAATATATACCAGCATTATGAAAAAGGAAAAACTCCAGAACAAGCTGCTGTTGATGGTGTAATGGAGGTCTTGCCTGCTATTGTATCTGCTATTCTCACGACTATTCTAGCTTTTGCTATTTTCTTGTTTTTAGATGGGCGAATAGGAGAGTTTTTTGGCGAGGTGTCTGTCGTTGTAATTCTTACTTTATTGGTGTCATTGGTTGAAGCGTTAATAATTTTACCAGCGCATTTAGCGCACTCTAAAGCATTAAGAAAACAAAATAACACACCAAAACAAGGCATAGCAGGAGTCTTTCAAAAGATATTTTACAAACTTCGTTACATCAATATGTTTGGTGATAAAATCATGACTTGGCTTCGTGATACATTGTATAGTCCATCTTTAAGGTTCGCTCTAAAGTATAAGTTTTTGATGTTCTCCTTTTTTATTGTATTCATGATTTTAACGAAAGCTAGCTTTGATGGAGGCATTATTAGAGGTGCCTTTTTTCCTCAGATAGCAAGTGATACTGTTCGTATTACATTAAATATGCCAAACGGTACAAATGAAAAGATGACAGACAGTATCATTTCATTTATAGAAGCAAAAGCTATTGAGGTTACAGATGAAATTAATAAGGAATATATAGGTGAAAATGAAGAAAAACATCTGGTCGAAAATATGATTAGAAATATTGGGCCAGGTTCATCAACAGCATCTTTAGTTATTAATATGTTGCCAGGAGAAGAGCGTCCTAATGAATTATCTTCTGATATGGTTACTAATAGAATACGGGACCGTGTTGGTCCAATATTTGGAGTTGAAAGTTTAGTATACGGAAGTGGAGGGAACTTTGGAGGTAGTCCTGTTTCAATTTCGCTTTTAGGAAATGATATTATTGAGTTAAAAGCTGTAAAAGCAGAGTTAAAACAAAATCTTGAAAATAATATACTGCTAAAGGATGTCACTGATAACGATCCTGCTGGTATCAAAGAAATTCGTTTAGAACTGAATGAAAGTGCTTATGCTCTTGGTTTAAACCTAAGAATTGTAATGACTCAAGTACGATCTGCATTTTTTGGATCACAAGCGCAACGTTTTCAAAGAGGACAAGATGAGATTAGAGTTTGGGTACGCTATAATAGAGAGAATCGTTCGTCTATTAAAAATTTAGATAATATGCGAATATTAGCACCAAACGGACAACGAATTCCGTTAAAAGAAATTGCTAGTTACAGTATTGAAAGAGGCGATGTTGCTATTAATCACTTAGAAGGTCGACGGGAGATACAAGTATCGGCAGATATAAAAGATCAAAAGAAAACGAGTTCAACAGATATTATGGCAGAAATTAAAGATGAAATTATGCCAGCTATTCTATCAAAATATCCTACGGTCACGCCATCATATGAAGGTCAAAATAGAGAAAAACTAAAACTAACTAACTCATTAGTGCCAGTTGGAATAACGGTATTGTTACTCATATATATTGTCATTGCATTTACGTTTAGAAGTTACAGTCAACCTCTACTGTTATTGTTGTTGATTCCGCTGAGTTTGCCAGCTGTAGCATGGGGACATTGGATTCATGACTTTCCATTAAATATTCTATCAATGCTTGGTATTATTGCACTTATTGGTATTATGGTAAATGATGGATTGGTTCTTATTGGGAAATTCAATAATAATTTAAGAGACGGTATGTTGTTTGATGACGCTTTATATGAAGCGGGTCGTTCTCGTTTTAGAGCCATATTTTTAACATCAATTACTACTGTTGCAGGTCTAGCTCCTTTAATTTTTGAACAGAGTAGACAGGCTCAGTTTTTAATTCCTATGGCAGTATCTATTGCTTATGGTATTGCATTCGCAACTGTTTTAACACTTATTGTATTGCCAATATTCTTATCATTTGGTAATAGTATAAAAGTGACTGCTAAATGGTTATGGACTAACAAAGCGGTTACAAAAGAAGAGGTAGAACGTGTCACAAAAGAGACAAGTGAAGATGATCCTATAGATGGTGGTTCTTCAGTTTTACCTACCGATGATTATGTCACTAAAAAAGAATTACAGCTTTTAATAAAACAACAAAATAAAGCAAATGAACATTAGAATTTATACCACTTGTTTTCTGGTTTTCTTAGGAATATTTGCTCAGGCCCAACAAGTATTAACAACAGATGAAGCTGTAAAGTTAGCATTAGAGTATAACTACGGAATCAAAATCGCAAATAACACGGTTGAAGTAGCAGACAATAACACAGGAATTTTAAACTCTGGTTATTTACCAACACTAACAGGGAATGCAGGAGCAACAATTGATGTGCAAAATACAGAAGGGCAATTAGCAAATGGAGAAATAAGAATTGCAGAAGGTGCGGAAACACGACGTTACAACGCCTCTATAAATCTAAATTACACGCTTTTTGATGGATTAGGACGTTTATATAACTATAAGCGTTTAAAAGAAGAGTATCAACTGTCTGATTTGGAAGCACGTGAAACTATTGAAACTACTATGTTGCAACTGTTTTCTGTCTATTATACCGTAGCCCAACTCACCGAAAATACAGACGTTTTAATAGAAACGCTTATCATTTCAAAAGACAGATTAACAAGAGCAGGATATCAGTTTGACTATGGGCAAAGTACCAAACTTGCTGTTTTAAATGCAGAAGTTGATATTAATAATGATAGTATTAACCTCATAAATACGAAGCAACAATTAAAAAATACAAAACGTGATTTAAATGTAGTTTTAGGGAATCAAATTCTTGAAGATTATAGAGTAGTCACCAATTTGAGTTTTTTATTGCAGTTAAATAAAGAGGATCTTTTATTAAAAACCAAATCGAATAATGTGTCTTTGTTACAAGCCGAAAAGAATATTAATATTAGTCAGTTTGATATCAAAACAAATAAAGCACAATTTTTACCAACTATTGGTTTGGTAGGTTCTTATGGCTGGAACGAATCTTCAAATAATAGTCCGTTAGCATTCGTTCTCCAAAATACAAATTCAGGAGTATCGGCAGGTTTAAATTTAACATGGAGTCTATTTGATGGCGGAAGTACATTAACACGTGTTAGAAATGCTGAGATAGGCTTAGAGAACCAAAAACTTCAAAAAGAACAACTCCTTCTTGATGTTGAGCGTAACTTCAACAATGCTTGGGATGATTATCAAAATAAGCTGGTGATTTATCAAGTACAGGAAAATAACATTAAAACATCTCAAAATAATTTTGAGCGCACGCAAGAAAAGTTTAAAATAGGTCAAGTCACCTCTATTGAATTCAGACAAGCTCAACTCAATTTGCTCAAAACAGAGTTAAGTAGAAATCAGTCTAAATACGATGCCAAATTAGCTGAATTGTCACTACTTCAATTAAGTGGAGAATTATTGAATACTGAATTCTAATTTCTGAAAAAAATTATGCAAGAACACTTTTTTCAATGTCCATATTGCTGGCAATCTATCTCAATGCTTATCGACGTGTCACAATATCAACAGCAATATATTGAAGATTGTGAGGTGTGTTGCAATCCTATTCAACTTCGAATCTCCACTGATAATCAAGAAATTACTAGTTTTGATGCAGAAAACTTAGAACAATAGTTTATTTTAAGTCATTGATTGTTAATGCATTAATATTTTTTTCGATGAACTACATTGTATTTCGTCGAAAATATTTGTCGTTTAACGGGTATTGGTCTAAATTCGTAATAGAAATGCTGCCCTCAACCAAATCTACTATTATGAAAACTGTTAAATTCACATTGTTATTCTTTCTTGTTACCCTATTGTCCTTTGGTAGCGTATCAACAAAAGAAAAAGAGGCGTTAAAAGCAATTTATAACTCAACTCATGGTGCGCTGTGGAGAACGACGTGGGATTTAAATACGCCAGTTCAAGAATGGCATGGTGTTACTGTGAAGGGAGACAAAGTTATTGGGCTCAATTTAGAATTCAATAATCTTAGAGGTGTAATTCCTCAAGAAATTGGAGATTTAGTTCATTTGAGACATATCAATCTTTTTAGAAATAAAATTTCTGGAGGGATACCCTCTTCAATTAAAAACTTAAAGTTATTAGTGACTTTAAATGTATCTTTTAACATGCTCACAAATCCTTTGCCTGAGGAGATTGGAGAATTAAAATCTTTGAAAAATTTAAAGTTATTCATGAATATGATCAAAGGTGAGATTCCTGTAACAATTGGTCAGTTATCAAATTTAAATACGCTAGAATTATATAATAATCAATTAACAGGTGAATTACCAATGACAATTGGTGAATTAACTAAATTGAAGGAATTATTGCTTAGCAGCAACCAGATTACAGGTAAGTTACCTGCATCGATTTCTAAAGCTAAAGATTTAAAGGTTCTTAGTATTTTTGAAAATAATTTCTTTGGGACATTACCAAACTCTATTTGTAGCCTAATAAATCTAGAAGAGTTAGTGATATCTAACAATGCCTTCTACGGAAAATTACCGAATCAAATGGCTAGTCTTATAAATTTAAAAGTGTTGCTTATTGGTAACAACGATTTTAAAGGAGAATTGGTACAACTTAAGACCCAACTTCCAAATTTAAAACAGTTTGATTATGTTGACGTAGTAAATCAAGGTGCGATTGCTACACTTGATATAGACGACGACAATTAATATTAATTATAATATATACTTATAAAGTAAATGTAGCTCTTAACACATATGTGTTAAGAGCTATTTTTTTGTATAGATTGTTTAATAAAACGATAAATTAGTTAGGAAAATCTTCATTATAGAAGAACAAAGAGTCTTCTTAAAACCTTATTGATTAAGCAAGTAAATATTAAAGCAATATTCTACTAAAATCTTCTAGTAATATAATTGGTAATATCTAAAAAAGCTTTTATCTTTGCAGTCCTAAAATGATTGAGTCGGTATCATGAGCCGAAAGTTAAAAGCTAAGACAGTTATTATAGATTTTAAATCGCGGGATAGAGCAGTAGGTAGCTCGTCGGGCTCATAACCCGAAGGTCACTGGTTCGAGTCCAGTTCCCGCTACTAAGTAAAAGCACTGATTTTCAGTGCTTTTAGCGTTTGTGTCGTTATGGTTTGGTGCTTGTTCTTTGCTCATTTCTTTAAAAAGTATCTAATAAAAGTGTCTTTTCGTCAATTTTAAGAGTTAAAAATGTTCAGTTCTTTAACTGCTTTACTAACAATCCTTTCGTCAATATAATGTTTTTGTAGCACTTCATCTGTTGTGTGAGAAGACAATGATTTTGTGTCTCCACTTAATGCTGAGGATAGATATGTGAGGTATGTCTTTCTTAAACTCTTTAATTGTAAATCTCTTCCAGTTCCAAGTTGTTTATAGAAATGAGAAAAGCCTTTTGATAGATTATCCATTAAAGCATAAGTTGAAGTTTTAGATCTATCAGGTGAAATAAGAAATTCTTCCTTTCCTTTTTTGTTTTCGTATCCCATTCGGTATAATAGCTTTTTCAAACTTTTAGTTACTGGAATAATTTTTGGGGCAACATTTTTATTGAATTGCTGAGTTCAACCCATAAGTGCAACACACTTATTATTTAGGACTTCAATAGGGTTATTATAATTAAACTTTCTAATTGGTCTGTAATTTAGTAATTTTTCTACTTCTTTTATTCTCTTAGCTGAGACTTCTCTAAGGTCTGTTTTCTTTGGAAAAAATCTTCTTATTACACCTATTCTGTTTTCGACAGTTCCCTTATCTTGAGAGGTATATGGTCTTGTGAAGTATGCTTTTACATTCACGTCTTTTGCTATTTCACCATGCCGAGCAAACTCCTTTCCATTGTCAAATGTTATTGTCTTAATCCAAGA
>NZ_AUDE01000026.1 GCF_000425305.1 Psychroserpens burtonensis DSM 12212
GTAATTTGAGAAAAGCGATGCATTTACCCTCATTATCTGCAGTAAAATATAATGAAAACCATAAAGAATTATATTTAAGATTAGTTTCTAAAAGTGGTATAAAAATGAAAGGACTGATTGCTGTTCAAAGAAAACTATTAGAATTAATTTACGTTGTTTACAAAAATAAACAAGGGTTTATTCAAAATTATGAGCAACAAAAAAGAGCAACTCTATTAGAAATAGAAACTGCCCTTTAGAAACTAGCTTAAAGCCGTTTTGAAAAACAAAAATAGAAAAAAATATAGGATTTTTGTTGTTTGCTAACACAGAATCTAACCATACACATCACGTTGTAAACACACCTATCAGTCCTAGATATTATCTTACATTTTTTGCAATAAATTGGCTTCTGTTATCACTTCTAATCACAACATTATTAGGGTATAAATAATTCAGACAGCAATGTTATCACTTGAGCTTATTTAATTGAAAAAGCAAAAAGGTTTATTAATATTCTTCGCGTGTGAACATCTATTAAAGATAGAAGATAAGCGTTTTTTTACCAGCACTAGGAATCCAAACTATCTTTATGTCCATTTCTAGACAATCAAAAGGTTTTACGGTCATTACTTTTCTGAATTTAACAAACTTGCGTCCAGAACCGCTACTGTCAATGCGGTCTTCTAACTTCAATAGGTTCGCTTCTTTCATTATTCTATATAGTTTCTTGTGGTTGATTGTATAACCGTCCCGAGTCAAATAAGCAGTCATTAATCTGTAGCCACAATCTATAAAAGGATGACTTAATACGGTCTTTACAGATTCAATAACAACATATTAGGTTACTAATCCATTCTTACTATGATAGGTAAATTTATCTGGCTTGTTTCCTTTTTTTACCTAAGCTTGGCTTGCGATAATAACTGCTGTAAACCATTACTACCATATCGATTATCTTAGTTTTACTGATTTTATATTTGTTAAAAATAGTATCCACTAAATCTTTCTTGGATCTGATGTCCCAAACTTTTTTTTTAAAAAGTTCTCACTGGACTTCCAACTCAATCTCCTTGTTACTTAAAAGCTTACGAAGTATTCTGTTCTCCTCTTCTGCTTGCTTTAACTCTTTGCTACGAGTGTCACAGGCCACTTTTAAGTCTGACTCGCCTTGGGTATCATATTTCTTCTTCCAACTATAAAAAGTTCCCATACTAACCTTGTCTTTGCGACAAGCTTCAACGATTCCTAGTTCTTCAGATGAGGATAGAATTTATAGCTTTTCTTCTAAACTCCATTTCTTATATTTCATATTTAAACGGTGTTAATTGAAATTTAAAATATCACTCCGAGCTTATTGGAGGCTAAACTAAGACGCTGCAATCAAAAGGCATAGATATTATTTCAAACGAAAAACGAAGAAGTGACATCATCGACCTATATGAATACGATGTGCTTAGTATTGATTATGACAAATCAGAATGGGATTTATTGCAAGCTGTTGTAAATCCTTTTTTATCTAAACATATAAGAGGATTCAAAGAAAATTCAAAGCGATATGCTAAGCCAAATAACTTTGAAAGTTTGAAGGAAAACGATGAGTATATGAACATTTTAGAAATAATCATTGCGAACCGAGAATTTGATTTAATTAGTTATAAAGATGTCATGAATTCTATAGGAATTAGTTCCATTCACAAAACCTTTGAAAGAAAATAGTATTAAACAACTATTTGTACTCGTGTAATAATTAAGGTTTACTGTTAGCTGCTGAGATGACATCGGTCAGGTTTTCCTGTTTTTTTAATACATTTATTTGTAGCATAATTAGTTAGTATTATATTATGGCCTATTACGACATCCTAATTAGCATCTTTATATCTTCTTGGAGTCCTTTAAGTTCTTCCGAAGAAAACCTCCATTTGGATGTAGTACACAAATTAAAAGTAATAGGCAGTTTAAATACCGCTGGGCATATACGGGGTTTTAAAACTTACGATCAAAGTTCCTCCTCGATTAAAACTAGAATTATAAAAAATTATAAGAATGAAATTTTAAAAGATGTTATCCTCTACTCTAATATTCAGTTATATTTTAAAGAACCTAAAAATGTTAGTACTTGCTTTTCTAGACAAGACGGAAATTTCAATACCATAATTGCCATGGGAAATCACACATTTAAAAAAATAGAATCGAAAGTAAGAGAAAACATATACGATTACAAAATGGATGATTTAAAAAAAGCAACTATCGATAGTGGTATTATTAAATTTGAAATTTTTACTAGAAACCAATGATAGTTTAACGATGACAGTAGCTCTAATTTTATATTTTCTTTTAGCAATTGCTTTAATGGGTAGACTGCTACTTTATGGCATAAGACCCACAAAAACGTTGGCTTGGTTATTAGCTATTTTTACAATTCCTGTGGGCGGAATGCTTTTTTACTTTATCCTTGGGCGAAACAAAAGAAAGAATAAATTCTATACTCTAAAAAAAACCAAAGAGATTTCTCAATACTTAGATAAAGTCGAAGATTACTATATAACAGTAAACGAAAACGATAATATTCCTGTAGTAATTAAGAATCATATTAAACTAGCTAAACTTATAACCAAAGGCTCGAAGTTTTTACCAAGCACAAACAACGAATTAATCCCATTAAAAAATGGTCCTGCAACTTTTGAAGCTATTTTTAGTGCTATGGAAGACGCTAAAAAATTCATACATATACAATATTATATTTTTGAAGATGGCGATTTAGCCGAAAAATTTAAGTCCATATTAATTGGTAAGATAAAAGAAGGTGTGACAATATGTTTCCTTTATGATGGACTCGGGAGCAGAACCTTAAGCAATAAATATATAAACAGTCTTAAAGCAGCAGGAATAAGAGTATATAGTTTTTTACCGATGCGTTTTGGCAGACTACTCTCTTCTATCAATTATAGAAACCACAGAAAAATTATTATTGTTGACGGTGTTGTGGGTTTTACCGGTGGAATTAATGTGTCTGACAAATACATAAAAGGTGATCCTATTATTGGAAAGTGGTATGATATGCACTTACAATTAAAAGGTACTATCGTTAGTAGTTTGCAAGCTGTTTTTGCTATGGATTGGAGTTTTGCTAGCAACACAAACGATTTGTTAGACACCAAATTTTTTTTTAACAATTCAGCTCCAGGAAAATCTACTGCACAATTAGTAGCCAGTGGTCCAGACTCTGATTTCTCCTCTATACAGCAGCTCTATTTTTCGGTAATTAATAGTGCAAAAAAGTATGTTTATATAACAAACCCGTATGTAATCCCTGGAGAAGCCGTATTGGTAGCTTTACAAGTAGCAGCAATGAGTGGTATAGATGTTAGATTGTTACTCTCAGCTAATTCAGACAGCTTTCTAGTTAAATGGAATGTGCGTTCTTATTTTGAAAATTTACTAGAATCAGGAGTTAAAATTTACTTATATCCAGATGGATTTTTACATAGTAAAGTTATTATTTCAGATGATACTCTAACCTCCATTGGCACAGCTAATCTAGATATTAGAAGTTTTGAACAAAACTATGAAGTAAATGTGCTTATTTACGACCGAGAGATAACCACAGAACTGAAGCTAGATTTTTTAAAAGATTGCAATAAAAGTAGACAAATGGACTATCAACAACATCTCAAAAGGTCCAAAACAGATCGTTTAAAAGAAGGCCTAGCCAAGATATTTAGTCCCGTATTATAATCAATTGATAATAACCACTAATTATTTACAATCAACGTATTACATTTACAATAACTAATACAACTTACAAATGAATACAGGTTTAGTTCTCTCTGGAGGAGGCGCAAGAGGCGCTGCCCATATAGGCGCCATAAAAGCTTTAGAAGAGTTTGGCATTTCTCCCACACATATCGCTGGCACAAGTGCTGGAGCTATCATTGGAGCTTTATACGCAGCAGGTATAAGCTGGTCTGAAATGTTGAATTTTTTCAAAACCATATCTATATTTCAAACCGCTAGATATGCACTTAACAAACCTGGGTTTATAAATTCAGCAAAATTCTATGATGATCTCAAAATATATCTTCCAAATGATAATTTTAATGCTTTAAAAAAACAACTATTTGTTACTGCCGCCAATATAATTGATGGTTCACTAAAAATTTTTAGCAAGGGTCAACTCATAAAACCCATTATAGCCTCTGCTTCTTTTCCAGGTGTTTTTACCCCAACTGAGATTAATGGAAAATATTACATTGATGGTGGTACTCTAAACAATTTTCCCGTTGAACCATTAAAAAAGGACTGTGATAAAATCATAGGCATATACGTTAATCCTTTAAAAAAAATTAGCATTGAAGATTTAAAGCATTCTTATACTGTAGTAGAAAGAGCATATAAAATTAAGGTGGCTTCAGAGTCTATGTTAAAATTCCCCGATTGTGATTTGGTTATTTATCCTGAGGAATTAATTAATTATGGCACTTTTGATATGAACAGTATAGAAGCTATTTTTAATTTAGGCTATACAACCACAAAAAAAGTTCTAGAAGAAAAAGGAAGTCTGTTCTGCTAGCAGTCATTTTATTTTTAAACTTAACTTTTCAATTTTGGTAGGATATTAAAAGAATGATATTGGTCATTTCTATGATAAAAGTATTGTTCTATTTTCACAAAAAAGCATGAAAACCAACCATTTAAAAACACCATTTAATCTAGAATCTTGGGTAACTTACAGTATACTAATCCTAGGTTGTGTTTTGTTGGGCCTTGCCTTACAATGGGTTTTGTTTTCACTTCTCAAACTTTCTAACAAAAGAAAACCAAGCATTTTAAAAGCGCAACTGCCAAAACACCTAAAAACTCCATCTAAATTTCTTTTACCTCTTTTATTAATTTACAGTTCCCTTTCTTTTCTTGATTTATACACCTTTTGGCACAAAATAGTTGAAAGCTTTATTATCGTTAATTTCTCTTGGCTAGTAATTGCATCCTTAAATGTGGTAGAAGAAGTCGTAAAACAAAAATTTGATGTTAGTAGCATTCATAAGGTAAAAGACAGAAAAGTATTGACCCAATTGCGATTTATAAAGAGTATATCTATTGTAATCATAATCACACTTGCCATAGCTGCAATTTTATGGAATATCCCTACAGTAAGAAAGCTGGGCACGACCATACTCACTTCTGCTGGAGTTATAGGTATCATTGCAGGTGTTGCAGCCCAAAAATCAATTGCCAATCTTATTACTGGTTTTCAAATAGCTTTTACCCAACCAATTAAAATTGATGATGATATTGTTATTGAAGGAGAGTTTGGTACAGTAGAAGATATAACGCTCACTTACGTAGTTATAAAAACTTGGGATTGGAGACGACTGGTTTTGCCTCTTAATTATTTTAGTGATAACTCTTTTGTAAATTGGACCTTCAGCTCTACAGAATTAATTGGCAGCATATATCTCTATATGGATTACACTGTTCCAATCGAAACTCTAAGAACAAAACTACTATCCATTCTTAATGATAATCCACTGTGGGATAAAAAAATAGGTGAGCTTTTAGTTACCAATACAAATGAACGAGTTATAGAATTACGTGCCACATTTAGTGCAAAAAACGCTTCGGATACCTGGAATATGCGTTGTGAGGTAAGGGAGCAACTTATTGAGTTTATCCAAAAAGAATATCCAAATTCGTTACCAAAATTACGACAAGAACAAGTATGAAATTGTGAAAAAAGCAGACTTTTTTAAAAGCATTTTCCAAGCTTCAGCGGAAAGGATTTTAGTAGTTGATGATGCCCGAATTAGATGGATATGGCGTATTTGAAAGCCTAAGCAGGAATCCAAAAACAACTAGTGTTCCTTTTATTTATCTAACTTCAAAATCAGACAAATCAGAAATAAGAAATAAGAAAAGGAATGAATATTGGTGCAAATGATTACACAACCATACCTATTGAAGAGAACGAGTTGTTGAAGGTTATAAAATGTCGACTAAAAAAAAGGAATTATCGAAAAATACTCAAGGTGTAAGTGCCTTTTTTAACGAAGCATCTAACTATTTAAACCTCGAAGATCTATCAAAAGATTACAATCTTAAAAAATACAAAATCAAGGAATATTTTTTTGCTGAAGGCGCTGTAGCGAATCAATTATTTTTTATTCAGAGTGGTAATGTAAAGACGTTTAGAAGTGCAGAAGAAGGAAAAAATTTTGCTATCGGTTTGTATGATGCAGGTCATTCTCGTATATTTTTTATTAACTGATCTATATCATATTATCTAAAATAAAAAGTTAGCACCTTTACAACTAACCCTTTAAGCAAACTGATTATGCAAACTAATATTTCTTATTACCAAAATAAAAAGGAGTTTCGTGTTTTCGTAACTAAAACATTCTCTGATCTTATTAAACTAAAAAAAGAAGGCAATCAGGCCTCATTTAATGCCTTAGTATTAAAAATAATACCCCAAATAAGACAGTATATCAATAGACAATTGAATACCGCTATAAAAAAAGGGAATTTCTCCAAGAACAAGTATAAGGCTGATGATTTTATCGATCAATTATTTATTGAAATCTACGACCATATTGAAGATGTTAAAAATGAAAAACATTTTTATCTCTGGTTATTCAAAAAAACCAATGAATTGTTAGAAGATGTCATTATAGAAGAAGAATTTGATGACTTATTCTTTAAGAATATAGATGATTATAAAAAGCCTATATGGGATGAAATGCAGGAAAAATACAGCACAGATGGTGGTGGAGATTTACTGATGATTGAAGAATTAGACGATATGTCTTACAATCATAATGACTACACCTTAAACCATGTATTTATAGAAGATAACGAAAAGGCCTTGATTGAAAAAATTGATAAAGATTTAAGTACTAAGGAAATTCAACATCATATAACGATGGTAGTACATAATTTACCTTTAGCAATGCGTAATGTTTTTGAGTTGTTTACAAATGAAAAGCTCGAACTAGAAGAAATTGCTCAAATGAGAAATAATACACTCGAAGAAGTTGAACAACTTTTAAAAGAGGCTAAGAAAGCCTTACAAGTCAGTTTTTTTAATAGATATCCAGTTAATTAATCACCATGGATGTAATTGAACTACAAGGATTATTATAAAATAGTAGATATTAATAACAATGCCTCGGCAAAAGAGATTATAAAAGCGTATCGAAAACTTTTGGCTAAATGCCATCCAAATAAAAATCCAGATGATAAAACTGCGGAAGAAAAGTTTAAAGCAATAAAAGAAGCTGGTGAAGTACTAAGTCATAAAGAAAAAAGGGAAAAGTATGATTCATTGAGATCCCATTGGGAAGCTTACCAGAACACAGGAGATGATTGGCTAGATTACCCGAATCGTGCCAACGAAAGTCAAAGAAGTAGGCGTTATTCCCAAGATGACGATTCATACTTTTTAGGCAAGGTGCTCCAAATGGCGATTTTTTTTTTTAAAGTAAGGCTATTTCTTAAGTAGTTATATCAACTAAAATTTAAAACACGAACTATGCAATTATTAAGATACACAAAACCGTATGATGCATCTAATGGCATTCATGATTTTATGGGCTTTTACTACTCTATAAACATGAAGTATTTGGCAAGTGATTTATTAGACAAAGGCTTATCACCTGAACAAATTAGAGATGCAGTCTCAGTTGCCATTAAAATAGCTCATTCTTCAGGTATTGAAGTTCACAAACATTTTTTGCCAGTTTTCAGCGGTATAGAACAAGGAATCATTCAGGATTGTAAGCTCTCACACTTGGGATATGGATTGGTGTTGATGAATGCAAATGTAAACCTATCTATTGTAGGAGAGTTTCAAGTGGATGTTTTAAAAGGGTATTTAAATATTAGTTTATAAGTTAAAAAATCTGTGAATATTTAGGAAGTCATTTAATCTTTCTAAATACTTTTACTTACTTTTTAGAATTGATTCAGGCACCAAATACTACTAAAACAGATAACGCTGCTATAAAAATAATTTGTTCCTATTCCCTTGTAAACGATCACTATAACATCAATATCCTACCTAATTTAGGTACTAAAATAGAACGTGCTATTATGAGCTTTGGAGAATTAATCTTATCTCTTATATGATAATTTGTACTTTTAATTAAACATATATTTATAGTCCTAAGATATTGTAGTTTTACAAGCACTAAAAATGAACCACATAAGTATATATTATTTATTAAAAAAAATTAACAGAGCATTAAAATTAAATACGCTAAAACTGAGAACCTAAATAATAAAGATGTGAGTTTTCTATTAATTAGTATCATTTAACTTTGGTTGGTTTTATAGCTTTTCCTTTCTGTAAATTCAAAACTTGTGGATAGAACTCCTCCCCTAATTACTTCTCTAATTACTTCTCTAATTAAGGAAAGAATATTGCTTTTGTTTCCGCCTTAAAAGGAATTACTATACTATTTATCATTTTCTATCTTTTTAAATAGTCATACTAATGCGCATTTGCGTGAAGGATTGTAGTGAAAATCCCGCAGCTCGACGCAGGAGATGCGAGGAATTGCAGCGAAAAGCCTGACCCCTTTGGTCACGCCCAAATTTTGCGTAAAAAAAATTAATTAGCCTCTACTAGCAAGAATATATATAATACCCAATAAAATAACACTTCCAAAAGCATAGCTAACAAATTTCCCTGTAATTTTTGAACCTTTAAATAACGTAATCCCAAGTTTTACTAACATATTACTTATAGTCGCTGCGATGATGACAGATGACGCGAGTTTTAGTTGTTCTCCATCTAAAGAAAACTTTGCCATACTTATGGTAATAGCATCGGTATCTGCCAAACCAGCAATTAATGCAGAATAGTACAAACCACTCTCTCCTAGAATTTTCTCACTATAAAAAACCGCGTATAATATTAAGACATAGACAACCCCAAAACCGATGGCATTCAACATATTTAGAGGGTTTCCTAATTTAATATTGGTATCAGGTTTATGATCATCCTTTCTCATCAATATCAGAGTCGCAATAACACATACCAGCGTTAATAACCCGAAGGGTAATGCTAAATATTTCAAAAGGGCATTATTAAAAATATAGGATAATAAGGCCAGTCTTGGAAACATAATGGCTGAGGCTACAATAATGCCTGCACTATATTTTTTGGAAAGATCTGGAGATGCCTTACTTCTTGATGCGTAATTCCAAGCTACTGCTGTACTGGATATTAATCCGCCAAGTATAGCCGTAAGAATTATACCTTTTTTGGAACCTACAAACTTAACTAAAAAATATCCAATGAAATTTAAAAAGGAGACAATGACTATAATAGAACCAATCTCAAAAGGATTTAGTAAATGATCTGGACCATATTCCTTATTAGGTAAAAAAGGTAAGATCAATAAAGCGATTATTGAGAATTTTATAAATGCAAAAAGTTCTTCGGAAGTAATATTACTGATGACTGAACGGAATCGCGTCTTAAGAGAAAGAAGGGTAACAATAATGACCGCTATGGCTAAGGCATCTCTATAATATTCAACAGACACCATTATACCTAAAACAAAAGTTGCTATTAAGGCTAAATTGGTAGTTAAACCTTGTCCATATTCCTCTTGCTTTTGAGAGAACTGATTAACTGCTAAGAACAAAATAAAGGCACCTAAACTTATAATTAATAACCAAGGTGTAAATAATTTGGTAAGGCTCGCCAACGAAAAACCAAGAATAGCAACGATAGGAAAGGTTCGTATTCCAGCAATACCTTTTTCTTCCTTAAGTTTATCGTATTCTCTTTCTAGACCAATAATAAGACCTATACCCAGACTCATTAATACACCTAAAATATTAGACCCAATGAGTTCGTTAATTCCTTGGTAAATTTGCATATATTTTTAATAAAAAATAGAAAGGCTCTTACACCATTTTTAACATAAATTCGCCTCAAAACTGGTATTAAAAGAGTCTATCTCTGTAATACTTGTAACTCATTTTACATATACTTTTCAAGAAACCTAAAAAACTCTTTTTTAAGTTCTGAGTATATGTGTCTTTGGGTTTCTAAACGATTTCTAAACTCTAAATGCTTTTTAACCATTTGAGTATCTAGTGCGTCTGCACCTGTTTTACTTTGTCCAGCAATACGTGTTTCGTGTTCTTCTATATCTTCAAGCATCTCTTCTATTACCTCATTGTGAAGAACAAATTCATTCTGGTAATGCTCTAATTGAGCAAGTACGTCTTTGTTTGTCCAACGTGTTACTAGTTCACTCAAACGATTATTAAAAAATTTTAACTCGTCTTTCCAAAAGGCAAGTTCTCCTTTCCATCGTTGGTGTTCAAAGTGTAAATTGGAGTTGTATATAATTCCATTTTCCATAGTATTTGGTATTTGTGTTTATACTTATTTCAAAGTTGAAGTTTTATTGACAAGTTTAAAATGATTTAAATCATACTTGATTTAAAATAACCTCAACCATATTAAAGATCTTACTCATCCTTTTAAAGTAAAAGGATAGAGTGCACTGACCTGTATTTATAAATACTTAAAGCAGTCTTACGATTAGGGATTATCCTATTGAAAATAATGCATAAGAAGAAGATTGAACGCACATAATGTGAGTGATGCAAGAACCCGAAGAAATTATGTCAGTAAGACAAAAGCCTGCTTCGCTATTTCTAATTCTTCATTGGTAGAAATAACTAGTATTTTCACTTCGGAAGCAGATGTATTAATTTCCTTTATATCATTTAATGGCTGTTCGTTTTTTATGTCATCTAAAACAATTCCGAAGACATCCATATCAGTACATACAAGCTTTCGAATCACACTCGAATTCTCTCCAATTCCTGCAGTAAATATAATGGCATCTAATCCGTTCATCGTTGCAGTATATGCGCCAATGAATTTTTTTATGCGATAGGCATTCATCTCTAAGGCTAGAGTGCAGTCTGAATTACCATTTTCAGCTTCCCTTTGAATGTCTCTTAAATCGCTATATCCTGTAAGCCCTAACATACCACTTTCTTTAGTAAGTAGCGCATTTACTTTATCCAAGTTATATCCTAAATTATTAACTAAATAAAATACAATTGAGTGGTCTATATCACCACTCCTGGAACCCATTATAAGTCCGTTAGAAGGCGCAAAACCTAAACTATGGTCGATGCTTTTACCGTCCAAAACTGCTGTTATACTGCAACCGTTGCCTAAATGAATGGAAATAATCTTAGATTTTTCCAACTGTAGATATTCAATAGCCTTTTCAGATACATACTTATGACTCGTGCCGTGGAAACCATATACCTGAATATTTTGTTCCTTATAAAGACTGTTGGGAATAGCGTATTTTTTGGCTTTTTCAGGAATGGTTTGGTGAAAGGCGGTATCAAAAACAGCGATTTGCTTCGCTAAGGGAAAAAGTTGCTCTGCAATAAGAATTCCTTCAAGATTATTAGGATTGTGCAAAGGTGCTAAGGCAGTATATGCTCGAATCTCTTCCTTAACTTCAGAATTAATTAGAGTGGTATTCGAAAATGAATTCCCACCGTGTACTACGCGATGTCCTACAACTTCAATGTCATCCGTATCCTGAATAACTCCTTTATCTGGGTGGAGTAACAATTCTACAATTTTTTTTAACCCTTCCTTATGTGTGCTTATGCTTTCAGTTTTCTTAATACTAACGGTATTCGCTTTATATTGTAGAATGGCATCGTCGTGACCAATACGTTCCAAAAGACCGTGACATATTAATTCTTCGGAAGGCATTTTTATAAACTGAAATTTTATTGAAGAGCTTCCAGAGTTGATTACCAATATATTCATAGACATTCTTTAGTTTTAAAATCCTTGCGCCTGAATTGCCGTAACGATAACCGTATTAAAAACATCATCTACCGTACAACCTCGACTTAAATCATTCACAGGTTTATTTAATCCTTGAATTATTGGCCCGATAGCCAATGCTTTTGTTTCTCGTTGCACCGCTTTATACGTATTATTTCCAGTATTTAGATCAGGAAAAATAAAAACAGTAGCTTGACCGGCTACTTCAGAGTTCGGCATTTTGGTCTTACCAACCGCCGCATCAACCGCAGCGTCATATTGAATAGGACCTTCAATTTTTAAATCAGGTCTTATTTTCTTGACAATTTCTGTTGCCTTTCGCACACGTTCCACATCTTCTCCAACACCCGAAGTCCCTGACGAATAGGATAACATTGCGATCTTAGGCTCAATGCCAAAGGATAAACTAGTAGCCGCAGATGACATTGCAATTTCAGCCAACTGCTCTGATGTAGGGTTGGGATTAATAGCACAGTCTCCATACACAGACACGCGATCTTCCAAACACATAAAAAAGACGGAAGAGACTAAAGATGTTTCTGGTTTAGTTTTAATAAATTGTAATGCGGGTAGAATGGTATGCTGTGTGGTATGCACTGCTCCTGAAACCATACCATCTGCATCGCCCATATGCACCATCATTGTGCCAAAATAAGACACGTCTTCCATCAAATCTTTAGCCATTGCAAGATTGACATTCTTATGTTTTCGCAGCTCGTACAACGCTTTCGCATAAGCTTCAAAACACTTAGATTCAATAGGATTGATAATCGTTATTCTATCTAAATCTAGCATAATGTCTAAAGTCGCGATTTTATCTTCTATTTGTTTTTCATCTCCAAGAAGGGAGATATCAACCACATCTAAATCAATCAATTGTTTTGTAGCCCTAAGAATACGCTCGTCTAATCCCTCTGGTAATACGATATGTTTTTTATTCGATTTTGCTTTTTGTAATAAGTTATACTGAAACATTCTAGGTGTAATTCCGTTCGTTTCAAAAGTAATCAAGCGCTCTACCAGAGCTTCCACCTGTACATGTTTTTCAAAATCCTTTATTGAGGTTAGTATCTTTTGTGTATTCTGCGCATATATCTGCGATTTTATGGCACCTATCCTATTTGCGACTGAGAATGTGCCTTCTTTTACCGAAATAATTGGAACAACATCTGAAAGCCCTTCAATCAGTTTAATGATTGAATCTTCAGGTATTAATCCACCTGTAAGTACAATACCAGATATAGAAGGATAATTAGCTGAAATATTTGCCTGTAGCGCTCCTAAAATGATATCGGCTCTATCGCCTGGTGTTATGACCAAACCATTCTCTTTTAAATGGGTGAGATAGTTACGTAATTGCATGGCTCCAACACTAAAATATCCAGCTTGGTTGTTAATATAAGATTCTCCAAAAAGCACAGTTGCCTCTAGTTCTTCGACAATCTCCTTTATGGACGCATTTGCCAAAATGGGATTTAACGGAATCGCGTTTACGATGACTTCGGAAGGCAGATGCTTCTCCAACTCAGCAACTACTAAAGATTGATTTTTTAGTTCTACTTTGTTGGCTATAATAGACAAAACCTCAACACCTTTATCTCTAAATGAATCATAAGCTATTTGTAAACTTCCCACGAGTTCTTCAATCGTTTTCCCAACACCACTAGCCAGAATAATTGCTGGGACACCTAAGTTTTTAGCAATCAATACATTGATATCAAATTCTATAATAGAGCCTTCACCAGTAAAACTAGTGCCTTCTATTAAGACAAAATCAAAGCGCTCTTCAAGAGCTTTATACTTTTCAATAATCTTGCTGATAATCTCATCATCTTTATTTTCGTTTTTCATTCTTATGACCTCACTTCGACTAAAGGCATAGGCCTCTTCAAATTTCAAGTCCAAGTTAAAATAAGTCTTAACTGTATTGATATGATTATCGATTTTACCTTTCTTGAAGTCATCAATGATGGGTCTAAAATAGCCCACTTTAGCTGCCTTACCCAATAAGAGTTGCATCAATCCCAGTGATACAATAGACTTCCCGCTATTAGGTTCGATTGTAGTAATATAAATAGCTTTATTAGTTGGTTTATTTGTCATGTGCTCAAACTATATTTTAATGATATCTGTGGGAGTTTCAACTAAGATAGTAGTATCTCCTCGTAAAGCAATAGGTTGTTTCATAATCTGCGGATTATGTTGTATCATTTTTATCCAATCGTTTGTCGAAAAATTATGATATTCAAAATTTGATGTATACGAAGGGTGTTCTTGGTTTACAAGATTAGCTACATCCATATGCAATCTTTCTGCAAGTTCGACTATTTGAGTTCCTGTTAATTTTGTTTTTAAGATATCTATGTCTTGAATAGGTAATCCTTCCGCTTTAGCAAAAGCCAAGGTTTGTTTTGCTCTTATAGACTGAGAACTGTAAAACAATGTTATTTGTCTATTTGACGTAGCTATTTCTCCCATAATATTGACTCTAAAGTTTACTTATTTGTTTTTGTGTGTCGCCAAATGATGTTCTAGTAATTGCTTTAGACTCTCTAAATACTCTTGCATTGCCCTCTTATCAACGTGTGGATGATTAGAAGTTGCTATGGTCATTGGATTTTCATCTAATGTGCGATAGAGCTCTGGGTAATTGGTTTCGATATTAGTTGTGATTTCAGAAATCTCTCTAATCTGATTATGTAAATGCTTCATAATAGGTATTTTAACAAATATTATTTATTTTATGTCTTACTCATATCTTAGAGTATCAATAGAATTCAATTTTGCTGCTTTTCGTGCAAAAAAATACCCAAAAGCAAAACCTACATCTCAAAACGTGTTCCTATTTCTCTATTTCTATTGAATAAAAAGCTGCTCATATAAAATACGGTTATTTAAAAATAATCTAATTTCCAACAACACCAAATACAATCTATATAGGACTACCAACCAAGCTTGATACGATCGCTTCCATTAAAAATGGTGCGATAATATCACTTTCCCCAGTATGGATTGCTAATCACATGCCAATTTCAAGGCTTCTTTCAGTTACAAAAACTAAGATAATATTCGTAATTCTAATGCCAGCAACAATTAATAAAATACTGATAATTGCTCCTAATAGGATATTTAAAATACCAGTGCTATTTCCCATGATTTCCTGAAATTCAACTTGTATTGTAATTTCAAAATCATCTCCGACTCCATTCTTAATCTTATGTGATTATAGCAAAAGCTCGGTAGTTTCTATTAAGGGATGAAGCGTATTAGCGAGTAATACTAATATTCAAATCACAAGACCTTTAGAGAACATGCTATGTTATTACTGCAGCATCACCTTAATTCTCCATAACTAATAATGGCACTTTTAAATCAAAAGTGAAACGCTCTACAGGATGCGTAATAAACAGACGTTCTAAAAAAGAATGTCTCCGACTCATCATAGCTAATAAATCTATGCTATTCTCTACAATATGTTTTGTGATCACGTTGTATAAATTTCCTTGATCCAGTTCAAGAAAAGAATGATCAATATTTGTAAAACAAACATCTAAAAATGCTCTATTATTTTCTTGATTTCCTGTAAGATGTTCAGAATCTTTAACATGAATAACATGAACAACGTAATCGTATTTATTAGCAAGGCCCACTAATGTTGATAAATCGTTAGGTTTATACTCAGAATAATAATTAGTTGGAAAAACGATATCTTTAATTTCTGAATATTTATAATCATTAGGGATTACTAATACCGAACAACTACAACGCTGAATCACTCTAATGGTATTAGACCCAAAAATACGTTTATCTAATTTAGAATTCCCTCTAGTCCCCATAACGATCAACTCAATATCCTCAATATCTACAAGTTGATTAATCGCATCAATAAAATTATCATAATCAACATTAGATTTAAAAACATGCAAGCCGTTTCCAAAAGTGTTCTCTAAGTTATTAATCAAAAGTTTAATTTGTTCTATAGAAGAACTAATTAATGAATTAAAAATAGTATCTGAAGGCTTCATCGATATCAAATCATCACTCACAAAAGAAGAGACCTTTTGTACATTCAAAACATAAAACTCACAGGCTTCATTTTTAAAAAATTCTAGTGCATAGTGAATAGCGTTAATAGAGTTCTCAGAGAAATCAGTTGGCAATAAAATTTTTTTCATGACATAATGAGATTTAATTCGATGCGAAATTACTAAGTATTCTTCAAAAAAGTCATGATAAATATCATCTAGAAATAAGACTTTAAATGGAATAGAAACTTTAATAAAAAATTAGTTAGATAATTAATAGAGAACATTGTATTTTCGGCATAATAAATGCTTCATCATACGTTATTGAACCAAACTAACAATTATGAGATTACTTTTAGTACCCGCTTTTGTTTTATGCCTTTTTTCAAGCGCCTCTTCTCAAAATAACACCATTACTGCAGGAGAAACCCTAATTTATACAGCATCTTATAACATGTCTGGATTGCTTAACGAATTAGCGCAAGTCACCATGGAGACTAGTGCAGTCAAGACATCAAAATCTACCTTATTAAAATTAAAATGTACTGCTACAACCTATAGTAAATGGGATAGCTTTTTTAAAATTAGAGATTTATATGAAAGCTATGTGAGCCCAAAAACCTTAAAGCCCTATCTACATAATAGAGATATTAGCGAGGGTGGTTATGAGAAATTCATGAAGTATACATTCAATCATACGGCTAATAATGTGTCGAGCTTAATGCGTAAAAAAAGAGGTGATGGGACGACTTGGGAAGAAAAGAAAACGGTTAAGATAGGGGCGTCCACTCGTGATATAGTAACAACGCTTTACCATATAAGAAACTTAGACATTCACAAGGCTAGTATTGGTGATAATCAAAATTTCACAGTACTTTTTGACAATAAAGAAACAGTCGTAAGAATAAAATATCTTAGTAAAGAAACTATAAATACCGCTTTAGGTAAAAAAGAGTGTTACAAACTTGCCATCTCAGTAAGCAATAGTAACCTGCTTAAAGGTAATAACGATAATGTATTATGGCTTACAGCAGATGACAATAAAATATTAGTCTATGCAAAGTTTAAAATAGCAGTTGGTAACGGAGAATTAAAAATTAAGTCGGCTACAGGTCTAAAACACTAATCATATGAAAAAGTTATTTTTAATTTTAGGTTTCATTACTGCAATTCTAGCACTTATTCTAGCTGTAACACCATTATTTAAAATTGCATACATACCATCTATAGCTACCTTGACATTTGGCTTACTCGCATTATTTACTTTCAAAGAAAAGCAACACAACAAAAAACCCATTCAACTTATCTTTTTAATGACCATAATAGCTTTAGCACTTACAACTTATAAAGCAGTGTTCAGTAAATCTGAAGTTGGAAACACCGAACAACTTGAGCTAAAAGAAGAACAACTCGAAGAAGAATCAATTGAAGAGCTCGATGGTTTAGAAATTGATCTAAGTACAGAATAAATTATTTAAGGTATCCTTTGGGTATTACCTTTTTTTTTGTTTAATTTTACTGTGATTCAGTTCACTATCCCCAAATTACAATGAAATTTCTACTTATTACTTTATCACTTACGTTAGTTGGCTCTTGTGCTACATTGCGACATACCGAAAAAATAGATCAACTCAAAGAAAGTATTGTTTTTGAAGATTCACAAACCGTAAACTCCTATATCAATACGATTTCTAAAGAAGAACTTAAAAATCATGTTTATGCGTTTTCAACAGATAAATTCCAAGGACGTAGAACAGGAGAACCAGGACACCATAAAGCCTCTAAATTTTTAAAGGATTACTACATAAAAGAACAAATACAATCCCCATTAGGATCTAAATATTATCAACATATCCCTAAGTCTTTTTTTTCCGGAGATATAAAAAACTCTCAAAACGTCATCGCCTATGTAAAGGGCAACGAATTTCCTGAGGAAGTGATTATCATATCAGCACATTCAGACCATGAAGGCTACACAGATACAGAAATTTATAATGGTGCAGATGATAATGGAAGTGGCACTGCTGCAGTAATGGAAATGGCGCAGGGATTTAAAAAAGCAGCTTTAGAAGGTCATGGGCCAAAACGCAGTATTGTTTTTTTACATCTTACAGGTGAAGAAGTTGGACTGAGAGGATCAAGATATTACGCTAAATATCCGGTGTTCTCAATGAAAAATACTGTTGCGAACCTTAATATAGATATGATTGGTCGAGTGGACGACGCTCATAAAAACAATCCTAATTATATTTATCTTATTGGAGCAGATCGTTTAAGTACTCAATTACATTATATATCAGAAGCTGCTAACGCTCAGTTTACAAACCTAGAACTAGATTATAAACTTAATAGCGATAAGGACCCTAACCGCTATTATTTTAGATCAGACCATTATAATTTTGCTCAAGAAGGCGTCCCTGTAATTTTCTATTTCAACGGTGAACATGAAGATTATCACCAGCCTACAGATACTCCAGAAAAAATTGACTATGCCTTACTCGAAAAACGAACAAAACTAATTTTCGCAACCGCCTGGTATTTGGCAAATTCAGAAAACAGAATCATCGTAGATCAAGACTATTAATATCTTGTTAAAATTTATATAAAGCCTCATAGGGTTCACGAGAAATCAATTGGATTTTTCGTAATATCGTGTTATAAATTCATGTAACACTTAAATAATGAAAACATCATTAAATATCTTGGCTGCAACTTTACTTTTAGTAGGTTGTGGAAGCTTTAATCAAAAAAAAGTAAATAAGGCACCTGCTGACCCAACAATTTACGGTAACACAATTACCTCTGCCGAATTAAAAGACATGCTTTACACCTATGCTTCAGATGATTTTGAAGGACGAGAAACGGGAGAACCTGGTCAAAAGAAAGCAGTTAATTATTTAAAGAATCAATATGTAAATATGGGGATCCCTTCACCGCTCTCTGGTGATGACTATTTTCAAGAAGTACCTTTAGAAAAACAAAAAGCTCCAGAAGTAGATATGTCCATCAATGGAACAGCCATGGAAAACTACACAGACTTTCTAATTCTAGGTAATACAAAAACACAACAATTAGACATCAATGAAGTGATTTATGCTGGTTACGGTATTGACTCAGACACCTATTCAGATTATAAAGATTTAGATGTTAAAGGAAAAGTTGTAATTATAAAAGTTGGAGAACCTAAAGATGCCGATGGGAATTATATAACTTCTGGTACTACCGAAGATACAAAATGGAGCACAGGACGTTCATCAATCTCATCAAAAAGAGATGCTGCAAACGATAATGGCGCAAAAGCAATGATCTTTGTTAATGAAGAAATGATTGCTCAATATGGGCCTTATTATAAAGAAATTGCAATATCTGGAGAAGCGGGCAGAATGTCACTAAAAAGTAATGAACCATCTATGGTATTCATGATGGCAAACGAGAAAATGGCAAAAGCGATTTATCCACAAATTATGGAGTCTGATGCGCCAAAAACAATAGCTATACAAATATCATGTGCTATTAAAAGTCAAGCAGAAGCTGTAAGTTCTGAAAACGTAGTCGCATTCTTAAAAGGAACAGAGAAACCAGATGAGATTCTTGTAATCTCAGCTCATTTAGACCATGAAGGCATTAAAGACGGTCAAGTTTATAATGGTGCAGATGATGATGGGTCTGGTACAGTTGCTATTTTAGAAATTGCAGAAGCTTTCAAAGCTGCAGCAGATAAAGGAGATGGACCAAAACGTTCTATCTTATTTTTACACGTTACAGGAGAAGAAAAAGGGCTTTTAGGATCTAGACATTATTCAGATAATGATCCTATTTTCCCTTTAAAAAACACGGTTGCAGATTTGAACATTGATATGATTGGACGTACAGATCCAAAACGTGAGGGAGACAGAAATTACGTATATCTTATTGGTAGTGATAAACTGAGTACAGATTTACATAACATTTCCGAAGAAGCAAATAAAAAATATACCAATATCATACTCGATTATACCTATAACGACGAGAATGACCCCAACCGTTTCTATTATAGAAGTGACCATTATAACTTCGCTAAAAACAATATCCCAGTTATTTTCTATTTCAATGGGACGCATGACGATTATCACCAACCAAGTGATACTCCAGATAAAATTCAATATGATTTATTAGAAAACAGAACCCGCTTGGTATTCTATACGGCATGGGAAATTGCAAACCGCGTAGATAGACTTGTTGTCGATAAAGCAGACACTGAGTAATAGTTGGGCGTTACCCTCAATGGTCGCGCTTTCCGTAGTCGCTCTCTCCGAGGAGCTTCAACACCTACCTCAATCGCTAACGCAAAAAACAAAAAGGTTCAAGATATATTTTAAATATCTTGAACCTTTTTTAATAAAATCTCTTTTTAGTGAGTGATCACAAACTTAAAATAGATGAAAGGAAAATTAATAGTCATCTCTCTGTTTCTAGCCAGAGTATCGTTAGGATTTATAATATGTGCGTATTTTGCAGATACGTTTACAACCAAGAGCTTTAGAGAAATCTATAACCCTCAAAAAATTCACTGACTACAAGTCAACACTAGAGCAATCCTATTTATAACAAAAAAGTATTCAATTTCTATTGAAGACTTTTTTGTTATAAAATTCGAAAAATAGCTTCGATTAATCTAAAATCAGCATATTGCAAAATTAAGATCCCAAACCCTATCCTTTGGTTGTGAATTAGATGCACAAAAAAAGCTCCTCATTTCTGAGAAGCTTTGATATTCTGGGTGGAAGACCGGTCTCGAACCGGCGACCTTCGGTACCACAAACCGACGCTCTAACCAACTGAGCTACAACCACCATTTGGACACATTTTTCAATGCGTGTGCAAATGTAAAATAATTCACAGTTACTACAAAGACTTTTTTTTAAAATTATTAGTTAAAATAAAATATATCGCCATACAAATGATACTAGCGTCTACAATAGTAGTTTTAACATTCAATATGCTAATGTTAATATTACCACCAACATTATGACCATAAATGCTTTATAAATTTCACCCACAAAACACCAACAAAAAGCAGACTAACAGATCACAAAAGATTTAAGCATTTTCTAACATATTTTATTCAAGAATAATTTGAAACTTTATTATCTTTCGTTCTTGATTTAACAATCTAAAACAGAACCTTATGGCCTTCTTTAATAAAGTAAAATGGATACTTGGAATTCTTATAGTCTTTGTACTTATTGTCACAACAAACCTCATAGACAAAAATAATTTTATTAGAGTAAGAGATGCGGTTGTTACGATATATGAAGACAGAGTTGTTGCTAGTGACCTGATTTTTGATTTATCAAAATCTGTCCAAGAAAAAGAAATAGCTGCTGCATTATTAGACACCACTTTTTTTTATAATAGAAGTGAACAATTAGATAAAAATATCTTAGAACTCCTATCTAGATATGATCAAACAAAGCTTACAAAAAAAGAAAAGAAGACTTTAAATAATCTTAAGAGCGATTTTGAAGACTTAAAAGTATCTGAAAACATTCTGATAAATTCTAATTTTATTGAAAAACGTTCTTTTTTCAATACCATTTCAGACATTCAAGAAAATCTTTATAATTTATCTAAAATTCAGTT
This sequence comes from Psychroserpens burtonensis DSM 12212, assembly GCF_000425305.1. Classification (GTDB taxonomy): domain Bacteria; phylum Bacteroidota; class Bacteroidia; order Flavobacteriales; family Flavobacteriaceae; genus Psychroserpens; species Psychroserpens burtonensis. The sequence goes on from NZ_AUDE01000026.1 coordinate 21,478, forward strand.
AAGTGAAGGTAAAAGACAAATGTCAATCAGTAAAAAAGCAGTTGATAAGCTTGAAATTTTTACCCAAATAGAAATTTATCTTTTAGCGCTTCTCGCTATAGTCATTCAAATTATCATACTTTATAAACCTAAACAAAGACAAGAAACAGAATAGTTTTATTTAATAATGATTGGGGCGATTATACCAATTGCGCATAAAATAGTGATATTATCAGTAAAATTATTCTTGTTCTCAATAATAACAAGTGCACATTTCCCTCCTTTATAAGGTTATTTTAAATCAAACAAACTATCCACAGCAACATGGCGCTCAACAGTAAAACCTTCGGCATAATCTACGCCTATTAAACGCCCTAAATCACTAGCTCTATATTTTATACTATCTGTAAAATTTTTACTTGTTATAGGTGTTTGGGGCTCCTTACTATTTGGATCATAGAACTGGGTTTTATAGGCCGCTACAGAAGCCATTTTAATATCTATATATCCTGAAATATCCACAGCTAAATCAGGCTCTAGATTCTTCCATTGGATATAATGATAGACTTGCTTTGGTCGCCATTTGTCTTGTACTTTCCCATCAAGGTCTGTTTCTATTTTTAGGAGTCCACTTAAAAAACAAGCATCACTTACCAATTTACTTCCTTTCCCATGATCAATATGTCTATCATCAATGGCATTACACAATACAATCTCTGGTTGATATTTACGTACCATTTGAACAACTTTGAGCTGGTGCTCTTTATCATTTATAAAAAACCCATCTGCAAAACCTAAATTTTCTCTTACAGTAACACCTAATATTTTCGAAGCATCATTAGCCTCTTGATCTCTAGTTTGCGCTGTACCGCGTGTTCCTAACTCTCCGCGAGTTAAATCTATAAGACCTACTTTTTTACCGTTAGCAATTTCTTTAGCGACTGTGCCTCCACATCCTAATTCTATATCATCTGGATGTGCTCCAAATACGAGTATATCTAATTTCATTGAAAGTTCTTATTTTCATTTCCGTGAACCTACCTGTCGGCAGACAGGAACAGGAAAACATGTTTATTTAATATAACTGTTACAAATTATAATATGAATTACGAGATCCATTGGGCTTGCTCCTCTTCCGTTAAAAAGGTCCATGCTACGACTCTACTTATTTTGTTACCTAAAGAAATCTGCAAAATCTTAAAATCTGTCGCTCCAAGTTTTTTTAGTGATGTTTCCATACTTAAAACATGTTGTGTTTTGGAAACTAAACAAGTATACCAAAAGCAGTTGGTTTTTAGAAGTGAACTTTGATACAAATAATTATGGACAAAAGCCTTCTCTCCTCCGGGATACCACAGTTCTTTTGCAGTACCACTAAAATTACGAGCCACTTTATCGGTTTGCTTTCCTAATCCTTTTTGTTTGAGTAATGTATTTTCATCGGCCTCTGCTTCGTCTTTATAGAATGGAGGATTGCACATCGCAGCACTCACCTTTTCTTTGGATTTAAAAATTCCGGTGAGGATATTCTGTTCGTTATCTTGATAGCGCAATTTGATGGACTTGCTCAACTTATTTTTTGCTACTATTTTTTCAGCAGACCTCATAGCTTGTGAGTCAATTTCCGTAGCAATAAAATTCCATCCGTATTCTGCTTGTCCCAATAGTGGATAAATACAAGTTGCTCCTGCACCTATATCTAATACTGTAATGTTTTCTTTGACTTCTGAACGTTTTAGCAAAGCATTTAATAAATGAATATACTCAACACGACCTGGAATTGGCGGACATAAATTCGCATCAGAAAATTCCCAATAGTCAATGCCGTAATGTACTTTCAATAAAGCTGTATTTAACAATTTTACTGCTTTAGGATTAGCGAAGTCAATGGTTACATTTCCGAAGGAATTAGTAAAAACGAATTCTTCTAATTTTGGAGAACTCTTCACTAAAAGATCAAAATCATAGCCTTTAGAATGTTTATTATTTTTATGCAAAAGATGTAGTTTTAGTATTAATTATTGCGTGTTCAATATCTATTTTTAAATCTCTAAATGTTTCTATACCTACTGAAAATCGTATCAACTGATCACTAATCCCAACAGCATCGCGTTGCTCTTGAGTTAATAATGAGTGAGAGGTTTTTGAAGGTAATAACATGGTGCTTTCTACACCTGCCAAACTCATGGAAGGTTTGATTAAATTAAGTTGTTTCATGAATGCCATAGCATCAATACCATCTACCAATTCAAAAGATAACATCGCACCAAAATCATGCATCTGTTCTTTTGCTAATTGGTGCTCGGGATGACTTTTTAAACCAGGATAATACACTCTTGCAATAGCCTCATGTTTGTCTAAAAACTTAGCCAGTTTGCGAGCATTTTTATTTTGTGCTTTCACGCGAAGTGCTAGTGTTTTCATACTACGTTCTAACATCCAAACAGTCATATCACTTAAGTTTCCACCGAGATTTTTAGAGACATTCCAAATACGATCCATATGTGCTGCAGAACTCGCAACTGCACCTGCCGAAATATCACTGTGACCACCTAAATATTTAGTTGCAGAATGCATCACGATATCTATACCAAAATCTATTGGATTTTGATTTACAGGACTTGCAAATGTATTATCAATAGTCGTAACGATGCCTTTTGATTTTGCTAAATCTGCAACTCCCTTTATATCTGTGATTGTTAATAAGGGGTTAGAAGGTGTCTCGATATGAATCAACTTTGTATTGGATTGGATTGCTGCTTCAAAATCTGAAACCGCATATCCATTAGTAAATGTATAGTCGATTCCATATTTATGGAATTCCTCCCGAATAAAATTACTAGTACCACCATACAAAGTGTTTTGAACAACGATATGGTCTCCTTTTTGTAAGAAGGCCAAAAACATGTGACTAATCGCTGCCATACCACTACTAAAAATCATAGCCGTTTCGGTATGCTCAAGTGCTGCAATTTTCTTAGCTAAAAACTCTTGATTTGGTGTATTGAAGTATCTTGGGTAACGCTTAACATCAACACCATCAAACTCATACGATGTAGATAAGTAAATTGGTGATACTGCACCTTTAAACTGCTCATCTTTTATTTCACCTACGTGAGTGCAAATAGTATTTAAGCCTTGTTTTTTCTTTGACATGAATTATATATTTGTAGCTCTAAAATTACAAAAAAGAATCGCATCAAAATCAATATTAAATAGCGTTTTACTATTTGGATATAATCAATCGTTTATTAAATTTCCCTGTTTTAGTTTTTAGACTAACCAAATAGGTGCCTTTTGAGATATTAGACATTGAAATAGTATAATTACCAAATGTGTTAGATTCCAAATTAGACCATTGCCTTAAGTTTTGTCCCAAAATATTATAAAGATGAATATCATCAATATCTAAACCATTTGGTGAGATAATTTGTAATTCTTTGGTTGAACTAATATAACTAATTTGAGGTGTTGCTAATTGAGTCTCTGAAGTTGATAAGGTACTATCTGTAAAAACCATAGTACTAATATTATTGGTAAACGTCACATAGAATCGATTTGTGCTATCACCTTCTGGCATAGTTTCTATAAAATTACTATCTGAAATTGATGTTGTAGTATTGGTAAAGGCATCATAAATAAAAACTTCTATGATCTCATCAAAATGCTCTAGTCCTGTGAGTGAAAATACTATATTCCCAGCATTAGAAAGAAATAAACCTAAAGGATAAGCTTTTGTATTAAGAAATGCTCCAACACCTTGTATAACGCATCGCTGCTCACCAACCATCCAGCTACTATCATTTGAATAATTATCACTATTTAAAGCATCATAACCGTAATCATAAGCATCTGTTGCAGCATTATTAGGTGTAAACGCTAATAATAAATGTCTTGTATATCCCAATGAAGTTGTAACATCAATGCGAACACGCTGAACTTGATTACCTGTTGTAGTAATAACATCATCAAACGATGTACAGATGCCTTTAGTAGGTATTAAAAAAAGAACAGCGAAACATAAGTAGTATAAAGCTTTCATTTATTTGGGGATTAATGAAGTATTATTTAGTTCATGCTAATGTAGTACTAAAAAAGGAATGAACACCACGAAATGCTTAAATAATCGATGAAATGCATTAAGACTTATTGTTTATTTTTCTTTAATGGGTTTGAATAAGCATATATATAAAAAAGCATAGGAGTATATTCACAAGAGTGAAGCGTAAAAAAAATAAAATAACACTTTATCGAACATATCTGCAAATAATCTAGAGTCCACGTAATTGTCAACCAAACCTATTGATATTCAATACGTAATTACATATATTCGTAATGCTAATTAATTCAACCACATGTTTAAAGCTGTATTATTTGATATGGACGGTGTCATCGTAGATACTGAGCCTCTTCATCATAAAGCCTATTTCCAAATGTTTAACGATGTCAACATCGATGTATCGGATGCTCTTTATGCCTCTTTTACAGGTCAGTCCACTATGGAGATTTGCAAACAACTCATTTCCTATTTTAAATTGCCCTTATGTGCTCAAACGCTAACCGATATTAAACGGAAGCATTTCAAAGCGCTTTTTAAAAGTGATACCTCTCTCCAATTATTAGATGGTGTTTTAACTCTCATCAAAGATTACCATGCCAACGGTGTGACTTTAGTCCTTGCCTCTTCTGCATCTATGAAAAACATAAATCGTATTTTTAAGCGTTTTGATTTAGATCAATATTTTGATGCTAAAATTAGTGGTGCCGATTTAAAGGCCTCCAAGCCTCATCCTGAAATATTTATTAAGGCAGCAGAACTATCTGGTAAACAACCCAAAGAATGCTTTGTAATTGAAGACTCTACTAACGGCATATCAGCTGCTAAAGCTGCCAATATATATTGTATAGGCTACAATAGTTTACATAGTAAAGATCAAGATTATAGTAAGGCAGATTTGGTAGTGTCATCGTTTGAGGAGATTTCTTATGAGAAACTCAAGGGTTTGCTTGCTCAAAGCCTAGCTTAGCTTTTTCAAGATATTTTACACTTCAGAAAATAATACATATTTTCACAAACCTTAATCAATGGCAAAACCGAAAGGACAAAAAAACGGTAACAATAAATCCAAGCACTCTAAGCTCATGGATCAAAAGAAGAATAAACTTAGACAAGAGGCAGGGTTAAGAAAAGAGCGTTTGAGAGCGATTATTAATAAAGCGAAAGAAGCGTAGTTACCCATGTTTACTTTTTGAGAAAAAATAAAGTTATAATTCTATTTTAACTTACAATACTTAAGCTTATTAGGTGTCTTGTTTTTAAAAGAGGAAGACTATAGTACATAATTCCTATTCCATTAATTATCTAATCTACTGATTACACGCTGAGTTCACCCCTCCACCCTTTGAAAAAACAATAAATTTTGAACTAATAAAAATCCCAAAGACGTCTTGGTAACAAAACATATCTAGTTAAATATCTTAGTAGAATTAAAACGTGTGGAACAAACGAATAAGAAATAGAATACAGTATTAACTATTTTTATCTATTTTATCATAAACCCGAATAATCCAAACTGCCCATATTACTACACAAACAGACACAAATACCGAGAAGTATATTACAATATCGTTAGCGTCCATTTTTAATTTGTTTTATGAATATGACAACTAGAAGTAGTGTTGGTGCCCAAAGTCCAATAAATATAGCATGTAACTTATCTCCTCTTAGAAAGAGGTATTCTGCAACACCAATAATAAGAACACACAAGGCTAATAGAAACAAATTAGCTGGACCTATCTTTTTAATAAAATTCATGATTAAACAATTAACTCTACTAAGATAAAATAAATTTATTGATAATAATAAATACCTCCATTTTAATTTTAACATTTCCATTGACTTCTATGCTTAAAAGTCAGAAATCTTATCGCCTATTAATTTACACTAGAATTAACAACAGATATTCCCCCTAGTAATTGTGACTGTAAAACATATAAAAGGAAATAGTATTAGCATCCAAGATTTTAGTTTCAATAATTAGTTTAAGAAGAGCGTTCTCGACTTGACTAAAAAATTAAAGCGTATTTAACCACTATGAATAAAATGTGTGCTTTATCTTTGCAAAAAAGAATGTTGACTATGTCTCAAGACAAAAAACCAGACCAGATTGTATTTAATAGAGACACGCAACGTTATGATGCAGCGCTAAAACCGTATGCAACTAATGTTGGTGCTCCTGCTATTAAAGTCACAGATAATTCATCTTGGAAAAACAGGAACATCCTTAAAGCCAACAAACAAATCCAGTCTAAATATCTAGAACTTAAAGCTGCCTATGATAAAATGATGGAAGAATTAGAATATAATAACCTCGTTTATAACGCGCGTTATAATTTTGAGCCTATTATTGGTGAATCTTATCATCTTTATCGCGATAAAAAGGAACAACCCTTCTTATCTATTATTGCGCCTAGCGATTGTAACTTTGATTTTATTGGAAGTTTTAAGCTTAATAGCGAGCATGTATGGAAAAAAGTGAATGGTACTGACAATGGACTTAGAACGACTTAGAGTACTTTTAGATTTTGGACTCGTAGTGCTCATCTGGATCGTACAATTGCTTATCTATCCTAGTTTTAAGCACTTCCCTTCTAACGCACTTTTCAAATGGCATAGTCGCTATACCTTTAATATGGCTTTGGTTGTAATGCCTTTGATGCTTGGTCAACTCAGTATTTATACGATTCAAATATTCTTAGAACAGACGCTTTTTTCTATTTGCGGAATGCTCGTCGTTCTCACCTTATGGGTATCTACCTTTATACAATTTGTACCGTTGCATCAACAGATAAGCGATAATTCTTTTTCTAATAAAACGATAGACCTTTTGGTGTCTCGCAATTGGATTAGAACCGGCTTATGGACTGGTTTATTTATTTCAAGCTTAGTTTCATTTTTTTAATGTTAGCCTTTTTAGCGTTATTCTGAAATTAGACGATTCTAAACGCTCTTCCTTTTGAACGAGTAACCTGCTGTCAGGCAAACTAGGCTTTGAGCTAGCAAAAACTAAAAATAAAAAAAAACCAGTCGATTATGAATTATAATTATTAGATTTTAGTAACTTATTTTGCTCTTTCATTAACTCGGTAAGCTGAGATAACAACTCAATATCTTTAGGTGTTTTTACGATGACGTTTTTGGGGTCTTGGGCTTTATCTTTAAGTCTGTTCATGGCTTTTACAACTATAAAAACTGTGAGTCCGACGATTATAAAATCTAAAAAGGTTTCAAATAATATTCCATACTCCACAGCGACTTCCGTTACTGTAGCATCGCCTTGCGTATTGTAAACAGCATCTCTTAAAATATAGCGTTTATCCTGAAACTCAAGTCCATCTGTCATTAACGATAATGGAGGCATAAAGACCTTTTTCACCAGTACATCTATTACTTTATTAAAAGCGGCTCCTATGATGATACCGATGGCCATATCCATCATATTACCTTTAACTGCAAACTCTTTGAATTCTTTTAAAAACTTCATATCCTCTGATTTAAATTTGTACCACAAAACTATTTTATAATTAATCTATTTACTAACCTTATCACTAAAAACTTAAACACTTTTACTTCGGAAATTGAACAACTTTGAATTTAATTTATATATCCGTTTAGGAATCAAAGAAAGCATTATTTCACATTATCAGTACCCCTTTACACAACCAATACTCTCGTTTATTAGCTATTTAATTGATAATTAATCTTATTAGCTATTTAGATGATATTTAAAAATATTAGCTATTTAGATGATATTTTAGCATTTATAAAGAAATTATTATATATTTATATCATGACTATAGCAATCATCACAGCAGATCTTGTAAACTCCAGAGCACAACAACCTCAACTTTGGATGACACATCTCAAAACTATTTTGAACTCCTTTGGTTCAACTCCAAAAAACTGGGAAATCTACAGAGGTGATAGTTTTCAACTAGAAATAGAACCACAGCGTGCATTATATACCGCAATCGTTATTAAAGCATATTTAAAATATACTGCAAATCTAGACCTCAGAATCGCTATTGGTATTGGAGACAAAACATACAATAGTGATACCATTACCTCATCTAACGGAACCGCCTTCATCAACTCTGGCACTTGTTTTGAATCACTAAAAAAGAACCTTTTAGCTATAAAAACAGCACATATAGATTTGGACAACACCCTAAATCTTATGTTTTATTTGGCATCATTTACCTTTAATAACTGGACACAAACTACTGCGCAACTTATTGCATACACACTCACACATCCAAATAAGAACCAGAAACAACTAGCAAGTCATTTTGAGACCACTCAAGGTAATATTAGTCAGAGTTTAAAACGTGGTGGCTATGATGAACTTAAAGCCCTAATCCAGTACTACGAATCAAAATTAAAAGCGATATGATAGCACTTTTTATATCACTTATATTAGCACATCTTATTGGTGATTTTTTATTGCAACCACAATCTTGGGTAACGCATAAAAACAAGCATAAACAAAGATCAAAATACCTGTATCTGCATATTGCAATACATACCGCAGCTCTTTTAGTGACCTTGCAATTTGATAGACGCTACTGGTTAGGATTTTTTATTATTATTGTAAGCCATTTTGGTATAGATCTCGCAAAACTTCATCTCCAAACTAAAAAAAATAAGCGTTTACTTTTTGGATTAGATCAATTAGCTCACCTTGTTGTTATTGCACTTGTAGTCAATCTCTACGAACCCTATCTTAGTAACTTCGCCTCTTATAACTATACTAGTATATTACTACTCGCTTGTTGTTTTATAGGCCTCAGCAGCATGTCATCTATAATTATGAAAACCGTTATTTCTAAATGGAATATAGAAAACAAAAAAAACACAAATGGTTCTCTAGAACATGCTGGGTCCTATATTGGTATTCTAGAACGCCTTTTTGTGTTTTTATTTGTAGTATTAAATTTTTGGGAAGGTATAGGTTTTTTACTCGCAGCAAAATCAATTTTCAGATTTGGTGATCTTTCTAGAACTAAGGATAGAAAATTAACCGAATATGTGCTCATAGGAACACTCATCAGTTTTGGAATTGCCATGCTCATAGGGCTTATATTCAACTACCTCATAACCCAATTATAAACAAGCCTATTAAACCTAAATCTCCTCCTTGAATAAAGAAGGAGATTGTTTTTTACTAGTAAAAGCTCACAAAAATGAGGTGTTTATTTTCTGTAATATTTCTTATACTTCCAATAGGCTACTGATGCAATCACGGCTATGACAGCAAGCGTACCGACTATATATTGAACGCTTAAAATCTGTTGACCTGACTGGTATGAGTGTAGACCTGCTAAATAGAAATTTACTCCAAAATAGGTGAATAAAATACTAGCAAATGCCAATATAGATCCAAGATTAAACCCAAAGCGACCTCTAAGTCCTGGCATTAATCTCATATGAATAACAAAGGCATAAATAATAATACTAATCAATGCCCAAGTTTCTTTTGGATCCCAACCCCAATAACGTCCCCAACTTTCGTTGGCCCACATTCCACCAAGGAAGTTCCCTATTGTTAACATGACCAATCCAACGGTTAGTGACATTTCGTTAATTAATGTAAGTTCTTTTATATTAAGCAACATTTTATCTTTGTTCTTTTCCGTAGTAAAAATCATTAATAGCAATACGGTCAACCCTAGAATCATCCCTAAAGCAAACGGTCCATAACTGGCTACAATAACTGCGACATGAATCATTAACCAATAACTATCTAGTACAGGAGATAAGTTACCAATAGCGGGATCCATCCAATTCATGTGTGCCACTAATAATATCATAGCAGTCACAAATGCAGTTGCTGCAAGAGTAAGCATACTTTTTCTCCCAAAGGCAATACCAAAAAACATGGTTGCCCAAGCGACATAAATCATAGACTCATAAGCGTCACTCCAAGGCGCATGCCCAGAGATATACCAACGCACAATTAAACCTCCTGTATGAACTAGAAATAACACAAAAATGACAACCCCTAGACCTTTAACAATCACATCTAAGACTTTACTTTTTGACTTAAAAATCTGTATGATAAGCAAAACAAAAAGCACCAGTCCAGTTAGCATATAATAGGAATACAACTTTTTAAAGATGTCGTATTTATTATATAAGATTTCGGTTTTTACTTTTTCATCAGATAACATGACTTCGCTCCCAACTTCAGCTTGACTATTTTTAAATCCTGTCAACAGTTTGTCTGCAAGTTTATAGTCACCCGATTGTTTCGCATTATATAATTCTCCTATATAGAAACCAAAACTGTTTTCAATAAACTTTCCGTAGAGTGTATCTTTAATTTGTTCGCGATAGTCTTCCTTGTATTCGGTTTGTGAAATCCATGTATTGACCTCGTCATTTGGGACCGGAAAAATTTTAATTGATCGACCATCAAGCGTATTAAACAATAGACTCATACGATCATAAGCTTCCTTTAACTGACTTTGATAACCATTAGGGATTTCAGCAGCATAAGCCTCTTTAAGATAAGGTCCTATTTTATTTCGCCCTTCATCGGTTAAGAAATCTGTGATAGACACATACTTTTGATCTTTATCTACACCTATTATTTTACGAATAGAATCGCCTTTACTCTTTGCTAAATAAATGATGGGTACGTTGTACCAAAACAAGGGACTCTCCTGCATGGACAGTAACACCTGATTAGCATCAAACTCTTCATAGTGATCACGTTTACTTAATTTTCTAAGTATTTCTGAAGCGAATGTATTCATTGGCATCATGCGTCCGCTATAATCTTGTATCACTAACTCACCAAACTTATCTGAGTGTGATTTTGGTGTCACATTAGAGCGTATTACAGAATCAATTTCTGCTTTTGAAGGGCGATCAATTTTAATCTTAGGTCTTTCTTTTGCGCTATGGTCATGACCGTCACCTTCAAAATGTTCTTGAACTGTTTTAGTTTTATGATCGTGCCCATCATTTGCTGAGTGTTCTTGCGATTGTTCTTGTTGCACTGGTGTCTCATGATTGTGTCCATCATTTGGACCATGTTCTTGAGAAAAACCGACCATACTCGAAGCAAGTAAAAGAATCGTTAACAACTTTGCTTTGCTCGCTTTCACTTTTTCAAGCATGCGCTTTAAATCTGCAAAACGAGTTCCTTTACTAAATAGAATAGACATTAAACCAAAGTATAATAACATATACCCAAAATAAGTGACCCATGTTCCCCATTGATCATGATTTACAGAAAGCTTGGTTCCTTTTTCATCTGGAAAAAAACTAGATTGAAAAAACCGATAGCCTTCCTCATCTAAAACGTTATTCATAAAAATCTTATAATCGTAAGGTGTTTCGTTAGGTTTTATGACTGTGACTTCACTCGAGAACGCAGAGAAATTATCTTCCGTTCCCGGATAACGATCCGCAACAAAATCATTGAGTTTAATACTAAATGGCAATTCTTTAACGATAGAACCATATTTTACGGCAATGTCTAAACCGCCTACTTTGACTTGTTCAAAGCGTCCGTTGACGTATTGCCCACCTAATAAATTGACCGTTTTAGTTTCTCCGTTAGCAGTCACGTCGACAATAACACCATCTTCTCGACTTTGCAACATCTCTGATTTTTTCACAACTCCAAACTCTCCTTGCATCACTGGCTTAGGAAACACGATCGCCATATTTGCAACCTGATAACGTGACCTTAATTTTAGTGGTTGAATCGAATCCTTCACTAATTTCCCGGTGACTTGCGTTGCCATTGTCATATAATCTCCCTCAAAAGGGGACTCTATAAACATGAGATTGTCTTTTGTAGTTATATTAATAGCACCTGCTGTTGGACTATTTAGTGTAAATACGATATTATGAATCAGCTCACCATCTTTATCGCCATCCTTGATGTAATGACTATGTGGGCCCTGATCCCCAGCTTCTACCAATTTAAGGTAAGCGTCACCAACATCACCTGGAATAATATCTAATTCTGCATCTTTTACAAACTTTTTAACTTGGATGGTTACTGGTGTTCCGTTGTATTCTGTATTTAAAGTAAGATCATTATCCAATCGTTCTGAAAAATCAACACGCTCCTGCTCTACCCGTCTTTGTTGTTGTCCGTTGACAACTAAATCGCCATCAATAAACGTGGTTAAGAAAACATCTCTTGTAAGGTACGTGTTTTCTGTTTCGCCTTCACCAATTGGCATCCAACCTTCAAAACCTATATATCGTGTAATTCCTGCTCCTATAAAAATAAATATAAAAGACAAATGCAGTGTTAATGTAGCCCATTTCGCTTTTTTATAGAGCCTGTATCTAAAGATATTACCGATGAAATTTATAACAAACATCATCTGGATAGCCTCAAACCACCAGGAATTATAAATATAATACCTTGAGTAGGGTGTTGGAGATGTATCTTGGCCAGCGTCCATAAACGTACCAATAATCATAGATACAAAATAGACAATAAATAAAATACCAGTTAGACGTGTAGAAAAGAGAATATTAGCAAGTTTCTTTTGCATAGCAAGAAAAGTTCATTTTAGTTTTTCAAAGATAACTAATTTAGTTCGTTTAGTATTGGACAAATTGTGTCAAAAATGTGTTAAATATATATATTAGTGGTGAGTTACTTTATATGAATTTAGATGTCGTAATTTCATCAACTCATATCTACTTTTCTGATCTTCAATTTATCTTAAAACAAAACGAACATTAGAAATCAAAACCTTACATTCAGAATTACTCATACCTTCTATTTTATGCAAAGGTAATCGTGACTATTTATATAGGGCGCCGCCTATCGTTTGCTCTTAATTTTAGTAATTATCGAAAAGTATAGTATTATTTAGAATAATGATCCAGTGAATTTATTAATCAAGTTTGTTGATACGCTCTATTACTTAAAAAATAGTTACTCATATGCTTTACTCGCATGGTTTTCTCCAATACTATAAGTCGTGTTTGACGTTCACGATAGACTGCTTTGGTTATTTTTTAGATACCCAAACTGCAAGCACAGTAAGAATTACCATTACAATAAGTGGGTAAGAATAAAAAAATATTAAATAGCTATACAGTCGTCAATTTACTTCCCTAGGTTTTAGGTATTATTTATAAAATCAAAGCGCTATTATAATTTGGCTTGTCTTGCCTCAAAAATCTTTAAGTACATAAAGGTTCCCATTTTTCGGGCGCGACGTTTTGCAGTTTCTGTGACATCTCCTTTAAAAAGTTCTTCGAGTGTTTCATACCAAAGGTTGAGCCAAATGCCAAAGTGAAGCTCTGAGATACTATGATCAAAATACTTATCTACCTTTACGTGAGCTTCTAGCGGATTTCCATAGTACTTCTTATCCAGCTTTTTGGCTATAAATAAACTCGTTTCCCAAAAGGTTGTCAAGTGCTCTAAATGCGCATCCCAATCTTTAATCATTTCATTAAAAAAAGGTCCTAGTATGTTGTCTTTACGTACCTTTTTATAAAACGTATCCACTAATAAAAACACATCCTCTCGATTACTAATATCTTGGTTCATAGCCACAAATGTAATTACTCAAGATAAATTAAAGCATGATAATTATCATTTCTTATTTCTATTGTATTTTAGCGGTATGATTACAATAGTTATTTTAGGAGCAGGTAATGTTGCTCATCATTTATATAAGGCTTTTTTTTCTGCGGAAAACGTCACCATCAAGCAATGGTACAATCGAGACATAAAAAGCATGCGCCCTTTTAACAGCGAAGTGCTATTAACAAATGATCTGTCGCAACTCGTTGAAGCAGATATTTATATCATTGCAGTTAGTGATGATGCTATAGCTCAATTATCTGAACAATTACCCTTTGAAGACCGCTTGGTCGTGCATACTTCAGGGAGTGTAAGTCCTTATGATATAGATAAAAAGAATAGACGCGGTATTTTTTACCCGTTACAGACGTTTTCTAAAGGCGCAGAGATTAATTTTATAGAAGTTCCATTATGTCTAGAAACCCTAATGCGTAAAGATTATCAGCAGTTGAAAGACTTAGGGCAATCAATTTCAAACCATACAAAACGGGTCAATAGCGATCAACGCGCTGCCTTACATTTAGCAGCAGTATTTGTGAATAATTTTACAAATCAATTATTTAGAGTAGCGCATGAAATCACAGAGTCTCAAGGTGCCGAATTTGATTTACTCAAACCTCTCATTTTAGAAACTGCAAATAAAATTCAAAACCTATCCCCTTTTAGAGCTCAAACTGGTCCTGCCAAACGCAACGACAAAAAAACAATTAAAAGACACTTAAAAATGCTCGATAATGAGCATCATAAAGACATTTACAAGTTAATGACTGCTTCGATAAAAAAAACTCATGCTTCGACAAGCGCAACAACTAAAAAAAACAGATAATTAAATGGACGATAAAAGTTATAAAGAATACCTAGAACACATTACCACTTTTATTTTTGATGTGGATGGTGTACTTACAGATGGAACTGTTACAGTAATGACCAACGGTGATATGCTAAGGCGTATGAATATTAAAGATGGTTATGCCCTTAAAACAGCTATAGATGCTGGATTTAACATCTGTATTATTTCTGGAGGAAGTAATCTTGGTGTGCAAAAACGTTTGGAAAGCCTGGGCATTACAGATATTTATTTGGGTGCTCACCAAAAGGTCAATCAATTTCATGAGTATGTGACGAACAACAATATAGAGGCAAAAAACGTATTGTATATGGGAGATGATATTCCAGATATTCCTGTCATGAAATTAGTTGGATTGGCTGTTTGTCCGCAAGATGCTGCCATAGAAGTCAAAGCTGTAAGCCATTATATTTCTCACAAAGGAGGTGGACAAGGTGCTGTACGAGACATCATTGAGCAAATCATGAAAGTGCAAGGCAAATGGGACGGGAATTTTGATGCCAAGTATGATTAGTATAAGTTTCAACTTTAACTTCTAGCAAACCTGATTCGATTAAAAAAGAAAAGACTGAAGACTCAAGATCATTTAGAATTCAGCACTCATCAAAATTAGTATAATACAAGTTAACACCTAAAAGCACATTGCACATTTTAAATCTCATTCGTTGGAAAAATCTGGTACTGATTATCATTGCACAAGTACTTATCAAATATGCGCTTTTTGAATCTTTTGACGTACCCACAACTTTAAATACATTAGGTTTTTCGCTTTTAGTCATTACGACGCTTTGTATCGCTGCTGCAGGTAATATCATTAATGATATTTACGATGTTGAAACAGATACTATTAACAAACCCAACAAAGTCATTATTGGCAAACAAGTTTCAGAAAACCTGGCCTATAATCTATTTTTTACTCTAAATATTACAGGTATTATTCTAGGCTTTTTCTTAGCACAAAGCATTGGTCAGGGTTCATTCTTTGCCATTTTTGTTATTATTTCTTTAGCGCTTTATGTATATGCGTCTTATTTGAAAGGGACGGTATTATTTGGAAATATTCTCATCTCTTTTTTAGTAGCAATGAGTATAATTATTGTTGGCATTTTTGATTTATTACCAGCAATAAACCCTCAAAACAGAGCTACTCAACTCACTTTTTTTGATATTATTTTTGATTATGCCATTTTCGCCTTCTTAATTAATTTAGTTCGGGAAATGGTCAAGGATATACAAGATGTTGATGGCGATTATAAAGCAGGCATGACGACCTTACCCATCGTTTTAGGTCGTGAGCGTACAAACAAAATTGCGTTTGTCATAAGTATGATACCTATTGGTGCTGTTATTTATTTCATGGTGACTTATTTATATACACAACCAATTGCAATTGGCTATTTCCTGCTTTTTGTTATTGCGCCTTTAATCTATGCTACCATAAAAATTTTTGGAGCTGCCGACAACTTTCACTACAAGCAAATTAGCTTGGTTTATAAATTGGTAATGCTTTTTGGGATTTTATCATTGTTACTTTACCCTCTTATAATTAAAACGACTTAAAAATGATTCAAGACAAACTCAAAAATTACACTCTAATTCTCGCGTCAGGATCACCTCGCCGTCAGCAATTTTTTAAAGATTTAGGATTAGATTTTGAGATTAGGTTAAAGCCCATTGATGAAGTGTATCCAAACAAATTACATCATTCTGAAGTTAGTGATTATTTAGCTCAATTAAAGTCAGAACCTTTTAAAAACGAATTGAAAGACAAGGACATTCTAGTGACTAGTGACACTATTGTTTGGCATAACAATAAAGCCTTAGGAAAACCTAAAGATTACGATGATGCATTTCAAATGTTATTCTCTATGAGTAACTCCTCTCACGAAGTGATTACCTCTATTACGTTTACCACCAAAATATCTCAAAAAACAGTAAATGCTGTTACAAAAGTGACTTTTAATGCGCTCACTACAAACGAAATTGATTATTACGTCAAAACCTTCAGACCTTATGATAAAGCTGGCGCCTACGGAATTCAAGAATGGATTGGCCAAATAGGAATCACTGGTATTGAAGGCTCTTACACGAACGTCGTAGGCCTGCCAACACACCTCCTTTACAAAACGTTAAACAGCATGGTTTTATAAGGTTTGATTTGTAATTTTACCAAAATTTATAGCCATGAATAAACGCTATTTAGTATTACTTGTTTTCTTCGGAATATTTATGTCTTGTAGGGACAATACGATACCAAAAGACCAAGCCTTACAAAGCGAGCCAATTTCCGAAGCACCACAAACGCTTACGAAGTCACCTGCCTTTGAACCATCTCAAGAATTTAAAGACTACTGGTATGCTGGAGAAGCAGAAATATCATCCTATCAATTAAAACAAGCACGTTATGGAGAAATGCGAGATGGCAACGCTGTTTTAGTGTTTGTTACAGAAGATTTTCTCCCACAAAAACAAGTCAAAGCAGATCGCTATGACAAAGCCAATACGTCTCTTTTAAAATTAAATTTCACGAAAAATTTCAACACTGGTGTGTATCCGTATTCTATAATGCAATCTACGTTTTACCCTGTGAGCAATAACCAGCATGCACTAAAAGTAAGTTGCTCTGTGCAAGAATGGTGCGGACATGTCTATTCGCAACTTAATAATCGTGGGAAATTTGAAATGACATCATACAGTTATTTTGAAAGTGAAGGAGATGAAGAGGTCACTTTAGATAAAGCCATTTTAGAAAATGAATTGTGGACAAAATTACGAATAGACCCTAAAAGCCTACCTACTGGTGAGTTAAAAATTATTCCGTCCATGGAATATATTCGATTAAAGCATATAGAAACGAAACCCTATTTTGCAAAAGCGATTAATAAAGACGGACAATATATCATCTATTACAATGGGCTTGATCGTAAATTAACCATTAATTATAATCCAGAATTCCCTTATGACATAACGAGCTGGGAAGAGACCTACAAAGACGGTTATGGTGCACGTTCTAAAATGCTTACAACAAAAGCGACAAAACTTAAAACCATCAAATCTGCTTATTGGAGTAAAAACTCAAATGCAGATGAAAATTTACGCAAAACTCTTCAACTTAAATAGCAAACTATTTAAGTTGTACTATATCTTTGAATGACCAACTAAACTCATCTTTATGTTTTTTGAAACTTACAAATCTCAATTGATTATTACTGGTTTTGTGCTACTTATCATACTATTGATTCGTTTTATAAGTCACGAGCTCGTTAAGAAAATGGGAAGAAAAAGCGGAGTTAACGACGCTCGTATTAAACTAATACGCAGATATATAACTGTAACACTGTTTATTATAACTTTAATAATTCAATCTTTTGTTTTTGGTGCAGAATTCAAAGACATGGCAGTTGTATTCTCTTCTGTTTTTGCGGTTATAGGGATTGCACTTTTCGCTATTTGGTCTATTTTAAGTAATGTTACTTCGGGAATTATTATGTTCTTTTCTTTTCCATATAAAGTAGGAGATAAAATCAAAATCCATGATAAAGATTTCCCAATTGAAGCCATTATAGAAGATATTAGAGCATTCCAACTGCACTTAAGATTAGACAGTGGAGATCTTGTTACATATCCTAATAATTTGATTCTCCAAAAAGCGGTGACTTTGTTAGAGAAAGACGCAATTGAAGGGCTTCATGATGACGGGAGTGATTCTATTTAAGAAACTATGAGTAAAACGTTTTATAAATTACTTTCTTTTTTCTTCGGAATATTTTGCTTTGGAGGAATAAAGCAGACCTATAGAGTACTAACATCCAGTGCTCCAGATATTGTTTCAAAGCGCACGTACCTAACAATTATGGCGCTTTTAATTACAGGAGCCTTTTTAAGTTTAACTATTTATTTTTATCGCAAAGGAACCAATAAACACTAACAGTGTGACACCAACAAACAGCCACATCAATTACATAGAATTGTATGCCAACAACCTTGAAAGCATCAAAATATTCTATACGAAAGTATTTGGCTGGATGTTTACAGATTATGGTCCAACTTACACCTCCTTTTCCAATAGTGGATTGACTGGTGGATTCGAAAAAACAGAAAAACCAATTACAAATGACGCCTTAGTTATTATTCATAATGAAAATTTAAAAGATATCAAACAAAAATCATTGCCCTTGGTGGTGCGATCTCTGTAGATATATTTTTGTTTCCTGGAGGAAGGCGTTTTCAGCTTACAGACCACTCAGGTAACGCGTTAGCCGTTTAGAAAGAAGAGTAACTATATGATTCATTAAAAAATTATTTACATGACATTGGGTATAACAGTAAAAATTCAACATCGGGCGACTCATCAATGTGTTACACAAGACGCTCATAAAATAATTGATACTGCTAAGTTTGCGATATTTAAATTGTAAGACAGCATGACTGATCGCATGTAGCTTAACCTATCTACTCTTAATAGACAGACGTCATTTTCCTTTATTTTCTAACGTTAAAGAAATCTAAAAACACAGACTCACCTATCATACTTTATTATATTTGATTCTAGCTAAATATCAAACAATGAAGACACGATTACATCTCCTGCTTTTATCCCTATTTTCAATAACGCTAATAACAGCCCAACAACCAAAAAAACCTACATCATCTGAGATTCATGAGTCTCTAAAAAAGTTGAATTTCTTAGGCTCTGTGCTATATGTTGCTGCACATCCCGATGATGAAAACACTCGGTTAATTTCCTATATGTCTAACGAAGTAAAAGCAAGAACTGCTTATCTATCGTTAACTCGAGGTGATGGCGGACAAAATCTAGTTGGACCAGAAATTAGAGAGCTATTAGGTGTAATTAGAACGCAAGAACTTCTTGCTGCTCGTCGTATAGATGGTGGCGAACAATTATTTACAAGAGCAAACGATTTTGGATATTCTAAACATCCTGATGAGACGTTAGCTATTTGGAATAAAGAAGAAGTTTTAAGTGATGTTGTTTTAGCTATTAGACAGTTTCAACCTGATGTGATAATTAATCGTTTTGATCATAGAAGTCCAGGAAGCACACATGGTCATCATACAAGTTCTGCGATGTTAAGCGTAGAAGCTTTTGATCTAGTAAGTGACAAAAATGCGTATCCAAAACAATTATCACGAACCGAAATTTGGCAACCACAACGTTTATTTTTTAATACATCTTGGTGGTTCTATGGAAGTCAAGAAAAATTTGACGACGCAGATAAATCAAACTTATTAGAGGTCGATACTGGCGTATACTTCCCGAGTAGCGGATTAAGTAATCCTGAAATTGCAGCTTTGAGTCGCAGTCAACATAAATCTCAAGGATTTGGTAGTACAGGAAGTCGCGGCGCACAAATAGAATATATTGAACTCATAAAAGGAGATTTACCAACAGACAAGACCAATATATTTGAAGGTATAGACACCTCATGGAATCGTTTAGAAGGCGGAAAATCTATTGGAGAGATTCTTAACGCTGTTCAAAAAAACTATGATTTCAAAAACCCGTCAGCGTCTATATCAGAACTAGTTAGAGCTTATAAAGGGATTCATAATTTAAAAAATGAGCACTGGAAAAACATAAAAACAAAGGAAATAAAAGATATTATCGCTGCTTGTGCTGGTTTATATCTAGAAGCTACAGTCAATTCGAACCATGCCACTGCAGGATCTAATATCGATTTAAACTTAGAGATTATTAATCGTAGTGCTTCAAAAATTATTTTGTCAAGTATCATAAATCCTAACGGGATTAAAATAGATAAAAACATCACATTAGATAATAATACCGATTTTGATTTCAAAGAAACGGTAGCTATCAAAACAGACCAACAAGTTTCTACTCCCTATTGGTTAATAAAAAAAGGAACTTTGGGAATGTATGACGTTGAAGACAAAAGCCTAATAGGCAAGCCTGAAACACCTAGAAGGCTCAATATTACATTTAATTTAAATATTGAAAACGTTGACATCTCTTTTACGAAAGCCATTGTTTACAAAACTAATGATCCCGTAAAAGGTGAAGTGTACAAACCTTTTGAAATCATCCCTGAAGTATCTGCTAAAATTTCAGAAAAAGTCATCATTCTTGATACTGATAAACAGCGAGATATTGAAGTTATCATTAAAGCAGGTAGAGATAATATTGAAGGTTATGTTCAAATTGCACATCCAAAAAACTGGAATGTATTACCTGAAAAGCAAAAAGTAATTATCGTTAATAGAGGTCAAGAGCAGCGTTTAATTTTTACTGTTATTCCTCCAAAAGAGCAAAGCGAGGGTTTATTAACACCTATGGTACATATTGGAGATATGATATACACCAAAGAGCTTATTGAGATAGATTATGATCACATACCGTTTCAAACGGTTTTATTGCCGAGTGAGACAAAAATCGTACGTCTAGACATCAAAAAAAGAGGTCAAAATATTGGCTATATCGAAGGTGCTGGTGATATTGTTCCAGAGAGCTTAAGACAGATTGGTTATAATGTAGCTATTTTAAAACCCGAAGATATTTCTGCAGAAAATTTAAAACGTTTTGATGCCATCGTAGTTGGAATTAGAGCCTACAATACTGTAGAAGAATTAAAATTTAAACAAGAACTACTGTTTGACTATGTTGCACAAGGCGGAAATATGATCGTACAATACAACACAAGTCGTGGCATTAAAGTGGATCAAATTGCGCCTTATAACTTAAAACTTTCAAGAGATCGTGTAACTGATGAATTTGCAGATGTTAAATTATTAGCAACGAATCACGAAGTTTTAAATGTTCCAAATAAAATAACAGCAAAAGATTTTGAGGGCTGGACGCAGGAACGTGGTTTATATTTTCCTGACGAATGGTCTAGTGAGTTCATACCCATTCTATCTATGAATGATGAAGGCGAAACGCCTAAAACAGGAAGCTTACTAGTTGCGAAATATGGAAAAGGACATTACATCTATACAGGTCTCAGCTTTTTTAGAGAGTTTCCTGCTGGTGTTTCTGGAGCATACCGCTTGTTTGCTAATATACTATCTTTAGGTAAAAATGATTTGAACGACGCAGAACAAATCAAAAACTAAGCATCCATAGATTATAAAATATTTGGTAACTAATCTTGTCAAAGTCACAAAAACCACCAACCATGGAAAAATACAAATGGAATAAAATGTATACCATAGTACTTGCTGCTAATATTGTATATATCATCGCATTTTACATCATCACAAAAGCCTTTTAAAATGCAAACATTAGATTGGATTGTACTCATTAGCACATTGTTACTTATAGTTGTCTACGGAACATACCAGTCACGAGGCAGTAAAAATGTTCAAGATTATTTAAAAGGTGGAAACACCTCAAAATGGTACACGATAGGATTATCTGTCATGGCTACTCAAGCCAGTGCCATTACCTTTTTATCAACACCTGGACAGGCTTTTAACGATGGGATGGGATTTGTGCAATTCTACTTTGGCTTACCCATAGCCATGGTCATAATTTGCATGGTATTTATTCCTTTATATCACCGTCTTAAAGTATATACAGCCTATGAGTTTCTAGAGAATAGATTCGATTTAAAAACCAGAACGCTCACTGCTATTTTATTTTTAATTCAACGTGGATTAGCTGCGGGTATTACCATTTTTGCTCCTGCAATCATTCTGTCTGCTTTGTTAGGTTGGAATTTATTGTTACTTAATGTTATCATTGGATTTCTAGTAATTATTTACACGGTTTCTGGAGGAACAAAAGCAGTAAATGTCACCCAAAAACATCAGATGATTGTGATTTTTACAGGAATGATTATCGCATTCTGTTTAATTATTGATAAGCTTCCAGAAGGCATCACATTCTCAAAAGCATTAGATATCGCTGGAGCAAGTGGTAAAATGGAAGTTCTTGACTTTTCATTTAGTCTCGATAATCGTTATACGGTTTGGAGCGGACTTATTGGTGGTACATTTTTAATGCTCTCTTACTTTGGAACCGACCAAAGTCAAGTACAACGCTATTTATCTGGGAAATCATTGAAAGAGATGCAGATTGGAATGATGTTTAACGGACTCCTAAAAGTACCAATGCAGTTCTTTATTTTATTGGTTGGTGTTATGGTCTTTGTGTTTTATCAGTTTAATCAAGCACCTTTAAATTTCAATCCTAATGCTACTGATATTGTTTTAAACTCTATATATGCAGCAGAGTACAAAGCTATTCAGGAAAAACAAAATGACGTTTTCGCAATGAAAAAAGCTTCTATTACTGAATTTTCAAATACAAGCGAAAAAGTCAATCCAGATGTTATAGCACAATATAATGCGCAAAGTGATGCCTTAAGAGCAGAAGCTAGAATTTTAATAGATAAAGCTGGAGATTCTCAAAATATTAAAGTAGAAAGTAATGATAAGGATTATGTATTTTTAAATTTCATTTTACACAACCTGCCTCGAGGATTAATTGGTTTATTACTCGCTGTAATTCTAAGTGCTGCTATGTCAAGTACCGCAAGTGAATTAAATGCTTTGGCAAGTACCACAGCTATGGATTTATACAAAAGAAACACATCTAAAAAGTCTGATAAACAAATGGTTACAGCATCTCGATTTTTCACTTTAGCTTGGGGAATTATAGCTATCGGTGTCGCTTGCGTAGCCAATCTTGCGGAAAATTTAATCCAACTTGTAAATATCATCGGTTCTATTTTCTACGGAAATGTGCTAGGTATTTTCCTTTTAGGCTTCTTTTTCAAGTTCGTGAAAGGAAATGCAGTATTTGTGGCAGGTTTAATTACTCAGGTATTAGTTATCGGACTATTTTTATTAAATGAATATGAATATATCAATTTACCCTTTTTATGGTTGAATTTTGTTGGGTGTGCTATCGTGATTGCTATTGCGTGTCTCATACAATCATTAACATCAAAAAATGACTACACAGCAGCATAAAACCATAAATTGGGGCATTATTGGTCTTGGTAAAATTGCCCATAAATTTGCGCAAGATTTATTACACATCGAAGACGCACAACTCTATGCCGTAGCTTCTAGAAATCAAGATAAAGCGAATGCTTTTGCTCTAACATATAGTGCTAAAATAGCTTTTGGTGATTATGAATCTCTAGTAAAAGACCCAAACATTGATGCTGTTTATATCGCTACACCTCATGTATTTCACCATGAACATTCCATTTTATGTCTAACTCATAAAAAAGCAGTGTTGTGTGAGAAACCTTTTGCTATGAATTTGAGCGAAGTTGATGACATGATTGCAACTGCGAAAGCAAACCATACTTTATTGATGGAAGCAATGTGGACTTATTTTTTACCACATTATCAATTTGTATTACAACATATTAAAGATGAAACTTTCGGAAAGGTTCTTACTATTGAGGCCGATTTCGGTTTTAAACCTGAGATAGACATGACTTCTAGAGTATTTAATAAATCACTTGGAGGCGGAAGTTTATTGGACATTGGTATCTACCCTATTTTTGCCGCATTATATACTCTAGGAGCACCCATTCATATTGAATCTAAAGCAACATTTTTTGATAATGACGTAGATTCATCATGCTTAATGTTGTTTAGTTATGATAATGGTGTAGAAGCACGCTTAAAAAGCACATTGTTACAAAACACGCCTACAGAAGCTATTTTTTATTGTGAATATGGTACCATTAAAATTAATTCAAGATTTCAAGAACCTTCTAATGTGACGCTTATTTCCGAAGGGAAAGAAAGCACTACTAACTTTGATTATACCACTAATGGATATTATTACGAAACTGTTCATTTTAACCAGCTTCTAAAAGACCACAAAACAGAAAGTGATATAATGACGTTTAACTTCAGTAGGACACTCCTTAGGCTACTCGATACTGTTAGATTACAAATAGGTCTTAACTACAAATAAAAAAAAGACCTTTTGAGATTTCAATAGGTCTTTTTTTTATTATTTTATTAAAACTTACATTGCTCCCCATTCTTTAAGAGAGTCCATGTTTTGCTTTACATAATTTTGATTTCCAGCTTCTTTAGCTGCAGCCATAGACTTCTTAGCTAAATCGATGGCACCTTTTTTATCTCCAGCAGCAGCATAAATTAACGATTGCTGTCTTACTTGCCAAAATCCTGGCTTTTCAGTCATGAACATCGCTTTATCCATCCACATTTTTGCTTTTTTAATGTCTTTCCCAGATTCTAAGTAATACACAGCAGAAGCGTAATAGTCCCCTGCACTTGGTCCTGACATTATTTTATCAATTGCAGTTGAAACCGTTTGATCTGTTGGCACAGTAAAAGGAATACCCGCATAAGAGGTTTCCCAAATAATATCGATGGTTCCACCCGTAGATGTAATATTATTGATATCAATTGTTAATGTTTCAATACTCATAGGCATTTTCATAACATCAACCTTAGCAGTTGCAGCGACCTTACTATCATCCCACTCTGCTGGTGTTCCCCAATTTTCTGTATCACTATAAAACATAACATCCCATTGCGTAGCAGAATTTAATTTCGTGAATATGGCATAAGATCCAGCCTTAACTGACTGACCTGCAATAGTAACATCATCACTAAAAGTGATTATTGAGTTTTTATTGGCGCCTGTTCTCCACATGCCTCCAAAAGGCTCTAAATCTCCAAATATTGTTCTCCCTTTAACACTAGGGCGAGAATACTCAATAGTAATATCTGTTAATCCAACCTTTTGTTCAAACTTAGCAGAAGGACTTGGCGCTGGTGTTTCAATTTGCGCATATGTAGCGAAAGACATAGCAAACACTGCAAACATTAATAATAATTTTTTCATTGTATTAGATTTAATGGTTATTTTTTAAATTCACGTAAATTTACAAACTAGCAAACGGGTTGCTTGTTAAGAAAACCTTAAATTAAAAGAAGCCTTCTAAAGACGACATAAAATGAAAAAATATTACGCAGAAACGATTGGAACTTTCGCAATGGTATTTTGTGGTTGTGGAGCAATGACCATTAATGAAATTACTGGAGGAAGTATTACTCATGTGGGAATTGCTATGACTTGGGGATTAATTGTAATGAGTATGATTTATGCTTTTGGCGATATTTCTGGAGCACATTTTAATCCTGCTGTGACGTTTGGATTTGCTTATGCAAATAAATTTCCATGGAAGGAAGTCCCAAAATATTTTATTGCACAAGCTATTGGTGCTTTTTTAGCTTGCCTTATTCTACTGTTCCTATTTCCGCAGAGTGAAACATTAGGTAGCAGCTTACCCGCTCAAGGTTTTGAACCCTATAGAGCCTTTGTATTAGAAATCCTGCTTACATTTTTCTTAATGGTTGTGATCATAAACGTCTCAACAGGAAGCAAAGAAATTGGAACCATGGCTGGCATTGCTATTGGAGCTGTGATTTTATTGGAAGCCATGTTTGCTGGCCCTATGACGAAAGCATCTATGAACCCTATTAGATCTCTTGCTCCAGCTCTTGTGTCCGGAAACTTACAGCATTTATGGCTCTATTTAACGGCTCCTTTTATAGGAGCATTTCTAGCAGTTATGAGTTGTTCCTTTGTTAAAGAGGAAAATTGCTGTTAAAACGCGTGCTATTTAAATGTTACCTAAACTGTAATGTCTTGTTAATTTTTGTTTAACTTTTATAGTTAATAGTTAAACATTTTGTATCTTTACTGCATAATCAACTAGTCATGGCAAAAAAAAAAAACATAACAAAAAATGACATTATTTCATTCTACATGGACTATGTCTTAGAGCACAATCATCAGCCCAAAACGGTGTACGCTTTTGCAAAAGTAAATAACTTTGAAGAACAAAAATTTTATGATCATTTTGGATCATTTGAAGCTGTTGAAAAGCATGTATTCACCGCCTTTTATCACAATACAATTACGGTACTTGAAAAAAGCGATGACTATAAATCTTTTGATGCTCGTAACAAGTTACTAAGTTTTTACTTCACATTCTTTGAAAATCTAACCGCAAACCGCAGTTATGTAAAGTATGCCTTAGAGCATCATAAAAGTGACCTAAAAAGTTTGAGTTTACTAAAAGATTTAAAACGTGTTTTCACTGATTACATAGCCAGTTTAGAGATTGATCTTATAGAAATTAAACAAGAACAAATTGATAGAATTCAACAACGGGGACTCAAAGAGACAGCTTGGTTTCAACTATTATTGACCTTAAAGTTTTGGATAGATGACACCTCTCCAGGATTTGAAAAGACAGATATTTTTATCGAGAAATCGGTTAATACGAGTTTTGATGTTTTAAACGTTGCTCCGATAAGAACTTTAATAGACTTTGGGAAATTTATTTTCAAAGAAAAAATACAAATGAACTAAGCAGTCCTTAATGAAAACTATAGACAAAATACCTACATCCAAAATTCAACGCGCATCGAAACTGGTTTCAACAGGAGCAAAAGTTGGTGTTAATTATCTCAAATATTATGGAGATAAATTAACAAAAACTGAAATTGAAGCTAAGGATCGTTTAAACCAAAATAATGCAGAAGACATTTATGATGGTTTAAAACAGCTCAAAGGAAGTGCGCTTAAAGTTGCACAAATGCTGAGTATGGAAAAAAGTATTTTGCCACAGGCTTATGTAGAAAAATTTTCATTGGCTCAATTCTCTGTTCCGCCTTTATCGCCTCCACTGGTTTTAAAGACGTTTAAAAAATACTTTGGCAAATTGCCAAATGAAATATATGATACCTTCAACGCAACTTCTGTAAATGCTGCAAGTATTGGACAAGTCCATATTGCAGAAAAAAATGGGAAGAAACTTGCTGTGAAAATCCAATATCCAGGAGTTGCGGAGAGTATCGCATCAGATCTTGCAATGATAAAGCCTATCGCTGTGAGCATGTTTAATATCAAAGGAAAAGATTCTGATAAGTACTTCAAGGAAGTTGAAGGTAAATTAATTGAGGAAACAAATTATATTTTAGAAGTTGAGCAAAGTAAAGAAATCGCTCTCAAGTGTGCTCATATTCCTAATTTATCGTTTCCTAGTTATTATGAAGAGTTATCCTCTGAGCGCATCATCACTATGGATTATATGGCTGGTGAGCATCTATCAGAATTTACTGCATATAACACAAATCAAGAACACTCAGATAAATTAGGTCAAGCCCTTTGGGATTTCTACATGTTCCAGATGCATACTTTAAAAAAGGTTCATGCAGACCCACATCCTGGTAATTTCTTAGTATCTAAAGACGCTGGGTTAATTGCATTAGACTTTGGTTGTATGAAAATAATTCCTGACGAATTTTATATACCTTATTTTGAATTGGCTGATGTCAATAAAATAAATGATCGTAAATATTTTGTTGAAACACTGTACCAGCTTGAAATATTAAGAGAAGACGATACGCCTAAAGAAATTGCATTTTTTACCGACATGTTCTATGAAATGTTGAGTTTGTTTACACAACCGTTGCAGGCTGATGTATTCGACTTTTCTGATGGTACTTTCTTCGGAAAAATAACAGAATTAGGTGAGCGCTATTCAAAAAGTACAGAACTTAGAAAAATGAATGCAAATAGAGGATCTACGCATTTCATCTATATTAACCGTACCTTCTTTGGGTTATATAACTTAATGTTTGATTTAAAAGCAAAGGACATTAAAATAAATAACTATAAAACCTTATAATGGCGTATATTACTAATAAAGACATTGACAACCTTGATTATATATACCGAATTAACTTAATTAATAGTTGCTCTGGTTATAAATCTGCTAATTTATTAGGAACAAAATCTAATGAAGGTATTGAAAATGTTGCTGTATTTAGTTCTGTTACGCATATAGGTTCAAATCCGCCAATGTTAGGTTTCTTTTGTAGACCAACGACGGTAACACGTCATACATATAATAACATCAAGAACACAGGTTTTTATACGATCAATCATATACATAACGCTATTTTAGAAGACGCACATCATACATCTGCTAAATATGATTCTGATATTTCTGAATTTGACAAAACTCAACTCATTTCAGAATATAAAAAAGAATTTCATGCACCTTTTGTAAAAAGTGCTCCAGTTCAATTGGCTATGGAGTTTGTTGAGGAATACCATATCAAAGCAAACGGAACACTTCTAGTTATCGGTAAAATTGTAGGGTTGCATGTTAATGACGAGCTACTTGAAGCTGACGGATTTATAAATCTATCAAAAGGAAAAGTCGCAGCTATTAATGGGCTTGACGCTTATGCTGTTTCGCCGTCAAATACGCGGTTTAACTATCAAAGACCTAAATAGATTTTGACAATTTCCATTTTTAAGAACTTAAAAAACTAACATGATGCTTCCCTCTCGGAAACTATCAAAAACACAATCGATAAATGAAGATTCTCGTAACAGGTGCAACGGGTTATATTGGCAAGCGGTTAATTCCGCTATTATCCAATAGTGAGCATCATGTTGTCTGTGCTGTTCGTGATAAATTAAGAGCTGACAAAAGTTATATTGAAGATGACACTATAGATGTTATTGAAGCCGATTTTTTAAAACCAGAAACACTACACAGCATTCCAAAAGATATTGATATTGCATTTTACCTTATTCATTCGATGTCTAATTCTTCAACAGATTTCGAAGCTCTAGAAGAACGTTGTGCTATTAATTTTAAACAGCAGCTAGAGAAAACTAATGTCAAACAAGTCATATATCTCAGTGGCATTACTAATGATGACAATCTATCCAAACATTTACAATCTCGTAAAAATGTGGAAAGCAGATTAGCCTCTGATCATTATGCTTTAACAGTTTTCAAAGCAGGTATTATTGTTGGATCTGGAAGCTCTTCATTTGAAATCATAAGAGATTTAGTAGAGAAGTTACCATTCATGATTGCGCCGAAATGGCTAGATACAAAAACACAACCTTTAGGTGTTAGAAATGTGCTTTCATTTTTACATAACAGTGTTGGTCGTAAGGAGGTATACAATCAATCCTACGACGTTTTTGGCCCTGAAGTTCTCACCTATAAAGACATGCTATTGCAATTTGCAGAGGTACGTGGATTAAAAAGATACATTTTAACGGTTCCTGTAATGACTCCAAAATTATCATCGTATTGGTTGTATTTCGTAACGTCAACATCTTACAAATTAGCATCGTCACTGGTGGAAAGTATGGGTGTTCAAATCGTAGGAAAACCAAGCCATATTAATCGTTTACTAGATGTAGATCCCATGGACTACAAGACTGCGGTTGCGCTTGCTTTTGAAAAAATTGAACAGAATAGTATTATCTCAAGTTGGAAAGACTCAATGGTTAGTAGCGGACGTTTAAGAAATCAACTTCACAAATATATTAATGTTCCAAAATACGGTTGTTTTAAGGATTATAAAGAACGACAAGTCACAGATGCTCCTAAAACAATTGACAAAATTTGGAGTATAGGAGGAACTAATGGTTGGTATTATGGAACCATACTTTGGAAAATAAGGGGATATATTGACAAGCTTTTTGGAGGTATAGGATTACGTCGCGGAAGAACAAGCCCTACAGATTTAGATGTTGGAGATGCACTTGATTTTTGGCGTGTCATCTTTGCTGATAAAACACAACAAAAATTATTATTATATGCCGAAATGCGCCTTCCTGGTGAAGCTTGGTTAGAGTTTAAAATAGAGGATGGCATACTCAAACAAACCGCCACGTTTAGACCTCGCGGACTTTGGGGACGACTCTATTGGTATAGTGTTTTTCCGTTTCATGGGTTTATTTTTAATGGTATGATAAACAAGCTCGTAGATGTCTAAACATAAAAAGCCACACTTACCAACAAAAATCTGTCAAACTTGTGGCTTGCCATTTAGTTGGCGCAAAAAATGGGAAAAGAATTGGGAAAACGTAAAATATTGTAGTGAAAAATGCAGGAGAAACAAAACAACAAAGGATTAGTATGGTTTAGAAATGACTTAAGAGTCCATGATAACGCTGTCTTAGCTGGCGCTATTAAAAACCATAAATCTGTAATAGCATGTTATTGCTTTGATCCGAGACATTATGAAATGTCAAGATTTGGATTCAAAAAAACAGAAAAATATAGAGCTCAATTTTTAATTGAAACAGTTAAAAATTTAAAAGCCAATCTCAAAATACTACATATTGAGTTGTTTGTGTTTTCAAAGACACCTGAAGCCACGATCCATGCACTTATCGAGCAACACGACATCAGCTCTATTTATTTACAAACAGAGTGGACTAGTGAAGAACTGACCGTTTTAGAAGGCGTAAAATTGACTGTTGCAGACCACATTAAATTTCATGACTATTACGATCAATTTTTATATCATCCAGAAGACATCAATATGTCATATTCTGACATACCCAAAGTATTTACTGTTTTCAGAAAGAAAGTTGAAAAATACAGTAGCATTCGAATTTCTGAAGACAACGATTCTATAGAAAAAATTGACAGTTTAGAAAATGACACTCATATTCCAAATCTTGATGATTTAGGTTTTGATTCGTTTGAAGCACATCCCAAGTCCGCCTTCCCGTTTCAAGGCGGAGAAACGAGTGCTGCAGACAGATTAAATGACTACTTTTTTGAAACTAAGAAATTAGGAGTCTATAAAAAAACAAGAAATGGTTTAATAGGCACAGACTTTAGCTCAAAATTTTCTCCTTGGCTGGCAAATGGTAGTCTTTCAGCAAGAACAATTTATTGGAAAATTAGAGAATTTGAGGATGATTATTTCAAAAACGAATCCACCTACTGGCTCATTTTTGAACTAATTTGGAGAGATTATTTTAAATATGTGTCCCTAAAACATCAAAATGATATTTTTAAGATTGGCGGTATTTTGAATAAAGACTATGAGTGGAAATCTACTGACCGTCAAGTTCAAAAATGGATCGATGGAGAAACAAGATCTGCTTTTGTAAATGCTAATATGATTGAGCTCAAAAAAACAGGATGGATGAGTAACAGAGGCCGTCAAAATGTAGCTTCATTTTTTGCCAAAGAGTTATTCTTAGATTGGCGTATTGGTGCTGCCTATTTTGAGACTATGCTTATCGATTATGATGTACATAGCAATTATGGAAATTGGATGTATGTCGCAGGTGTAGGAAATGACCCAAGAGACAGAAAATTTAATGTGGATTTACAGGCAGAACGTTATGACAGCAATGGAAAGTTTCAACAACTATGGCTTCAGGAGACCCTGTTCTAAAAATGAAATGGAAGTTGAAGTCGAAAAAACGAAAACATCCAACGAGTAGCAATAGAATTAATTAAAAAGCAAAGCTAGAAGCTCATATAAAAACGCCTATAGCTATTTAAAAAAAATGAAAATACTCAGACTTATACTTGGCGACCAACTCAATATCAAGCATTCGTGGTTTAATAAACCTAACGACGACGTTATCTATTGTCTTTTTGAAATGCGTCAAGAAACAGATTATGTCAAACACCACATTCAAAAAGTCATTGGTTTTTTTGCATCAATGCGTCAATTCGCAGAAGAGTTAAAAACACAAGGCCACACGGTTGATTATTTTAAAATAAACGACAAAGAAAATACTCAAAGCCTAGTGGCTAATGTAACTACGCTTATAAAATCGCATAACGTAGAGCGTTTTGAATATATGTCTCCCGATGAATATCGCCTAGACAAACAACTTTCTGATTTTTGTGACAATTTAGATAAAGAGACCCTTGTGGTTGCTTCAGAACATTTTTACACCAAACGAGATGATCTAGCAACCTTCTTTAAGGGTAAAAAGCAATATCTGATGGAGAATTTCTACAGAGATATGCGTAAAAAACACGATATCTTAATGGTAGCCGGTCAACCAGAAGGGGGAAAATGGAATTACGATAAGAGTAATAGGAATAAATGGAAAGGTGATGTTCCTATTCCGAATTACTTGTTGTTTAAAAATGATATTTCCGAAGTGAAAAAAGATATAGAAACTGCAGGAATCACTACAATTGGTAGGTTTGATACGTCAACATTCTCCTACCCTATTAATAGAGTTCAAACTTTAGAGCAACTTAAATATTTTTGTAAAGAATTGCTAGTTCATTTTGGAGATTATCAAGATGCAATGCATACCGATGAGGCGTATTTATTTCATTCGCGATTGTCGTTTGCTATGAATATAAAGCTCATTTCTCCTAAGGATGTGGTGACTACGGTAATGAATTACTATCGTATCCATGATGATGACATTAATATATCTCAGGTTGAAGGCTTTGTTAGGCAAATAATTGGGTGGAGAGAATATATGAGAGGCATGTATTGGGCGTTTATGCCAGAATACAAAACGAAAAACACACTAGACAATCATAATACACTTCCTGATTTTTTCTGGACGGGTGATACGAAGATGAATTGCCTAAGTAAAACCATTAATAATTCATTAGATAATGGCTATGCTCATCACATCCAGCGCTTAATGATTACTGGTAATTATGCTTTACTTACTCAAACGCATCCAGACGAGGTTGATGCCTGGTATTTGGGCATTTATGTAGATGCCAT
Organism: Psychroserpens burtonensis DSM 12212; assembly: GCF_000425305.1. Lineage (GTDB taxonomy): Bacteria > Bacteroidota > Bacteroidia > Flavobacteriales > Flavobacteriaceae > Psychroserpens > Psychroserpens burtonensis. Next base: position 54,478 of record NZ_AUDE01000026.1, read on the forward strand.
TGAATGGGTTCAACTTACTAATACTAGAGGTATGAGCCAATTTGCAGATGGTGGCAAAATAGCTACAAAACCTTATGTATCGTCGGGATCCTATATCAATAAAATGAGTAATTATTGTAGTGATTGTCATTATAATAAAAGCAAAAAGACTGAAGATGACGCGTGTCCATTTAATAGTTTATACTGGAATTTTCTGGATGATAAACGCCCACAATTGGGTAAAAATTTCAGAATGGGAATGATGTATAGTTTATTAGATAAAATGGATAAACAGGTACTTCAAGACATTAAAAAGAAAGCACAACATATTATAGAACATCAAGATGATTACTAATACATCTTTAGGACATAGTGTTTGGTTAATGTATAATAGTTGAAATTAAATTTCAATTATTAATTATTAATTATTAATAGAATTAGAAATTAAACTTACACATGAAAGAGACTCTTTACAAACTTGATAGGAGAACGATTAGAATTATGAGAAGCGTTAGCAGACCTGCCATTCGTTTATCATTTGGTATTATATTTATTTGGTTCGGGATATTAAAACCACTAGGTCTTTCATCTGCTGAGGGTTTACTAAAAGCAACAGTAGTGTGGCTGCCCTTCGGTTCTGCAGAAAACTGGTTAATAGTAATTGGATTATGGGAAGTGGTCATTGGCGTTTTCTTTTTCTTTAGAAAAACAACACGATTAGCGATTATACTTTTACTATTACAAATGGTAGGTACGTTCATGCCTCTTGTATTTCTTCCTGAGGTTACTTTTCAATCAAATAATATTTTTGTTCCTACTTTGGAAGGACAGTATATTATTAAAAATTTAATGATTATATCAGCTGCTTTAGTTCTTGGTGGAGAAATTAATAAACCGAAAGATTTAAAAAAAGATTTATAATATATTTTAGAATAATAGAATGAGTAAAAATAAGCCTCAATTACATATCGTTTGGTTAAAACGCGATCTTCGTTTAGAGGATAATGAGGCTATAGTGAATGCATTAGCTACGGGAGAACGAACGCTTCTACTCTATGCCTTTGAGACAATATTACTAGAAGATAATCATTACAGTGAGCGTCATTGGAACTTCATTAGAGAATCAATTAAAGACTTAAATAAGCAACTTAAACCTTTAAATTCTAAAATTCTTGCTGTTGAGGCAGATATTATTTCAATTATTAACCAATTGATGTCAAAGTATATGATTCGTGATATCTATTCCCACCAAGAAACAGGAATACTTGTAACTTATAACAGAGACAAATCATTTAAGCGTTATTGTAAAAATAATTTAATCATATGGCATGAAAACATTCATAATGGTGTACAACGTGGTTTAAAAAATCGCGCGCTTTGGGCACAACATTGTAATGCCTATTTTGAAATTGATCCATTGGTGTTTTCTCCTTCGGAAAATCAATTACTCAACAATCAAGAAATTGAAGAATTAGAAGTCTTACTTCCCGTAGCGTCTCTCGACACACCTAAAGATGCTATTTTTCAAAAAGGTGGCCGTAGTATCGGTATAAAGTATTTGGATTCATTCCTTACCAAACGGTATGTGAATTATATGTATCATATTTCTAAGCCTGAATTAGCACGGAAAGGATGCAGTAGAATCTCACCATATATTGCTTGGGGAAACTTATCAATAAGAGAAGTCTATAGGAAAGCTTACGTATTGAAAAAGACGTCGTCCAGTAAAAAACCTTTAGAGGCCTTTATGTCTCGTTTAAGATGGCAAGCACACTTTATCCAAAAGTTTGAAATGGAACATACTATGGAAACTGAAAGTGTGAATAAAGGGTTCCATAAATTAAAGAAAGATGTTTCTGGGCACTATCAAATCGCTTGGGAAACCGGACAGACAGGATTTCCACTTGTTGATGCTTGTATGCGTTGTTTAAATGAAACTGGCTATTTAAATTTTAGAATGCGCGCTTTAGTTGTGTCCTTTCTAACACATAATCTCTGGCAACCTTGGCAAGCAGCCTCAAAGCATTTATCAAAAATGTTTTTAGATTTTGAGCCAGGAATTCATTTTCCACAATTGCAGATGCAAGCTGGAGAAACGGGCACCAATATGCTTAGAATTTATAATCCGATTAAAAACAGTTTGGAGCACGATCCTGACGCTACTTTTATAAAAAAATGGGTTCCCGAGCTGAAAGATTTAGACCTACCTTTTATTCATGAACCGTATTTAATGACCGAAATGGAACAACAATTCATTAATTTTCACCTTGGTAAAGATTACCCATATCCTATCGTTGATATGGAAGTAACAAGAAAAAAAGCTAGTGACACTCTCTGGAACCTTAGGAAAAACAAAAAAGCAAGAGAAGAAAGTCAACGAATACTAAAAAAGCACACTCTTAAAGGCTAACACAAGATAGTTAACTAGCTTAATTACAGAAACTTATAATCATTATTGATAAAATCTATCATACTATGTTAATGTTTTGTTTAAACATAGTTTCAAAACATTAAACATTTTGTAAATTTGAGTAATAAATAAAAGAGACGATTGATACTAGACACAACACATAATAATAAAGAACACAAAAACATTATAACAGATTTAATAGGCCGCCCCTACACGTTTATGGAATCTATTAAAATGAGAGGAGTCGGCTCAAAGCGAATGATTATTGAAAATGTGAGCCCTAACTTACAACAGCATTTAAATACGATTGCAGATATTAATTATGCTAACATCGAAATGAGACCGAGTGGTATTTTAATTTATATCAATAAAGGTCTAAAAAATTACACTTGGGTGATTCCTTTTTATCAATTGGTGATTTATAAAACCAACGGAATTAGTATTCATGCTCAGGGCAAATTTGTTCATTTTAAAAACAATACCATGTTTAAAGAAAATAAGGTATATATGGATAAGTTATTTGATGCTAAGGTCAAATTTGATGAACGTTATAGTTTTCAATATTAACTGTATGGAATTAGACACAATAGCGACAGATAGAATTATAGAAATGGCATGGGAAGATAGAACTACGTTTGAAGCTATTCAGTTTCAATTTGGTTTGAAAGAGCAAGATGTAATTCAATTAATGCGTCGAGAAATGAAACCTAAAAGTTTTAGGATGTGGCGTAAACGTGTACAAGGTAGAAAGACAAAGCACGAAAAACTAAGAGTATTTCAAGAGGGACGTTTTAAATGTTCTAGACAAAAACAAATTACGCATAACTCAATATCTAAACGATAACGTGCTTTGACATTGGAGATGAGTTCCTTTGGACAGCAAGTTAAAAAGACAAAAAAATGAATACAGACACATTAAAGATTAAACAAAATGGTCATTCTTTAAATGATTTTAATATCACTGATATTGGTGACGATCATCTGTTTACAGGACTAGAAACTCCTATGAAAGCAGACGCTTTTAAAATTAGTGACGAAGAGAAAAAACAACGTATCGCTATATTGTTTGAAGAAATAATGGATGTGATGGGATTGGATCTTACAGATGACTCTTTAAAAGGGACTCCTAAGCGTGTCGCTAAAATGTATATCGATGAAATATTTTCAGGATTAAATCCTGCTAATAAGCCTAAAGTCGCCCTATTTGACAATAAATATCAATACAACCAGATGGTTGTAGAAAAAAACATTACATTCTACTCCAATTGCGAACATCATTTTGTGCCAATTATTGGAAAAGCACATGTATCCTATATATCATCAGGAAAAGTAATTGGATTATCAAAACTGAATAGAATAGTGCAGTACTACGCTAAGCGTCCTCAAGTACAAGAGCGATTGACTAATCAAATAGCAGAAGATTTAAAGGCTATTTTAGAAACAGAAGATGTAGCAGTTATTATAGATGCTAAACATTTATGTGTATCTTCAAGAGGGATTAAAGATGATACATCGGCAACGGTCACAACCTATTATGGTGGTCAATTTAATACACCTGCAAAAATTGCAGAATTACACAATTATATAAATAATTAAGATATGGATTTAATAAACAAAGCCTTAGAATTTGAGAAGCGCAAAATGAAGTCGCTCTCCACCAGTGATCGCGTTAAGATTTCTCGCGAAGCTAAAGACCTAGTGTTAGATTTAAACCAAATTTATAAGGAAAAGAAAGATGAGAAAATCATGGATATAATGAAACGCATAACTGCCATAAAACGCAAGGTTGAAAAGCGCTTAAAAGGAGCACCTTTAACTGCATAAATCATATTTATCCTTAATTAAAATTAAGCGCAGTAGATAACAAATAATGTGTATCTGTTGCGCTTAATTATTTAAAATATATTATTAAATGAAAACATATATAGTTGTAGGTGGTAGTAAAGGGATAGGGAATGCTATCGTACAAAGCTTACTAGAAAACAATAAAGTCGTAAATTTAAGTAGATCTAAGCCAGATTATACGCATGCCAATTTAACGCATCATGATTGCGATATTTTAAGTGATGAACTGCCTGAAATTGAACATGCAGACGGTTTGGTATATTGCCCTGGCAGCATTAATTTAAAGCCTATTAAGCGATTGAGCTTAGAAGATTTTAGAGCAGATTACGAAATTAATGTCATAGGCGCTGTGAAAGCCATTCAACAATACCTTGCTATTTTAAAAAATGGTAATGATCCATCTATTGTATTATTTAGTACAGTTGCTGCAAAACTAGGAATGCCTTTTCACGCAAGTATTGCTGCTGCAAAATCTGGTGTTGAAGGCTTAGTAAAATCCTTAGGTGCTGAGTTAGCAACTACACTTAGAATAAATGCAATTGCGCCTACAGTCACTAATACAGAATTGGCTTCTAAATTACTTAGAAATGACAAGATGATTGAAAATATCACAGAACGTCACCCAATGAAAAAAATATTGGAACCTCAAGACGTTGCTGGTATGGCTGAATTTCTATTGTCTGAAAAAGCAGGATCAATTTCAGGACAAGTCTTTGAAATGGACTATGGAATTGTTAGTTTTAAGATATAAATTAGAATTTTACAATAAGAAGATTCTATTTATAGAAACTTTTTATTTCATTATATTATGGCATTACATCACATTAAGAATCACTTTTAATGTTCACAAATTAGTGAATACTGAACACGCAATATAAAATGAATCCATTTAAAATTTTTATGGCTACACTCTTTTCAAAATCAAGTAATTCTGAATCACCTGACCCTTCATCTATTTATGATATCGAAATTAATGGGCTCACAAGACAGCCTTTAACGCTTTCAGATTATAAAGGAAAATATGTTTTATTTGTGAATGTTGCTTCAAAATGCGGGTTTACGCCTCAATACAAGGAGCTACAAACCCTCTATGAGACACATCAAGATAAACTAGTGGTCATAGGAGTGCCTTGCAATCAATTTGGAAAACAAGAGCCAGGAAACTCAAAGGATATTGAATCGTTTTGCGAAATCAATTATGGTGTTAGTTTTCCCATAACAGAAAAAGTAGAAGTGAAAGGCTCCAAACAGCACCCTTTATATCAATGGCTCACTCAAAAACAAAAGAATGGTGCTAAAGATTCTAATGTAAAATGGAATTTTCAAAAATACTTAGTTGGTCCAAAAGGAGACCTTATTGATTTTTACTTTTCAATGACATCACCAACAAGTTCAAAAATTACTAAACATATTAAATAGATACCTATGTTCAATTTATTCAAAAAGACAAGTGAAGTTGATAAGCTTCAAAAAAAATACGAAAAACTAATGAAAGAATGGCATACGCTATCCACTACAAATAGAGGTGAAAGTGATAAAAAATATGCTGAAGCTGAAAAGATTCAACAACAAATTGCACAACTTCAAAAAAAATAACCTTGAGATTTTTTAGAGTACTCATAGCCTTTATTGTATTAAATTTTGGAGCGCTTGGATTAGGCGCTCTTTTTATGGGAAAAGGTGCACAGTCTACATGGTATTTAGAACTAGAAAAAGCACCTTGGACACCAGACGGTTGGATTTTTGGTGCGGCTTGGACACTCATAATGATTTGCTTTTCGGTGTACATGACTTTCTTGTATCTCAAACGACCAACTAATACGGTCTTTATACTCTTCATGATACAGTTTATTTTAAATATAAGTTGGAACTTATTGTTTTTCAATCAGAAACTAATAGATTTCGCATTAGTTAATATTCTATTATTAACAGTAATGGTTGCAGGGTTTTTCATTACTTACCTTAAAGACTTAAAGGGTAAATCAATACTCATACTGCCTTATTTTATTTGGTTGTGTATTGCCACGTCTCTTAACCTTTATATCGCATTATATAATTAATATACACCGTACTTGCTAAAAGTGTTACCAAATAAGTAAATAACTGGTAACGCAGAGCATATAACCGTTGAAACATACTACATATATACACATGAAAATTTATACACTACACAAAAAACAAAAATTACCGATAACTTTAGATGAAGCTTGGTCCTTTTTGTGTAATCCTGCTAATCTATCTAAGTTGACACCTTCAAAAATGAATATGAAAATCATTACTGGAGCAGACAGACCAATGTATGCAGGTCAAGTATTGCAGTATAGTGTAACACCTTTAGCAGGAATTAAGACCAAATGGGTTAGCGAAATAACGCAATTTGAAGACCATAAATACTTTGTTGACGTACAACTGTATGGACCTTATGCTTTTTGGCATCACAAACATTTTATAACTGAAATTGATGGAGGCGTTGAGATGGAAGATATTATTGATTATAAGGTTCCCTTCGGAATACTAGGCCAACTCGTTCAGCCTTTAATTGTGAAACCCAAATTGGAAGAAGTTTTCAATTATCGTAGAGAGCAACTAGAGAAGCTATTCGGAACATATTACACTTAATTATCGTATTTCTAATACATAAAAATACTATTTATAACTTATGATTTCTATTTTTGTAGAAGGTCTCATTAGGCCTTTTTAATACGATGAAAAGCGTATTAAAATTTCCGAAATAAAAATTTTATATAATGAAACAACCACTATCTATTTTTTGGTTTAGACGTGATTTACGTTTAGATGACAATCACGGGTTTTTCAAAGCTCTGAAAAGCGACTATCCAGTCTTACCTATTTTTATTTTTGATTCTGATATTTTAGATAAATTACCAAAAGATGATGCAAGACTAACCTTTATCTACGATACGCTTCAGCAAATGCGATCTACTCTAGAAAAAAAGCATGATAGCAGTATAGCTATTTTTCATGGGAAACCTATTGATATTTATAAGCAATTAGTTACTAATTATAAAATACAAGAAGTCTATACCAATCATGATTATGAGCCTTATGCAACAGAACGTGATATCGAAGTTGAACAATTCTTAAAAGATGAACATATAGCATTCAAAACTTTTAAAGATCAGGTCATCTTTGAAAAGGACGACGTTGTCAAAAAAGATGGATTACCCTACAAAGTGTACACCCCTTACATGAACGTTTGGAAAGCACAATTCAGGCTACAAAAACTAGAGATATACGATACCGAATCCCATTTTGGAAATCTAATTGATGATGATACGTTACCCAATTTAAGTTTATCAGACATTGGCTTTAAAAAATCAAATCAGCACATTGTAGATTATACGGTCACCCCGACTCTTATCCAAAACTATGAAGATACCAGAAACTTTCCAGCAAAAGATTCTACTTCTAAGGTAGGACCACATTTAAGATTCGGGACTGTTAGTGTTCGTAAAATGATACAAAAAGCAATTGCCGAAGAGAATGAAATATTTTGGCAAGAGCTTATTTGGAGAGAATTCTTTATGCAAATCTTATGGCATTTTCCACATACTTCAAAAGATGCCTTCAAATCAAAATATGATAGAATAGAATGGCGCAATAATGAAGAAGAATTTAAGCTTTGGTGTGAAGGCCAAACTGGTTACCCATTAGTAGACGCAGGTATGCGACAACTTAACGAAACCGGGTTTATGCACAATCGTGTACGCATGTTAGTTGGTAGCTTTTTATGTAAGCACTTACTCATTGACTGGCGTTGGGGAGAAGCTTATTTTGCTGAAAAATTACATGATTATGACATGTCTAGTAATGTAGGTAACTGGCAATGGGTTGCAGGTTCTGGTGTGGATGCATCACCTTACTTTAGAATATTTAATCCTACATCACAAATACTTAAGTTTGATAAAAACTTAACATATATACAAAAATGGGTTCCAGAGTTTCAAGAACTGACCTATGCAAAACCTATGGTAGATCATAAAATGGCGCGCGAACGCTGCTTAAAAACTTATAAGGAAGCTGTTAGCTAACACAAAATGAATACCTTTTCAAATCTCAGCGTTTGATTTTTAGTTTTTAGAATGCGTAAGATAACAAATGGCAAAACCCTTTTACCGTATAACAGAGGAAAAAACAGTTCTTGAGTCAGGTTTTATCCTGCATACTGCTAGAGTTAAATTAAAACGAGTGCTATTTCTATGACGACATGTGCGCAAGATACAGATAAGAGATCTGTCACTCAAGGTTACCGCAATGATGGTAACTGATACACTATTTGTGAGATGGTAGCACAACCATATTCGAATTATAGGTTTAAAAAATAGAAAGCATCAAAACGAAAAGGCAAAAAATATCACAAGAGTTCCAATCCTGATATATCCCCTTAAAAAATAAAAAAAGATAGCTCGTATGATATTCATTTAAAATATGTGGATAGCAAAGCAACAAACGATTATTTGATTTCTAGATCATCTGACAAAAAAATAATTTTCTATTAGGAACACGATGATGGATATTTAGAACGTATGAAGCGTATTAACGAACCACTTCGATTTATTTCATAATAAAGCCTCGACGAATCGAGGCTTTATTATGTATGTTAGTATCCTTCCGAAGAAAAATTAATTCCCTTCTATACGTGTGATTTTCGCACCAATAGCACGTAAACGTTTGTCAATATTTTCATACCCTCTATCTATTTGTTCTATATTATGAATTGTAGATGTACCTTTTGCGGATAATGCTGCAATTAATAAAGACACACCTGCTCTAATATCTGGAGAGGTCATTGTCGTTGCTTTTAATTGTGATTGAAAATCATGACCAATTACGGTTGCTCTATGCGGATCACAAAGGATAATTTTCGCTCCCATATCAATCAATTTATCAACGAAGAATAAACGGCTTTCAAACATTTTTTGGTGTACAATTGCACTACCTCTAGCTTGTGTCAAAACCGTAAGTATAATACTTATCAAGTCTGGCGTAAAACCAGGCCACGGTGCATCTGAGACTGTTAATATAGAACCGTCAATATAATTTGAAACTTCATAGCCATCTTTATGTGCAGGAATATGAATATCATCGCCTTGACGCTCAACTGTAATTCCAATTTTTCTAAATACATTTGGTATTTGACCTAAGTCATCCCAACTCACATTAGTAATTGTTAATTCACTTTTTGTCATTGCGGCTAAACCAATCCAGCTTCCAATTTCAATCATATCTGGAAGCATTCTATGGTTTGTACCACCTAATGTATCTACACCTTCTATGATTAACAGATTAGAACCTACACCACTAATCTTTGCTCCCATGCGGTTAAGCATTTTACAAAGTTGTTGCAAGTAAGGCTCACAAGCTGCATTGTAAATGGTAGTTATACCTTCTGCTAACACTGCTGCCATGACAATATTAGCGGTACCTGTTACAGAGGCTTCATCAAGAAGCATATAAGTACCTTTAAGTTTATTGGCTTCTACACCATAAAATAAATCTTCCTTATTATATCTAAATGTAGCACCTAAATTAATAAACCCTTGAAAATGTGTATCCAAACGACGACGACCAATTTTGTCTCCTCCAGGTTTTGGAATATATCCTCTACCAAAGCGAGCCAATAAAGGACCAACGATCATGATAGAACCTCTTAAACCTTTTCCGTCTTCTTTAAACTCAGCAGACTCTAGATATTTTAAGTTAACATCATCTGCCTTGAATGTATAAGATCCACTGCCAACTTTCTCGATTTTAACACCTAAATTTTTAAGTAAAGCGATTAATTTATTGACGTCAATAATATCTGGAATATTATCTATTCTAATTTCTTCGGCAGTTAGCAGCACTGCACATAATATTTGTAAAGCTTCGTTTTTAGCGCCTTGAGGTTGTATTTTCCCTTTTAATTGGTGACCTCCTTCAATAATAAATGTTGACATGAAATATGATTAATAGCGTTTTCTGTTTCGATTAGCGTTCGTGCTCTTCTTATGATGCGCCTTCTTAGTAGTTGTATTAGTATTAGAGTATTTACTTTTATTACGCATCAAAGTTGTAGCATCTGTAAGATCTTCCTCACTGCCTTTTAAATCAATCTTACCATCAGACAATTCGAATAAATGATTAAAAATTACGTAATCTTCTACGGTGTCTTTATTCCAATTAAGGAAACACTTTTTCATGTGGTTCGCAATGGTGTATGTTAAAGCCTCTTTCAATTCTCCATCTTCCCATGTATTTGCTACATCAATCATGGTCTTTATATTGTTTCCGTAGAAACGATATTTAGGAAAGTTTTGAGGATATTTTAAGGGTTCTGGTCTTTCGTTTAGCTCTTCCTTTGTAGTCGTAGGATACGGAGAATCTGCATCTAACTCAAAATCTGCAATTATAAAAAGCTGATCCCAAAGTTTATGTTGAAAATCTGGCACATCACGTAAATGTGGTTGCATATTACCCATCACACTAATAATGGATTTTGCAACTTTATTACGTTCTTCCTTTGTTGGTAATTCTTTAGCGTAATTAACCATTTTTTGTAGATGTCTTCCATACTCAGGAATAATCAATTGTTCACGCTCTGTGTTGTATTCTATATCGTCTATCAAAATATATGCTTGTGTAGTATTTGTGTGTTATGCATGAAGTACTTCTGCATGACCGCAAAATACAAAAAAATAGTTATCTCAAGTTCTTTTTTATAAAGAAATAACACCTTCTACTTGATATGCAACTTCTTTATATTTAGTAATTACGGCATCTGGATCTTTCATTTCTAAAATAATAGAGATACTCGTATACGTCCCTTTTCCAGATTCTTTAGTGGTGATTACCGCTCCTAAATTATCAAACAAATCTTCTATTGTTTTAATTTTTTCAGCCTCTGTGGGTACGATAAACTTATAAAGATATTCTGATGGCCAAGCGGCAGTTTCACGTAATCGCCCTTTTAATTTATTATAAAATTCTTCTGTTTTATTCGGTTTACTCATGACTTTTTATTCTTAAAAAACAAAGATACAGTTTACTTTGTATTTTGTTTTTATGTTATTGATATCGTTTTAAGTATGACATAATACATGACCAAATTGCATTATTTAGTTGAAATAAAAACATAATGTACCAGACTTCCAACCAAAAAGAAACGATTTGCTTAAGTTATTTCACACTTACGATGGTATTCCTTAAATTTACAACCAAAACCTTGCCAAATTGAACACACAACGAATTGTTATTACTGGTGGTCCTGGAACCGGAAAATCATCAATTATAAACGAATTACTATCTAGAGATTTTATTTGTTTTGAAGAAGTCTCAAGACAAGTCACTCTAGATGCCAGAAAAGAGGGCGTTGAACAACTGTTTTTAACCAAGCCACTCCTCTTTAGTGAGTTACTTTTAAAAGCAAGAACGCAACAATTTAAAGAGGCGGATACCATTGCTGAAACTATCGTTTTTTTAGATAGAGGTTTACCAGACGTTTTGGCATACATGGACTATGTCAAAAGTGACTACCCAAAGCATTTTACAGATAGTTGTGAGACTCATGTGTACCATAAAGTATTTGTTCTAGCCCCTTGGCAGGAGATTTTTGTGAGTGACAGCGAACGCTATGAGAATTTTGACCAAGCCGTAGAAATTCATCATTCGCTTTTAGAGACCTACAAACGCTTTGGTTATGAATTGATTGATGTGCCCTTTGAAAGTATTGCCAATAGAACAGACTTCATACTAGATCATTTAAACCTTTAGATGGCTCATCCCATAAACATATTAGAACAGTACTGGAATCACACCTCTTTTAGACCGCTACAGGAAGAAATCATTACTTCTGTATTAGAGAACAATGATACGTTTGCATTATTGCCAACAGGTGGCGGGAAATCGGTTTGTTTTCAAATTCCTGCGCTCATTAAAGACGGGATTTGCATTGTTGTGTCGCCTTTGGTTGCCTTGATGAAAGACCAAGTTAATAGTCTTAAAGACAAAGGGATTAAAGCCATGGCTATTACGAGCGGAATTAGATATACAGAACTGGACGCTTTACTTGATAATTGTATCTACGGAAATTATAAGTTTTTATACCTCTCGCCAGAACGTTTACAACAGGACATTGTGAAGCAACGTATTGAACAAATGAACGTAAATCTTATCGCTGTTGACGAAGCACACTGCATCAGTCAATGGGGAAATGATTTTAGACCCGCTTATAAAAACATTACTATTTTACGACAATTACAACCACATGTCAATGTTATTGCTCTTACCGCTACAGCAAAACCTGAGGTTGTTGAGCAAACTATAAAAGAACTCGATTTTATTGCTCCTAAAATTTTCAAAGCCTCTTTTACGAGACCTAATATATCTTATCAAGTACAACACAGTGAAGATAAAATATATGACTTAGAACAACAGCTTAAATTGCATAAAGGATCTTCAATAATTTATGTCCGCAGTCGAAAGATGAGTATTGAGATTCATAATATTTTAGAAAAAAAGGGATTTAGCTCTACTTTTTTTCATGGTGGCATTCCTACAAAAGACAAAAATGACCGTCTCTATCAATGGATGAATAACCAAAAAGAGATTATGGTAGCGACTACTGCTTTTGGTATGGGAATTGACAAACCAGATGTAAAAACTGTAATTCATGTTAATTTACCAGAAAGTTTGGAGAGTTATTACCAAGAAGCAGGACGTGCTGGACGAAATAACGAAAAGGCATATGCTATTTTATTGACGAATAAAAGTGATGAGCAAATATTAAAAAATCAATTTATAAAAAGCTTACCGTCCATAGACGAGATAAAATTGGTGTATAGAAAGTTGTGTAACTATTTTCAAATCTCTTATGGAGAGGGAGAGTTGAGCGCGCATCAATTCAATTTTAGTGATTTTTGTACCGCTTATAATTTTAAAAGCTCAAAAACGTTTAATGCGCTTCAATTATTAGATAGAAATAGTGTGATTAAATTATCACAGCAGTTTAATTATAAAACCAAACTTCAATTTATCGTGAGTAATGCCAGTATGTTTTCATATTTAAATACGCACGCACAATATAATACTGTAGTCAAAACAATTTTGAGAACTTATGGTGGAATTTTTGAACACCAACTGGCTATAAATTTAACTTTAGTCGCTGATAAATCTTCAGTTCCTGAAAAACAAATCATAGCCATTCTACACCAACTTCATAAAGATGGCATTATTGATTTCCTGTTTTCTAATACAGACTCTGAAGTTCTTTTTCTGCAACCTAGAGAAGATGATAAAACAGTTAATAGAATCGCTAATGTTGTTGAGCACCAACAAGTACTTAAACGTGCGCAAATTGATGCTGTATTAAAGTTTATAGACAATGACCGTATTTGTAAAAACAAACAACTATTAAAATACTTTGGTGAACTTACAGAAGTCGATTGTGGTATTTGTTCAGTTTGCATGCATCATAAAATTTCCGAAGAAAAAAAAGACAGTCGTACAGTCACAACGCGAGTGATTTTAGAATTAGAAAAAAACCAAATGAGTTCTAGACAATTGGTAGAAGAGTTACCCTTTGAAAAAAACGATATTTTTAAAACCTTACAGTACTTACTTGAACTGGACGCTATTGAGTTGACAGCTGCTAACCGCTATAAAATAAAGACAAAATGATACGTGCATGTTAACAGCATTAGCGACCAAGAGATTGGTTAATAGCAAGACGCATGTAATCTAAGAACGATAAGACATATAAACAGATGAAAAGAGATAGTTTAAGAATTATATTTATGGGAACTCCAGATTTTGCGGTTGCCACTTTAAAAACACTAGTCGATAGTGACTATGATGTTGTTGGTGTCATTACTGCTCCAGATAAACCAGCTGGTCGTGGACGACAACTAAACGAATCTGCCGTTAAAAATTATGCAACAGAGCATGGTTTAAGAGTTTTACAACCCACCAATCTAAAAAACCCAGATTTTATAAAAGAATTAGAGGCATTGGAAGCTAATCTCCAAATTGTAGTTGCTTTTAGAATGCTCCCAGAAGTGGTGTGGCACATGCCAAAGTATGGGACTTTTAACTTACATGCTTCGCTCCTTCCCAATTATAGAGGTGCAGCTCCCATACATTGGGCCATAGTTAATGGTGAAAAAGTATCTGGTGTTACCACGTTCTTTATAGACGAAAAAATTGATACAGGTGCTGTTATTCTACAAGAGGGTATCGCTATTGCAGATGATGAAACTGTAGGAACGCTCCATGATAAGTTAATGGCTCTTGGGAGTACGCTTGTTCTTAAAAGCGTTGATTTAATTCAAGAAGGTGACGTAACAACGACTATTCAACCAAAAACCGATGAATTAAAAACGGCCTATAAACTAGATAAGGATAACTGTAAAATTGATTGGAGTTTAGATCTAGATACTATTTATAATAAGATAAGAGGCTTGAATCCTTTTCCTGCTGCTTGGTGTTATTTAAATAATGGCGAGGAGCATCTCAGCATTAAAATCTTTGCTATTGAAAAGGAAACTTTTGATCATGAGTTAGATTCTGGTGTACTAGAAATATCGAAACATGAGCTAAAAGTAGCGGTTATAGGAGGTTATATAAATATTAAAGAAATCCAACTTCCAGGAAAGCGAAAAATGGATGTGAAGTCTTTACTTAACGGTTATGATTTTAACCAAAATGCAAAAATGCTCTAAAACCCTTATAGACATTGATATTTTGAAAATATCGGATGAAATGCATTCCTTTATTAACAAATATTCAAAGTTATCAACAAATATCGGTATTTCCCTGGCTATTACTTGCGTAGGTGGATTTTACGTATAATTTTGTGTACGGATTCAACGATAACGTTTAACCCAACTATTTTTTTTAACAATTTAAAATATAATTTTATGAACAAAACAGATTTAATCAACGGAATGGCAGAGAATGCAGGAATTACTAAGGCTGCTGCTAAAAAAGCATTAGATTCATTATTAGTTGATATCGAAGGATCTTTACAAAAAGGTAACAGAGTTTCTTTAGTAGGATTTGGTTCTTGGTCAGTTTCTAAAAGATCTGCAAGAGAAGGAAGAAATCCTCAAACAGGAAAAACAATACAAATCAAAGCTAAAAACGTAGTAAAGTTTAAAGCTGGTTCTGATTTAAGTGGTGCTGTAAACTAGTACATCGCTAAAATAGATTACGAAAAGCTCACTGTAAAGTGAGCTTTTTTGTGTTTACTAAGTTAGTAATTGACGTTTTTTATAGGTTATTAACAAAATATTTTTTAGTTTTATTACACAAAGCGTAATGTATGATTACTTCTAAGCCCAAAAAAGGACATCTATTAATTGCCGAACCATCAATCATTGGTGACCTATCATTTAATAGGTCTGTAATTTTATTAGCCGATTATAATGATGAAGGGTCCATTGGCTTTATTTTAAATAAACCTTTAGAATATACGCTTCACGATCTCATTCCAGAAACAGAAGCTCAGTTCAAAGTTCACAATGGCGGTCCTGTAGAACAGGATAATTTATACTTTATCCACAAAGTACCACAACTTATACCTGATAGTATAGAGATTTCTAATGGTGTCTTTTGGGGAGGAAACTTTGAAATCGTTTTACAACTTCTTAAAGAGCACAAATTAACAGACTCAGATATTCGGTTTTTTCTAGGATACTCTGGCTGGGAACCTAAGCAACTTGACAATGAATTAGAATCAAATGCATGGATTGTTTCTGAGAACGTTTACAAAAACGAGCTCATAGAAAAAAGTTGTGAATCCTTCTGGAAACAAAAAATGTTAGAACTTGGAGGCGATTATTCACTTTGGTCTAATGCTCCAGAAAACCCAAGTTACAATTAGTACAACTTACAACTAAAAACAAACTTTAAAATGTGCTTCTAACATACCCAAATATCATTATAACATATAACTAAGATGATACTTAGATTTTGGCTCACCACTTGATTATTTTTTAGTACTGCGTTTACGATTCTGCAATTTCTATGTCATTTAGACACCCTGTAATTCAAATTTTAATACGCTCATTTTAAGACATTATGAGTTTAAGACAACCGCAACTTTGTATTTAAACGTTTCAAGATATCTTCTGAAATTTTAGTATTAAATTCCTTTTTGCGATACCTTAAAATGGGTTGAATTCCAACAATTACATTAGTAATAAATAATTCATCTGCTTTTTGAAGTTCAAAAGGCGAGATAGACGTCTCCTCAACAACATAATCTCCAGAATTTACAATAACCTCTATTATTTGCTTTCTCATAATCCCTTTGAGACAACCATCATCTATAGGCGGTGTTTTTATGTGTTCTCCAACAACCAGAAATAGATTTCCGTTTAGTGCTTCGACAACATTTTTATTGGTGTTTAAGACTAGGCAATTGTCTAATTCATTTTCCTCGGCATAGATACTACCCAGAACATTAATGGCCTTATTATTCGTTTTTAATGTGGATAATAACCCAGGAGCAACAAAGTAATCTTTGTATAAATCAACTGTGTACTCGGCTGTTTTTGGGAGGGTATAAAAATCACTATCTGCTTTCTCAACAATTATGGAGTAGTTTATTGTTTTTTCCTTCGGAAGATACTTACCACCTTCTCCTCTATCTACATTGAGTCTCACTCTCACTGAAGATTTCGCTAAACCATTAACACTAATCGTTTTTAAGAGTTCTTCTTCAAGAAATTCCATTGTAAAGTTCATCGGGATTTCCATACGCATAATACGCATTGAAGACATTAATCTAAAGTAATGATCCTCCCAAAATAAAATTTTACCATAAACTACTTTTATGGTTTCAAAAAGCGCATCACCATATTTATAACCTCTATTTTCCGAAGAAATAAAAGGTGCGTTTTCAATTAGGGTACCATTAACATTTATCATAAAAAAAAGTCTCGATTATCCTTCTTATTAAAGGGTCGAGACAAATATAAAATATAAATGATCTACAAGTCTTAAGCTGATCCTAAAACTTGCTTCAAACTTGAAATTTGGTTAGCCCAAAGCATTTTTGACTCCTCAATTTCATCGTCCTCTGCAAAATCTGTGACTATAATAGACACATCTTTTGTGATTTCATCTACTTGTATTCTAATTTCAAAATAGTCTGATGAACCATCTTCGTCGTCGCTTAGCCATCTAAACTTGATGCGCTCACCACTTTTTTTACTCAATAATTTAGCAGTTTCCTCACTTCCATCCCATATAAATGTAAATAACTCACCTCTCGAATTCACATTATCTGAAAACCATTCAGATAAGCCTGAAGGTGTTGATATATATTGATATAAAAGTTGTGGTGAAGCATGTATAACAAACTCCATCTCAATTTTAACTTTGTCTTCCATAGTTATAATATTATGTGGTCAATATATACATTAATTGTTGAGATTAAAACTAAAACATAAAAAAAATAATTTGCACATTTTATGTTTGTTCAGATAGATATTGTTTTTATATTTGCACCCTCAGAATGGCGAGGTAGCTCAGTTGGTTAGAGCGTTGGATTCATAACCCAGAGGTCACGGGATCGTGCCCCGTTCTCGCTACAGTCTTAATCAAGTACAAACAACGGTTTAGTTCACACTAAACCGTTTTTTTATGATTACTCTAAATGACTTTATTACCTTTGAACACGATTTAGAACACGATTCAGAACACGATTTGGCACACAAAAAAGAATTTTCGCCTCCAAAGATCTATAACGCCAATGGCGACTTATCCAAGCGGTGGTATGTGTATTTCTCATATAGAGACATAGAAACAGGCAAACTCAAACGTCAAAAAAACATCTATGGCAGTGCAAACTCTTTTAAAACCAAAGAAGATCGTCTCGCACTTTTATCTCGTTATCGCAGACGACTTTTAAAACTATTGCAACACGGTTACAATCCAAATAGTGACAATACGAAGCTTTATAACGCTAAGCTGCTTAAAGCGAATACTGCAGAACATAAAGAAGAAACCGTAAAAAAGACATTCGATCCCCAAGTAGCATATCCTAAAATTAAAACAGACGACGTTTCAACAAAGACATCAATCCTTGAAAATAACGAGACTGAAGACCATGCTATGTCATTGCGTGATGCTTTTGATTTTAGTTTAAGAATTAAAGAGAAACAAATAAGCTCAAATTCTCTAAAGGATTACACCTATACGACTAATGCTGTGGTTAAATGGACTAAAGAGAACCATCCTAGACTAAAAAACATAGATCAATTCAATAAAAAAGCTGCACTGAAATTTTTAAATTCAGTACTATTGAGATCAAGCTCTAGAAATAGAAATAATTACAGGTTGAATTTAAGCAGTCTTTTACAAACCTTAGAGGATAACGAAATCATTTCAACGAACCCTATTAAGAATATCCCAGTATTACGAAGTATTCCTAAACGAAACAAATCGTATTCTACCGAAGAGCACGAGAAAATATTTACATATCTAAAAAAGGAAGATCCTCTACTCCTACTGTACATTAAATTTATTAGCTACAACCTATTAAGACCAGTGGAAGTTTGTAGGCTAAAAATAAAGGATATCAATCTGGTTGATAAAACGATTCAGTTTAAAGCTAAGAATAGTCCATTAAAGACCAAACTCATTCCGAAAAAGATACTTGACGAACTTCCTGAATTATCAAAATTAGATCCTGATTTTCACTTATTTACACCTGTGAAAATTGGAGGTGATTGGGATACTGCCGATGTAAATAAGAGTAATTATTTCTCTAAGCGCTTTAAAACGGTCGTAAAAGATCACTTTCACTTAGACAAAGAACAAACACTATATAGTTTTAGACATACCTTTATTACGATATTATATCAATCGTTAGTAAAGGGGTCTTCCCCTCATGCCGCTAAAAGTGAACTGATGAATATTACAGGACATTCCACGATGGATGCTTTAGAAAAGTATTTAAGAAATGTTGACGCTATATTGCCAAACGATTACTCCAACCATTTTGATAATGATTGATATTTCGCAAATCATAATTAGCAACATCACTAAAAGATATATATTTTATATTCCTAGTTCAATCTATTCCTTGATAGAAAGCTCAGATTTTAAAGGTATTATTCCCAAAGAAAGGTATGATTGCATTATGTATTACAACGAAACAGGGACATTAATTGATACGGATGTAGAAGACATAGGTCTCATGGAAGTCATATCGAAAAAAAGTATTTTACAAAAAAACTTAGTCGCTTTGTTAGAGTCAAAATCTACATTAAGCCCTGCTGCATTTGACGTAATTTTAAAAGACTATGTAATTCAAATAGAATCTCACCAATACGTAACGTCGTTGATGTATGAAAATATCACTACTGTTTTTCCAAATATTGCTGATGTTTTAGTTAGCTCATTTAAATTTCAAGCGCACATTTTTAATGATCATTATACGCAACTCGTAAGTCATTTTCAGTTAAAAAACAAAGCAACTAATCTCAATAACAAGAATGTTCTTAAAAATTTTAGAACTACAGTTTCTAAGGGTTATTTACAAAAAGATATTGCTAAAGATAACGTTCAAAAATCGTCGTTTAAGAATCTATCTACTCCTCCGTCAAGTGGTACTTACAAAATGACTGATGCAGAGATTGATTTATTTTTATTGCAAACTGTTTTTGGTGTTGCAGTTTAGTTATTAGGTGATATCATTTGACAATAAGTTGGTTGTTATGAGATAAATTCTTAATTTAGCGTCAAACAAACGTTTATTTTACGCTAAATGATAGATAAAGAATTTTACACTTGTGAGTACTGTTTTAAAGAATTTGAACCAAAAAGGCGTCGTGTACAGAAGTATTGCAGCAACACTTGTAGGTCCAAGGCTTACCATGCGAGAAAAACAACTCCTATAATAGAGGCAAAAAATGATGGGACCGTTGTTCCAAAAGATATACCTACTCCCTCTAAAGAAAATATGTCGTTGGCTGGTGTTGGTAATGCTACTGCGGGTAGTTTAATTGCTAATGGATTAAAGGCTATAACAACATCTAATAAAAACAAAACAGCTACTAAAGGTGATATCTCTGAATTGAAAGCTCTATTAACTAGCAGGTATTTACCTATAAAAAACATCCCTACCGATTTACATGGAAGACATCCATACTATGATATTGACACTAAAAATCTTATTTATCTGGTTAATAGCGTTTAAAAAACTAGTGACACTTTAATTTTCGAACTCTCGTTGTATACCAATTATAAAACAACGCTCCACTCTTAAATACAGAGGATTACCATCGTTTTCTGACCAAAAGCCGTCTAAAACATCTTTTGTAATACTTTTTTAAACAGCTACTCATTTGCAAAGTGTGTCATTATCGCTTTGTAATTAAAATTAATAACCAAAATATTATCTTAAAAAAAACCTATATAGAGATGCACTTAATTATTATTAATTAACCGTTTAGCAATAATCCTATCATTCTCGTCTGTTGCTAGTTGAAGTGTATCTTTGCAAGCTTCAGTATCTCCATCTCAATTGCGTCCTGTGATATTGAAGTGGTATATGTGTACTGTTATAATCATTTATTATGTGATGTCTTTGATTTGGTTAAGGGTTTTGTCGTTTATCTAGGTGTTTAGAAATAAGACACACCCTGTAAGCTACATGACTAAGACTGCTTTCGTAATAATTGTGTTCAGCATTTTAAAGCAATAATTAAATAGCAATATTACTAAACGCTGTAATGACTTGAAATAAATAGTTTACCAACTCACTTTTAAAAAAAGGTGTTGATTTAAGACAAATCCAAATTTTAAAAAATTACATTTCTAATAAAAAGACAAAGATTTAGACCTAAAGGTTAATATGACTGCTTTTAAGAAAACAAAGCCCCTCTAGACGTTTAAAATTATAATTAAGATATATACAACATATGTTATATATATCCTATATTTAGAGGTATATATAACATATGTTGTATATCCTATTGTTGGCAGTAATTAAAAAAAATGACGTTACGAAAAGAGACATTATCGCATTACAACCAGATAGAGGGTTACGAAAAAAAATATGACCCTATTGGAAAATTATTATTTGAACATAAATATTCGCCAATAACTGGAAATGATAAAACAAAATTTATTTATGACCAAAATGAAAAAGTAATTCAAGAGATTACTCAAAAACATGATTACTCTGGTAATATTTCAATTTTATCGAAAGACTACAAATACAATGAGAATACAACAATAATATCACATTCTAATGTGAGAAGTAGAAACTCATTTGACGATTTTGGAAATAAGGAAAAGAACTGGAACGAAACAAATGAAGTATTTAAAATAGAAACATTCAAATATGATGATGACCTACTTCTTTTTAAACATACCAAAAATTTAAAAACTGGAATTGAAATAACAGATGAATATAGATATGATTCTAAAAAGAATCAGACTGACTATATTAAAAATGGTACTGTAATTTTCAATAAAGAATTCAATTATGAAAACGGTCATTTAATTTCAATGAAAGAATACAAATATTCTGAGGGTAGAAAATTTTTAGCTTTTTCTGAAAGTTATAATTATGACAATGACGGAAATATTACTAAACTTGAAAAAAGCGGTTTATATAATTCAATAATGCGAGTGTACAATATTATTGAGTACAATAAAGAAGAAAATTTTTCGACGGAAGTTTATAAAGGCTATTATTACTATGATGAATTTCTTGGTTATTATAATTATGAATCGATGTTAAAGGAAAATAAAGATGATTTTCAACTAAATTATTTGTTACCTACTACGTTTGACGACAGAGAATTTGAAATATGTGTATTTAAAAAGTTCGATTCAAGAAATGATTTAATAGAGTCATATCATTTTAGCATGGAAAATGAAAAAAAAACACATCGGAATTTTTTTGTACATGAATATATGGGAGGCAAAACGATTGAATTTGAACTATGTTTGACAATGGATGAGAATGACAACCTAAAGAAAAATTATATTAAAAGGTATTATTACTAAAAACTACTGCCAACACCGTATATAATTTATTGCTGGCTTCTCGCCTACTTACGAAAGTCCTCGCGGACTTTCTTGGTCGGTAATTATTTACTAAATTAGTTGCTTGGAACACGCAACAAACCATATACAACAACGTTAGCGGTCATTGCTCACTCAGCTCCAAAAAAAATTAAATCACTCTAAAGTGGTTTAAAATAAGAGGTAAAAACGTACTCGGTTTTTTGTGGATGACCGAAATCTAATATGACTATCGGAATCTATCAAAACGCAACTGTTGCGTATCTCAAATCTCACTTTTATATAATAGTACTCAACGGATTTACGAATCATTACGACACTCTTGCGACGGACTGATCTTCTGCACGGATCATTAGTTATGTGTTCAACTAGTGAAACAAAATAACGACCGCTAACAATATGTATAAAAAATGCTTATTTTGGTGCTTAACTAAATGATTGTGTTCTGTTTGCTAACTTCTGATTTTCCTTCGGAAAATCCTCTTGTACAAACACGCACATTCTATACACGTAACGTTG
>NZ_AUDE01000027.1 GCF_000425305.1 Psychroserpens burtonensis DSM 12212
TGATTTTTAATAGCATATAAAGTGACTATCTTTCCTCGTTTTTTCTCCTAGTTGGATATTCTGGATATAACTTTGACTAATTATTCCTTACATTCTGTTCAAACTCTAAAAGATATAAAAAAAGTGAGGTGATTTCTAACCAACAATATACTTCTAGAGTTATTTAGTTGCGTGTGTACTCTCACTTTTTTCACTTTATTATTGCTAAATTTATATATGAATTAACTTCTTTTACAAACATAGGAGTTGCGTGGTTAAGCAACTAATTTAGTAAATGAACTTGTATTGCCATTGTTAATCGTCTTAATAATTTCTTGGTTCTGTCCTATTTTATTCTTTCACTTTTAGCATTGGAGTGAAGGCTTGGATACCAAAAGACGGATATACCTCACTTGGATAGTAAAAAGTACCACCACGAGAGACCATTGAAATTGTTTTGATGGCTTTGATATCCTCCACGGGATTTCCAGGGATTAAAAAGAAATCGGCCAGTTTACCAGGTGCAATGCTTCCGAGATCCTCATCTCCTAAGTATTGCGCCATATCATAGGTAGCTAGTTTCAATAGCTCAGCAGATGTATAGCCTAATTGCTGGTAAAGCTCCAATTCACGATGGTAAAAGAAAGCACCTCCTAGATCTGTTCCAGGTATAAGAACGATGCCTTTATCTTTCATCATTTTTAAGGTTTCCACAATTTTGTCGTAGCCCTCACGATAAGCTTGGTCGTCTTCTGGGGAAGCGACATCTGCCAGTGCTATCTTAAAGCCACGTTGTGCGTTTGGAGGCATATGATCTATAAACTCTTTGGTACCTTCCCAAACGTCACCATTTCTAGCTTTCATAAGCACTTCGTGGATCGCTAAAGTTGGGTCCATAGCGGTTTTGTTCTGAACAAACAAGTCCATAGTTTCTTGCACTTCGGGACTATTAAGGTCTAATGCGGGAAATCTTTTTAATGCTGTAAGACGAAGCAAGCTACGTGTATCTTCTTCGGGTTCTAACACCCATCCTAACATGGTTTGATTAATGTGGGTCATTTCATCAAAACCGGCACGTAACATGGCGTTAGCATTCGAGAATGCTGGTACATGGCCACAGACAAACATGCCATATTCATGCGCCTTTTTAACGATGGCTGGTGCCCAATCTCCATTCATAGAATTGTATAGTTTTATACCATAAAAGCCCTTGTCGTGATAAGTTTCTAATGCTGCTAGTGCTTCTGCTTCACTAGAAACCAAAATTCCATTATTTGCACTGTAGTCACTTACTCCTTCAATAAAGCCCAATCGATGCACTCTTGGTCCTGCTAAAACTCCTGAATCGATTTTTTTAATTAAATCCTCCAATACCGCATTATCGTTCCCCATATCTCGGAAGGACGTAACTCCAGCCAATATATTCAATAAGGCATCTTCATCTCCAGTATGGGCATGCATTTCATACATTCCAGCTACCAAAGTCCCACCTGCTCCATCGATGACCACTTCATTCTCACCTCTGGCGTCAGGAGTATCAATGCGCACAATACGGTCGCCATCCACTAATACCGATGAAAGTACTGAGAGTGACAACGTATTGGGATCAAATATTTTTACGTTCGCAATACGCACCTTTTTTCCGTAGTTATGGGCATAGGTCTTTTGTAGTGATTCAAACCGTTCTGCAGAATATTTTTCGGCATAGGCTCGAAGTTCTTTTTCTTTTGTTTCAAACCCTTCACGGACTATAACAAACGATGGGCTAATCACAGCAAACAAGCGTTGGTTACTATCTGCAATAAAATAAGAAGGATTTATATCTGCTCCAGCTAAGGCATAGGTCGTAAGATCAACAGTCGTTGAATCAACAGTAATGCTTGTTTTTTCCATCTTCTTAAGCGTGAGTTTGCCTGCTGGGAGCACATCTGCTGTATAGTCAGGTGATTTTAATAGGCTACGTGCCGTAAGAATCGTTGAATAAGGACTTCCAGATTGATTGACATACCACAATGCGTTTTCAGCCGTAGTACTATCACTACCAGTAGCGTCTGTCCATGAAGCAGCGGTTCCGCTTAGTGCATACTGTTCCTCTACTGTATTTCCAAAGGTAGTATTGCCCGTAATATTCCATTGCAAAGGAAAACCGTCTGTGTTTAAAACAATGGTTTCCTTCATGGTAGGACCGCGTCCATTGTTTTTGTAATCGTAATCAATGTGGATTGTATCTCCTAGAGTATGGGCTTTAAGATACCCAACAGTGGTACCTCCAGAAATGACAGAATAGGTTTCGTCTCCTTGATAATCGACCAAAGAGGATACTTTGGGAGATTCTTGTTTACAGGAAATTAATAGTAATAAAATAAAAGGCAAATAGAAGAATTGTACTTTCATAATAGGTTGGTTTTTAATAATGTGAATATATAGTAATTTATATGGTTGCCATAATACTGATTACTAGTCGTGTAAAAGTAATACATAAATCGAATGGTCTAATGCCTATCTTCAAGAGATTTTTCAGAGAAGATGACGCTTTAGATAAATGTGCTACAATGTGATCGGATGGCTACTGTTTCACTTATAGATATTCACAGTTAGATGAAATTAATTGTTTCTTATTAAGAAGTCCTTACGCAGTTCTACCTAAATTTTAATGAAGTTATGTTAAATTTAAGAGGTGGTGTTGTGGTTTCTAGTAGTGTGAATTATGGGAGGAGACGCTATTGAAGTAGAAGCGTATTGATAGGGTTTTATAAGTAGGCTAAAACGAGCCATCAATTTTATACGGTATAGGTATTTCGTTATTTATATAAATCAGAATAAAGTTGTTTTAAGGTTCTAACTCTCTTATTAAAAGCTCTTTAGTCAAGCCAAAATCCTTGATTGATTTACTTAGCGAATTAGATTCATTGTTTAAGGCTTCAAGCTTAAATGTAATAACATTCCATAACTCAAGATTTGTAAACAAAGTCTCATAATTTGTTTGAGGACCACCTTGGACTAATCCATCTCTATATCTAGGCAAAGCAACCTCACTATAATTAATGTTTTTAATAAAAAATGGTTCTATGGTATTTACATATTGTGTATTATTATAATCACGTATTCTTTCAGAAACATCAAAAAGCCAAACAAGTCTTTCAAAACTCATTTTTAATGTATCATTTTCTATTTTAGATAAATAATTCTGGTTAATAAATTCTTTTGTAATTGGGAATTGATAATCTACATCCCAAGTTGTTGCCGCGGCACCTAATAGACTTTTAAGTGTATTTAAAGAATCTATACTTTTAGAATCAATTATCTGAAGCGCTCTTTTACTTTGATTAATTAGCGAGTCTAAAAGTTTTTTTTAAAATTTTGCATTTTCAGTTTCTTGGTCTAGCTCTACAATTAAACGATTGTAATAATTTGAAATACTATTTTCCTCTAATCTGGTTGTATTCCAGCTGCTAACATTTAATGCAATAAGAATCCCAATTACCACAAGCACAATTTCGCCTGCAGCATACTTTAAATACTTGCTAGTTTTGTTTTTCTCCATAAGGTCTTTTTCAATGTGTTTAAATAATTTTATCATATATGTGTCCCGAGAAAACGGGAGTCTTAGTATTGATCGAAATAAAGCACTATATTTTGTGTATAATTAGAGCAACTAAATTAGTAAAACAAATTGAACCAGAGGGAAATCCTTAGGGTTTTATGAGTGCACAAAGAGCCAGCAATTAGGGTTATATGAAGTTTTATGCCTTAAATTCATTTATATTATAAGTGATATATTTGAGAGAATTTAATTTTTTCACATATGAAGCTTTCTTATATTTTAATAATGCTGTTTTCCACGC
This sequence comes from Psychroserpens burtonensis DSM 12212, assembly GCF_000425305.1. Lineage (GTDB taxonomy): Bacteria > Bacteroidota > Bacteroidia > Flavobacteriales > Flavobacteriaceae > Psychroserpens > Psychroserpens burtonensis. Next base: position 3,825 of record NZ_AUDE01000027.1, read on the forward strand.
ACATGGTTTTATCTCAAGTTAATGATACGATCACCACAAAGTCTGGACTTAAATACTTTTTGATACATAAAGGAGAAGGGAAAGCGATTGATTCAGGTACAGTTGTGATTCAACATTATACAGTTTGGTTGTCAAATGGAGACAAACTCGACTCGTCAAGGGATAGAAATGAACCTTTTGTATTTGAACACCCTTCAAATAATTTAATACAAGGCACAAATGAGTCTCTTTCTCTTATGAAAGTTGGTGACAGAGGGATCTTTATATTTCCTTACCATTTAGCATATGGCGAAAAAGGAATAGAGTCTGAAATTCCTCCAAAAGAAACATTAACTTTTGATATCGAGGTTTTAGGTATTAAAAAATGGTCTTTAGAAAAAGAACTTAGGACGGTTCTTTATCATAATTATAAAGCAGATAGTATTCCAAAAGTGTCGGAAACAATAACTAAATACAAAGAATTAAAAAAGAATGATTTTGAGGATATGTATGTTAATGAGGACGTGCTAAATAGTATTGGGTACGACTTGATAAGGATTAATTTTGTTAAGGAAGCCGCAGAGATATTTAAATTAAATGTTGCTGCATATCCTGATTCTCAGAATCCATATGACAGTCTGGGAGAAGCTTATATGCTTTTAGGACAAAAAGAGTTGTCTGTTTTTAATTATAAGAAATCGCTTGAATTAGATCCTGGTAATACAAGTGCCATAGAAATGCTTAAAAAATTAAAAGATTTATAAGAACACTCAATGTGTAACTTTTAAAATTCAAGTTGGGTATAACATTTTGTGTTTGGCCAGTTAAGTGTATAAACATGTGATTTAGTAGGTGAATTCCAAATTTAAAACTCCAGTATAGGGTTTCTAAAAAGTCTAGAACTAGCGCTAATTGGAATGCATTCTTAACAGTAGTTTCTCTAAATTCTCCTGATTTTATAGATATCTTTTAATAACGTATAATATCCAAAAAAACAATATGCTTAATTCGCCACTCACACAGACTTCAATCATAAAATTTAACATTATATTCGATGAATAGTATCATTTATTGGTTAATATGTTTACATTTGAAGTCTTAATCTAGGCTAGACTTTCTTTTTCTCTTTCACTTGAGTTGATTTCTGACGAATCTATAAAAAAATGAACTCATGATTAAAACGACACTTGTAGCCTGTTTGTTATGTGCTACACAATTAATTTATTCGCAACAAACCATACCTGCATCTGGTGGCGAAGCCACAGGAAGTGGAGGAACATCCAGTTACTCGGTTGGGCAATTGGCCTATAGTACCAATACAGGAAGCAATGGCTCTATAACCCAAGGTGTACAGCAAAGTATCGAATTATTTACTTTAAGCAATCCGGAATTAACGGTATTGACTTTAACAGCTGTGACTTATCCTAACCCAACAACAGACTATATAGTTTTGGCCCTAAAGAATTCTAATCTCACAGATTTGAGTTATGCGATGTACGATTTACAAGGTCGAATAGTAAGTAAAGGAATTGTTCAACAAGAAAACACTGCTATTGCAATGCAAAAATTAGTGACAGGTGTGTATGTCTTAAAAGTAAACCAAAACAACCAAGCCTTAAAAAGCTTTAAAATCATTAAAAAATAGAAATTATGAAATATGCAATATTCACTAATTCTGTAATAAATAGAAATGTCATGAGTAAAAATCTATATTCTCTAAGTGTGGCCTTGTTATTAACGCTTACCACTTTTGCGCAAGCACCAGAAAAAATGAGTTACCAAGCTGTTGTAAGAGACAGTGGCGATAATTTAGTAAGCGGTCAAGTCATAGGCATGCAAATTAGTATTTTACAAACGACATCATCAGGTACAGCGGTCTATGTAGAGACACAAACACCAAGTACCAATGTAAACGGACTCGTAACTTTAGAAATAGGCACAGGATCAGTTGTAAGTGGAGATTTCACAACTATAGATTGGTCTTCAGATACTTATTTTGTAAAAACAGAAACAGATCCAACTGGAGGAATTAGTTATACCATAGCAGGCACCAGCCAGTTATTAAGTGTTCCTTATGCTTTGCATGCAAAAACAGCTGAGAATGTCATAAATGATGAGGTAGACGATGCAGATGCAGATGCAACAAACGAATTGCAAAACCTAGAACAACTATTAATTGTTGGTAATAATGCCAATTTAAATAGTATTGTCAATACTGGCCAAATTGGTATTGGTACAGCAACGCCTAATGTTGAATCTTCAATGGAAATTACAACAGCACTTCCATTGATTTTTCCTTCAATGACACAAAATGAAGTCAATGCAATGGTGACTCCTGTTGAAGGAATGGTTCAATTTAATACCGATGCACATAAGCTACAAGTTTATTCGATGTTAACAAATAACGCTGCAATATTGAATGAAATATATTTAGGAACAGATGTGAACGACTTTTTTATTAGTCAATTTGGTACGTCTCCAATTGATGGTCAAATTATCGCTGTTGAACTTTTACTTAAAGACGATTTGTCTAACCCTTTTCCTGAAATTGATTTTCAGGGTCAAGGATCTTTTACAGTACCTTCTTATGGCAGTTTTACATGGTTCACTTTTGTGTTACCAAATCCAATTCAGGTTACTGCTGGCGGCTCGTGGAATATTGACTTAATCGGTCCTGGAGTGCTCGATCGTAGGTTTGCTACCAACAGCAGTTATCCAGATGGCGGCGGATGTTGTTTTCCTGGTGCAGACGATTTATTATTTAGAGTCCATATTCAACCAAATCCTGGGTCATTTGGATGGCAGAATATGCATTAATAAGTTTTACAGAATATTAAAAAAAAAGCGCCTCTAACAGCGTTTTTTAAGAACTAGAACAAAAGTCGCGCAAGCGAGTCGTTTCATAAAAATAAAACCAACACTAATCTAAAAAAGTAGTGTTGGTTTTTTTATGTGATTAATGCTGACGTTTTGTGTTTGGTTAGTTAAGTAGATAAATACCTGATTTAGCACATACGAATCGTATATAAAACGGGTGAGGACTCTATGAGTAAACACAAAACCATGCAATTAATAATACCTGTTACTCTGCGACATATTCGAAATTTTATTTCGTTTTTTATAGGTTATTATTGTTTATCACCTGGATGATAGTTCGATTTCGCTCTTTTTTCAACATCTTCTCTATAATAGGCAACGTCTTTAAAGTCTCCATCAGCATAACGTTGTGATTGGTCATCAAAATGTGGAGAGTTAGGGTCACTACTTTGTCCGCCAGCAAGCATGGATTTAGCTCTTACTTTATCTCCAAACTCCACAACAGCTACAAAACTATTTCCTGATGTTCCATATTGTCGTTTAGTGTCTTCGCCAAATTGAGTTCCAAAAGATGCTAAAGCGCCCCATAAACTTGACGCCATACCAACTGGTAAGCTCGGTTTTGCATCATCAAATTCTTGAAAGATTTCACCATTATTTCTTTGGTATCTATTAAATTCTCCCCAGGGTGTTTGCCATGAACCAAAATCTTCTTTTAACTTATTTAAAGCCGTTTGAAATACTTCCAAACGTTCTTCTGAAGAAGCTGTTTTACTCATATAATCAAATACTTCTAATAAAGTCATTCCTTTACCACGAATTTTATTTGACTTGAAATAAGCGTTTACATAAAATTGTGTCAAGGTCATTCCAACAGAACTTTCAGATACTCTAAAATCCCAATTCTTTAATAAGGCGATTGCTTCTTGAGCATCTTGCGTTTTTGTAGGTGCTTTTTGGGCAGCATCTAACAAACCAGTAATTAATACTTCTGCTCCTGGTAAATACGTATCGTAAGCCAATTCAATTAATGAATCTAGTGTTAAATCTTCGGCCTTTGTCAATAATGGAATGGCATGTATGCCTCTAAAATTCTCTGAGAATGAAGACATGTAATTTGGATAATCTTCACGTTTCGGACTATATTCCGCAGCACTTGTAAACGGTGTAGAGTTACAATTTTGAATCCAACCATTTGGTGGGTTTAAGACCATAATATTGTCTTCTAAAGGATGAAGTCCGTCCCAGTCAGTTTCAGGATTACTGCCATCAACGGGTTTTGTATAGTCAAATTTCTCGTTTCGTTTAGGAATGAAGTTTCCGTGATAATATGCAATTGTACCATCAGCATCTGCATACACCGTATTGTTTGATGAATTGGTTCTGATATTCATCATCTCATAAAACGCTGCATGAGTCGATTTTTTTGTTCGCGTAAAAGACTGCTCTAAGGCTTTTATAGGACTCCACATTAATGCTGTAGCAACCCATTTGTCATTGTTAGCATGTGTGATTGGTCCATGGTGTGTGCGATACATCATAAACGTTTTGTCTTTTAGACCATCGGCAACTTTGTAATTTAAAGTGACTTCTATAGAGTCTATTGGTCTCAATTCGTCTCCATATGTATACGCTGTTTTTGAACCCTCTTTTACAATGGTTTCTTCAAATTCATCAATAATATCTGTTCCAGTTGAGGTATGCATCCAGCCCGTTTTCTCATTAAAACCTTGATAGACAAAAAATTGTCCCCAAGTTACTGCGCCATACGCATTCAATCCCTCTTCACTTACAACATGAACTTCACCTCGAAAAAAGAACGATGTATGCGGATTAATAAGCAACATAGCATCACCAGACTTTGTTTTGTCTCCAGAAATGGCAAAACCGTTAGAACCTCTTGGTTCGTCGTCTTTTAGTCTTATTAAGCCATCATTTACGGCAACTTTGTTTTCTGGTTCGCCATAGAATTCTTTCAATTTCTTAGTTGAAACTCTTTCAATATCACCACCTATTGAGCCTTCACTAAAGTACATTGGCATCCAAGGCTCAAAATGGGTAATCAATTTTGGCTTTACTTCAGGATGTGTTTGCAGGTAGTAATTAATACCATCAGCAAAAGCAACACATAACACTCGCAACCATTCTGGACTCTCCTTGTAATTTTTAATAGCTTCCTCTTTGGTCATATATAATCTTGACCTTAAATCACTATATAATAATTCTTCTCCTTCAACTTCAGCAAGTCTGCCTATTGCCCAAATGTAATTTCGCTCTACGCGATTAAAATCATCTTCGCATTGCGCATACAGCAATCCAAAGACGACGTCAGCATCTGTTTTTCCGTAGATGTGAGGTACACCAAAATCGTCTCTTATGATTTCTGTATTTTTAGCGTGTTGCTGCCAGCGTTGTTCTATATCAGTGATTTTATTTTCGTTTTTGCAGCTTGTAAAAGAAATGATAAAGAGGAGTAGGAATAAACGATTCATAATTGTTTTTTGATGGTTTAGAATGACATACATGAAGATTCAGTTATCTACGTTAATATGAGGATTTTTATTGTCATTTCAAAATGTGCTTCTGGGTGTTGTGCTTTCGGTATTAATGCATCATTAAATTCAAATCTGTTTTAGTTTTGTTAAAATACTAATTCTGCTTTAATACTATTATCAGGTCCATGGTTGATTTTCGTAGCTTTGGTTAAAACCTTTCATCCTGAAACGGTTATAAAAATAATATATAATTTAGAGGGTTGTTCAATAATCTGTACTGTTTTACAGCAATATTAATAGTGTCTGAGCACCAATTTAAAGCCATTTTTACATAATTTTGAGTTATCTTTAAAAAAAGTGGTTATCTGTTTTTTTTTAATAGTGACGTGAGCTTTTTTAATCTAAATATATAAATATGAATTTTTCTAAGGTATCCGTGTTATATATCAATTGCACTTTAAAAAAATCACCTCAAAAAAGTCATACAGAATCCTTAATGAAGGTCTCTCAAAATATTTTGAAAAAGGAAAATGTGGGTTTCGAGACTATTAGATTAATAGATGAAGATGTTGCAGTAGGAGTCTATCCAGATATGACAGAGCACGGTTTTGATACAGATGTTTGGCCAGAAATTTTTGATAAAGTAATGGCTGCAGATGTATTAATCATTGGAACACCTATTTGGTTAGGTGAGAAATCTTCGGAAGCTCAAAAACTAATTGAACGTTTGTATGCGATGAGTTCTAAAACAAATGACAAAGGGCAATACCTATTTTATGGAAAAGTAGGAGGTTGTATGATTACTGGTAATGAAGATGGCGTAAAACACTGTGCCATGGGAATTCTCTATGCCATGCAACATGTGGGATACTCCATACCACCACAAGCAGATTCTGGTTGGATAGGTAAAGTTGGTCCTGGACCAAGTTATGGTGATACTGAATTTAAAGGTGAAAAGCTAGAGACTCCAATTGGTTTTGATTCTGATTTCACCAATAGAAACACCACCTTTATGACCTATAACTTATTGCATTTGGCTAAGATGTTGAAAGCGAATAACGGTTATGATAATTATGGAAACTCCAGAGAACAATGGGATGATGGCACACATTGGGCTTTCGAAAACCCAGAATATAGATAATTAAAAGGAATACTTAAAACTGATGCATCACTATATAGAAATTACAGCCAAAATTATTGAAACTATTGGTATACTCATTATTTTAATTGGTCTGCTTTATGCACTTGGTGTATCTATTAGAGACGTTTTAAAAAAAGCAAAAAGCGGTTATGGTAGGTTACGGAAATCTATTTTGCTAGGATTAGACATCCTTATTGCTGTAGATATTGTTACTACAGTTGTTATTTTACCAACACTAGAATCTGTGTCTATATTGGGTGTAATTGTATTAATTAGAACGTTTTTGAGTTTATCAATACAAGTAGAAATAGAGGGTAAGTTTCCTTGGCAGAACACGTCTAATGATAAATTACACGATTATAAATGAATATTATTGAAGCTTTTAAGGTCACCAGAAACCTTACCAACTCGCTGTGTAAACCTTTAAAAATTGAAGATTACACGCCACAATCTGCTGATTTTGCAAGTCCACCAAAATGGCATCTGGCTCACACCACCTGGTTTTTTGAACAAATGATTTTAAAACCATTTGTTAAAGATTATGAGGTGTTTGATAGTGAGTTTAGTTTTCTGTTTAATAGTTATTATAACACTATGGGTAAGCGTATTGCCAGTCATGAGCGTGGTTTAATAACAAGGCCAAGCGTAGACGGTGTTTATGAGTATAGAGCATATGTGGACAAGCATATTGAAAAGCTTTTAAGCGCTTCTCAATTAGATAAGGCAGTGAGTGACTTAGTTGTTTTGGGTGTTAATCATGAGCAGCAACATCAAGAATTGTTAATCACAGATATAAAATATACGCTGTCTAGAAATCCTATTCATCCCAAGTTATATGAGATAGCTTATGCAAATACTTTGCAGGAAACAGAAGCTTTAGAATTTATTGATGTAGGCGAGGGGGTTTACACTATTGGTTCTCATAAAAATGAATTTTGTTATGATAACGAACTCGGTCATCATCGCGTGTTTTTAGAAAATTATGCAATTGCAAATAGATTAGTAACCAATCGCGAATACATCGCATTTATTGAGGCAAAGGGATATACGACTTCTAAATATTGGTTAGATGACGGTTGGTGCTTTGTGAATTCAAATAATATTAAGTACCCATTGTATTGGGAACAAGAGGATCACACCTGGTATGTTTACACATTGGCAGGAAGAGTACTTCTAAATTTGGATGCTCCAGTAATGCACATATCTTTCTACGAAGCACACGCTTATGCTAATTTTAAAAATAAGCGATTAGCTACAGAATTTGAATGGGAAGTTGCCAACGCGCAATTTCATTGGGGGAAAACTTGGGAGTGGACCAACTCTGCGTATTTACCGTACCCAAATTATAAACAAGACGAAGGAGCTGTTGGTGAATACAATGGCAAATTTATGATTAACCTTATGGTCTTAAAAGGAAGTAGTGTTTCCACATCACCAAATCATAGCAGACCAACTTATAGAAACTTTTTTTCACCGGAAACGCGTTGGCAGTTTTCAGGCATACGACTAGCAAAATAATATGAATACAAAATTTAAAACAGATGTTTTTGAGGGTTTAAGTAAATCACTTAAAACATTGTCTTCAAAATATTTTTATGATGAAATAGGAGATAAACTCTTCGTTAAAATCATGAGCTTACCAGAGTACTACCTTACACGTGCTGAATATGAGATTTTTGATACAAAATCTGAAGATATCATTGAGAAATTAAAACTGAACACAGTAGATACCATAGATATAATAGAGTTAGGAGCTGGAGATGGTAAAAAAACAAAAGCTTTTTTAAAAGTGCTGTTGGCAGAAAACTATAAGTTTAGGTACGTACCAATAGATATCTCGCAACATGCTTTAAATGCCTTAGGAGCGTCATTGAAAACTGAGTTTTCAGATCTAGAAATAGAGATTAAGCAAGGCGAATATTTTGGTGTATTAGAAGATATAAAAACGAATAAAGCTCAAAAAGTGATTATGTTTTTAGGCTCTAATCTAGGGAACTTAGATGATGAAGCTGCTCAAGATTTTTTAGTTAAACTAAGCAACGCCTTACGAGTAGGAGATAAAATTATTTTAGGTTTAGATCTTATGAAACCTAAGGAGATTGTATTGCCAGCGTATAATGATAGCCAAGGAGTTACCAAAGCATTTAATTTAAACTTATTGCACAGGATCAATAGAGAGCTTCATGCGGATTTTGATATATCAAATTTTGGTCATGCGCCAGAATATGATGAAAAAACGGGTATTGCAAGAAGTTTTTTGGTGAGTAAGAAAGAGCAAAAAGTCTGTTTTAATGGGGATCATACCTGTTTTACGTTTTTAAAAGATGAAAAGATTCAAACAGAAACATCTAGAAAGTATAACGACGCTATTTTACAATCGTTTTTACAGCATACCAATTTAGTCCAGACGTCTAAAATAAGTGATTCTAATAATTATTTTAACAGTTATATACTAGAGCGCGTTTAATAATGAAACAGTTAGTTATTTTAGGTTTGGGAGCCAGGAGCACCTTGTTTTACCAAGAAAAATTGCACGAGTTGTATTTTAATCAAGAAGGGCAGTATGCTACATTTCCGTTTATTTTAAAACAGTTAGATTTTAATGCTATTAATCCTTATTTGCCTAGTAATACAGCTGTTATTTCACCAATACTTTGTCGAGAGTTAAAGGCTTATAATTCTTCAGAGGTCAATTTATTAGTGCCAAATATTACTATTCATGAGATATTTGACTCCATGCAATTTGAATTGCATATAATACATCCTTACAAATTATTAGTTACTGAATTAGCTAATAAAATAATTAATAACTTAGTTTTTTTTGGAACGAAGTATACAAATGACAATTCTAATATAGCGTCCTATTGTGCAGGTTTGTCAATAGAAAAATTAAGAAAGGATGAGATTGTATTTCTAGACGATTTAAGAAAAAAGGTCTATTTCAATACTGAAACCAATCAAGATATTAGGACGTACAATACCATGATTGCTAAATATTCAGAAAATAATACCGTTATTATTGCGTGTACAGAATTATCTATAATTAACACGAACAGTAGTGAGCGTGTTATTGATTTGGCCTTACTCCAATGTCGTAATAGTTTAGAACTTGTAACCAATTAAAAGCTTTGGTTGCTTGTTGGTCATTAAGAATAGCAAAGGGTGAGAGTATCACTTGATTTAATTTGTGATAATCGCAGTGAAATGAAGAGAGCTGTTTTTTTAAATGAAGTCAATACTTCGTTCTACGTATAATTTGTAAGGTAGGTGTGATGCTTTTAAAGATGATCAGGAGTCGTTTTGTCTTGTTTCCCATAAAAACGCACTAAATTTTTACCAAAAATAAAGTAGAGTAGAAGTACTGTAAGTGCGCCAACCAAAAAGCCGTTTTCTAGTATAGCTTCAAAGCCATAATTATAACAAAACAATATAATGCATAGCACAAATTGAAGAAGAGCATACGTGATATTGCCTTTTGGGCGATATCCAAACATGCCAAGAAAATGAGTTTTTGTAAGTCCGAAAATAAGATGAGGCATGGCATTGACTACTAATGCGCCAATAATAAAGTCTGTAAAAGTCATTTTTTAATGTTTTTCATCTTTGGTTTTTTAGTCTCCATGAGACAGAGATTGTTTTAGAATAGCAACGATTTCAATTGGTAATAGGGACTTCTTTTTTGCCACAGTTCTTTGTTCTCTACTTTAGCTTTTTATGATGTCAAGATTTATTATCATCTTTTTTGTTGCTCTTTTGTGATAACGAATTCCCGACTCCAATACCTATAGCTAGTCCAACACCAATCCATAAACCTAAATTACCGGTTGCAACTCCAACTACAGTTCCAATTCCCATTCCTAATGCTATTCCGATAGCTAATTTTTTTTTTTTTTTTCATTTGGTTTTTAATTATGCATTCCTTTTCATCGGATCGTTTACAAATGTAAGTTAGCTCTTTTTTAATAGAAATAGGTTGAGGCCATTTTTTTGTTTGCACATTTCCGAAGAAAAAAGAATTGAATAAAGCGTTTAAGTGATGCCTTTAAATCTATTCTAATTTAAAATCTAATTGTACAGACTAGCACTTGATATTTTGCAGCTCTTTCAAGAGGTTTGAGGTGGTCATTTCAGAATTAAAACAGAAATTTATACTAGTGTTTGAATGTGAAAAATTACATTTAAAAAATATAAGCTTACGTTCTTGAAGTTGTAAGTAAACCGCGTAGCATAAAAAAAGCGCAAGTAGATCTACTTGCGCTTAATTAGCTATTAATTAACCATAGGGATTTATGATTATTCTATTTTGACCCAAAGGTATGTTGATTTTTTGTGGTTAAAATTGATGTATGGTAATTAATCTAGTGCCTGGTTATTTCTTTTCGTATTCTACTTAAACTTTCTGTAGTAATTCCTAAATATGAAGCGATATGATAGTTTTTTATATTTTTCTCAATATTTGGAAAGTCTTTAACAAAATTGACATACCGTTGTGAGGCAGATTGTGATAGGTTTCTCAAAATTCGTTTTTGAAAAGCGGCATACGCATTTTCTAGTTTTTTTCTTATGAACGTTTCTGTAGCAGGAATTTGGCTAAACATGTATTCTCTATCGTCTTTAGAAAGCCTATATATCGTAGCATCACGCAGTACTTCAAGATCCATTATCGTTTTAGATTCTGTGAAAAAAGCAGTAAAATCAGTAATCCACCAGTCCTTGATTCCAAATTGAACGGTGTGCTCTTTTCCTTGAAGATCAATATGGCAAGCTCGCAAACAACCCTCTAAAACAAAGTACATGTCTTTAACGGTGTCGCCCGCTTTAATGATTTTAGTTCCTTTTTTTAAATCCATTTTAAACATAACCGATTCAATAACCTCTATTTCCGCTTCGGAAAATGAAAGGCCCTTAAAAATCTCGCTAATTTTAGAATTATCGGAACGCATTAGAATTTGATCGGTTTGTTGTATTGAATTTTTTTTATATATCTGCCTTTAAGGTACGTTATATTTATCTCTATTATGGAGTAACAAAAATTATTATCACAAACGTTCTATAGTGAGCACCAAATCATCCTGTTTAACCATTTTACCTTCCTTTAAAGTTATAGATTTTACTTTTCCTGTTTTAGAAGCGGTAACGGTTGTTTCCATTTTCATAGCTTCAATTATAAATAGAGGGTCATTTTCTTTAATGGCCTGTCCTTTTTTTACTAAGACTTTGTAAAGCGATCCTTGTAAAGGTGCGCCAATTTGATCAGGGTTTGAGGTGTCTATTTTAGTGTTTTCTTCGAGTTTAATATTTAATGACTTATCTAATATATCAACAAACCTATTTTCACCATTAACTTTAAAAAACACAGTTCTTACGCCTTCATCATTTGGAATTCCAACTGATAGCAATTTAATTATGACTGTTTTTCCTGGTTCTAATTCTATTAAAATTTCTTCTCTAAGCTTCATACCATAAAAGAAATTTTTACTTGGAATCAATGTTAGATTCCCATACTTTTTATAGTTTTCATGGGCTTGTTCAAAAACTTTTGGATATAAGGTATAGGATAAAAAATCTTCCATTTCAATATCACGCGTGAATCCTTTTTGGAACTTTTTTTGGAACGCTTTAAATTCAACATCAAAATCTATAGGCTTTAAATGCGCATTCGGTCTATTAGTGTATGGTTTCTTGTTTTTTAGAATTATTTTTTGAATTTTCTTCGGAAATCCGCCATAAGGTTGACCTAAGTCTCCTAAAAAGAAACTAATAACAGATTCTGGAAAAGAAATGTCCTTACCGCGTTCTAAAACATCTTGTGTCGTTAAATTATTCGTGACCATGAAAATGGCCATGTCCCCAACAACTTTAGAACTCGGTGTTACTTTTATTAAGTTGCCAAAGAGTACATTAACTTCTGCATACATGGTTTTAACCTCTGCAAAACGATCTCCTAATCCTAATGCTATGGCTTGAGGACGTAGATTAGAATATTGTCCGCCAGGGATTTCATGTTGGTAAATCTCTGCTGTTCCTGCTTTTAATCCAGATTCAAAAGGATAGTATAATTCCCTCGTGTCTTCCCAGTAATTTGAAAACTCATTTAAGGTTTTCATATCAAATTCATGAGCGCGAGGTTGATTTTTCATCATTTCTACAACCGAATTGAAATTGGGTTGGGACGTTAAACCAGACAAACCGCCTAAAGCGACATCTATAACATCAACACCTGCTTCTATAGCTTTTAAATAGGTCGTTGTTTGAAGTGATGAGGTATCGTGAGTATGCAAATGAATAGGTAATTTGACAGTATCTTGTAAAGCTAAAATTAACTCTGTTGCAGCATATGGTTTTAATAATCCTGCCATATCCTTGATGGCAATCATATGTGCACCAGCATTTTCTAAATCTTTTGCTAGTTGTGTGTAATATTTTAGAGTGTATTTTGTTTCATTGACATCTAGAATATCTCCAGTATAACTTAAAGCAGCTTCCGCAATACCGCCAGTTTTATTTCTAACATAGCTAATGCTTGGTTCCATGGCTTTTACCCAGTTTAAGGAGTCAAAAATTCTAAAGATATCCACACCATTTTCCCACGATTTTTCCACAAATTTTTCGATGAGATTATCTGGATATGCCTTGTATCCAACACCATTAGAGCCACGCAATAACATTTGGAATAATATATTAGGGACTGCTTTACGTAATTCTCTTAATCGGGTCCATGGGCTTTCATGTAAAAATCTTAGGCACACATCAAAAGTAGCGCCTCCCCAAACTTCCATACTAAAAGTATTGGGATGGTTTTTAGCAAAACTTTCGGCGACTTTTAGCATATCAAAAGTTCGCATTCGTGTGGCCAGTAATGATTGATGCGCATCTCGCATTGTTGTGTCTGTGTAGTGAATTTTTTTCTCATCTTTTAACCAAGCACAAAACTTCTCCGGACCCATTTGTGTGAGTCTATCTTTTGTGCCTTTAGGATACGCTTCAGATATGCTAAATTTTGGAACCTTAGCAGTTCTAAACACTTTGTTGCTGTCAATATGTTTGACGTCTGAGTTGCCGTTCACGATAGCTTCAGCCAAAAAATTCACCACTTTAGACGTTCGGTCTTGTGGGAGTTTGATATCGAATAGAGCTGGCGTGTTTTGAATGAAGTTTACCGTCACCTTTCCTTCTTTAAAGGTGTCATGCTGAATCACATTTTGTAAAAAATGGATATTCGTTTTAACACCTCTAATTCTAAATTCTTTTAAGGCTCTCACCATTTTACGAATAGCACCATCTAAAGTTCTACCATGCGAAGAGACTTTAACGAGCATGGAATCAAAAAACGGACTCACTTGGTAACCTTGATAAATACTTCCGGCATCTAAACGAATACCCATTCCTGACGCACTTCTATAGGTTGTGATATTTCCATAGTCTGGTGTAAAGTTATTTGCTGGATCCTCTGTGGTCAAACGGCACTGCAGAGCAAAACCATAAGTTGCAATAGAGTCTTGGTCGTATATTTTAATTTGTTTACTATCGAGTCTGTAATTTCCTGCGACAAAAATTTGAGTTTTAACAAGATCAATTCCCGTCACCATTTCTGTTACGGTATGTTCCACTTGAATTCGTGGGTTAACCTCAATAAAATAAATATTATCTTCTGTGTCAACTAAAAACTCTACGGTACCAATATTATTATAATTGACTTCTGTCGCGATATTAACTGCGTATGTATATAAATTTTGTTTTACCTTGTCTTTGATATTAAAAGAAGGTGCAATTTCTACTACTTTTTGATGGCGACGTTGAACAGAACAATCCCGTTCATGTAAATGTCTAATAGTACCATGATTATCTGCAACAATTTGAACCTCTATGTGTTTTGGGTTTTCAACATATTTCTCTAAAAACATAGTGTCATCGCCAAAAGCATTAAGAGCTTCGTTTCTAGCCGAATCAAAATGGAGTTCTAAATCTTTACCCTGTCTTATAATTCGCATTCCGCGTCCTCCTCCTCCAGAAGCTGCTTTTAGCATTAAAGGATAACCAATGGAAACAGCCTCAGAAAGCGCAACTTTTAGTGAAGTTAATTTCTTTTTGTTACTTTCAATAACGGGAACATTACATTTAACAGCTACTTCTTTTGCTGTGATTTTGTCTCCCAAAGCATCCATCACTTCAGGTCTAGGACCAATGAAAATAATACCGTTAGCAGCACACTGTCGAGCAAATTCTGAATTTTCAGAGAGGAATCCATAACCAGGATGGATGGCATCAACATTTTTAGATTTTGCTAAATCAATGATTTGATGAATATCTAAATAAGGTCTTAATGGTTGGTTATCTTCTCCTATCTGGTAAGATTCATCGGCTTTATTTCTATGCTGAGAATAGCGATCCTCATAGGTGTAAATGGCTACAGTTGTTAAATTTAATTCTGCACATGCTCTTAAAACACGAATAGCTATTTCACCTCTGTTGGCAACAAGAACCTTTTTTATTTTCATTTTGATAGGGTGTTATTTTATGATATATGGATTTTCGTTTTTGTAATTTCTGATAATAAAGTTTAATGTAGAATCTAATATTTCGCCCATATTTTTTGAGCGCTTAAATTGAATATCACCAGTAAGGTCAAACAATCCAGTTCTTAATTGTTTGATTTTTTCTTTTGAAGAGATTTGATCTGCTTTCATACAGGTGATTAAATCATGTAAACGTTCGTGTTCACTTGTCGCTCGTTTCGCCAAAAGAGACCGTTCTTCTTTTTCGTATTGCGCTATAGATTCTTTTGCTAAAACCTCTAAAGATAATTTAACTAAATCATTGTTTTCTTTTAAAAATTGTGGCTTATATACTTTTGGATTGCCCTCATAGCTTTGTTGGTCAAAATCTACTGCGCGAATACGATATTGTTTACGGTCAAAATCATGAGTAATTACTATAACATAGTTGTAAGAGCGCATATCTGCTAAGAGCCTTACAAAACAACGTTCGTTAAATTTGACGAACTCTTTTGCTAAAGCCCGTTTATCTTGTTCTGAAATCTCTCTGAGGTGTTCACTAATATAGGTGTCTCCTGGAATACCAGAAATATGTTCTTCAATCAAGGTGTCTTTATAGACTAAAAAATTAATATGGTTTGGAGAGAGTATATGCTCTAGTTCTAAACCATAAATACGTGAAGCATCTGCTTTTTTAATATATAAAAAAATATAGTTGTCATTCAAGATATTTCTAACTTTAACTCGAAAAGGTTTTGTGTTTCCGAAGGTGCAAAAATCAATACTATCAATATTTAAATATGGTAGTATGGTAGCGCTACCGTCAGAATGTAATATGGAATACACCTGTTTTAAACTGAGTTTGATTTCTTCGCTTTCATGCTCAGCAAAAAAGCAGCTTACCCAAAGTGTGTCATTATCGTTATCATCAAAAATTTCTACTGCGCCTTGAAACCGAAGTAAGTCGTCATAAAAAATCGGGATTTTAATATTTCTACCTTGTGCCGTGAGATATGTTGATAGCGCATCGGATATGGGATAAGCAGGTTTTTTCTTTGAAATGAGTTTTTCGTTCATAATAAACTTCTATAGCGTATAAGGTAAATTTAAAATTAGAAATTACAAAGCCTACGTTTAAAAATTATAGAGGTTTAAAAAAATAAGGAAATATAGATTTTAGAATATGATTTTTACTGTGATTTTAATTTTGAGCTTGCTAGAAGCGTTTAAAGTGTTAGCTACAGGATTAACATTAAGCGCACTCTAATGATGACGTATTGTTTAAGATTAGGAGGTTTTATTCCTCAGTATTTAAAATTTCTTTTACAGCTTGTTTGTACTTAACTGGATTAGTTGCTTTTTTTATTTTTTTGTAAGTTTTTTGAGGATTCGAAAAAGAACGAGAAAAATATTCCCAAAAGCCTAACATTTTCATTTTTATTGGTGTTGGCCCAGATAATGCAGCATCGTATTGTTCGTATATTTCGTTGTGAAAAGATTCAAACAACTCCCAGCGATTTTTAGGATATTCTGTAGTATCGTTTTTTATCATACTAGGTAAAAAAGGATCAGCAATTAAACCACGACCAATCATGAAATGGTCGATACTTGGGAAACGCTCATGCATTTTTTTAAACTCTGCTAAAGACGTAATGTCTCCATTGTAATACAGTTTATGTTTGGCTACATCTATACATTTTTGAAAGGCGTCCAAATCTACACCTCCTTTATATAGTTGCTTTCCAATACGTGCATGGATGGCTACGTTTTTAAGTGGATATTTATCTAAAATAGGAAAGGTATGTAATATTTCTTCGCTGTTTTCGTAACCCATCCTCATTTTCATAGAGACCAAAATATCAGTTTCATTATGTGCGCGATGTAAAATGTCGTCTATTTTATTGGGGTCACAAATTAAGCCAGATCCCATTCCGCGATTGGTGACCATCGGGTAGGGACAACCTAAATTCCAGTTGAGCTCTTTATAGCCAAATTGCTGTACGTATTTGGCAACAAATAAAAACTCGTCTGCATCATTAGTAATAACTTGCGGTATGACTTCTAAAGTGGTATTGTTTTCAGGTAATAAATCCCGCTCATAGGAAGATTTTACTTTTAGTTTTCCATTTAAACGAATGTATGGCGCATAAAATGTATCTATACCACCAAAATATTTATGTTGTGCGTTCCTAAAACGGTAATCGGTAAATCCCTGTAAAGGTGAAGATAAAAGTGTAAAACTCATAGTGTATGCTTATCGCAAATATAAGCTAATTGTTTTTTGTTTTGGGAGGGTTGTTTTTGATTTTATTAAGTGCATTTTTATAAAAACCGTTTCAATATGTTGTCATGAATTGAAGTAGATTAGTTGATGTTCCCACAAAATTAAGTTATAAAAATCACCTTGAATGAGCCAACATGTTTTAGTGTATTGTAAGATTCTAAAACACGCGCAGTATAATCAATACTTTTAGCATTTTACAATTGTGTAATATCCAGTATTTCTTGTTTTTATTAGAAAAACAGGAAAACTATTATGTTTTTTTAAAAATTAATTTAACTTGGTCTCAATATGCAGTGTGTAATTTAACTCGATTTAAGAGTTGAGCTTATGTAGGATACAGTACGTATTTTTTTTAATTAAAAGATGCTTTTTGTTTAAAGTAAATTCAATGCTATGACAACTTCAAATTTAAAATGGATACTAGGATTAGTATTTGCTTTAGTTGTATTTGAATCCTGTGAGACGGATGATGATCAATTTAATACTGTTCTAAATGAATCCATAGTCTCTGACGACACAACGCAACTTATAGTTGAATGGAATGGATTATTTTTAAAACTAGATCGGTATACTTTTGGAATGAGACCAAATGCAACAGCTAGAGCATTGGCATATATTCATCTTGCAGCTTATGAAACTGTAGTTGATGATATGACAGATTTCACTTCTAATACGTCACGATTACAAACCTTAACTATTGACAGTACTCAACGTGCAAATAGTATTGATATAAATATTGCATTAAATACATGTTATGCCCAAGTTGTAAATCACTTTATGTACAGTACAACAAGTGAGGTTGATGGAGAAATAGACGTGTTTAAAGCTATGAAAGAGACTGCTTTGGCAGTAAACACATCAACTGAGCTTCTGGAGGACTCTCGACAATGGGGAAACTATGTAGCTCAGCAAGTTATCGCTTATAGTCAGACTGATGTTCAAGCAGAATCACAAATATTAGAACCTCAACCATTATCTTATGAGCCTCCAGTTGGCGAAGGGTTCTGGACGTATAGTGCTGATCCAGAAAGAGCATTGTTTCCTTATTGGGAATCAGTACGAACGTTTGTAATCTCCACTGATGAGACTTCTAGTATCGCACCAATGGCGTACAGTGCAGATTCAAATAGCGACTATTTTGCACAGATGATTGAGGTCTATACTCGAAATAATACAGCAAAATTGGAGGATAATGAAGATTTATGGATTGCTGAATATTGGTCAGACGATGTTGAAGGTCTTATGATGAGTCCGCCAGGTAGGCAAATTTCAATAGCCAATCAATTAATTATTCAACACGATTTAAATCATGAAACATCTTTAGTCCTGTTACTTAAACTGGGATTTGCACTTAATGATGCAGCAGTATCTACTTGGGCAGATAAATATAACTATATGGTCATGCGACCAAATACATATATACAGGAATTTATAGATGCCGATTATGAAACTAATCTCTATAGGTTTATCAACTGGCCAAATCCATCATTTCCAAGTTATCCATCTGGGCATTCCTGTTTTGTTTCGGCAGCAGGAGGTGTTTTTATCAACACTTTTGGTAATGATATAAATTTTACTGACCGCTCTCACGATGGTAGAACTGAATTTAGAGGAACACCAAGACAGTTTAATTTTATTAGTGACATGGTAGAAGAGGCTTCGTTTTCTAGAGTCCCTCTTGGTGTGCATATGCGCATAGATTGCTCAGAGGGCATGCGATTAGGTTATGAAATCTCAGAAGCCGTGAATAATTTTGAGTTATCCGTTAACTAAAACAAATAAACCACTTTGAATTAACAAAGTGGTTTTAAACTAATATTTCCGAAGAAATAAGTATTAATATGTAGCGCTTCAACTTGCACTTCTTGAGCTTTGCTCAATACGTTCAATGAAAAGATATATTCATTTTAGTCGTGCTCAGTGTGACACTTCGAATGAGAATCTTACTTAATCATCTCATAACTACGCTTAACAAAGTTCGTGAGTTCTTCACCTTTTAATAAGCCTTGAGACAAACGCGCCAAGTCTAAACTTTGAGTAATCAGACGTTCTTGCTTTTTCTTAGTCTTGGTGTTTAGAATTTCACTAACCAACTCAGAGTTCGTATTTACGATTAGATTGTACATCTCTGGCATATTACCAAACATGTTCATTCCGCCTCCACCAGTTTGTTGCATCTCTTTCATACGACGCATAAATTCTGGTTGTGTGATAATAAAGGGTGACGCATCACTATCCATAGCTTCTAACTGTACAGCGAATTTCTCTGAAGGAATTGTTTCTTTTAATAAGGTATCTAAAGTCGTTTTCTCTTCTTCGGAAAGTTTAGAAATTGCAACCTCGTCCTTTTTGATTAAATTATCGATATGATCTCCATCAACACGCACAAAAGAAATATTTTCTTTTGATGATTCTAATTTCTGAATCAAGTGCGGTACAATTGGAGTATCTAGCATTAATACTTCATAACCTTTAGCTTTTGCAGACTCAATATACGAGTGTTGCGTATCCTTATTAGAAGCATACAAAATAACAAGCTTGCCATCCTTATCGGTTTGATTCGCTTTTGTTTTATTGAATAGTTCCTCGTAGGTATAGAATTTACCATCGACGGTTGGATATAATGCAAAAGCATCTGCTTTTTCAAAGAATTTATCTTCAGAAAGCATTCCGTATTCAATCACAATTTTGATATCATCCCATTTCTGCTCGAAATCTTCACGGTTAGCGTTAAATAACGATTTTAATTTATCGGCAACTTTACGTGTGATATAAGACGAAATTTTCTTTACAGCACCATCGGCTTGTAAATATGAACGTGATACGTTTAATGGAATATCTGGAGAATCAATCACACCTCTTAACATGGTTAAGAATTCTGGTACAATCCCTTCTACGTTATCTGTAACGTACACTTGGTTTTGATACAATTGGATTTTGTCCTTTTGCATATTCATATCGTTTGTCATTTTAGGGAAATATAAAATCCCTGTCAAATTAAACGGATAATCTACATTTAAATGAATATGAAATAAAGGCTCTTCAAATTGTGCAGGATATAATTCTCTATAAAAACTTTTATAAGCAGCATCATCTAAATCTGCTGGTTGTTTTGTCCACGCAGGATTTGGATTATTAATAATATCATCTACAGTAATTTTTTTGTGAGGCTCAGTTGTTTCTTTTCCTTCTTTATCTGTAGTTGTCGCTGGTGTAAATTCAGGATCATTAACTTCTTTAGTTCCAAATTTAATTGGAATAGGCATAAACTTATTATACTTAGATAATAATTCGCTAATGCGATTCTCTTCTAAAAACTCAGTAGAATCTTCAGCGATATGAAGAATAATTTCAGAGCCTCTTTCCGTTCTGTCAGATGCTTCTAAAGTGAATTCAGGTGAGCCGTCGCAAGTCCAGTGTGCAGCTGGTGCATCCGTATGTGATTTTGTAATGATCTCCACTTTTTCTGCAACCATAAAGGCAGAGTAGAATCCTAGTCCGAAATGACCTATAATCCCAGAATCCTTTGCAGCATCTTTGTACTTGTCTAAAAATTCTTCAGCTCCAGAGAAGGCTACTTGATTGATGTATTTTTCAACCTCTTCAGCACTCATCCCTAAACCTTGATCGATAATATGAAGCTTCTTCCCTTCTTTATCAATTTTAACTTCAATTACTGGATTTCCGTATTCGCTTTTAGAATCGCCAACACTTGCTAAATGCTTTAACTTAAGTGTTGCATCTGTTGCATTACTTATCAACTCACGTAAAAAGATCTCGTGATCGCTGTATAAGAACTTTTTAATTAACGGAAAGATATTCTCTACCGATACATTAATACTTCCTTTTGTCATATTTAATTTTATTAAATGTTCCCACGAAAGTAGGAATCTGTTAATATTTAGATTTATATTCTACATATGGACTAGTCAAATAAAATACCAAGAGCTGATTTGTGACAAGATGACATAAAAAGGTAAAGTTTTAATTGTTGTAAATCTGTCAGTTCGAGCGCGATCGAGAACGTTGAATATCGAATATCAACGTATTTCGATTACACGTAACGTGACAGTTTTTTTTTAGTGATAGGTTTTAAGAATTATTTTTTTTAATCTTTTATAGTCTCTGTGTTTTCAATGACCTCCTCTTTCTCTACGCGATTCTTCACATGGGTATCTAACCATTGGTCTTGTTCCCAAAGCATGTGCATAATAGATTCTTTAGCTCTATAACCATGACTTTCTTTTGGTAACATGACGAGCCTTACAGGTGCTCCTAAACCTTTTAAGGCATTAAAATAACGCTCACTCTGTAAGGGATAGGTGCCCGAATTATTATCGGCAACACCATGAATTAAAAGTAACGGTGTTTTCATCTTATCGGCATGCATAAAAGGCGACATGTTATCGTAAATTTCTGGAGCTTCCCAATAACTGCGTTCTTCACTTTGAAAGCCAAAAGGTGTCAATGTTCTATTATAGGCACCACTTCTCGCAATACCTGCAGCGAATAAATTAGAATGTGATAATAAATTGGCTGTCATAAATGCGCCATAACTATGACCTCCAACTGCGACTTTGTTTCTATCGATATAGCCAAGGTTATCAACCGCGTCAATTGCAGCTTTACCGTTGGCGACTAATTGTGTTCTAAAAGAGTCATTTGGCTCTTTGCTACCTTCTCCTACAATTGGAAAAGCCGCGTCGTCTAAAACAACATAGCCTTTAGTTACCCAATAAATTGGTGAGCCCCAATAGGGATAAACAAATTCGTTTAGGTTTGCTGTACTCTGAGAAGCACTCGCTTTATCTTTAAATTCACGAGGATAAGCCCATAAAATCATAGGGTATTTTTCTCCTTGTTTATAATTCAATGGTAGGTAAAGTGTGCCTTCTAAATCTAAGCCGTCATCACGTTTGTAGTTGATGATACGCTTATCCACATTCTCAAGACTTTTAAACGGGTTTTCAAAAGCAGTGATTGCTTTTAAATCATTTTTATTATTAATATTTCTAATATAATAATTAGGGTATTCTTTCTGAGACTCAATACGAACAAGGATGTCCCCTTTTTTCATGTCGATAGCAGCGTTTAAGCTTTCGAGCTTATCTGTATATTCTGATTGATACAAACGTTCCGTATTACCGCTTTTTACACTATAAGCGTCAATAAAAGGAAACTGACCTTCTTTAGAATAACCATCTCCCATTAAATAGAGTTTGTCATCATTCATGGTTAATGTGCTTTGACCATATTCGTTTTTAGAGTTTACAAAATTACCTGGGTCACTATACACATCTTGGTAATTACGGTCTGAGATTATTTTAGAGGTTGCATTAGACGGATCAAAAAGGTAGGTTTTTGTGTTTCTTGTATTCCACCAATAGTCATAAGCTACAGCAGTATTGTCATCTCCCCATTCAACACCAGTAAACCGTTGTTTCGTCTTTAAGAGGAGTTTGGCTTGACCATTAAAAGGTGCTGTTATTTCGTAAAGTGCATCTCGGTAATCAGCTTCAACTTCTGGATCACCTTTGTCTAATGCTTCAGACCAAACTAAAGTAGCTGGTTTATCTCCTCTCCAGGTCATATTGCGTTTGCCCATTCTGGTGGACATAAATCCTTTAGGTCTAACTTCATCTAAAGCGACCTCATTCACGGTTTTAATTTTATTCCCTAGGGCATCGTACATGATACTTTCACTTGGAAATCTTGTGTAAGTGACTAAATATGAAAACGGTCGCTTTGCCTTAGTGACCATAATATAATTGCCATCAGGCGAAAAACTAATGTCACGATACATGTCTGCGCCTAAGAAGTCTTCAATATTACCAGTTACAGATACTTTTTTAATTTCCGATCGGGCGAGTTGTTCAAAATTAAATACATCATTTGGTGTTCTTAATAAATCTTGATAGGTTCTGTTTTGTGCTTTTTCACCATCACTAACGGATATTGTAGGACCTGTTGGTACTGCTATTGCTGTATCAATTAAAGATTTTCTGTCACTTGGTAACATTTTTACTAGAAGATTTTTATTGTCTTTAAACCAATTAATAGTACTTCCCATATTAGCGTTAATAGAAGCTGTGGTCAATTTTGTGACTTTAGCTTCTGCAACATGCAAAACCCAAACTTCTACACCCTTAGTCGTTGTATTAAGACAGGCAATCATAGATTCGTCTGGTGACCAGCTAAAGCCAGATAATCTTGCGTTTTCAGGCAACCCAGAAACTTGCTTGACATCTATATCTTTTATTTTTTTTACTTTGAGATTCGTATAATAATTTGTTCTGCTACCAATATTAGTGACTGGATTAATACGTAATCCTGCTAAACGCAATTCGATTTCAGAAAGCTCAGCAATAGATTTATACTGATTACGAGATAATAAAACCATGTATTCTCCTTTGCTGTCAATTTGAACACCTGGCGCCAAGTCCACATCAGCTAATTCTAAAATCTCTTCTGAAGGTTGCTGGTAGGTTAAGCTTTGCTGAGCATAACTATTTAGGAATATTAAAAATGCAAATAATTGGAGGAATGTTCTCATAATTGATTAATAACGGTTTAGTGGCTTCAAGATACTTAAAAATGAAACTGAAAAATGGGATGGAGTTGTTAAAATTATAAATAGTCTTATGCGTGCATAATTAATGTTATCACAACTAAATCTTTGCTAGCTCTTAAAATGGTAAATTTGGTCCAGATAAAACGCTAATGAGATTTCTGATGTAATCCTGAGCACAGCCGAAGGGCGGAAACGAAAATAAAATTACTATGTACAATTCCAAGATTATAGGTTTGGGACATTACGTTCCAGACAATGTGGTGACCAATGCTGATTTATCCAAAATGATGGATACAAATGATGAATGGATTCAAGAACGCACAGGTATAAAAGAGCGTCGTTGGGCTGTAAAAGGATCTGGCGATACTACTGCAACAATGGGAGTGAAAGCTGCTAAAATTGCGATTGAACGTTCTGGACTTGATAAAGATGAGATTGATTTTATAGTGTTTGCAACCTTAAGTCCAGATATGTATTTTCCTGGGCCAGGAGTTCAAGTGCAACATGCTTTAAATATTAAAACTGTTGGTGCTTTAGATATTAGAAACCAATGTTCTGGATTTGTCTATGCGATTGCTGTGGCAGATAATTTTATTAAAACAGGGATGTACAAAAACATACTTGTGATTGGTAGTGAATTACATTCTCATGGATTGGATAAAACAACGCGCGGACGAGGAGTAACCGTAATTTTTGGAGATGGAGCAGGCGCTGCGGTTTTAACAAGAGAAGAAGATACGAGTAAAGGGATTTTATCAACGCACTTGCATTCCCAGGGTGAACATGCTGAAGAGTTGGTGTTAATTGCACCAGGAATGGGTAAGCGTTGGGTCAGCGATATTATTGCAGATAATGATCCTAATGATGAAAGTTATTTCCCGCATATGAATGGACAGTTTGTATTTAAAAATGCAGTGGTTCGTTTTAGTGAAGTGATCATGGAGGGTCTACTGAAAAATAATCTTGAGGTTGATGACATTGATATGTTGATTCCGCATCAAGCTAATTTGCGTATTGCACAATTTATTCAGAAGAAATTTAAATTAGAGGATAACCAAGTCTTTAATAACATTCAAAAATATGGTAATACGACTGCTGCTTCTATTCCAATTGCTTTAACTGAAGCATGGGAAGAAGGCAAAATCAAAGAAGGAGATACTGTTGTGTTAGCTGCTTTTGGTAGTGGGTTTACTTGGGGAAGTGTGATTATCAAGTGGTAAATTCCTGCGCAGACAGTCCCGAAACTTCGGGATCTTTGTCGTAATTCAAAACCATTAGAGTTATGAGATTCATTTATAGAAACAGGTTTAAAATTGTTGGTGAAAAACACCAACAATGGCTGAGTTATTAGTTCGTTACACTAACGAATAAAGAATTTAAATTGTATTTTTATTCTCTAAATAGATCCAAACGTAATGAACAACAGTTCTCAAAGAAAAAAAATAGGTGGAGGAGTGTTACTTGTATTTTGTAGCATATACTTTGCATTTCAATTTAAATATGTAAGTAGTTTAAATCAAATTTTAGGAATGTCTGCTTCGGCTGTTTTAGCTGTAATTGGGTTTTATTCGATTTATAAATCGAGAAAAAACATATCTTCATAAAGTTCAATTGAAACTTTTTCTAAAAATATTCTTTTCGCTTTTAATTTTGGAGATCTCCATTGGACTCACTAATGTTTTGTTTTTTCAAAATAGCGCTATTTTGTTTGTGTTAAGTTAAGTCCAATAACAAATTTTTTAGTGATTATACTTATCATGCCGATAAGCTTTTTTGGAAGAGAGTTGCCTTTTTATGCCCGTGAAAGTTGGGTTGCCATTGTATTAACTATTCTTAATATTTCAATTCAATCTCTAATAATTGTGAAGCTCTTAAAAATTTGGCGATCCTATAAAACAAAAAATCCCAAAGATTGAACTTTGAGATTTTTTTGTTATTATCTATCATTCTAGCACATAAGATTTAATTATGTTCTTTTCTTGTTTAACTAATTATTTAATCAACTTTTGACTCAAAATCAAAACTCTTAACAATACTATCTCTTACATGTAGTTTTAGCGTAGTGATTTTGAAATCTAGCGCAGTATGTCCAATTAACTCGTAAATTAATATACTCTTATTAGAATTTACTTCTTTAGGTTTGCCAAAAACTTTTTGAATTTCATCAATGTTCTTGCCAATAAAATAGTCAGATTCTAATAGGTCATCAATCATTTTGTGCCTCTCTGAGATTTCATTCATCCATGTGGTTTCACTAAAGTTCTCTTTAGGTATTTTGGTAATATAATAACTAAAACAAAGAGCATAAATAATAAATGAGAACACACCAATTAAACCAGATAATACATATAAAAGTTTTTTTCTTGATTTAAAAAATGAAAGCTTATTCAAACACCATTTTGCTATAAAAGCAATTGCAATTATTATAAGTATTAGAATGAAAATTCTTAAAATCATAATTATAAATTTGTATGGACTAAGTTACCAGAAGAATTAATATATTTTAAGTCTCCGTCGTTTACAGCTTCAAGAACTTCATCAGATAAAACTTCATCTGAGACATTCGTATTATAATGAGGAGTACCAATTATTCTTCCTTTATGGTTATTATAAAAATCCATAGTTACAGAAAGTCCTGTTTCTCCCCATTCGTGAGCATCTGCAAAAACTTTCATAGTTCCCGGTCCAAAATCTGCGGTTCCCAGAGCATTCCAATACGCATGTCTAAAGGCATCAGCTTTTCCATCTCCAATTCCAGTCAATGTTCCATCGGCAACAAGCTCTTGCGCTTTTGCAAAAGCTATAGTAGAATTCACAATGTGTGCAGGAGAATCTTCAAAGAACAGCGCAAATACAGCAACTTCTTTAGCATTAGGCGCTCCTTCAAAAGCAATATTAAAATCTCCTGAATTCCTAATATAATCCTCGTCCAACCACCATTCAAAAGGAAGTCCATCATCTTTACCAGGATAATTGCTTTCGTCATATGTGGATGTTGTTGTACCAATTAAATTATTAATTACGTCAATTACAAAATCAATATCACCTTGATTATAACCGTCCTCCTCAGTCTGCTCTAAACTATTAATATAGCTAGCAATAGCATCTAACTGCTCCTGCGTAGTAGTATTCATTAACCAATTAGCTTCAATAGAGCTTAGATCAACTTCTATGGCATTACTTATGGAGAGACCATGAACAAATATAGTCACAGGTTGCTAAACAACCTTTATATATCCATCGTCATTACTGTTGCCATTATTATCACCACCTGCGCCACTGCCTCCAGAATTGTAAGGGGGAATATTTATAGATGGATCATATAAATCTGAACCATAATAATTAATATATCCACCTTCTTAGGCGTCACTAAAGTTTCAGAAATACCACTTTCTCCTCATTCATGGTCATCTGCTAAAATTTTCAACTACACTATCTTATAAATGTAAATTTAAGTAAGTTGCTTTAATATTTAAACAGTGATTACCCATTAATTCATTGGTAATTTGGACTATTTGAGCCAAAATTGAACAATTTTAACCCTTACATTTTTTTATAAATTTAATAATCAAATATATTATTACTAGAAATATTACAAAGAATACTATCTGTAATATCATTGCTGTAATTCCTGCTGTTTCAAAATAGCTTTGTTCCTTCATAAATCTATTAATAATCTACTGCATTTCCGGTTTGCATGTCTGTCATTACTCTTCCATGTAGTCTCTCTGTATAAATTTGTCCCCAACCATCAATAATAAAATGCACAGTTAAATCTCCAGAAATATCAATAACTGCATTTTGAAGTGCTGAAAATTCAGAAGTATTGTAACTTGATGATATTTGTTCCCATGTAACTGCGAATGTAACACCTGTAATAGAAGAAACTACATCTGTAACCTCATAATTACTAACTTCTCCTTGATTTTCATTTCCAAGGTTTTGCTGTTCCACATATATATTCATGAAAATTAAATTACCAATCCAATAATTAAAATGCGCTACAGTGCTTGGAGGATTTGTTGATATTCCATCACTTGAAATATAATTAAAGTTTCTAATCCCATTGTTTAAAAACTCATTAAAGTCGTCGTAAGAATCAAAGTGTAATGCATTTGTATTATCGACGGAAGCATCCGAAGTTAGTGTGGAATTGGGATTATTTATTTGAAACCATAGTGAGTTTATTATAAAATCAATATCACTCTGGTTATAACCATCACTTTCAGTTTGATCAGCATTATTTAAATAAGCTGCAATAGCATCCAACTGCTCTTGTGTTGCAGTATTCATCAACCAATCAGCTTCAATTGAGGCTAAATCTACTTCTATGACATTACTAATTGAGAGGCCATGAGAAAATATCATTGTGGGTTGCCACCAATCTTTGACGTAGTTAATTGGGTCATTATCATTGTTAGAACCAGATCCAGAACTTCCGCCACCTCCTCCAGTGTTGGCAGGGATGTGTATTGTTGGATTAAACCAATCGTTATTTCCAGTGGTGCTACCCGAGTTTGGATCAACATCTACAAACTCTGGATTATTAAGATAGGCATTTACGATTACCAAATCATTTTGTATTAAATTACTCACTTCAGACCAGCTTCCACCCATCAAATCTAGAAGTTCTCCTAAAGTAAAACCTAATCCTTCACCGTCACCATCATTTCGCGATATCATTCTATTGGTCGAATTAATATCTACTCTATTACCATCCTCATATTTATATAGATTTTCCCATACACCTTCTAAACTATATATCAATACATATCCCGTAAATGAACTAGGATTTTCTAAAGAAGTGTAAATTAAGAATATGTATTTAGAATCTACAGTGCCATTGTCATCTATTGATGCTAAAAACATCTTTGCATGACTTTTTGTGTTTAGCTCAATAGGCGTATAAAGAATATCAACTTGCTGTGGAATTTCAAGTGTTTCATCCTTATATTTCTTAGTTGAGGATTTATCCCATTTAACGGTCATTTCTGCTGGACCAGTTCTAAGTTGAAAATTATTGTCGTCATTAAATGGCACCTTATTATTTGCCTCAAAATAACTTTTTGCACTGCTAACAGCTGGTACTGTAAACCTTACGTTATTTACAGGCGTTAAAATGTCGTCTTCTTTTTGACAAGAAAAAAAGGCTAAAGCTATCATTGTTAAAATGATGACTGATTTAAAATTGATGTTTTTCATAAAAGCGATATTAAAAGTTAAGATTAATTATCAATTATTCTTATATCATTTCGAATAATTTTCTTAAAAACTTAAAAACTTAAAAACTTAAAAACTGTTAAATGAAGTGTTAAAATGTGCTTTTAAAATGTCTGAAAATTAGCGTTTTCCCTTAGTATTGACAGTTCACTTGGCTTCAAGTGGTGAAATTATTTTAGGTAAAATTGGTAAAAAATTTGGTTTGAGGACGATTTGGTATAAAACAAAAAATCCCAAAACTTATGTTTCGGGATTTTTCTGCTATTAATCAATTTAACTAAACACTAAACACTAAAAACTATAACCATTAAGCTGTAATGCATTAAACTGATTAGCTTTAAACTTATCACAACCTTAAGACGCTCAAATTTGCTTTTTATTTTATACGTTAACATTTTTAACTATCAATTAACAAATTTTGGAGTTATCATGTTTCCGAAGAAAAAAAAATCCGCGGTATGAACTACGGATTGTTTTGCTATTAATCACTTAACGTTTTATTTATTAAAAGGCTAATTCTAATAAACTAATTATTATGTATGCTCTTTTTGTCGTGACTTAAAGTGATGGATTACAAGAGGAGTAGACTTTAACATTTTATTATAAAAAAAACAAAAACCCAAAACTTGACGTTTTGGGTTTTCTTATTTAATAACCGCACATTAACACTAACCATCAACTATTATATGTAGGCTATTAAATTTTTCTTTTTATATAAATCCTCCGCTTCCAGATTTTTCATTATCATCTCTGCTTTTACGTTTTAGAGCTCTGTATTTTCTACCACCAAAGCGGTATGATAAGGCAATATTCCATGTGTTGGATTCCCAATTGAATTGTCCAACTTGTGGTGTTGGTCTATCACCTTCAAATTTAAAAACCATGGTATTTAAAATATCACTATAATTAAAGCTAAATGTTGCGCGATCATCTTCTAAGAAGCTATAGCGTAATCCCATATTTAACATAAACATTGGTTTTCTAGTAAACTGTAAGCCTTTTTCTTCACCTCTATACATTGAGAATAATGATAAATTCAGCTTTTTAGTCACCTTAAAATTATTGAACAATCTAAAGTTATAAACCACATTGTCAACGCTAATAGTTGAACGCTCTATGTCGTCTACAGTGGCTATATCTGTTGGAGCTGTTAATGTCTCAGCAATGCCTTTTTGTTGTCTTCCAAATAAATCGAAACTACCATTTAAGCTCCACCACTTTGTGGGTGCATAATTACTATTAATCTCAATGCCAAAGGCGGTGGTGTTATCGAAGTTGTCATAGGTTAATATGTTCTTATTAAGGTCTAACCGATCAATAAATACAGCTCTATTAATTTCATCTTCTACTAATCTGTAAAATACACCACCAGTTACTGTTCCGTTTTCAAATTTTCTAGTGTAATTAGCTTCTATTGAATTAGTGAATTGAGGTTGGAGATTCGTATTACCGAAGGAAGAAATTAAAGGCGTACTCCACTCTCTAATTGGATTTACTTGTTGTAATCCTGGTCTGTCTACACGACGACTAATACTCATTTGGTATGAATTTTTATCGCTTGGTGTATAGGTTACAAAGGCAGATGGATAGACTTGTAAATAGTCATTTTTAAATGGACTCGTTTCGCTACTGTTTTCCAATTGTCGTATTGCTGATGCGTCGTCCGTCACTGTTTCTGCACGTGCACCCATTTGGTAACTCCAATTGTCGAACGTTTTACCATAAGTGACATACAACGAATAGATATCTCTTTTGTAACTAAAATTTGTATCAGGTGTTGCGATGAATTCATCACCATTATTTGGATTTAGATCCTGATTTTCATTCACGGATAATCCTGTAGAGTTGTAGTCAATTTCGGTGTCAAACAATCTAACTTCTAAGCCTATTTCTAATTTTGCTTGGTCAGATAACGGATTGGTATAATCTAAATTAATAGTAGTTTGATCTCTATTTGTATCTACGAAATCTGTATAATTTGGAGGAAATGGAATGTTTGTAAAATTGAAATTCGCAATTTCATCTTGAGCAAAAACGCTATAGTCAACTTCTAAATCTAATTTTTCACCTTCTTTTTTTAATTGATGGTTATAAACTCCATTATATTGAGCTACTGTATTATTAATGTCATTGTCAAAAGTTTGTGATTGTAAAGGTTGATTTACATATTGAATTCCCGTTGACCCTCTGCCAAGCCCATTAAATAGGTTTTTATTGGTGAAGAAGGAAACGGTGTTATTATCATTCATATAAAAGTCAACACCAACTTTATACAGGTGTGACTTGTTATTATTGTTAAAATCAAATAGTTGATTTGATCCATCATCAAGACGTTCTATATTTCCGTAATTAGCATTATTACCAATAGTGTTTCCGTAATTTCCGTAGAAATTAAATTTTCCATTACGATAGTTCATATCAATTGAACTATTGAACTTGGCATAAATCTCTTTAGTCAATCCAATATTGATATTTCCGTTAAAACCAATAGATGTGTTTTTATGAAGAATGATATTAATAATACCGCTCATGCCTTCTGGGTTATATTTTGCTGACGGATTAGTAATTAATTCTATTTGCTTAATCGATGTCGAAGGAATTTGGCGTAATAACTGTGCAATAGGCACATTTGATAATTTACCATCAACCATGACACGAACATTTTCATTGCCACGTAAACTAATATTACCAGTTTGTTGATCAACATTAACAGATGGTATGTTATTCATAATATCGCTGGCAGTGGCACCAGCAGTCGTTAAGTCTTTACCCACATTAATAACTTTTCTGTCTATTTTTTGTTGAATGGTAGTGATTTCGGCAACGACGGTAATTTCATCTAAGCTAGCAAAGTCTGCCTCTAGTTTAATATCACCAAGATTAACTCTGTAGCCATCTTTGCCAATATTTACGATTTTAGAAACCGTGATAAAACCTATATATTGAATAGATACTGTAACTTTTCCTTTTGGTATTTTGTTGATTTCAAAAGTGCCATCGTCTTTTGTGATACCGCCAGTAATGGTTTTGTTTGCAGTGTCTTTGATAACAATATTTACGAAGGGTAATGGCGCATTTAAGGTCGCGTCGATAATCCTGCCAGAAACTTGTCCGTCTCTAAGATCTAATTCTTGAGGTTGTGCAAATGAAATAATTGTAAAAAGACAAATGCATAGTCGTGTAAGTGTTTTCATTGATTGATTGATTTAAAATGGTTGTTATTTTGTAGACGATGGTTTCTTTGTTTTGTTACTGCTTTTAACATTCTAGAGGCTATATTCTAATTTGTAGTCTTATTTTTGCTGTAAATACAATTATATGAGTAAGACAACTTTTGTTATTGGCGCATCTTTAAAACCTGAGCGCTATTCTAATATTGCAATTAATAAATTGACCAACTATAACCATGACGTTGTTGCTTTTGGATTAAGAGAAGGTCAAGTTGCAGGAGTAGACATAGATACTCATTTAATGCCTTATAAGGATATTGATACAGTGACTTTATATCTTAACCCTGAACGTCAAAAGGAGTATTATGAATATATCATTGGACTCCATCCAAAGCGTGTTATTTTTAATCCAGGAACAGAGAATCCTGAGTTTCAAAATATATTGAAACAAGAGGGGATCTATTTTGAAGAGTCTTGTACTTTGGTATTATTGTCTACGAATCAATACTAAACCTGAGAAAGTTAATAATCCGTTTAAAATCAAAATAAAGAAACCAAACTCAAAGCCAAACCATTTTAAGCTATTTACACTTATTAGATACGATAAAATAGGAGATAATATGGCAATTATTGGTACGAGCTTATCTTTTACGTTCCATTTGGTGAAAAGTCCAAAAGCATAGAGGCCTAGTAATGGCCCATAAGTATATCCTGCAAATACAAAGAGTTTTTGAATCACACTTTCATCTTGTACGATATATTTAAATCCTATAATAACTAAAATAAGTACTATAGAAATGGCAATATGAATTCGTTTTCTAATGGTGACTTGCTTCTCTTCGGAATATTTTTTCTCAATATCCAAGATGTCGATACTAAAGGAAGTCGTTAATGATGTCAAAGCACTATCTGCACTGCTGTATGCAGCAGCAATTAAACCTAATAAGAAAAACACAAACACGGTAATGCCCAAATGGTTTTTGGCTAAAATT
Source organism: Psychroserpens burtonensis DSM 12212 (assembly GCF_000425305.1). Lineage (GTDB taxonomy): Bacteria > Bacteroidota > Bacteroidia > Flavobacteriales > Flavobacteriaceae > Psychroserpens > Psychroserpens burtonensis. The sequence continues at coordinate 36,989 of NZ_AUDE01000027.1, forward strand.
GGAAATAAATCATCTTTATGGGCATCAATACCATTTTGTTGCGCATAGACAGTAAGTAAAAGTCCTAAGCTTAAGAACACAAAATTTACGACAGTGAGAACAATGGTAAACCAAAACATGTTTTTTTGCGCATCTTTTAATGAGCGACAAGTAAGATTTTTCTGCATCATATCTTGATCTAATCCTGTCATTACAATGGCTATAAATGCACCAGAGATAAACTGTTTCCAGAAATAGTTTGCAGATTTATAATCTTCAAAAAAGAAGACTTTAGAGAGGTCACTATCTAGAACATACGTTAAAATATTTCCGCCTTGAATATCTAGAGAATCACTCACAAAATAAATGCCTACACCTACTGCTATGAGCATAAATAATGTTTGTAGAGTATCTGTCCAGACGATAGTCTTTATGCCAGATTTAAAAGTGTATAACCATATTAGTAAAACCGTAATAGTAACGGTTTGCCAGAAACTAACCCCTAAATCATCAAATAATATGATTTGTAAAACATTTGCGACGAGATATAATCTAAAACTAGCGCCAATAATTCTCGAAATTAAAAAGAAAGAAGCGCCCGTTTTGTAAGCGTAATTTCCAAACCTAGTTTCTAAATACGTGTAGATGGAAGTAAGGTTTAGTCTGTAATATAAAGGAAGAAGAACTGTTCCAATAACCAAATATCCAATAATGTAGCCAAGTACGACTTGCATGTAGCTAAATTGAGATGCTTCAATCCAACCTGGAACAGAAATAAATGTGACACCAGAGAGTGATGCGCCTATCATTCCAAAAGCGACGACGTACCATGGTGATTGTTTGTCAGCTTTAAAAAAAGCTGTATTTCCAGATGATTTTCCTGTGAGATAAGAAATAAGAATCAGTACACTAAAGTAGGCTAGAATTAGTAAAATGATGACGTTCGTCGACATATAGGTTGTTTTAACAGATTTTTATTTGAATTATCTTACTTTAGTAAAAAAATTGTAAGCAATATTAAGTAATTTCTAATGAATTACGCACTTTTCTCAATTGGAGATTAGTGCTATAAATTATTTATCATTGTTCAACCCAAATTAATTTATATTTTAAATGAAAAATCACTACCTACTAGTTACATTTTTATTGTCTGTTTGTGCTGTATTCTCTCAAGATTACAAGCAAATGATTTCTGAAGGAACGCACACAGTTCAAGACATTCAAATAGCTGCTGAAGCGCATTTTTCTCAAGTGGGTACAGCTCGTGGTAGAGGGTTTAAGCCATATAAACGTTGGGAGTATCAAGCGTTACGTCAAATGAATGAAAACGGAATGTTGCCATCTCCAGAATTTTATTTCACGGAGTTAGAAAACTATAATAGCTATCTAAATGAGATCTACTCTTCTGCAAGAACTACGGTTGGGTCATGGGAACAATTGGGACCAGAATCTTGGAACGCAACTAGCGGTTGGAATCCTGGAGTTGGGCGAATTACTTCGGTAGCTATAGAACTTACTAATCCTAATCATATTATCGCTGGTGCAAACACAGGAGGCGTTTGGAAATCTACGGATGGTGGTTTAAGCTGGATAGTTTTGACAGATAATTTATCGAATCTTAACGTCTCTTCGTTAACCATACATCCAACTATTAATACAACGTATTATTGGGGCTCTACTAGTGGTACTATTTTTATGTCTGCAGACAGTGGAGCAACATGGAACTTATTAGCAGATACGGGAAATGGAAATGTCAATAAAATCCTTATTGATCCTTCAAATACAAATAAAATGTATTGCTCAGTGCAAAGTGGAGGACTCTATAAATCTACAGATGCAGGAGTAAATTGGACTAAAATATTGCCAGTAATTCCAACAGGCTATGATTTTGAATTTAAACCAGACGGTCTTTATAGTACCATTTATGCAACAGGAAATGATTTTTTCGTTTCAACTAATTCTGGTGATACGTGGACTGGGCGTACAGGATTTGGTAATGGCCCAAAAATGATTGGAGTTTCAGCAAGCAATCCAGAAATGGTATATGTCTTAGAAGCAGATAATGGATCTTTTGGAAATTTATATAAGTCTGTAAATTCTTCAGTGTCATTTACAACGTTGAGCCATACTGACAAAAATTATTTTGGTTATAGTTCTGATTCACAAGATCCAGGTGACGCGGGCGTTGGACAAGCGCCAAGGGATATGGACATTGCAGTGAATCCTTTAGACGCATTTGATGTGCATATTGCGGGCATTAATTCTTGGAGGTCAACAGATGGAGGGTTAAATTTTTCTATTACATCACAATGGACACCTGGAAATGCTAATGGTCAAAACATTGGGTATTGTCATGCAGATATTGATATTTTAGAATTTGTTGGAACTCCTACAGACGGTTATAAATTATATGTTGGTAGTGATGGCGGGCTTTTTGTAGCAGAGAACCCTACTGTTGTAAATAGTCAATATTATAAAGATTTAACCACCGGAATGGGAATTCGTCAATTTTATAAAATTGGAATTAGTCAAACAAATCCTGTAGTTGTCACTGGAGGGTCACAAGATAATGGTTCATCAGTCATGGATGTCAATGGTGATTGGACAGATTGGTTAGGAGCAGATGGTATGGAAGGTTTTATTGATAAGGATAACACTAATATTATGTACGGAACCTCTCAATTTGGAACTCTTTATAAATCATTTAATGGTGGTTTAAGTATATCGGGTATTAGTAGTCCAGATGGAAAATCGGGAAACTGGGTAACACCATTTGAACAAGATCCTATTTTGCCCAATGTGATTTATGTAGGTTATGATGAAGTTTATAAATCTACAAATGGAGGTAATAGTTGGATAAGTGTGTCCCAGGATTTTGGACCAAATATTAACCACTTAAAAATAGCGCCTTCTTCTAGTAATTATCAATTTGCTGCAAGAGGTTCAAATTTATATAGAAACTCATTTGTTGGCACAGTACCAACTTGGAGTTCTATTAGTGGGTTTTCAGGATCTATAAACTCAATCGCAATACATCCTACAAATCCAAACAAAGTGGCTATTGCTACAACAGGAACTCAGCGAGTTTACATGTCTTCAAATGGAGGTAACAGTTGGACGTCTTACAAACTTAATTTACCAAACTTTAGTGCTCAAGCATTGGCTTGGGGTAATAATGATGAAAATGGTTTATATCTAGGGATGGATTATGGAGTTTATTATATAGACGATACATTTACAGAGTGGCAACCTTTTAGTAACGGGTTACCAAATGTAAATATTAGTGAATTGGAAGTCAATACAGTTGATGGTAAATTATACGCAGGAACTTATGGTCGTGGCCTTTGGGCTTCAGAGTTGTTCGATGCGACATTAAGTGTAGATGAATTTGCATTAGAATCTTTTGTAGTCTATCCAAATCCGGCAAAAAACCAAGTCACTTTGCAATGGGATAAGGCAGATTTAGTATCAGTAAGAGTGTTTGATGCGCTTGGTAAACTTATGTATTTTACCAAAAACATTGATATTTCTCAACCTACACAGTTAGATGTCTCTAATTATGCTTCTGGTATCTATTTCGTTAAAATTAATAACCGTACTGGCTTTGTAACTAAGAAATTAATTATAGAATAATTTTAAATTCTCAAAAATAAAAGAGCCGCCATTAGTTTTATAATGGTGGTTTTTTCATGTAAAAGCCATTTAAAATTGCTTTACATATTGTAAATTCGCAACTATGGAATTTTCTTCTAAATTACTAGAAAACGCAGTCAATGAAATGTCACAACTACCAGGTATTGGTAAACGTACAGCATTGCGTTTAGTATTACATTTGTTACGACAACCAAAAGAGCAAACACTAGATTTTACTAAGGCATTAAATACAATGCGGTCTGAAATAAAATTATGTAAAAGCTGTCACAATATAAGTGATACAGATATATGTGATATTTGTGCAAACCCAAATCGTACCGAAAATATCGTATGCGTCGTTGAGGATATTAGAGATGTTATGGCTATTGAAAATACGAGCTCATTTAAAGGTTTATACCACGTTTTAGGTGGAAAAATATCACCCATGGATGGCATAGGACCTAATGAGCTAAATATTTATTCTTTGGTAGAAAAGGTTAAGCAAGGTACAATTTCAGAACTTATTTTTGCGCTTGGTTCTACAATGGAAGGTGATACCACCAATTTTTATATCTATAAACAAATTCAAGGTTGTGACGTGAAAACATCCACGATTGCTCGAGGGATTTCAGTAGGGAATGAACTTGAATACACAGACGAAGTCACTCTTGGTAGAAGTATTATTAATAGAATCCCATTTGAGGCATCTTTAAAATCATAACTAACTTTTGAAACTATCCGTCATCATACTAAATTATAATGTGCGCTATTTTTTGGAGCTTTGTATTAAAAGTGTTGAGGCGGCTTTAATTCATATTGATTCTGAAATCATCGTCATTGATAATTTGTCTAAAGATGACAGCTGTGCCATGGTAAAACACCAATTTCCGAAGATAAAATTAATAGAGAATTCTGAAAACTACGGATTTTCAAAAGGCAATAATATAGCAGTAAAGCAAGCCAAAGGTGCCTATATCTGTATTCTAAACCCAGATACTGTCGTCGCTGAAGATACGTTTGTGACGTTACTAAAATTTTCCGAAGAGAAAAAAAATCTAGGTATCGTAGGGTGTCGATTAATAGATGGTCAAGGGCGATTTTTACCAGAAAGCAAGCGTCAAGTTCCAACACCAGACGTCGCCATTAAAAAAATGTTAGGGTTGACGAGTTCATATTATGCAAAAGAACTCAATGAGAACAGTATTGGTCCAGTAACCGTATTTGTAGGTGCTTTTATGTTTCTTCGTAAGTCGGTTTATGAAGAGGTTAAAGGTTTTGATGAAGACTATTTTATGTATGGTGAAGACATAGATTTGTCTTATAAAATAAGTCAAGCAGGTTATGATAATATGTATTATGGCGCAGCTTCTATTATACATTATAAGGGAGAAAGTACTTTAAAAGATCACGTGTATGCGAAACGCTTTTATGGAGCGATGCAGATTTTTTATTCTAAGCATTTTAAATCTAATACTGCATTTGATGCATTAGTGTGGTTAGGTATAAAATTGGCACCATTGTTTCAGAAATCCTTAAATCATAAAATAAAGAAGAATAAGAATTATGTTTTGTTGTCTTCCGAAATTAATAAACACCTAGCGCAGACTTTGAAACATCAATTAATCTTGCAATCAAGTATAGAGGAATACAAAGATGATACGGAGTATATTTTAGATAATAATTACCTTAGTTTCAGGTCAATTATCGAAATCATTTCCAATACACCTAAAAATTGTAGCGCTACCTTTAAAATTCTACCAAAAAATTCTAACTTTATCCTCGGAAGCAATAGTTCTAAAAGTAGAGGAGCCATTATATCTTTTGATAATAATTAATTGAAATAATCGCAACAAATGTGTTGATTTTTAATTAATTTTGCAACCAACTAACAAAATATAGACGCTAGATTACAGATATGGCAAAATTTGAACTAAAGCTTCCTAAAATGGGAGAGAGTGTTGCAGAGGCAACAATAACATCTTGGTTGAAGAATATTGGTGATACTATTGACGTTGATGAAGCAGTTTTTGAAATTGCTACAGATAAAGTTGATAGCGAAGTGCCAAGTGAAGTAGAGGGTGTTTTGATAGAGCAGCTATTTGAAGTTGATGATGTTGTTCAAGTAGGACAAACTATTGCTATAATTGAAATTAGTGGAGAAGATGGAGGGGCAACAACAGCAACCCAGCCTGAACCAACAAAAGAAGTTACACCAGAGCCTATTGCAGCTGCTGAGGTAGCCAAAACGGTTACAGCAGCTAAAGAATCAACAGCTCCCGTGGTGAGTTCAGGTGATCGTTTTTATTCACCATTAGTTAGAAACATCGCTAAACAAGAAGCAATTTCTCAAGTAGAATTGGATAGTATAACTGGATCAGGAAAAGATGGTCGCGTTACTAAAAACGATATTCTTTTACACTTAGATAATCGAAAATCGCAGCCAGCTCCTGTTAAAGAAGTCATTCAAGATACTCCAAAAGCTACGCCAGCTCCCGCTAAAGCAGTAGAGCATAAAAAAGAAGTTGCACCTATTGTTGCTAGTGGAGACGATGAAATTATAGAAATGACTAGAATGGGCAAATTAGTGGCGCATCACATGGTTCAATCTGTACAAACATCAGCTCATGTTCAGAGTTTTATTGAAGCAGATGTAACTAAAATATGGAATTGGAGAAAAAAGGTGAAAGACGACTTTTATAAAAGAGAAGGTGAAAACCTAACCTTTACACCAATCTTCATGGAAGCGGTTGCAAAAGCATTGCGTGACTTTCCAATGATGAATATTTCATTGCAAGGGGATACGATAGTTAAGAAAAAACATATCAACTTAGGTATGGCAGCAGCTTTAGGAAACGGTAATTTAATTGTGCCAGTTATAAAAGATGCAGATCAATTAAACTTAGTTGGGATGACCAAAAAAGTGAATGATTTGGCTGGTCGTGCAAGAGATAATAAGTTAAAACCAGACGATATCGCTGGAGGAACATATACCGTTACAAATGTTGGTACCTTCGGAAGTATTATGGGAACACCAATCATTAATCAGCCACAAGTTGGGATTCTAGCTTTAGGTGCGATTAGAAAAGTGCCTGCGGTTGTTGAGACTCCGGAAGGAGATTTTATTGGAATTCGATATAGAATGTTCTTATCACACTCTTACGATCATCGTGTTGTCAATGGAGCACTTGGTGGCCAGTTTGTGAAAGCTGTTAAAGATTATTTAGAGGCTTGGGATTCTAATAGAGAGATTTAATTACTGCTCCTGCAAATGCAGAAGATTATGATACAAAAAAAGCACAATCCTTGGATTGTGCTTTTCCTTTTTGCAGTATTGAAATTTATAAATAACTCAACCACCATTTGTTTTTATTATTGGCTTTGTATTTCATATACATGTTGCATAGCGGGTAGAGCATAATAACCACTGCTATCCAAACAACATAAGTGACCCATAAGTCAAAACCTTTATTAGCTAGAAAACCACTGTTAAATCGCTGAGGTGTAAATATTAATTCTTTCCAGTTTTCACCTAAAAGACTAAGCCCTATAAATCCTATTAGATGAACAAGGTATAAATGTATAATGTAGTAGAAAAACGGAACACGACCTATCACGACCAAAAAATTGGTGCACCAATTTTTGATAGATTCAATAGCGTATAAAAACAGCATCGCTGGACCAAGTGTCATCAATGTGTATAATAATGATGGTGGGTATTTAGCGGTATTTAAAAATGACATCAATACATATGCACCGCCCTTTTGATCACTCCAAGGTGTCAGATTTCCGTAGGTATTAATATATCGAAGGCCTATAAATAGGGCAACAGCTCCTAGTCCAAAATAGAGTAGCCATTTTTTACGGACTTTGACATCAAAGTCTTTCTGGTAAAAATGACCAAAGCAGTAGCCTAGAATCATAATACCTAGCCAAGGCAAAAAAGGATAAGCGATAAACAATATACTTTCTCCATTATTGAATCCTGCAAAACCATCTTGATGTGTGAAATACCATAGTATGGATAGCGGGTCATTACCTTGCATTGTAATACCATCTAAAAGATTATGACCAAAGAGAATTATAAAACCAAGTACTAGCAGTGCTTTTTTGTGTAGATAAATTAATGCAGCCATAAACATCATACAAATACCGATGGCCCAAATTACTTGAAAAATATGCAGACCTAAACCAATATCAAAAGTCCAGGCAAAATTGACAACGGTTAATTCTATAAAGACCAGCCATAGTCCGCGAGTGAACAAAAACTTCGCTAGATTTTTTTTTGAAGATTGTTTAGAACCATATAAAAAGGCTGAAGTCCCAGCTAAGAACACGAAAACAGGAGCACAAAAATGAGTAATCCACCTCGTGAAAAAAAGTGCTGGAGTTGTGGTATCCATATTTGATGGATCACTGTAAAGATAACCAGTGTTAGTATAATCTCTCACGTGGTCTAATGCCATTACAATCATAACGAGGCCTCTTAAAATATCAATAGATTCAATGCGATTAGATTTGATTTTCATAATGGTATGTGACTTAGTTGCTGTTAACTAGTTAGTTGTGATTGATAATGACCGTAAGGTCGTTTTTTTATTTGAGAATTCGAAATCTAGATTTATATCGACTAAAAACATAATTCTAAAAATTATATCTTCCTTTAAGACCTGTTTAATCATCTCATTTTCAATATGATCTTCTAAATTTTGTTAAATAGGTTGTCATTATGATGATTCGTTTTAGTGCTATTGGTGGCACTAACTATGGTCTGGGTAGCTGTGCAGAAGTACCCGTTTTTAACTGGTCTCTAATGAGGTTTCGTTGGCTTATATCCTCTTTTTTTTAGTGAAGATCATTTTGAATTTGAATAGTATTAAATTTATTCAAAGTGGACTTTTAAAATCTCGATGAATTTCTTGCGACTATCAACATTGGTGTAAATTTGATCTTCAATTTTTAGAATTGGAAATTTAAGACCCTGGAGTGATGAGATATCGAGTTCAGATTTTAAAGACTTAGAGGCTTCGATGTTAGTTTCAAGATTGTAGTTTTCAAAATTAAAAGCATTTTCTCCAAGAATCTCTATGGCTTGATTGCATAACTCACAATTTGAGTTTGAATACATCAAAATAGTCTTCTCCAATTTAGCGTCATTAATTTTAAGATTAAATTGGTCATGAGTTTTTCTCATTGTTAAACTGGTAGTTACTTCATTAACAATAAATGTCGCATCATAATGACCTTCCTTACCATCTAATACAATAAGCGTTTTTAATAGCTGTGTTGAGTTGCCTGGAATTTCCTTTAATATAGGACGCTTACTTGTTCTTCTATAGTCTTTAGTAGTCACACGCAAAAAAACAGCATACGGAATTGAATCTGTGTTTTTTGCAAATAACTGTAGACGTTTACCTGATTTTTTCTCGACTAATGTCACGTATGGGTTGCTGCTTATTTGTGAAAAACAAGCAAGAGGGAGCATTAAATAAAAAATACGAACTAATGTAAGGCGCATAATCTCTGATAATATTTGAATAAAATTAATCAAATTTAAAAGTATATTTGTAAAAATATGAATAATAAATAATGCAACTTAATTTAAATAAACCCATTTGTTTTTTTGATTTAGAAACAACAGGAATTAACATCACGAACGACAGGATCGTTGAAATTTCTATATTGAAAGTTTACCCTAACGGAAAAGAAGAAACGTATACAAAACGTGTTAATCCAACAGTTCCAATTCCACCCGAAGTGACATTAGTTCATGGGATCTCTGATGAAGATATTGCAGATGCACCAACCTTCAAAGACATTTCAAAAGAGGTGTATCAAATGATAAAGGATTGTGATTTAGGGGGTTTTAATTCTAACCGCTTTGATATCCCTGTGCTAGCAGAAGAAATGCTGCGTTCAGAAGTGGATTTTGATATGAAAAACATGCAGTCTATTGATGTTCAAACCATTTTTCACAAAATGGAGCAACGTACCTTGAGTGCAGCTTATAAGTTTTATTGTGATAAAAACCTAGAAGATGCCCATAGCGCAGAAGCTGATACTTTGGCAACTTATGAAGTATTGAAAGCGCAGTTGGAAAGGTATGACGAATTGGAAAATGATTCTAATTTTTTAGCAGAATTTAGTTCGCATAAGAAATTTGCAGATTTTGCAGGATTCATCATCTATAATAAGGAGGGTATTGAATGTTTTTCCTTCGGAAAGCATAAAGGGAAACTAGTGACAGAGGTTTTAGACAAAGAACCAGGTTATTTTGGATGGTTACTTAATGCAGATTTTCCTTTGTATACTAAAAAGGTTTTAACTGCGATTAAGTTAAGAGCTTTCAATAATAAGTTAAGTTAAAGCCAGAATATACATTTGAGTGAGCTTTGCGCATTTGAGCCTTTGCGAGAAAAAACAAGCAATACTAATGAAGTTAATTTGCATAGGTCGTAACTACACAGACCACATAAAAGAATTAGAAAACGAAAAACCAACAGATCCAGTTGTGTTTTTAAAACCTGATACGTCTATTCTACTAAAGAAACAGCCTTTTTTTATCCCAGATTTCTCAGATGATGTGCATCATGAGGTTGAAGTTCTAGTGAAAATCAATAAAGTAGGAAAGCATATCGCTAAGAAGTTTGCTCATAAATATTATGATGACATTGGATTAGGAATCGACTTTACGGCACGTGATGTGCAAGCGCAGCTAAAAGCGAAAGGACTGCCATGGGAAAAAGCAAAGGCTTTTGATGGTGCAGCAGTTATAGGCGAGTGGCTTCCGAAGAATAATTTTAACGACATCAATAACCTTGGTTTTAGTTTGAAAAAGAATGAAGAGATTGTTCAAAAGGGAAATACGAGCTTAATGCTATGGAAAATTGATGAAATTATAGAATATGTCTCAAAATATTTTACTTTAAAGATTGGAGATATTATATTTACCGGAACACCCGCAGGAGTTGGCAAAGTAATTGCCAATGATCGTTTAAAAGGATTTATAGAAGACAAACAATTGTTTTCAATTACAGTTAAATAATGGAACAACATTACAAATTACATAGAGTAAAGGAATTGGCAGATAATGATATGGAATTCATCAAAGCGCTTGCGGAAGCCTTTTTAGGAGAAGTGCCAGAGGATGCAGAACGACTCAAAAAAGCAGTAGCCGAAAGTGATTATTACAATACTTACCAGGCAGCTCATAAAATGAAACCAACCATAGATCTATTTGAACTTGGTGTATTAGAGGCTCTTATTGTAGTTCAAGACTGGGGGAAATTGGAGAAAGCAGGAGAAGACTGTTCTCGTGAATTAGAATTGGTTTTAGCTGCAGTAAATCAAGCAAGTACAGAAATTAAAGAAGATTTCGATTTATAATGATAGCAGAAATTATTACCATTGGTGATGAAATTCTCATTGGCCAAATTGTTGATTCAAATTCAGCATTTATAGCAAAACAACTTAATAAAATTGGTGTTTCAGTATATCAAATTACATCTGTTCAAGATGATCGAGCCCATATTTTAAAAGCCTTTTCTGAAGCAGAATCTAATGCAGATATTGTCATTATTACAGGAGGTTTAGGGCCAACAAAAGACGATATTACTAAAAAAACGATAGCAGATTATTTTGGCGATACCTTAAAGGAAGATATTTCAGTAAGAAAAAATATTGAGCATTTATGGGAAGCTTATGTCAAGAGGCCTGTAATGCAAGTTAATCTAGATCAAGCATTAGTGCCATCAAAGGCTGATGTTTTGATGAATAAATACGGAAGCGCTCCAGGTATGTGGTTAGAAAGGAATAATACGGTTTTTATTTCGCTGCCAGGTGTTCCATATGAGATGAAAGCACTCATTGATGACGAGGTTATTCCAAAATTAAGAGCCCGCTTTAAATTTCCTTACATACAGCACAAAACCTTTTTAACTTACGGTTTAGGTGAGAGTTCATTGGCTGAGCGTATTGAGAAATTTGAGGATGAATTACCAGACTTTATCAAATTAGCATTCTTACCAAGCTTAGGTCGCGTTAGATTGAGACTGTCGGCAAAAGGAAATGATAAGTTAGTTATTCAAGCCGAAATGGAAAAGCAAATCCAATTATTATTGCCTCAAATAGAAGATATATTTGCAGGTTATGAGGAAGATTTGTCTATAGAAGCTATTATTGGCACTTATCTTACTGAGCAACAAAAAACCATAGCAACAGCAGAAAGTTGTACTGGCGGATTATTGGCAGAACGTTTTACTGCAAATGCAGGAGCCTCAAAATATTTTAAGGGAAGTATTGTAAGCTATACAAAAGAGGCAAAGGTGAATGTGCTTAAAGTGTCCGAAGATTTAATTGATCAATATACTGTCGTAAGTGGAGAGGTTGCAGAAGCTATGGCGAAAAATGTATTGCAGTTGTTTGATACTGACTTTGCGATTGCAACAACAGGTAATGCTGGACCAACAACAGATGATACAGCAGAAGGTTTAGGAATCGTATATATTGCTATCGCTACTAAAAATGATGTATATTCTGAGAAATTTAGTTTTGGAAATCATCGTGTTAAAGTCATTAATAAAGCAGCAAATAAAGCCTTTGAAATGGTACAGAAAGAAATTTTAAAAAAGTAACAGTTTTAGTTTGCCTGTATTACAAAGTTTTATTAAATTTGCACCCTGTTTAAAAATATCTATAAACGATATTCGAGGATAGGTACAGTATAACATCATATAAAGTTAGAAAGAAATGTCAAGAGTTTGTGAACTTACTGGAAAGAAAGCGATGGTTGGAAACAACGTATCTCACGCGATGAATAAAACAAAGCGTAAATTCAACGCGAATTTAATCAAAAAGCGTTTTTATATTCCAGAACAAAATGAGTGGGTAACTTTAAAGGTATCGACTTCAGCATTAAAAACCATCAATAAAATTGGTATTGCTGCTGCAATAAAAGAAGCGAAGTCCAAAGGATTTTTAAAATAATAGCGTAACGCGTTAAATTCACGTACAATGGCAAAAAGAGGAAATAGAATACAGGTTATATTAGAATGTACAGAGCACAAGGAGTCTGGTCAACCAGGAACGTCTCGTTACATTACTACAAAAAACAAGAAGAATACGCCAGATAGAATGGAGATTAAGAAATTTAATTCTGTTTTAAAGCGTATGACACTTCACAAAGAGATAAAATAATAATTCGAAATTTTCGTAAGAAAAATTCAAATAACACCCATAACAGTCATGGCAAAGAAAACAGTAGCATCATTACAAACCTCTTCCAAGAGGCTTACAAAAGCGATCAAAATGGTAAAGTCACCAAAAACTGGAGCTTACATGTTTGTGGAGTCAGTAATGGCACCAGAGTTTGTTGATGGTTTTTTAAACAAGAAATAAATTAAACATTTTATGTTTGATTATGAACTGCTTTCATATTTGAAAGCAGTTTTTTTATGTCTATATTTGAACAAGAGGTGACAAAATAGCAGATATTTTTTCGGCTTGACATTTGACTAGAACTTGTAAATATGTACAACGAATGAGTTTTTTTAAAAAAATATTTTCTTCAGAAAAAAAAGAAACCCTTGATAAGGGGTTAGAGCAATCTAAAACATCCTTTTTCTCAAAATTAAATAAAGCAGTAGCGGGTAAATCTAAAGTTGACGATGACGTTTTAGATAATTTAGAGGAAATTTTAGTGTCCAGTGATGTTGGGGTTAATACCACATTAAAAGTTATTGGACGCATTGAAGAGCGTGTCTCCAAGGATAAATATTTAGGAACTTCAGAATTAAATACAATCTTACGGGAAGAAATTGCTGGCTTATTATCAGAGACGAATTCTGGTGAAGAGACGGAGTATGTGCTTCCTGAGTTGCCAAAACAAGCCAATGGTTCAAAAACACCTTATGTGTTAATGGTCGTAGGTGTTAATGGTGTTGGAAAAACAACTACGATTGGAAAACTAGCCTACCAATTTAAAAAGAAAGGATTTAAAGTCGTTCTAGGTGCTGCAGATACTTTTAGAGCTGCTGCAATAGATCAACTTCAAGTTTGGGCAGATCGTGTTGATGTACCCATGGTACGTCAAGATATGGGAAGTGATCCAGCAAGTGTGGCTTTTGATGCTTTGCAATCTGGAGTTAACCAAAATGCAGATGTTATTATTATTGATACCGCAGGACGTTTACATAATAAGGTGAACCTAATGAACGAGCTGACCAAAGTAAAACGTGTCATGCAAAAAGTAATAGGTGATGCACCTCACGACGTGTTATTAGTATTAGATGGCTCTACTGGACAAAACGCCTTCGAACAAGCTAAACAATTTACTGCAGCTACAGAGGTAACTTCTCTAGCAGTTACCAAACTCGATGGTACTGCAAAAGGAGGTGTTGTTATTGGGATTAGTGATCAATTTAAAATTCCTGTAAAATATATTGGTGTAGGAGAAGGGATTGAAGATTTACAAGTCTTTAATAAATATGAGTTTGTGGATAGTTTCTTCAAATAAGATTCCTTTGAAAAAAGCAATCTCATAATTCATACACTAAATGAATAGTCCCATTACAAATAAAGAACAAGTTATCAAAAGCGTTTTGGTTAAAATTTTTTAGTAGCGCTTTTGTCACAGAGACTTTACATTATTAGTTTTGCGACTTTTTGTTTCCTGGAAATAAATCCTTTGATTCTTAAATAGTTAGTTAATTATCGTTGCCTTCAGTTGTATTTTATAGTTCTGTTTTTAGCTAGTATTTTGTTCTATTGCTTGAGAGCTTTATTGATGAAATTGTCGAATTCAATTATTATTTGCGATTTTTTTTATTTATTCTTATTTCATCAGTATATTTAAAATAAAAACTATGAAAAATTCACTATTACTTTTATTACTCACTCTTTTATTTGGTTGCAATGCAGATGATGGACCAGCTCCATTTTCACTCGAAGGTAAAACGTACATAGTTGTTGCCTATGAAGTTGAAGAAAGCATGGATCTGAATGGAGATGGTATTTTTAGTACAGATTTAATTATAGAAAATAATTCAGAAGCTAGTTTAGTTCCTTTTGGCAAGAGAATGCAATTTTTAAATGATGGTAGAGCTTACTATCCTTTAAACGATTTTCCTATTTTTGGTGTAGTTGGTGAAGAGCAAGTTACAAGTTATGGAGCTCCTGCTGCTGAACCTGCGTCTTATGTTTTTAATAGGCCAAATATTAGATTTTCTCTTGGCGATTCTATAACGTCAAATACAATTTTGAGCGATGATAACCAAATAATAATAACCCGCTTTAAACCAACTGAGCTTTTTAGTTATGTTGATAATTTTGATTGGAGATATTTTAATGAATCGGGAGAAATAGAAACGTACATTGGTGATTTTATCATCACTTTAGAACTGCAAGATTAATAAGTTTAAGTATTTAACTCCTAAAGAAACGCATCAAAACAATTTGTTTATGATGTGTTTGGTTTTTCAATAAGGATTGATTTGAATTTTCCGTACTTTTATTAAAAAATTAAACCATGCGTTACCTTATCTTATTTTGTCTTGTTTTAAGTGCATCAAGCTGTAAACCTTCCAACGAGAAAACCTCTAAAGAGGATGCTGCCAGTGAAACAGAAGCCTCTGATGATATGAGCGCTATTTCAACTAAAGACTTTAGGGAGTTTAAAGTGTTGGATTCTAAATATATCAATACTTCAGAATTGTGGGACGTATTTAACGACGATCTTAAGGACTTTACAGAAACAACATACAAGGCACTAAAACCATTGGTTTTAGACCAAGATATTCCTACGATTCAAAAACATATTAATGCAGGTACAGTATCTTACGAGCAACTCACTAAGTTTTATTTATATCGCATTAGACAATTTGATAGACAGAATGACCTGTCTTTAAATTCAGTCATCGCATTAAATCCAAATGTGATTGCAGAAGCACAACAAAAAGATATAGAATTACGAAATAGAATGTTGAAACATCCAATTTTTGGGATGCCAATACTTTTAAAAGATAATATAAATACTGCAGGAATCCCAACAACCGCAGGAGCTGTCGCATTGAAAGATAATACTGTTGAAGATGCTTTTATTGTGAGCCAGTTAAAATCTAAAGGCGCTTTAATTTTAGGTAAAGCGAACTTAAGTGAATGGGCTTATTTCTTCTGTGGCGATTGTCCAAGCGGTTACTCGGCTGTTGGTGGTCAAACGTTGAATCCTTATGGTAGAAAAACCATTGATACTGGAGGATCTAGCTCAGGAAGTGGTGTTGCGGTGGCAGCTAATTTTTGTGCTGCTGCGATTGGTAGTGAAACGTCTGGTTCTATATTATCACCTGCAAGTCAGAATTCTACAGTAGGTTTTAAACCTACTATTGGTTTAGTGAGTCGTAGTGGTATTATTCCTATTTCTTCAACTTTGGATACAGCAGGACCAATTACCAAAAACGTGATGGATAATGCTATCGTTTTAGATGCGCTTTTTGGTGAAGACGTGTCAGACTCTAAATCTATTTATAACCTTTGGGAGAGTCCGTTCTATCAAAAAGATTTAGAAAAATCTTCTCTAAAAGGCAAGCGTTTTGGCGCATACAAGAGTTTGATGGATGACAAATTATATGCCAATGCTATTAAAGTTCTTAAAACTCAAGGTGCTGAAATTATAGATATAGAAGCAGCTGAAATTCCCCTTCCTGGATTTCTAAGATTACTCAATTTAGATATGAAAACAGATTTGGTAACCTATCTTAATACCTACGGAAATGAGAATCTCGGTTATGCATCTATTGAAGATATTATGGCTTTTAATAAGGCTGACAGTTTGAATGTGATGCCTTACGGACAATCATTATTTCAGGGCATAGCAGATGATTTTGCAACGGAAGAAGAATTCACCAAAATTAAGGCGACTCTCAAAACTAATGGGAAACGCTTTTTTGATGAACCAATGACAGCACACCATCTAGAGGGTGTTTTATCTATAAATAATTATCATGCTGGTCATGCAGCAGTTGCAGAGTATCCTGCAATTACAGTACCAATGGGTTATACAGACGAGGGGGTGCCAAAGGGATTAACCTTTATCAGTTCTCGACTAACAGAAAAACAGTTGTTGCAATGGGCTTATGTTTATGAACAAGCCTCTAAAATGAGAATAGCACCTATTAATTATAATTAATCAATAACTAAAGTAATCTTTTCCCACAAATCATTATCGAATGATGAGAGCGCAAAATTCACATTTTCTGCCGCTTCTCCAATTCTAATGAAGACTAATTTTTGACTTGGCACGATATAAATCTTTTGATCATCACGACCTAATGCACAATACATGTCACTTGGAGCATTTGGGATAAGCGCTCCTTGTATCTCAAATTGTGATTGTGGTAAATGATAACTCGATTTCCCATTGAGCCACCATAAGTAACCGTATGCTTGATTGATAGCTTGCGATGTATTCGTCGCGTCGTTTAAGAAATTTTCAGATACAATTTGAGTGTCTTCCCATTTGCCATTGGCAGACGTCAATAATCCAAAACGTGCCATACTTCGCGCAGTACTCCAATAGACATTTAAATCTCCAAACGGAATCCAAGCACCAGTCATTCCTATTTTATTTTTAAGATTGGTATCAAAATAACTGTTCCAAGTTTGATTGCTTGCGCTAGAAATCACGTCTTGTAGTTTGACATATACATTGTGATATGCCCAACGATTTCCCGCATCTGCGATGTGCTGAAGATTTTCTGCGGAAATAGCGTCACCCAAAGTATCGTCCAACCCAGAATCCATAGATAGTAGATTTTTACAGGTTATCAAATTTTCTTTTTCTAACGGAATGCTCGTCCATCCTGTTCCTAAATAATCTGAAACTTTATCGTTAATATCTAAAAGTCCTTCATCTTCTGCAATTCCAGTTACAGTTGTTGTTAATGTTTTTCCTGCGCTTGCCCAATACCAAGCAGACGTTTCGGTATGATTATTCATGTAGGTTTCCACGACTATTTTTCCGTTGTGAAGCATTATGAAACCCTTGGTATTCTTGTCTTCTAAAAAGTCTAAAAGTAGTTGTAAGTTGGTGTCATTCCATCCTACTTCAGACAAAGATTTACTTTCCCATAGTTCCGAAGCAAGTGGAGGGAAATAGGTGCTTTCGTCTGGCGATGGATCTTCAGTTTGAGGCGCGTCATCTTCCGAAGAACAATTACAAACTAAACCTAAACTCAAAAGGACCATAACAAGGTTAGATAATTTCATAGTATTCATTTTATTTTAAGACTTCTAAAGATAAAAAAGGTTTAACGTTTAATCACAAATCATTACGTATCTTTGCCAACTGAAATTTGACTATGAGAACTAAATCACTTAAGAAGAACAGAATCAATGTCGTAACACTTGGATGTAGCAAGAATGTATATGATAGTGAAGTATTAATGGGACAATTAAAAGCCAGCGGAAAGGACGTTGTTCACGAAGAAGACGGTAATGTTGTCGTTATTAATACCTGTGGCTTTATCAATAATGCTAAAGAGGAAAGTGTGAATACTATTCTTGAATTCATGAAAAAGAAGGAAGCAGGAGAGGTTGATAAAGTGTTTGTGACCGGTTGTTTAAGTGAGCGTTATAAGCCAGATTTACAGAAAGAAATTCCTAACGTAGATGAATATTTTGGTACTACAGAGTTGCCTCAATTATTAAAAGCATTAGGTGCAGATTATAAGCATGAATTAATTGGTGAGCGTTTGACAACGACGCCAAAAAACTATGCATATTTAAAAATTGCTGAAGGTTGTGATCGACCTTGTAGTTTTTGTGCCATACCATTAATGCGTGGGAAGCATAAAAGTACACCTATTGAACATTTAGTTATAGAAGCTGAAAAATTAGCAGCTAATGGCGTAAAAGAGTTGATTTTGATTGCTCAAGATTTAACCTACTACGGCTTAGATATATATAAAAAACGTAATCTTGCCGAATTATTAGAGCACTTAGTTAAAGTTGAAGGTATTGAGTGGATCAGATTACATTACGCCTTTCCTACAGGTTTCCCGATGGATGTGTTAGATATTATGAAACGCGAACCTAAGATTTGTAATTATTTAGACATTCCTTTACAACACATTAGCGATTCAATTTTGAAAAGTATGCGTCGTGGAACAACTCAAGAGAAAACCACTAAATTACTTAAGGCATTTAGAGCAACAGTTCCCGGAATGACTATTAGAACAACATTGATTGTTGGTTATCCAGGAGAAACAGAAGCCGATTTTCAAACGTTAAAGCAATGGGTTAAAGACATGCGTTTTGAGCGTATGGGCTGTTTTACCTATTCTCATGAAGAAAATACACATGCTTTTAACCTCGTAGATGATGTTCCTGAAGAAGTGAAAATGGAGCGTGCTAACCAGATTATGGAAATTCAATCTCAAATTTCTTTTGAATTGAATCAGCAAAAAATTGGACATGAATTCAAAGTGGTTATCGATAGAAAAGAAGGTAACTATTTTGTTGGTCGTACAGAATTTGACTCTCCAGATGTTGATAACGAGGTTTTAATTGATGCTACCGTTGCATACTTAAAAACAGGTGAGTTCGCTACAGTAAAAGTTATTGAAGCAGAAGACTTTGATTTATATGCTGAAGTTGTAAATAACTAAGTCCATTGAGTTTCTTTGATTAACAACCATTTGCTGGTCCAAAAGTAAATACGAGCTCTTGGTCAACTTGTTCTCCTTTAGAGTTTTCGGCAGGTGTCCATGGTCCTGGGATATTCTTAATAAGTTCAATGAATTTCTCATCCAGTGAAGGGTATCCCGTTGTCATTGCGTCATGTTGAACATTTGAAATAGTGCCTTCTTTTGTTATTATAAAAGAGAGTTTAATTGCGCCCAATTTGTCTTCTTTGAAAACGTTCATACTCTCTTTACTGTTCTCCCTAAAATAGGTGATAAGTGATTCTTTACCATCCCTATAAATGGCCTGCTTCTCAGGAACAACGGTTATGTGCGGACCAAAAAAGCGTTCTTCTAAATTGCCATTCTCAGTGTTTCTTTCTTTGAATTCCGTTCTAATCGTAAAATGACTAAAGTGCTCTGTTGCTCTTAAAAGTTTTAGTTGCCCAGGTGTTAGATAATCATTAGTTCCATATTCACGTATTCTAGATTGCTCATGGTCTTTAATGATAATCACGTCTACAGAATTAATATAAGCTATTTGTTGGGCCTCTTCTTCAGTAAGAAAATCATAAATTGTTGTGGCTTTATGGATGTCTTCTTTTGTATAGGCTTCAAATCGTGTATCTACTCCGTAATACAAGTCTGGGATTTTTTTGCTAGCCGTACGTTCTAAATTTGAGTTAATAAAAGCAAGGTCATTACTGCTTGAGGAGTTTGGGTCGTCAGTTTTAATAGTGCTGTTACAACTTGCGAAACAAAAAACTAATACGTTTAGTACAGCTAGTTTTATGCAGAAAATAATAGTGGTCTTGTTCATAGTCGTTCTATTTCTAGATTAATTTATGTCAAATATAGGGTTGACAGGTAGTTATATCGCTAAGGAAAATGTAAAAAAAGTGTCAATTTTTTGTAAATTTTTTTAAAACAAGTCTATTAAGAGGGTAGTGGTTGTCGTTTTGAGATGTATTTGAAATTTAGTTTTATGATGTGTACTGATACAGTTGGTTTTTCTCATTTCTAATCCTCTATGGGATACCTTTCCAAGATTACCAAGAACTCTTGCTTACTATTTGGACCAGAAAATCTATATTTTATCTTCGAGATACTATCTTAGTAAGCTCCTTACTTAGGTCACTTTTAAATGGAAAACTTAAAACTATGATGATATTTCCTTTTGTAATTATAGTTTCTGGATGTGCTTTGCTAGGTTTTTCTCCTCCCCAAAGTAGACCTTCTACAAATCCTTTTCCTTCATTAGCATTTCTATCAAATTCAAAATATAATAGGGAACCTTTTTTTCCTTTATGCTCAAAAGTTTGACATTGCTTTTCGATTGTCTTTCCAATAATAAAACGATACATCTCTGGATTTTTGTATAACAGTTTTGATTGTATGGCTTGACATTCTATGTCTTGCGAAGATTTGTATTCTTTAGGCAGTACAGTTGGTTTAATTTTGATAGTATTAATTGTTTCTGATGGACTAAACCCAATAGTAGAAACTATTAGAAAACACAAAGTTAAGAGCTTGTTCATATAACGTATTTTTAAAAATTATAACCAATCTGTTTGTGTGCGATTTGTTTCTCTAGTGTCTTTTGTTCTTATGTTGGCTGGGTTAGAATTAACTTAGTGAAACAAAACGAACCAAATAGGTATTCGTTTGGTTGTATAAGTTAATAGAGAGGAAGCTATCAACGACAGTATTTGTAGCTAATTTTTACTTAAAAGGCTTGTTGTCTCGCAACTGTCATATTGCTGTCATTATAGTGTCATATTGATTGTAATCGTTACGATTGGTTAATGTCTATCTTTGTCGAAGGATTAATATAATACACTAATAAAAGAATGAATTCTGATACAATTAATTTAAGAGATATTAAACAAATGAGATTAGAACGTCATTGGTCACAGGATCAATTGGCAGAAATGAGCGGATTAAGTATAAGAACTATTCAAAGAATTGAGAATGGAGAGAATGCAGGTTTAGAGTCTTTGAAATCTTTGGCCTCGGTCTTTGAAATCAATATAAAAGATTCGGATAAGAAAGAAGATATAGAACAGATTAGAAAAGAAGAATCATACATTCAAAATTTAAAAGGGTTTTATAAACTTTTTGCAATAGCGATTTTAAGTTTGGTGCTTCCATTTATTATAGCACTTAACGATTTTGAAAACTGGAGTGCTTTTTTATGGATACTGTTGTCTTGGGGAGTTATATTAGGAGTCTATTCTCTAAATGTTTTTGAGGTCTTTGGAGACCAATGGAAAAGAAAAATGATTAATAAGAAGTTTAAAAAGAAGTAAGAATTTATTAAGGATAGCTTGTGTAGACAGGTGTTGCGTTTATGAATAAAAAAGAAAACATAATAAAAAAAACCAAGGCCCCTTGGTCAACTAAAGACGCTATGGAGCAGGTTTATAAAATGAAACTTTGGGGTTCTAATACTTCTGCATTTTATTCTGGTAATGGGTCACATCGTCCTGAGTTAGTGAATCCATATATAGATGTTTTAACATCATTTCTAATGACTTTTAAAAGGCCTCTAGTCGTATGTGATTTAGGCTGTGGAGATTTTAATGTAGGCAAAGCATTGGTAAAGTATACTGCTAAGTATATAGCAGTAGATATCGTAGAGGGTCTCATTGTATATAATAAAGAAAAGTTTAAAGAGAAAGATTTAGAATTTCATTGTTTGGATATTGCAGTAGATGATTTGCCTTCTGGAGACTGCGCTCTATTAAGGCAAGTTTTACAACATTTATCCAATGCTGAAATAAAACGCATAGTACATAAATTAACAGATTTTAAATATGTTATTTTAACAGAGCATGTGCCTGAAGGAGATTTTATACCTAATAAAGATATTATTTCTGGTCAAGGGATTAGGTTGAAAAAGCAAAGTGGTTTGAATATATTAACTCCGCCCTTTAATTTGAAGGTAAAAGGAGAGCGGCAATTATTGTCTGTTGTTTTAAGGGATGGTAAAGGGCTCATATTTACAACACTTTATGAACTTTTCTAGGCAATGCTCAAATGTTTCGCAACGTGTTTTGATAAATTATTAGTTAACACCAGTGTGTCCAAACTTCCCTATTATATTCTTTGTATCTAATGCGTCTTAAAAATTACGCGAACCTTTTTGGTGGCCTTTTATATAACTATAAAAATAGTATAGGTAAAGGACCTTTAAAAAAAAGGTTCAGGTACATCTTGGGTTGCAAACTAGAATTTCCGAAGACAAAAAGATTAAAATAGATCCTATAATTCTGTCAAATTATTATTTACAAAAAAGACAGCGTTCACAAAAAATAGTTTTCCATTCTCCCAAAAACTTCTAAACATCACGTTGTCCACGATGTAAATAACGCTTCCGCTTCCCATACGTTGCTCGCCAAAAACCAATGACTTATTTAATTGTTTGAGCGCCTCCTGTCCTGCATAGCCAGATACGTTTTTAGGGCTGTCACCAAGATAGGCTACGTTATAACCAGTATCTAAAAGACTGTAAGACGTATTGCCTTGTTTCAATGTGAAATAATAGTCGTCATAACCAAAAGCCAGTGGATGTGTATTGTCGACATCTGTTTTAAAAATAGCACCTGTGATTAAGTTTTTAGTATTATCACGTTCTCTGTCTGCATATTTAATGGTTTTGTTTTGATTGTTTTCTATGGAGTCTTCCGTTTGATTTCTTTTTAATCCAAAATCGTCCTTGCCAGCAAAACTGTTTAATGCTCCATCAATAGCTATGAGTTTTCCGCCAGAGCGAACCCATGTTTTAATTTTGTCTGTAAGGTCTTCATTTAGAAAACCACTATAATAGCCATCTGGCATGACCAACACATTGTATTTTGATAAGTTAGTGCTAGACAAGTCCTTTGTATTAATTGAAGTTACTGGATAGTGAAGCTGCTGCTCAAAAAAGTGCCATAGCTCACCATAGCTTAATGATGAGGTGTAATCTCCAGAGAGTATTGCTATTTTTGGAGCATTTACTAATTTAATGTCTGGTGATCCAAAATCTGGTCCTGAGGTTGAAAATCCAGAGGTAATAGCATTTGGAGTTCTGTTATTTGAAATGGCAATGTCAAATACTTTGTCATCAAAATTAGCTACCTTTTTATTATCTCCTCTAACAATTATTAGAGAACCTCTGTTGTATGTTTTTCCTTGAGTTGTAAACGGTTTTTCTGTAAATCGAACCTTGATATTGTTTTTAAGTAATTCTGCAAGAAATTGTGCATCCTTCATGCTATTCCATTCAATAACGTAACCTGTAGCAGAAGAATTTGAAACAGGAGTAGCATAGCCATTCCTTAATTTATCATTCGTGTTTACATTGCTTTTGCTCGCAATGGCACCTAATCCGTAGGCATAAGGTACAGACCAAGCCGTGATGTCATAAGTAAGAGAATCACTCAATGCTGTGTTAGGCTCAAATAATACTTTTACCATTTTTCCTTTAGGCTGATTGGTGCTCACCACCAAATCATTAGTCGTTGTGTTGAGCTGCCCTTGTTTAGAAGACCAATAGTCAAACCCAGTTACTTTTCCGCCTTGAGCAAAACCATAAGAGATCTCATGTTTATCTAGAAGTTGGGTTAAGCTTTCAATCTTATCTGCATGTCCTTGTAAAACATAACTCTTATATAACAGCTTTGAATTATCAAAGTAATTGCCAAACTCAGTATTCAGTTTTTTGGCATTTTGCGACGAGATTTCAACAGTTGATATTCCAGTAGTTGTATGGTGGGTTAGTCTGTCAACTAAAGTCAATACCTCACCTTCATCATTTAAAACTCCTAATCCTGCACGTCCATGACCTCCTTGTTCATAGGTCATTCCAATGGCTCCCATATAAGTTGGGTAGGTGTCACCATAACTTGGATATAATAAATCAAAACGTTCGCGAGTAAAATATAACCAGCCCTCAGCATCAAAATATTTAGCATGATTTTTACCAATTTGTGTCTGGAAATCACGTTGCCAGTCGCTAATAACTTCATGAAACGGTTCGGCAGCAGGTGCGAAATAATACGGTTCGTTGATACCTTGCTCATGAAAATCTACATGAATATGAGGCAACCATTTGTTATACACTTTTAATCGCGCTTGCGTTTCGACTTGCGTAGCCCAAGCCCAATCTCTATTTAAATCAAATAAATAATGGTTTGGTCGTCCTCCAGGCCACGGCTCGCTATGTTCGCTAGCTTGTTGGTCAATATTATAAGGCACGCTCGAAGTTTCATTATACCAATTCACGTAGCGATCACGGCCATCTGGATTAATACAAGGGTCAATAATCACAACCGTATTTTTTAAATACTCTTTGTTTTTGGTCAATAATTTATAAACGGTAAGCATTGACGCTTCTGTACTTGACGCTTCATTACCATGCACATTATAACTGAGCCAAACAATCGCAATATCATTAGCAGTTGCTGTGCCTTCCAAAACGCCAGCATTTTTGAGATTATTCTCTCGTATTTGCTCTAGGTTTTTCATGTTTTCTTCGGAAGATAGATACACTAACAGCAATGGTCGTCGCTCATTGGTTTGTCCGTATTGTTCTAATTTTAATTGCTTAGGAAGTTGCGCCTCTACATATTCAAAGTAATCAACAACTTGATGGTGTCTGGTAAACTTTGTGCCAATGTCATAACCTAAAAAACCGGAAGGTGATTGTAGGTTTTGAGCAAAAATTGAGACAGAACAAACAAAGGCAAGGATAAAAGCGAATGACTTAATCATAATATTAAAATCTAGATGAGTTGTGATAATTAGTAAATATAAGGTGTGCAAGTGAATATATACAAGCATCATTCGAATTTAATGAGATAAAACATGTTATGTCTACTTTAGCATAATAAAACCTTAGCTAATGCTGTGCTTGATTTTTCTAATTTTTCTAAAGAAAAAGACAGTATTTTAATTTCATTAAATTCAAGTAATACGAGGTATTAACTAAAATTTAGGACTCAAAAAAGTGAAGAAGCTTATATTTACGCTAGAATTGAATTGAAACTATGCTAACAGACAGTCTTCCGTTTAGAGAAACCAACTATTTCTCTTCTTTGATTTGCGATTATCTAGATGAAAATAATGATTTAAAATCGTTCTATAATCGGTTTCCAAAGCTTGAGAATTTTAAAGCTCAAATTGAGGAAAAACGAGGTTCTTTTTCTTCGGAAACGAGAGCGGTTTTGGTGAACTCTTTAAAAAACCAATATGCATCTGTTGCGATGTCTGAAGCAACTAAAACGAATATCGAATTATTAAGCAATAACGAAACGTTTACAGTTACTACAGGTCATCAACTCAATTTATTTACGGGGCCACTTTATTTTTTTTATAAAATTATTTCCACAATCAATTTGTGCACACAGCTTAAGTCTGAATATCCAAAACAAAGCTTTGTACCTATCTATTGGATGGCAACCGAAGATCATGATTTTGAAGAGATAAATTACTTCAATTTTAGAGGACAAAAATTACAATGGAATCGAAAAGCATCTGGAGCGGTAGGTGAATTACAACTTGACGGATTGGACAGCGTTTTTAAGGTTTTTGCGAACCAATTAAACACTTCGACCAATGCAGAAACGCTAAAGCAATTATTTAAAAGTGCTTATTTAGAGCATCAAGATTTAACAGATGCCACGCGTTATCTGGTCAATGAATTATTCAAGGACCAGGGTTTGGTGATTATTGATGGTAATGATGCCGCTTTAAAGCGGTTGTTCATTCCTTATGTAGAAGATGAATTAGTGAATCAAACCTCTTTTGATAAAGTCACAGAAGCTAACAGTTGCCTTAATGGTCTCTCCGGAAATTATAAAATTCAAGTCAATCCAAGAGAAATTAACGTATTCTACATCACAAAAGATGTAAGAGAACGAATCGTAGAAACTGAAGGTATCTATCAGGTACTCAATACAACTATTTCCTGGAGTAAGAGTGAGATACAAAAAATACTCTTAGCGCATCCAGAACGTTTTTCGCCAAATGTAATCATGCGACCATTATTTCAAGAAGTCATATTGCCAAACCTTTGTTATATTGGAGGAGGAGGAGAGTTAGCCTATTGGTTGCAACTCAAATCTAATTTTGAAGCGCAAAAAGTTACTTTTCCTATGTTGTTGCTTCGAAATTCAGTACTGATCATGACTGATAAGCAAAAAGATAAACTTCAAAAGCTAAACGTTTCAGTGAACGATTTGTTTCTAAAACAAAATGAATTACGAACTAAGGTTACCAAGCAAGTCTCTGAAATTACAATCGATTTTTCATCTCAAAAAGCATATTTAGACCAACAATTTAAAGAGTTATATGTGCTTGCAGAGCAAACTGATGAATCATTCATTGGCGCAGTGAAAGCACAAGAAGCAAAACAAATTAAAGGACTCGACAACCTAGAGAGTAGATTGCTTAAAGCACAAAAACGAAAACTGAGTGATCATTTAGAACGGGTTACAGTATTGCAAGACGATTTGTTTCCTCGCCAAAGTTTGCAAGAGCGTAATATGAATTTCTCTGAGTTCTATTTAGAGTATGGAGACGTTCTTATTACGGAGTTAATAGAAAATTTAGAACCTTTAAAAGGTGAGTTTTTAGTGTTAACGGTTCAGAATTAGTATTCATAGTTTAGAGACTAGTGTTGACTGTTTAGTGAGTGTTAATTAATTTTTGTTACTGTTTATATCGATTAGACTTCGTGCTTTTTAATTTACATTTCAACATCTTAGTGACTTTAAAACGTCACACGTTTACTACAAATAATAAAGTGTTAAAAAGTAAACCCAAAAAACTTCAAATCTTAAATCTTAATTCCTAAATCATTACTATTTTTGTACATGCAACACAACAAAGTCCTAATTTTAGATTTCGGTTCGCAATACACACAACTTATTGCACGTCGCGTTAGAGAGTTAAACATCTATTGCGAAATTCATCCATTCAATAAAATCCCTGTAGATTCAGAGAGCTTTAAAGCTGTCATCCTTTCTGGTAGTCCAAACTCCGTCAGAGGTGAAGCTGTATTGCATCCAGATCTTACTCAAATAAGAGGTAAAAAACCCATGCTCGCTGTTTGTTATGGCGCGCAGTATTTAGCTCATTTTTCTGGAGGAAAAGTAGCTGAGTCTAATACCAGAGAATACGGTAGAGCTAATTTGAGTTTTGTAAAACAAGATGACGACTTCTTTACAGGTATTTCTATAGGAAGTCAAGTGTGGATGAGTCATAGTGATACTATCAAGCAACTACCTACTAATGGTGTTTTGTTGGCAAGCACGCATGATGTTGAAAATGCAGCTTTTAAAATTGAAGGTGAAAAGACATATGCCATACAATTTCACCCAGAAGTATATCACTCAACAGATGGGAAACAATTATTAGAAAATTTCTTAGTACATATTGCTCAAGTGGAGCAAGATTGGACACCAGATTCATTTGTTGATGAAACCGTAGATGCACTTAAAGCACAATTAGGAAACGATAAAGTCGTTCTAGGATTGTCGGGAGGTGTAGATTCATCTGTAGCAGCCATATTATTGCATAAAGCAATAGGGAAGAACTTATACTGTATTTTCGTAAATAATGGTTTACTTCGGAAAAATGAATACTCTAGTGTACTCGAGCAATACGAAGGCATGGGGCTTAACGTTAAAGGTGTAGACGCTTCGGTACGCTTTTTGGATGCTTTGGAGGATATAAGTGATCCTGAGTTAAAACGGAAAGCAATAGGTCGAGTATTTATTGAGGTTTTTGATGATGAGTCTAATGAAATTGAAGGTGTAAAATGGTTAGCACAAGGGACTATTTATCCAGACGTTATAGAGAGTGTTTCTGCAACAGGAGGACCAAGTGCAACGATTAAAAGTCATCATAACGTTGGAGGATTGCCAGATTATATGAAATTAAAAATTGTAGAACCTTTAAGAGCATTGTTTAAAGACGAAGTTCGACGTGTAGGAGCTTCTATGGGAATGGATAAAGATATTTTAGGTCGTCATCCGTTTCCTGGACCAGGGTTGGCAATTAGAATATTAGGTGATATCACGCGTGAAAAAGTACGAATCTTACAAGAGGTAGATGCTGTGTTTATTGACAATTTAAAATCTTGGGGTTTATATGATAAAGTTTGGCAAGCAGGTGCAATGTTATTACCAGTGAATAGTGTAGGTGTCATGGGCGATGAGCGTACATATGAAAAGTGTGTGGCATTAAGAGCAGTAGAAAGTACAGATGGAATGACTGCAGATTGGGTCAACCTTCCCTATGAGTTTTTACAAAAGACCTCAAACGAGATTATAAATAAAGTAAAAGGTGTAAACCGTGTGGTTTATGATATTAGTTCTAAACCACCTGCGACTATTGAGTGGGAATAATTCCTAAGCAAATAGGACTCCCTTAATCGTAAAATAGAGGTCTTAATGTTAGAGTAAATTACCTTAACTTCGGTTGAGAAATATACTGAAACTATAAAAAATTTTAATTTAAAACCTGTGATTTTTGCTCAGTATAAATTGAAACATAGACGAGTTGTAATCAATTAAAATTTCCGAAGAAGAAAAGGAAATAAGACATAAATTTTTATCAATGAAAAAACTCATTCTCATACTTGTAACTTTGTTTTGTAGCTTGTCTGTTGTAGGTCAGGATTATAAAACGCACAAAGTAGCTCAAGGTGAAACTATAACCAGCATTGCTAAGATGTACTTAGTCACGCCTTATGATATTTACGCTCTTAATCCTGATGCTAAGACGTCGCTAAAACTAAACACGGTACTGATAATTCCTACCACTCGTGTTAAGAATGAGCCTATAAAAGAGTCTATAAAAGAGGTGGTTGGGTTTAAAAAGCATAAAGTTAGACGTAAGCAAACCTTGTACAGTATTTCTAAACAATACAATGTGGATATTGAGGATATTAAAAAATATAATACTAGATTATATTCTGAAAACTTACGTAAAGGGGATCGCATTAAAATTCCTAAATTTAAAACAATCGTTAATCAAGTCACCTTAAATAATACAGTTAAAAAATACACAGTATTACCTAAAGAAGGGAAGTGGAGAGTGGCTTATAAATTTGGGATTACAGTACCACAACTCGAAGCACTAAATCCTAATATGAGTGAAGTTTTACAACCTGGTCAAGAAGTAAATGTTCCTAATATTAGAGATAATGAAGAGAAAGCTGTTGAAGAAAATTATGGCTATTATACAGTTTTGAAAAGTGAAGGTTTTATGTCGCTTAATAGAAAATTAGGTCTAACCCAAGAGCAATTGGAGACTTTGAATCCCGAACTAAAAGCGAGCGGACTCAAATTAGGGATGGTTTTAAAAGTACCGATAGATGCAAAATCAGCAACGATATTTAAAGAGTTAGCCATTACGAACTTGTCTCGTAATCTTAAAAACCTTAGTGTCAAAAGAATCGCTTTGATGTTGCCTTATGGTACGCATAAATTTGATATAGATTCTGTGCAAGAAGCTAAAAAAAGAATTAGAAAAGATGCCTATTTATCTATATCCTTAGATTTTCATGCAGGAGCATTAATGGCTATAGACTCTGCAAAACGATTAGGTATTTCTACATATTTAAAGGTTTATGATACAAAAAATCAATTATCTGAGATTTCTAATATTTTAGATGCTAATGATTTTTCAGATTATGATGCCGTTATTGGTCCATTAGTACCAAAAAATTTAGATCGTGTAGCGTCAGATTTAAAACGAGATAATATTCCTGTTATTTCTCCTTTTTCTATGCCTATGACTTTGTATGACAATGTATTTCAAAGTGTACCGTCGGGTGACTTATTAGAGAATACAATTATTAAGTATGTGAAATCAGATTCTCTGCCTAAGCATGTAATAATCATTTCAGATTCAAAACATAAACGTATTAGTGATAAGTTGAAAGTTGAATTTGTTAATGCAGAACAAATCTATTCTAGAAATAATAAAGAAGGTAAAGAGGCTTATTTTATATTTCAAACAGATTTAGAAAATATCTTTAAAAACGGAAAAAATATTGTGTTCTTAGAAACCGATAATGAGGGATTTGCTTCAAACGTTATCAGTATGATTAATGGATTGATCTCTGATGAGAAAGAAATAATTTTATTTACTACAGATAAGAATAGAGCTTTCGAGGGTAGAGAGATTTCAAATTACCACTTGTCTAATTTGAAGTTTCATTATCCATCAGTAAATAAAACGGCAGATATTGGATCTTCGAAAAATGCATTTATACGAGCTTATAGACGTGTATATAACGTGAGTCCAAATAAGTACGCAGTTAGAGGGTTTGATTTAACCTTAGATCTTTTGTTGCGTTTAGCTAGCGAAGATGATTTATATAAAGCGTCTTCTCATGATATAGAAACCGAGTATGTCGAGAATAAATTTAGATATTCTAAAAAGATGTTTGGAGGCTTTTATAACGAAGCAGTTTATGTCGTAAAATATGATAACTTAACTATAGTAGAGGCAAAATAAATGACATCAAAAGTAATTTACTTAGGCGATTTAAGAACAGAAAGTGTTCATTTAAAATCCAATAATTCATTTTTAACAGATGCACCTTTAGACAATAATGGGAAAGGTGAGGCGTTTTCGCCTACAGATACCGTTGCTACTGGATTAGCAAGTTGCATGATGACGGTTATGGGAATCAAAGCCAACGATATGGGAGTTGATATGAAAGGAACTATTGCTCATGTCACAAAAACGATGGCCAGTGATCCTAGACGAATTTCTAAAATAGAAGTGGTTTTGGAGTTGTCTTTTGAAGCAGATGCCAAGACACGTAAAATTATAGAACGTATTGGGAATACGTGTCCTGTTCATTATAGTTTACATCCAGATATCATAAAAGATATCACGTTTAATTGGACGAATTCTTATTAAACTTTAAAATGACATACATGAATTTTTGCTTTTAAGTGTAGCCTCGACAACACTCAAAATAATTCAATTTATTAATACATGATTCTAAAATTTAACGAGAATACTGCAAACTAAATGCTATCGAGACTATTAATTGTTTTTTTGTTAATTCTGAAACCTGCCATAATCGAAGAGGTCACTATCTCGTGGAGTGATAGCAAAAAACTCACTTGGTCAGATTTCAAAGGTCAAGTTGAGCAAAATACAGATGCTGTTGCAGTCACTGCTTCTGGGATTGCATTTTCATTTTCGGTAAGTCAATCTAATGATAAATATATCGATTTTAATGCCATTTCCGAAGCATATTTCTATCCAGAAAAATCATGGTATTTAAAGAACAAAGGTGATGATTATATTTTAGCTCACGAGCAACTTCAT
Organism: Psychroserpens burtonensis DSM 12212; assembly: GCF_000425305.1. Classification (GTDB taxonomy): domain Bacteria; phylum Bacteroidota; class Bacteroidia; order Flavobacteriales; family Flavobacteriaceae; genus Psychroserpens; species Psychroserpens burtonensis. Next base: position 68,614 of record NZ_AUDE01000027.1, read on the forward strand.
TTTGATATTACAGAGCTGCATGTGAGGCAATTACGTTTTAATATTTCTAGAGTAAACGTCTCGCAAAATATTAAGCAAGAACTTAGGGATTTGCATGAGCAAGCCAATAAAAATTTGGCCATAATGCAAAATGACTACGATACCCAAACTGATAATTCTATAAACAAGACCGAACAGGCTATTTGGTCTCAATTTGTAAAAATTGAACTTTATAAATATAAGGACTTCCGCTCAAAATAAGATGTTGCAACCAGATAAAAATTTTCTCATTAAACTCGCACACACCAAAATGCCTTTTGGTAAATATGAAGGGCGCTACCTCATAGACTTACCAGAATATTATGTGGTTTGGTATCACAATAAAGGCTTCCCAAAAGGAAAATTAGGTGATATGTTGACTCAAGTTTATGAGTTAAAATTAAATGGCTTGGAGTATTTGATAAAGGATATTCAGAAGCGATATCCTAAACAATAGTAAATTGTAAACATGAGCTTTTAAAGCCAAGGGACTTAAAAGATAGGCTAAAACAGTTTTGTGTTTGATTTTTATTGGTTAATTGGTTTAAGTCGGCTTTTTTCTATCTGTATTGTAGATAATAACTCCGGTCGAAGTATAAAAGCAATGGAGTCAGATTTTTCCTTTTTTAATATAGAATCCCCTTTTTTAATTCTATCACATATTTTTCTATATAGAGAGATAGAAGTGAAATCTATTTGACAATATCAGTCAATATTTATCACTAAAATGGTGTAACTCTTTGCTCTGTTTGAATGGGTCATATACAAAGGCTAAAGAAGCTAATACGCTTTCACAAGAAAATGACGCTAAAAACAGCTTTGAAATGTAACGTTTTTAATATTATCAATAAACCCAAAAACAATTCAAAAATAACTATTTAAATTTTGTAAATTTGCCTGCGTTTATATACGCAACATGACAAGACCAACAAAATACATCTTTGTAACCGGTGGTGTTACCTCTTCTTTAGGAAAAGGTATCATCGCAGCTTCCCTTGCAAAGCTACTTCAAGCTCAAGGTTACAGAACTACAATTCAAAAATTAGACCCTTACATTAATATTGATCCAGGAACTTTAAATCCTTATGAGCACGGCGAGTGTTATGTGACAGATGATGGTGCAGAAACAGATCTTGACCTTGGTCATTACGAGCGTTTTTTAAATGTGCCAACGAGTCAGTCTAATAACGTAACCACTGGTCGTATTTATCAAAGTGTGATTGATAAAGAGCGTCGTGGTGAGTTTTTGGGTAAGACGGTTCAGGTGATTCCTCATATTACAGACGAGATTAAACATCGCGTGCAAATTTTAGGGAACTCTGGAGATTATGATATTGTGATTACAGAGATTGGAGGAACAGTGGGTGATATTGAATCACTACCCTATATTGAAGCAGTAAGACAATTAAAATGGGATTTAGGAGAGCATAATGCGATGGTTATTCATTTAACACTAATTCCATATTTATCTGCAGCTGGAGAATTAAAAACCAAACCAACGCAACACAGTGTAAAAACACTGATGGAAAGTGGGGTCATGGCAGATGTGTTAGTATGTCGTACAGAGCACGAACTTCCAGCAGAATTAAGAGATAAATTGGCCAAGTTTTGCAACGTTCGTCCAGAAGCTGTGATACAATCTATAGATGCATCGACAATTTATGATGTCCCTAATTTAATGTTAGAGCAAGGCCTGGATACCGTAGTCTTAAAAAAGTTAGAGTTAAAAAGTACAGAACCAGATTTAACACAATGGAATCAGTTTTTATCGCGTCATAAAAACCCAAATGGAGAGGTTACTATTGGTCTTATTGGTAAATATGTAGAACTTCAAGATTCGTACAAATCTATTTTAGAATCCTTCATTCATGCAGGAGCAGAGAATGAAGTTAAAGTAAAAGTAGAATCTATACATTCTGAATATTTAACAGAGAAGAATGCTGCAAAAAAGTTACAACACTTACACGGTGTTTTAGTTGCTCCTGGATTTGGAGAGCGCGGTATTGAGGGTAAAATTGTTGCGGTGCGTTATGTGCGTGAGCATAATATTCCGTTTTTTGGAATCTGTTTAGGCATGCAAATGGCAGTTATTGAATATTCTAGAAACGTTTTAGGATTAGCAAATGCTAATTCTACAGAAATGGATGAGAAGACAACAGATCCTGTGATTAATCTCATGGAATCACAAAAATCTATTACAGATAAAGGAGGTACGATGCGACTTGGTGCTTGGGATTGCCAATTAGTAGAGGGTAGTTTAGCCAAAGAGATTTATCAAACTGTTAATATAAAAGAAAGACATAGGCATCGTTATGAATTTAATAACAATTACAAGCAACAAATTGAAGATGCTGGCATGAAAACAACGGGATTAAACCCTGAAACTGGTCTTGTAGAAATTGTGGAAATCCCAACACATAATTGGTTTGTAGGAGTACAGTACCACCCAGAGTATAAGAGTACAGTTGCTAGTCCGCATCCATTATTTGTGTCTTTCGTTAAGGCGGCATTAGATTATAAAACGGAGAATAAAAGTGTCAGTATGGCACAGAAATAATATTGGATAGCTTTTTGATAAAATAGTACCACTCTCTTTAACCAATCAGAGATATTTTTAAATTACAACATGGAAGAAAAAAAATTCGACACTAAATCGATTATAGGATTCGTTCTTATCTTCGCAATATTAATCTTTATGATGTGGGAAAGACAACCCACTCCTGAAGAATTAGCAGAACAAGAAAAGCAAGAACAAATTGAAGCTGATAAAAAAGCCGAAATAAAACAAGTCAAAGAGACTAAAGTTGTCACTGGAGCAGATTTTACGGCTCCAAAGCCTGGAGATTCTTTAAAATTAGCCGACTTGAAAAACAAGTTAGGATCTTTTGCCTATTCATCAACACTTCCTTATGCAACAGATACCCATACAACTGTACAAACAGATGTGTTTGACTTAAAATTTAGTAATAAGGGTGGTTTCCTTTCCGAAGTAATACTGCGAGATTTTGTCGATTATGATTCTATTCCAATCGCATTGATTCAAAATGGAAATGAATCATTCAATATCACGTTTCCAACAGCAGATAATAGAATATTAAACACCCAAGATCAATATTTTGAGCCAACAATAACCAAAAACGGACAAAATACCGTTGTTTCGATGAAATTTAAAGCATCAGCAACTCAGTTTTTAGAATACCGTTATGAGTTGAAACCAGATGAGTATATGATAGATTTTTCTATTAGATCAGAAGGTTTAAACAATGTTGTAAATAGCTCTCAAGCCATAGATTTAGAGTGGGGATTAAAGACCTATCGTCATGACCAGAGCATCACTTATGAGAATCGTTACACACGATTAACATATATGTCTGAAGGAGACAAGATTGATAAGTTAAGTCAAACAGGAGAAGATGAAGAGGTTCTTGATGATGCACGTTGGTTATCATACAGGCAACACTTTTTTAGTACGATATTGGTGGCTGAAACACCAATTAAGAATGTAAGAATTTCTTCTTTAGATTTAGTCGAAAATGAAGAAGTTGATACGATTTTCACCAAGCAATATGACTCTAAGTTGCCATTAACATTCACTAATGGAGATGCAAATAATGATTTTCAATTGTATTTTGGACCAACAGATAGTAAGGTTTTAAAAGACTATGACCATAAATTAGAAGAAAGTATACCCTTTGGTTGGGGAATTTTTGGATGGATTAATAAGTATTTATTTATACCATTATTTGGTTTTTTAAGCGGTTTTTTACCTTATGGTATAGCTATTATCGTAATGACTATTTTAATTAAATTAGTCATGTCATTTGTACAATACAAGCAGTTTTTATCGCAAGCAAAAATGAAGGTCTTAAAACCAGAGTTAGATGCGATTAGAGAAAAGCATAAAGACAACAAAATGAAGGCGCAACAAGAAACAATGGCACTTCAAAATAAAGCAGGTGCAAGTCCACTAGCTGGTTGTTTACCTGGTTTAATTCAATTACCAGTGTTTTATGCGTTGTTTATGTTTTTCCCAACAGCTTTTGCATTACGTCAAAAAAGCTTCCTTTGGGCAGACGATTTATCATCTTATGATGTGATTGCAGATTTACCGTTCAACATTCCGTTTTATGGAGATCACGTAAGTTTATTTCCAATTTTGGCAGCAATAGCTATTTTCTTTTATATGAAAATGACGACAGGTCAACAAATGGCATCTCAGCCAACACAAGAAGGTATGCCAGATATGGGCAAAATGATGAAGTATATGATTTACTTCTCTCCTATATTAATGTTGGTTTTCTTTAACCAATATGCATCAGGATTAAGTTTATATTACTTTATCTCTAACCTTATTAGTATTGGTATTATGTTAGTGATTAAGAATTATATTCTAGATGAAAATAAGATTCATGCTCAGATTCAAGTAAATAAGACAAAGCCTAAGAAACAAAACAAGTTTCAGAAAAAGATGTCTAATATGATGGAGCAAGCTGAGCAACAAAAGCAATCGCAGCAAAACAAAAAGAAATAATACGATTACAGTAGTAATAGATATAAAAGAGCCTTTAGATTATTCTAAGGGCTCTTTTGGTTTTGTGCTGTATACTTATAAATATTTATTTTACTTCGGAAAAGTCAAGTATTCACATCGCTTGTAGAGTTGAAGGAGGGACTTAGAACGTAACAATTATCCAATTTAGAAATCTTAGTATGTTATTTCCATAATATGAGAATTTAGTATGGATTCATACGGTAATCAGATCGACTTTTTATGATGCAATGCAAATTGAAAACACTTCGATTTGTCCTCTTAAGTTATATTTTGTAACGTCTATAAAAAGAACATCAATTTGAAACATAACAGGACCTTTAGTTAACTTAGTCTAAAGGCTTTCTCAATAGTATTGCGTCATACACATTTAGTAATTAATTAGTGTTCATAATTTAAGTAACGGCTTAAGGCTAGATAACTCCTAAAAGGTAACTCTTGTCAAGTTACTTGGCTTAAGTTCTTACTACTTAGGGATGGGTTTTAGATATGTAAATTTAAATGAGGTCACATTGGATCATTCCTAAAAGTTGTGTTTGATAATTAAAAATAGATTCCGATTTTTGTTAAAAAGAGTATTTTGGACAACTATCAAGAACTGCTTAAGCTTATTCTTCCTGAATTTTTAATAACCCACTTCGATTTGATTAGCCATACCAAGAAAGATGAAGTAATGCATCTTTATTTTGAAGAACGCAATAGCGCCCCTAAAGAAGAAACTTCCCGAGAATTAATTGCACATGGGTTCCATAAACAAGCCACTATCCAAGACTTTCCATTAAGAGGTAATACCGTCTATTTGCATGTTAAACGACGTAGATGGTTAGATAAAACCACTAAAGAGGTCGTTCAAAGAGACTGGAATTTAGTAGCACAGGGAACACGGATGACCACCGAGTTTGCTGCTTTTTTAAAAGAAATTAGTCGATACTAAGGCTTCTGATTGCTACACTATCGCTGGTTTTTACAATGTAAATGGTAAAAAATTGGCTAGACAGCATAGGGACTATCTTAGTGAATTTAAAACTTGGGAACAAAAACCACATGCTAAAAAATGGCTTATTTTTTCAGAGAACATAGGTCCTTATCTTTCTATTGATGAAACAGCCTTGTCTAGAGGCGAACTTTATACTATCATAACAAATAAAAGCGCAAAAGGAAAGAAGGGCAGTATTGTTGCCATTTTTGCTGGAACTAAAATCGAACCTATTGTTGAAGAGTTACTTAAAATATCGCTAGA
>NZ_AUDE01000028.1 GCF_000425305.1 Psychroserpens burtonensis DSM 12212
GCTTACAAATTTTGACTCATCTTGGATTAAGACAATAACATTTGACAATGGAAAGGAGTTTGCTCGGCATGGTGAAATAGCAAAAGACGTGAATGTAAAAGCATACTTCACAAGACCATATACCTCTCAAGATAAGGGAACTGTCGAAAACAGAATAGGTGTAATAAGAAGATTTTTTCCAAAGAAAACAGACCTTAGAGAAGTCTCAGCTAAGAGAATAAAAGAAGTAGAAAAATTACTAAATTACAGACCAATTAGAAAGTTTAATTATAATAACCCTATTGAAGTCCTAAATAATAAGTGTGTTGCACTTATGGGTTGAACTCAGCCATTTAATAAAAATCCAAAAATATATATTCCGCAATATGGCGGTTATTTTGCTTATGCTATTGCCGAAAAATCTGAAAAAGTAGATATAGACCCTAAAACGTTCGAAATTAGGGACGGGAAGCTCTATTTATTCTATAATTCTTGGTTTAACAATACATTAACGTCATGGCAAGAAAATGATGTGAAAGGTTTACAACGTAAAGCCGACAAAAACTGGGAAGCTATGAATCTAAAATAGTTTAGAGTTCTATGAAAAAGAAAGATTAGCTTCTCATAATAGTTGATTGGTTTAATGTTAAACGTCCCGTAAATTACGGGACGTTTTTCTATTTATACCACTTTAATTATATAAGTATTCTTCTTTCCTTTGTTGATTATGATATATTTATCGTTAATCAAATCTTCTTCAGAAAGCTGATACGCTTCTTTTACCTTTTCCTTATTAACTGATACAGCATTCTCTTTTAGCGCACGACGTGCGTCACTATTAGAGGCCAAAAAGTTTGTTTGAGCTGCTAAGGCGCCAATCATATCCAGTTGCGGTAATTCGTCTTTAGATATTTCTGCTTGCGGAACACCTTCAAATACATCCAAAAATGTTTTTTCATCCAACGTTTTAATGTCTGCTTTAAACGTTTTACTAAATAATATGTTCGATGCTTTCTCTGCATTCTCAAAATCAGATTTGGAATGTACCATTATTGTAATCTCTTCAGCTAAACGTTTTTGAAGTCCGCGTTGATGGGGTACTTCTTGATGTGCTGCAATTATAAAATTGATTTCATCTTCAGTTAAGAATGTAAATATTTTAATATACTTCTCGGCATCTTCATCACTAGAATTTAACCAATATTGGTAAAACTTATATGGTGAGGTTCTATTCGCATCCAACCAAACGTTTCCGCCTTCAGACTTACCAAATTTAGAACCGTCACTCTTCGTAATTAAAGGACATGTAATTGCAAAACCTTTTCCTTGAGCAACACGTCTAATTAATTCTGTTCCTGTTGTGATGTTTCCCCATTGATCGCTTCCACCCATTTGGATAGAGCAATTATTTTCTCTGTATAAATGCAAGAAATCATAACCTTGAACGAGCTGATATGTAAATTCTGTAAAGGACATTCCGTCGGTAGATTCCGAAGAAATTCTATTTTTTACAGAGTCTTTTGACATCATATAGTTTATCGTAATATGTTTACCAACATCACGAATAAATTCTAAGAATGAAAACTCTTTCATCCAATCATAATTATTAACCAACTCTGCGGAATTAGCTACATCACTTTCAAAATCTAAAAAGTGAGCTAATTGATCCTTAATAGCATCTTGGTTATGACGCAATGTTTTCTCGTCAAGCAGGTTACGCTCACTAGATTTCCCAGAAGGATCCCCAATCATTCCGGTTGCTCCACCCACCAATGCAAATGGCTTATGACCACAGCGTTGATAATGTGCTAACAGCATAATTGGTACAAGATTACCAATATGAAGAGAATCTGCCGTTGGATCAAAGCCAATATAGGCAGATCGCATGGTTTCCATTAAATGTTCTTCTGCACCAGGCATGGTATCATGGATCATACCTCTCCATTTCAATTCTTCTACAAAATTCTTTATCATAATATCTATATTAGTAATCTTTGACAAATATAGATTTATACGTCAAAAGAAAAAAGACTAATTTTACAAAATGATTTTAGTTACAGGTGGTACGGGCTTAGTTGGATCTCATTTGTTGTTCAAATTAGTGAGCAATGATTCTTCTGTTAGAGCCATTTACAGAAGAGCTCACAAATTAGAGTCTGTGAAAAAAGTATTTAGTTATTATACTGATGATATTGAAACCTTCTATAATAAAATTGAATGGGTTGAAGCTAATATTAATGACATCCCTTCATTAGAGGCTGCTTTTATAGATATCACTCACGTCTATCATTGCGCTGCTTTTATAAGTTTTGAACCTAATAAATATCATGAACTCCGAAAAATAAATATTAAAGGCACAGCGAATATTGTAAACCTCTGTATCTCTAATACAGTTAAAAAATTATGCTATATAAGTTCTATTGCAGCGATTGGAAATGAACCAAATGAAGACACACTCGTTACAGAAAAAACAGAATGGAACCCAGAAGCTGATAATAGTGTTTATGCTATCACTAAATATGGAGCAGAAATAGAAGTTTGGCGAGGTACTCAAGAAGGTGTGGATGCAGTAATTGTGAATCCTGGGATTATATTAGGTCCTGGATTTTGGAATGCAGGAGGTAGCGGAAGTCTATTTAAACAGATTTACAAGGGACTAAAATTCTATCCTAAAGGGACTTCTGGATATGTTGACGTATGGAACGTTGTAGATTGCATGACGAAGCTTATGAATAGTTCTTTAAAAAATGAGCGTTATATTTTAATTGCTGAAAATTTAACCTTTAAGATCTTTCAGGATAAAGTTGCAAAAGCTCTAAACGTAAAATCTGCAAATAAGGAAGCCTCTTCACTTTTATTATCAGTCGCTTGGAGATTAGATTGGTTAAGTCATAAACTTTTTGGTAAACGCCGAAAATTATCAAAACAAATGGCCAAATCAATTTCTAGTAAAATAGTTTTTGATAATTCTAAACTAAAAAAGGAGCTTCACTTTAGTTTTACTCCTATCGACGATTCTATAACTCGAGTTTCAAAATATTATTTAGATGAATCGGGATAGTTTTTGTAGTCTAATTTTTTCGTCTCGTCTAGTTTTCTAATCTTTTTGACTTTTAGCGTATCTACTAATTGTTTAATGGAATCTTTTTTGCGTTGTTTTTCTTCGGTATCCTTATCAATTTTAGTTTGAAATTCATCTTTAGTCTTAATGATACGATCTTCTACTCTAATTATAATAGATTCATATTCTTCGACGTCAAAACCATAATATTCATTACTTGAAACGAATTGCAAACTATCAATTCTATATTTTTTAAAGATATAGTCTTCAGGGTGGACACCTTGATTTTCAAGAATAGTCTTACTTGTTCCTTTTGCTGCATTGATGATTAAAACTTCATATAGAATATCTACCATTTTATCTTTAGAAATAAGATCATCTGGTTTTTTAGGTTTTTTAGCGGAGTTGCAACTAAAAACCAGTATAGTCATTAAGAAAATAAAAACCTGTCTCATATGCTTATATGTATTATTATTTCAATGGACACCTAATGTTCGCTACTAAAAATCGCCTTGTATGATCGCTCTTTTTGTAGGCTCGTTCTATCTATTAAAAGTTAATCGTTTACCTGCTTTTACGTCTAAAACCTTAAAATTATTATAGACGAGCGTACCATTCAAAAAGGTATGTGTTATTCTAGACCTAAACGTTGTACCTTCAAACGGAGACCATCCACATTTATAAAGTATATTGTCCTTATTTACTGTCCACGGATTATTTATATCGACTATAACTAAATCTGCAAAATACCCTTCTTTAACATATCCACGTTTCTCTACTTGGAATAAAATTGCTGGATTGTGAGCCATTTTTTGTGCAATCTTTGGTAGTGATATTTTGTCCTTATGAAACATTTCTATCATTGCAACCAAGGCATGTTGCACTAAAGGCCCTCCAGAGGGCGCTTTGGTGTACACATTGTTTTTTTCTTCAAGCGTATGTGGCGCATGGTCTGTGGCGATCACGTCTATTCTATCGTCTAAGAGCGCTTCCCAGAGTTGATCTCTATCCTTTGCTGTTTTTACAGCTGGATTCCACTTTATATGTGTTCCTTTTTTGTCGTAATCTTCATCACTAAACCACAAATGATGGATGCATACTTCTGCTGTTATTTTTTTATCCTTTAAAGGAATCTTATTACTAAACAAACTCGTTTCCTTTCCCGTTGACAAATGAAAAACATGTAGTCTAGCTCCTGTTTTTTTTGCAAGTTCTATAGCTTTAGAGGAGGATAGGTAGCATGCTTCTTCACTCCTAATAATTGGATGTTTTGACATCGGAATATCATCGCCATACACCTCTATATGTTCTTGTAAATTTTTTCTTATTGTCGCTTCATCTTCACAATGAACAGAAATAACCATATCTGTACTACTAAATATTTTTTCCAATACTTTAGGATCATCAACTAACATGTTTCCTGTAGATGAGCCTAAAAACAATTTTAAGCCAGCGACGGTTTTTGGATTAACTTTTAAAATTTCTTCTAGATTATCATTAGTCCCACCAAACATAAATGAGTAATTAGCATGAGACGTTTTTGAAGCTACTTCAAATTTTTCTTCTAACTTCTCAACAGTTGTTGTTTGAGGGTTTGTATTTGGCATTTCAATAAACGATGTAATCCCTCCTGCTATTGCTGCTCTCGACTCTGAAGCAATATTCCCCTTGTGTGTTAATCCTGGTTCTCTAAAATGAACTTGATCATCAATAACGCCAGGGAACACATAATTACCTTCGATATCAACAACTATGACATCAGAAGATTTTGCGCTAATTGAATCTGATATTTCTTTGATATACTCCCCTTCAATTAAAATATCTCCTTCTGTAACCGATCCCTCGTTTACTATCTTAGCATTTTTAATAAGTATGGTTTTTTTCTTCATCTTAGCTTGTAAATAAACTTTTTAACTTCATATTAATAACACCAAAAATAGCTTCAGAAATGATACCTCCACTCATTTTAGATTTCCCTTTTTTTCTATCGGTAAAAACGATAGGAACTTCAATTATCTTAAATTTATTGAGATATGTATTAAATTTCATTTCTATTTGAAATGCATAACCAACAAATTTTATATTATCCAAATCGATCGTTTCTAAAACGCGTCTATGATAACATACAAATCCTGCAGTGGTATCGTCTATTCTCATCCTCGTAATTAACTTTACATATTTTGAGGCAAAATAGGATAACAGTAATCGCTTCATATCCCAATTTACAACATTAACTTTATTGTTAATATACCGAGAACCAATAGACATATCTGCCCTATCGATGGTACAAGCGTTATAAAGATTTATCAAATCATTAGGATTGTGTGAAAAATCAGCATCCATTTCAAATATATAATCATATTGTTTAGTCAAACACCATTTAAACCCTTCAATATAAGCAGTACCAAGTCCCGTTTTTTTAGGCCTAATCAATAAGTGAAGTTGACTACCAAACTCATTTTGTAATGCTTTTACTGCTTCTGATGTCCCATCTGGAGAATTATCATCCACTACTAAAACATCAAAGGACTTCTCTTGAGAAAAGACTGCTCTTAGTATCGCTTCAATATTTTCTATTTCATTGTACGTTGGTATGATGACAATAGCATCTCTCATAAAATAATATTCGGACTCGACGTGTTAGTTGCGGACAAAAATAGGTGTTTTATCACTTCAAATTAAGTATAAAAATCATAAACAATGTTAATCCTAAGATTAATGATTTTTAGCTGCTTGAAATAAGGTATTAAATCATCAAATATTCTTCATAATTTTGTACCATGCTTAGAGACGTAATTTCTAATGATTGGTTTACTATTTTTCTAGTATTAGGCTTAGGGCTTATAACCGTGTCTAAATTTTTATTTGCGCATAGATTTAAAGACTTTTTAGTCGTTATAGGTAATTCTAAGTATCTAAAAATATATGCTAGAGAACAAAAATTTATTGATGGTTTTGATGCGCTTCTATTTTTCAATGGCATACTTTCAGTTTCTATATTTGCCTTTCTAAGTTATAGTGTTCTAGTTAATTCATCTGAATTTAATATTAATCAGTTTTTTAAATTGCTTTTTGGGATTGGTGTTTTATTTTTAATGAAAGTACTTCTAGAACGTTTGATTGCAAGCCTTTTTAATATTGACGAAGTTGTCGACTCCTACTTATTTCAAAAAACTACATTTAAAAATTACTCAGGTTTTATATTACTTCCTATTAACTGTCTGTTAATATACGCTTTAGAACCTACAAAAAACTTAATTTATGTGATTATTGGGCTAATAATTTTAATTAATATAGTTGGCTTTGCCACTTCATTTAAGAATAATCAAAAACTATTAATAAATAATATATTCTATTTTATTTTGTATCTTTGCGCACTTGAAATTGGTCCCTATCTAATTTTATATAAGTTAATTAAAGATTTCAACGCATAAAACACTTTAAGTAATATGACGAAAGTGAAAACGATTTTAGTATCCCAACCAGAACCTAAAATAGAAAACTCCCCTTACTTTGATCTTCAAGAAAAGCAAAAGGTAAAAATTGATTTTAGACCCTTTATTCATGTAGAAGGTGTAGAGGCTAAAGAAATAAGACAACAAAAAATTGATCTTGCTAATTATACTGCAATAATTCTAACAAGCAGAAATTCTGTTGACCATTTCTTTCGAGTTGCAGATGAAATGCGTTTTAAAGTACCAGATTCGATGAAATATTTTTGTCAATCTGAGGCTGTAGCTTACTATCTTCAAAAGTATGTAGTATATAGAAAACGTAAAATATATGTTGGTAAACGTACGTTCGCAGACCTTTCTCCTTTAATTAAAAAATATAAAGAAGAATCTTTTCTATTGCCAACAACAGATAAACTTAAACCTGAAGTTCCCGAAATATTAAACGAATTAGGAGTAAAATGGAAACAGTCTGTGTTTTATAAGACAGTGATTAGTGATCTATCAGATCTTGCTGATGTTTACTATGATATTTTAGTGTTCTTTAGCCCATCAGGAATAGAATCTTTATTTCATAACTTTCCAGGGTTTAAACAAAATGATACACGAATAGCTGTTTTTGGAAACACGACAATAAAAGCTGTTGAATCTCATGGTTTAAGAGTAGATATTTCAGCTCCTACCCCTGAAACACCTTCTATGACTATGGCTTTAAAAAAGTACATAGATAAGGTTAATAAAAATAAATAAAACGATTAATTAAAACATAAAAAAAAGCGATTTCAAATTTGAAATCGCTTTTTTTTGGTCTCTATATATTGTTTTTCTATAGCGCATAACGTTGAGGACCCCCTCTTCGTATTTCCTCAGTTGCATGCTCTTCAAACTCTTTGAAGTTTTCTCTAAAAGCATTAGACAACTTAAGCGCAGTTCTATAATAGGCTTCATCGTTATTCCATGTTGTTCTTGGACTCAAGACTTCATTAGGAACTCCAGGACATGATCTTGGTTGAGCAACCCCAAACACAGAGTGTATGTGATAGTTTTCATAAGTATACGCTCCTAAATCACCATTGAGAACAGCGTTAATCATAGCGCGTGTATATTTAAGTTTCATTCGTGTTCCTACACCATAAGGTCCTCCTGTCCAACCTGTATTGACTAACCATACATTAACTCCAGATTCTTTCATCTTTTGGCTTAACATATCGGCATATTTTGTTGGATGTAAAGGCATAAATGGCGCTCCAAAGCAAGCTGAAAAACTTGGCATCGGCTCAACAACTCCCGCTTCTGTCCCCGCAACCTTGGCGGTATATCCAGAAATAAAATGGTAGGCTGCTTGACTAGGCGTTAACTTTGAAATTGGAGGTAACACACCAAATGCATCTGCTGTTAAAAAGAAAATGTTTTTAGGGTTCCCACCTATTGATGGTTTTCTAATATTTTCTATATGGTAAATAGGATAACTAACGCGCGTGTTTTGAGTGATTGATGTATCTTCAAATTGAACATCTCCTTTATCATTCATGACGACGTTCTCAAGAATTGCTCCTTTTTTGATTGCCGCATAAATCTCAGGCTCTTGTTCTTGAGATAAGTTTATCACTTTAGCGTAGCAACCACCTTCAAAATTAAAAACCGTATTCTCTTTGGTCCAACCATGCTCATCGTCACCAATCAAACTACGATCTGCATCTGTAGATAATGTCGTTTTACCTGTACCAGATAAACCGAAAAATATAGCAGTATCTCCGTCTTTTCCTACGTTAGCACTACAGTGCATTGGTAAGGTGTTTTTAAAGACTGGGAGAATAAAGTTAAGGGCAGAGAAAATTCCTTTTTTGATTTCTCCTGTATATCCAGTGCCTCCTATTAGCGCAATTTTACGTGTAAAATCTAATATCGCAAAGTTATGTTGTCTTGTTCCGTCGACTTCAGGATCTGCCATAAATCCTGGCGCACTAACGATAGTCCACTCTGGAGTAAAATCCTTTAATTCTTCTTCCGTAGGGCGTAAAAACATATTGTATGCAAACATGTTACTCCAAGGATATTCGTTTATAACACGAATATTCAATCTGTAATTATCGTCTGCACAGGCATAACTGTCTCTTACGAACACTTCTTTATTTGAAAGGTAGTCTGTAACTTTATTGTATAGAGCTTCAAACTTATCAGAGTCAAAAGGAATATTAATCTTTCCCCACCAAACGCGATCTTTTGTGATATCATCTTTAACAATAAATCTATCTTGTGGTGAACGCCCAGTAAATTCACCTGTATTAACTGCCAAAGCACCAGAAGAAGACGCTACGCCTTGTCCTTTCTCTATGGTCAATCTATGAAGCTCATCTGAGGATAATTGATATTTAACTTTAGCATTTTTAATACCGTAAGCTTCTAACGCAATCGTTTTCGTCTTTTGTGTATGGTTTACCATAATTTGTTTATGTTGTTTAGATTGCAAAATTAAACAATATTTTAAAGTAGTCCGCTTATTTTAAGATTTATCACTGTCTATTTTTAAAAAGTTTATCAACACGAGAAGCCAAGCAATAATTAATAACAATCCACCTATTGGCGTCATAAAACCAATAGCTTTAAAATCAAAGCTCGTAATATCATTTATTGATAAAGCATATAATGAACCCGAAAAAAACAAAACACCAATGAGTACCAAATAAAAAATTATTCGCTTAGTTTTTTCAGACATTGGTGAGAAACCTCCTATAAATAAAAGAAATAAAGCATTATACATTTGATAACGCACACCTACTTCGAAAGTTTGTATCGCCTCTAAAGTGATTAATGACTTTAATCCATGCGCACCAAAGGCGCCCAGCATGATAGCTATTATACCAAAAAGACTTCCTAAGACAAGATTTTTTTTATTCATATATATTGGCTTTAGGTTTTTATAACCCTTTGTATTTAGTAAATTCGTAGACACAAAATTACTCAACTCAACCCACTATGCGAAAGATTTTAGTTATAGGTTCTGGAAAATCCACTTCTTACCTCATAAAACATTTATTAGACAAATCAACCCAAGAAGAACTTCATATTATCGTTGGAGATATCAATATTGGTAATGCAAAAAAACTAATTGGTGATCACGAAAATGCCAATGCAATCACTTTAGATGTTTTTGACAAATCATCTAGGCAAGCTGCAATAGAAAATGCAGATATTGTAGTCTCCATGCTTCCCGCGAGATTTCACCTCGAAGTTGCAAAAGATTGTGTTGCCTTCGGAAAAAATATGGTAACAGCTTCATATGTTAGTGAAGACATGCAAAAGCTAAACAAAGTAGTTACAGACAAAGGCCTCGTTTTTATGAATGAAATAGGTGTTGATCCTGGTATTGATCACATGAGTGCTATAAAAGTCATTGATAACATTAGAGACAAAGGCGGTAAAATAGTACTGTTTGAATCATTTACTGGAGGATTAGTAGCTCCTGAGAGTGACAATAACCTCTGGAATTATAAATTTACATGGAATCCAAGAAACGTTGTCGTTGCTGGTCAAGGTAGTGCTGCAAAATTTCTTCAAGAAAACACATACAAATACATCCCGTACAATCGACTTTTTAGAAGAACCGAATTTCTTGAAATTGATGGTTACGGTCGTTTTGAAGCCTATGCCAACAGAGATTCTTTAAAATACCAGTCTATTTATGGTTTAGACACTATTAAAACCCTATATCGTGGTACAATTCGTCGTGTTGGCTTTAGTCGTGCTTGGAATATGTTTGTGCAATTAGGGATGACAGATGATAGCTATACAATAGATGATAGTGAGAACATGAGCTATCGTGATTTCGTAAATTCCTTTCTTCCATATAGTCCTACAGACTCTGTAGAATTAAAGTTTAGACATGCCTTAAAAGTTGACCAAGATGATATTGTTTGGGACAAATTAGAAGAGGTTGATATCTTTAACAAAACTAAAATGGTCGAGCTCAGAAAAGCGACACCAGCACAAATTCTTCAGAAAATATTAATGGATAGTTGGACACTTGAAGAGGACGATAAAGATATGATTGTTATGTATCATAAATTTGGGTACGAGCTTAATGGTGAAATGCACCAAATAGACTCTACAATGGTTGCCATTGGAGAAGATCAAACATATACAGCCATGGCAAAAACAGTTGGACTACCTTTAGCGATTGCAACTTTGGCTATTTTAAATGAAGAAATCACGACACCAGGTGTTCAAATTCCGATATCAAAAGAAGTTTACAAACCTATTTTAAAAGAGCTTGAAGAATTTGGTATTAAATTTACTGAGAAGGAAGTACCTTATTTAGGATACAACCCTTTAAACGTATAATTTTTATTCCGAAATATGCTTGGCTCAAAACTCTTCTATTTCTATGAAACGAGCATGTTAAAAGAGCATTATAATCCAAGAGAATGATTAATAGCGAACAGCATGTGACCACTGAAAAAGAATAGATAAAACACATGAAAATAGTTAATCAAAACATACAAATAGACGGAATCGATAAAAAGATATTGCGTGCCTTAATGGAAGATGCGAGAACACCAATTTTGGAAATCGCAAGATCAGTAGGGATTTCTGGAGCTGCTATTCATCAACGATTGCGTAAATTAGAAAAATCTGGTTTAATCTCTGGTTCCAAATTTGTAATTAATCCAAAAGTTTTGGGTTACACGACTATGGCTTTTATTGGTATTTTTCTTGATAAAGCCATTAGCAATCCAGAAGCTGTCAAGCAATTAAAAAAAATTCCTGAAGTTTTAGAATGTCATTACACAACTGGTAATTGGAGTATCTTCTGTAAGATTTTATGTAAAGATAATGAGCACCTAATGCAGGTCCTTAATAGAGATATTCAATCTATAACGGGTGTATCCAGGACAGAGACTTTTATTTCATTGAATCAACAAATTGATAGGCAGATAAAAATTTAAATTTAAAACAGTATTAAAACAAAAAGGCAACCTTTTATTTAAGGTTGCCTTTTTGTTTTAATACCCGTTCTGCCTGCATTATGCCTTTAATAAAGCTTATAGTTATCATAAACATTTATTATGCAAATATCATTTAAATATAAATTATATTTATATACAAAAAAATGTTACGTTATGAAAAATACTATTTTATTGGTTTTATTAGCAATGCTAATTACCAACTGTGCTGTAATTAGACCTGGAGAAGCAGGTGTTAGGCAAACATTAGGGAAATTGGAGACAGAAGTAACCACTCAAGGAACCATTGTCTTTAATCCATTTACAACGCGAATTATTAAAGAATCTATCCAAACAAATAACCTAGAGTTATTACTTAACTTACCTAGTAAGGAGGGATTAAGTGTAGAGTCAGAAATTTCAATATTATATAGACTAGAAGTCAATAAGGTTCCTTATATTTTGGAGACTATTGGTCCAAATTACAAAGGGGTTATTACTAGTGTATTCAGATCTGCATCTGCAGATGTATGTTCACAATTCTTTGCTAAGGACATGCACTCGGGTCGTCGTGCAGATATAGAAGAAGCCATCCAGATAAAAATGGCTGAAAACCTTAAAACACAAGGTATTATTATAGAAGCTGTTTTGATGAAGAGTATTCAATTACCAAGAGGATTATCTTCTTCTATAGAACAAAAATTACAAGCAGAGCAAGACGCCATGCGTATGGAATTCACTTTACAACAAGAGCGCCTTGAGGCTGAAAGAAAAATCATCGAAGCCAAAGGGACTAGAGATGCACAAATAATTTTATCAGAGGGTTTAACGCCAGCAATTATAAAAATAAGGAGTATAGAAGCCTTCAAAGAATTAGCCAAATCTGCAAACAGCAAGATCATAATTACAGATGGCAAAACCCCTTATCTCATAAATTCAGATAAAAATTGATTGTATAGCAAATTATATTTAAAACAAAAAGGCAACCTAATTTAAGGTTGCCTTTTTGTTTTAAAGTTGAGAATCAATTATTTTATTATTAACTTTTTAACCGTGAATGCGTTTTTCGAAGAAATTGTCACAAAACACATTCCCGGAGACCATACAAAAACCAAATTATCAGAACCAAATGTAATATTTGATAAATTTGAAATATTCAATTTTAATGGGATGGCTGCTACAGCTTCATCATAAGCAGTATCTGATCCTCGTGGATTCGTATTTGAACCAATATAATTAGCAGGATTTATCAGTGCTATTTTAGCCGCTTATATAGCAGCAAATAAAGATCCTCCAGTATAGACTGTATGATCAAATTCCAAACCATCAACTACTCCAGCGCTAACTCCTAAGTGTACTCTTGGCATCCCAATATCACTTAATCCAAATGGCACAAAAGTTTGAAATAATATAGGTGCTTTACAAGAATAAAAACAAAACCGAATACATGTAAAAAACGTAATTCGGTTTGTTGCTTGTTTCTTCGGAAGGATTAATTTCGACCTCCAAACACTTGTAAAGCCCAATATAATAGAGACGCTAATGCACCTATTGCGGCAACAAGATATGTTCTAGCAGCCCATTTTAGTGCATCTTCAGATCCTTTATACTCTTCTGGAGTTAGCATGTTTTTATTTTTTAACCAAGCCAATGCTCTGTTACTTGCGTCGTACTCTACTGGTAATGTGATAAAGCTAAATAAGGTAGCAAATCCCATAAACAGCAATCCAGCAACAGACACCCAATACCCCAATCCAACACCAGCTGCAGCACCAAAAATCAACCCACCTATAACTAGCCATTGAGACATTCCTGAAGTTACGCTTACAATTGGCACTAAAGCAGATCGCATCCCTAAAGCACTGTATGCTTGTGCATGCTGTACTGCATGTCCGCATTCATGTGCTGCAACAGCTGCTGCAGCTGCATTACGCTGATTGTAAACCGCTTCACTTAAATTAACTGTTTTATTTTTTGGATTGTAGTGATCTGTCAATTGACCAGCAACCGAAATCACCTCAACATCACTAATACCATTATCTGCGAGCATTTTTTCGGCGATTTCTCGTCCGCTCATACCATTTCGCAATTGTATTTTAGAATATTTTGCGAATTTTTGTTTTAATTTCTTGCTTACTAACCAGCTCACTAATGCTATAGCGCCAATTAGAATGTAGTATCCAATCATTCCGTTCCTGTTTTTTTTAAATTAAAATCTCAGAATTAATATAGCAAAAAGTGAGCCAATTTGTAGATAGGAAAATTTGTCAGTTAAGATCTTACAAAAAAGGATTTAAAAAATTGAAGCTGTACTTATTCTATTGATTCAATGACTTCAACAGCACGATCTAATTCAAAAACAATAATTAATAACGCTACTTTAGGTTCAGAAAAACTTGGCGGTTTACCCAGCTTATAAACAAAATTATCTTTTCCGAAGAGATTTGTATCGTAAGGTAGACCCAATAGATTAATAATATCATCTTTAGATTTTCTAATGAGCAAATCACTGTCAATAATATCATCTGCCATTTGATAACGCATTGAGGGATTTGCGCTCCAACCCTTCTCATCAAACTGCTCTTCAAAAGTCCAAATCAAAAAAGACCCTATTAATGCCGCTGCAAAAAACACAAAAAGAACCTTATCATGTTTTTTGAGTATAAACCGCATTAGTCTTTAAGTGCTATGGTGTTTACTTTAAAACGATCATCAATAATATCTCCAGAAACCTCCGCAGTTCTAATCACTTCACAAAAGCCTGAGTCCTTGTCATGAGCATCTCCAAAATCATCAATATCTGCACCATCAACAAAATAGGCTTTATCGTCTATTCGTACTGCCAAATCACAACCCTCTTGTGAAGTTAAACCAAATTGGCATTGACCACAGGATAACTCGACCGTTTGCTTTTTTGAACTTGCAGAATTACATGCAAAAACTGTAATAACTAATACTATTAATACTTTTAATTTCATAATTCTAATGTATATGACTTATTACCGACTAAAAACTGTCAACTAAAAATAATTTTCAATTAACCTACAATATTTACAATTTTACCTGGTACAATAATCACTTTTTTAGGCGGACGACCATCTAATTGAGCGATTGTTTTTTCATGAGCCATGACTGTTTTTTCAATATCGTCTTTACTCATATCCATTGGTAATTCTAAGGTAAAACGCATTTTACCATTAAATGAGATTGGATAATTTTTACTACTCTCTACCAAATATTTTTCTTCAAACTTCGGAAAAGACGCTATAGAAATTGATTGTTCGTTACCAAGTCTACTCCATAATTCTTCAGCAATATGTGGTGCGTAAGGCGATAATAAAATCAAAAATGGTTCTAAAATGGCTTTACTCGTACATTTTAAAGCGGTTAGTTCATTTGATGCAATCATAAAAGTAGACACCGATGTATTGAACGAGAAGTTCTCAATATCTTCTTCTACTTTTTTGATGGTTTTATGTAAGGTTTTCAGCGCATCTTTTGTTGGCTCTGCATCGTTGACTTTTAAACCGTTATCATCGACATAAAGTTTCCATAGCTTTTTAAGGAAACTGTGAACACCTGTAATTCCAGCAGTATTCCAAGGTTTTGCTTGTTCTAAAGGCCCTAAGAACATTTCGTAGAGGCGTAAGCTGTCTGCTCCGTAATCTTTTACAATTTGGTCTGGCTTGACCACGTTGTATTTTGACTTGGACATTTTTTCGACTTCACGCTTGACTTTGAAAGTTTTATCTTCATGAGTTATAAACTTAGCAGTCTTATATTCTGGTCGCCAATTTTTAAACGCTTCCATATCCAATTCATCTGAAGTAATTACAAATGACACATCAGTATGAATTAATCTTAGGTTTAATTTAGAACCTTCAATTTTACATACGTTTACAATTTCACCCCATTTCGGATGTGTTGAATCAATAAAATTTGGTCCTTCAATTAAATCAGAAGACAAATAAACATGCAAGCTTTTTTCTCCATGAATAGCTTCATAAACAAAAGCACTAGTCCCCAAAATCATCCCTTGGTTAATCAACTTTTTAAACGGTTCTTCCACATTTACAAACCCGCGATCTTTCATAAACTTCACCCAAAAACGGGAGTAGAGTAAATGTCCTGTGGCATGCTCGCTTCCTCCTATGTACAAATCAACGTTTTCCCAGTAGTTAAGTGCGTCTTCACTTGCAAAGGTTTCGTCACGCATGGCATCCTCCATGTATCTAAAGAAGTACCAAGAACTTCCTGCCCAACCTGGCATGGTGTTGAGTTCTAGAGGGTAAACGCCATTATGAGATTCTTCGCTTTGCTCTGAATGACAAAGATCGTTAGACACTACTTTGTTGTTTTTTGTACACCAAGCCCAAACATCTGCACGACCTAGAGGAGGTTCACCAGTTTCGGTTGGTAAGTACTTTTCTACGTCTGGTAAGCGAATTGGCAAATGTACTTTGTCAATCATTTGCGGCTTTCCTTTCACATAATACACCGGGAATGGTTCTCCCCAATACCGTTGTCTAGAAAATACTGCGTCACGTAATCTATAGTTTGTTTTTCCTTCGCCTTGTCCTAATTTTTCTAATTCATAAATAGCAGTTTTACTCGCTTTTTTATAGTTTAAGCCGTTCAGGAAATCGCTATTGGCAATTTTCACATTGTCTTTAGAGCCATAAGCTTCTTCGGAAATATCAATACCTTCAAATATGTTAGGAATAGCAATATTGAAATGATTTGCGAAATCATAATCACGTTGATCTCCACAGGGCACAGACATAACTGCTCCTGTCCCATAGCCTGCTAATACATAATCACCAATCCAAATTGGAAGTGGTTCTTTAGTAAATGGATGCTCTGCATAAGCTCCTGTAAATGCTCCCGAAATGGTCTTAACATCTGCCATACGATCACGCTCACTGCGTTTTGCTGTCGCTTGGATATAAGCTTCTACGTGTGCGTTTTGATCTGCGGTTGTTATTTTTGATACCAGGTCGTGTTCTGGTGCTAAGGTCATAAATGAGACTCCGAAGATGGTATCAGGACGTGTTGTGAACACCTCGATGACCTCATCGTGATTGTTCACATTAAAAACTACAGAAGCTCCAACAGATTTCCCAATCCAGTTACGCTGACTTTCTTTGAGCGAATCTGTCCAATCAATAGTTTCTAACCCTTGAAGTAAACGCTCTGCATAGGCTGAAATTCGCATACTCCATTGCGTCATTTTCTTACGCATCACAGAATGGCCTCCACGTTCTGAAACGCCATTGACAATTTCATCGTTTGCCAAAACGGTTCCTAATGCCGGACACCAGTTGACTTCCGTTTCTGCTAGATAGGTTAACCTGTATTTTAATAGGATGTCTTGTTGTTGTTCTGAAGACAAAGCACTCCATTCTTCAGAAGAAAAAATAGTGATATCAGCGTCACAATCTGCGTTTATATGGGCATTACCTTCCGAAGAAAATTTTAAAATTAATGTGTCAACAGATTCTGCTTGGTTGTTATCTTTATTATACCAAGATTCAAAAAGCTGAATGAAAATCCACTGGGTCCATTTATAATACTCTGGACTACTCGTGCGTACTTCTCTGCTCCAATCAAATGAGAACCCGATTTGATCTAATTGTCTACGGTAAGTTTTTATATTAGTATCTGTTGTAATTGCTGGGTGTTGACCTGTTTGAATTGCATACTGCTCTGCAGGTAAACCAAAACTATCATACCCTTGAGGATGCAACACATTAAACCCTTTGTGACGTTTATATCTTGCATAAATATCACTTGCAATATAACCTAACGGATGACCAACGTGCAATCCTGCACCACTAGGATAAGGAAACATATCTAACACATAATATTTGGGTTTATCGCTTGTATTAGAAGCTTTAAATGTTTGGTTTTCTGCCCAATATTTTTGCCACTTGGCTTCAATATCATTAAAATGGTAGTTCATGGTTTGATTGCAAATTTAGACCGTAAATTTAAAGGTATTACAACACAATTAAAAGTTTAAGCGTTGTTATCATTAAACAAACGAATTCTTTTATATTTTTACAGCATTAATCTTAAATTTTATGGCGTCATCTTTTGATCAATATCAAAAACGAAAGTTAATTTCTTCTTACTTTTCTGTGGTAATCAGTATTGGTCTAGTATTGTTTTTATTGGGTTGTTTAGGTTTATTGGTGCTGAATGCTAAAAAACTAGCCGACCATTTTAGAGAGCAGGTCGTTGTCACTATTTATTTAAACGATACTGCGAAGAAGGTTGAAGTAAATCAGCTTCAAAAAAGTTTAGCCATGGCAGATTACACAAAAGAAGCGACCTACGTTTCTAAGGAGGAAGCTGCTCAAATTGTAAAGTCTGATATTGGTGAAGATTTTATGGAATTTTTGGGCACAAACCCATTACAAAACTCCATTGATATTTATCTTAAAGCAGATTATGTGACCAATGAAACTTTAGATAACATCACATCCGAATTATCTAACAAAGCATTTATTGAGGATATCAAATACGATAATGACTTGGTTGAAATCATGAACAATAATGTCAAAAAAATCACATTTTGGGTGTTAGTTCTTAGTGCACTTTTTACGTTAATTGCCGTTTTATTGATCAATAGCTCAATACGATTAGCGGTGTATTCTAAACGCTTTATCATCAAAACAATGCAAATGGTTGGCGCGACCAAACGCTTTATTAGAAAACCATTTGTACTAAAAAGTGTTCAGTTGGGAGTTATAGGTGCTATCGTAGCTTTATTAGGAATGGGTGTTGTTTTATATTATCTCGACAGAACATTCCCAGAACTAGAATTACTGCAGCAACCCCTATTAATTAGCGGTTTATTTGTAGGTATATTTCTCCTTGGTATATTCATCACATGGATGAGCACCTTTATTGCTACGCAACGTTTCTTAAATTTAAAAACCGATCAATTGTATTATTAATTCTTTTTACCTTTTGAAAAAGCTCTTGTTATTCCTAGTTGTCGTTTCTTTTTTTGGTTGTAAGAAAGAACAGCAGATGCTAGAAAATTTTGATTTTGGGTCTACAGAAAATGCTGTATACTCTAATGACTATTTTAAAATGTATGTGCCATTTGACGATTCTTGGTATGTAAAATCACAAGAGGAGATGAAAGAGATCGCAAAAGTTAGCAAAGAGCTTATTGAAAGTGACTCTTATAAAAGAGCTTTGGAAGCCTCTGAAATTAATAATACCTATCTGTTTACCCTTTTTAAATATGGTCCTGACGATCTGTTTGCTTACAATCCGTCCTTATCTATAGTTGCCGAAAACACTAAAATGTATCCACATGTAAAACGCGGCCGAACATATCTTCAGGAAGTTCAAAAAGCGCTCAGCCTAACCACTGTAAGTTATGAGTTTGATATGATCGAGGAGGAATTCATAATTGGAAAATACAGTTTTGACATGATGAATGTTACCTTAGATTATTTAGGCCTAGACATTAAACAGCAATACTACACTACAATAAGCAAAGGTTTTAGCCTTTCTATAATTTTGTCTTATACTACAGAAGCACAAAAAGCTAAACTAGAAAGTATGTTGAATACTATTGTTTTTTCAGAAGGTCTGTCTAAAAAGAAAAACTAAACAATACTTTAATTTATATTGCGTTGTAATGAAATCAACCAATACCCACCAAATGAATAAACGAAATCTTTATTTTGGTCTAGCGATAACTATTATTTTTATAGCTTCTTTATCGCTTCACTCGTGTATTATTAGGAACCCACAACCTGAAGACTGCAGTACTGTAACTGCTAAGATTATCGAAATAACTAAAGGACCGTCATTTGATATTGTGTTTCATGATAATAGCACAGACCGTTATTACATCAATCGTGGTTTAGAAAACGGATTAAATTTAGATTCTCTTAACGCAAAAGTTTTAAATAAAACTGTTACTTTGCACCTACCAGAATTATTTTATGGTACCTCAGAGCATATTGCGCAATTGGCAATAGACGATGAGATAATTTTTACAGAGTTTTCCTCTAATGCAGACGCAACAGAGGATTAAGATCATACTATGGGAGAACAGAAACGTAAAGACACATCTAAAGGCGAGTTTATCTTCGGAAAAAAGAACTACAAATTCATGCTCATTGGTTTAGCATCTATTGTAATAGGTTTTATTATAATGTCTGGAGGCGGAAGCGATGACCCTAATGTTTTTGACCCTTCCATATTCCATTGGACACGTATCAGATTAGCTCCAACACTCGTATTACTAGGATTTGGTATCCAAGTCTATGCTATTTTGTTGAATCCTGATAAAGAGAAAAAATCCAAATCATAAATCCCAAACATTATAAATAATTCACTTTCCAATTTACTAATTTGGAATTTGATAGTAGATATTTGCCTCATGGATATTATCGATTCAATCATATTAGGAATTATACAAGGCCTAACTGAGTTTTTACCAGTATCGTCTAGTGGTCATTTAGAATTAGGAAAAGCTATTCTAGGTGACGAATCTCTACCAAAAGAAAGCTTATTATTCACTGTTGTTTTACACTTTGCTACTGCATTAAGCACTATTGTTATATTTAGAAAAGACATCTTAGATCTTATAAAAGGGGTTCTAAGATTTGAATGGAACGAGGATTTACAATTTGTTTCTAAAATTGTATTATCTATGATTCCCGCTGTCATTGTCGGGCTCTTTTTTGAGGAACAGCTTGAGCAATTATTTGGAGGTAATATTCTACTTGTAGGCTGTATGCTTATTGTTACTGCTGCTTTATTATTTTTAGCAGATAGAGCAAAAAATACCAAGAAAAAAGTGAGTTTCTCAAATGCTTTAATCATCGGAATATCCCAAGCCATTGCTTTGCTTCCTGGAATTTCACGCTCTGGAGCAACAATTTCCACCTCTGTTTTATTGGGTAATGACAAAACTAAAGCCGCTCGTTTTTCTTTTTTAATGGTGGTGCCTCTTATCTTCGGAAAGATCGCCAAAGACGTTTTAAGCGGAGACATAACTTATGATAGTTCCAACTTTACTAATTTAGGTGCTGGTTTTATTGCAGCATTTATTGCAGGACTATTTGCTTGTACTTGGATGATTGCTTTGGTAAAAAAGAGTAAACTCTCCTATTTTGCTGTTTACTGTGTCGTTGTTGGTATCACTGCCATTACATTTACCTTAACAAACAAATAAAATTTATGACTACTGAAGACTTCCAATCTGGTCAAGTTTTACTCATTGACAAACCATTAACTTGGACCTCTTTTCAGGCCGTTAATAAACTGCGATGGGAAATTAGACAAGCCTTTAATATTAAAAAAATTAAAGTTGGTCATGCAGGAACCCTTGATCCCTTAGCCACAGGGTTATTGATTATTTGTACAGGTAAGATGACTAAACAAATCAATACATTTCAAGGACAGGATAAAGAATACACAGGGACTTTTGTTTTGGGCAGCACAACACCTTCTTACGATTTAGAATCTGAAATAGACCAAACGTTTCCAACCGAGCACATTTCTGAAGAAGGCATTCATAATACCACCAAGCAATTTACTGGAGAGATTGATCAATATCCACCAGTATTTTCGGCATTAAAAAAAGATGGAAAGCGTTTATATGAGTATGCAAGAGCTGGCGAAGCTGTAGAAATCGCCTCTAGAAAAGTAAGTATATCAACATTTGAAATCACCAAAATAGACGGGTTATATATTGAGTTTCGCGTAATTTGTAGTAAAGGGACTTATATACGTTCATTGGCTCATGATTTCGGGAAAGCCTTAAACTCTGGAGCACATCTCTCTGTTCTTCGACGCACCAAAATTGGAAACTATGATGTTAAAAACGCAATTTCTCCCGAAGATTTTATAGGATCTCTTTCTTCGGAATAATTATTGATAATCATTTTGGTCTAAATTGATACTATCGTGAAGCAAATCTCTACACTTCTTCTCTTATTTTTTTTTACAATACTGCACGCTCAAGACGATCAAAAAACTAGCGGACTTTTTTATAAAGCATCCTTATCTGCGACATTAACAAACAATGAGGATTATACCATTGGAAATGATAATGACGAATCGTTTATTAATCTCAACGGAATTTTCTTCAATAATACGCTAGGCTATCAATTTGATATAAGATCAAGTATTGGTTTAAACATTGAATACGATCATTATCTCGATCAAAGCTTAAACTTCTTACCTGTCTATTTAGATTTCACTTATAACATCTTTGATTTTGATGATCAAGTATTTATTAGAGGGGGTTATGGTAAGTTAGTTGATTTGGGAAAAGCATTTGAAAATGGTAATATGTATAAAGCAGGAATTGGTTATCGTGCCTATGATGACGATTTTAAAAATTCATGGCTTATAGGTTTTGACTTTAGCAGAAAACGCTTTGGTTTTAGACAGGAAGAAAAGTTGTCTAGCTTCGCTGTTTTCTTAGAGTTTATGTTGTTTTAATCTTTTTTCTTATTTTAACCGTATATATTATATCAAATGAATTTAATTTAGTCTACTTGAACTTTGTTGAAAAACATAAAGCAGTCCTCTTTACGTCCTTAATTACAGGGACTATAGTTCTTGGTATGTTTAATTTCAGTCTAACACAAAAATCAGAATTGATTACTGAAAGCTTCTATGAAATTGAACCACAAACTGAAGAAGAATTAAAAGTCTTACAAGAACTTAAAGCGCTTGAAGCCATGAAACAGGCTAACACTAATGAAGCCTCTAATGAAGATGAATCGTTTAAGGAAATGATGCGTAATTTTAAATCCATGAGTAACGCACCAACTCATGAAGAGCAAACACAAGAGGACGATGCCCTTGAAGACAGTTCTCAAACTCCTGAGGACGTGTTGACCTCTGCCTTATCTTCTCAAAGTTCAAAACAATATGCCCTTAATGAAAAAGAACGAGAACGCTTCAATAAAACTAATGATGTCTTAGCCATGCATACCGCCAAAGAACCTGATAAAAAAACACTTAGCAACTCTAATAGTAGCGTCTCATTTTCATTAAAAAACAGGCAAAAAGTAAGGCTACCTCCTCCTGTTTATTTATGCGAAACTGGTGGGAAAATTGTAGTTAATATTACAGTGAATTCAAAAGGGCAAGTTACTGACCCTTATATCAATTCATCTTCCTCTAGCGATAACCAATGTTTAATAGATACCGCTCTAGAATATGCTCAAAATGCTATTTTTACTGATGCAAATCGCAAAAGTCAGATAGGCTCTATTACTTATTATTTCAAAGGCAAATAGAGGTTTTAATGCTTAAAAAACTAAAATCCACTCAGCATTTCTATAACATCACTCATTACGTTCTGACCTTTATTTGCATTGTACCAAACTTGTAAATCTTCTTTAAATTCTGGTGTTAATGCGCCATGTTCCTCTTTATAGTCATTAACTAGTTTTGTAGCTAAAGTTGGTCTTGGACCATAGGTATTAAGCACGTTTCCTGTTGCATTATCAATCATTATTACCTTTGCGATTGCTCGCCCACCATTAGTTAAAAACTGGTCCATCAAGTCTTTATTTTCGTCTCTAATCACCAATTTTAAATCAATGTTTTGAGAAAGCTCTGCTATTTTATTTAGTACCGGAATCACATGAGCAGCATCTCCACACCAACTTTCTGTGATAACCAACCAGGTTACATTTCCAGAAAAATTAAAAACCTTTTCTTTTATGCCTTCGGAAATTTTAAGCGTCTTATCCCAGCGCTTCATTCTCCTGTCGTTAAGCATGGTATAATTTGCTAGAGCTTCGGTTTTTTCGTCTCCAGTAGTTGATTCTTCCACCACTAACTGTTTTACCAAATTACGATAGTCTTGATATGAAATTGCGTGCTTTAAACTCTCTGTAATTATGTCCTTAACTGGTCTGTTCTCCAATGTATTCATCTTATTTAGATTTACAATTTAAGCTAAACTGCGATAGTGATAAATAATTTCAATCATAATCTCATTACTCAAATTGATTTGTTATAACTAAGACGAGATATTAACTAAAAACTTACTATTTTTAAAATTCAGTTTATCTAAGCTTGTATTCCTATGGAAAAACACAGATGTGGTTGGTGTAAAGGCAATCCACTTTATGAAGCCTATCACGATGAAGAATGGGGTGTTCCGGTTAAAGATGATGATACACTATTTGAATTTCTTATTTTAGAAACCTTTCAAGCAGGTCTAAGCTGGATTACAGTTTTAAAAAAGCGTGACAACTTTAGAGAAGCATTTGATAATTTTGACTATACAAAAATAGCAACTTACAATCAGAAAAAAATAGACAGCCTACTCCTAAACGCAGGCATTATAAGAAATAAGCTAAAAGTCAATGCCACCATTACAAATGCGCAAGCTTTTATAAAAATTCAAAATGAGTTTGGTTCGTTTTCAAAATACGTTTGGAGTTTTGTTGACGGAACGCCAATTAAAAATGAATTTAAAAATCACAAAGATGCTCCTAACAACACACCTTTGAGTGACGTCTTAAGTAAGGATTTAAAAAAACGAGGGTTTAAGTTTGTAGGCTCTACTGTAATTTACGCGCAAATGCAAGCTACAGGAATGGTAAATGATCATGAAATTAATTGTTTTAGATATGATGAAGTTTAATGTTCTAATCGTCCTAATTGCTGTGCTTTCTTTTTCAGATGTTATAGCACAAAACAAAAACGAAAAAGAGTTTAGGATCTCCATAGATCAATATCCTAAGAACACCCAAATCGTCTTACTAAATATACCCAAAAACGCAAAACGTATTCGTCACTATCAAGAAACTGATGAAAAAAAATTAAGCTATGAAAGTAAATTTAAATTTAAAAAATATTGGTTTAGTGTTGAGTTCAATAGTGATGGTGTTTTAGAGGATATTGAGAAAACAATCAAAGAAAAAGAGCTAAAAGAAACAGTAAAAGAGGCTTTATATTTATTTTTAGAAACACAAGCATCTAAGTATAGTATTATAAAAATACAAGAGCAATATCTCTATAGTAGTAAAATTTCCGAAGTAGATTTTTTAAACGCTATACTAAGAAGCAGCTCCTCTATAAACTCAAATTACGAAATAATTATTGCTATAAAATCAGATAAAGAATGGCAACTAAAAGAAATGACTTTTGATTCAAATGGGCGTTTTTTAAACGCTCGAAACCTTCAGCCAGACAGCTATGAATATATCATGTACTAGACTACTGGTTGTGCTCTTGTTGTTTACAACTTTTGGGAGCCAAGCCCAAGATAAAACCACAGTTCTTCACGAGCATGAATTCGCTTTAAGCCATGAATTTACCAAAAATTACAGTACTAATTTTGCTGTAAGTTCTCGTGCATTCACTTATAATAATGACGAATTAATATACCAGATGCGACAAGTTCAATTGAGTCATTTTTCTACCTTAAAATTAGATTTAAAACAGAGTGTAGCACTGGGTTTAATGTATAGAAACCGTAATCTTTTTGAAGACTCTAGTAATGAAATTAGACTCACACAACAGTTTAATAGAAGATCTATATTGAAGACGTTACGCTTTGGTCATCGCTTTAGAAGCGAGCAACGCTTTTATGATGATTTTACTGCGTTTAGATTTAGATACAGGTTAGCTCTAGATATTCCTTTACAGGGTTTAAAACTAGACGTAGGTGAAACGTATTTTGTGGTTTATAATGAAGCTTTACTAACGAGTTCCTCTTCAAGAAAACCAGAAATCGGCTATCGTTTATCACCTTCAATTGGTATTCAATTATCAGAAAAATTAAGATTAGAATTTGGTTTAGAACTTCGACTTGAAGAATTGAATATTGAAACGAGTGAGAGCTTATTTTTTAATACCTCTGTAGAATTAAGAATTTAAATCAAATATTCCAAGAACTCTTCTCTAGATATATCTTGCGCGCCTAGGCTCTCGAGATGACTGGTATATACCTGACAATCAATAAGCTTGTAATTTGAATTTTGAATAAACGTGATAAAACCTACTTTACTAGCATTACTTACAAGGCTAAACATGCTTTCACCACAAAACACACCGTTGTTAACATCAATACCATACAAACCTCCAACAAGTTGGTGATCTAACCAAACCTCAACAGATTTTGCATAGCCTAATTCATGTAACTTAATGTAAGCTTCTGTCATACTTTTAGTAATCCAAGTACCCGCTTGACCATCTCGTTTTATTCTTGAACACTCATTAATGACAGACTCAAAATCTTTATTTATTGTAATTTCAAAATCACTATTTCTAAGTACTTGCTTCATACTTTTAGACACTTTTAGTTGCTCCGGAAACAGAACAAACCGAGGATCTGGAGACCACCAGATTAGAGGCTCTTCGTTGTCAAACCATGGGAAGATTCCACTTTTGTATGCGAGCATCAAACGCTCAGGGCACAGATCACCTCCAATAGCCAATATACCCTCTTTAGACGCTTGGGAAATTGGCGGAAATTCTATAGTATGATTTAGAAGATGCATGCTTGACAAAGGTCGCCTGATTTAGTTCTTATGTTAAATTTATAGATATCCTTTGAGAAGTTTCCTTTTTTTTTCATATTTGATATGATCTTTGTGGATTAAATTTAGTTCAACATTGCTTTTTTTTGAGTTTGTTTATAAAGATCAAACCTAAAACCACAGTACTAAGTCCCGAAGAAATTTGGGGCTTTTTTAATTCCTCACCCAAAACGGTTTCCTCAACCAGAATTAACAAAATTGACTATAACCTCTACTAAGTAAACATCTATTTAATAGCATTATTACATAAAAAAAGCCTCATTGATTTCAACGAGGCTTCCAATACTAATGTATACGTTAAATGAAGCGTTAACTTATTTAGCGAAGATTAAAACGGTAAATCGTCGTGATCTTCTTCGTTTAAATTTGTTGCTGGTTCAAAAGCTTCTGTTGGTGCAACAGAAGGTGCATTATCCCCTTCTGGCTGTGCAGCTTCGATTCTCCATCCTTGTACAGAATTAAAATATTTAGTCTCTCCTTGCGGATTGACCCATTCTCTACCTCTTAAATTGATATTTACTTTCACTGGTTGACCAACTTTGTAGCTGTTCAATAAATCTGTTTTGTCTTGAACAAATTCAACTAAGATATGTTGTGGATATTGTTCCTCTGTGGTTACTACCAGTTCTCTCTTTCTAAACCCATTACTTCCAAACGTTTGAGTTTCTCCGATCATTTTGACTTTTCCTTGTACTTCCATTGTTGTATTCCTTAAATTTAATTTTTGACTATTATTATTTATGATAGTAGCAATTTCCATGCACTATCGACATCACCATAACTCAAATAGTTTCTGGCAATTTTATGTTTTTCATGATGAGACTTGTTCTTGATATTAGGATAACGCTCACTCACAGTATTTATAAATTCTTCTATTTCACCTTGATTTGGCAAAGCCTCTACGTTACCTAATAGTCCTAAATCATTACCTGTTAAAACCATACTATTCTTAACTAGACCAGGCATAGCATCAACACCAATACCTAATGTAGACAATGGCTTTGGTATTTCAAAAAAGCTATTTTTAGCTCTGCTATAATAACTACCACCTGCTCTTGCTACAAGATCTAATTTCTCTTGCACAATGACTTCTTCATCATCTAAAACATCATCAGCAATATGAAGCTTGACTACTTCACAAATTATTAAATTTCCTGCACCTCCTTCGGTTCCTAAATGGATAATGTCATTGACCTTACATTCAAACTGTACTGGAGATTCTGCGACCCTAAAAGGTTTTACCAAATCAGACTCTAACATGGTTAACCCTGATTTATCAAATTCATTAACCCCTTTAGCATAATCTGTGCTACTTAATGACATTTGCTGTACAATATCGTAATTTACGACATTTATAACAACTTCTTTAGTTGCCATAACATTCTCTAAAGTATGTTTTATAGTATTATCCCTAACACGTCTTGCAGGTGAAAAAATGAGTATTGGCGGATTCGCGCTAAATACATTAAAAAAGCTATAAGGGGATAAGTTAGGATTCCCCTCAGCATCCATAGTACTCGCAAAAGCAATCGGTCTCGGAGCCACAGCACTTAATAAGTAACTATGCAATTTGCCTGTAGAGATGTCTTTTGGATTAAATGATGCCATTTGTTTAATTTATAGTTAAATAGTAGCGTTTCAAGATATTGAAATGCAAATGTAACCATATTGTTTACGCTATAAAAATGAATTCACCCTCTATCAAGACAATATTATTAACATAAAACGTTTATATTTAAAATCAAATTATAAGTTAATGGCATTCACCATAAATCGCAATATGACACGATGGATTATTATCGTGGCTTCTTTTATAATTATATCTCTTATTCTTTGGAATACGTATGTATTTTTTCAAAATTTTAAAGCAGAAGAACGCAGTAAAATGGAAATCACATCTTTTGCTCAAAGAGATATTTTTAAGGCTATTGAACAATCTGAAATTAATAATAGTGATGATATCTTAGCTGATTTGGACTTGGCTTGGAAAATACTTGACAACAACAATACAACGCCAATGATTCTTATGAATGGCGACTCAACAGCTAGTACTTTTAGGAATATTATAACTAAAACTGAAGTGGATTCTATACATGCTATTAAAGAATCTAAGTACGTAGATGAAAATATCAAGTTACTGATATCCCAATATGGTAAAGAAAACAAACCAATTAAAATAGAAAACACGAATCAGACAATCTACTATGGGAATTCATCTCTTCTCAACAAACTTAAATACTATCCTTTAGCCTTACTTCTAATTATATTACTGTTTGCAGCAGTAGCCTATTTCTTTTATAAAAGCACCAAAACTGCAGACCAAAATAAACTCTGGACAGGTATGGCTAAAGAAACAGCCCATCAAATTGGAACACCTTTATCTTCATTAGTGGGTTGGACAGAGATATTGAGAGGCGAAAACGTCAACCCAGACTATCTAGTTGAAATAGAAAAAGACATCACAAGACTACAAATCATTACAGATCGTTTTAGCAAAATTGGTTCATTGCCAACCTTAAAACGTTGTGATATTGTAAAAGAAACCATTGAATCTTACGATTATTTAAAATCAAGATCTTCAAAATTAATTGATTTTGAAATCAGTGCTCCTCAAGAAAAATTATACGTCAACCTCAATGATCAATTATTTAGTTGGACCATTGAAAATTTAGTAAAAAATGCCATTGATGCCATGAAAGGAAGAGGCGCTTTAAAATTAGTAATCACCAATGACGACAAGTACGTAAAAATCACAGTTGAAGATACCGGAAAAGGGATTTCTAAACAAAGCTATAATTCTGTATTTCAGCCAGGTTACACCACAAAGAAAAGAGGTTGGGGATTAGGATTATCATTAGCAAAACGAATCATAGAAGACTATCATAACGGAAAAATAAAAGTACTTAATTCTGAAATTGGAAAAGGAACAACCATGCAAATTTCATTGAAATTAATAGCTTAATTAAAAGTCATGAAACAGCAAAACCATTTCACATTAAAAGAAGTACAGCTCAACAACAACTGTCCAGAATGTTATTCTAACAAAGGTTTAGAACTCACATTTAAACAACGATTTGTAGAAAACGCTTTTTACAAAGCTATCACAGAGGAGCGGATAAATGAAATGCACTGTAACACTTGTAATACCGATATTTACCCAGCCAGATGGACTAATGAAATTGAGCGAGTAGTTGCTTATCAAAAACGCGCCATACAACCAAGACTAAAATCTCTAAAACTAAAAAAATTGTCTTGGATATTAATTACAAGTGCAATTTTGTTAACTATTGTTATGCTATTAGTTCTTAGTATTTTATAGTTGATTGCTATTTATACTCTAATCCAATTATCTAATTCTTTAAATAAGTCACTAGAAACTAATCTCATAGTCATTTCATCTAAAGGTTTTACCTTTCATAGAATAAAGTACTGTTATTAAATATTAATAATTAGTTTCGACTAAAACAATCTGATTATGAATAAATTACAGTTTAATACCATCTTATTTCTTTTATTAAGTTTCTCTATGTTCTCACAAGTAGGAATAGGAACCACAACACCTGCTGGAGGATCAATTCTAGACGTTACAAGTACAGATAAAGGTGTATTAGTACCAAGTGTAGATATTACAAATTCAACAACAATAGCGCCTATTACTGGCGGAGCACCTGTTGGGCTTTTAGTTTGGAATACAAATAGCACAACTGGTGTTGGTTTTCATTATTGGGATGGTAATGATTGGATTGCACTTGGAGCAACAGTTCCTAGAGCTGTTACAAATGGTTTAAATTTTAACACACCAAATAATGACATAAGATTAGGCGGAGACTTGATTGAAGACACCACTATAATTAGTGACGCATTTAATCTTGTTCATAATCTTAATTCAACCGGTGACTTTCATATCCAGGATAATGGTCTAAATCAGTTTTCAGTATTAAACAACGGTAGAACAACCGTTGGTGGTGTTAATAATGCAGGACAATTTAATGTTACTGGTAATTCTTACTTCTCAGATGATATTCACTTAAGAGACGGTGCTGTAAGTAGTGGAGACGTTTTAATACGTTTGTATGATCTTGATGATGATGGTGTTATAGATATCTATGAAAACAATGCTTATAATATTAGATTACATGGTAATGGTGCATCTATTTTTAATGAACAAGGTATCGCTAGTAATGATTTTAGAATAGAGTCTAATACACAAGCTAATATGTTTTTTATTGACGCTGGTGCTGATAGAATTGGAATAAGAACTAACACACCAACAAACATGTTACAAATGACAAATGGTGGTGTCAATGTTGGAGCAGCAGCTATGGCTGCATTTGATAATAGTGGTTTAGAAGGTGTATCTGTAAGTGGTTATAATATAGATGTAACTAATGGTTATAATGGTATTGAAGGTATTACAAATTATAGTGGTACTGCCTTTAGTGCTGCTGGAGTTTTTGGTTTAGCTATTAACAACACACTAACGAACACCGCTGTTGGTGTTCGTGGGACAATAAATGGTAGAGAGGGAATTGGTGTTTTAGGTACTAGAGAAAATGGAGCAGGTGTTGGTTGGGCAGGACTTTTTCTTGAGGATTTAGGGTATACTGGTTTTTTTGGTGCTGCCTCTGATAAACGACTTAAAAAAGATATAGAACCTTTAAATGACGCTTTGGATATTATTGCCCAATTAAACCCTGTGACTTATCATTTTGATTTAGAAAAGTATCCATATATGGGCTTAAATACAGAAAAAGAATACGGTTTTATAGCTCAAGAAGTTAGAGAAATTTTACCAGAAATAACTAGAGATAAAAGATTACCAACAAATGCTACAAAAGAAGTTAAACAAAATCAACCTTTAAAAAATGAGTCTGAAATTTTTGTTATTCTTGATTATACGAGAATTATTCCTATTCTAACAAAAGCAATTAAGGAGCAACAAAATATCATTGATGAGCAAAACAAAAGGCTTGACCTATTAGAGCAGAAAGTAAATCAATTATTAAATAAAAACTAATGTAAGTGATTTTTAATTTTATTTGCAATAGCTTCAAACTCGGCTTTCTCTAATTGTATTTTATTGATAAAACGAGCGTCTTCCATAGAATTCAATGGGATTAAATGCACGTGAGCATGTGGCACTTCTAAACCAATAACAGTCATCCCAACACGCTTACAAGACACCGCTTTCTCAATGGCAAGAGCCACTTGCCTTGAAAATTCCATTAAGCCATGATATGACGTTTCCTCTAAGTCAAAAAGCTTATCAACTTCTTTCTTAGGAATGCATAGCGTATGACCTTTAGCATTGGGATTAATATCCAAAAAAGCTAAATAATCTTCGGTTTCTGCAACTTTGTAACAAGGGATTTCGCCTGAAATAATTTTAGTAAAAATAGATGATGCCATGGTTTTATTGATTTATGTTAACCTGAATACCGTTAAAAGGACCTCTAGTTCAAGACTCTAAGTATTTTGATCGCGCTCAACTTGTCAAGTTGCCATAAATATAAAAAGATTCCTCTTTTTTGAGGAATCTTTTGTTTATAATTTTTAGTTTGACAACTATCTTTTAGAAGATTCGATGGTCTTAGAACAGCTCCTTTCAGAAAGCAAAAAACTTTATCTTGAAATCTCTAAAATATCAAATTTCATAATACCATTTGGCACTTGAACTTCTGCAACTTCACCAACAGACTTTCCTAAAAGCCCTTTTCCGATAGGAGAATTAACAGATAATTTATTAGATGCTAAATCGGCTTCACCATCTGCAACCAAAGTATATATCATTTCCATACCATTGGTTTGATTTTTGATTTTCACTGTAGACAATACTAAAGCTTTTGATGTGTCCATTTGAGACTCATCAATCACACGCGCACCTGCCAAAGTATCTTCTAGCTTAGCTATTTTCATTTCTAGCATACCCTGAGCTTCCTTAGCGGCATCGTATTCTGCATTTTCACTTAAATCACCTTTATCTCTAGCCTCAGCAATAGCTTGAGAAGCACTTGGACGCTCTATATCTTTTAATCTTTTAAGTTCGTCTCTTAATTTTTTCAATCCTTCTGGAGTATAATAAGATGCTTTACTCATAATTCATTCGTTTAATGTTAAACAACATCAGTGACAGCTACACCCAAAATATCCTGAAACGAGTTCGGGACTAATGAAAAAATCCCGCTGTCACGAGATTCAATACAAATATACGAAATATTTAATTCAACTCTAAGCCAAATTATGCGTAAGAACGTCTATCACAGTTAAAAACTTCTTTCAAAATATATCATTTTCCTACTTGTTAGAATTTAACCATGACTGTGTCGCACTTAAAATTATAAAAACTTCTCTTTAATTACAATTTTCACTCTCATATCGGCGTTCTATTATAGAATTTAGATTTAAAATATTGTAAATTGCGACCCAAAATAGGCAATCAGAATATTAGAGATGTCATTGACCATCTAAAACATGTATTTATGAAAAAAATAGCATTCATTTTTTCTCTTTTTCTTCTAATAAGTTGCGGAGACGACGATAGAATTAATAATTGTAATTTTTTAGTTGACGTTGGTGTTAATGCTAGTATCAATCTTAACCTGCCAGAATATAGCCAACTAATGTTCACTAGTAATATCGTTTATATTGCCAATCAAGGTAATGCAGGTATTTATGTGACTAATGTTGGTAATAATAATTACAGAGCTTGGGATGCTGCAGATCCTAATCATGTACAACAAAATTGCTCACTTTTACAGCGAGATGGTATAGAAGTAACTTGTAGTTGCGCAGATGAAAATAAATTTAATTTGTTTACAGGACAGTCATTAGGGACACAATTACCTTGCGGACTTAAAGAGTATCGTGTCACTGTTTCGGGTAATACTATTGTGGTTAGTAATTAGGTTTACTACGGAAATGTAACTTATAAAAAAACTCCCAAGTTTATGATTTGGGAGTTTTTGTATTTTATTCAATCCATGAGTCTATAGTTTTATAGAATTTCCAATCTTCTTTATCTCTAACATATAAATTTATTCCTCCTTGCATTGCACCTCTAGTACCATGGGAAAATGCTATGATGCAATAGTTTTTATTAGAGGTAAATCTAGGAAATGATAAACTTATTATAGTTTTAGAGTCATTTTGAAAAGACATATTCTCATTTTCAATTTTAGTATTTGTTATTAATTTAATTTTATCATTAAAACTTAATTTAGAAACATCAATGTCATCTTGATTTTCTCTTTTTTTCAAATACTCAATCTCATTATTATTAAAAATTATATTAAAAAGAGAATCTCCTAATTTATTTTTAAACGCAGAATTCTTAAAATTATCTGTATCAATTTGATTTATATAATAGTTTAAATAATTATTCCTTTCAAAATTTAACTCAGCTTCTTTTTCATATAAAGAAAAACTACGCTTAACCTGAGTTTCAATAATTATAGAGCTATCGTTTGAAACGTTTTGTTTACCTGAACTGCAAGCATAGCAAATTATAAAAAGAATATATAATTTAATTACATGGAGCTGTTTCATTTGGAGTATAACCTTTAGGATTAAATTCATTTCGAAAAATTATTAATAATATGTTTGCACCAAATATTTGATTAAAACACTTACCCCATAAATTACTATCAAAAAAGCAAATCTTTTCATTATTTTTTTATAGTTTCTATTTTTAGCATTTAGTATTGATAACCAAATAAACAAACCTAATGTTACTAAAATTAAAAATAAAGCAGCCCAACCTAGATAGCTTGGAGTATAAACAGCCATCAACAAACTTGATGGCAAACTATACAATACAGCAGAGATAATTAAAAAAATAGTAAAATAAGTTTCTAGTTTTTTTATTGAAATTTTCATCATATTAAATTATTCATTACACCCTAGGTCACTAATTGGTTTTTCGCCATTTAGCACCTGTTGAAATTCATCCCAATCTGCTCTATTTTTAGTGGGTTCAACAACAGAAGCTGTTCCTCCATTATTATTTACAAATTCCTTTTTCTTATCTTTATCACTATAAATATCTAAAAGCTTTTGTACACTCGCTGCGTCGTCAAAACGTATAGCAAAAGTCTTGCCATCTGCAATTACAATATGTGTAATATCAATAGTCGGTACACTCTGCGAGAAACTATTTTCTACATGATTTACAATTTCTCCCATTTTAGTAATATCTGGTTCAGAAAACATAGCGTAGTAACCATCTTCACTTGGAGGATGAGTATGTGCAATAACTACTGTATAAGGATCTACTGGGATATTAATATGAGCCTCACCATTATTATACTCTAAGTTTACGACTGTAACAACAGAATCTTTCAAAATCATTAAAAGTTCCTTAAAAAGCTCCCAAGTCTAAAGACTTGGGAGCTTTGTTTTGCTTTAAAAAAATAAACTAATCACAATATAATAAAGAACACTGAGAATTGATAAGACATATATAATCAAAAACAAGATATTTATTTTTTTATAAACATTATATAATTCCTTGTCACCTCTTACAACATAACCAATCTCAATTATAGAAATAATAATTAACAACCAAAAATAAAAAATATATAAAAAATACCAACCTGTGTAACCTACATTAAAAAACATCAAGAAGTTGAAAATTAAGAAACAAAACATGTTAATTAATCTTATCACATAAAACCATATAGGATAATCAGGTCGTGTTTTCTTTTGCATAAAAATGTTTAATTAATTATTATAATGCACTAAAACCATTTTCAGAAAGTATACTGTTAACTGTATTTATAAATTGGACATCAATAAAATTTTGAGATTTTTGAGCTAAAACTTGTCTAAAATTCATTTTAGTGATTGGAACTTTAGGACTATCACTATGCGTGTTAAGTAATGCTTGCAACTCTGAATCTGAGTAAAAATCAGGAATTATATCTACAATTTGTGTTTTAAAACCACCATAATCAATATTATTTTTAATTTCCTCCCAAAGGGTTGAAGGAACATCTGTTCTAATTAAAGCTTTTCTGTCCAAGAACTTATTTAGCATTTTTGGTAAATTAGTTTTAACTTCCAATTTATCATAAACTTGATCTTCTAAAGATATTTGAGTAGTTGCAATAAGATTATTATCGTTGTAATTATTACAAGTACTTTCAATTGTGTCAATTAATAAATTGAAGCTTAAAAATATAGTTATTGAGAATAAATATTTCATTTTTATTATTTTTAATTATTATTTTAGTTTTCATCTTGACAATCATCCTCATCAAAAGGATGTCTTGTGCCATAAGTCTTATTACTATCAAATTCTTCGACATCGCCACCTTGATTTCGAACAAAAGACATAGTGTTATTCATTAGGTTTTTCCATGTAGGGTGTCCTGCTTGGGTAAACAAGACTTCATAGTCAAAACTCATGGCATTAAAACCATAATCAATTACACCACCTAATCTATCTGCAGCTCGGACATAAAATGAATATCCTCCACTTCCATTTGGCTCAAGACCAAATTGTCTTAAACCCGCAACAAAATGCCCTTGATGATCATAACTAGTAACTGTAGCAAAAATCCAATACATTTCTTCTACGTTATATTCCACACAATAAACAGTAGAGGTATCTAATATTGTATCGAAATCCATTGCAGCTCCTTCAGGATTATCGGAATCCCACAGAACTCCGTCATCATCTGAATAAGGTTCC
This sequence comes from Psychroserpens burtonensis DSM 12212, assembly GCF_000425305.1. Classification (GTDB taxonomy): domain Bacteria; phylum Bacteroidota; class Bacteroidia; order Flavobacteriales; family Flavobacteriaceae; genus Psychroserpens; species Psychroserpens burtonensis. The sequence goes on from NZ_AUDE01000028.1 coordinate 35,676, forward strand.
AAATTCACATCTGAGATATACGCCATATCACCACCAACTACCATATTTGCAAAATTCATCCTAATCTCATCAAAAAGTTGAAAAGGAGTATACCCATCTGGTAGTTGGTTTATTTTTATAGAAAATTTATCTTGATTGACATCACCCCAACCATCATTAATAGTTTCTAAAGTAAATGAGTCAACCATTTGAGATGATTGAACTGCACTATTTGGTTGTTGCCTAGATTCAAGAGTTGATAAAATCTCTGAAGAAACCTGATAATTCAGAAGATCTCTGTTAGCACAAGGATCTGTAAGGTCAATTTGACATTCACAGTTTTCATCTAGAAATTCTCCAGATCGACAATTAAAACCTGACAAACAATCGTTATCCTCTTCTATTTCAATCAAAACACCCACATCACCATCACAAGGAGAAGTTCCTCCTTCAATAATTCTAGCTGCAGAACTCCAAGTTTGACCTGTACACGTATTGGTTACAACTAAAGGGTTTCCATTACAGCAGTCATTTCCAGTGATTGCATGTCCATCATTTGGACCAGTTGGACATCCACATGCACCATAACTCCAATCCATGCCACATGGTTCATCAGGATTATCAATGTATCCACCACCTCCACCACTAGAGTCTGAGCTACCGGTATCTGAGGAGTTGTTGTTATTTGGATCACTGGTTTGATTACTTCCACCTCCTCCAGAAGTAGAATTACTACTATCATCTGTATCATCTTCCTCTTCTTCTACAACTTCGTCTTCTGGACATGGATCTATTTCTCCATCAAAATCAACTAAATCACCATCATTCAATACAAAGTTGCCAATTATAATGCCTTCCATATCATAAAAAGTCATTCCTCCAGTAAATCTACTCATATCTATTGCTCCAGATGATAAACGTGGTACAGAAATATTAGGATCAAATATATACTGGATAAAATATTCAATAATATCTCCACTCATATCTACAACAACTAGATTTATAACACTATTTGAATTAGTTGGATCAGTTACTTTAAACGTATATTTTGTATTACGTTCGTTGTAAACTTGCACTATTTTGTTAGTTTGCACAATGCCTAAAGGTGTTTCTCTACTATACGCATTAACATTTGAGTTTGACAACTTAATACCACGTTTAGAAATATTGACCTTAAAGGTATTATTGGTTTTTGTTTTGACAAAGTCTAAAATATGAGAAGGGATATCTTTAGAAGTAATATTAAAAGCTTTGAGGCTTTCAATTTGTACGTCTTCTTCTTCAGGAATTGGAGTGTCGTCTTTTTGACAGCTAATAGTAAAGAGTAAGAGTCCTAAAATAAATAGACAGGTTTAAAATAATTTTTCATAAATGCTTAAATAGTTTAAGTTAATATTTGATGTGTTGCTATTAATCAAATACCTTTATTATGAGGGAAATTATTAATTATAAGGGATTATGAAAGTAGAACTTCAAAACTCTAAAAACTGTTAAAACGAATGTTAAAATTTGGTTTGAAAACAACTAAAAATTACGGTTTTTCCGTACTCTGCAAGTATAGTATAGGCTGAAAGCATGAATTTATTTTACTATTTTCATTAAAAAACTCCCAACTTTGATAATTTGGGAGTCTTGTTTTCTTCAACAAATTCAATCAGAGATTCCTGCCTGCGCAGGAATATTAAAACTTCAAAGTCACACCCAACAAAAAGTTAGACGTCGCTTGCGGATAAAAACCTGCGAAATATCCAGTTGTTGTTCCTGTTGCACTCGAACTATCCTCAAAATCAAACGATCCGAAATAACCGTTAGACACAAATTCTTCATTTAAAATATTATTAAATAATCCAGAAAATACGACTGTTTCAAAAACAGATTTTGGTTTCCATTCATACGTAATACTGATATCATTAATAAAATAACTTGCTAATTTAGAATCTGAGTTTTCAGTATTTCCCATAAATTGCTCACCTACGAATTTGCTCAATAAAGAGATTTGAAAACCTTTTTTTGCTTGAAAAACGAAGGCATTGGCTGCTACTAATTCTGGAGAAAACGAGATATCTGTTTGTCCTAAATTTAAAAGTTCTCCGTTTACAGATTCAAAGGTCTCTATATTCTTATTAGAACTAATCGTAACGTTGGGTTGTAAAGAAAATTTATCTGTTAGTGCAATAGCTGCATCTACTTCTAATCCTAAACGGTAACTATCGCCATTATTTGATCTAATAGGATCTCCCGTAGAATCAATTTGACCAGTCAAAACCAATTGTTCATTGTATAACATGTAATAACCATTCACATTCAACCTGAACTTTTTAGTGTTATGTCTCCAACCTAATTCAAAATCATTAAGCTGCTCTGGTTTAACATCTGGATTGTTTTCAAAATCACTTCTATTTGGCTCTCTATTCGCTCTTGCATAAGAGAAATACAAATTATTATCTGTATTTACGGTATACGTGATTCCTGCTTTTGGATTAAAGAAATTAAACGTTTCATCCACATTAAAAGGCACTCTATCTGAGGTCAAACCAGACGTTTTATAATCTACGGTTCTAAACTGTAAATCCCCATATAAGCTTACTTTATCATTAAGACGATACGTCGCTTTTGTAAAGAAACTCAAGTCTGTTTTTTTACCATTACCTTCATAATAACGATCTCTAATCTCGCTATCGCTTGCAAACTCAGACCAGATGATCTCCCCAAAGTGATCACCATCATAGACACTGTAAGACCCACCAAAGATCATGTCAACCTCATTATTTTTATAATTAGCACTCGCATTAAGTACATAAAAATCATTGTCTAACCAACGACGTCTAATTAAATCGGTAGTATTAACAGTTTCTCCTCCAATAGTGATTGGTGTTAAATCATAATCTTCAAAATCTTCATCTTCTTTGTATTGTTCAAAGTAACCTCTTCCATAGGTATAATTTAAACCAATGTTGGTAGACCATTTATTGTTGTAACGTTGGTTCCAGTGTAATTGATAATGATCTTGATTGTAATTATCAACCTCATTGTCATAAAAACGTGTATTCCCGTCGGCGTCTGTATACTGACCTGATGGATTAAAAGTACGGTCTTCATCCAACTGATCTGCATCGATACCTTTCCAAGCTTGGTATGTAACTTCTTGTCCGCCAAAAGTTATGGCTTTTATTAATGTATTATCATCAATATAAGACCCTTGTAAAAAGTAAGATTTCAAATCGGTTCTTGCTCTATCAATATAACCATCTGAGGAAATATTTGATAAACGACCAGCGATTTCAATATGGTCATTTAGCAATCCTGTACTAAATTTGATAGTGTGTTTTCTAGTATTAAAACTACCAAAGGAATTAGAAATTTCACCATTAGATTCTTTAGAAACTGCATCTGTTAACACATTGATACTGGCTCCAAAAGCAGCAGCACCATTGGTTGACGTTCCAACACCTCGTTGCAATTGTAAACTCTCAACAGACGATGCAAAATCACCTAAATTAACCCAAAATGTTCCTAACGATTCGGCATCATTATAGGGAATCCCGTTGATGGTTACATTTGTAGATTGTGCATTAATACCACGAACTCTAATTCCGCTATAACCTACTCCTGCTCCAGCATCTGTAGTAGTTACAACCGAAGGTAAGAAGTTTAATAGGACAGGAATATCTTGTCCCAAATTACGTTTTGCCAATTGTTCTTTAGTCACATTTGTGTGCGTGATTGGAGATGTGGCTTCTACCCTAACGGCTTTAACTAAGACTTCGTCTAGCTTTTCTGTTTTAGTAGAATCCTGTTTTGTTTGATTGTCTTGTGCAAAAGCACTGGACGTTAGCACTAAAAGTGCTAAAAAAAGAAAATAGTTTTTCATTACGACTATAAATTTATAATCGAATAAAAAGAGGTCATTATTCTTTATTGTTAATAATTAGTAAAATTTTGAGCATTAATATTTTAATGAATACAAAAAGGCTACAAGCATTTTTTGCACTCACTAAAAATGTCCTCAGGACATTTTATTAACGTTCGCTTCCTAAACAGCATTATCTGTTCTAGGTTCAATGGGTATGATCTCAGCCGATAATAGGCACCCCTTTTTTGAGAACAGTGCAAATGTAAAATAGATTTATCACTTGTACATCAAGAATTACTATTTTTTTTCAATCTATCTCTGGAGGCTTACGCTTTGATTTCTTTTCTGAAGTTTTACGCTTATTGGTTAATCGTTTTCTAACCACTGCTCGTGGAATTTTAGTTAGAATGCGATTTTTTTCTTCGATTAAATTCTCTCTAATCAAATCTAAAAAACGGTTGATAATTATGGCTTTATTTTTATGCTGACTCCTACTCTCTCCACATTGTAAGATTAAGACATCTTCTTTTGTAAGTCTTGTTCTCAGACTAGTTTTGATGAGTTCCTTTTGATCAACCGATAAGAATTGTGAGTGCTCTACGTCAAAAGTCAATTCTACTTTAGATGACGTTTTATTGACATGTTGACCGCCTGCTCCAGAACTTCTAATAAATTTAAAGCTCAACTCTCTTAATATGGCTTTCTCATCAAACATGTTATTTAATTTGATGTGGTGCTTTTAATAAATCGTTGACCGTTTTTACAGGATTAAAAGTAATCAAGGGCACCTCCACAAAAATCGTATTCCAGTTTGCCATACTACCATTCCATAATCCAGGAAGTTCCAATGCTTTAAGATCTTTTCCTGTCTTTGTTTTCATAGTAATAAAGGCCGCTTTATAATCTATAAATTTTTTAAGATCATACTTTTCTCCTTTATGATTTTTGATACCACAAACTAAATCTACAGGGTTAAAATGCGTCGCATCTTTAAGAATATTTTTTTGACGTCTACTCTTTTTATTAATTTGGGCAGATTCTACTATTTGTATAGAGATACTTCCGCTTTCATCCTTAATCCAAAATGGTCCGCCACCAGGTTCTCCTTCGTTTTTTACCATTCCACAGACACGAATGGGACGGTTTAACTTTTCAGCTAAATATTCAATTTGATATTTTAAAGAGTATTTTTCAAACTCAGAACTTATTTTGACGGTCATCCTGTTCATTAAAAACTCACCAATCTCAATAAGTTTTTCTTCGGAAGGTTTGCCTGTCTCAAGCAAATGAAGATAACTGAATGCTCGTTCTTGAACTTCTAATAAAATCCCAGCTAATACTTTTTTGTACTTAGCAACTTCCTCTTTGTATTTATAAGTAACAACATTATCAATATTTTTGATAAAAATAATATCCGCATCCAAGTCGTTAAGGTTTTCTATCAATGCACCATGACCAGATGGTCTAAAGTGCAAAGAACCATCATCTTCTTTAAATGGTTTGTTTTTAGGCGTTACGGCAATAGTATCTGTAGATTCTTTTTGATAAGAGAATGAGATATCAAATGTAGAACCCGATTTTTCTTCAACATTTTTTTCAATTCTACGAAACTCCTCATCAAACTTATGGTTGTGTTTTTGCGAAATTGTAAAATGTAATTTAACCGGTTCCTCAATAGAAGAATACAAAGCAGATTCATACAAATGCTCTTCAAAAGCGGTAGAAACCATTTGGTTTTTATACTTATGAAAAGGCAATAATCCTTTTGGTGAATTTCCGAAATCTAATTTATCGCTATCAAGCATCATTTCCACAAACTTTAACTCCTGCTCATTGATAGGCATACTTTCAAAATCTGTAAAAGTTTTCTTTAAACTATCCAAAACAATGTGATAAAACGGAAACTTCTCTAACCCGATAAAAAACAGAGACAAGTCTTTGTTCTTTGTTTTATTAATATAGGAGTTTATACTACCTTTTTCAATATTGTAGTCATCCAAAAAGGTGAATAAAAATTTAAACATTCTCGTTGCGGCACCAGATGCTGGAACAAATTTTAAGATGGATATCTTATTCTTTTTGTCATCAAATTTTGAGATATAATTATCAAGTTGATTCTTTGGTAATCTTACGATTCCATTATCTATTGTAGCTTCAGAGACTAAATTAGCAAAAGGAAGCCCGTTTTCAAAAAGTTTGATTTGTTGTTCAACACCTTTTAAGGTTAATCCTTTATTTTCTATTTGTCGTATGTCTTTTTCAGAAAAATTCAATGTACTTATTTTAATAGGTTTTCAATCTGGGTCTTGCAAATATTTAATCGCTCTTTAAAACTTCCTTTTACCAAAGCATAGGGCTTATTAGAATCTATCAACGCCTGTTCAAAACGATTAAATAATTGTTCTCTATTATTGGGTTGATCACGAATACCGTCTGCCTCCCAAACCGTGTCAATATAAGTTAAAAAATACAAATCGTAAGTATTTTCATGCGCATATTTTTTTACTAGTTCTGGACAAAATCCACCGTAGTAATGCTCAGAATATACTTTTGTTTCTAGTAAGTCTGTATCGCAAATTAGAAGTTTATTAGCGTTTTTGAGTTGCTTATTTTCTGCAGCTATTTGCCCGATAGCTATTGGTAATACATCCTCTTTAGATAACTGGAGATTATTTTGTGCTTTAGCTTCGGCATAAAAGCGAGCATATTCTTCTACATAAACAGTATCATACCAATCTGCCAATGCTTTGGCTAAAGTTGACTTTCCTGTAGATTCTGGGCCATATAAAACAACTTTTATACAGTTTGGGTTAGCGTCTGTGATTTGTTTAAGTTTTTCTTCCATGCTAAATAGCCAAAAATGGCAATAAATGTAAATCCTAAATATTGAAAGCTCGTAAAAGTAAATCCTTTATAGAAATATAATGGAACAGAAATCATATCGCCAATAATCCAAAAAAGCCAATTTTCTAATTTTCGGCGAGCCATTAACCACATGCCAACAAAAAATACAGCTGTCGTAATCGTATCTACATACGCCACCCAACTCGTCCATTTGTCACATATTTGATAAACTGCATAAACAAAAAACAAGGTTGCAATAAAAATACATATGCTTATTTGCTTTTCTTTTAGAGTCATTCTAGAAATTGGAGTCACATGAGAATCGTCTACTTTTCTAGTCCAAATGTACCAACCGTAAATACTCATTATAAAGTAGTAAGCATTGATCATCATATCACCAAGTAATTCCCATTTCACAAGTAAATAGACAAATATTGCTGTACTAATCATACCTGTTGGAAATACCCAAATTTTATTTTGCTTAGAAAACCAAACTGAAAGGAATCCAAAAATTACTGCTGTTATTTCTAGGACAATATCTGTTGCTGTATAGTCGTCGTATTGACCAAAAAAGAACTCAAAAATGTGGCTCATAGTCGTAACGATCAGATTTAACTATTTTCATGTGTAACAAACCGCGTTCTATCAACTCAAAAGCCTCTTTAATTTCTATGGTCAAGGTTTTCATCACCTCGTCGTAGTCTCCATAAACCTGAGTGCTTAAAGGATTTTCAAGCACTTTTAAATTAGACGCTCGCAATTTCTTTATAAATTGAATTATTGCAGGTTCATAATCGTCATGCAATGGTGTTAATGTTAGTTCTACTGATATGTTCATTATTTTTTTTTTAATTCGTCAAAAAAAGCTTCATCATCTTCAAAAGCTGTCCCTATAACAACAAGGTCAGCACCAAAATCGTATGCATTTTTCAATTGTTGCTTGGTTCTAATTCCGCCTCCAACAATCAAAGGTATACTAAGCGCTTGCTTTACAAAACTAATGATTTCTGTTGGTACGGGTTGTAAAGCGCCACTTCCTGCTTCGAGATAAATAAGTTGCATTCCTAATAGTTCACCTGCTATCGCTGTATCTACTATTTCTTGAACATTGTCTCTCGCTAAAGGTTTCGTTTGTGTCACTTTTTCTACGGAAGTTTGTTTTCCGTTTTCAATCAATAAGTACCCTGTTGGAATCACTTCTAAATTAGAGTCTCTTAATTTTGAAACTGCTCTTACATGTTTCCCAATAAGATACTCAGGGTTATCACCAGAAATTAATGACAAAAATAATAGGGCATCTGCATGATTAGTAATTTGTGAAACATCACCAGGAAATAAAACGACAGGTAATTTAGTATGTGTGTTTATTGTAGCGACTAAAATAGCTGTAGTAGTATCATCAACAGTACTTCCACCAACAAAAATATGCGTCGCTATAGATTGATTCACTTTCTCAATAAAACCAAAAACCTTTTCAATAGGCATTTTATCTGGGTCTATTAAAACTGCTAGTCCTTTCTTTTCTTCGGAAATTGAACGTAATATGTTTTTATAAATTGCTTTCATTTAGGTGATTACAAAAGCACAAGAGAATCCTTCAAATTCTAAAAAATGCGTATTATATCTATATTTTTTGTCTTGATAATCTATCCAAGCAACCGTTTCACCATCTTTTAACATAAACGGAATCACTAAAAAGTGCTCTCGAAACAACATGCCTGGAGTAGCAAACAATTTATAAAGTGATTCTTTAATTCCCCAAATAACAGTCAGCTTTTTAATATAATCTACATCAGTTTCAAATAGATAATTAAACTCATAGTGAACGAATTTTCTTGCGATAATAGCAATTTTATGACGTTGCTTTTCTATGTCGATGCCAACTTCCGAAGTACTAATAATAACTCCCGAAAAGGTAAAAGAATGGGTAATAGAAATATGCTTTCCATCTTTTAAATGTGGTTTGCCACGGTCATCATAATATAAATCTTGATCTGTATATCCAAAATCTCTGAGTATATGTCGAACGCTAAGAAACCCACGTTGATGTAACTCACTTTTCATTCCTAGCACACGTTCTAAGCTGTTTTCTTTCAAATCTAAAGGCGCCATCAAATCGTCAAAAGACTCTGTAATCTTCCAGATTTTAACAGTAGTTTGTGAGTTTGGTTGGATAGTTTTGTAAAGTGGCATTTAATTATCTGAAACTTAATGATTATCTTTGCATCGCCTAAGGGGAATTGATTTTTTTAGACAAGCGAATTTAACCAATTTTAAACTCTAAAGCCAAAGGCAAACCATTTTAAAAATTAAGAAAGAAAAAATAAACACATGAATAAAACAACGACTTACGTGCCCAACAAAGTAAAAGATATGTCTCTTGCTGCTTGGGGAAGAAAAGAAATTGAATTGGCTGAAGCTGAAATGCCAGGACTAATGAGTCTTCGTGAAGAGTACAAAAATGAGCAACCATTAAAAGGTGCTCGTATTGCTGGATGTCTTCACATGACGATTCAAACCGCTGTTTTAATAGAAACATTACAAGCTTTAGGTGCAGATGTAACTTGGAGTTCTTGTAACATTTTCTCTACACAAGATCAAGCTGCTGCTGCAATCGCAGAAGCTGGAACTGCAGTGTATGCTTGGAAAGATATGACAGAAGAAGAATTTGATTGGTGTATAGAACAAACCTTATTCTTTGGAGAAGATCGTCAACCACTAAACATGATTTTAGATGATGGTGGTGATTTAACGAATATGGTATTAGATAGATACCCAGAATTAGCTCCGGGAATTAAAGGACTTTCTGAAGAAACAACAACTGGTGTTCATCGTTTATACGAACGTGTAAAAAATGGAACATTAACAATGCCAGCGATCAACGTAAATGATTCTGTAACTAAATCAAAATTTGATAACAAATACGGTTGTAAAGAAAGTGCTGTAGATGCGATTCGTCGTGCAACAGACACTATGCTTGCAGGAAAACGTGTTACTGTTTGTGGTTATGGTGATGTTGGTAAAGGTACTGCTGCCTCTTTCAAAGGTGCTGGTAGTATTGTAACGGTTACTGAAATTGACCCAATTTGTGCCTTACAAGCGGCAATGGACGGTTTTGAAGTTAAAAAATTAGAAACCGTTGTAGGAAATTCTGATATCGTTATCACAACGACAGGAAATAAAGACATCGTTCGTGCTGAGCATTTTGAAGCAATGAAAGACAAAGTTATCGTGGCTAACATTGGTCACTTTGATAACGAAATTCAAGTAGGCTGGTTAAACAAAAACCACGGTCATACTAAAGACACAATTAAGCCTCAAGTAGATAAGTACACGATCGACGGAAAAGATATTATCCTTTTAGCTGAAGGTCGTTTGGTAAACTTAGGTTGCGCAACTGGTCACCCTAGTTTTGTAATGAGTAATTCATTCACTAATCAAACTTTAGCTCAAATTGAGCTCTGGAAAAACAGCGGCAATTACAAAAACGAAGTATACATGTTACCTAAATATTTAGATGAAAAAGTAGCTAAATTACACTTAGAGAAAATTGGTGTCGAGTTAACAGAACTTAAAGATTACCAAGCAGATTATATTGGTGTTAAAGTTGAAGGACCTTATAAGCCTGAGCATTATCGTTATTAATTAAGAACGTCATTACGAGGATTTTGCGACGAAGCAATCTCTTTAATATAAAACTAAATTATTACAAATCCCAAACAGTCTTGTTTGGGATTTTTTTGTGTTTATGTCATTCCGAGGAACTTTTTAGCGATGTGGCAATCTTTTTATAAGATGGCACAATTAAAAATTTGCTTCGCTCATTTTTCGTCAAACCATCCGAATTTTGACATATCAAAATCCACCTTCCTTTAGCTAAAGGAAGGAGCTTATTAGGAGAATCTATTAAATTTATTAGTACATTGACAATCCTAATAATAAGAATTTCATGAGTTTAGAAAAGTTAAATATTGGAATCACCACCTTAGAAGCACATATAGAAAACCATACCGTTTCTAATCCAAAAATATCTAAAAGCAATATTGCTTGGCATATAGATCATAGCCTCAAGGTTATTAATAACGTGATAATTACAGTTCAATCATCAGATCCTAAAACCTACACAAACAATTTTAGTTTAATAGGGAAGCTATTCTTTGCACTCGGTTTCTTTCCTAGAGGAAAAGCAAAAGCTCCAAAATATGTGAAGCCTCCTGAAACTGTTTTAAAAGAAGACTTGGTTTCGCAAATTGAATTAGCTAAAACCAACGTGAAAACAATTGCTGGTTTAAACAAAAACGCATATTTCAAGCATCCTTTATTCGGAAATATTAATACACCAAGAATTTACCGTTTTCTGTTACTTCACACTAATCACCATTTAAAAATTATTAATGATATTGTTGTGAAGTAAAGAGTCTGAAGTTTTCCTTAGGGCAATCAATTAACAGGCACATTCAATCGCTCATTAAATATCCAACTTTTAACCAGATTTTTATTAGTTGATATTTCAGCAAAAACATAAATATTCGAAGAAAAACATGGTGCAATTTCTGCCAATTCAATAATCACCTTATCATCACAATAACTAGAATGTAAAAAATAGAGTTCTTTGTCTATTACTATCACGTAACCAACGTGATTATCTAATCCTACAAAATAAACCCCATTATTATAAACCGAATTCACTTTCTGTTTTAAAGCTTCAAAAGACTGGTTTCTATAGATTTTAAGTTGAGATTTAGGTTGTAACATTCGCGCTTCAATTAATCCAGCTTGTTGCGCCATTTTATATCGATTGAGATTAAAGCCAAAATGTTTTAAAGTCGTTGACACAAAATAACCGCAAGCAATTTCTCCATTATTTGGAATGTCTGTATGACCGTTAAAATCCCATTCCGTTCCGTACCAATGCGGAACGATATCATTCAGCAATTTTGAATATAAATATTGAGATGCACTATCAATCGCTTTTGTTGGATTGCTTTGATATGAACGTTTAAAATACGCTCTATCAGTTTCTATTCCATTTTTAATAGATGTGTAATTGCCTTGAGGTTTAAAATTGATGTTGAGTTTCACAGAATCTAGTGATGGTTCTAATGTAGAAATTTTCAGTTCTTGATTTTCATTAACGTCAATTATGGATTGCTCTATAATTGAACTCCTTTCAGAGTTCATATTGCAAGCAAATAATAGAACAAATAGTATGAGTAGTAATCTTTTGATAATTAGATAGATTATAACACTACAACTCTTTTTTCTTTTAATTATTATCACATTAATGTATTCGTATATTTACATTATGCAACTTACACCAAAACTCACCAACGTAGAAACATCAATTTTCACTGTCATGAGCGTATTGGCAAACAAACACAATGCACTCAATTTATCACAAGGATTCCCTAACTTTAAGAGTGATCAAAAACTTATTGATGCGGTTTCTAAAGCCATGAATTCTGGATATAATCAATATGCTCCTATGGCAGGAAATTTAGAATTACGTCAAGCTATTGCCAAAAAATTTGAGTTGCTATACGACACCTCTTACCATCCTGAAACTGAAATAACAGTCACAGCTGGCGCAACGCAGGCCATTTTCACAATAATTTCAACTTTTATAAAGCTAGGTGACGAAGTCATCATTTTCAAACCTGCTTATGATTGTTATCAACCAGCTATCGAATTAAATGGAGGAAAACCAATTGCAATAGGACTTCAAGCACCAAACTATAAAATAGACTGGATTCTCGTCGAGAAATCGATTAATTATAATACCAAAATGATTATTATTAATACACCTCACAATCCTAGCGGAACTGTGATGAGTAAAGCAGATCTGCTTAAACTACAAGAATTAACAAACCACACAGACATCATCGTATTAAGTGATGAAGTTTACGAGCATATCATATTTGACGGCGAGCAACATCAAAGTGTTTGCCTTTTTCCGCAGTTAAAAGAACGTAGTTTTATCACCGCGTCCTTTGGGAAAACATTTCATAATACAGGCTGGAAAGTCGGTTATTGTTGCGCACCAAAAGAACTAATGGAAGCCTTTAGAAATGTGCACCAATTTAATGTATTCTCTGTACATCATCCAACACAAAAAGGATTAGCAGATTATTTAACTCAACCCAATCATTATCTAGATTTATCTGAATTTTATCAAGAGAAGCGAGATACCTTTTTAAAGCTTATTAAGGATTCAAAATTTAAATTCACACCATCAAAAGGAACGTATTTTCAGGTGTTAGATTTTTCTGAAATTACTTCGGAAAAAGATCTAGATTTCGCAAAACGTCTTACCATTGAAAAGGGGATTGCTTCCATTCCATTATCTGTCTTCAATGATCATCAACATGATGATAAAGTATTGCGTTTTTGTTTTGCAAAAACAACTGAAACGCTCAAAGCTGCAGCAGAAATCTTGAATAAAATTTAACTCTTTTTCTAAGCGTTAAGCATTGAAGAAACTAACGTTATATAGGAATCTGATCTTTTAATTAAAAAAAAATAGTGCAGAAAAATAAGTGCACAAAGACGCTCAGAAAGTCAAAAAAAGCTAGGCATCAATTATGGAATACTGCTTAATCATCAATAGAACTCTACTTCAATTTAAAGAACTAAAACTGAATTAGACTTTTTACAATAATACAAGGCTTAGTTATTCTGAAATTTGTAATTTCATTGAGTAATATCAAATAGATTTTAAAATGATTGGTCATAACTTTGGTATATAATCTATAACTCATGAAAAGCGAACTAAAAGTTGCCTTAATACAATCTAATCTCGTCTGGGAAAACCCGGAGCAAAATAGAATAAACTTCACTAATACCATTAGTGCTATTTTGGAGCCTGTTGATGTAATTATACTTCCTGAACTATTTACCTCTGGATTTACTATGAATCCAAGTCAGGTAGCAGAAACCATGACCGGAGATACCATATCATGGATGCAAAAATTAGCAAACCTTAAAAAATCTGCAATTACGGGAAGTATCGTTATTGAAGAGAATGATCATTATTATAACAGACTGCTATTTATTTTTCCTAGTGGTAAAATCGACTATTACGATAAGAAACATACCTTTACTTTAGCAGGTGAGCACAAGGCTTACCAAGCTGGGTCCAACCTAATAACAGTTAGTTATTTAGGCTGGAAAATTTGCCCTTTGGTTTGCTATGATTTACGTTTTCCTGTTTGGTCTAGAAATACAAACGATTATGATGTGTTGCTTTATGTCGCTAATTGGCCCAAAATTAGAATTGCAGCTTGGGATACCTTACTAAAAGCGCGTGCTATTGAGAACATGACGTATTGCATAGGTGTTAACCGAGTTGGACTAGATGGCAATAAACATGAGTATTCTGGGAATTCTGGCGCTTATGATGTCCTAGGTAAACGCATGGATACAATTCCTACAGGACAAGAAGCCACTGAAATTATAACGCTAAAAAAAGATCATATCTCTAAGTACAGAGAGAAGTTAGGCTTTTTGAAGGATAGGGATTTATTTACTCTAAAATAAATTCAATTACTGGATCCCAATTTGCTCTGGCATCAATAAGTTCTGGATAGTAACTAATACGCTCGGCTTGAAATTGCTCAAGGTAATTTCCTGAATCCCATTTTTGATTTCCGTTAGCATCAAAAATAACCCGTAAATAATAATTTCCTGGCGATAGGTTTCTAAAATCAAATAAGCGATCCACTTTCGCAAACTGCTCATACTTGACCTCTCCTTTTTCAGTCATCAATTGAACAATCACTGGATAGGTCATATTTCTCAATGTTACTCTTATATTAGAGTAATCAGAATAGAGTTTTGTTCTAGCACTATAATTAAGTGTATCATTCACATTTCCGAAGAAATCCTCCAAAGCTCCTGGCAACATTTGTATCGCATACTTTTGAGATTCTTGCTTTTCAAATTGCAAACTATAAACATTGTCTAAGGAATCATAAGTGGTCTCAAAAGACACATCTAGAGAATCTTTATCTAAAATTTTAATCTGTTTCTCATTCAATTTCACAAAAGGAATTGTACCAGATATTTTTAGATCATCACTAAAACCCAATGTTCCAGAAGACAACATTTTTACGGTCAAGGTGTCTTTATCAATAGTTCTAAATCGATGTTTAAGCGTATCTATAAAGGTCTTATTTCTTACAATAAATTGAGTAGAATCCAATTCAAGTTTTGGTCTATACCAGTAGTACAAGGTATCTGCGCTTTGATCTTTAGTCACTCTTGTGGTAAATCCTTCTGGCTTGTCGCCTAGCAACTCAATTTCCATTGTTTTATAATCCCCTTCAAACCCAAAGGCTATTTTTTGACCAGCAACTTGACGTGCTCTTTTAACATCAAAATTTACCGCTTCTTTAAATAACTTTATGGTATAATTTTCATCGGTTGGCACAGTAATGAAACCTTCATAAAATCCTATTTTATCTTTGTCTTGCTGAAATGTGAAGTTCCCATTATCGTCTTTTAAAGCCACTAATTTATAGGTTCCAGGTTTAATATTATCAATACTAAATGTTGTGAGGCTATCTAGTGTATTGGTTATGTATTTTGGCTTTTTCTTATACACAACAGAGTCTGTGAACGTAGAGTCTTTCTCATATAACATAACAGAGACAAATGTTTCTGGCGATCTGTTTTCTGCATCTAAAATTCGACCTTTTACGGATAAAGAGTCGATGTAATCTCCTGTAGAAAATACATACCTGAAATAATCATAAGGGTTTTCTTCATTATTATCTACAATACTTTGCCCAAAATTAAACGCATACGTTGTATTGTCATCTAAAGTATCATTAATGGTTATGGTAATATATTTACTCGCAGTTCCCATAGGAGTAACCGTTGGTTCTGGATCCATTGGTGGAGAAATAATAAGCTGCTTTTGTAGGTCTTTGATTTTAACGTACTCATCAAAATAAATTTTTATCTCCTTGCCTTTAAAGTTAGTTGTCAAATTCTCTGGAGAAGATTTGATTATTAATGGCGCCTCCTCATCTTTAGGACCTCCAGAAGGTGTTCCTCTATTAGCACAACTTATCACTAATGAAATGATTATAAGGATGACTACACTTTGTAAAACGTTTTTGCGCATTCGTGCTTCAAATTTCAACAAATTAACAATAAACCTATTTATCATCAAAACAATTAACGTCGTTTTATAGTGTATTACGCCTATTTAGACATGTAATATCACATATAATTTGTTTCTTTTTCTCTCGTATTTCAGTAAAACACAAAACCATAACTAAAACTATGCTTTGACTTTTCATTTCATCTAAGCTAAAAATAAATCAAATTTTTAATGCTCTATTACAAAATTAAATTGGTGTTAATCTGTGATTGACATGGTCGCCAAACTTAGCCTAATATCATTGATTTCTAATAAGATATTGGCACAATCTTCTATAGTAGCACCAGTTGTAATAATATCGTCCACAATAAGGATGTGTTTGTTTTCTAAAGTGGTTCCGTTTATAATTTTAAAATTGCTGTGATCACTAGAATTTCGTTTCAGCCTATCTTTGAATACTTGTGTTTTAGTATTAGTCGTTTTTATTAATACCGAATCATTAAAATCTGCATTTAAAGCTGCAGCAATCGCAATACCAAATTTATCAACCTGATTAAAGCCTCTAGACCTAAGTTTATGCTTATGTAAAGGGACAGGAATAACTACGTCAATATTAGAATAGGCATCCAGCATCTTTAATTCATCACCTAACCACTCACCTAGAAGCTGTCCAACTTCTTCATGACCTCTATATTTAAGATTATGCATGAGTTGCTGTACAATTCCTTTTTTTGAAAAATGAAGTAAAGCAGTGGCTTGTTCTAATTTCACTCTTCCGTAGAGCATCTTATGAACAGCATTTTCAGGATCGCTATGAAAATTTGTTAATGGTAAATCATGTCGGCAATTTGTACAAATTTGTAGTTCATTATCAGACAAATGATTGCTACAAGCTCTACAAACTTCAGGAAAGAACAAGTTTAACAAGTTTTTTATCATTTCAACGATTAAAATTAATTTTTGATAACATATTCTTTAGTTTCGCATGATTAAATAACAAAATTAATAATGATAGTTAACCCTCAATTACTTAACTACAGATTAATTATTGGTTCTTTAATTATTGCGGTCGCAGTTTTAACTGTTTACAGTTTCACAAGTTATAAATCCATTGCAACGCACCAGCAATTTTTAGAACAAGAAAAGAAGCTTGTTGAAAGTGAATTATCTCAAATGATAGCTAGCTATGATGACGTTTCAATTTCCAATAATTTGATATCTTCCCAACTGGAAGATGCTAAACGAGCAACTAAATTAACGTTAGACTCTCTTAGAATATTACGTAGTGACCTCTCTGTACTTTCAAAATTTAAACAACAACTATTTAACTTAAAACTTAAAAATAAGACTTTATTTAAGACTGTAGACTCTTTAAACGAGGTAAATAAAGATTTAGAAAGAGAGAAACTACTCGCAAACAGCGAGTTAATAAAGCAGCAACTTGAAAATTCAACCCTAGTTCAAAAAAACAAAAACTTAAACAAAACGTTAGAGAAGGGCGCTTTATTAACCGCTAATTCTTTCAAAGCAAAAGGGTTTGAAACATTCTTTGGTAACAAAAGATTTAGTTCTAAAGCAAAACGGGTAGAAACGATAGAAGTCTGTTTTATTCTTGCTGAAAACTCATTGACGGAAGCAGGAGCGAAAGATTTTTATATACAAATAGTAAATCCTAAAAATAACGTAGTTGCAGACAAAGGTTCTATTAATTTTGGTGAGTCCACATTAATCTATAGCGCCAAAGAAATTGTGAATTACAATAATAATGTTGTCGAAGTTTGTATCGATGTAGATGCAGATATAAATGAAAAACCTTTAGAACAAGGAAATTATTATATCTCTATTTTTCACAAGGACAGAAAACTAGGAAGTACACAAGTAAATTTAAATTAAGTATTAGTTTATAATAATCTTATATAATTTCTTAAAAACCGCACCATTAATTGGAGCGGTTTTTTATTTTTGCAATATGGCAAACGAAGATCAATTTAAAAAGGTAATCTCTCACGCAAAGGAGTATGGTTACGTATTTCAAAGTAGTGAAATCTACGACGGATTAAGTGCAGTATATGATTATGCACAAAATGGAGTAGAACTCAAGAAAAACATTCGTGACTATTGGTGGAAAGCCATGGTACAAATGAATGAAAACATTGTAGGTATTGATACTGCGATTTTTATGCATCCTACGACATGGAAAGCTTCTGGTCACGTCGATGCCTTTAGTGATCCATTAATTGACAATAAGGATTCTAAAAAAAGATATCGTGCAGATGTTTTAGTTGAAGATTACTGTGCTAAGATTGAAAGCAAAATAGATAAAGAAATTAAAAAAGCAGAAAAACGCTTTGGAGACGCTTTCAATAAAGAAGAATTTGTTAGTACTAACGGAAGAGTTGTTGGTTACCAAGAAAAAATCAATGTCATATTAAAACGCTTAGGTCAATCTTTAGAAAGAGAAGATTTGGCAGATGTAAAAGCATTGATTGAAGAATTGGAAATTGCAGATCCAATGACTGGTTCTAGAAATTGGACAGATGTTAAGCAATTCAACTTAATGTTTGGAACAAAATTAGGTGCTAGTGCAGAAAGTGCAATGGACTTATACTTGCGTCCTGAAACAGCCCAAGGTATTTTTGTTAACTTCTTGAATGTTCAAAAAAGTGGACGTATGAAGATTCCCTTCGGAATCGCTCAAACAGGTAAAGCCTTTAGGAATGAAATTGTTGCAAGACAATTTATCTTTAGAATGCGTGAGTTTGAACAAATGGAGATGCAATTTTTCATCAAACCAGGTACTCAAAAAGAATGGTTTGAATACTGGAAAGAAAACAGAATGAAATGGCATTTATCTTTAGGAATGGATCAAGACAATTACCGTTTTCACGATCATGAAAAATTAGCGCACTATGCCGATGCTGCAACAGATATAGAATTTAAATTCCCGTTCGGATTTAAAGAATTAGAAGGGATTCACTCGCGTACAGATTTCGATTTAAAACAGCATGAAGAGTTCTCAGGCAAGAAATTACAGTATTTTGATCATGAAGATAATGCAAGCTACACACCTTACGTTCTAGAAACCTCTATTGGTTTAGATCGTATGTTCTTAGCTGTATTCTCAAATGCTCTTGAGGATGAAACTTTAGAAGACGGAAGCGTTAGAACTGTTTTAAAATTACCAGCTGTATTAGCACCTATTAAAGCTGCAATTTTACCATTGGTTAAAAAAGACGGACTTCCAGAAATTGCTAAACAAATAATGGAGGATCTTAAATGGGACTTTAATGTAGATTATGACGAAAAAGATGCCGTTGGAAGACGTTATAGACGCCAAGATGCTAACGGTACACCATTTTGTATTACGGTAGATCACGACACTTTAGAAGATAATACAGTTACAATTCGTCATCGTGACACTATGGAACAGCAACGTGTTAAGATTGAAGACTTAAATGAGATCATCCACAAAGAGGTTGATGCTAAGCATTGGTTACAGAAAATGAAATAAAAAGTAATTAAACCTTTTATAAAATAAAGAAACCCCAAATTTTAATAATTTGGGGTTTCTTATTTTTGTGATCATACCAGTTCTTAAAATCGATACCCTAGATTAAATCCAAATTCACGAACAGAAGACAACTCTGTCAAATTAGCCTCGATAATACCCTGTAAGAAAGGAAAACTGTATTTAGTGCCATTATCCTCTTTATAAGCGTCTTTTATAAAGTAATCGTGAGCAAAAGCTTGTTATGTAAAATACATATAAACGCAGCAATTAAAGAAACTGTCTTCACACGTAGTTTGGCTAAGAGTTAATGCCTCTCTGGCACCAAGTGCTATTCCTGTTTTAAAATAAAATTATAGTGAAAAAGTTACTCCCCAATACCACAACTTAATGGCTATGCCCTGCTTCTGCTCCATTAAGCAACATACCTGTTCCTTTAATTATGATTTGCTTACCTTTTAAAAGGTCATAATTTAAAATTTCAATAGTTGTTTCTGTTCGTTTACCAACATCCAATTTTATTTTTTCCAAATAAAATTCATCACCCTGCTTTTCTTCCATTACCAAAGCGTAGGCTTTACCTTCAACCTCTATAACGGCATCGATTGGTAAACTCATTCCTTTTGTATTAGCAATAATAATATCGGCTTCTACGAACATACCAACAATAAAATTCTCTTCATCCTTATCCAGATGCCCATGTACTTTTACACGCCTTGTTTGCTCGTCAATAGTAGTGCCAACTAAATGCACTTCAGCTTCATAAATGGCTTCGGAAGCTTCAGGTATTTTAAATAAAATTTCCTGATCTTTTTTAATTTTCATGATATCCTTTTCAAACACCGACAATTCTAAATGTATATGGTCTGTATCTACAATTTCCAAAATCACATCGCTAGACGACACAAAAGTACCATTACTCACATTTACCTTAGTTACATAACCATCGATTGAAGCATAAAGATTAATAGTAGAAGAGATTTGACCTTGTTCTACCCGCTTTGGATCGATATTAATCATTTGCAATTTTCTACGTAATCCATTATAATGTGCTAAGTTGCTTTTATAAGCACTTTCGGCTTTTAAATAGTTTTTTTCTGAAGTAATTTGCTCATCAAACAATGTTTTTTGTCGGTTAAACTCAGATTTCAAATAATTAATTTGTTCTGCAACCTCCAAATATTGCTGTTGTAATTCGACAAACTCAGTGCTCTCAAGTGTCACCAAAAGTTGTCCTTTCTTTACTTTATCACCAATCAATAAAGGGGTTTTGGTAATATAACCACCCACAAATGTAGTCACGCTAGATTTATTATGTGGTGGTACATCAATCACACCATTAACTTTTACTGTATCGTAAAAATCAACTTCTTCTAGGCTACCAAAAGCCATTTTTTCTCCTTCAAATTGAGCTTTAGTAATAGTGATTTTATCTGAATGCTCTTCAGTTTCTAAACTAACTTCTTCTTTGTTTTCTAAATTTCCGCAGGCGAATAAAACCATTGTAAATAATAAGATATAGGTATGTTTCATCATTATAAAATTAAATAGTTGATAGTAATTACTGTTTGATTATATTGATTGAGTTGCTCTAGGTAACTTAATTGAATTTCTTTAGCAGTCTCTAAACTCTGGATGTATTGGAAAAAGTCAATTTCACCTTCCTTAAATGTGCGATTTGCTGTTTTTATTATTTCTTCGGAAAGTATTTTGCCTTGTGTTTCATAATAGTCAATACTTTCTTCATGTTGCCTAAGTTTTGCTGTTAGCAATTCATATTCAGCATTTAATTGTTTCTCATAGTCAATTTTCTGCTCTGAGACAATATCTTCAGTAATTTTTGATGCTTTGATTTTAGAGCGTTGACCACCAAACAAAAAAGGAATTTTTAATCCAAACTGATATCCAATAACGGTTTGGTTTAAATTATTGTTTGTCCCTTGAAAATACGCCGCACTTAAATCTGGAAGCAAACTCTGTTTCTCCAATTTAGTTTGCGCTTGCTGGTAATTTAGGGACGCATCAAAAAAGGACAAGCCTTCATGTTTGTCTAATGACAAATTTTGAAGCTCTAATTTTTGAAGTTCAGCATCTTTAATTTTTATAGAGTCCACCTGAACCACTTTTTTAAGTCGCGCTATAGATTGATTCACATTTTGTAACGATTGTTTATATAAGGATTCTAATTGTTTTTGTTTAGAACGCGCAGTAATCATTTCCAGATAATTGGTCTCTCCCAATTCAAAACGTCTTTCTGCTTTTTTAGCAAAATCCTTATACAAGCTATCCAAGTAATGATAAGCCAAAGCTTTATTTTTTGCATAACTCAATTGATAGTAATTTGAATAGACATCCCTTTTAACTGTCAATAATTGTAAGCTATACTTCGTTTCTTGCAAATCTACTTTTGATTGATTACGTTTCTTTTCAGCAAAATAAACAGTCGGGAATTTAAAATCCTGTGACACCCCAAAAACATTGAGAGGGGCATTATTTATGGCCAAATTGTTTTCGTCATATTGATAATAAATGCTGGTTTTATCAAAACTAAAAGCACTTCCAATTAATGCATTGGACTCCTCTATTTTTAATATCTCTGCTTTTAGTTGTCCATTGTTTTCAATCGCTAACGATAAGGTTTCTTCAACCGTCAACGCACTATTTTGAGCATTTACTCCAAAGGTCATTGCTAAAAAAACGATAGTCACTATTGCTGTTTTATTGATTTTCACAGTGCCTTTCTTTTCCAACCAAGCATATAATACGGGTAGGACAATTAAAGTTAAGAGTGTCGCAGTAATCAAACCGCCTATAACCACTGTTGCCAATGGCCGTTGTACTTCAGCACCTGCATTTGTCGAAATAGCCATAGGTAAAAACCCTAAAGCTGCTGCAGAGGCTGTTAACAAAACAGGCCTCAAACGTTCGCTTGTTCCCTTTTTAATTCGCTCCTCAATATTTGAGAAACCCTCTGCTTTAAGCTCTTTAAAATGTTCGATGAGAACAATTCCGTTTAAAACTGCAATTCCAAAAAGTGCGATAAATCCAACTCCCGCGGATATACTGAAGGGCAAGTCCCTAACCCATAATAATAGAACGCCTCCAACCGCTGCAAATGGGATAGCTGTATAGACAATCACAGCCTCTTTTACTGATTTAAATGCGAAATAGAGTAATATAAATATGAGAACTAACGCCACTGGAACTGCAACCATTAAACGCTCTTTAGCACTTTGCAGATTCTCAAATTGTCCACCATAAGTAATAGAATACCCAACAGGCAGCTCAAGCTGATCCGATATAATTTGTTGTACATCATTAACTACCGACTGTAAATCTCGATTTCTTACATTAACTCCAACAACAATTCGTCGTTTAGTATCATCTCTAGAAATTTGAGCAGGACCCGTAGTGTACTTAATTTCTGCCAATTCGTTTAGAGGGATTTTATCTCCATACGGAGTATCTACATACAAGTTTTGAAGACTTTCTAAATTTTTTCGATTTTTCTCCTGCAAACGAATTACCAAATCAAAACGTTTTTCACCTTCAAAAACACTTCCAACAGATTCTCCTGCAAAACCCATAGAAATTATTCGGTTTAAATCAGAAATATTCATCCCATATCGTGCAATTTTACTGCGATTATATGTAATACTCATTTGTGGTAAGCCTTCTACTTTTTCTACAGAAATATCTGCAGCACCCTCTACTCCCTGAATCAAATCCCTGATCTCATCAGCTTTATTAGCTAAAATAGTTAAATCTTCACCAAAAATCTTAATCGCTACATCTGCCCTAACACCTGTAATCAATTCATTAAAACGCATTTCTATAGGTTGCGTAAATTCCACTTCCATTTCTGGAATTACAGCCAGCGCCTCTTTAAACTTATCTGCTAACTCATCTTTACTATTGGCAGAGGTCCATTCATTTTTAGGTTTAAGCTTAATAATAACATCACTTTCTTCCATAGACATTGGATCTGTAGGTACTTCTGCTGCTCCAATTCGAGATACGACCTGATCCACTTCAGGGAAATTATCCAATAAAATTTGCTCTATATGAGTTGTGATATCAACCGTTTTTGTTAGAGATGTTCCCGTTTTCAAAATTGGCTGTAT
Organism: Psychroserpens burtonensis DSM 12212; assembly: GCF_000425305.1. GTDB lineage: Bacteria > Bacteroidota > Bacteroidia > Flavobacteriales > Flavobacteriaceae > Psychroserpens > Psychroserpens burtonensis. The sequence goes on from NZ_AUDE01000028.1 coordinate 59,090, forward strand.
TACGAAATCACCTTCATCAAGTGTAGGAACAAATTCACCACCCATTCGTGTAAAAATCCCAACACTCATTGCTAATAATAGTACAGAAAACAAAACAACCGTTTTTTTATGGTTTAATGACCAATGGATAATTGGTTGATAACGCTTATTTAAAAAATTCATTAACCTTAAAGAAATATTTTTACTCGACACCTTACTAGATTTCAAAAACAAAGATGAAACCACAGGAACATAAGTCAAACAAAGTAACATTGCTCCAATCAAGGCAAAACTAAATGTCATCGCCATAGGTCTAAACATTTTACCTTCAATACCGCTTAAAGAAAGAATAGGAATAAATACTATTAAGATGATTAATTGACCGAAAATAGCGGAATTCATCATTTTTGATGCACTTTTTAGTGTGATTTGATCAATTTCTGATTGTTTTTCGTGTTTATCAGTTTTGGATATTTGAGAAGATTTGGACACGATTTGAAATGCAATAAACTCCACAATGATCACTGCTCCATCGATAATGATTCCAAAATCAATGGCTCCTAAACTCATCAAATTGGCATCTACTCCAAAAAGATTCATTAGAATAATGGCAAATAATAAACTTAACGGAATAACAGAGGCAACGATTAATCCAGAGCGCCAATTCCCAAGTAAAAGTACAACCACAAAAATGACAATCAGAGATCCTAAAATCAAATTTTCTGCAACGGTAAATGTGGTTTTACCAATAAGCTCGCTGCGTTCTAAAAACCCATTAATATAAACACCTTCTGGCAATGTACTTTGTATGGAAGCAACGCGCTCTTTTACAGTATCAATAACTTCTTTAGAATTACCGTCTTTGAGCATCATAATTTGCCCTAAGACTTTTTCACCTTCGCCATTTCCTGTGATTGCTCCAAAACGAGTTGCACTACCAAAGCCAACAATTGCAACATCTTTAATGAAAATTGGTGTACCGTCATTTTTTACAACAATATTCTCAATATCTTCTAAAGAGTTTACCAAACCTTCTCCACGAATAAAAAAAGCTTTGTCATTTTTTTCTATATAACCGCCACCTGCAACACTATTATTCTTTTCTAATGATTCATATATTTCTGATATTGAAATGTTCATTGAAACTAATTTAGCTGGATCAATAGCGACTTCATACTGCTTTAAAAATCCACCCCAAGTATTAACTTCAACGACACCTGGAATTCCTGACAATTGACGTTTTACAATCCAATCTTGGATAGTACGCAAATCTGTAGTAGTATATGTATCTTCATAACCAGGCTTCACATCTAGAATATACTGATAGATTTCACCAAGACCAGTAGTGATTGGTCCCATTTCTGGTGTTCCAAATCCTTTTGGAATTTGTTCTGAAGCTGATTTTATTTTTTCGGCAATGAGCTGTCTCGGTAAATAAGTACCCAAATCATCATCAAAAACGATGGTCACTACAGATAAACCAAATTTTGAAACTGATCGTATCTCTTCAACTCCTGGTAAATTAGCCATTTCTAGCTCGACAGGATAAGTAATAAATTGCTCCACATCTTGAGTTGATAAATTTCGAGATGTAGTAATGACTTGTACTTGATTGTTGGTAATATCAGGAACGGCACCAATTGGAATTTGACTTAAAGAAAAGATTCCAAAGCCAACAATAAAGGTTGTAAAAAGGAAAACAATCAGCTTATTATTTAAGCTAAATTTAATAATTGATTCTAACATAATTCGATGTAATAAGAATTAATAATCCCACAAAAGACAAGGTGCCTTGCAGATTTTAAAAAACGCTTGGAAAAAGAATTATACGACTCTTGGAGGTTGAAAAACGCTAGATTTTTCAAATAAAGAAACAGATTCCTTGTAGAAAAAATTAAAAGGAATTTCTATAAATGGATCGTATGTAAAGTCGAATGTTATCGTCTCAAAAGTAAATGCGACACTAGTATGACCACAAGTTTGATGTTTAAAAGGTAAATTCTCATGTTCTCTATGATTATTATTATCTTCAACAGTGCTATAGTGCTCTACCAGAAACTCAAAAAACGAATCACCATAAGTGTCTTGATGATATTCTGCATGCTCTAACAAGACGCTCATCTTAGACACATCTTCTAAGCTCATATTGAGACTCTGAAAAAGCACTAAGAAAGAAAACACTATGGCAAACAGCTTTTGCATTTGGCAAAGTTATAAAAAAAATATTAGCTATTTGTAATGAATGTTACAAAGCTTAAAAATAAGCCTTTAACTGAACTGTTCCTGTGTGGATGGTTTTACTAGTTTCGGTTTTTCTTCCAAAATAATTTAAATTTAGATCTAAAAACTTAGTTAGTTTCTTCTGAGCCAACAAACTCCATGTGAAATTATTTCCTGGCTGCAAGCCTTCTAAAATTTGATAGGCAACAGGTGTATTGGCATTTCCTGTAAATTCATTTTTAAAAAAATTCACCTCTCCCGTCAATGCTATCTTATTCGCATTATTATAGGTGAACGACAACCCATAGTTATTCTGAAGTAATTGTTCCATACTCCCAATCGTATTGTCCTTTGAAGTATATTGATAAAACACATCAAAACGTGCATTCTCATTAAATATATAAGATAATTTAGGTTGAAACCTTACTTCATCAAGATTAAAATTTCGAGTCGCAAAGTTTTCACTTAGACTTTCATTATTTTGTAAACTAGATTCTAAATTTACAAGCCAATTCGTCCAAAATTTGTGGTTGAATTGTAATTGATGACTTTCTATTTTATTTTCTTGAAACCCGATAGAGAGTGTCGTTCTATTGGTATTTGCCAAATAGGTATAAGATGTGGTATACTTTTGTTTTCCTCTGTTAAAAAACAGCACATTACGAATACTTTTGTTTAATGCCAGTTGATTTAGGTCATCAGTAGCGAAAGGGTTTAAGTCAAACTCCTCCCCTTCTCGCCTATTTTTTCTATCTACCAAATAAGACGTTTGATTATAAAAATGAGACCAAAATCTCTTTCCTTTTTCTTCGGAAACAGACCACTGTTGTGGATTAATAGTCAATGTTTGACTAAATCTATTTTGATGTGTTCTTACAAAAACCTGATTAGGCAATAACACTCTAATAAACTCACCTTGATCTGCGAATTGAGCAACTTCAAACTCATTGAGTTCTTGGATTCCATTCTCATTATAATCAATCCAAGTATAGGCACCTTGACCAGGCTCCACACCTACATAGGTAAAATCTTGCTGTGGTAAGGTTCCAGAATTAGTTTCAAAAACAGTGTTTAAAAGCACGAGATTATTCCATAATTTCTGATTAAAATTCAATCTAGAATTCAACGAATTTTCATCCTCGACGGTATCATCTTCACTTTTTAGTTTTCGGAAATTGGTATAAACACCCAAATTGGTATTCTTATTCTGGATGATTTTCGACTTCAAATAATAGGTATTAGACGTGTTGACTCTTTTTACTTCATTACCTCGCAAACTATCATTAACGCGGTGTTTATAACCAATCTCAACAAAGACTCCTGTGCTATCTCCAATTCCTGTAAATACTTCATAAGAGTTAAAACGCTGGCTTAAATTTGTCAATATATCACTTTCTCTATCACGTTGTTCATTGTCTTCTAAAGCAATTCTAGTTCCAACCCATTGGGTTTTAAAATTATAAGTTACTCTATTAAATGAGCGCACAAACGTTGACGTTGACACACTGCTTTTATTACTTAAAAAACTAGAATTAGAAAATATATTAAACTGATTAAGTTGAAGATTAGCAAATACGTTATGTCTATTTCCATTAAAGTTCTCAGAATAATTAAGGTGTTCAAATTGATAAGACGCTACACCTTTTTTTGGATGTACGAGTTCTAAACCAGAAGACAATAAGGACTGATTACCAAGTGGGTTTTCTAAATTCCAATCCCGATTAAACTCTGCTCTATATAAACGCTGAATAGTCGTAAAATCTTTGTTAATGAGATCTGCATCAATATTTGCATTAAGATTCCAGAGGCTATCTGTTTTAATAATATTTTGGTTGACACGAAGCTTTGCTGCAAAACCATTATTATTGCCATCATCGATATTAGAAAACAGATTTACATCATTTTTACTACCTGCAAGTTCAAAAAACACGTCTGTCTGTTCTGTTGGTTTATAACTGCCGTTAACAACTGCGACTTGTAGTTTTTCTGGAGCGATTAAGCGCACAATCGGTTCATAACTTCCCTGTAAAACGCCATTTATAGGGTCAACATATTCATAAATATTTTCAACCGCATTACTGTTTATTAATACATAATTTCCAAGATTAGCACCAACTAAGGTAAAACGCACACTAAATAAATCGTCATCTTCATTATTAGAAAACACAAAACGCTCAATCCCATTAATGACGTCTTTTCTGTATAAAATACGATTATCATCAAATGCTTCGGAAACATCTGAAGGTGCCACCATAAGCAATTGGTCATCTCCTGCGTTCGCTAGTATCTCAACTTGTTCTGCAGAAAGATTTTGCTGTAAAGGTTGGTTTTTAGCATCTGCTTCAGAATATACCGAAACGCCTAGTTTTAATTTTTCAGATTCATAAGCACCTCCTCCAAAAATGGTAAATCGCGAGAAATTACGTTCACTAAACTGATAATCTACAGTGATTCTCATTTCCGAAGTCATAGAGAAAGTAGAATTGAATATAATCTCTCCTGCATTATAATCTATAATATAATCTTTGTTTTCACCCCGTTCTATTGGAAGGCCGTTCACATACACAATTTCACTACCAGACACAATTAAAACAAACAATTGATTATTTGGCCCTGTCAATTTATAAGGTCCTTGATTACCTTCTTGCGCAGTAAATTGGCTCGTCGTGAATTGCCCTCTTACTAATGCTCCAGATGCAAAAAGGTTGGTTTTTGAGTCATCGTCTCCAAAATTGGCACTCACCTGAAGCCCTTGTACTCGCTTTGTAAAATTAGCGAAGTAACTATTGGTATTGGTCAAGTCTATATCACCGGCTCTTATATTCCAATCTTCACTAAAAAGCTCTATAAAGACCTGATCAAACTCATCTAATCGTTGTGAATAACCGCTTTCTTGTAAGGGTATATTAGCATCTTGTATGGATGCTCTAAGAGACACCTTATCACTTAGTTTTCCAGAAATCTGTAAATCTAGTTCACTATTCAATACTGAGTTTTGATTATTTCCTAGAGTCACACCTCTTGAAATACTTCCAGAAGTGCTCAATCCACCAAATGGTGTGTAATCTCTTTGAATATTAGATTGGTTAAGTTTGTAGAGTCGTTGTAGGTTATCTGTATTTTCTACAATGATCTTTTCGTCTAGTTGCGCGTATTTCCGTGTTAAAAAATCAGGATATCGTAAATAGGATATCTCTACGGAATCGACTTCAACCGCTTTTTTGAATGTTAATAATGCCTTGGCAAAATCAACTTTATAATAAGAGGTATCAATAAGCATTTGGTTTGTCGTCCTAAGAAAAAACCAGTTAGAATTTATACTTACCGTATCCACTTTTACAGAATCCCTAACTACCACTTTTTTTGTTCTATAATTAGACGTTGTCTCTTGTGCAAAAGCATAAAAGGACAATAGAAAACAAATAAGTGTGATTGTAAATTTCATTCAATATATTAACTGCGAAAGGCAGAAATTATTTTATGGTTAAAATGCCCTTAAAATAGTGGTGTAAAAGTACATTATTATTTATTTTAGCTGAAATACAATATTTAATTAAAAGATTCCCGTTTTCATGGGAAATGCATATGAAAATTATCTCCTACAATGTCAACGGTATCAGAGCAGCAATGAAAAAAGGCTTTGTTGATTGGCTTATAAGTGCAAATCCTGATGTGATTTGTCTGCAAGAAATCAAAGCTATGAAAGAGCAAGTAGACATTGAAGCTATTGAAAATGCTGGTTATAAGTACAATTATTGGTTTAGTGCACAAAAAAAAGGCTATAGTGGTGTCGCCATTTTAAGTAAAATAGAACCTAAGCATGTAGAATTTGGAACAGGAATCGAGTCTATGGATTTTGAAGGTCGCAATATTAGAGCAGATTTTGATGGTGTTTCAGTCATGAGTATGTATTTACCTTCTGGAACTAACGATGCTCGTTTGACTTATAAATTTGAGTATATGGATATGATTCATAATTATTTAAATGATTTGCGCAAAGAACATGATAAACTAGTTGTCCTTGGTGATTACAATATTTGTCATGAAGCCATTGATATTCACAATCCAAAAATGAAAGGTGTCTCTGGGTTTTTACCTGAGGAGCGCGAATGGCTTAGTGGTTTTATTGAGAGCGGATTCATTGACTCTTTTAGACATCTGCATCCAGAAAAACAAGCATACTCTTGGTGGAGTTACAGAGCAAATTCTCGTGCCAATAATAAAGGGTGGCGATTAGATTATGCGATGGTGAGCAAGCCATTACAAGAAAACATAAAAAGAAGCGTTATACTTAGCGAAGCGGTTCATAGTGATCATTGTCCTATTTTAGTGGAGATTGATTAAGCAGTTAGCAAAATGAACATTACATTGGAATGAAAACAAATAATAGTAAATAATCATGTCCCAAATCAGTTCGGAAAATTAAACGCCAAGGTGAAGAATAGATATAGAAAAGCTACGAGACCAAGAGAACGAAGTTCGACGCGAAGTTTTTAAATCGGTTTTCAGCTTTTCAACTAAAAAATTCCTTGGATTGGTCTTGATCATTTAGTTCTTTTATTCGATCGTTTTCATTGTTGTGGATCTCATGACGTGCTACGCAATTTGCATCGAGGCAAAATAATAAAAAATAAATAACGAGGAACAAATCAAAATAAAAAAAAACCAAACCTATGCTCAAAAAATTGTCATTAATAGCACTAACATTAGTCCTAACAACCTCATGCGTCTCTAAAAAAATCTACACAGATTTAGAAGACAAATACGCAAATCTCAAAAAAGAAAACAGAAAACTAGCAGATGCTAATCAAGATTTAGAAACATCTTTAAATAGTGCTAAAAATGATTTAGAAAAGCTAACTAAAAACTATAATACTGCATTCGCACAACGCAATAAATTACAAAGCGATTATGATGCTACCAAATCAAATTTTGACAATCTAAAAGCCTCTTATGAGGCTTTAGAAAAGAACAGCAGTGCCTCAATTGCAGCAAACTCTAAAAAGAATAGAGAATTATTAGCACAACTTGAAGCTAAAGAGCAAGCTTTAGCTACTGAAAATGCGAGACTAGAAAAACTCAAAAAAGAACTAGAATTTGGTTCTCAACGTGTTGCAGAATTAGAAAACATGATTGCGTCTAAAGACGCTGCTATGACCAAGCTAAAGGATGCCATTTCTAAAGCCTTGACCAATTTTGAAGGTAAAGGTTTAACTATTGAGCAACGCAATGGAAAAGTATATGTCTCGATGGAAAACAAACTCCTTTTTCAATCAGGCAGCTGGGCAGTGGGTTCTCAAGGTAAACAAGCAGTTAAACAACTAGGAGAAGTACTAGCCGAAAACCCTGAAATTGCGATTTTAATTGAAGGCCATACTGATAATGTTCCCTATAAAGGAAATGATCAACTTAGCGGCAATTGGGATTTATCTACAAAACGAGCTACTGCAATCGTCAATATTTTAAGAGAAAACACAGCTATCCAACCGGAAAACCTTACTGCTGCAGGACGAGGCGAATTCGCACCAATTGCGAGTAATGATTCTGCGGAAGGTAAAGCTAAAAACCGTCGTATAGAGGTCATATTGACACCTAAACTAGATGAGATTTCTAAGTTATTGAATGAGATTTAGTTTGTCATTCCGAACTTAGTGTGGAATCTCATAAACACATAAAACACCTTAACATACATTTAGACCTCACAGGTTTTAAAAACCTGTGAGGTCTTCTTATATTTACATATATTTAAGTTTAACTAAACAGATTCCCGTGCAAACGAGAACTAAAGATGAAATACACAACACTACCAAAAACAGATATAAAAGTCAGTAAAATATGCTTAGGCACGATGACTTGGGGAAATCAAAACACCCAAGACGAAGGCTTTGCACAAATGGATTTAGCACTTGATAAAGGGGTCAACTTTTTTGATGTCGCTGAATTATATCCCGTGCCAGCAACCGCAGAAACCTATGCAGAGACCGAACGTATTATTGGGAACTGGTTTAAAAAAACGAATAATAGGAACAACGTAGTCCTCGCTACAAAAATTGCAGGACCTGGAGATTACACAGCACATATAAGAACCAACGGATTTAGCAAAGAAGCACTCAATGATGCCGTTAACGAAAGTTTAAAGCGCTTAAAAACTGATTATATAGATTTATACCAATTGCATTGGCCAGAACGCACAACCAATACCTTTGGGGTTCGTGATTATACGCACAACCCTAATGATCAATGGGATGATAATTTTAATGAGGTATTGCATAGTTTAGATGCCATTATACAATCTGGAAAAATACGTCAAGTAGGAATTTCAAATGAAAAAGCATGGGGAACAATGCGCTACTTAGAAGAATCAAAAACACATAATTTACCGAGAATGATTACGATACAAAATGCGTATTCATTAATAAATCGCGTTTTTGAAGGTGATATGGCTGAGATCGCTATGCGTGAAGAAATTGGTTTGTTAGCCTATTCTCCAATGGCTTTTGGGGTCTTATCTGGCAAATATATTAAAGGCACTGCTGCAGATAATGCGAGATTAAAGTTATTTCCAAGGTTTGCTAGATACAGTAGCGATAATTGTACAGAAGCCACAAAACGCTACATGAAAATTGCCGAGGACAACAATATGACCTTAGCTCAAATGTCTTTAGCCTTTGTAACTGATAGACCGTTTATAACGAGTAACATTATTGGAGCAACGTCTCTAGAGCAATTAGAAGAAAATATAGATAGCGCTAATATCACATTAAGTGATGAGATATTGAAAGCGATTAATGAGGTTCATGCCGAAATTCCAAATCCTGCGCCTTAAATGCACGAATTGTCATCCAAAGCGTATGTGAACAATCTAAGGCTGGCGACCCATTGCACCTAGTGCTTAATCAGATATGTAACCAATTATATAGCAGTTAATTTTAGTAGGCACATTTCCAAAGAAAAAAGTACGAACCATTTTAAAAAGAAAAACTCTTTACCTCAAAGAGCTAAGGAGTTTTAGATATTATTTGATTTCCTTACCATCTTTATCAAAAAAAGGGCATTCAAGATATGTGACACACTAATTAAAATGTGAAATGACGCCGTAGTAAATTGAATTATTATTAGTTAGAATGAAACGAAAATTCAAAGCATAACCTTAGTTCTGGTTTTAAATTTTCAACGAAGTTATAGCTAAAAGAAAACGATTTAAAGATGTTATTTTATGTTTTAAGTAGTATCGGCATCTCTAGGTAAAACTTTTACTCCTTTTTTATGTTCTAAAAACCACTTAGAACGTACTGATGGAAACCCTTTGGC
>NZ_AUDE01000029.1 GCF_000425305.1 Psychroserpens burtonensis DSM 12212
GGTTCGCTGTAACGTCTAATTACTTTGTCATTTCTATACATAATGTTTAAAATTATGTAGCCTTATTTCAGGACGGGTCATTATTACAGCTAACGGTATTGTATATGGCTCGTAGCGTGTAAATTAGAAAATAATTTTCGGATTAAGCACAAGCCAGATTTTTAAATTTTACTATTTATCTTTTTTAATGGAAAGTCGTCAAATTTAAAAATTTGGCAACTTTCCAAATACGCCTTAACTTCGATTAAGCAACTAATTAGCTATGAGATATATACGTTGTTAGGCACTGTTATTTTTCCATTTCTATTTCTCGGACAAATAAGTTTACATATTTCACAAACCGATTTTCTTGGTCATCTTGTTCTTCGCTAATTCCAGAAATTAAATATTTATTTCCGACTTGGTTAATAGAATACAGAACGTAATAATGACTTGTGTATTTATTGTCAAACTTAAAATATCTATCATCTGCAATGTCCCAATTCCAAGTTATTCCATTATCTAAATTCAAGTTTAAAATCCAAGGTTTTCCACTGGAATTCCCAACAATTAATAAGTTCTTTGTATTTAAAAACTCGAAATCATTAACATTGTATGCTGTAATATATTCCCTTTCAAATTCCTCTTTTGTTGGTGGTTTAGTTGCCCAACCTGTTGAATTTTCATTGTATTCTAGGTTTCTAGGTAATTTAAGTTCAGATATATTCGATAACTCTAAACCTTCATCTACTTTTCCGAAAATCAATTTATCTTTTAGGTTATTTAAATGTCCTAAAGCAAATAGAGAATTTTCAAATGATTTTATTTTTTTGATTTTGAAATCTACTTGTTTTTCTTTTCTTTTCTTCCCTTTGAGATTAGAAGAATATAAAAATGAATTAGATTTTGTGTAGTGATGAGCAAGAATAAAAATAGTATTATCAAAAACTACTATTTGTTTTGGTGGTAAAAATGAAAATTCATAATCCACATCTTGCTTGAACTTGGTTTTCCATAGTACATTTCCATTTTTATCAATCGAAAGTTGGCATATATGCTTTGAATGGAAAAAATGACCAGCAACATATAAATTTCCGTTATCAGAAGTAATGGCGTCGAAGGTCAAATATTTTTTACTGAATATATTCGAATAGTCTTTATTCCAAATGATTTCTCCGTTCGAGTCAAATTTCGTTATTTCGGTTCCGCAACTAAAAATAATATAGTCATTTGAGTCTATTAATATTCTCTGTTGAGCGCACGTTTTGATTTCATTACGCCAAATTATTTCTCCGTTAGCATTTAATTTGACTAGAGTTCCATTTTGAGATAAAACTACGTTATCGCCATTTGAAAATTCCGCAATTTCGATTGGTGGAAATTTCGAAGCGTAATTCGATGAATTATGAGTATAACTATCAATATTCAGATTCCAAGATTCTGAAATTTGACCTTGAACACTAAAAGTCAGAAGTATTATTAATATGTTCAAGATGTTTTTCATAATTGTGCCTAACGTGACTGTGTATGGTTAGTTGCGTTGTTAAGCAACTAATTTAGCAAATAAAAACCGAATAGAATATTCCGCAGGAATGTTCGTAAGTCGGCAGTGACCCAAGCAATTAATTATACACGGTGTTGTAAAACGTTTTTCTACGTTCTGATTTCAATTCTTTCTTTTCCAATCTTCAATTCTCAAATTCAAAGTGTCAATTCGGTATGATTTATAAATTCTAAAAATTCCGTAATCCGTAACGTGATTAAATTGGTATTCTTTTTCCAAAGTTTTCCAATTCACGTCATATTGGCTTACAATCTTTTCATTGTCGTTTTCTTTATTAATATATAAAGTTTTATAATCTCTATATTGAATATCTGGGTCAATTTTTGCAGAGTAAACAGCAAGATTTCCAAGCGCAAAAATGAGAGCGAATCCGTTTATAAAAATCAGAAATTGTTTTATTTTCTCCGATTTAATGTGTCTTATAGTCCAAAATAAAAGTAAAAATAGAGTTGATGATAAAATCCCGAAAGTAATTCCGTAAGCTCTGTTCATTTCATAATTCCGAAACTGAAAATTTGGAATTAGAAATACAATTAATAGGCTTGCGATTACATACAACGCCAATATTCCGCAAATTATTTTCAATTTTTTCTTCTTATTCAATCGGCTTTTTTTAATGTTTTACAACGGTTAGTATATGAAAAGTAGGGCAGTTGGTAACTATTTAACTTTCCGTAAATCAAGAAGCCATATTTTTAATTTTTTCTTAACTTTATTATTAGTTAAAATACAAATTAAAAACATGGCGACCCCGTAAATAAGCCCAAGCCATTGGTCAAGCAATAATCGTCCTATTTTTTATATACATTGTTAGCAAAAGTTTTTGTCCACCCAATTCCAATCTGATATCCAGATTGAGCTTTGTCCTTAATAAAAGGTAGAAATGTAGTAAGTCCAATGCTATTATAATTATTAATCTTGTATTTTGGTGAAAAAGAAAATCCATAATTAAAGAAAACTTCATTATTGGAATAATCACGTTCGAAACCTATTCTTTCATTTACCAAAGTACCTTTTGTATGGGCATAACTTAAACCAATTGGTACTTCAAAATTTAATTGGACTTTATTAAAATTTAACGAATACCCAAAATTAACAGTTGGTATTAATCGCATATCAATATCATCTACTAAATAAGCATTTGGTTCTGATTCTCCCTTAAAATCGAAGTAGGCAGTTAGAGCAAAAGAAATCGTAAAATAATTTGTTTTATTAGACAGCGGTACGATAAATTTGCTGTAGCCTCCGTAATATAATGATTCATCGCCTGCTCCCAATACACCTATTTCTAAAGAGTTGTTGTTGGTTTTTTGAGCGTATAACGTGTTACTGATAGATAACAAACCGATAATTGTAATTATTCTAATTACTGAATACATAGTCTAATCCTTTTTTAAATATTGTGTGTGCAGAACCCGTATGTCCGCTTTTTTCTATTAATTCACTTTTATGCTTAAAATTCGGATAGTTTCTATTGTCTATACGCTCATTCATTTCCTCAAAAGACGCCAGCATAACTCCTCCTTCTAAGGTTCCCATTCCATTATAAAATGTTACATCTAAGTCAATGTTTTCATTTGCATAATTCTGTTCATATTCGAATATAACACCTGAATCATACCAATATGATGTGCCACCCGCAATAAATTTATTGAATGGGTTATCTTGCCTATTTTGTGCCATAACATACTGTGTGAATAACCCACCAAAAGAATGTCCAATTAGTGTTTTATTATTTGAGGGGTCTAAATTATATCTTGATTCAAGTTCAGGTATCAGTTCTTCTTTAATAAACTGATAAAAGTTATTAGCACCTCCAGTACCGTGATCATAAGATGTTGGCGTATAATCTCGATTCCTATTTTTATTGTTTCCAATAGATATTAAAATAGAAGGTGGCATACTTCCGTTCTGAGTTTTATCGGAAATTAGATTTGCTATAGCATTGAATCGAGTATCACCATCTAAACCAATTATCAATTGATTGGAAGAATCATTGGAATAATTTTCAGGTAAATAAACATAAATAGGATAGCTATCGTTAATAATGTTTGATTGTAGACTAAATTCTTCGATAACTCCAATGATCTCTAAATTCTCATCTTTTGAGCAACTCAAAAGTATAGGTATAAATAAAAGATAAATAAATTTCATAATTAAAATTTTGCCACAAAGGTGAAACAACTTTAAGTCATAAAACTTATTTTAAATCAATAAATGAATTTACTTTTTTAGATATTCCTTTTTTACTCTGCTATAAGATTCAGGTGTCATACTTAAGTAATTTGCAATTAATTTTTGAGGTATTTCTTCTATGAATACTTTAGATTTTTCAATTGTTTTTAGAAATAATTCATACTTTTTAAAGACATCTTTGTGTTGCAAGAGTAAAGACCTTTTTTCACGCTCTGAATGTACTTGTTCAAATAGCTTCGTGTAGATGTAGCAAAAAGGTTGGCTTTTTAATAGTAATTTTTCAATATCTTGTTTTTTAAAATAAAGAATTTCTACATCAGTCATTGCCTTTTGTATTTGATTTGAAGGCGAGTTTTCTATATAACTAGTTAAATTGTTAAAACTCATACCGGAAAGCGAAAAATCAATTGTAAACAACTCCCCTTCAATTATTACGTACTGATGAACAAAGCCTTTAATTAATAAACTAGTTTTTGTTTCAACTTGACCAATATCTAGAATAATTTCTCCCTTTTTGTATTTTTTCTTTTTTAAAATTTCAGCTATGGGCTTAAATTCCAATTCTGTAAGAGGGTACACAGTATTTAAAAAGCTATATAAAATATTTTCTTCTTTTGAGAAAGCTTTATTCATTTGTAGTTAGGTTGATTAAATTTTTGCTAACAATAGTATATACAACATATGTTATATATACACCCAAATATAGGATATATATAACATATGTTGTATATATCTCAATTATATTCTCAGAGATCTAGAGGGTTCTTTATTTTCTTAAATGTAGTCATCGCAACATGGGTGTATATCTCTGTCGTTTTAGAAGAACTGTGACCTAATAAAACTTGAATTTGCCTCAAATCAACACCGTCTTCTAAAAGGTGAGTTGCAAAGCTATGTCTAAGCATATGTGGCGTTACAGTAATTTGTATGCCAGCTTTTTTTGCGGCATTTGTTACTATTCTGCCAATACTTTGTCCAGAGTACTGTTGTCCATAGGCTCCTTCCACAATGTATTTTTTGGGTTTCCACTGTTTATAGTAATCTCGTAAATCTTTTAATAATGTGTGAGAAAGTATCGTATAACGATCCTTTTTGCCCTTAGCCGCTTCAATGAGTATTAACATTCTTTTGCTATGAATATCTGTTATTTTTAAATTAACGAATTCGTTTCTCCGCATTCCAGAGGAATACAATAGACTTACAATGCATTTGTGCTTCAAATTATTTGTGTGCGCTATAATTTGTAAAACATCTTCTTTTGAAAGTACTTTTGGTAATTTTTTTTCCTTTCGAGGTCGTTCTATTTGATAAAACCGATTGGGCATACCTAGCACAGACTCGTAATAAAATTTAATACTGTTAATTGCTATATTTATATAAGAATCAGATTTGTTTTCTTGAATTAATGTAAGGATATACTCTCTAACATCATTTTCATTGATTTGTATCAGTTCTTTTGTATTGTAATAGTTTATGAATGTTTCAAAGGCAAGAATATATGATTTTACAGTGTTATTTGCATACTTTTTTAATTGTAGTCTATCTAAATATGGTGTAGGACAATGCCGGAAATTTTCTGGTAGAGACCTTTTTCTATACCAGGTAATATCTATTGGTTCATTATTATTGTTTAATGGTTTTTTATCAAAAAAGTAATTGCAGTTGACCCAAACAACACCACTAAAAATCTCGAATATTTCGTTAAGGTTCGCTTTTGAGTTTAAAATGTAAGCCATGTTAAACTCAGTACTCCATTTTACGTCTGGTAACCCTTTAACAAGTGCCTGAATAATTTTGTCTGTGTTGAATTGCAGTCCGACATATCTTTTGCCCTTAATTAAAAGATGTTTTAAAGTAACACTCCTTCCCTTTTCCATAAAGTATTTTTATGCAATTTACTGGATGTAAATGATTTAAACGTATCTTATACGAATAGGATACGTATAATATTCACTTAATTTTAAAACATATGAGATTTTATAAAACATGTTTGTTTTGTAACAAGCAACTAGTGGGTAGAACAGATAAGAAATTTTGTGATCCACAATGTAAAAGTGGATATCAATACCAACAAGCAAAAGAACAGCCTGAGCGATTCTATAATAAAGTAGACAACCAATTAAAGCTTAATCGCAAACTATTAAAGGAATTTAACAAAGGGGGTAAGGTAACAGTAAGAGCCCGAACTTTAAAAGAAAAAGGGTTTAGTCCCAAATTTTTTACCCATTACTGGAAGAACAATAAAGGAGATGTTTATTTATTTATATATGAATATGGCTTTCTAAAAAGGGAAGAACATCATATTGAGAAATACATACTCATAAAATGGCAGGACTATATGCTATAAATAGATGCCTAGTTAATGTGCTATGTCATCACGATCACGTCAATAAAAATGAAGAGCATAGTGTTAAATAAGTATTTGTCTAAACCAGTGTCATAGACGCGAAGGGGTTAATCTTATTATTACTATTAAGTAAACCTGTCGCCAAATCGATAGTTTTATAACCGTTTACAAGATAAACAGTGAATTTCGCTGAACTTATAATTTTTTAAATGCATTAAAAGTTATTGTTACCTTTGATTATCAGTACTATCAGTTTTCAATTTAATAGTGTACCTATGAAATTCGCCAAATCCATTATATTTTTATTACTCGTTATTCTATGCAGTTGTGTCCAAGAATCACCCAATAATAATCCCAAAATGACCGGAAAAGACCATATGGTTAATAAACGAGTCACTTCATCAGATAGCCTGAGCAAAACTCGAAAAGTATATGTACCCGTATATTCTAATATTTATCAACGTACTAGAAATGAACGTACGTCCCTAACGTCTACATTGAGTATTCACAACACCAGCGAGACCGATACATTATTTATCAAACGCATTGATTATTACAATACCGAAGGGCAGCTAGTAGTAAAACATTTAGAATCTCCAATTTACGTCAATACATTTGAAACTATAGAATATGTCGTAGATGAACAAGACAATAGTGGTGGGTCTGGCGCTAATTTTATCATTGAGTGGTATGGTGACAAAAAATTGAATCCCTTATTTCAAGCAGTGATGATTGGCGGATTGGGTAATAAAACCTTCTCGTTTACCACAGAAGGCGTTTATTTCGAGTAACTAAAAAATAGAGTTCGGTTTTATAATTATACATTCGGAAATTCTCAAACTACAAAGCTGCTGCGACTTTTAATTAAAAAAAACGAGAGATTTTTTCTTGACCTTTCCCAAAATAGGAACTTTTTTTTACTTTTGAACTCATGATAAATAACTTCGAAAATGAGTTCTTCGGAATTGGGATCCAAAACGGTAAAACACCAGAAAATTTAGGAGTGCTCTGGCGTTCTGCACAAAACTTAGGAGCTAGTTTTATTTTTACCATCGGAAATCGATACGCTAAACAAGCGAGTGATACACACAATGCAGTAAAGTCAATGCCTTATTTTCACTACGATACTTTTGAAGAGTTTTTTAAGAACTTGCCAAAAGGAGCCAGAATTGTCGGTGTAGAATTAACAGATAAAGCTGAAGATTTAGAAACCTTTCATCATCCGCGACGTTGCGTTTATTTATTAGGAGCAGAAGATCATGGGCTAACAGCACTAGCGATAAAGAAAAGTCATTTCTTAGTAAAGTTTAAGTCGCAATTAAGTTTAAATGTGTCTGTTGCAGGAAGTATTGTCTTGTATGATAGAGGGATTGATAAACCAAGATCATAAATTTATAGTGAGATATTTCCGAAGTAATTCTGTATCGAAATCAAAAATTAGAACTGGAATAAAAACTATCGCTCATAATCAAAGTGAGGGATTCTTTTTTAGAGCAGAATTTATGGCACACTACGCTATGAAATAGGGTCATGATTCTCATAGCCAAAAAAATAAGTTAGAAGATGTCTTAGACGAAAAGGAGAATTAGATGTATTGTTAATTCGCTGACTTTAGTTTTAAACTCTATCTTTGTAACAAATTAATTGATATGCATAAGGCAGGTTTTGTAAATATTATTGGGAATCCTAATGTTGGGAAATCCACGTTAATGAATGCGTTTATTGGAGAGAAGTTATCTATAATCACTTCAAAGGCGCAAACCACAAGGCACCGTATTTTAGGGATTGTAAATGGTGAGGATTTTCAGGTCATATTAAGTGATACGCCAGGAATCATAAAGCCAGCTTATGAGCTTCAGGAATCTATGATGGATTTCGTGAAATCAGCTTTTGATGATGCAGATGTGTTAATTTACATGGTAGAAATTGGAGAACAAGAATTGAAAGATGAAGCTTTTTTTAATAGAATTACAAGTTCTAAAATTCCGGTATTACTGCTTTTAAATAAAATTGATAAATCAGATCAAGAGCAATTAGAGTCTCAAGTAGCACTGTGGTCTAATAAAGTGCCAAATGCTGAAATATTTCCAATTTCTGCACTAGAAGGATTCAACGTTAAAGAAGTATTTGGTAGAATCATTGAATTACTCCCAGAATCTCCAGCATTCTATCCTAAAGATCAATTAACCGATAAGCCTGAACGATTTTTTGTCAATGAAATAATTAGAGAGAAAATCTTAATGTTTTACAAAAAGGAAATTCCTTATGCTGTAGAAATCGATACCGAAGAGTTTTTTGAGGAAGATAGCATTATTAGAATGCGCTCCGTAATTATGGTAGAGCGTGAGACTCAAAAAGGAATTATTATTGGTCACAAAGGAAGCGCACTAAAACGTGTAGGTGTTGAAGCTAGAAAAGATTTAGAGAAATTCTTTGGGAAGCAAGTCCATTTAGAACTGTATGTAAAGGTGAACAAGAATTGGAGGAGTAACCAACGCCAACTAAAACGTTTTGGTTATAACCAGTAAGCATGCCTTAATCTTCAGTATGAATCCCATTAGTGCGCAAAGTATCTCGCATGAAATGATGTAATTCGTGCATTTGTGTCATTCCGGTTTTTTTACCTAAGCGACCACAAAAATAGAGTGCGAGCCATATTACGATCATAAAAAGCGCAAAAAACAATTGTAACGCATAACTATTGCCTAAAGACCAGTTGACATAGGTCCAAATTCCGCATCCTATAAATAATCCAGCCACAATAAAATGAAAAAACATAAACATGGTCCAGACGGTTGGGTTGGGTCCAAAAAGGCCATAAATAATGCTGCCTTTGTTCTCGTTTTGATTAATCTCTAAGTGCAGCTGAGGTGACCAATAATGCTGTTTTGCTTTTGGGATTTTAATAAATAGATGATTATCAATACGAGATATAATAAAATCTTTTTGAGTCGTCTCGGTATCTTCAAAAAGGTCTAAAATGGAGGTATTGTTTTCCTTTAGATGAAACTTAAAACGCGGTCTTAATACGATATCGTTGGTTGTAGACATTATAATTTTATAAGAGCTGATCAAATTACTGTTTTTAGATTAAACTTTCAAAAGTTACCCATTCAAACTTTTAAAAAAAAGCGTAAAAGGGGTCTTTCAATACTATTTAAGGTAAAAATAATAGTGCATCCAACATATTGTTTACCTTTGCACCCGCTTACAGGATATGTAACGCAAATAAAATAAAGAAGTTATGGGTAGTATAGTTGCAATAGTTGGTCGTCCAAATGTAGGAAAATCAACTTTATTTAATCGCTTAATTCAGCGTAGAGAAGCTATTGTTGATGCAGTAAGTGGTGTAACGAGAGACAGACACTATGGGAAAAGTGACTGGAATGGAAAAGAATTTTCTTTAATAGATACTGGTGGATATGTCAAAGGAAGTGATGACGTATTTGAGGCAGAAATCGATAAACAAGTAGAATTGGCTATTGAAGAAGCAGACGCAATCATATTTATCGTAGATGTGGAGACTGGCGTTACCGGAATGGATGAAGATGTAGCGAGATTACTTCGTAGGGTCAACAAACCCGTGTTTTTAGCTGTAAATAAAGTAGATAACAATAAACGATCTGAAGACGCCGTAGAATTCTATGCATTAGGTCTCGGAGAATATTATACAATTGCCAGTATTAATGGGAGCGGAACAGGAGATTTACTAGACGCTCTAGTTAAAGCTTTACCAGAAATAGAAGAAGAGGAAGAAAAAGACGATTTGCCAAGGTTTGCAGTCGTTGGTCGTCCTAATGCTGGAAAATCATCATTCATTAATGCGCTAATTGGTAAAGAGCGTTACATCGTAACAGATGTTGCAGGTACAACTAGAGATTCTATAGATACAACTTATAACCGCTTCGGGTTCGAATTTAATTTAGTAGATACAGCAGGAATTAGACGTAAATCTAAGGTAAAAGAAGATTTAGAGTTCTATTCTGTAATGCGAAGTGTGCGAGCTATTGAGCATTGTGACGTATGTCTTGTTATTTTAGATGCAACGCGAGGATTTGACGGTCAAGTACAAAATATATTCTGGCTAGCACAACGCAATCGTAAAGGTATCGTAGTACTTGTCAATAAATGGGATTTGGTAGAAAAGGAGACCCAGACCATGAAGGAGTTTGAAAAGGTGATCAGAAAAGAAATGGAACCTTTTACAGATGTCCCAATTGTGTTTATTTCAGTATTAACTAAACAGCGTATTTATAAAGCAATTGAAACTGCTGTTGAAGTATATCAAAATAGAACTAAAAAAATCAAAACAAGTAAGCTTAACGAAGTCTTATTACCTGTTATTGAGAATTATCCACCACCAGCTTATAAAGGTAAATTCGTAAAGATTAAATACATTATGCAGTTGCCTACGCCACAGTTTGCATTCTTTTGCAACTTACCGCAGTATGTGAGAGATCCATATAAGCGTTTCTTAGAGAATAATTTAAGAGAGCTTTTTGATTTTAAAGGGGTTCCTATTAGTATATACATGCGTAAAAAATAAATATTTTTTTTTATAAAACTTATTTTCTTCGGAAATGTGCCACATCCAATAGTTCAACTATTGGATGTTTGCTTTTGTAAGTGTTTTGCCAAATAAAGTTGTATTTGCTATTAGTTGAAGCGTATTTAAACAGTGTTTCTTTGGATATGTAAAGCACAAATTATTGAATAATTATATAATAATAAAAGCAATAATATTTTACATAATGTAAAGTTTAGTTTACTTTTTGTAATTTTTAGTTTACATTTGAGTGCTAATTGTAAACGTAAAGTGTTATGAAGTCAAATTATTTATTATCAAATAAATTCAAAATTCCAGGTTGGATATTATTAATTATTGGACTAACTGCCTATGTCTTTTTATTCTTTTATGATTCTCCCAATATTATGGAAGTTAATGTATTGTCAATTTATGATGGTGCCTCTTTTTCGAATGATAAGATTACGTACTTTAAAATAATTGAAAATAATATTGCAGACGAACTCATTGCGCTTTCGATAATAATTGGAGGTTTATGTGTTGGGTTTTCAAAAGAAAAAGTAGAAGATGAATTTATTTATAAGCTGAGAACAGATTCACTAGTTTGGGCAGTGATATTGAACTACGGTATATTGATGTTTACTGTAATATTTATATACAATTTTAAATTTTTTGATGTTTTAATGTATAACATGTTTACGCCTTTGCTTTTTTTTATTATTAGATTCAACTTCTTAAAATCTAGAGCCTAGATCATGAAAAACAATATCAAAATTGAACGCGCAAGATATAATTTTACACAAGGTGATTTAGCAGAAAAAATAGGCGTAAGCCGACAATCAATTAATGCCATTGAGAAAGGTAAGTATGTGCCATCTGCACTATTAGCAATTAAAATAGCTCAACTTTTTAAACTTCCTGTTGAGGAGCTTTTTTTTCTAGAAAAGGGGGAGTGACTTTAAATTTTATGAAATAATTAAGAATTTTCATACGAAAACTAAAGTACATTCGTTGTCAAAGTAGTAGTACTAATCATCAGCCAATCAGCCAATCAGCCAATCAGCAATCAGCCAAATGAAGAAACTAATCTATGTGATCGCACTCCTAAGTGTGTCCATTTCATTCTCTCAGTCCAAGTCATTTAAAATTTCAGGAAAGATACTTTCTGAAGACAATAAAGAACCCTTAGAGGCTGCAACAATTTATTTGGAGCGCGTAAGAGACAGTAGTCTTGTGACCTACACAATTTCAGATAAAGACGGTTTGTTTGAAATCCTGGAGGAAACTTACGATGAAAAACTCAATTTGTTTATTGATTTTGTAGGCTATCAAACCTATTTTAAACAAATTACAATTAACAAAGATGTCATAGATATTGGCGCTATAGCCTTAGGGATTAGTAATGCTTTAGATGAAGTCGTCATTAAATCACGATCACCAATTACCTTTAAAAAGGATACGTTGGAGTTCAACGTAAAATCTTTTAAAACCAAGAAAGATGCTAACGTTGAAGATTTATTAAAGCAGTTACCAGGAGTAGAGGTTGATGAAGCAGGTAAAATCACTGTAAATGGTAAAGATGTAAGTAAAATATTAGTTAACGGGAAGCCTTTTTTTGGTGACGACCCAACAATAACGACACGTAACCTCACAAAGGACATTATAGAGAAAGTTCAAATCACAGATACGAAAACGAAGTCTGAGGCTTTCTCAGGAGAAGAGGGTGATACTGAGAATAAAACTATTAATCTGACCATAAAAGAAGAAAATAACAAAGGTGTTTTTGGTAGGGTTTCAGGAGGTGCAGGAACAGATGAGCGTTACGAGCTCGCAGGGATGGTCAACTTTTTTGATAATGATAGACGTGTAAGTGTCCTCGCTGGTGGAAATAATACCAACTCACCAGGATTTAGTTTTGGAGAAATTCAAAAAATGTTTGGAGGTGGTTATAGTATGAGTATGAATAGTAGTGGTGCATTTACAATTGACGGTAGATCATTTGGTAATGGAGAAGGCATAACGACGTCCCAAAATGCAGGTGCTAACTATGCAGATGTTCTTAGTGATAAAGTAGAAATCAATGCCGATTATTTTTACTCTGGTAGTAACTCAGATAACGAAACCATTACAGAACGTGAAAACATCTTGCCAGATTCACGATTCTTTTCAGATTCGCGATCAAAATCTTTAAGTAATGGAGAAAACCATAGTGCTAATCTTGGCTTTGATATAGAAATTGATTCTACGTTTTTAATTAATATCAATCCTTCGTTAAAATGGTCAACATCTAATAGAACGTTTTCCGAAGAAGAAGAAACACGTAATGAAGATAATGAATTGACCAATCAATCTACAACGGCATCATTTTCTGAAAGCGATGCAAAGAATTTTGATAACGAATTAGATATCACAAAACGATTTGGTAATAACGGTGCATTCTTGAAGTTTAAAATAGATACCGAATATAATACAAGCGTATCCAACGATTTTTTAACCTCAGAGACTAACTTTTTAAATTCTTCAGAAGAGGATATTATTCGAGATCAATTCACCGATTCTGAAAATAATAACCGCAGTTTTAATGCATCAGTAACTTACAGGTTACCTCTAATAGCAAAAGAGTTATTCTTAGATTTTGAATATAACTTTAGAGATGATAATCGTTCTAATTTACGACGTACGTTTGATCGTGATGAGGGGACTAATCAATTTGCCGATTTTAATCTCGATTTAAGTACAGACTTTGAGTATCAAAATAAAGAAAATTCACCATCCTTGAAATTATCATATCGTAAAGAAAAATGGTCTACCAGTTTTACGACCAAATATGTATTTAGAACACTTGAAAACAAAGACTTTTTAAGACCAGAATTAGATATAAAACGAAACTTTGAGGCTATAGAATTACGCTCTTATTTTAATTACCGCTTTAGCGAGAAGGCATCCATGTATACGGGTTATTCGCTAAATAATAGACCGCCAAGTTTAACACAGTTGCAACCTTTTCAAAACGTTACCAATCCGTTAAATACGATTACTGGTAATCCAAATTTAGAACCCACAAATAGTCATCGTCTGTATATGGGTTATAATGCGTTTGATTTTCAGAAAAAAACAGGAATCTATAGCTATGCAAGCGTTAATTTTAATAATAATGCGGTAGTTTCTAGAACCATTGTAAATCTAGAAACCTTAAAGAGAACAACCACCTATGCCAATGTAAATGGTAACTACGACCTCTACGGAAACATCAACTATAGCAAAACCGTTAAAACAGACTCTATTAGATCAATCAAATTTGATGCAGGAATATCAGCAAGTTTAAATCGTAATGTGAATTTTAATAATGAAGTTCAATATAAAAGTAATGTAACATCACTAACTCCTAGTGCTGGATTGCGGTTTACATGGAAAAAAGTGTTAGAATTAAGACCTCGTTATCGATTAACATTTACAAAAAACACCTTTGATATTGAAACGTTTGAAGATGTGGATTTCATTAGACACGATTTAGATTTAAATTTTACGACCTATCTTCCTAAAGCTTTTGAATGGACTAATAACATCGATTTTGCATACAACCCTAATGTTGCTGCAGGATTTCAAAAGAGCGCGTGGTTTTGGAATTCTACGCTTGCCTATTCATTCTTAGATGATAAAGCGCTCATGACTTTGAAAGTTTATGATTTGTTAAATCAAAATACAAATGCAAGACGTCGAGCAACTCAAAACTTTATTGAAGATAGCCAGAGTACCGTATTAGAGCAGTACTTTATGCTAAGCTTTAGCTGGAAATTTAATAGTCTGGGGTCAAAAGGAGAAACAGGTCAAGGGGATATATTCTTTATGGATTAGATTTTTAGTCAACAGTCAACAGTCAACAGTTGCTGATTTATATTAAATAGAACTAGGTGATGCTGCTGCTTTTAAAGAAGCAGAGAATTCGTTCTCACAGAAAAGGGCGTTATTTTTAATGTTTAGTTTTGAGATCTTGATAACGTTTTAAAGGTCTACATATCCAGTCCTCAATTTTTTTTAAAACTTAGTAAAATCTAGCTCCTCCCTTCTTTGCGAAGGGAGGACAAATTCAGCTCCGCTGAATTAGGAGGGTTTTAAGTCCATCAGTAAGAACACATCATATTTCCGAAGAAAATATTGTAAACATTTTGAGAAATTAGAAGAGATTTGAACCCTTCCGGTTTTGATTTTTTACTGAAATCAAATCTATATTTCTTTGAATACAGGGACGGAATTAATTTTTGTATTTAACCTTGAGATGTATTTGAGTTTCAGTTAAAGACTAAAAACCTACCAACTTCCACCAGCACCACCTCCAGAGAATCCACCACCACCGAAGCCACCTCCAAAACCGCCTCCACCAAAGCCACCTCCAGAAGAACTTCCGCCGCCAAAGAGACCTCCACCAGATCTATTACCATAGCTTCCGCGACCCATATTGCTCAAAATGATAGCATCTAAAATGCTGGTACCATTAGTTCTTTTGCCACCACTTCCATTATTTCCACCTCCACGTCTATTCTTAGAGATGGCAATGATAAAAATGATAAAGATGATGAACATGACTATAAAAACTCCGACCGGAAAATCGCCACCAGAATTATTCGATTGTCGTGTGCCTTGATAAGTGCCTTTTAATATTTCAAAAATAGCATCAGAACCTTTGTTGAGCCCTTGGTAATAATCCCCTTTTTTAAATTCAGGAATTATAATGTTTCTTGTGACTTCTCCTGAGATACCAGCGGTTAATTTATCTTCAACACCATAACCAGGAGAAATCCATATTTTACGATCTTCGCGCGCTAGTAATATAAAAACACCATTATCTTCTTTAGCTTGACCAATTCCCCATTCTTGAGCCCATTTAGGCGCTAAGAGCCCAATATTTTCACCTTTAGTGGTGGCGATAATAGCGACAACAATTTGAGATGAGGTCGTGTCAGAATATCGAATAAGCTTTTGCTCTAGATTATTTTTTTCGGAAGACGATAAGAGTTCAACATAGTCATATACACTCGTCTGCTCCTTTGGAATAGGAGGGATATCAAATTGAGCAGAAACTGTTTGAGCACAAAATAAAAATACTAATGAAAATATCAAAAGGCACTTAATTGAACCCATCAAGTGATATGTTCTTTTTTTACTGCGCATTGCATGCTGCATATTACTGACGGTTTTATCCTTTAGAAATTTCGTTTGGTAATTCGTTTGTATCGCCATGAATCCATGGAAAATGTTTTGTTAATTGCTCTCCCGCCTGTAATACGCCTTCAATGAGACCTTGTTTAAACCTATTCGCTTTAAAATGAGATTGCATAACGTCTTTTGTACTGTCCCAAAAATTAGTAGGCACAACATCATTAATGCCTTTGTCTCCATAAATCACGAAGGTTTTGGCATCAATAGCTACGTAAATTAAAACACCATTTTGTTGTTTGGTGTTATCCATTTTTAAGTAATGAAAAACTTCCATAGCACGCTCAAAAGGGTCAATTTTTGATGTTCGTTCTATGTGCACACGAATCTCACCAGACGTACTCTCTTCTGCATCACGTATTGCACTGATGATTTCTTGTTCTTCTTCTGCTGTTAAAAAGGCTTCTACTTTAGACATAATTAGTTGCCAAAATCAAATTCTACGTCTACAGGTTTTTCAGCGCCAGCCTCTGCATCAAAATAGGGCTTAGCATCAAATCCAAAAATTCCTGCAAAAATACTATTGGGGAATTCTTTCACATGAATGTTATAGGGCTTTATCGCTTCATTGTAGCGTGTACGTGCAGTTTGAATTGTGTTCTCAGTGCTTGTTAATTCATCTTGAAGTTTCAAGAAGTTTTGATTCGATTTTAAATCAGGATAACGCTCAACAGTAACTAAAAGTCTTGATAGTGCACTACTTAAACCGCCTTGTGCTGCATTAAATTGTTTCAACTGCTCTGGTGTAATATTTGAAGGATCAATAGTGGTTTGAGTTGCTTTAGAGCGCGCTTCAATCACATCGGTTAATGTGTTGCGTTCAAAATCGGCAGCTCCTTTTACAGTATTTACCAAATTACCAATAAGATCGTTACGACGTTGATAAGATGTTTGAACGTTTCCCCATGCTTCGCCTACATCTTCGTTGAGCTGAACTGCTGTATTGTTAAATCCTTTGCTCCAAGAATAACCAGCAATTACTAAAAGGGCTATAATAATTAAAGGAACGAGTAACTTTTTCATAATAATAGGGTTTTATAGTTGTGATTTTATTTTGTTAAGTTGTGCTTTGATTCCTTCTAGTTTTTCTATAATTTCAAAGGTGTCAAGAGATTGTTTTTTGCCTTCTTTAAGATGTGTTTTTGCACCTTCTAATGTGAATCCGCGTTCTTTTACTAAGTGATAAATAAACTTTAGATTCTTAATGTCTTCTGGAGTAAACTTACGATTGCCCTTAGCGTTCTTTTTTGGTTTTAAAATATCAAACTCTTTTTCCCAAAATCTAATTAAAGAGGTGTTGACGCCAAAAGCTTTAGCGACTTCACCAATACCATAATAGCGTTTTTCTGGAATATTTATGTACATAGCTTTAGTCTAAAGATTGATTTTCTAAGGATGCTTTTTGCAGTAAACGCGCATATTCTTCCGCAGTTAAATTTCCGTAGTAAAAATTAATAGGATTGATACGTTCTTCGTCTTTAAAGATTTCATAATGTAAATGTGGCGCTTCAGATCGTCCAGTACTGCCAACATAACCAATGAGATCACCACGTTTCACTTTTTGGTTAGAACGCACTTCATATTTATATAAATGTGCATAAAGTGACATGTAACCGTAGCCATGGTCTATTCTAATGTGATTACCATAACCTGTAGCATTGTTGTCTGCTCGTATGACTACACCGTCACCAGTGGCATAGACAGGTGTGCCACGAGGCGAAGTAAAATCCATACCAAAGTGAAATTTTCGCACCTTAGTAAACGGGTCTGTTCTATAGCCATAACCAGAAGCCATGCGCTTAAGATCTTTATTCCTTACAGGTTGAATCGCTGGAATTGAGGATAAGAATTTCTCTTTGTCTTCTGCCAAAACAGCGATTTCATCTAAAGATCGCGATTGTACTACGACCGCTTTTTGAAGTTTATCTAATCGTTTATTGCTTTCTATAATGAGTTCTGAGTTGTCATAACCCTCATATTTTTTGTAACGGTTAACACCTCCAAAACCAGCGCGACGTTGCTCTTGCGGTATTGGATTGGCTTCAAAATATAATCTATAAATAGAGTTATCACGCTCTTCTACGCTCTCTAAAGCAGCAAATGCATTGTCAACACGTTTGTTTAATAATTGGTATTGTAATTCCATATTAGAAAGCTCCCGTTTTAAAGCGCGTTCTCTAGGTGATTGTATGTATTGGCTAGCAATAAAAACGAATAGAAATCCGAAAAGGGAAGAGGCTAATAAAAAAATAAAGCCATACGTCACGGTTTTCCCCTTCTTACGCTCTATTTTGCGGTAAGAAAGTGTTTCTGGATCGTAATGATATTTTACTTTAGCCATATCTTAAAAAATTCTATTTTTGCAAGACTAAATAGAACGTATCACAAATATATAAATTGTTTCTCATTTATCGAATATAATAGAAACACGTTTTAATCACAATAAATGAAACATCTAACGATAACTTTAATCAAAAAAAGTTCTTGTTTTTTTGATGTTCCATGTGACAAATGAAAAAAAACAACAAAAAGCGCATGAAGTCTCAAGACATTCGAAATACATTTTTAAACTTCTTTGAAGAAAAAAAGCATAGTATAGTGCCATCTGCACCAATGGTTTTAAAAGACGATCCAACCTTGATGTTTGTCAATTCTGGTATGGCACCATTTAAAGAATTTTTCCTCGGAAATGCGCAGCCCAAGAACAATCGTCTCACAGATACCCAAAAATGCCTTCGTGTTTCTGGTAAGCATAACGATTTGGAAGAAGTGGGTTATGATACTTACCATCATACACTTTTTGAAATGCTCGGTAACTGGAGTTTTGGGGACTACTTTAAAAAAGAAGCTATTGCTTGGGCATGGGAGCTACTGACTGAGAAATTCGGTATCGATAAAGATCTTCTTTACGTTACTGTTTTTGAAGGTAGTGATGATGCTGATAAGTTACCAATGGATCAAGAAGCTTACGATTTTTGGAAAGGTCACATTTCCGAAGATAGAATCCTTATGGGAAACAAAAACGATAACTTTTGGGAAATGGGAGATCAAGGGCCTTGTGGACCTTGTAGTGAAATTCATGTGGATATACGCTCTGCGGAAGAAAAAGCTAAAGTGGATGGAAAAACTTTAATTAATAGGGATCATCCTCAGGTTGTAGAAATTTGGAACTTGGTCTTCATGCAGTATAACCGTAAAGCAAATAAGTCTTTAGAGAACTTACCAGATAAGCATATCGATACAGGAATGGGATTTGAGCGTTTATGTATGGTAATGCAGGGCGTGCAGTCTAATTATGACACCGATGTATTTACACCCATCATTCGTGAAATTGAAACCATTACAGATAAAGAATACGGGAAAAATGAAAAGGTCGATGTCGCGATTCGTGTGATTTCAGATCATGTTCGCGCTGTTTCGTTTTCTATTGCCGACGGACAATTACCAAGCAACACAGGAGCTGGTTACGTCATTCGTAGAATTTTACGTCGTGCAGTGCGTTACGGATTTACTTTTTTAGATAAAAAGGAACCCTTTATCTATAGATTAGTAGAAGTGCTTGTAACACAAATGGGACAAACATTCCCTGAGTTGAAAGTACAACGTCAATTGGTTGAAAATGTAATTAAAGAGGAAGAAGCTTCTTTTTTGAGAACTTTAGATCAAGGATTGATTTTATTAGACCGCATCATTGAGAACTCACAAACGAAAGAAATTTCGGGAACAAAAGTATTTGAACTTAAAGATACCTATGGGTTTCCAGAGGATTTAACGGATTTGATTCTTCGCGAAAATGGATATACCTATAATCATGGAGATTTTGATAAGAAGTTAAAAGAACAGCAAGGTAGAGGAAAGGAGGCGTCACAACTAAAATCTGATGATTGGACCGTGCTTATTGAAGATGAAGAACAAGAGTTTATAGGCTATGATACTCTAGAAGCACAAGTTAAAATTGCTAAATATAGAAAGGTCACTTCTAAAAAAGATGGTGAGTTATATCAACTGGTATTTAATATGACACCTTTTTATGCTGAAGGAGGAGGACAAGTTGGTGATAAAGGGTATTTAGAAAATGCTCAAGGTGATGTCGTTTATATTGTGGACACCAAAAAAGAAAATAATATAGCAGTTCATTTTGCTAAAAGTTTACCGAAAAATGTCAATGAAACTCAAAAAGCTTCTGTAGATGTTAAACAGCGTTATAGAACAGAATGTAATCATACAGCAACACATTTATTACATCAAGCACTTCGTGATATTTTAGGAATTCATGTGGAGCAAAAAGGATCTGCGGTACATTCTAAATATTTACGTTTTGATTTCTCACACTTCTCAAAATTGACTGTTGATGAATTAAGAGACGTAGAAGATTTTGTCAATAGACGTATCTACGGAAAATTGCCATTACAAGAAAAGCGTAACATACCAATGCAACAAGCTATTGACGATGGTGCTATGGCGTTATTTGGTGAAAAATATGGTGATACAGTACGCGCAGTTCGTTTTGGACAATCTATAGAATTGTGTGGAGGAACGCATGTGAAAAATACAGGTGATATCTGGCACTTTAAAATTGTATCAGAAGGTGCAGTAGCTTCTGGTATTCGTCGTATAGAAGCGATTACAAGTGATGCTGTTAAAGAGTTCTACTTTGAAAATAACAGGTCGTATTTTGAAATGAGAGATCTATTGAATAATGCAAAAGAACCTGTTAAAGCACTACAAAGTTTACAGGATGAAAACCTAACTCTCAAAAAACAGATTGATGGTTTATTAAAAGAGAAAGCAAAAGCTGTAAAAGGGGATCTTAAAAATGAAATAACCGAAGTTAATGGCATAAATTTCTTAGCTAAGAAATTAGACTTAGATGCCTCTGGAATTAAAGATGTATGTTTTGAATTAGGGAGTCAATTTGACAATTTATTCTTGTTGTTTGGAGCAGAAAATGACGGTAAAGCTATTTTGTCATGTTACATTTCAAAAGAATTGGTAGCCAGTAAAGGTCTAAATGCAGGAACTATAGTTAGAGAATTAGGGAAGCATATCCAAGGTGGAGGTGGCGGACAACCATTCTTTGCAACTGCTGGCGGAAAAAAACCTGAAGGCATTGAGGAGGCTTTGAGATTTGCTCAAAACTATATAAAATAAACACGTTCGTCATCCTGATCTTGATTCAGATTTTCATCATATGAATCTACAAACCAAAATACCACTAAAAACACAACAGTTTAATCAAATAGATTATAACTCAAAAGTGCTTTTGTTAGGCTCATGTTTCTCTGAAAACATTGGTGAGAAGTTCGCGTATTTTAAATTTCAGAAACTACAAAATCCGTTTGGGATCTTGTTTCATCCTTTAGCGATTGAAACCTTGATTACAAATGCTATTAATGAAAAGAGTTATACTAAAGACGCTATTTTTTTCCATAACGAGCAATGGCATTGTTATGATGCACATTCTCGTTTGAGTAACGCGTCGCAAGACCAACTACTTCAAGATTTAAATGCTACTATTACAAAGACGCATCAGTTTTTAAAAGATGCGTCTCATGTCGTAATTACTATGGGAACTGCTTGGGCGTATCGTTTTATTGAAACAGATACGTATGTAGCCAACTGTCATAAGATTCCGCAGAAAAAATTCTTGAAAGAACTGCTTTCTGTAGATGAAATCGCAGCATCGTTGAATGCTATTATAAGTTTGGTTAAAAGTGTAAACTCTAAAGCATCTTTTCTTTTTACGGTGTCACCAGTGAGACATATTAAAGACGGATTTGTTGAGAATACCCAAAGTAAATCACATCTTATTACAGCGATACACAGCGTAATTAACGACGGTTCATCGAGTGCTTCCGAAGCGTATTTTCCGTCTTATGAGATAATGATGGATGAACTTCGTGATTATAGATTCTATACCGAGGATATGTTGCATCCCAATATCACTGCTGTTAATTATATTTGGGAGCGTTTTGTGGCGGTCTGGATTTTGGAAGACACACAAAATACAATGAAAGCTATTGAGGAGATTCAAAAGGGATTAGCGCATCGACCGTTTAATCCAAATTCTGAAGCGCATCAGGTCTTTCTAAACCGATTGGATGATAAGAAAACCGGCATAGAATCAAAGTTCTCTCACATTACATTTTAAGTCGTCTGCTCTTAGTTTAACTATTTTGTGAACTTAAGTTCAGTGATTTACGCTTCGTCTTTTTTAATGACCTCTTGTCGAAAAAGTCCTATGTAACTGAGAATTAGTTATATATTCGTTATGCTATTAATCAATTGTAAGAGAGCGTCAGTTCATTTTGTAGTCCCCAAAAGGCCCAAACAAATCTGATGCTTTTTTTGTGTCTTTAAATGATGCTTTTTTAAACTCAAAACCACGCAGTTTAGATGTTTTATACCCTAACACTATCTGGAACTAAAACAGTATAATCACCATTATTTCTAATGACATCCCTAACAATAGAGGATGAAATGTATGACGTTCTAGCTGCTGTTAACAAAAACACAGTTTCAATTTTTGATAATTTCCTATTGGTATGTGCTATGGCTTTTTCAAATTCAAAATCTGCTGGGTTTCTTAATCCTCTAAGTATAAAATCTGCATCAATTTCTTTGCAAAAATCAATGGTTAAACCTTTGTAAGTAACAACTTTTACTTTTGGCTCATTTTTAAAAGCATCTTCTATATAGCGTTGTCGTTGTTCTAAGGAGAACATGTACTTTTTTTCAGCATTAATACCAATAGCAATGACAACTTCATCAAAAAGTTTAATACCACGTTTAATAATGTCGTAGTGACCTAAAGTGATAGGATCAAATGATCCTGGGAAAATTGCTCGTTTCATAATTTATTTTCTACTTTCAAAGATAATTATTATTTATTTGAGGGCTTCTTCTATAGCATTCTCAAACAATTCACTCAAACTAATACCAGCTGCAGCAGCTTGCTGAGGTAAAATGCTAGCAGCAGTTAAACCAGGAACTGTATTGACTTCTAATAGATGAGGTTCTCCATTTTTAAAGATGTATTCACTTCTGCTAAACCCTTTAAGTTTTAGAACGTTATATACTTTCTTAGCAAGCGTTCTCACTAGTTCTGCTTTGTCTTCACTAATTCTTGCAGGTGTAATTTCTTGAGATTTCCCAAGATATTTAGCTTCATAATCAAAAAAGTCGTTTTCTGAAACGATTTCAGTGAGTGGTAGCACAACAGTGTCACCTTTATAAGTAATAACGCCTACAGATATTTCAATGCCATCTAAAAAAGATTCAATGATAACTTCATCATCTTCTTTAAAAGCAACATCAAGCGCCTGTTGTAAGTCTTCTTTTTTATATACTTTGGAAATTCCAAAACTACTTCCAGCGCGATTTGCCTTCACAAAACAAGGTAAACCCACCTTGTTGACAATAGCGTCTTCATCGATAGGATCACCTAAATTGACAAAGTAAGACGCTGCAGTTTTAATTCCGTACGGTTTTAAAGCACTCAAGCAATCACGTTTATTAAACGTTAGTGCTGCTTGATACATGTTACAGCTTGTATGTGCAATATTTAACAACTCAAAATAGCCTTGCATAAAGCCATCCTCTCCTGGTGAACCATGAATCGCATTGAAAACACAGTCAAAATTAATTCGGGTGTCATTGACTAACACAGAAAAGTCATTCTTATCTATTGGGAACTCCTCATCCATATCATTAACAAATACCCATTTGTTTTTAAAAATATGGACGCGATAAGCATTATATTTTGATTTTTCAAGGGTTTTATAGACCACTTGTCCGCTTTTAAGAGAGATGTTATATTCGCTAGAATATCCACCCATGATGATGGCAATATTTTTTTTCATGCTTGCTAAACTTGCTTATGCTGAATTTGTTTCAGTATTTCAGTATTTGTGTTTTTGAAAACTTCAATTTCTTAAGAAACTCCTCGATTAACATCTTCAAAACTAACAATAAATTACATCTATTATCAGTTAAGCTAAAATACCAAATAAACCATAGAACTCAACTCGACTTTATCTATTTCCTAAAAAATGGTCAAAACTCGCTCGTATTTCCCTTGTTTTATGAGTCAGAGCGATGCTATGACTTTCAAAAATAATCTCATTTCAGTGAATTTAGACACATTTTCGGTTAAACATAAAAAGTCAAGTTGAGTTCATAATAAAAACCCTTTCGTTTTTATATATTTGCCGTACAATAAATTAATACATGAGTTTCATACAGTTTCTTAAGAGTAAGACCTTTTTCAAACAATTAGGATTAGCAGTAATTGTTTTGTTTGTTATTGTCTTTCTAACGATACAATATTTAGACTGGACAACCAATCATGGAGAATTTATAAAAGTGCCTGAATTGAAAGGGAAATCCTTAAAAACGGTAAAAATAGAATTAAACGATAATGATTTGGTGATGGAAATTCAAGATTCAGCAAATTATAATCCTAAATACCCTAAGTTTTCTGTCATTGAGCAATACCCAAAAGCAGGAGCACAGGTTAAAGAAAATAGAAAAATTTACTTGACTTTAAACCCATCAGGATATCGTAAAGTATCAGTTCCAAATATTGTGCGTCGCACATTTCGTCAGGCAAAACCTACATTAGAAACCTTAGGTTTTGAAGTTGGAAGCGTTACTTATATCGATGATATAGGTAAAGAAGAAGTGATTGCTATAAAGCACAAAGGAAAAACCATAAAAGCGGGAGATATGCTTCCGCTAACGTCAAAAATTGATGTTGTTTTAGGCAACGGAAATCGAGGATCCAACTAAAAATGACTACAGAATACAAAGTACCAGAAGAGAATGATGATGAGTTATACGAGCATCATTCGTTTACAGCAGATAAAGGCCAAGCACCACTACGCATAGACAAATATTTGATGAATCGTATCGAGAATGCGACCCGAAATAAAATTCAGGCAGCAGCCAAAGATGGCAGTATTTATGTCAATGACATCCAAGTAAAGCAGAACTATAAGGTGAAGCCTTTAGATACCATTCGTGTGCTCTTTGAGCATCCACCTTATGAGAATTTATTGACACCAGAGGATATTCCTTTAGATATTGTATATGAAGATGATGCCCTTTTAGTGCTTAATAAACCTCCAGGAATGGTCGTTCATCCAGGACATGGTAACTATTCAGGAACCTTGATTAACGCCTTGATTTTTCATTTTGATAATTTGCCTAATAATTCTAGTGAGCGTCCAGGATTAGTACATCGTATTGATAAAGACACATCTGGATTACTGGTTGTTGCCAAAACGGAACACGCCATGACGCATCTTGCAAAACAGTTTTTTAATAAAACCAGTGAGCGAGAATATGTGGCGATTGTTTGGGGGAATATGGAGGATGACGAAGGTCGAATAGAAGGTCATATTGGTCGTCATCCAAAAAACAGATTACAGAACACCGTTTTTGAAGGTGAGGATGCAGATGAGAAAGGAAAACAAGCGGTGACGCACTATAAAGTTATTGAACGTTTAGGTTATGTCACTCTGGTCACTTGTAAATTAGAAACTGGTCGCACGCATCAAATTCGTGTCCATATGAAATATATTGGTCACACCCTTTTTAATGATGAACGTTATGGAGGTGAACGTATTTTAAAAGGAACCACATTTACAAAATATAAGCAGTTTGTGGATAACTGTTTCAAGATTTTACCAAGACAAGCATTACATGCTAAAACCTTAGGATTTGTGCATCCAACATCTGGTGAGCACATGAGTTTTGATTCGCCAGTTCCAGCAGATATGCAAGAGTGTATCGATAAATGGAGACATTACGCAACACACATGCAGTAAAAGCAATTCCTGCGAAGGCAGGACTCTTTATTCGTAAAGGGAAGAGCCTAATGGTTTTTAGGGCGTTACCTTTTGCTCATGCCTACAAGGTTTGAAAGAAACCTCGCAGGATCGCAAAACGTCAGGCTCTCTCTACTCGCTTCCCGATAAAAATCGGGTGAGCTCAAACAGACCGTTCCATCCTTAACGCAAGTCTTAGTTTTTTCTATAACTTTTGGTTATTATCTCATAGAAACATTTAAAATAAATGAGTTGACAATTTTATTATTCTATTGTAACTTTACATTTGAGATGATGTTTAACACTTAATAATATACCTGCTTTTGCGGGTAATAACTATGAAACTCGTATTATCACCAGCAAAATCACTAGACTACGACAGTAAATTGCCAACGACAAAAACGACAGAGTCTTGCTTTTTAAATGAATCACAACGTATTAATAAACTGTTGAAAAAAGAGTCGCCAAAACAATTATCTAAGCTCATGAAGATTTCAGATAATTTGGCGCAACTTAATTACGATCGTAACCAAGAATGGACACTGCCCTTTACAAAAGAGAATGCCAGACAAGCTATTTACGCCTTTAGTGGTGACGTATATCGAGGATTAGATGCTTATTCTATTGATAATAAGAAATTGGATAAAGTTCAAGATACGGTGCGAATCATATCAGGACTCTACGGACTTTTAAAACCATTGGATCTCATCCAACCTTATAGATTAGAAATGGGAACCAAATTCCCAGTTGGTAAAAATAAAAACTTATATGAATTCTGGAAACAACAAGTTACTCAAGCTTTAAATGATGAGTTAGAAGACGATGAGTTGTTTTTAAATTTGGCAAGTCAAGAATATTTCAAGGCTATTGATACCAAAGCTCTAAAAGTACCAGTTATAGATATTAAGTTTCAAGAATTAAAAAATGGTCAATATAAAACCATTGCTATTTTTTCAAAATTAGCAAGAGGTTTAATGACAAGATATGTGATTGATACTAACGCTAAGACTATAGAAGATATCAAAGGTTTTAATCATGATAACTATCGCTACACCGAGAATTTATCGAGCGAAAAAGAACTTGTATTTACAAGATAGCAAGTTGGAATTATAAGGTTTTTTTACCTGGCTTTATTTTGTCTTCGGTTTTAGGACGTTTTTTTATTCGACGTCGCTTAACTCCGAAGCTACCAATATTTATTTTTCCTCGTTTTGATTTTTTGTCTCCTTTTCCCATCAAAAATTTATTTTTGTTCCTGTGAAAACGAGGAACTATGTTATGTTTAGTTTAAAATCTTAAGGTAACTAAAATATTTTAGTATTTAATTATAAATTTAAAAGATGTCTCAAGTATAGTCCTAATAATGAGTCATCAAAACCTTTCTTATATCTTCCACAGCCAGAGTAGCTAATATGTCAATCAGTAAGAATGTATTTTAAAATAACTTAAAACAAGCAATTCAAGCTTTAATACATTTGCTTCTAGAGTAGTGGAGTCGTCGTAGTTTTTTGAAGTACTGTTGTTTTAACAATATTTATAAATAAACACCAAACGCCTTTGAAAGTCTCCAATAATTATACTTCATGCGCTGTATTATACGATGGCTTTTCATTTTGAATTAAATCGTTAATGGCATCCCAAAGCTCAATTCTTTTTTCTAAAGATTGTTTAGCAATGGTTAATACCTCATTCCATTTTACATCATCATCTTCACATAGTGCTGCAATCATTTTGAGTGAGAGAGGTCCGTGTTCATCTCCATCTAATTCAATATGACGCTCCAAGTAATATTTTAATTTGCTATAAGGCTTATTTTCAGAGTGCGAGTTTTTAAGGATTTCTATAAACATATCAGGAATAACATCTTCTCTCCCAAACGTAAATGCAGAAGCAACAAGGTGCGGTTTATTTGTGTCAATAATTGAAAATGAAAATTTAACAAAATCAGCAACTCTTCTGTCGATATTGATTTCATTTAGAGAGTATTCGATTAAATTTTCTGATTCGATAAGTTTTATAAACTTATTTATTTCATTAGTATTTGCATTCGTTTGCAACATGGCATCCAAGTACATTTCAAAATGACTTTTAGGTTCGCCTATTTCGTTAAGGTCACTTTCTTCACCGTGAACGATTTCATTTATAAATCTTGATAATGTTGGGTTTTTTGGTGGTGTCCAAGGTGTTTTTACCGTCGTTAAATTTATTTGAAGATTTTTTAAAAGTGACATAAAATCCCATACTGCAAATACATGACTTTCCATAAAGGTTTTTATGTCATTTATATTATTTAAATTTTCATAAAGTTTATGATTTTGCAATTGATTTCTTAATCCAGAAATCTCGTTTTCTATGTGTTGTATTCTATTCATTCCGTTTTTTTAATTGCCTATAATGTGCTAAGATACCAGCGGTTTCAATGGTTAATAGTTCCGCATTGCAAAGGTCAGTGTTTTATCGCAAATATGATATATGTTAGGCTATATATTTTAATTATTTAACGCTCGTATTCTTCTTTAATAAAGTAATTTGTTTCAAGTGATAATGTGATTGCTCATTGATTTCCTTGAAGTTATTAAAGTAGTTTGTGTATTTAACATCTTTAAAATCACTCCAAATGGTCTCTTCGTTCAAAAAGGCTATCTGTTGTTCTTAGATTTTAGCATCATTTAAAATGGTATTGCATCGGGTTTCTCAATCTAAGACTCATTGGCGCTTGAGGTTTACACTCATCTAGTTGCCGTCAAAAAAGACAGCTTGTATATGCATGGCTAAATGTTTTGAATTACTCATAGCGTAAAAAAACAAAATAAATATGACGATAAAGTTAGAATTCATACATTTATAAATGAAAGAAGATTTTTTACACTACTTATGGTTACATAAAAAGTTGGATGTACTCCACTTAAAAACAACACATCATGAGTGTCTAGAAATCGTAAGTGTAGGACAGCATAACCATAATTCTGGTCCAGATTTTTTTAATGGTCAAATTAGAATTGGAGAACAACTTTGGGCTGGGAACATTGAAATCCATATAAAATCTAGCGATTGGTTTGTTCATGGTCACGAACAAGATTCTGCTTATGATAATGTGATTTTGCATGTTGTTTATGAACACGATACAGATATTTTTAGACATGATAATTCTACAATTCCAACATTAGAACTCAAAAATTTTATAGATAATTCATTGCTGGATAACTACCATAAGTTGTTTTCTTCAAAAAAGAAATGGATTAATTGTGAACAAGATTTTCCTGATGTAGATGAATTCACACTCAAAAACTGGCAAGAACGATTATATTTTGAACGATTAGAACGAAAATCTAAAACTATTGAAGGCTTATTAAAAGCATCAAAAAACGATTGGGAAGCCGTATTGTTTAAACTATTGGCTAAAAACTTTGGACTTAAAGTCAACGGTGCATCTTTTGCTAGCGTAGCCAATTCTATAGAGTTCTCTACAGTGAGAAAATCAAGTTCTAAATTAGAGCAATTGGAAGCCTTGTTTTTTGGTCAGGCTGGATTACTAGAAAAAGATAGTAGTACGGGTTATTACGAGATGCTTCAGGAAGAATACAAATTTCTAAAGCAAAAGTTTCAGCTAGAGACACGAGGTGTTATAGCTGTACAATTTTTTAGATTGCGTCCACCTAACTTTCCTACGATACGCTTATCACAATTAGCAAATTTATATCATAAGGAACAGCAGTTGTTTTCAAAAGTGATTTCCGCAGAAAACCTATCTGATATTTATAGCCCTTTTGAAGTGAGCACCTCACCATTTTGGAAAACGCACTACACCTTTGATAAAGAATCTAAGCAGTGTAATAAAAAAGTGACTAAAGCATTTGTGGACTTATTATTAATAAATACCATTTTACCCATAAAATTTTGCTATGCAAAACAAAAGGGAGAGACCAATGATGAAACGATATTGGAGATTATAAATGGAATAGCTGCTGAGAAAAATTCTATAATAGATGGTTTTAGCCAATTGAAACAAAAACCTAAATCTGCTTTAGAATCACAAGCCTTCATCCAATTAAAAACTGAATACTGCGACAAAAATAAATGTTTGCAATGTGCTATTGGGAACGTATTGTTAACGAAATAAATTTTAACTTGCGGTGTGAAATTATTTTATCAAATACTTTACTATTTTCAAAAACGCGGTTATTACGTTTGTCAACGTATTGCAGAACGTTTTGGGATTAGAGCAAAAGTTGTACGTACATCATTTATGTACCTTACTTTTGTAACCTTGGGATTTGGTTTTGCACTGTATTTATTTATCGCATTCTGGATAAGAATTAAAGATATAATTTACACCAAACGCTCATCTGTTTTTGATTTATAACCTATGAATCCACTAGTTGTATTTTTTAGAAAGAAGATCTTTACCGCAGTGTTTTTGTTGGTATTCTTACTTTTTATAGGGGTCATTGGTTATAAGCTTATGTCCAACTATACATGGGTTGATGCTATTTATATGACTGTGATTACGATTACCACAGTAGGTTTTGGAGAAGTGCAACCTCTAGATGATAACTCCAAAATATTTACGATATTCTTGATTTTGGCGAGTGTTATTATATTAGGTTATGCCATTACTGTTATTACCGAATATATTTTAAGCAAAAATAATTTTGAAGAACTAAAGCAAAGAAAGATGCAAAAGAAAATAGACGGTTTTAAAGGTCATATCATTATTTGTGGCTACGGAAGAAATGGAAGGCAGGCTTCAGAAAAACTGTTAGCTTATAACAAATCTTTCGTTGTGATAGAAAAAAACAAAGAGCGTATGGAGAAATTTCAAAACGAAATGGTACCTTTTGTTTTGGGAAATGCAAATGAGGATGAAGTTCTTTTGCAAGCAGGTATTGAGCGTGCGAGTACTCTTATTTCTGCACTACCAAATGACGCAGATAATTTGTTTGTAGTACTTTCGGCAAGACAAATAAATAGTAAATTAAATATTATAAGTCGCGCCTCTCAAGAAACGTCTTATCAGAAATTAAAATTAGCAGGAGCTAACAATGTTATTTTGCCAGACAGAATAGGAGGGGACCATATGGCTTCCTTAGTTGTTGTTCCAGATTTAATTGAGTTTATTGATAATCTGTCTATCGTAGGGAAATCGAATATCAATATTGAACAAATTCCAATTGAGAAATTGTATGATGCTACAAATGCTAAAACTATCAGGGACTTAGATCTTCGTAGAAAAACAGGATGTAATGTTATTGGTTATAAGGGTAGTAACGGCGAATACATTGTTAATCCTGAAGCTGATTTAGAATTAGCACCAAATTCAAAAATAATTGTATTGGGAAGACCTGAACAAATTCAGAAGCTTAATTCCTTATACGATATCAATTAAATCAGGTTTCATTTTATCAACCAATGCTTTAAAAAGTCGAAATTTTTTAGGATATTGTCAACTTATAAAATAACTAACTAATTAAATTATATACAATGAAGAAATATCTTCTTTCATTTTTTACTCTCGTATTACCAATTATAACGTTTTCTCAAGAAGCCCAGGGAATGGGATTTGACGAAAAAATAGAAACTTGGTTTAAACCAATTTCAGACGTGGTGTCTTCTGTTGTTTTTTATCCAATAAGTATCGTTGGTAGGGATGTTCCAATTGTTATAATAATTTTATTATTAGGTGCGCTATATTTTACAATTTATAATAGGTTTGCAAACTTTAGATTAATGGGTGTTGCCATTAGAGCAACTCGCGGAAAATATGATGAAATTGATCATCACGTTGCCGAAACAGTTGCTGGGGATTCAACACCAAATGATGATGGAGATTCTTTTGAAACTATACAAAAAGAAGGTGTTATTGGAGAAGTTACACATTTTCAGGCTCTAACAGCTGCCTTGTCAGCAACAGTTGGTTTAGGTAACATTGCGGGTGTATCTGTTGCAATTGCAGTAGGAGGTCCGGGAGCAACTATTTGGATGATTCTTGCTGGATTGTTAGGTATGTCGTCAAAATTAGTTGAAGCTACTTTAGGTGTTAAGTATCGTGAAGTAGGTGAAGATGGAAAAATTTATGGTGGTCCAATGTATTATTTAACAAAAGGACTTAAAGAGAAAGGACTTGGCGGTTTAGGTAAAGTATTAGCTGTGTTTTTTGCTATAATGGTTGTTGGTGGCTCCTTTGGTGGGGGAAATATGTTTCAGGCAAATCAAGCTGCAGCACAATTTAAAATTTTAGCAAATACAACTTCGGGTTCTGCAGGTTTTTGGTTTGGAGTAGTTTTGGCAATTTTAGTTGGGTTAGTTATTATTGGCGGTATAAAAAGGATTGGTAAAGTAACAGAAAAAGTAGTTCCTTTTATGGCTATCATTTTTGTAGGAGCTTCACTCGTTATTATATTTATGAATGTGTCAATAATTCCTGCTGCTATTTCAGAAATTTGGGATGGTGCCTTTAATGCAAATTCGGCTTTAGGAGGTATTATTGGGGTTATGATTGTTGGGTTTCAACGAGCAGCTTTTTCTAACGAAGCGGGAGTTGGATCAGCATCTATTGCCCATGCTGCTG
This sequence comes from Psychroserpens burtonensis DSM 12212, assembly GCF_000425305.1. Classification (GTDB taxonomy): domain Bacteria; phylum Bacteroidota; class Bacteroidia; order Flavobacteriales; family Flavobacteriaceae; genus Psychroserpens; species Psychroserpens burtonensis. Next base: position 32,224 of record NZ_AUDE01000029.1, read on the forward strand.
TGAAAACACGATTCCCGGCAAGTGAAGGTATTGTAGCATCTATTGGTCCTTTTATTGATACAGTTGTTATTTGTACCATGACTGCGTTAGTGATTATAATAGTGAATTTAAAGAATAGCTTATTCGCTTATGGTGATGTTGTTAATAAAGAAGTATTATTAAATTCTAACGGAGAGCGTATTGGAGGTGTAGATTTAACTTCATTAGCATTTGAGACAGCAATACCAAATTTTTCAATAGTATTAACGATTGCAGTTATTTTATTTGCCTTTTCAAGTATGTTATCCTGGTCCTATTACGGATTACAAGGTTGGACTTATTTATTTGGAAGAGGTAAGGTTGCTGATATCGTATTTAAAGCATTGTTTTTAATAATGGTTGTTGTTGGAGCTTCTTCTAGTTTAGGCTCTGTTATCGATTTTTCTGACGCTATGATATTCGCTATGGTATTCCCTAATATTATCGGATTATTAATCTTAGCACCAAAAGTGAGACAGGAAATAAAGAGATATTTAACAGCTATTGCTCATGATAAAAAAGAATGATTTCAGTTCAACACCTTTCCATAATTAATAAATAATAATGAAACTTTATAAATCCTACTTTACGTTTGCTCAGGAATCAACTTCAGAGACAATAGATCGCGTATTTCAAGACTACACAGGCTGGTTTGTAGATGCTATTTTTTACGAAATTCCGTTTTCGGATACCTATAGAATTCCATGGGTGTTAATTGTACTTGTAGGAGGTGCTTTATTCTTTACACTTTATTTTAAATTTATCAATTTTACCGGTTTTAGATTAGCTTTAAGAGTGGTTCGTGGTAAATATGAAGATATTGAAAAACATGGTGCAGATACTTTATATGGAGATCAAACATCTAACGAAGGTGAAGATATTTTTGAAACCATTCGAGACGATAGTGTAGAGGGCGAAGTAAGCCACTTTCAAGCCCTTACAGCTGCCTTATCTGCAACTGTTGGACTTGGTAATATTGCAGGCGTAGCTGTTGCTTTGTCAATTGGAGGACCAGGAGCTACTTTTTGGATGATAGTAGCTGGACTTTTAGGTATGGCTTCTAAGTTTGCCGAATGTACCTTAGGAGTTAAATATCGAGATGTTGGAGAAGATGGAACCGTCTATGGTGGGCCAATGTATTATCTGTCTAAAGGTTTGAAATCTAAAGGAATGGGTGGTTTAGGAAAAGTGTTAGCTGTGTTTTTTGCCATTTTTGTTATTGGTGGATCCTTTGGTGGTGGAAACATGTTTCAAGCCAATCAAGCAGCTGCACAATTTGTGAAACTATTTAACTTAGAAGGTTCAAATGCGGGTTTATACTTCGGAATTGTAATGGCTGTTCTTGTAGCAATTGTTATTATTGGAGGTATTAAAAGAATCGCTAAAGTAACCGAAAAGGTAGTGCCCTTTATGGCTGGAGTTTATGTGCTTGCTGCTTTAGTTATTTTAGTAGCTAATTGGCGTTTAATTGACGATGCTTTCGGGTTAATTTATGAAGGGGCTTTCTCTGGCTTAGGCATTGCTGGTGGCCTTGTTGGAGTTATGATACAAGGTATTCGTAGAGGCGCTTTCTCTAACGAAGCTGGTGTTGGTTCTGCTGCTATTGCGCATTCAGCTGTACGTACTAAATATCCTGCAAGTGAGGGCATCGTTGCATTACTTGAACCTTTTATAGATACGGTTGTTATTTGTACCATGACTGCTTTAGTTATTGTAATTACAAATTTCGATGGAGGTTTTATGGAATATGGGGTAGAAATTAAACAAGGTGTAGAAATTACTGCAGTAGCTTTTGATAGTGTGATACCTCATTTCTCAATCGTGCTAACAATAGCTGTTATACTATTTGCTTTTTCAACCATGATTTCTTGGTCTTATTACGGAATGCAAGGATGGGTGTTTTTATTTGGTAAAGGAAAAATAACTGATTTAATTTATAAAATATTATTTTTATTCTTTGTAGTTGTTGGTGCTTCAATTAGTTTAGGAGCCGTAATAAATTTCTCTGACGCCATGATTTTTGCTATGGTGGTACCAAACATTATTGGAGTTGTTATATTATCTCCAATAATTCGTATAGAGCTTAAGAAATATTACAAGGCAATTAATGTCAAACAGGACGCTTTGAATGATGGTGCAGAAGATTTAAAAAAGCATATGTAACATTTAAATCACAATAAATGAAATCCCATTTCACGTTTACTAAAAAACAGAGGAGTGGGATTTTTTTGTTATTACTCATTATATTCGTAGGGCAATGCGCCTATTATTTTATTGATTTTTCTTCGGAAGAGTTTGATACTGGTACGCAAGACATTTTTAAATTTCAAGCAGAGATAGATTCTCTACGTTTAGAGAGATTAGAGGCTTCAAAACCAGTGATATTTCCTTTTAATCCAAATTATATTACCGATTTTAAAGGCTATTCACTCGGAATGTCTAATGAAGAAATTGATCGACTTCATGCATTTAGAGAGACCAATAAATGGGTCAATTCTTCGAAAGACTTTCAGAAGGTAACCAAAATATCAGATTCCCTTTTAGCTGAAATATCGCCTTACTTTAAATTTCCAGACTGGGTGACTAACCCTAAAACTAAAGCGAACTACATCAATAATTATTCAAATAGTGCTATACCTAAAACCTTTGCTCAAAAACAAGATTTAAATACAGCAAGTGCAGCGGAACTCAAACGTATTTATGGCATAGGTGAAAAACTATCAGAACGCATCGTTGCCTATAGAAAAAAATATGGAGATTTTGTTGCAGATGTTCAGCTTCAAGAAGTGTATGGCTTATCACCAGAAGTTATTGAACGTGCATTAAATGAGTTTACAGTTAAAACAGCAAAACCAATTGTAAAAATCAATATAAATAAGGCGACCCTCGATCAATTGGTAACTATAAAGTATATTGATTACGAGATTGCCCATAATATCATAGAGCAAAGAACACTTAGAGAGGGTTTCAAGACCTTGGACGAATTAACAAAAGTTAAAGGTTTTCCTATTAAAAAAAGTGAGATAATTAGGTTATATTTGACAATCGATTAGATATAAAAAATTAATAATTTATGAGTAGTAGATATTTCACTGAAGAACACGAATTATTTAGACAAAGTTTAAAAGATTTTCTGCAGAAGGAAGTTGTTCCCCATATTGAAAAATGGGAAAAAACTGGTCACATAGAACGTTTCATTTGGAAGAAATTTGGTGAAATGGGTTTCTTTGGAATCGCATATCCTGAGGAATATGGAGGAATGGATCTCGATTTATTTTACACAGTTATCTTACTTGAGGAATTACAGAAAGTGAATTCTGGTGGATTCGCAGCTGCAATTTGGGCACATGCCTATTTAGCAATGACTCACCTTAATAAAGAAGGTGATGATGCTATCAAACAAAAATATTTAGCACCAAGTATCACTGGAGATAAAATAGGTTGTCTCTGTATTACAGAACCATTTGGTGGTAGTGACGTTGCAGGAATGAGAACAACTGCAGTTAAAAAAGGAGATACATATGTGATTAATGGTTCAAAGACATTTATTACAAATGGAGTGTACAGTGATTATCTAGTGGTTTGTGCAAAAACAAATCCTGAGCTTGGTAATAAAGGGATTAGCATATTTGTAATGGATCGCGAGACACCTGGAGTTTCTGCTACAAAACTTGATAAATTAGGTTGGAGAGCTTCAGATACTGGTGAGATTGCATTTGATAATGTAATCATTCCTGCGTCTAACTTAATGGGTGAGGAAAATAAGGGCTTCCCTTACATCATGCAACATTTCGCTTTAGAGCGATTAATCATGGGGATCAATGCGCACGCTCGTGCAGAATTTGCTTTAGATTACGCTCAAAAATACATGAGTGAACGTCAAGCGTTTGGGAGAACTATCGATAAATTCCAAGCCTTAAGACATACGTTTGCAGATTGCTACGCAGACATGTTGATGTGTAAAGAATTCAATTATGCTATCGCAGATCGTCTTAATAATGGTGAATATGTGGTTAAAGAAGCTACGATTTCTAAATTGCGTTCAACAAAAATGTCAGACGAGGTAATTTACCAGTGTCTTCAGTTTTTAGGAGGTTATGGTTATATGGAGGAGTATCCTCTTGCAAGATTGGCTCGTGATAGTAGACTGGGACCGATTGGTGGTGGAACATCAGAAATTTTACGTGAAATAATAGCGAAGATGGTATTAGATAACAAAGATTATAAGCCTGCGACCTAATTTTTTTCTTCGGAAAAATAACAACCAAACTGTTCCCTCGTAAAATAAAAGAACACTTAGTATGGTAATGAAATACATCAAAAATGGTTTAGCGGTAACGATATTGCTTTTATCATTTGGTGCGGCAGCACAAATTGAAGTCAAAAATAGAATTCTCGATTTCTCAATGCTTGCGCCAATAGAGAGCGCTAGCATCTATGTTAAGAACACAACAATTGGTACGGTAAGTAATTCTGATGGTAAGTTTATATTACAAATTCCTCAAGAATTTGCAAAAGATACTTTAGTCATTTCCTCTATTGGTTATAAAAGTTATAAGATTCCTGTAATAGAATTTGACAACAGTTTAGATATTTATCTAGAAGAAGATGTGGCTTCACTTGATGAGATTATTCTAATTGCAGAAATACGTCCTAAAACAGGAAATGATATTGTGCTCAAAGCTATTGAGAAGTTAGCTATTAATTTGCCAGATTCTGCGTATATCCAAAAAGGGTTTTTACGCCATAAAGAACGAAACAAAGTCGAGTTTAAATGGCTTATAGAAAGTGCGATAACCGTCTATGATTCTGGATTTGCAGCCAACTCGAGTGACTATTTAAAAATCAATGTCGATCAGGTTAGAAAGAGTTATGACCTTAGAGATATAGATAGTATTTTTAATTATGTGGCTTATAATAACCAGAATGCAAAGCGCAGTAGACTAAAGGTTAAAGATGTAAAACGTAGTCAATTATCAACAGCGCAATTAGAGAAAGCTATAAAGTGGAATGATACTAGAGTTAACGGACTCCAAAATATATTTCAAGGAAAATTAAACTTGCTAAGAAATTCAATAGATGCTAAGGCGCTTTTTGGTGAGGACATTTTAGAAAAACACCATTTTGATTTAGACACCATATTAGTTGATAATGATAGAAAGATTTATAAAATTAAAATTTCAGAAAGCACAAAATTAGTAGACTTAGAGACTAAAGGCATTTTTAACGCAGGATATGAGGCTAAAGGTTGGTTATACGTGTATTATGATAATTATGCAATTAAAAAGATAGAGTATGAACTCGTGGCAGCTTCTCAAGCACAAAAGGTAAGAAGTAAACGTTTATTTGATACTCAGGTAAATCATAAATTAGTGATGACTTACATAGAATACCAAGATAAGATGTATCCCAATTATATCTATTACGAAACGCCAAAACTCGTCAATGTTGGTTTTAAAACAGATCAAAAAGTAAGTGACGAAGAAAAGGAACGTTATAATAAGGAAGAACGCTATTATTACACAGTTCAAGAGATTCTTTTTTCTGAAATTATATTAGATAAAGACGTTATTAAAATGAAACTTGATGGTGAATGGGATATGGATATCTTTTCCTCCAAGCCATATGATAAAGCATTTTGGAAGAATTACAATGTGCTATTAGAAAGTGAAGAAGATGAGAAATTGATTCAGGATTTGAGCAAAAGGGCTTCTTTATTTATAGACTAGATTAAATCTTTAAAAAAAGAAGTTGAACATTGTAAATTACTTTTTATATTTGCGGCCTTAAAAAATCTAAAAGAGAGGAGGTTAAGGACTATGTTAATAATTCCAATACAATCAGGAGAGAATATAGATAGAGCGTTAAAACGTTACAAGCGTAAGTTTGTGAAGACGACGGTTAAAAGCCAGTTGCAAGAACGTAAACAATTTACAAAACGGTCTATAGCACTTAGAGCGCAAGTTAAAAAAGCTCAATATGCTCAAGATCTTAGAGATCAAGAAGCCTTATAAGTATTGCTTTTCTTAAATATTAATCCTGCTTATTCAAGTAGGATTTTTTTTGTTCGATACTCAAGTCGCTATTGAAAAAGGTTGTACTTTTCAATTTACACTAAACTCAAGTAATAAATAAAATCTTACTTCTGAAATTATATCACATGTCTTTTAAAGCATTCTCAGATTACCTCTTGCTAGAGAAAAACTATTCACCACTAACGCTAAAGGCGTACTTGTTTGATTTACAGGCATTTCAAAAATTTATAGTTTTAGAATTTCAAGAGAACACTATAGATGATGTGAATTACCAGCAAATAAGAAATTGGATTGTAAGTCTCGTTGAAAGTGGTATCTCCAACCGAAGCATCAACAGAAAATCATCTTCTCTCAATACCTATTATAAATTTCTTCTAAAAATTAATACGATTACGGTAAACCCTTTGAATAAGCATAAAGCTTTAAAAGTCAGCAAGAAAATTCAAGTGCCATTTTCGGAAGGGGAATTGCACCAAGTTTTAGATGAACTTAATTCGGTAACAGATTTTGAAGGCTTAAGAAACCGTTTGATTATTGAATTGTTTTATGCAACTGGAATACGTAGAATAGAACTAGTGCAGCTCAGGCTTTCTGATGTTGATATGTCCAATAGAACATTGAAAGTTTTGGGTAAGCGAAATAAAGAAAGACTAATCCCTTTGTTAGATTCTGTTATAAAAACAATAGAGACCTATTTAGGGCAAAGAAATGACTTAGAAATTATTGTAGATGATTCTTGTTTGTTTTTAACTAAAAAAGGGGTTAAAATTTATGAAACTCTTGTTTACAGAATTATAAATGACTACTTTAGTAAGGTATCTACTAAAGTAAAAAGAAGTCCACATATATTGAGGCACTCATTTGCGACTCACTTACTTAATCAAGGTGCAAATTTAAACGCTGTAAAAGAACTTCTCGGACACTCAAGTTTAGCAGCAACTCAAATCTATACACATAGTAGTATAGCAGAACTGAAAAAAGTGTACACAAATACACATCCAAGAAGTAAAAAATAATATTGTCTAACCTATAAAAAATCGAATATGAAGGTAAACACTCAAGCTGTAAATTTTAATGCAGATAAAAAGCTAATTGACTTTATTCAAAATCGTATGGATAAATTAGATATGTTTTATGACAAGGTCATACAATCTGATGTGTTTTTGAAAGTTGAAAACACTAGTGATAAGGAAAATAAAATTTTTGAGGCGCGCGTAGAAGTACCTGGAGATAGTTTTATTGTAAAAAAACAATGTAAAACATTTGAAGAAGGGGCAGATATGGCAGTTTCATCGTTAGAAAGGCAGTTAAAACGTAGAAAAGAAAAATTAAGAACACATATGTGATAATTTTTTTGAAAAAATGTTTTGAATAAATAAATAAATCTTTACATTTGCAGTCCGTTAGAAATAGCGGACTTTTTTTATAGCCTAAAAGTTATATAAAAGCCGATGTAGCTCAGCTGGCTAGAGCAGCTGATTTGTAATCAGCAGGTCGTGGGTTCGAGTCCCTCCATCGGCTCTTAAAAAGTCTAAGAAAAACGAAAGTTGTTTTTAGCAAAAGTTCTTTAAAATTGGGGAGATACTCAAGCGGCCAACGAGGGCAGACTGTAAATCTGCTGACTACGTCTTCGCAGGTTCGAATCCTGCTCTCCCCACAAAGAATTTTAAATAAGAAGTTGCCAAAAGCTTGCTTTTGTAAAACTACGTTTTAGAATTCTTTGGATTGGGTCACCAATCCAAGATTACCGAGTAAAGCGAGGTAATTCATATTAAGAAAATAATTTGAAGGAGGTTTAATTCAAGTTTGTGTTTAGTATGAACTTAGCAAATCCGGATCATTTGAAATATTGAAACCTTTAATTCGTAAAACAGTTAAAAAATGCGAGAGTAGCTCAGTTGGTAGAGCGTCAGCCTTCCAAGCTGAATGTCGCCAGTTCGAACCTGGTCTCTCGCTCTAACTAAGTTAGCTTTTTGTTGATTTAGTTTTAAGTAAACGTTTCTGTTTAGCTTACCAAATTTAAAGCCGGTGTAGCTCAGGGGTAGAGCGTTTCCTTGGTAAGGAAGAGGTCACGAGTTCAATTCTCGTCATTGGCTCTTTTTTTTTAATAAAGAATTAAATTGAATACTAATATAAATAAGATTAAATAAATTAAACATGGCAAAGGCAACTTTCGATCGTTCAAAACCACACCTTAACATAGGTACTATTGGACACGTAGATCACGGTAAAACAACTTTAACTGCTGCTATTACTAAAGTATTAGCTGATGCAGGTTTTTCAGAAGCAAGATCATTCGATCAGATTGATAACGCTCCAGAAGAAAAAGAAAGAGGTATAACAATTAATACTTCACATGTTGAATATGCAACAGCAAATCGTCATTACGCTCACGTTGACTGTCCAGGTCACGCCGATTACGTAAAGAACATGGTTACTGGTGCTGCTCAAATGGATGGTGCTATTTTAGTTGTTGCTGCAACTGATGGTCCTATGCCACAAACGCGCGAGCACATCTTACTTGGTCGTCAGGTAGGTATTCCTCGTATGGTTGTATTCATGAATAAAGTGGATATGGTGGATGATGAAGAGTTATTAGAATTAGTGGAAATGGAAATTAGAGAGTTATTATCATTCTATGAATATGATGGTGATAATGGACCTGTAATTGCAGGTTCTGCTTTAGGTGCACTTAACGGTGAACAAAAATGGGTAGATTCAGTATTGGAATTAATGGAATCTGTTGATTCTTGGATTGAAGAGCCGGTACGTGATATGGATAAGCCATTCTTAATGCCAATTGAGGATGTGTTTTCAATTACAGGTCGTGGAACTGTTGCTACAGGACGTATTGAAACTGGAGTAGGTAATACAGGTGATCCAGTTGAGATTATTGGTATGGGTGCTGAGAAATTAACATCTACTATTACTGGTATTGAAATGTTCCGTCAAATCCTTAATAGGGGTGAGGCTGGAGATAATGCTGGTATCTTATTAAGAGGTATTGAGAAGAGTCAAATCTCAAGAGGTATGGTTATTACTAAGCCAGGATCTGTTACTCCACACGCTAAATTCAAAGCTGAGGTTTATGTACTTAAGAAAGAAGAAGGTGGACGTCACACTCCATTCCATAATAACTATCGTCCACAGTTCTACGTTCGTACAACTGATGTAACTGGAAATATTATGCTTCCTGACGGAGTTGAAATGGTAATGCCTGGAGATAACCTTACAATTACTGTTGATCTAATTCAAGCAATTGCAATGAACGTCGGTTTACGTTTCGCAATTAGAGAAGGTGGTAGAACAGTAGGAGCAGGTCAGGTTACTGAAATTTTAGACTAAATATTTATTAAATAAATAGTAATTAAGGTGTCTTGTTTTTGCAAGATGCCTTGATTAATATTTACGGGTTTAGCTCAGTTGGTAGAGCACTGGTCTCCAAAACCAGGTGTCGGGAGTTCGAGTCTCTCAACCCGTGCAAACAAGAAATCAGATGGCAGGAATTGTAAATTATATAAAAGAATCTTTTGGCGAGTTAAAAAATAACGTATCATGGCCAACATGGTCTGAAGCTCAAAGTTTAACTGTGTTAGTAGCTGTATTCTCAATCATTTTCTCTTTAGCTATTTGGGGAGTTGATACTGTTTTTAGTAAAGTTATTAAGGCATACTTTAATTTAATATAACTAATAATATAACAGAGAGTATGTCTGAGACTAGCGTAAATAAAAAGTGGTATGTTGTTAGAGCTGTAAGTGGTCAGGAAAACAAAATCAAGGCTTATATAGAAAATGAAATTTCTAGATTAGGCTTAGAGGATTTTGTTGATCAAGTTTTAGTTCCAACAGAAAAAGTTATCCAAATTCGTAATGGTAAGAAAATAAATAAAGAACGTGTTTATTTTCCGGGTTATATTATGATTCAGGCTAACTTAAGCGGAGAAGTTCCACATATTATTAAATCCATTACGAATGTAATTGGTTTTTTAGGGGAGACTAAAGGAGGAGATCCAGTGCCACTTAGACAAAGTGAGGTTAATAGAATGCTAGGTAAGGTAGATGAGTTATCTGTTGAAGCAGATTCCAATATGGCAATACCTTATACTATTGGAGAGACAGTTAAGGTAATTGATGGTCCATTTAATGGGTTTGACGGTACTGTTGAAAAGATAAATGAAGAAAAGCGTAAACTTGAGGTAATGGTGAAAATTTTCGGAAGAAAAACACCGTTAGAATTAAGTTATATGCAAGTAGATAAAGTATAATAATCGTTACACACATAGAAAGTATTTCTTTTTTGCTTCCACAATAAAGATGTACAAAATTAAAATTTTCAAAATGGCAAAAGAATTAGGTAAAGTAGTTAAATTACAAGTTCGGGGAGGTGCTGCGAATCCGTCGCCACCGGTTGGACCCGCTTTAGGAGCTGCTGGAGTTAATATTATGGAATTTTGTAAGCAATTCAACGCTAGAACTCAGGACAAGCCTGGTAAAGTTCTTCCTGTTGTAATTTCAGTTTACAAAGACAAGTCTTTCGACTTTGTTATCAAAACTCCTCCAGCTGCGGTACAATTAATGGAAGCGGCCAAAGTAAAAAAAGGATCTGGTGAACCGAACAGAAAGAAAGTAGCGAAAGTAACTTGGGACCAAGTGAAAGCTATAGCAGAAGATAAAATGCAAGATTTAAATGCATTTAATATTGGATCTGCAATGAAGATGGTTGCAGGAACTGCAAGATCAATGGGAATCACAGTTAAAGGTGGTGAGTCACCTAACTAAAAATTTTTGAAATGGCAATTACAAAAAAACAAAAAGAGTCTAGAGCTAAAGTTGAGAAGAATAAATTATATTCTGTCAAGGAAGCTACAGTTCTATTAAAAGAGATCACGTATACAAAATTTGACGCCTCTGTAGATTTAGCAGTACGACTTGGAGTAGACCCACGTAAAGCTAATCAGATGGTGAGAGGAGTTGTTTCTCTTCCACATGGAACAGGTAAAGATATGAAAGTCCTTGCATTAGTTACTCCAGATAAAGAAGAGGAAGCTAGAGCAGCAGGAGCTGACTACGTAGGATTAGATGAGTACCTAGAAAAAATCAAAAATGGTTGGACAGATGTTGACGTTATTGTTACTATGCCGGCTATCATGGGAAAACTAGGTCCATTAGGTAGAGTATTAGGTCCAAGAGGGCTAATGCCAAATCCAAAGACAGGAACAGTTACTATGGATGTTGCGAAAGCAGTAGCTGAGGTTAAGGCTGGTAAAATTGATTTCAAAGTTGATAAAACAGGAATTGTACATGCTCCAATAGGAAAAGCATCATTTAGTGCTGATAAATTAGAGGAGAATGCTATGGAATTGTTAACCACTTTGAATAAATTGAAACCAACTGCTTCAAAAGGTGTCTACATGAAAAGTGTTTTCATGTCTAGTACAATGAGTCCTAGTATAGCAATTGATGTTAAATTCGCATAAGTAGTTAAATCTTTATTATTATGACAAGAGAAGAAAAATCACAAGTAATTGAAGAGTTAACTGCTCAATTAGCAGATAATGCAAATATTTATTTAGCGGATATCTCAGGATTAAACGCAGGTAATACTTCAGACTTACGTCGTGCTTGTTACAAAGCAAACGTACAATTAAGCGTAGTAAAAAATACATTATTAATTAAAGCGATGGAGGCTTCTGATAGAGATTTCGGAGAACTTCCAACGGTTTTAAAAGGTAATACTTCAGTAATGTATTCTGAAACTGGTAATGCTCCAGCTAAAGTAATTAAGAACTTCCGTAAAAAATCTGATAAGCCTTTGCTTAAAGGTGCTTTTATTGAAGAAGCTGTTTACATTGGCGATGATCAATTAGACATGTTAGTAGATATCAAGTCTAAAGAAGAATTGATTGGAGATATCATTGGATTGTTACAATCACCAGCTAAGAATGTTATTGCAGCACTTAAATCAGGTGGTGGAACATTAGCAGGTATTATCAAAACATTATCTGAAAGAGAAGGATAATTAAGCAAGTACGCACTTAAACAAATTATATTTTATTAAAATTATTAAAACGGTAGAAAAATGGCAGATTTAAAAGATTTCGCAGAGCAATTAGTTAACTTAACAGTAAAAGAAGTTAATGAATTAGCTACAATATTAAAAGACGAGTACGGTATCGAACCAGCAGCAGCTGCAGCAGTTATGCAAGCAGGTCCTGGAGCTGCGGATGCAGTAGAAGAGCAAACTGAATTTGATGTAATCCTTAAGGCCGCAGGTGGTTCTAAATTAGCAGTTGTAAAGTTAGTTAAAGAATTAACTGGTTTAGGATTAAAAGAAGCTAAAGGTTTAGTTGATGATGCACCAAGTGCAATCAAAGAAGGTGTTGCTAAAGACGAAGCTGAAGCTTTAAGAGCTCAGTTAGAAGAAGCAGGAGCAGAGGTTGAGGTTAAGTAAACTTAGCAAACCTACAAATTACGGTTTAGGTCTTTCGATATAGTCGAAATGACCTAAACCCTTTTGTGTATTAAAAAAGCACATAAATAAACTAGTTAATTTTTTAATCAAAAAAGCGTTCATCGATGTTAGCAAATACAGCTGAAAGATTAAATTTCTCTTCCATAGTAAACAGAACTGAGTATCCAGATTTCTTGGATATTCAAATTAAATCCTTCCAGGATTTTTTCCAGTTAGAGACAAAATCAGAGCAAAGAGGAAATGAAGGGTTGTATAATACCTTCATGGAAAACTTTCCAATTACGGATACACGTAATCAATTCGTTCTAGAATTTTTGGATTATTTTATTGATCCACCTAGATATTCAATTGAAGAATGTATAGAAAGAGGGCTTACATACAGTGTGCCTTTAAAAGCACGTCTAAAGTTGTATTGTACAGATCCTGAGCATGAGGATTTTGAGACAATTGTTCAAGATGTTTACTTAGGGACTATACCTTATATGACACCAAGTGGTACGTTTTGTATCAACGGTGCAGAGCGCGTGGTTGTTTCTCAATTACATAGGTCTCCAGGTGTATTCTTTAGTCAATCATTTCACGCAAATGGTACTAAGTTGTACTCTGCTAGAGTTATTCCTTTCAAAGGTTCTTGGATAGAATTTGCTACTGATATTAATCAGGTAATGTATGCTTACATTGATAGAAAGAAAAAGTTACCAGTCACAACATTATTTAGAGCTATAGGTTTTGAACGTGATAAAGATATATTAGAGATTTTTGATCTTGCAGAAGAAGTTAAAGTGTCTAAATCTGGACTAAAAAAAGTTATTGATCGCAAACTAGCCGCTCGTGTATTGAATACATGGCATGAAGATTTCGTTGATGAAGATACAGGAGAAGTGGTCTCTATCGAACGTAACGAAATTGTATTAGACCGTGATACCGTTATAGATAAGGATAATATTGAAGAAATTCTTGAAGCAGGTGTAAAAACAATTTTATTACACAAGGAAACATCTCAACAAGGAGATTATGCTATTATTCATAATACATTACAAAAAGATCCAACAAATTCTGAAAAAGAAGCAGTTGAACATATTTATCGTCAACTACGTAATGCTGAGCCGCCAGATGAGGAAACAGCACGTGGTATTATTGACAAATTATTCTTCTCAGACCAACGTTACTCTTTAGGTGAAGTAGGTCGTTATAGAATGAATAAAAAATTACAGTTAGATATCGGTATGGATAAGCAAGTGCTTACCAAAGAAGATATCATAACAATTATCAAATATTTAATTGAGTTAATCAATTCTAAAGCAGAGATTGATGACATTGATCACTTATCTAACCGTCGTGTACGTACAGTTGGTGAGCAATTATCTTCTCAGTTTGGTGTTGGTTTAGCGCGTATGGCTCGAACTATTCGTGAACGTATGAACGTTCGTGATAACGAGGTGTTTACACCAATTGATTTAATTAATGCTAAGACATTATCTTCAGTTATTAATTCTTTTTTCGGTACAAACCAATTGTCTCAGTTCATGGATCAAACCAATCCATTGGCAGAGATTACTCACAAGCGTCGTCTATCGGCTTTAGGACCTGGAGGTTTGTCTAGAGAAAGAGCAGGATTCGAGGTTCGTGATGTTCACTATACGCACTACGGAAGACTTTGTCCAATTGAAACTCCTGAGGGACCAAACATTGGATTGATATCTTCTCTATCTGTTTATGCTAAAGTTAATTCAATGGGATTCATTGAAACACCTTATAGAAAATCGGAAAATGGAGTAGTTGATATTAAGAACGCACCAGTTTATTTAAGTGCAGAAGAAGAGGAAGACATGTTAATCGCTCAGGCGAATATTCGTGTTGATGAAAACGGAAAAATTCTTGAAGACAAAATTATTGCGCGTCAGGAAGGTGATTTTCCAGTTATTGATCCGATAAATGTAAACTATACAGATGTTGCACCAAACCAGATTGCATCTATCTCGGCGTCGTTGATTCCGTTCTTAGAGCATGATGATGCCAATCGTGCATTGATGGGGTCTAACATGATGCGTCAAGCGGTACCTTTATTGCGTCCCCAAGCACCTATTGTAGGAACAGGATTAGAGCGTCAAGTCGCTCAAGATTCTAGAGTCTTGATTAATGCTGAAGGTAATGGAGTTGTTGAGTATGTCGATGCTAATGAAATTACCATAAAGTACGAGCGTTCTGAAGAAGCTGCAATGGTAAGTTTTGAAAGTGATACGAAAACATATCCATTGGTTAAGTTTAGAAAAACTAACCAAGGTACCTCTATTAACTTAAAGCCAATTGTTGAGAAAGGTGATAAGGTTAAAAAAGGTCAAGTATTATGTCAAGGTTATGCTACTGAAAAAGGAGAATTAGCATTAGGTCGTAACATGAAAGTGGCATTTATGCCTTGGAAGGGTTATAACTTTGAGGATGCAATTGTAATTTCAGAAAAAGTAGTTCGTGATGATATATTTACATCTATTCATATTGATGAGTATTCATTGGATGTTAGAGATACTAAATTAGGTAACGAAGAATTAACTAACGATATTCCTAACGTTTCAGAAGAGGCTACTAAAGACCTTGATGAAAACGGTATGATTAGAATTGGTGCAGAGATTAAGCCAGGTGACATCCTTATTGGTAAGATTACACCAAAGGGAGAATCTGATCCTACACCGGAAGAAAAGTTATTACGTGCCATTTTTGGTGATAAAGCCGGTGATGTAAAAGATGCATCTTTAAAAGCATCTCCTTCATTACATGGGGTTGTTATTGAGAAAAAATTATTTTCAAGAGCAATTAAAGATAAACGTAAGAGAGCAAAAGATAAAGAGGATATTGAAGCATTAGAAAATGTCTATTACAAAAAGTTTGATGATTTACAAGTCGTTCTAGTTGAAAAATTATTCGCACTTGTCAATGGTAAAACTGCTCAAGGTATTTATAATGACTTAAGTGAAGAAATCATTCCGAAGGGAAAGAAATATACGCTTAAGATGTTAAACTCAGTTGATGACTATGCGCATTTAACTTCGGGAGTTTGGACTACAGACAATCACTTAAATTCGTTAGTTGCAGATTTAATTCACAACTATAAGATTAAGGAAAATGATCTTCAAGGATCATTACGACGCGAAAAGTTTACAATTTCTGTAGGTGATGAGTTACCAGCAGGTATTATCAAATTAGCTAAAGTTTATGTTGCTAAAAAACGTAAATTAAAAGTCGGTGATAAAATGGCAGGACGTCACGGTAACAAAGGTATTGTTGCTCGTATCGTTCGTCAAGAGGATATGCCATTCTTAGAAGATGGAACACCTGTTGATATTGTATTAAATCCGTTAGGTGTACCATCTCGTATGAACATCGGTCAGATTTATGAAACTGTTCTTGGTTGGGCTGGACAAAAATTAGGACGTACGTATGCTACTCCAATTTTTGATGGTGCAACATTAGATCAAATCAACGAGTTTACAGATGAAGCAGGTGTGCCGAGATTTGGTCATACATACTTATATGATGGTGGAACAGGAGATCGTTTTGATCAACCAGCAACCGTAGGTGTTATTTATATGATTAAGTTAGGTCACATGATTGATGACAAAATGCACGCACGTTCAATTGGACCGTACTCATTAATTACGCAACAGCCATTAGGTGGTAAAGCACAATTTGGTGGTCAACGTTTTGGAGAGATGGAAGTTTGGGCACTTGAGGCTTATGGAGCGTCAGCTACATTGCGTGAGATCTTAACAGTAAAATCTGATGATGTTGTTGGTAGAGCTAAAACTTACGAGGCTATCGTAAAGGGAGAGCCAATGCCAGAACCAGGACTACCTGAATCTTTCAACGTACTTATGCACGAATTGAAGGGATTAGGATTAGATATTAGATTGGAGGAATAATTTCGAAGAAAATGT
Source organism: Psychroserpens burtonensis DSM 12212 (assembly GCF_000425305.1). Lineage (GTDB taxonomy): Bacteria > Bacteroidota > Bacteroidia > Flavobacteriales > Flavobacteriaceae > Psychroserpens > Psychroserpens burtonensis. Next base: position 48,682 of record NZ_AUDE01000029.1, read on the forward strand.
TCGATTTACGTTGAACAGTTATCGAATTGTTCAACGTAAAAAACCAATTAAAAAATAAATTAAATAATTGTTAGTACCATAAAAAATGGCAAGAAGACAAGATAAGAATACAATTCAGAAATTTAGCAAAATTTCTATTGGTTTAGCATCTCCAGAGTCTGTTTTAGGAGCATCTCGTGGTGAAGTTTTAAAACCAGAAACTATTAATTATCGAACACATAAACCAGAACGTGATGGTTTATTCTGTGAGCGTATTTTTGGCCCTGTAAAGGATTTTGAATGTGCTTGTGGTAAATATAAAAGAATACGTTATAAAGGTATTGTTTGTGACCGTTGTGGTGTTGAAGTAACAGAGAAGAAAGTACGTCGTGATAGAGTAGGACACATCAACCTTGTTGTGCCAGTTGCTCATATCTGGTACTTCCGTTCGTTACCAAATAAAATTGGTTACTTACTTGGTCTACCATCTAAGCGTTTAGATATGATTATCTATTACGAACGTTATGTGGTTATTCAACCAGGTGAAGCCAAAAATGTTGAGGGAGAGCCTTTACAAAAGCTAGATTTCCTTACAGAAGAAGAGTATCTAAACATAATGGAAGGTATTCCTCAGGAAAACAGACATTTAGATGATAAAGATCCTAGTAAGTTTATTGCAAAAATGGGAGCTGAGTGTTTAATCGATTTATTATCAAGAATCGACTTAAATGAATTATCATTTGAATTACGTCACAAAGCAAATACAGAAACTTCTAAACAACGTAAGACTGAAGCGTTAAAGCGTTTACAAGTTGTTGAAGCATTTAGAGATTCTAATAAAAATAGAGAGAATAGACCAGAGTGGATGATCATGAAGGCTATTCCAATTATCCCACCAGAATTAAGACCTTTAGTGCCTTTAGATGGTGGACGTTTTGCAACTTCAGATTTAAATGATCTTTATCGTCGTGTTATTATTCGTAATAACCGTTTAAAGCGTTTGGTTGAAATCAAGGCTCCAGAAGTTATCTTACGTAACGAGAAACGTATGTTACAAGAATCTGTAGATTCATTATTTGATAACACACGTAAAGCTTCTGCAGTTAAAACAGATTCTAACAGGCCATTAAAATCATTATCAGATTCACTTAAAGGTAAGCAAGGACGTTTTCGTCAAAACTTACTAGGTAAGCGTGTTGATTATTCTGCGCGTTCTGTAATTGTTGTTGGACCAGAATTAAAATTATTTGAATGTGGTTTGCCAAAAGATATGGCAGCAGAACTTTACAAACCGTTCGTCATTAGAAAACTAATAGAAAGAGGTATTGTAAAAACTGTAAAATCTGCAAAGAAAATTATAGATAGAAAAGAGCCTGTTGTTTGGGATATTTTAGAGAATGTCCTTAAAGGGCATCCAGTATTACTAAACCGTGCACCTACATTACACAGACTTGGTATTCAAGCATTCCAACCAAAATTAATTGAGGGGAAAGCAATTCAGTTACACCCATTAGTGTGTACTGCATTTAATGCCGATTTTGATGGTGACCAGATGGCGGTTCACTTGCCATTGGGACCTGAAGCTATTTTGGAGTGTCAATTATTAATGTTGGCATCTCATAATATTTTAAATCCAGCAAATGGTTCTCCTGTAACTGTACCATCACAGGATATGGTACTTGGTCTTTATTATATGACTAAGCACAGAATATCCACAGATGATTATAAAGTGATAGGTGAAGGCTTAACATTCTATTCTCCAAAGGAAGTAATTATTGCTTACAACGAGAAGAAAGTAGAATTGAATGCAGGTATTAAAGTAAGAACTCAAGATTTTAATGAAGTAGGAGAGTTAACTTCTCAAATTATAGAAACAACTGTAGGTCGTGTACTTTTTAATGAAAAAGTTCCAGCTGCAGCAGGTTACATTAATGAGGTATTAACTAAGAAATCATTAAGAGAAATTATTCATGGTATTCTTAAAAAGACAAGTGTACCCGAAACAGCTGCGTTCTTAGATGAAATTAAGACTCAAGGTTATAAGTTTGCATTCCAAGGTGGTTTATCATTTAGTTTAGGTGATATTATTATTCCTTCGGAAAAGCAAGGTATGATTGACAAGGCTAACACTTTAGTTGATGGTATTAAGAGTAACTATAACATGGGTTTAATTACTAATAACGAACGTTATAACCAAGTTATTGATATCTGGACATCAACAAATGCTGAATTGACTGAATTGTCTATGAAGCGTATTCGTGAAGATCAACAAGGTTTCAACTCGGTGTTTATGATGCTTGATTCTGGAGCTCGTGGATCTAAGGAACAAATACGTCAGTTAACCGGTATGCGTGGATTAATGGCTAAACCTAAGAAGTCTAACGCAGGTGGTGGTGAAATTATTGAAAATCCAATTCTTTCTAACTTTAAGGAAGGTCTTTCAATTTTGGATTACTTTATCTCTACTCACGGTGCACGTAAAGGTCTTGCCGATACAGCACTTAAAACTGCCGATGCGGGTTACTTAACACGTCGTTTAGTTGATGTATCTCAAGATGTTATCATCTATACTGAAGATTGTGGAACATTAAGAGGTATTGAAGTTAAGCCATTAAAGAAGAATGAAGAAGTAATAGAAACTCTTGAGGCTAGAATTGTAGGGCGTACTTCATTAAATGATGTATTTGATCCAATTACTGAAGAGTTATTAGTTGAAGCAGGTGGTCATATTCATGACGATATAGCTAAACGTATTCAAGCATCTCCTTTGGATGCAGTAGAAGTACGTTCAGCATTAACTTGTGAGGCTAAAAAAGGTATTTGTTCAAAATGTTACGGTCGTAATTTAGCGACAGGTAAAATGGTACAAAGGGGAGAAGCTGTTGGAGTAGTTGCTGCACAATCAATTGGTGAACCTGGTACACAGCTTACACTTCGTACATTCCACGTAGGTGGTGTTGCGGGTAACATTTCCGAAGAAAATAAATTAACAATTAAGTTTGATGGTATCGCAGAGATCGACGAACTTAAAACTGTTAAGAGTACTGATAAAGAAGGGAAAGATATAAATGTTGTGATATCTAGAACTTCAGAATTAAGATTAGTAGATGCTAAAACAGGAATCACATTAAGTACAAACAATATCCCTTACGGATCTTTCATCTATGTTAAACCAGGTGATAAAGTGAAAGCAGGTGCTGTAATTTGCGAATGGGATCCATATAACGGTGTGATTATTTCAGAATTTGCTGGTAAAGTAAGGTATGAAAATATCGAGCAGGGTATTACTTACCAAGTAGAAATTGATGAACAGACTGGATTCCAGGAGAAAGTAATTTCAGAGTCTAGAAACAAGAAATTGATTCCTACGCTTATTGTTGAGGATGGTAAAGGCGAAGCAATTCGTTCGTACAACTTACCAGTAGGTGCACACATCATGATTGATGATGGAGAGAAAATTAAGATTGGTAAAGTCTTAGTTAAGATTCCTCGTAAGTCGTCTAAAGCTGGTGATATTACAGGTGGTTTACCTCGTGTAACAGAATTATTTGAAGCACGTAACCCTTCTAATCCTGCTGTAGTAAGTGCGATTGACGGTGTTGTGTCCTTCGGAAAAATTAAAAGAGGTAACCGTGAGATTATAATTGAGTCTAAACTTGGTGAGGTTAAGAAATACTTAGTAAAATTATCTAATCAAATTCTTGTTCAAGAAAATGATTACGTAAAAGCTTGTATGCCTTTATCTGATGGTTCTATTACTCCTAATGATATTTTAAATATCAAAGGCCCAGCTGCAGTGCAACAATATTTAGTAAATGAAGTACAAGAAGTATATCGTTTACAAGGTGTGAAAATTAATGATAAGCATTTTGAGGTTGTTGTAAGACAGATGATGCGTAAAGTAAGAATCATTGATTCTGGTGATACCATTTTCTTAGAAGATCAATTGGTTCACAAAGCAGATTTCATTGAAGAAAATGATAAAATTTTCGGATTGAAAGTTGTTGAAGAAGTTGGAGACTCTCAGACTTTAAAATTGGGTCAAGTATTAACTTCAAGAGAGTTAAGAGACGAAAACTCAATACTTCGTAGAGAGGATAAAGCATTGGTGACTGCTCGTGAAGCGCAACCAGCAACTGCAACTCCAATTTTACAAGGTATTACAAGAGCATCGTTACAGACCAAATCATTTATATCTGCAGCATCGTTCCAAGAGACTACAAAAGTTCTCAACGAAGCCGCTGTAAATGGTAAGATTGATGATCTTGAAGGATTGAAAGAAAATGTAATCGTTGGTCATAGAATTCCAGCAGGAACAGGTGTTAGAAAGTTTGATAACATCATAGTAGGTTCTAAAGCAGAATTCAATGAAATGATGAAAGCAAAAGAAGAGATGAATTATAATTAAATGAGCATTGGATGTCATAAGCCGAAGGTGAACTGAAATACAATAGACGTATTTATCCCAACGAATGTTGGGATCTCGTTAGAGAATTAGAAATTTATTTGGTAAATCTCTTTAAATAAAATAAAAGCCTTCTTGTAATTACTACTAGAGGGCTTTTTTTAATAAAATGGTTCATATTTCCTTTTTCTACGGAAATATCTAATAAAGAATTTCCTGCAAAGCTTTAAAAATCTTGTAGGTATTTAAAATGTATAATAAGACTTCCAATCAAGTTGGAAGCGTAAATAACTTTACGATGGCAGAAGAAAATAAAAATAAGAAACCAGGAATAAATATCGAGCTAGATGAAAAAATAGCAGAAGGCATGTATTCCAATCTAGCTATAATAAATCATTCAGTTTCGGAGTTTGTAGTTGATTTTGTGAGCATTATGCCAGGAACTCCAAAAAGCAAAGTGAAGTCAAGAATCATCTTGACACCACAACATGCTAAACGGTTATTAAAAGCATTAGGTGATAATGTTAATCGATTTGAAAAGGCACACGGTGAAATTAAAGACTACGAGCAACCACCAATTCCATTAAATTTTGGACCAACAGGTCAAGCTTAAATAAAAATCCCTTTGAAGAATTCAAGGGGATTTTTATTTATGTTTTATCATATAGTATTTTTGCAAGACATCAAATTCATGTTTTTTTTAAATTTGGTATTATAAATACATCTTTAAGACAAAATGAAAATTGTTGAGTACGAATTACTGTACCACCTGGTCAATCGCTCTTAAAAAGACTTTGTTTTAATTTATTCAAAAATATCAATAGTACATTGTAAATATAAATTTACTATTTCAATTGAAATATGCTATTTAAGCAACTTCTTTATTGATGTGAAATTGTAATGCACCAGAAGGACATTTTTTCACTTGTTCGATGATTTTCTTTGTTGAAGCACCTTCTAAATCTATCCATGGTATAACAGTTTGACGAAATACATTGGAAAGTTCTTTAGCACAACGCTCAGCGTTTATGCATTCACAAGGGTTGTAGGTAACAGTAATATCATTATTACTGAAAACATTGGGAGTAGTTTTCATAAGTAGATCAATTTTGGGGTTTAATCTTTTTTCATTTATAAAGTAAAAGCGCTAATAAAACTCTTTAAACGTTTAAATGTATGAAAACATCGATTAAAAACAAATTTTATCATGATTATTAGATGAACGGTATTATATTATTAATCAAATTCTGATGTAGAATGGAATTTTATATTCTTATACTTCTGTTGCGTCATTTGCAATGAAAATGGCGAATCTGCTAAAAAAACAAGTTGTCCTCGTTTATCTTTGGCTAAAAAACGTTGCTTAACTCTCAAGAACTCATTGTATTCTTCACTCTTTTTGTCATCGGTTTCAATCCAACTAGCTTTGTAAACATTAAGGTTCTCATAAATGCACTTTGCACCATATTCATGTTCTAAACGGTATTGAATTACTTCATACTGTAGCGCTCCAACGGTTCCAATAACCTTTCTTCCATTAAGTTCTAATGTAAATAATTGAGCAACACCTTCGTCCATTAATTGATCGATACCTTTATTTAATTGTTTAGATTTTAATGGATCTGCATTATTGATGTATCTAAAATGTTCTGGGGAAAAACTAGGAACTCCTTTATAGTTTAGAATTTCACCTTCAGTAAGTGTGTCTCCAATTTTAAAGTTTCCGGTGTCTTGCAATCCTACAATATCTCCTGGATATGAGATGTCCACAATTTCTTTCTTTTCTGCAAAAAAAGCATTCGGACTTGAGAATTTTAGTTTTTTATTGTGCCTAACATGCAGATACTGCGTGTTTCTTTTAAATTCTCCAGAGACTACTTTTATAAAGGCTAACCTGTTTCTGTGATTAGGATCCATATTAGCATGAATTTTAAATACAAATCCAGTAAATTTATCTTCATCTGGTCTTACTAAACGTTGTTCACTATTTTTTGGTCTTGGTTTAGGAGCTATCTCAACAAAACAGTCTAATAATTCGCGTACGCCAAAATTATTTAAAGCAGATCCAAAAAATACAGGTTGTAATTCACCATTCAAGTACTCCTCTTTATTAAATTGAGGATAAATACCATCAACCAATTCTATTTCATCTCTTAGCGTTTGTGCGGCTTTCTCACCAATTAATTTATCAAGTTCAGGGGATGTTAAATCATTGATTTCGATGGTTTCTTCAATATCTTTTCTGCTATCTCCACTAAATAGGTTGAGATTCTTTTCCCAGATATTATAAATTCCTTTAAAGTCATAACCCATGCCAATAGGAAAACTTAGGGGAACAACACGTAAACCTAGTTTTTGTTCAATTTCATCTAGTAGGTCAAAGGCATCTTTACCTTCACGGTCCATTTTATTAATGAAAACAATCATTGGGATGTTTCGCATTCTACAAACTTCAACAAGTTTTTCGGTCTGTTCCTCAACACCTTTAGCCACATCGATAACTACAATTACACTATCAACAGCGGTAAGTGTTCTAAACGTATCCTCAGCAAAATCCTTGTGACCAGGAGTATCAAGAATATTAATTTTTATGCCATTATATTCAAATGCTAACACAGATGTTGCTACAGAGATTCCACGCTGACGTTCAATTTCCATAAAATCACTCGTTGCACCTTTCTTTATTTTGTTGCTTTTTACAGCACCAGCTTCTTGAATTGCACCGCCAAAAAGTAGCAGTTTTTCAGTCAAGGTGGTCTTTCCAGCATCGGGGTGAGAGATAATTCCGAAGGTGCGGCGCCTGTTGATTTCTTTAATAAAATTCATAATCTGTTTTCGTGATTACAAATATAATTTTTATTAATCCATTTATAATTAAAACCCAATATATAATTATTACGTTTATCGAATTGTATGTGACGTTTGCGTAAGACAAATGTCTCACGTTATATGGTGTAAGTTTTTTATTACCGTATGTTTGTTATAACCAGAATCTTACATAATTTATTTCATATAAAACTCTTTCAATTTAAAATAATAGTGTAAATTCGTGTTTAATCGATTAAACTACGCGTTTAATCGATTAAAAATATGTTAATAAGATTTGATACTTTTAATTAATAAGTATTATTTTTGAACTAAGATTAATAGCAATATTTGTGATTGACCCAATTCATAGCCCACACCTGCACTCTGATTTTCTAGATTAGAGTTTTTGTTGTTCTAAAGGTTTTTTTTGGTAGAATTTATCACGTTGTGTGTTATTGATTTATGTTGATAATAATTAAGACGATATAAATAATTTTACCTTAATATAATATGATAATCTTTACTCGATTCTCTTTTAAAAAGAAGTTTTCATTTGCATTGCTTGTAATGATAACTTGTCAAACTTTTTTGTTTGCTCAATGCCCTGTTCCCGAGGCAGATGGTACTTATAATCCTAAAGATGATATAATCATTACATCGTATCACCAAAGTATTGCGAAAACTCCAGATGGATTAATTACTTGGGGTGAGGACATGGATTTTGATGGAGGAAATGCAAACGTAATTCAAGAAATTTCTCCTGCGAACGGATATACTTTTACTGGAACTGTTGTGCAATATGCAGTATCAGGAAATTCAGGAGGCCAAGCCTTTTTATTATCAACAACAAACTTATATGCCTGGGGACAGGTTAATGAAGTAGTAAATAGTAGTTTCGTTTCTGGGGCTACATTTGATACTATGGCATTACCTGCGGGTGTTCTAGCGACTGATGTTAATGATTTATATGCGACATCAAATGTTCTAGCTATTAATACATCTGCTGGAGAAGTTTGGATTGCATCAGTAGAATCAAGAGTAAATGGAAATACATCTACAAATACGGCAATATGGCAACAAGTTGAGACATCAGCAGGAGTGCCTATAACAGATGTTTTTCATGTTTCAGGGAGTGATGTTGCTTTGTATGCAATTCAAAATGACGGCGATGTATATGTATGGGGAAATAATGTGCATTTAGCAGATGGAAATGCTGCGGCAAACTACGATTTTGCTACTTTAATGACCGCACCTCCTTCAACTCCGACTTATATTACAGCGTTTTACAATGATGAGTCCAATGAGCACGGTGTTTTAGCTTTAGGGGTAGATAGAAGAATGTATGGAGTCGGATTTAATACGTCTCAAAAATTAATAGATGAAACCACAAATGCTGTTTTAAATTGGGTGACGATTGATGATTCTTTAGGTAACCCTATTGAAAACGTATTACAAATGTCATCTAATCAATCTTCTGAACAATGGGCAAGTGCTGGTGCAATTACCGAAGGTGCTACGCCAACATCAAAAAGAATACTGCTTACTTGGGGTTCAAACAATCAAGGGGCTATTGGTCAAGGAGCGGATGCCACAACTGAGTATCCTGCGATTCCTGATGGCTATACGATAGATGATGATGACGCCGTTTATGTAAGTACAGGAGGTCATGCTACAACGATATATAATAGAGATACGAAAACGATTTGTTTTACAGGACATGTTATTGATGGAAGTACAGGAGGGCTCACAGGGTCAACTGCGACTGCTTTTGAGTGTATAACAATAGTTAATTTTGATGTCTGTGGAGTAAATACGTGTTCGGTCGATTCTATAGTGTCATCTAATGAATCGGTTTGTAATGATAATGGAACATCTTTAAATTCAACAGATGATTTTTTTACTGCGGATATTACAGTAGAATTTTTAGATATACCTCCCACGGGTACCTTAGAATTAACGGGAGACGGAACAGGTTCTATTTCAGTTTCAGGATTAATATCACCTTATACCTTTAATAATGTTGTATTGCCTGCGAATGGAAGTGCTATTTCAATTACAGCAACATTCTCAGATGATTCAGCATGTGTCTTTACCAATTCAAATATTTTCACAGCTCCAGTCTCTTGTAGTTTTGATATCTCCGCAGAGGATGATGATTTCAGTGCAATACCAATTGATTCAGTATCAGGCGGAACAACTGCTAGTGTGTTTAATAATAATGGCAATGGAACTGATACGGCAGATGGTGTAGACGCTACTGATAGCAACATTTCAGATAATATAAGTATTACCAATGATGGAGGATTAACGGGAGTCTCAATTAGTACAGACGGAACAATTAATATTCCAATAGGAACGGCAACAGGACCGTATACTGTTGAGTATACGATCTGTTTAGATATAGCTCCAACAATTTGTGAAACTGCAAATGTGACTATAACAGTTATAAACTCTTGTACCGATGGTGCAATTTTAGGCACAGCAACAGCGAATGATCCAGATGCAGATGGGATTAATAATGTGTGTGATCTTGATGATGATAATGATGGTATTTTAGATACTTCAGAGTGTACGGTTACACCAGCTTCTGATGCGGATTCTGTTGATGCGTCATCATCAGGTCTTTTAAACCAAAATTTTGCCATTGGATCGGATAACATATATGGAAGTATAGATAGCGTAACGGATCAACTTATCATTGATTTAGGGGTCATCGTAGATCCTGACGTGATCATTGAAATAGAATCGCTTGTAACAGTTAATTTACATGTTATGGGTGTAGAGCAATCACTTGATAATACAGTTTATAATAATTTGGAAACTTTTAATTTTTCAAATATTTCTAATGAAATAATACAAAACTATACGGTAACAAGCTCAACGCGATACATTAGAATTACAATGGCGACAGACGCTGGGTCCGGTAGGTTACAAATTGATAATGTAAGTTATCAAGCATTTTGTGGCGGAGATACGGATGGAGATGGTATACCAGATTATTTAGACACAGATAGTGATAATGATGGATGTAATGATGTAGTGGAAGCAGGGCATATAGATGACGGTACAGGACAAGTAGATGGTACTGGTTTTGATGGAAATGGTCAAGTAACAGGAGCAGCGACTGCTTACACAGGAAATAATTCTAATGTAACGACCGCAACTCAAGTCAATGTGGACGCAACAGCATTAATCACCCAGACAGTTACAGAGGGTAATGGTACAACATTTACAATTACATCTGCTACAGCTGTAAATACAACAACATTTTCAGCAGGTGTTCCAGATTATACATTGACACCAGGTCCAGCAACAGATTCTTCAGTTGATATAGACTACCAATGGCAAGAGAATGGAGTAGATTTAACAGATACAGGTGTTTATTCAGGAACTAATACAATTACACTCGCAATATCTAACGTAACAGGATTAGATGGTAATGTGTATAACTTAGTTATCACTCATCGTGATAATGATTGTCTTATCATACAAAATAGTGCTACATTAAATGTAGTTGCACCATCAGCCGATGTTTCAGTCGCGAAGACCTTAATAGATAGTAGTCCATATGCAACAGGAGATACAGTAACCTATACCTTAGTTGTATCCAATTTAGGTCCAGACACAGCAACGAATGTTGAAGTGACAGATGTACCAAGCAACTTAACAATTACAGGTGTCACAGGAGCAGGATGTACAACATTCCCTTGTACTATAGGCAGTATCGCATCAGGAGCAGCGAACGATGTTACGATTACCGTAACAGCAACTATAGATGCCTCAGGAAACTTTAGCAATACCGCTAGTGTAAGTGCCGATGAGACAGATCCAGTATCAACTAATAATATAGATGAT
>NZ_AUDE01000030.1 GCF_000425305.1 Psychroserpens burtonensis DSM 12212
GTTGGTAGCAATGCGAAAAAAACAATACGGAATGAATAAAGAACAACTAATAGTTAGATTTTATTTATTGATATTTCTTACAAGTTCAAATTTAATATTTGGACAGGAAACATCTTTTAATATTTTGTGGGACAAGGAAGAAGGTAAACCTATTTCTTATGCAACTATAAAAGGTCTTGAAAATTATTCAATTAGTAATGAATTTGGTGTTTTTGAGTTTGAACAAACAACTAACAAAATTTCAATACAGAGCGTTGTCTACGAAACATTAGAAATTGATTTTAATTTTCTAAAAGCAAACGACACAATTTTTATGAAGCCATTGACTTTTGAACTAGACGAAGTTATTATTAGCAAAGATGGACTTTACACTCAAATGCTAAAAACGGTATTGACAGATTATGCACTTGAACCACATAAAGAGAAGTTTTTTTTAAGGGCTGTGATTAGAAAAAATAATAAACTTTACAAAATTGTTGATTTTTCTGGAATTTTAGAAAAACAAGCTTTATTTGACACAAGGTCTAAACCTATGCCTAAAAAGAATTATAAAATACAAATTGAAAATATCAGAAAAGTGGGAATTGAAAATAGAGAGATTGATTTTGCTTTGTTCAGTTTTCAAGAATTTCTTACAAATATTATTAGAATTGCTTTTAATCGTGAAGAATTTGATATTAGTTACGAAACTACTTCAGACAAGAGTTCTAGTAGAATCACTCTAGATCCAATAGATAGTGAAAAAAGTTTGTATAGAGGTTATTATATTCTAAATGAAGACAATACTTTCAAGGAAGCGGATGTAACTTACAGCAATGAAAATGCAAAATTTGAGAATGTTAAAAATGCAAAATTTAGAACTATATTAAGCAATTGGAAGTCCAGCTTTGAGAGAAACCAAATGACAAATAAAATTCAGCTAAATAAAGCAACTCTAAAAGGAAAAACAGAAGTTTATGAAGAACAAGTAAAAGATATTTTTGATTGGAGTTATGTTTATTATTCAATTCCCGTAGTCAATACTGAAAAAATCAAGAATAATATCAATTTAAATAAAGATATGTTTGACCTCAAAGGAGATTATAACTCAGAATATTGGAAAAATCAAGAAGTCCTTTCCTTAACAGATGAAATGCAGGAATTTATCAATAAAGTAAATTCAACTGGAAAAAACTCTGATTTCAAAACAAAGACAAATATGAAATAAGCACTGCTACCAACACCGTATATAATTTATTGCTGGCTTATTGCTTACTTACGAAAGTCCTCGTGGACTTTCTTGGTCGGTAATTATTTACTAAATTAATTCCTATAAACACGCAACAAACCATATACATCAACGTTACCATTAATTACGTGGAACTATGACAAACTAAAAAATTCATAGCTTTTATACACCTTTAGGGACTTTTAGTTTAGTGAATTTTGTAAAACTTGTGTTCACTGAGAAATATTCCATCCATTTTTCAGATAGATTTTCTGATATATAATACTTACGTAATTTATAAGACTTAAAATGTTTTAAAATACCTAAATAAGAATTCATACTACTTAAAAACAATTGCTTTTCTGCTTTGCTAGGATTTATAGTATGCTCTATTAGTTTATTTTGTTCAAGTATTGCTGCGTAAAAATTACCTTTGGTACGTTTGCTAACATAAATTCTGTTGGTTTTTATAAAACCTCCAATATAACTAACTCCCTTGCTGTAATGTTGTAGATAAATCTTTTTGGGATGTAATTTTAAATGTAATTCCGTTTTTAAAAATTTAGAAATTATAAGGATTAAACTTTTTAAGTAAGCTTTGTTAGTATGCACCAATACAAAATCGTCAACATACCTGCCGTAATACTTGACGCTTAATTGGTGTTTTATAAAATGGTCTAAAGCACTCATATACACATTTGCAAATACCTGACTGGTTAAATTGCCTATGGGTAAACCATAACCGTTTTTGGCAGCAAACAAACTTTTATCTTTAGGTAAATTATCCCAATTACTTAAGTTACCTTTTATTATAGCATTGTTTACTGGTTCATAAAACAAAATAGTTTTACAAAGGTTTAGATACAGCTGTTTGTCTGCTCCATTATATTTTGCAGTAAAAAGCGTTTCAATTTTAGTAAATAAAATAGCTTTATTAATGTGCATAAAAAACCCTTTAATATCTAGCTTTAACAGATAACAATCTTGCGTATAGTTTTTTGAGCATTTACGTATAAAACCATCAACTCTGCCAATACCGAAATGCGTGCCTTTTGCTTTACGGCATGCATAACTATCGTAAATAAAATGCTTCTCAAATACAGTATTCATTTTTTGTATAATTAAATGGTGTACAACTCTATCTCTAAAATTAGCGGCAAATATTTCGCGTTTTACAGGTTTATCTACCACAAAAGCAATGGAGCTACTAATGGCATAAGTGCCACTTTCTAACTCTTCTTTTAGCTGTATTAATTCTTCTTCTAAATTAAGCTCAAAAGCCAAGGCATTTATAGTATTGCGTTTGTTTTTACGGCAGCTATAATAGGCTTTAAACAAATTTTCTAACGGTATTGTATGTTTTTCTGCCATAAAATTGTTGCATAAAAAAGGCGACAAAAATGCCGCCTTTTTAGTAAGAAAGTTTGAAAAGCTCGAACTGCACGCACGTTGTTTGTGTTGTTCTTATTGTTGTTGTTCTGATTACCATTGTTGAAATTCTGTTTCCACGCGTTATTGTTATCGTTCTCCGTAGAACTCCAGTAGTAATGCAACACCTTAATTTTTGAACCATTACCGAATGGCAAGGAGCACTATTTTGCTATATGATATACTATATAGCTAAGGTGCCTTTTCAAAATAAACGCACACTTGGTAAAACCTTGGTCTTACACAATTCTGGCGTTAGTTGTAGTACTCTTTTTCCAGCCTACCACTTGCTTTCCTATACTGTTCATAAGGTCTGCTAAAACACTCTGCCTTTTTATAGACACGAGTTTTAAATCTACACAAACCCTAATTTCTAATTTTAATATTTCAAAATTATCTAAAAACTCGTTTAAAAACGCAGTTTTTTCTTGCGCTCTGTTGGCACGGTAAATACAACGCATTAGCACCAATACATCGCGCTCCATATCTCTACCCAAACTATACTTGTATTCTTTAGGGAAATTTTTGGTGCTTATAAAAACTTCTAATACTAGTTTATAAGTATCTCTGTAAACCGGTAACTCAGTATGTAATGCCATTTTTAAAAAATAAAAACCGACCGCTTGCGCGGCACTATTTAAATTGATAAATAACTAAATAATTAAAAAGCTCGAACTGCACGCACGCCGTCTGTGTAGTACTTATTGCTAGCGCCCTGATTACCATTGGCGAAATTCTGGTCCCACGCGTTATCGTTACCGTCCTCCGTAGAACTCCAGTAGTAACTAGTAGCTCCAATATTTGTTCTCTGCACATACATAAGGTTTAATTCTCTTTTGGTAGGTAAGCGCCAATCTTTAAATTTAGCTCCGTTAACATCATGATTAGCGGCATTGCTCAATAAATCATTTGCTTCATACCAATTTGATGCGCCTTGGTCTTGCATGGCTGCAACCAAACCATGCGTTCCATCTGTATTTATTTCTATAACATAACCACCTAACTCTGCGTAAAAGGTGTTTACATTGTAGGTTGGTTGTGTTACAGTTTTAGCATGCAAAGCATAGGGCACACTCAATAACTGGCTAGTGCCTGTTATAGTGTAACTGCTTCCTCCTGTTGGGTCGGTTTCTGTTTTTATAAAATAAAGTCCTGTTGACCAATCTATGGTTGTAAAATCACCACTAACAACACTTCCTGTTCCTATTTCTAATGTTACCAATCCATTAATATTCGTGGTTGGCGTTTGGGTTTCTATGTAAACTGCTGTTCCTGTTGCTGTTGTTTGTAATATGCTTATTTGCATACCTACTGCTAGGTTGGTTACTAAAGCATCGCCACTGTCTCTTACAACCGCTTGATAACTCATTTTTTCTGGCGTTTGAGCAAATGTTGTTGCAGCTAGTAATCCTGCTACTAAAAATGTGTATAATTTTTTCATCTATAATTTTATTTTTTAATGATTTTGAATGTTTTTAACTCTTGGTTGTTTTGGTTTACTTTAAGCACATAAGTGCCTGTTGCCAAACTTTGCATGTCTATTTGCGTGTTAGATTGGGTTGTTAGGCCTTTTGTAACTGCTCTGCCTTGTAAGTCATAAAGGGCATAGCTTAAATCTGATAGTGTAGCATCTGTTATCGCCAGTACTACATAATCTGTAGTAGGATTAGGATAGGTAACGGCAGTTAAATTTACTGTTGTTAAATCTGGATTACTTAAAGTAAAGAGTTCTACACTTTGTTGCACACCTTGGGATACTGAACCACCTCCTGTGTTGGTGGTGTAAACCAATTGACCAACTGAATAGCTGGATGAGCCTCCACTGCCTGTGGATTCTCCTCCAGACGCTGGAATGGTCTCTTGTGAATAGATTGAGTGTGTAGCAAATAATAGACACACTAAAAGTGCAGTTGTTTTCATTGGTTTTTTTTTAAGATTTTGCCTTTTTTCGACCCTAAATGATGAGAAGAAAATTAAATCGTCTAGGTTAGTTAACTACAATGATACGCATTTAACGCAATTTTTTTAACACTTAAACAAATTTAATTTTTTAAAAAAAAATATTATAATACTGATTATAAATGAAATGTAATTTAAAAAACTTACAAAAATACACGTAGAATAATAAATAACTAATGGTAACACCGTGTATAATTAATGGCTAGTTCGAGCTTGCTTACAAAAATCCTCGCTGATTTTCTTGGTCGGTAATTATTTACTAAATTAGGTGCTGAAACACGCCACTAATCATACACAATCACGTTGTAAGTAATCACGAAATGAAGAAACTATTAATATTTTTTTTGACAATAAGTTTTCACTTAACTGCTCAAAATAATCTGCACATATCTGAACAGTTAATCAATACCACTATTAGAATCGAAGCTTATAATAAAATTGATTCCATTAGTTCTGGTACTGGATTTTTCTACACATTAAAAAACGACAGTTTAAACTATGAAATACCTTTAATAATAACTAACAAACATATTGTCAATAACTTCAAGAACATAAGATTATACTTCAAGACTTTGAAAAATAATAAGCCTAATAATGATAAATCACAGATAATTACAATTCCGAACGACACTACCTTTGTATACGAACATCCAAATAAGAAAACTGATTTAGTTGCAATACCAATTATGAATATGCTTTCGGAGTCTAAGAAAAGAGGTATTGATTTATCATATATTACAATGGACAAAAAATCGATACCCTCAGACTCTATTCAAAGAAGCGAATTAAAATCCATTGAGGATGTTTTAATGATTGGATACCCAAATGGTTTATGGGATATTAAAAATAATTTACCAATTGTGCGGAAAGGAATTACTGCTACTACGCCATATTTGGACTTTAATGGAGAAAGAGTTTTTTTAATTGATATCGCTGCTTTTAATGGGTCAAGTGGTTCACCTATTTATTTTTATAGAGATATTTATACTGACAAAAATTATACACCAAAAATTGGACTCAAACTTTACTTATTAGGAATTCTATATGCTGGTCCGCAATTCTCTGTTAAAGGAAAAATCACAAAAATTAACGAAATTGACTATAGAAATAGTTCCGAAGTAAAAACCAAAATACCAATGAATATTGGATATGTAATTAAAGCTTCTGAAATATTTGAATTTGAAAAAGTCTTTTATGATAAAATGATTAATAATTAAAGACTACTTACAACACCGTGTATAATTAATTGCTAGGTCACTGCTGACTTACGAACATTCCTGCGGAATATTCTATCTGTGATTTATTTGCTAAATTAGTTACTTAACCACGCAACTAACCATACACATAACGTTAACTGCAATACAAGAAAATGACCTTAACTACAGAACAAATAACACAAAACAATTTAACTTTAATTGAAAAGAAGGAAGGTTTAATTCAAATCAATATTGACCATTAGGGAAAAAGGTTACTTAATTTTGTGACAAAATCACTAGATAGAAAGTCGTCCAATTTATCTGAAAATGACCTAGTTGAAATTATTGTAAATGGTTCAGCTGTGATTAATCAAATTATGAAATTAAAGAATTGTAGTTAGGATATAAGTGAGCTGAAGGCTCAATAAAAAAATGGAGTAACCTACTACAGAGAAAATCAAAAAAAAGGAAATTCAATTTATGAACCAATAAAAAATAAAGAATCTATTTCCATTAATTCGCTAAATAAAATATGGGCATAAAAAATCTTGCAAAAGCAAAAAATGATGAATTCTACACCCCGTATATTACTATTGAAAAAGAAACCAACGCTTATATAGATTATAATCCCAATTTTTCAATTATACCTTGTACTTTCTGTTCTGTATTTCTTAATTTATCTTGACAAAATTTTGATAAAGTAGCTGCTCTGGTAACTACTTTTTCTAAGGAATCAATGCTTACTTCATCATTTCTTAAATTCTCAAGAATTAATTCAAGTTCTTTTGATGCATCCTCATAAGTTAATTTTGAAGTGGGTTTATTTTCCATTAATTTTCTTGTTTTACGTATTTAGTTACTATAGTTGAATCTTTAAATTCTAGTTTAATTATGGTGTCTTTTGTTAAGGGTTCACCCTTATAAGGATTCCCATTTACACGTGGTATAATAAAACCCTTTTTAAGAATTGTTTTCGGACTACTTGATGCTAGAAGTATTAAAGAATTGGAGAGGTACGCTTTTTTATTATTGATTAAATAAGCAACGCGTAAGCCAAGCATTTCAAGTTGTTTTTTTATGAGCCTTTCCTTATTGTTTAGGATTCTTTTACTTTGTTGTAACTGTTTTTGATTGATTAATGAAAGGGTATTCCTTTCTTCATGAATTAGATGACTAACGCTTGCCGTTAAGCGATTCATAAGGGTATGCAAAGCACCTCTTCTTAAACGCGTAAAACCATTTGATGCATTCGTAATACTTTGAGTATTTAAAACTAATTCGCCAAATTTTTTATCTAGTAAATTTTGATACTTTTCATAAATAAAATCATAAGAACGCAGTATCTTTTGTTCAAAATCATGTGATTTATTTACGATGTAATTTGATACTTCTGTAGGTGTTTTAAAAGCTTGATTAACAACAAAATCTATTACTGTTATATCTGTTTCGTGACCAATCCCTGAAAATACAGCAGTTTGCATTTTACTGATCTGCTTTGCTATTTTATAAGAATTAAAAACATCTAAATCCATTTTAGAACCACCACCTCTAATAATTACAACACAATCGTACTTTTTTTTATTGATGATTTTAAGTTTCCTAAGAATTTCTAATTCAGCGCCATTGCCCTGAACAGCAGAAGAAAATATTTCTAAATTATATGAGTACTGATACTGGTTGTCTTCAATATTTTTGATAAAGTCTTGGTAACCAGAAGTGTTTTCTGAGGCTATTACCGCAATATTTGAGATTACTAGGGGTACTTTAATTTGCTTATTTAGGTCAATAATTCCTTCCTTTTGAAGCCTAGCTAAAGTTTCTTGTCGTTTCTTTTCGATTTGACCAACGGCAAACTCTAAATTTATATCGGTAATTAAGAGGCTTAAGCCATGCGCTGTGTCAAATTGAATATTTGCATAGCATAAGATCTCGTTCCCCTTTTTAAGAATATTACTAAAATCCTGTCCTAATACTTCTCGAATTTGAGAAACATTTTGATTCCAAATGATTGCTTTACATTTTGCAACGGTTTTGCCATTTATGTTTTCTGCCAGTTCAATATAGGTTTGGCCAGATCTATGAAAATTAATACTTGTAATTTCTACTTTAAGCCAAAAGTATTTGCCGTCAATATTATTATCTATAATCGTTTTTACACGATTCAATATTTTTGATAAGGAGTAATATGTTGGTAGGTTAGACAATTTATTTTAAAAACTGATTTAAATGATTCTGCAAATATAAAGCAGAATTACCCCTTAAAGAAATACAATGACCAACAATAATAGGTGTCGAAGTATTCAAAAAAATGAAGTAAAAAAATGTTTGTGAAGTGTTGTAATTTCTTAATTTTCTTTGATCTTAGTTCCTTTATAAAAACCAATTAAAAAATCTACAAACCATTTTAATGATAAAAATATGAACCATAATAGGGTGATTGAAACATGCCATAAAAATTTAAATATATTTACAATAAGGTGTAATGCTAAAAATAATAATTGCAGTACAGCTGCATTTTTGCCTCTTACTTGAATACCTCCTAATTTGAAGCTTGAATAATTAGGCTTCATTAAGTTATAAGAACCTCTTTTATTTTTGACCGAAGTACTAATACCCCCTTTTGAAATATTAAAATTAAAAGGCCCACTATTGTACCTACCTATAAATTGAAAGTTACCTCGCTGAAAGCCCATTCTAGCACCTTTAAACAATCTTTTATGAAGTCTAACACCGTGTTTGGTATTTATGGTAGCGCCATACCCACCTTTTAAAATTGTTTTAGTAGCCGAAATACCTCCTGTTCTAGAAACACGGACATTCTTGCCACGATATTCTATCCTTTTTTTTGGTGGTGTGTTTTCTGACATTTATTGATGATTATTTTAAGACTGCCTTCTTTTTTCAACCCTATTATTAAATATTTAATTTAAAAGTGAGCCTGTAAAAGACCTAATTGCTTAATTATTATTTCTAATAACTTAAATATTATTTTAATTTTTTAATAAATGGTTGAAGTACTTTCTCAAACTTAAGAAGGAATTTTTCCAAAAAATAATCCATTTTAATCCTATAACTTGTATCAAATAAGTTTACATCAAGCATTTCATATTTAATTCGACTCATCTAATAATTAACTAATTTTTCCCACTTAAATTCATTACCAAAACTATTTTCAATACTCTATTGGTTGAATAATAATTTTGTGTTTAAACTTCTAAAAAAACCTCAATTATAAACGATTTGAAATTTTATATTTATGGCTGATATTTAAAACAGGTTGGTGTTTTGTATCAATTCTTTTTCTAAAAGTATTAGTTCTTCTTTATCCTCAAGTTCATGAAACTTTAAATATAAGTTGTCTTTTATATAGTTAATTGTTCCCTCTCCTGGTTTTATACAATAGGTACGTCCTATATTTTTTCTAAAAGCACTTTGATCAATTCCGGCTTTTAACACTCCTTTTACTTCCTTCATAATTGGGTGCTCTTGTTGGAAGAAATCTTTTACACTCTGTTTCTCTTCTCTGTATTCGATATACTTAGAATTCAAATGCTGTCTTACAATTCTATTGTAAAGACCGTTTACACCAGAACCAGTTCCTATATACACTACTTCATCAGTATCCTTTGTGCACCAAAAATAAATCCCCTTTGTTTTAGGTATGATTGCTTTTAAATCAATGGCATTCGGATCAACTTTTTTCAACTTTGCTACTGCTATCCTTATCTTATGTTTTTAATATTAATAGTGCAAATATATTTTACGTGTGTGCAACCTAATTGCATGGGTATTCATCGAACTTCGTAGCGTCTATCCAACCTCAGCATTCCCATTAATCATGTCTATAATTTTCACCATCTTTATAACGTCTGCATCCTTGTCAAAAACACCACTGATTCCCTGGTCATTTAAATCTGTGAATGGTGGTTCGTACAACATGGCTTTATCAATCGTTCCATTTTTTGTTAAGTAGGAAATAATTGTTTTTACAAAGGTCATTTGATCTGCTCTTAAATTCCCGACTTGTAAAAACTCAGAAAACGCATTGTTTAAGGCGGTTGGTTCTAAACCTGTAATGCTTCTAATAAAAGCACCCAAAGGTCTTTCACCATATTGTGTAACGAAGTCTTCTTTAGTCCCAGCAACACTCTCTGTAAATAACATCTTTTCTAAAGAATCTAACTCAATCTTTGTGATGGATACATTGTTAGAAAGCTTGTTAATGGTTAAATGACTTTTATTTTTTCTAATATAACTCTCAACTCTATCTTTATAAGATTGCAAACTCACATAAGAAGTACTCACAATTTCTCGAACTGCGATGCCTTCATAGTCTAGGTCGTCTTCAAAATTTGTATATACAGGTGCTTGTGTTTCTGTTTCTAAATACTTGATCAAGTCTCTTAAAGCCAGTCTTAATTCGTCTAGTTTTTTGATATTGATGGTTTCCCAGTAATGATCTGTTTGTGCTTCTTTAATTAATGGCAAATGAAGTGCCACCTGAGGTATGTTATCTTTCCTTTCTAATGCAGTTGCAGTGCTGTATATTTTACCCATGTACTTTGCTGTTTCACCAGATCCTGTGAGCAATACTATTTGGTACACTAAAACAAGCATATCAAATCTTCGTGCCAACTCGTCATCACCTTTTGATGCGGGTTGCAAGTGAGATAAATGAGCGTTTACTTCTTGAAGATCACTTTTTGAAAGGTCTAACCATTTTGATTTATTGCTGTATTCTTTTACATAGCGTAACTGCTTCCGAACTACGAATCTACTTTCATCTAAATTTTGAATTATTTTGTGCAACTCCGTTAAGTAGGCGTCTCTAACGGCAACTTCAGTAGGTGTCTTGTCTGGCAGATGTATTATCAGTTGCGAAACCTTTAGCTTGGCTTCAAATATTTGTTGCAGTAAAGGCTTCATGCTTTGTGCATACGCGCCGTCTGGATATTCATCAAAGAATTCAAAATTCTGACAATAGTCAAAAATCATAAATTCTTTCTTATCATCTCCTGGTCCAAATAAATCTGGACATAATCTGGTACCTCTACCAATCATTTGCCAAAATTTAGAAGCACTTTTTACCATTTTAAAGAATACTAAATTCACTACTCTTGGAGCATCTACTCCTGTATCCATCATGTCTACAGAAACCGCAATTTGAGGTTCTTGCTCTTCTAAAGGATCTGTGAATTTCTCTAATAAACTCTGCGCTTTGGTTTCATAGTTGTCTATTACTCTAAGAAACTTCCCTCCATACTCCGGATAGTTTATGTTGAATCTTTCCTCTATAAATACAGCATGTGCATGGTTCTTGGCAAAAACAATTGTCTTTCCTAATTTATCACCGCCACTTACTTTAATCCCATCCTTCATCAAGTGTTCTAGCACCTTATCTACGGTATCCGTATTAAACAACCATCTGTTCAAAGCAGCACTACCAATAACATCTGGAGTTTCCTCATTGGTTGGGTCTCCAAACTTCTCTTCGTATTCTACTTTTTCTCGATCGGAAAGCTCTGAATACTTAATGCCTTCTCTTTGGAATTTAAGTGGCACACTTACTGCTTTTGGAGGCACTAAATAGCCTTGATCTACAGCTACATTTAATTCATAGGCAAACGTAGGATTGTCATCTTCAATGCCAAATAAACCATAGGTATTGTGGTCTATATCTGTTTTTGGCGTTGCTGTTAAACCGATGATCATAGCATCAAAATAATCAAAGATGGCACTGTATTTTTGATACACAGAACGGTGGGCTTCATCAATAATAATGAGGTCGAAATGACCCACACCATAAAACCGTTGGTCTACCGTTTTTACTTTGTCTATTTTATTAATGATTGTTGGGTAGGTAGAAAAGACCAAGCGGGCACTACTATCCTCTTTTTCTTTGGTTAAATCAATGGCAGAAAGCTCTGGTAAATGTTCTTTAAACGCATTTTTAGCTTGGGTAACTAAAGCGTTTCTATCGGCTAGAAATAGCACTCTTTTTGCCCAGTTGCATTTAGTTAACATTTCTACAATTGCTGCAGCAGTTCTTGTTTTTCCACTACCTGTTGCCATGACTAATAAGCTCTCTCTTTTAGCGCCTCTAAGAGTACCATCTTTCCCGTCTACTACTAAATTTTCAGCAACTCTTTTTATGGCCTCTAACTGGTAATCTCTTCCTGCTATATCTAAATCTACCTTAAAGGCTCTTAAGTCTTTTCGGGTGGTTCTTCTATCTATAAGAAGTTGCAATTCATCTTGGGTGTAAAACCCTTCTATTTCTCTATCGGTATAAAAAGTATCGTCCCAAATAAAAGTTTCAAAACCATTGGTGTAGAAGATAACCGGACGTTGCCCATGCATTTGTTCTATACAATCTGCATAGAGTTCTGCTTGGTGTCTTCCTTTTCTGGCTTCTGCCATGGTTCTCTTCGCTTCTACAACTGCTAAAGGTTTGCCATCTTTGCCCCAAAGCACGTAATCTACATAGCCAATACCAGACGGATTGGTACTTTTAGGCATTCCTTTTACTTCATATTCTAACTCTCTTCCTTCCGTTAGTTCTTCCCAACCTGCATCTTTTAACAGAACATCTATATAGAGTTTTCTAGTAACCGCTTCTGGTATTAAAACAGGAATTACTTTGTCTGGGTCTTTGACCTTTTCTCTTTCTACTCTTCGCTGCGTATTAACTTTTTGTTGATTCTCTAACTGCTTTTGTAATAATTCTATTTGCGCCGCTTGCTCCTCTAATTTTGCGCGTTCTTCTTTGTCTTTTTCTCTTCTGTAATCTAGTTGATTTTCTAATTGCTGAAGGGCTTTTAAAGTCTCCTTTTGCTCACTTCCATCAGGAATTAACGCCATGCTAAAAGCAGGAACCTCTATCTCTTCTTCATTGTAATATACTCCTAAGAAACTTAAAAATCGAAAGAGGTTTTTAATACTGGCGATGGATTGGTCTTGGATAATTGATTTACCATGTGCAGCAGCATTCCCGTTTAAACGGATTAAATCTACCTCTCTAAACATAGAAGGTTTAATGATTTCTCTAAAACACTGTTGGTGTATTAAGCTGGCAAGTTTTGTATCATAAGGCCATTCTAGTTCTTCATCATTCTGGTAGAGCCATTGTATCGTTTTCTCTAAAGCACTTCTGCAAATCATTGCACAGGCTTTTGGTGACGTTAGCGTAAGCTGTTCGGCTTCTTTTGCTTCTTTAAAAATAGCTGGCCACTCTTTTTGAAGGAATTGAAAATTTGACATTAGTAAAGCTCTTTTAATTATTTAAACCTTTGTAAAATATATACAGTCATTTGACTTGGTGTTAATTTAGCTGAAGAACCACCAGCTCTTATATAAAATTCCTCTACTCCGTTATTTATTAGGTAGATAGGAACTTTGCTCGGCTTACAGTCAACTAATAATACTCTTGCGTTTTGATAATCCTCAAAATGTGCTTTAATATGCAACATGGAGGCGACCCCTAATTGTGCTTTTATTAGATTGCCTAAGTGTAATTCTAGTTTATCCTCATTCTCAAAAAGATCATTTGATAAACCCAATGCAGTACCATCGTCAGAAACGCCTATTACAAGTGTACCTCCTTCTTTGGAGTTTAAAAACCCGTTAATAGTTTTTAAGGAAGCATGCTCCATGCGTTTGTCCTTTTCACCTGTATGTAAATTTACTCTTAGCGTAGACTTAAACTCTGTATAAATACCCTCACCCTGAACAATCATTTGTTCTAAAGTTGACGGCTTATCCTCTACAACTCCACCTCTTTCTAGCTGTTTAAAACCATCTCTAGTTAACGAAGCCATCAAAACTCTTCTCTCAGCAAGAAATTCTTGATACGTTAAGTCTTCCCAATTTTTTGGCAAGGCATGCCAATAATACATTTTATCTAATTTATTCTGTGGTATGTCTTTTTTAAACTCCTCTAAATACTCTGATGGTGGGGCGTCAGAAATTTTAATATTGTCTCTCCACTCAATCAAAGCAAAATTTGCAATTTGATTTGTTATTCTAGTTCCTGTTAATCCGAAACTTTTTAGATAATTTTTTGGAAATAAATGATGTTTTTCAACTTTACTCTTTCTAGCTTTCGTTGTAGGATCTAATGCATCCCAAATTCTAATTTCTGAAAACAATGCTCTAGCATCTAATAAATGTAAAGCTGCCAAGTAACAGTTATTATGTGGAGATGTAGAAGAAGATGTCTCCATCCTTGCAGGCAAAGTCATCTCCCAAAAATCTGTCGTTAATTCAGATTTAATAGTATTTTTTATCCAGTTTAAAAACTCATCGGCTTTTGTGAACCCTCTAAAATCTGCCAGATCTCTTTCCATAGCAGACTCAGGTGAACTGCTCACATATCTAGAAGTTATAATTGCCATAAAAAACCATTGTCCAATGGCACTTTGTAATTCTTTATGAGGTACTTTGTAGTCTTCTTTCCCGATGATATATAGAATATA
This sequence comes from Psychroserpens burtonensis DSM 12212, assembly GCF_000425305.1. Classification (GTDB taxonomy): domain Bacteria; phylum Bacteroidota; class Bacteroidia; order Flavobacteriales; family Flavobacteriaceae; genus Psychroserpens; species Psychroserpens burtonensis. The sequence continues at coordinate 14,265 of NZ_AUDE01000030.1, forward strand.
AGTGTAAATTAAAGTTCCTTTTGAATTAATCATTGAGGCACTTCGAAATCCTGCTTTTTGAATAATACTTAAAAAATCGTGCCAATTCTGAAGGTCTAATGTCTTGTTTTGGGCAGCCTGTAGAATTTCAAATTGTTTTTCTCGTTGCGTACTGCTAAGCTTGCCAGTTTCTAAATCTTTACCGCGCAATAGGGCATAAGCATATTGTAAGCGTGCTCTTCTAAAACCAATTCCTACAGACACTCTTAATAATTGGGCAGGGTCTGGCTCTATAAAATAATTATAGGGACTCGGTTTGCCTTTTTCGGGTTTCCTTGCTGCCTTGCAAAAAGCTTCTAACTCTTTTCTACCATCCTCCCAAAATACAGACATTAGTGTTAGTATAAAATCTGCTTGATTTAGCGTTTTCCCTTTTGAGTTTATTCTTACAAAAACTTCTGCGACCTGTTCTTCATCAATCCCTGCAGATAGTTGCAATACGGTAAAAGGAAAAGCACCTATACCAAACAATTTCTGAAAAGCTATTTCACACGTTTTTTGTTCTTGAGAAGTGAATTCTTTACCATCTGCTTCTCTAATTTTTTTTAATTTATTTAGGTACTCACCAACAATAGCGTATTGGCTGGCATCACTTTGAAAACAGGTACTTATGTTATGAATCCATTCAGGACTTTTTCTAATACCCGCATCAGCCACCTCAAACTTACCTTCTAATGGCTTAAAAGCTATTTCTATTTTTTCTAATTCATAATTTTCTCTAACAACAGAAATTCCTTTAAGCACAGCAAACAAAGATGTAAGGCGTTGTTGGCCATCTACAATTAATAAGTTAGGTACTTTTTGATGTTTATGAGAACCAATTTGTTTTACTCCTTTTTCTGCATCTGTTTCCCAAAATAATAAATACCCAACAGGGTATCCTTGGTACATGGAATCAAATAAATCTCTAACTTTTGAATTTTTCCAAACGAAAGGTCTCTGGATATCTGGTAATCCAATTTCTCCCATTTCTACATCATCCATTAATTTTGATAGAGAATAACTAACTTCTTTAAATAGTGGTTTGCTCATATTCTTTTTTTGCTAATAACATTTTTTGATTCCCGGTTAATATTCAGAAAATATTATTTTATTAATTAAATTTTAAAACCTTTTCATAAAAACCATCATAATCATTTTCACTTACTTTAATCACATTACATTTAACACTGTAAGCTTTTAAAATATCTATTAAATCAATATTATCTTTTTCCTCAAAGGATGGAGTAAAAAAAGTAATCCGATTATTAATATCAAGATTAGGGTCAGATACAATTTTTTGATTTCTATATGCTAGCAGCCACCAAAGTGGGTATTCAGTATAAGACATTCCTAAGCCTACTATATTTATATTGTGAGTGAAAAATAAATCTACCCAAGACGGATTCAAATGTTCTGTATTATTCTTTAATCCGTTGATAAATAATTCAGCTCTTGCTTTCACCTTGGAAGCATAGTTTATGTAATGCCTAAAACCAAGTAATAATGACCTAGAGTCGGCTTGCTCGCCATGTATATGCCAAACTTTTGTTCTGGACGTTTGTTGATATCTATAAATACTATAATAATACTCTAACTTATTAATTGGTTTTCTTTTCCAATTATCCTCTAAAGAATTTTCTATTAAATAATCGTAATTAGTTGTTAGAATTTCTCTGTTTTTAATTTTTTTAAGGTTATTATATCTATAATTCGGTTGAATTTGGTCAATTTTAGATTTTATAAAACTCTTTAAATATCCTTCGCTTCTATTTCCGTTTCTTAAAGAATAATTTACAATTTCGTCATATACCATTGGAAATGGTTTATTTCTAATATTAGAGATTTGAGTATTTGCAAACTGCTTATTCAAGTCTTCTAATAAGTTACCCCATTCATATCTATCTTTTTTATTTAATTTTGATCTATTGATACCATTACCAAAAAGATAGGCTACCTTATTTATATAAGTCTTTCTTGCCGTCTCTTTTTTGGTTTTATTTTCCATTAAACCAACTCTCCTTTAAATGCCTTTTGCAATAGACTGTTAAACAAATCTTCTGCTTGGGCTAAACTAGCCTGTGCTTGTACTTTTTGTGTTTCTAGAGCTTGAACTCTGTTTGCAAATTGGTTTTGAATACTTATTGGTGGTATTGGGAGATTTATGCTATTCAATATTCCAGTATTCATGTGAGTAAAAGTTCCTTCCGCTCCAGTCTTTAAGCGTGCAACTTTTGCTCCCCACTTATTCATTAATAGCGCAAAATACATAGGGAGTAATTTATTTGAATCTAATCTAAGTCTTATTAAATTAGTGCTTATTATAGCTTTTTCATTATGTGTAATAACGCACATTTTACCAACAGTTCCAGCTCTGGAAATTATAATATCTCCTAATTTAGTCTCATAACTTTTTAAAGCATTATATTTATCTACTGTGATAAATAAACATTTATTTTTATCAAAACCACCATGTCTTATATTATACATGGTCCATACTGGTATACCACAATCAACATACTCGTGTTTTTTTAATGCACTACCAAAAGGACCACACTTTGTTCCTTCTTTTTTATTGATATAACATTTATCCAAAGTAAATTTATCCCACCCCATAGGATTCCTCACAGGATCCCCAAACATATCCAGAAAAAGGCTTTGTGTCAGTTCCTCATACTTTGTAATGAGTGCTTTTGTTTTTTGCCTGTAGGCATCTGCTGCATCCAAAATGGCTGCTATCTTTTTTTGCTGGTCTAGTGGTGGGAGTGGGATTTTAAGACTTTCCAATGTAGGTCTGCTAATGTGAGGAATTGTCGCTCCTGTACAAGTTTCTCTTAAATACCTAAATTGACTTTGTAAAAATCTACCGGCATATGGAGAATAAATGTTATCCACTTTTGGTGAAAGTCTAGCTAAAGTACTGCCTATAATACCTTTAAGACCGTAGCCTATTGTCCCTGCATTTGCACCATCCCAAGCAATCAACACATCATTTTCATCACAAATAACATTTTTATCATCAGACTCAGCATACTTTATTTTGTCATCTGAGCGCAAGTCTCCAATCTGGATATACCTTTGCAAGGTCTTATCTATTGACTCAACGGCTTTCTTACCTTTAGATATTTTGAAAATATTTTTTACAATCATCTCAACATCTCTTTTAAAACAGTCAACGCTTGGTTTCTCTCTTGGTCTAGAGTTTCAATATCCTTTATAATTTCAGAAGGAGCAGCATATTCAATTTCTTCATAGACTATTTCCTTGTATCTGTTTATAGATAAGTCCCAGTCATTGTCTTTAATTTCATCAAAAGGCACTAAGAAGCTTTTGTCTGTTCTAGCTCTAGTAGTTTCCTCTTTTAAGTTATGGTATCTGTTTAAAAGGTCTGGAATGTCATTGTCATTAATCTCATTCCGTTGGTCATTCAGGCTAAAACCATCTGCGGTCATGTCGTAAAACCAAACGTTGTCTGTGCCACCTGTGACTGTCTTCGTAAAAAATAGCACCGCAGTACTTACCCCAGCATAAGGTTTAAACACACCACTAGGCATCGAAATTACGGCATCTAGTTTGTGGTTTTCAATAAGTTCTTGTCGTATTTGCTTGTGGGCATTAGAGCTTCCAAACAACACACCGTCTGGCACAATTACTGCCGCTCTACCGCCTGTTTTTAGCATGCGGAGCATCAATCCTAAAAAGAGTAATTCTGTCTTTTTAGATTTTACCATTTTTAAAATGGAATTCTCAACGGCATCGTAATCCAAGCTTCCTTTAAATGGCGGGTTGGCTAAAACCAAAGAATATTTATTTCTAAGGTATCCTGCACTTTCACTCAGGGCATCATTCTTTATTAAATTGGGGTTTTCAATTCCATGCAACTGTAAGTTCATCGCACCAATACGCACCATGGTAGAATCGATCTCTACCCCATTAAACATTTCATTGTTAAAGTGTTCTCTAAAATCTTTGTCTAAGAAAAAATCGTCGTGGTTGTCTCTAAAATATTCACCTGCAGCAACTAAAAATCCGGCAGTACCGGTAGAAGGATCACAGATAACATCATCCTTTTTAGGCTGTGTCATGTCTACCATCATCTTAATAATATGTCTTGGTGTTCTAAACTGTCCGTTGGTTCCAGCAGTGGCCGTCTTAGAAAGCATGTATTCATACAGGTCTCCTTTGGTGTCTCTGTCTTTCATGTTGATTTTGTCAATCAACTGCACCACTTGATCTAATAAACGAGGTGTGGCAATGATAAAAGAGGCTTTACTCATAAACTCTGCAAATACGCCTGCCGAATCCCCTACTTGTTTCATGTGGTCAAAAACTGTCATGTCACCAACTGTAGGTTTGGTAAATACTTCAAACATTGCTTCTGGATCTTTGTTTTTAAAAGAACTCCATCTTAATTCTTTCTGTTCTGGTGTGAATATCTCATTTTTGATAGGTATTCCAACCGTATTGGCTTTTTTCTCTTCCAATAACTGGCGTTCGTCTAACCTTCTTATAAATAGTAAATAGGTAAACTGTTCTATAACAGATAATGGGTTCGAGATTCCACCTGTCCAAAAGGCTTCCCATATTTTATCTACTTGTGACTTTAATTCTCCTGTGATCATATAATTTTATTGTTGGTTTGTTTGATTTCACTAAAGTGTGAATTTAATTAATTTATATTACTACCAGATCTTATTTTTTCTTCTATTATCAGTTTTATTTAATTCTCAATACTAATGTTATAAATGATATCATGGGATACATCTTTTCTTATTTTAAACAATTGATTGTCATAAGACATGTGTTCTGACTCTAACCTGTCTAATGGTTTTAAACCATGTGCAATACCTCCATCTATTCGAATACTAAAAGAGGTGTTTTTCGATTTAAATTCTAAATATCTATAATGAGGCAGTTTTGATACTTGGTTTACTTGTGCATCAAAATTGTAAGCTGGAGCTAGTTGTTCTAGATCATATTTATAATCGTCAAGATTTCTGTAATTGTGGATGATATAAAACGGAGAATTGAAACTTTTAAAAACGTCACTTGTTAAATGAACATTTAGAGTTTCCACTTCTATAGAACACAAACTTTGTAATTGGCTTACAAACTGCAAGAGTAGACGCATTGAAAATTCTGTCAAGTTGAATTTGTCAAGATAAGAGACTTTGAAACTTTGACCTTTAATCTTTGCAAGAAAGTCGTCAGTTTCATTTAAGTTCTCTAACATTAATTTAGCCAAGCCATTACTTTGACATTGCCTCCCAGGAATTGTGGTTAGTCTAGATTCATATAAATTACTTTGATTAAATTCTGGTACTGCTAGCGAGGCGTATTCTTCTATTTTTATACCATCAACTTTGTAAAAGTTTTCTTGAACATTTTTTGACCAAGCATCCTCCAAATTCATATAGGGTTCCTTTGATATATAACTTATTTGCTGGCCATTTTCAAGCAACAAAGAAAGGTGAATAGGATATGTGATTATTTCAGTTTTGTTCCCTTGTTTAATCCTATAGTTGTGAGATAATAATAGTACTGTTAACTTTTCTTGATTGTTTGTGTATTTAATATCCCCTTCAACAATAAAATTAACCTTACAATTGTCTCTTTTTATTAACTCTAGACTTTCTAAATTTTCCAATTCCCACTCACTACAATAGGAATGTATATGAATATTAATTTCTTTTGCACCGAAATGGTAGTTTTGACTTTTTATTTCGTCATAAAGAGTACCGTATATCGTGTTAATTGTTAATTGATGGTTTTTAAGTGCCTCGGGCAGCTGATTTGTGTTTGCCTTTAGTAACCATGATACTGCAGCAGCACTATCTAAATCTTCAATGTGCCATTGCGTAGCTCTATCAATTAAACATTTGGTGCAAGCTGTTTGATTACATGAACAATCATTTAATACATCATAGGCATTTTTTAGTATTTCTTTTATGAATAAATTGAATTGTGAAGCATAACCAGCACCACCTTTTGCACTGTCGTATATGAAAATCGTTTGATAACCCTTGTATTTTTTTATTCCAAAACCAAGTTCAGATTCTTCAATTGCCAAATATTCAGCGAGAGATTTTGTAAAGATTACCCCTAAAGTATAAGCTAGTTTTTTATCATTGACAAAAGACCCATCGGCATTTGTTAAGCGAATTTCTGTGAAATCAGTTTTGAATCTACTCCCTAGAATAATATGGTCTTTTACATTGTTTGCAGAACAAATGTTTTCTCCTTCATCATTTTTACCACCTCTAAGTCTGCTGTGGCCTTCTAATTTATCGTGATTTGTCTCTACTCTTCCACAATCGAGACATAAACTATAGCCTTCTCCATTTCCTGTATTGTAAAATAAAATTTGAGCTTGTTTTTCTTTTTCACTTGTTCTGAAGTCTAAATAACTTGTTTGATTTAGGTTCCAAGGATCTATATTTAATAATAAAGGTTCTAGGTATTGAGGTTTTGATTTTTCAGAAACGACTCTTGTGGGGTCTTTATATAAATCTACCGCGAAACCAACTGGTTCAACAAGTTCTGTGAATTTACTATTTGTTGTACCTAGATCTACTCCCACGAAAGAATGCTGCGTGTTGCATTTTGGACAGGAATCAGTTACTTTGTCGGATTCTTCTAAAATTCTTTGATACCCGCAAGAGGTGCATGATTGAATTGCATTTCTTTGCCCAGATGCTCCATGATTGTTTTTCATAACAATACCGGAAGACTGATAGTTTAAACCATCAATTAAAATGTTGTTGCCTGGAGCGAACTCAGTCAAAGCTCTTGTAATTGGGTAACTCGGATTTAATTTTAATCTATCTGGATTTCTTTGGTTTAATTCCTTAATCGTTATTTTTTCAAAATCTATGATACCTGTTGGTAAACCGGCATTGGGTAAAAAGTTCTCTTCTGCCAAGTGATTTAATACAAACTTTTGGAGAAACTGTCCTCTACGGTATTTTATTGTTTTGTAAGCAGTACTGTTTTCACCTAACTCTTTTGCCAATTCTATCATTTTCTTGTCATACGACTCACGTTGAGTTCTTAAACTTACTACGATTGCTTTAAAGTTGTCAATTACAAGTAGTACTAGTTGTTTAGGTGTAGTTGTTTTTAAAGGAGTGCCCTGCGTCAATGTTTGCAAAGCTTGCTCAAATTCAGACACTTCTGTTTTTTCTAACCAACTTAAAAAGTTTTCTGCAATGGTTGGTATTCCTTCAAAAAAGAAAACTTCAATATTCTCCTTAATATTAAGACCTTTACAATCATTAATTTCCTCTCGTATGTATAGACCAAATAACAATGAGTTTACATGTCGTTCAACGATTTTTTTACTGTCGAATGCTAGAATAGGAGGTGCAATTTTGTGCTCCAATGCCCATTTCGGGTTATTCATTGTGCGCAGTCCAATTGGATTCGGTGCACAAAATGTAAGTGCCAATGATTTATTTTCAGCACGCCTACCTGCACGACCTGCACGCTGCAGGTAGTTTGCTGGCATAGGAGGAACATTGCTCATTACTACGGCTGAAATCCCGCCAATATCCACTCCCATTTCCATGGTTGTAGAACAGCTTAAGATATTTATTTCACCATTTTCGAATTGTTCTTCTAATTGTTTTAGACGTTTTTTGTTTTGTTGTGCAGAATGCTCACCTGCTAAGTATAGTTTATTATAATCAAATATTTTCTCATAAAGGTTATTCCATAACCCCTTTTCTTTAGCTAGATTGCTATTTACTGCCAACCACTCTTCTACGATCTCTTTTTTTACGGGTAAATTTGCTGAAGTTAAGTGATATGAGTACTCGAAAGCTTTGAATTGATGGCTTTTATCATTCGCTATTTTATATATAGAAAGATTGTCAGGAGTAAGATTCCCTTTTACCCATGGCGAAAAACCTCTGAAACATTTGTCAATTAATCTATTTGAAACAGGACATAAAAACTGATTACCTCCAATTTCTAACAAAGTTTTTTCTTCAATATTTAATTTGTATCCTTCTTTGTCTTGAGTAAGAATTTTGCCCCTTAAAACGCGCCAAATATTTTCCAACAAATCGTTTAATTGATCTTGTTGAGTTGTTGTTATCTCTTCTTGTGTATCCCAACCAAGACCTGCACATATAAGTAAGATCAGTCGAGGCTGAGTAATTGCGTTAGGATTGAATAATGGCCATTTGGAGACATTCGCTATCTCAGTGTTTGACGGATGTATCGCTTGCGAATGGTAAAATTTTGAGGTAAATACTCTCATTTTATCATCAAAGAAAACATGTATGTTCTTACGTATTATATAATCTGCTGCAATTTTTAATAAATCAGACCACTCCTCTTTTGTGATTTTTAGTACTTCAGCTATTGAAGGTAAGGTTTGATTTTCTAGGCTAGGGTAAACGATGTTTACAAGACCTAAGTTCTCTAAAGATCTTTCCCTTTGCAATCTCTTCGAGAACTGATCAAAAAGGAGTGATTTGGCATAGATGTCACCTTGAATAATGAAATTTTCTCCTTTAGCAGATTTGTTAAAAAGTGTTTTAAACTCTTCTTTGTTACTTATGAAGTTTATAATTTCTTTCCAAGTAGTTCTACTTTTAAAAAGTGATTGACCTCCCTCTTTATTTATCCTGTTATTGAGTTCATCAATATTTTTTTGAATGTCTTCTATAGCGAATGGTGGTGCGATTTCTAGTTGTGCTACCTGATATGCTCGCCTTTTCGAAAGTTCTTCGACACTAGAAGTTTCTTGGTTATCACTTAATTTTTTTAATAGAAAATGATAAGATTGGTACCGAATCCAATTACTTTCACTATCAATGTTAATTAATGCAGCAATTTTTGCAGTCCCTTGGCGGCTATCTGTAAATGAAATGTATTTTTTACCTTTGTAGAGTGTATTCTTTGTGATTTTTTTAGCGTCTTGAGTTTGGTCTAAAACAATATCGGACAAGATTCGATTTGTGAATGCTGAAGAAACTCTATAATGAATCGGATTCTTATCGTTGTTACCACAAGAAGGGCATCTTGTGTCTTCGAGCATTAGTAAATCCTCGCCTGCAATTATTTCATTATCCTTTGAAATGCTACAAGGTTCTAAATCGGCATCTTTGAATTGTTGATTCAGATTGTTTTTTAGAAATCGTACTGCTGAGTCATTTACATTATTTTTATTCTCTTCGTTTCGTTCCTCTTCATTTTCTAAATGAAAAGCTTCATAGCCCACACTAGTTTTTTGAAATACTTTACGGATGCTTTTTTTATTGTTTTTCTCCTTGTGTAACTCACCTTCAAGCATCATTGTACCACAGCTTCTACAGGAAATCAATTCCAACAGTGGATGGTCGCAGGTACATTTTTTCCCAGCAACAGTGACCATGGTACCAATTACTTTTGAAGGAATATGCTCTTTGTGTTTGTCGCATTTTGCATTTGAGCAAGCATAAACTCCACCTATACCTCTGGTAAAAAAATGTCCTCTTACTGGTAGTAAATTTTCATCACTGATTTTTTGCTCTGCCAAGAAGTCCATAGAAGCTAATTGCTTATACTTATCAGATATTCCAAGTACTTTTCCTATTTCTGATTGGCTTAAGGCAGCTGACTTTAGGAGCTTACTTCTTATTTTGATAATTTTGTTTTTTGTCAAAGTATTTGACAAATCAGGAATGTTTTTATCTTCAATTTGATCGTTTACTCTATCTCCCTGAATTACGACTATTTGTGTTTGGTTGATCCCACACAAATCAGACATAAATTTCTTGAGACTATTTGTGTTTCCACTCCCTACTGTGGCAGAGGTAATCGCAAAACGAATATCGTTTATATTTACTGAAAATGCAGTAACAACCCGACGAATGAGTAGTGCCATTTCAGCGGCTTTAGACCCCGTTAAGGTATGTGCTTCATCTAATAAAATCCACCGTAATGTTCCTTCGGATTTTTCGAGTATTGGAACATCTGCGTTTCTAACAAGCATATATTCTAACATTGTTGGATTTGTAAACAGTATTTGAGGAGGTGATTTTCGTATTTTATCTCTTGAAATTAGTTCAGGAAAAGCCTTCTGATCATCTTTATAATTTGATTTGTTTGCAGTATCTCCAGTTAGTAGCGCATATCTAACTCCATCTAATGCAGAACACCATGCATGCATTCGTTTTCTTTGACTACCAATCAATGCATTTAACGGATATAAAAATATTGCATTAACTCCTTCCTTATTTTTACAGTTTTCGTGAATATCGTGCAATACAGGAAGCATAAAACATTCGGTTTTACCAGAGCCTGTACCCGTAGTTACTGCGATAGATTTTTTCTGATTTAGTAATGTTTGCCAACTTTCTATTTGATGCTTATATGGTTTTCTATCTATTGGAAACTGAAAGTCTGGATCTTTAATTGTTGCCAATGCTTTTATAAATTCTTTCTTAAAAATAGCTGTAGTTTCTCCAAACGTATAATTTCCTTCCTTCCAAGGGAATGTATTTTGAAAAATTGTTTCTGCAATAATCGGTTCTTGAGTCAACAAGTATTTAAAATAATCTTGCATTTCTTTGTCACCAGTTGCCCAAAGCGATAAAATAGCATCAGTTAATCTGTTTTCGGTTTTAATATAAAATTCTTTAAAATTCATGGACTTAGTTTTTATTTAGGGCGTGTAAAATAGTTTTGTTGTAAAAATTCGGTTTGAGATATTGACTGTATTGCATATTTCTCCTTATGACTTCTCTTTTTTCATCACCAGCCCATATGGGATACTCTTTTTGTATGTCACATATTGATTCCGCCACAGCAATAGGCGATTGTAATAATAGTCTTACTTGATTATGTGCTTCAATTGGTATACCATAATTATGATTTATTTTAGGGCTGTTGTAAGGAAGCTCATTTAAAACCCTAGTTCCCAATTGGGACCTTAAGTCAAGTATATTTCTGTGCGATAGTGATTCTGGTTCTATATTTGCGCCACTAATAAACTTGAACAGCTCTTGCAAGCCACTTTCACCCATATATGAAGAAATTAACTCTGCGATATTATTATAATACTCATAACCAACACGTTCAGTTATTTCAGAAATGGATTCCCCCCAATCTATTTTCGCTATCCAGTGAAAACAAAACCCTAAATCCGTTTCCATCTCTGGTATCGCTTTATGAACATATTCTATTGGATCAGATTGATTAATTCCTAAGAACAAAAAAGCTCTTGAAGCAACTTCAGAACTCCTAGAAATCGCACGCAATTGATCAAAGGTTGAAAAAGGTAAATCATACTGAACACATATATTGAAATATGTCAATATCTGCTTCCAAATATCATCTTTGAAATTTCTAACTGATAACTCTTTATGGTAATTGTCAATACGTTCATATTTATCTACACCAAGAAAAAAATCACCTGTATTTACAAAACGTGGCATTAATTGTTTTCCTTCTTTTTTAGAAGAAATTACAATGAATTGATTTGAGATTTCATTAGAGGGAATAGTGTAAGATTCGTCATTTCGAAAAAGCGGAATTATTTCGATATCATCTGCAGCGCAATTTACTGGGATAGCAAATAATTCAAGATCGTCAAAAGAATCGAAAAGACTAACCCTGTGTTGCAATTGATTCTCAATCTCAAGGGTATGACTAAACCCTGAGAATTTATAAGTTTTCTTATCTCTTCCCTCTGACAACTCAAGGCAAACAGTGTTTTTATAATTCATAGCATCTGCTAGGTAAAATAGTCTTACTATTTCGTCTTTAAATGATATTACTGGTTGAGTAGATTCCTTTATCTCCTTAGTAATTATGACGTCAGATTTTAAGCTGTTCTTGATCTTTAGTAACGTTTCATTATTGGGTGTGCTTAGAATACGCATACCGTAAAGATTAGCAAGTGATAAAGGTTGTTCTTCGTCAATAATATGACCATCTCTATCTGTTATGATCATTCCCTGAAAAGGTGAAAGTAGATCGAAGAATAACTTCTTTTTACCGGGATAACCAAGTGACCCTTTCACAATAGTGGGTATTTTTGAATGCTCTGTGTTTACTTTTAATACATAACAGTTGTTATCTTCGTTGACTTGTATTAACGTTGATTCGTCTAACTTACATTTAAAATAATCAAGGTTCTTGAATTCTATTATTGCCGAATAAATTGATTGATTTGAATATCTGGCTTGTAGGTTTCCAATATTGAAGAAAATATCGTGAGCTACTAAATCATCTTTCACAATTTTTAAATCAAAACAACCAGTAGAAATATAGCTCAATCTAGAGAGATCCTCCCATGTGTCTCTAGAGTTATGCTTCTTAATAAACACTTTAAATTGGTTTCTATTAATGTCATAGCCTTCATCATCAAAAACGAGAATCTTAGGGGCACCTTGAACAACCGGTAAATTGGCTTTTAACATCCAGTTTGGTTTTTTACTTTCTATTATCCAATCGAAAGAATTAACACCACTGCGATAGACTCGTCTTTCATCTTCAGAATAAATTTCAGTTTCACCTTCAAATGGCATACAAGTAAGCTGTTTTGTATATAAAGAAATTTCAGAGGAAGGGAGGTCACTTTTCCATTGTTTAGGAAATAGTACTGCTGCTTCTTTATTTGATGCCGAATAACCTTTAATAAGACGCCATTCATTATCGTTGAACCTAGTCCATAAAGTAGGTTCTTCTAAGTTTGGGATAGCTTGTATGAAATCTGAAAGCTGAGTTTTGTTATCATTGCTAATCACATAAGTGTTAGGCATTCCAGCAGAAACATCCCAGTCTTTGTTATCCTGACTATACCAGTCTGTTTTAAATTGACCATTTGCCATTTTACGGAAAACACATACAAGATTATCGTCCATAAAAAATTGATATTCTCTTTCTAGTGTTTCAAACCCTAAAAAATTGCTAAGAGCATCCTTAGAATATGTATTTGCTAACCCTAATCTTAAACTAATTTTATACTCTTCATTTTTAGAACTTAACAGCCAGTAGTTCTTAGGCTTAGACAGTCTTGTTTTTTTTATTAATGAGGCTCTTTTTACTTTTAATGAAATTGATATTTGTTTTAAAATCTCTTCAGATTCTAGTAATTCTTCATATTGACCATCATTATTCAAAATAGACTTTACAATTTCAAGACAGTTTTCATAAATAATATCATTTTGACTAGATTTTGGCAAGAGGTCAATAATGTGGGTTTTGAAAATAAAATCTTCTATTGTTTCTGGCTGCTCTTCTAAGACAGCTTCTAGGAAAGCCTTATACTTTCCTTGGTTCTCTGAGATATGCTTTAGAGGAAGCCCTCCTTGCAACAATAATGTTTTGAAGTAAAGGGTATTTTGTTTTTTAATCCACTTGATACCTAGCATTTGAGCTCCTTTACGTGCCATTTTATAAAACTCGTCCTCGGTTAAAACAAACCTACTATTTCCGCCTAAAGATTCAAAGACATTGAGTTTACTAGGGATTCCACCATTGTAATTCCTTTTCCACCATTGCGCATAATAAAGGGAAACATCCCTTGGATCAATTGTAATACCTGTTCCATATTGTAAGTTTATTACAAGTCTTTCAAAATCCTTATCGGTTAAGAAATACTTCCAAAGTGGACCACCGTCATGAGAAGAAAGTTTGTTTTTAGAAAGTAATTTTTGAAAAAAGCTCATATAATATGGTTATTAACATCGATTAAGGTTTCATTATTTAGACATGTGATTTGTGGCATCATAATACGTTATTTTTAAAATTCAGTACAAAGATTAGAATCAATCATGCAATACACGTGCATACTAATAAATAGTGTTCATTTCATTAATCCTAGATATAATTTCTTGTCTAACTCCTAAAGGAGAAATGACTTCAACATCTGCTCCAAAAGACAACAATAGTTGGTAAAGTTCTTTGTTAGGTATTACCTCAATTTTAATGATATTTTGAGAAGTAGTTGTAGTATCTAATTTCTGAGTACCGTGAATTGGTTTTGTTAACACATATTTTAATCTCTTTTCTGAAAACTTAAGTCTTATCTTTTCTAATTGAAGTTTTTCTGGTTTAGTTACTCCTATAATATCTTCAAAGTAATCCATCCAACTTATTGTGCTGTGCTCAAAATCTTCACTCATTTCCTCTAAAGAAACAATTCTGTCTAAAGGATAATTCGATATAGATTTATATTTTTTATTGTAACAAAATAAAAACCATCGGTTGTTATATTGTTTTAAATGATATGGGAATATAATTTCTTCTTGTTTTGGTTTGCCATATGGCTCGTAAACTAACTTTGTTTGTTTTCGCTTTAAGATTAGATTAAACAAGATACCGATATACTCTCTTCCCTTTAAATCTATATTTTCCTGATAACCAATTACACCGTTATCTCCGCTTGAAACTAAATCAAAAGCCTGTTCCATTCTTGGGATTAATTCTTCTAACCATGAAAACTCAGCTCTGTGTTTGTATCGTGATAAAATTGCTAATGTGGTTTCTAGTTGAACGCTATCATTAACATTTAAAGGATGATTCGCAATTGAGAAGTTTTTGTCTTTATAACGGAACGCATTTTTACGACCAATTTTTAGATCTTCATTGAGATTAATTGCCCAACCGTTGTCAGATTTCATATGCTCAATATCGTATTGTAATTGTCTTAACTGAATACCTTCTGTTCCAATATCATTAAGCAAAGTATTAATTTTATTCAAAAGCGCATCGTAGTCATATAACCTATTAAAATTGCTAAAACAACCGTCTAGTATCGTATATCTTATTTGAGCATGCTTATTTGTAGCCATTAAATCAAAAATTTCGCAGGGAATATTAGTTTACTATTTATCATATTATAACCCATTCTCGTAATGGAGATAACAAAACATAACTAACTTATTACAGTTCATAAAACTAATAAATTCATAGAAGCTATATATACGTAGTTCTACGTATTTATGCGTTATCAATAGTTAAAATTTAAATAGAGTATAACTTGTTTAATGACATCTCTCATCACTTTAAAAATGAAAACGTATTTTAATCTTAAATAAAGGGAAATTACAGTTTTATATAAGAGTTTTGTTACGGTTTACCGTAATCGCTTAAAAAAGCCTCTTAAGCGGTTTTATAAACCCGTTACAACTAGCCCTTAATTATACAAAGCTCTACCAGTCGTTTTAATTTAGATTATGAATCTTATACTGACGAGACCATTCTACTGATTCGCCAAATTTTAAAGCGATTTTAAAAAATAACTCTAGACAAATCACATGTGGTGCTAACCAAATATTCACTTTGTTTGTTTTAAAATGCATGTTTTAATAATCTCAATTTTAGATTTAAGATGCTCTAATCCCCATTGGACGTCAACCATGTCATCACCCGAAAGGGTACTAGAAAAGAAGGGTGTATTCTGGCTATATTGGCATATATTCATCTCCATTACAACAGGATTATTCTATAACCTTTATAGTATGATTTCAAATAAATTTAAACCTTTTAAAATTGAAAATTCAATTTTTATTTCTAAATTTGATTAAGAAATTGATACTAAATAAGTGAACACGAAACTGAACACGTTTTGGAACACGATTAAGAACACAGCGATTTTCAACTAACTAATAGTTAGTAGTTTAAAATTTAAATATTTGGCTTTTTGAAATTCATAACCCAGAGGTCACGGGATCGTGCCCCGTTCTCGCTATAGTCTTAATCAAGTACAAACAACGGTTTAGTTCACACTAAACCGTTGTTTTATGATTACTAGAGCTTTAAAACTACAATAACACTGATTACTAGTTGCTTACAATATAAACCTAGAAGCTTTAGCAGCGAACACTTTAAGGTTTTATTAGCAAAAAAAACAATAAGCTAGACTTACTAGGTCGTTTAGTACAGGTATTCAATACATCACATAAATCCTTATTTTACAAGGGAGTATCACTATTTTGAGACTAAAACTCTTATTGACCCCATTCGTAACGTTTAAAACATAGCGACCCTTTAGTTAGCCAACTCTCGTTGTATTCCAATTCTAAAACAACGCTCCTCTCCTAAATACTGAGGATTACCGTGTTTCTCTGACCAAAAGCCTTCTAAAAGATCTTTTGTAATACATTTATAAACAGCTACACCTTTATAGAGTGTTTCATTATCGCCTTTGTAATTAAAATTAATAACCAAAATATTATCTTTAAAAAAACCAGTTCCTAACTGCAGTTGATTATTATTGATTAACCATTTTGCTACAATCCTATTATTGTCATCTGCTGTTAATTGAAGTGTGCCTTTGTAAGCCGCGGTATCTCCATCTTGATTGCGTCCTGTGATATTGAAGTGACCTGTGAGTTCTGTTATCGTCATTTATTATCTGATCTCTTTTGATTTGGTTAAAGGTATAATGGTTCACTGAGCTGTTGGTAATTAAAAAATACTTCTCTAATTTAAAGGACTAAGACGGCTTAATATCTCACGCTAAGTACCAAACTTCACAATCGCTGCAGCTTATCTCTTTTTACCTTTAGTTTTCTCTTCATTAAGCTTCACATAAATCAGTTTCAATCGACCTCTTGGATCCTCACGTCTTTCAATTTCAAAATCAGAAATAGAATTAATTAAAGGTGTTAGTTTTTGAAAACCATAATTTCTAGAATCAAAATTAGGTTGTTTTTTAAGTAGTAAACTTCCAACATCACCCAAAAATGCCCAACCATCGTCATCTGCAACATCGTCTATTGTAGACGCTATAAACTTAATCTCTTTTTGCGTAATGTTATCGTAATTATTTTTAGGCGCTGATGATTTTGTAGACGCTGTAGACGTACTTTCTTCGGATATATTTTTAAGAATCTCTATATAAATAAATTTATCACAAGCCACTATAAAAGGGTTCGGTGTTTTCTTTTCACCTATCCCATATACTTTCATGCCTGCCTCTCGTAAACGGGTTGCTAAACGTGTAAAATCGCTGTCACTAGAGACTAAACAAAATCCATCTACTTTCTCTGAATATAAAACATCCATAGCATCGATAATCATAGCCGAGTCTGTCGCATTTTTACCAGTAGTATAACCATATTGCTGTATGGGTGTTATAGCGTTTTCTAATAACAAATTTTTCCATTTTGATAAATTTGGCTTGGTCCAATCACCATAGATACGCTTAATGGTAGGATTACCATATTTAGCAATTTCTTCCATCATTTCTTTTACATAAGCCGACGGTATGTTATCGCCATCTATAAGTACTGCTAATTTAATATCCATTGGTTTTTGATTGTATTAATTTATTAAATATAAAGATAATTGCTTTAATGCAAAAAACCACTCCTAATGGAGTGGTTTAACTATACGTGTCTTAAGCCATTACTTACGACTTGATTTTTTAGCCAATTTTGCAGCTTTCTTTTCTTTAGGTGATAATGCTGCTTCTTTTTTTACATTCTTTTTTGAATCTTGTGATTTTGCCATGATATTTAATTTTAAGATTATGCTTTTAAATTAAGGATTAAATGTAGTAAAAAAATATCAATCTCTGTGGTCTATAAATCTACTAATGTTACTCTTGTATTCAACATTTTAAAGAATGCTATAATTGAAGAATGAAATAGTAATGGAGCTCAAAATGATACCACTCCAATTTTAGAAAATTATTGGTCGATATTATTGCTTCAACAGCCTCTTGGATTGAGACTTTTAGACTTTATTTAATTGGGCTAACAACTTTAATCCTTAGATTTGCTTGGTCTCAGAAACTAAAACCTCGCAAAGATATTGACTATGAATGTGAGACGAACGAAAAACCGAAATTCATTCAATCAAAAATGTTTTTAGGAATTGAAACCACATGTGCAATTATGATGTTGGCATTCCCCTACTATTCTGGAATTTTTTATCCCAACACAGAAAAGCAAAGAATCGCAGTTGACAAATCAGACATTAAAACAACGGCATTTACAATCCACGGGATGACTTGTGCGAGTTGCAATGAACACGTTAATCACGAAGTAAATACACTAAACGGAATTGTAAACTCAAAAGCGTCGTACGAAAAAAGGAAATGCCATTATTGAATTTGATAGAGCAAAAACTAATGAAACGGAAATTGAGAAAGCAATCAACGCAACAGGATATAAAGTAAACGATAAAAAATAGAATTAGATGGAAACCATATTAAAATCAGAAATTACTTGTCCAAACTGTGGACATCAAAAGGAAGAACAAATGCCGACAAACGCTTGTCAATTCTTTTACAATTGCGAGAATTGCAAAAAGGTTATGAAACCAAACCAAGGAGATTGTTGTGTTTATTGCTCATTCGGAACAGTAGCTTGTCCACCAATTCAGGAAAACAAAAGCTGTTGTTAAAATAGTCAATTACGAAAACTAAACAGAATAAAGTTAATGGATAATAACGTTAGCACTAATAGGCAAACGCTCACTTTTTAATATCAAATTAGAATTGCTACATTTATGTTTTTAAATGCACATTTAATTTTAGATCCTCAAAAATGAAAGAAAAGTATAAGTTGTCTATTTTAATACTAGTTATGTTATTTTCTCATTTAATCACTCAAGCACAATTTATTACATTCGAACATGACGGTATTGACCGTCAATATTTATACTATGAACCTACAAATTTAAATGAGAATATGCCTTTAGTCTTTGTTATGCATGGCTATACTGGTGATGCTAATAGTATGAGAAATTATTCTGAAATGAATCAAATAGCCGATCAATACGGTTTTGCAGTTTGTTATCCAAGAGGGACTTTAGATTCGGGTGGAAATCGGTTCTGGAATGTCGGATATGCGTTTCATCAAACTGAAACCGTAAATGATGTTGGTTTTTTAACCGAATTAGCTGAACACCTTCAAATAACCCAAAATTTGAATCCTGATTATACTTTTGCCACTGGCTTTTCTAATGGTGGGGAAATGTGTTACATGCTTGCTTGTCAAGCTTACAATACGTTTAAAGCAGTCGCTCCTGTAGCAGGCATGATCCTACAAGACATTATAGATGACTGTGATGATAGCCCACCAATCCCTTTGTTTGAAATACATGGTTCTCAAGATAACGTCACACCATTATCAGGAGATCCAAATAATAATGATGGATGGGGAGCTTATCCAAGTATACCCTCTACAGTAAATTATTTTGTAGAAAAAAATGAATGCACATCGAACAATACACAAACATTACCAAATACCGATAACTCTGACGGAAGTTTTATTAATAGTGTAAAGTATTTAAATGGTATTAATAATAATGAAGTATGGTATTATGAAGTTGTAGGTGGTGGACATGATTGGCCTGGAGCTTGGGGAAATATGGATATTAATGCTGGTGAAGAAGCCTGGCTATTTTTTCAAAATCATATAGATAATACGCTATCACTTCCAGATTTTGAAGATCTAGAAAATACCATTCGTATTTTTCCAAATCCTACAAGTAATGTAATTACTGTAGAAACTAATAATCCGTTGGAACTTAAAGAGCTAATTATTTACAATACTCTGGGAATAAATTTAAACTTAAATCCTACTAATGGAATCATAAACCTCACTAATTTGAATACGGGTGTTTACTTATTAAGTATTACAACTTCAAAAGGCACAATAACAAAAAAAGTTGTAAAAAATTAAACATAATTAAATGCAAAATCGTGGATGCTTTTATAAATATATTAAGTGTATCAGTTATTGAAATAGCAACTATTATTGCGAACACGGTGTATCGTCAATGGCTTGTTAAGTGCATACTTGGAAAATCGTACGGTTTCCCTTAAGGTTCGGTTTCCTTTTACTATTCTAGTTGCTTAACAATAGCTACTAACCAGACACCAAACATTGAGCTTCATTAAGACCAACCAATAAGATTCTCGCTTTCTCGGGAAATACAGATGATTAAATTCTTTAGACATATTAGAAAAGACCTTATGGAGAAAAATAAAACTGGAACGTATGTGAAATACGCCATTGGAGAAATAGTGCTTGTCGTAATCGGGATTTTGATTGCGCTCTCCATAAGTAATTGGAATGAAAATCAAAAAGACAAAGAAACCGAGTTCTATGTATTAGAAGAAATTTTAAATAATTTAAAAGAGGATGCGCTTTTAATTGAAGGTATTATCGCAAAGCGTGAAGACGCAAATACATCTGCGAAAAATATGCTTGGTTATTTAAAACAAGACACTGTAGACGTCGATGTCTTATCACGAGACTTTCTAAATTATTTATCCTTTGAACGTTATTTCCCTATTAATAATGCGTATGAAATATTAAAATCTAAAGGTTTAAAATTATCTAATAACAAATTAACGACTAGAATATCGCGCTATTATGACTATGAACAGAACAAAGTCAACTTTAGCATTAAAGATGTTGAAGATGCTATTTTAATTATTCTAAATGATAAGAATAGTATTATAAGATTTGTAAATACGTTTAATCTTAACGAATATGTAGAACTCACCGAACCCAATAGCACAACTTTTAAAAACGAATTATATAGAGAATTAGTCTCATTTAAGAATAACAATGGTGGCACCTTAGAGCGATTGCGTAATTTTAGTAACACGAATAGCGCCTTAGTCTCAGATTTAGAGCAAGAATTAAAAAAAAATGAATAACCAGTAACGATGATTAAATTCTTTAGATACATTAGAAGAGACCTTATGGAAAAGAAAAAAGGAACGTATCTTAAATATGCCATTGGTGAAATTGTACTTGTCGTTATAGGTATTTTAATTGCTTTGAGTATTAATAACTGGAATGAACAAAAAAAGAATGAACAAACGATAATAATCGCTTTAAAGGAAGTTCAGCATAATTTATTGTTAGATATCGAAGCATCGCAAGAGAACGTGAATGATTTTATGAAATTAAACACCCTCCTAAAAAAGATTTTCGACTCTAAAAACCCTTGGACATCTGACGATTATAAAAATAAAAAAGTTAGCCGATATAATTGACAAGGCAAAATTACTTATTGAAGAAAATTTCAATCCAAATGGCTATAATATCGGAATGGATTGTGGTGGAGTCGCCGAACAATCCGTACTGCATTTTCATTGTCATGTTATGCCAAGATACAGAGGAAATACGGAAAACTCCAAAGAAGGTGTAAGACATTGTGTAAAAGGAAAAGGGAATTATTAAACGTGCTGCAACACTTTATTAAATTTGTTATGGGATTCCATAATCGCTCAAAGATAATTCTTAAGGTGTTTTGTAAGCCCCTCACATACAGCACTTAATTACACAAAGCGTTACCAGCGATTTTAGCTTAGGTTATAAACCTTATACTGCCGAGACCATTCCGTTGCTTCGCCAAATTTTAGAGCGATTTTAAAAAACAACTCTGGACACAAAACATGTGGCGCTCCCCAAACATTAACTTTGTTTGTTTTGAAATTGCCGGTTTCACTAATCCCTATTTTACAATCAAGATCCTCCAATTCCCATTGAGCATCAACAGAGTCATCACCCGAAAGGTTACTAAAAAAGAATTCTTGCTTGAGCGCACTCTTAAATGTAATATCATTTTGTCCGATGGCTACTTTTCCTTCAGGATTCACGGTTTCTTCAAATAGTGCTGGTTGTAATTGAAAAGGAAATTTTAATGTATAGTTTGATCCTGTACCTTCTTTATTAAAAGCTGTAAAATTATGAACATATTCATCTGTAATTATATCTTTTTCACCTGTATTTTCTAATCTATATCTAATTGTAAAACCAGCGTCTTTTAATTCAATGTCTTTTTTTAGTATATAGCCAAAGCCATTTATTATTTCTGATGTGCATTGGATTAAAAGTGTATTTGCTTCTGATGTGATTTTAAATTCAGCGGGTTTCACCGCATAGGTTTTACTAATATGGTATTTGTTATCCTCTTTTTTTAATAAACCCACTCCTATTTTATGAAACCAACCACCAATAGGTGTCTCTTCAAAGCCTAGTGCATCATCTATACCGAATTCATTATAAAATCCTTTGCCCAAATAATGCTCATTGTCATTAGTAGGACTTTCTAAACCTGCCAATTGCATATTTTGAAATTTTACACTCACTATTTTACCTGTCCAGTCAAATCTTGATCCCTTATAATTTTCGAGGGGACCATCAATATGAATTTCTAGATTTTTGTTTTTAAGAATATGGGGCATACTAAGAAACGGATTATTGATGAATACTTACAGCAAATATCATTAATTTAAATGAAGACAAAACACTTTATTTCAAAAGGAAAATTATTGTAATCTCTAAGGAGTTTATTACAGAATACCATAATTGTTTAAGGTATAAATAATAAGAGTAAATAGTTTTTGTTTATGGCTAGTTCCGTCGTCTAAAAATAAGTCAGTAAACATAAAACTAAGTAGGACGATTTAAATAAAACTGCCCTACTTAATTTCCTATTTAAATTCAATAACTTCGGCAGAGACGGTTGCAGATATTCTCTTTTTAGTTTCTATTAAATCAACACAAACATTAACTAGGGCTCTACTGCCAACTAATTCAACGCCTACCGCTTTTGCATTAGCAAGCATTTTTGATTTAGCTTGAGATACAATACCTTCTTTATTCGTTATGTTTCCTGTCAATATTTTTTCAGTCGCTGTACCTGTAAAGCTGCCAAGTACAATAAAGTTATCACTTGATAAAACTGTTTGAGTTTGATTTAATTGATGATAACCTCCTCGATGTAAGCTGCTTGTTTTACAGGATGTAAATGCGACAACAATGAGCATAATTAAAATTACTTTCTTCATTTTATTAATTTAAAATTTTCACCTACTTCGTTTTAGGTCTTGTTCGGCTTGTTTTGACCTTACTACTATTCTTTTTTTGTATAACATACTCATTATGGAAATCCGAAATGCTATAAAAAATTAATCCTCCCATCCACAAAGGGATCTTCCTATATTTTTAGCATCCTTTAATGTGACTTTTTCAATTGAACTTTTACAGTTTGAAAGTCCACGACACTTTTCTGAATAATGATACTTTTTACTGTATTTGCCCTTACAGATATAGATCTTAGATTCGACTAAATCAAAAGATGTTATAGCTCCGAATAGCAAGCAAAAGGATAGACTTAAAAAAGTATTAAAGATAAATTTCATGAATCCTAATTATCAGTAATGCTAAATTCTAAAAAAACTGGTAAATGATCAGATATCATTCTTGCTGCTTTTAAATTTTCGCAAGTTTCAATATAGTCAATGACACCAGCATTACTAAACATTACACCTTTTGAGTAGTAAACATTATCTATTTCATGACTTAAATAATCGCCTCTTTTACATTTCTGTTTTAATGTGGTCTTTGAATTCTTAATAGCTGATTTGTAGCCTTGTTGGTATAAACTATCCCAAACATTGTGATTTTCACTTAGATTAAAATCACCTACAATTAATATGTTGTCTGTATGTAATCGTTTTTGATAATTTTGAAAATAGATAATTTCTAATTCAGGTTGATCACTGTGCGTTCTAGAGTGAAAGTTCACAACATAAAATGGTTCGCTATTGCGCTTTGATTGAAACTTACCAATAAATGGTTCCCTAATACAATAGTCTTCTAATTCTTTATCTAAGTAGGCACGAGTAAGCATTTTAACCTTAGATGTTTTCCAAATAAACGCATAACGCTCGCTCATATATACCGATGGACTGTTTGTAGGATCACTAATTCTATAATCCCACTTAAACCCTTTCCTATTAAGCTCATCAACAATTTGGGCTACTTTTTGAGCACCCGCTGGATGCTTAGCCACAACTTCTTGAATGGCTATGATATCGAAGTCTTTAAGAACTTTTACAATAAAATCTATTTCAGTATCATTTTTTGACTGCCCTAAATCTTGGATATTCCAGGAGAGGATTTTTAAAGATTCTGAATTACTAGAAATTAACTTATTAGTATTTTGAGAAAAGCCATTTAGCGTGCCCAATACTATAATAAGAAAGAGTTTTTTTATCATTTAATATCCTATTAGTTTTTAATAAAAACACTAATTATTTTATCCATATTGGAAGGCAGATCTGTCGTTTTAAAGTAGTAATCATCTTCATTTATAAATATTCTTACTTTTAAACCTACTTCTGTTTTTAGTCTGTTTTCGGCTTATTCCGACTTACAGCTGCGAACATAAAGCCATTATTACTCTCATCCTTACGGGAATCCGTAACCCATAAAAAAAGGCACGTATTCATACGTGCCTTTCATAATAACCTAAAAACTCAGGCTACCACTTGATTAATAGCTACTAAATTTAAACATAACAGCTCTATAAACCTTACGGAAAACCGTACAGTAATTTAAATTAACCTTAAATCTTTAGCTATTACTACAAGATGTATGGCATTATTAGCTCTGAATTGCATACGCAATTTATTTAAGCGTTTTTCAATAGCACTTAGACTGGTGGGTGAGCTATTATTGTTTTGCAATATGGCTAATCTAGTCCTATGATAGGCGTTTAAGTCTCGTTATTTATCGCTTTCTACTGCGATCTGTGTTGCATCTGCGACATCTTGAGAGATAGGTTAAAGAAAACTCATAAACACCTCTTGTATTTCCAATTTTAGAGGTATTCATATCATAGGACAAACCAAATCTAAATTCGGTATACTCTAAACCTATAAACGCATTTATAGAGGTTAATAAATGACTATTACCATCATTACGCGCTGGATTGGTGGCTGCCGTAAGACCTAAAAGAAATTCATTTACTTGAAATAGTGACCCTATATCTAATCGATTATATGGACCTTGTTGCATATAATTAGCGGTCATCATGATACTGTAATCATTCATAAAAGGAAAACGATAATTACCATGTATAGAATAAAATATATTTAAGGGCACTTTCTCTCCTTCTACAAATGAAATGTTAGGCCTATTTAGGTGTTTGACAGAGGCTCCAAACCAATAGGTTGTGCCGTTAAATTCTTGTTTTTCAAATACAATCCCTGTTGAAAAATCTATAAAGTATTGATTAGCGGTATTATTACTTAAAGGATCTATAGACACAGGATTAATAACACCTGTATTGATGTTTATTTGATCAGCTAAGGTTAGATTACGGAACCGATTACTTTTGCTTCCTACACCAACTTCTATCCCTGGTCTAAAAAACCAACCACCATTTAAGTTGACTCGATGCGCATAATTAGCATTTACCTGCATATAATTGTAATTATTAGCCGATTCATACTGCCACACAGCACTAACTCCTACGCCAAAACCAAGACTTGGACCGTAATCATAAGATTTGTTTACAAATGCATATTGTGTCGTTAAATTTAAGTCTAAACTTGGCCATTGTAAACGACTCAACATACCTGCATAAATTCTTTCATTATCCTCGAAACCAGAAAACCCAGGATTTAAAGTTTCTTGCACATAATTAGATTGTGAAAAAATGGGATCTTGCGCTTTTGCAGCATTTACACTTACGAAGACTATTATAAAGAGTATTATTTTGAATTTCATTCTAATAAATTATTTGATAAATACAAACGCACCTTGTTTTTCAATGACATCCTCATAGAATGTACTTGCAGAAAAGGTGTAATAATAATTTCCATTCTCTGCTTCTTCGTCATTAATCTTACCATCCCAACCTCGAATATCGTCACCAGACTCAGAATAGACGAGACTTCCCCATGTATCGTATATATTAAGTTCTAATTTATCTAGACCTATATATTCAGGACCAAAAAAATCATTAAGACCATCCTCATTAGGCGTAAAAGCATCAGGCATAATAAGTTGATATCCTTTTTCAACAATGAGCGTCACTATTTTAGTGTACACACAACCAAATGGATAGGTCACTGTTTGGGTGACTACATAATTACCAACCTGTAAATAGGAATGTATAGGGTTCTCCTCTGCGGAAAAACTACCATCACCAAAATCCCATAATACACTAACATAATCTCCTGTGGCTGTATTTGTAAACTGAATAGGATCTTGAATTGCAAAAACTCCGTAATTAATAAAACCAAACGAAGAGGTATCAAAATCAGGATCTCCAAGAACAGGAGTCTCCACATTAAAACTAAAGTTAGTACTGCAGCCTAGACTATCTATAACTTCTAAGATGACTAGTCCATTTTCATCTGTCGTCATTAATTCATTGTTTGTTCCGCTTACGGTTCCGCTTGACCAGTTAAACTGGAAAGGAGGCACACCTCCACTCGCAATAGCTACAAAAATTTGGTTCACGATTTGTGCCTCACAATCCACTTCAGACTGGGTATCAACTAAAACAGCCAAAGGTTCAAATCTGTTGACCGTCCAACTACCCTCTATTTCACAACCATTAAAATCTGTAACTAATACGGTATAATTATTTGGAGGACTGTTTTCTAAATCTTCTGTTGTTTCACCATTAGACCAGATAAATGAAAACGGTGGTGTTCCACCTTCTATCAATAAGTTGATAGCACCACTATTAGTATCATCACAATCGAGCGCATTAGTAACATTAGCAGACACCTCTAATGGTAGAATATTAAATATGGTAAAACTATCCTCAATAGTACAAGGAGTGCCATCAGTTATCGTTACAGAATACGTGCCTGGAGCCAAATTATTACGTTCAACTCCTGCCGAAGCATCATCATTCCAAACGACAGTAACAGGAGCTATTCCGCCAACAAAATTAAGCACAATACTCGCATCATTCTCACCTGAGCAAGACATCTGCGTGACTACAGGATCAATCAAAAAAATGGGTGCTTCTTCAATAATTATTGGAAAGTCTCTTGAGCAATTTTCAGAATCAGTTATCGTTATGGTATATGTGCCTGCTGAAAGATTGGTTTGATTATTACCTGTTCCGAAGTTACTCCATGAAATGTCATATGGTGAAACACCTCCTGTAATATTGTTAATAGTAATTGAAGCATCGTTATCGCCATAACATTCAATTTCTGTGGTGGTAATATCTATCGTTATTTCATCATTTTGAATGATTTCAAGGTCAAGCAAATCTGTACAACCTGAATCATCGGTTACTGTGATAGTATATGTTCCCGCAATTAAGCTATCAATATTTTGGTTGACACTTGTAAATCCGCTGGGACCTATCCAAGAATAGATGTAATCTGGTCTTCCTCCAACAACGTTGATTGCAATGGCACCAGTAGACTCTCCAAAACAAAGCACATTTGTTTGAGCATCTAAAGAAACTACTAAAAGCGGTGGCTCTTCAATTAAAAAACTTTGTATAATTGGCCCACAATTATTTACATCAGTAGCTGTGATTTCATAAGTTCCAGGTCCAAGGTTTGATAAATCTTCATTAGCAGAAAATGGAAGTCCATCTAAAGTCCAACTGTAGATGTAAGCAGAGGTCCCACCCTCAACTGTAATACCTATTGTACCATCGTTAGCCCCAAAACATGAGATCGTTTGTGGGTCAAAATCTGTAACTCCAAAAACTAAAATCTCAGGTTCTGAAATCGTAAATGTTTCTGAATATGGACAACCACCATCATCCTCTATATTTAAAAGATAAGTACCTATCTCAAGATTAAAGATGTCTTCATCTGTACTAGAAAATCCATTTGGCCCAGTCCATGTGATATTATAAAGGTTTCCATTTGCGAATGGCACGCCACCAACCACTGTAATTTCAATAGACGCATTATTCGATTCAAAACAGTCATTATCTAAAGGTATTGCTGTTACTAAAATGGAAGGGTTTACAGTTACAACAACTTCAAAATCGACTCCTACACAATCACCTGATATTGGCGTTACAGTATAGGTTACTGAAGCTGGATTTATGGTTGTGTTTTCTAAAAACTGTGAAATCTCATTCACTGGAGTCATTTCTTCTGAAGCTCCAGTAATTGCTCCAACAGGATTTATTGTTGGTATTGTCCAGGTATAAGTGGTATTTAAAGGCACTACATCTCCATTGGTATTATCTGGAATAACTGTGAACGAATTGTTACTACAAATAAGCACTTCATAATTGCTAATTTCTGGGACTTGATTAATGGTAATTGCTACAATTTCAGAAACTAATTCGCCACATCCTCCATTAGAAAAGGTAATCACACAGTAATAATAAAGTAATCCAACATTTGTATTTGGTATATTTAATATGTTAGAATCTGTACCTACTGGATTTGGAGTGTCTGTATCATTAGTATTGTTAGAATACCATTGATAATTAGGAACTCCCACACCATTTGCAATAACAACCTCAAGTGAATTAACAGTGTCTCCTAAACAATATTCATCACCAATTGGCTGTGCAGCTATTGACGGTCCTTCATTAACCGTTATGGTAACCGTATTACTTGTACCATCACAATCTAGACCGTTAGGTTGACTTATTTCACAATAATAATTATAAACTCCAGCAGGTAAGGCACTATCATGATTAAAAGTACTAACATCAGCATCCGCATTGTTTGTCTCTGTTACTGGATTACTATTTAAAAACCATTGAAACTCGTAGTCTGCGTTATCAATTGTTCCATCCGTATTTATATCTATACCTCCAGATACTTGAGCTACTAATAAATTAGCAGGAATATTGGTGCAAATCGTTTGATCAACGGGTGTTATTGTAACCTCTGGATCTTCTACAACTTCAATACTAAAGATCTCACTAGACACATCTAAACACCCTAAACTCTCATCAACATCTACCGTTGCATAATAGTAATACGTCCCTGATGTATTTAAAACTCCTGGATTAAAAATTATTGCGTTTGTGCCTACTGGTATATCGGAAGCCAAATGTGTCATAAGTATTAGTAGTTCCAACTTGCGTATCAGTGCCGTCTATCACGTTATCATCTGAAAGGAACCAATTGAGCGTAATCACTCCTGCTCCTCCACTATTGGTCGTAAAACTTAATTCACCAGCATCCGCACCTGCACAAATTATTTGAGTTAAAGGTTCTTCATTACTAATAACTACATTTGGAGTTACCGTTATCGCCACTGGAATAGTAGCTATTTCGCTACAACTACCAGATCCGCTAAAACTAATGATACAAAAATAATAGAATGTTCCTAATGTATCTGTTGGTGGCTGGTAATCGGCTTGTTCCCCTTCTGGACTCGGTACAGCTTCTGTGTTTGGGTCTATTGGATCTGTATTTCCATCTGTATTATAATACCATTGATAATTAATTGTGCCTGTTGAATTACCGTTTAATGTAAATGTCAATACATCTGCACTACCATCAATACAATACGCACTTCCAACTGGCTGAGTAGCTATTGATGGCCCTTCGTTAATAGTGATTGTAAATTGAAAAGGATCACCAGGACAACTGTCTACTAAAAAAGGAGTCACAGAATAAACAACCGTGCCTGAAGTACCACTATTTAAAGTAAGAATATGGGATGGAATGTTATCTGTAGTGCCTGTAAGAATTATGCCTGAAATATTTCCAGAAGGAGAAGAACCACTCCAATCATAACTTGAATTAGGATAACTAGATTCGAAAATAATTTCTTCTGTGGAAGTTCCTGAACATATGATTTGCTCAAATACTACATTTGTTATTGAAGGTACTGGAGAAAAAATAAATTCCTCATTATCTGTGTTTGAGCCACAACTGTTGGTAACTTCCAAATTTAAAAAATAAGTATTAGGCGTATAAAAGCTGATTTCAGGTAATGGTGAATTCTCATCAGTACCATTAATAAATTCCCAGTCAGTGGGTGAAGTCCCGACGTTGATGCTCCAAATATAGGTAGCATTATTAGGACCACAATTGTCAACTGTAGCTGATGGCGTAATAATTGATGCTGTTTCACAAAAATCGTCGATACCATTTATTGTAACTTGTGGAGGTGATTTTACTATAATTTCTTGCGGCAAACTTGATGTTGTTCCACATAAATTTGTAGCCTGAAGGACTAATTCATATGTTCCTGGATTTGTAAAATCAATTTCTGGATTTACAGAATTGGAGTCTGTACCATTTATAAAATTAGCACCTCTTGATGTTCCGCAAAAACTTGCCGTATAATTGATGACCCATTCATAAGTTGGAATATCACATTGATCCATTAAGTTCGTCGTATTATTTAAAACAGTATTATAAGGTACACAACCCTCGTTATTATTGGTTGTAAATGTTGGATTTAAAGGACCTTCGATACATATTGTTTGAGAATATTCTGTAACGTCACATATATTATTATCGGCAATTAAAGTAACCGTATATGTCCCGCTGCTTGTATAAGTATGATTGACATTTTCATAAGTAGATGTTTCATAAGGAGCAGACCCATCACCAAAGTCCCAAATAAAATCTACGTCTGAAGAACAATTAAAGCCAAAACCTGGTTCTGTAATATTAATAAATTGGGTAGCTGTGTTTACACAACTTGTTTCTGGTGCTGTGAAATTTGCGTCTGGACTTATTATAATTCTTATATTTGGAACAGTAGCCGGGTTTGGATCTGGAGCGCACGCATTTCTTATCCATAACCTAGCGACAAATTCGTCAGGGCAACTCGTTTCTGTATAAGAATGTGGTTGAATCGGAAAAGGAATTGAAGCAGAAGGGTTTGAAGCATTATAATATATCGATGCTTCAAGTTCTATTTGAGAATAAAGAACTGTTGTACCATCACCATAATCTACCTCATAAGTTGTATCTGATGTATTTTCGCCCCAAGTTGAAATTACAAATTGTATATCTTCTGTTGGTGCACATAAATTTAAGGTGTCACCTGGAGTAGCTAATCCACCGGATGGGTTAGAAGCGTTTTTTACAGAATATGTAATTGTATTTGTACAACCATTATCTCCAATAGCTGTTATTTGCATATTATATGTGCCAAATCCAATATAGTTATGAGAAATTGGAAAACTGACATTACTTTGAGAATCACCATCACCCCAATTAATGTTATATGTACCAATACATGCTAGTGAAGTTGACTCATTATCTAACTCTATAAAAAATTCATCGCTTAAATCTGAATTTCCACAATTATTAAAATCGCCTGCCACACCAGGATTAGTGTCTACAAAACTAATATCAGGCCTTTCCCTTATAGTAACGGTTTGTGTATCTGTGCCAGAAAGTCCGTTAATATCAGTTACCGTAAGAGTTACATTAAAGTTTTGCGTTCCACATCCTAAGGCTTGAAAAGTGTGATTAGGGTTTTGTTGAGTAGACGTTGAACCGTCTCCAAAATCCCATGTATACTCGAATCCCCCGTCACCAGTTACAATTGATATAAAAGACACACTTTGACCAGAACAGGTATTATTATCAAAATCAAAATCTACTGTTGGAGGAGGAGCCAGTGAATTACTTGCTACTTTAATAGTATTCGAAGCAATTGCCGAACTCATTAGAATAAAAAAAGTTATTCCTAAATAAATATATTTATTATTCCTCATAACTCAATGACGTTTAATTATTTAAAGCATTTAATTTATCTATATCCGTTCGAATAAAACCTTTAGATTTCTATTTTTAATTCTTAGTAAAGCAGCAATTGAAAATCACAAAACAAGTAGTAAATACCTGATCCTGATTATTTTAATAGTTTCTATATTAACCCCAAATCTTTAGCTATTGCTACAAGATGTATGGCATTATTAGCTCTAAATTGAATACGCAATTTATTTAAGCGTTTTTCAATAGCACTTAGACTACTAGGTGAGGTATTGTTTTTTTTAAATATGTGGCTTATCTCCTCTTGTGATAAACCATTAGCCATATGTTTTATCAATTCGATATCATAATCTTCAATTTCCAAATCAGAATTAGGACTTAAAGCATGTGCTATTTGATGTGACAGGAAGGTCTTATTATTATAAACACTTTCAATAGCATCAGCCAGTTCGATTAGGCCTCTTCTCCCTTTACAGACATAGGCATTAACCTTATGTATTTGCATAAGTCTTCTCACTTTTTGTAGGCGGTCCTCAACAGAATACACGATAATTTTTAATTCAGGATAATCAGATCTAAGTTCTTTAATTAATTCCTCACCTGAACTGAGTTTTTGTTCGCGATGATCAGGCATAAAAGAGAGATCTGTAATTAATAACTGGTAAGGTTCTTTATCGAGTATGCCTCGTTTAATTTTTATATAGGCATCATCACAGTACTGGACTTGTTCAAATTTTGAAACTTTCAAAGTATCTAATACGGTTAATACCCCTTGGTTGATACTTCCTAAATCGTCTGATATTAATACTTTTGAAAACATAGTTTAAATACTCATTATGGCTTTGAAACCATTATTAATTTGAGATTCAAATATAATAGAACCATTTATTGAAGTTATACGGGATTCCGCATTTTGCAATCCATTACTCTTAAAAAGTTTACAGCCTAGTCCATTATCTTTATATTGGATGTTTATTTTACCCTTTAATTGCTCAAAACTAACAACGACTATGGTTGCCTCACTATGTTTTCGCATATTGGTCATTAATTCTTGTAATACCCTATATATAGTTGTTTTATTGAGGTCTGCAACTCCATCCCAATCCATTTTAGACGCATTAACAGTCATAACACTAACATTAGTGGTCTTGTAGCTCATGAGTAAATCCTTAATGAGTTCGTTAAAATCTTCATTAATATGAATCGCAGCATTTTCTTTAGAAATATCTCTTGTTTTGGTATAAATAAATTCTAAATGATCCAATACATCTTCATTGGCTTTGTCCTTACTTTGTAATTTGGTCATGACATGATAGACGTCATTGGCCACTTCATCATGTACTTTTTTAGAGATGCGAGATTCTGTATTATAGATCTCTTGGAGCTTTTCTTTTTTGTATCTGGATCTTATATAGATGAACGTAAAAATCGAGGATATTAAAATCAGTATCGCAGCAAATATAGCAGAGGTCGTTTGTTGTTTTTGTTTTTCACTGTCTAACTCAATTATTTTCATTTTGAGTTCATTTTCTTTTATAAGTCGTTCTTGTTTTTCTAAGCCATACTTTTTTGCTGCATAACTGTTTTGAATACTTAACTGAGAAGCATTAATACTATCCACAAGCTGTGTATAGCGCTGCACATTAGTATTGGGATTAAGCTTCATTAATAAAGATAATGATTCAAATTCTAAAGCAGCATTTCCTTTTGATTCCGCTAATAGATTGGCCTTATTTGCATACCTATTGGCTCTTACTAAGTCTCCTCTATCTTGGTAATACTCAGCTAATTTTATATAGCTTTCAAACATGCCACTCTTGAAATCAATTGACGTTCTTAATTGCAATGACTTTGTAAGACTATCAAGTCCTGCAGAACGCTTCATTTTTGACATGGTAGCACCAATATTACCCAAAGACCTCGCTATCTTTGACGTATTATTAAAGGTAAGATTAGTTTGATGCACTTTAGTGAATACCTCTAAGGCTTCTTGATAATTAGCTTGCTTATAATAAATAAGTCCAATATTGTTAAAAATAGTATTGAGATTGCTAGGATCTTGTTGTAGATTAAGTGCTGTATTATAATATTCTAGGGCACTTGGATAATCACTTAAACCGACATAAACACGACCTAAATGATTATTTAATCCTACTCTGGGCTCATTAGTAATCGCATCCTTTAATTTTAAATTATCAATTAAACCAAGTGCTGATACTGCGGTAGCTTCACTCTCTTGCAATAATCCCAGATCAAATTGAATCATTGCTACATACCTTAAATTATAAATTACATTTAAAATATCGTTTTGTTGCAAGCTCTGTTCACTGCGTTGTTTGAAAAACACATATGCATTATTGAGATCAGTGTTGTTTTTAGAAGATAAAACCAAATTACTATAATACGTCAAACTGTCTATAGGCTTCGCCTCTTGTGCATGTAAAGCATTAGGCGCATACAGCATAAAAGCACAGATAAACAAATAAAAAAAGAGGAATGAATCTTTGTGGGTCTTCATTCCTCAAAAATAGAATTATTTTTTAGCTTTCTACTATAATCCTGGCGATGGTGGTGGTGGTGGTGGTGGAATATGTTCTCCATCATCGCAACAAGCTTGAGGAGCTATTTCATCTGCTATCTGTTCGGGAGTGCAGGATGTATAGTTTGCTCCAATAAAAAGCAGTACTATTAAATACGCTAATTTTCTCATAATTTTAAAAATTTTGCAAAAGAATGGCTGTCTGAGGAATCTCAGGTTATGTTGAAGCCTACGCTTTCAGATTAATATTTCAGTTATTTCGGGAAGGAGGAAATTGTAAAGCAACAGCTAATCAATGCTTCCCATTTTTTAATGCTTAGCATATTACTTTACGGATCTCCGTATTGATCAATTTTATACTTTAGTTATTTTAGCAATGCACAACTACAATTGATTCCGAAGCAAATAAAAGAAGAATTGCTTGGTGAAGATGGTAAGCAGTAAGAAAGTATATGGTAAATATTAAGAAATAAAATTCCAACAGTTTTCCAACAAAATACTTTAACTTAAAAAACAAAAACCTAATACACAATGCATAAAAGAATAGTGATTGAAGCTTTTCAAAAAGCAAAAGAAAATGAAGAGATAAAGGGAATTAAAGACCCTTCAAATAATTATTTATCTAAGATTTTATCAGAATACATCTTAGAAGAAATGAAATCTCCTTTTGGTGAAAGAAGTTTAAAAAATTACTATAATCAAGCATTAGACACTGAGAGACCAAGTGAGGATATTCATATATCACAACTAAATGTCGTCATTGGTTTATGCAGATATTTAGGATATAAAAATTATGAAGATTATATTTTAAATCAAAATACAAATTATAGCGATGCTGAAGATTTAGAATCTACAGTAGTAACTAAACCCAAAAACAAAAAATCATTTACTTGGTTTAGTGATTTTTTAACTAAAAACAAACTATTATCTGTTGCTTTATCAATACTAATTTTAGCAATTATAGCCATAATTTCAGTTTATATATTAAATGATCAGACAAGATGGATGGTATGGCAAGAAGATCATTATGTCGAGGTTGACTTTGATACAGAAAAATATCAATTACATCAACTCAAAATATTTAAGGAAGAACGAATAACACTATTTAAAAAAGTGTCACCTATATGCGAGGAAACAAAATTCTTTAATGAAGATAGTAGTGTTACTATATGGTATGGAAAGGATAAAAATAAAGAGTTAGAGTATTTCACTGCTCTTGGATTGCATCCAGAAACAGGAAAAACACTTAAACCTATTACTGCATATATGATTAATAAATATATCTGTGATTAACTTGAAATGGTCATTTAAAGTATTTATGCTCCGTCTATCACTTTAAAAATAAAATAAAGTGATTTTATGATTATTTATTCTTCATTTGAATACGCTATTTTAACAAAAACTGAACACGTTTTGGAACACGATTAAGAATACATAAAAAATTTAAATAACAAATTATCAATTATTTAAAAAATATAAAAACGGTTTTTTCTAAAATTCACAACCCAGAGGTCACAGGATTATATCCTGTTCTCGATAAGATTTAAAAAACTCTAAACAACTCGTATTAGTTTTTTTTACGTCTCACTATATAGTTCTCCTACATATTCCATATTGAGCTTATTTTCTCAAATTTTTAACAAATAACACAAAGTACTGATTTACAAGTACTTATACAATATTTGCGTTTGTTAAACTCATAAAAAATGTATTTCATCGGTTTTTTTCGCGCTTTATAGATAAAAAATCCAAATAAATTAATATATTGCGCTCCGATTATGAATATAAATTTATTAAACCTCAAACGAATGGGAAAAATTACCAACTTACTTGTTCTTCTATTATTAGTAGTTCAAACTACTTTTGCGCAAGACAAACAATCGCGTATTAAAATTAACAACCCTAGTCAACGCAATGTTAACACTATAGCTTCTCTTGGTATTGATTTAAGTTGTGGTTCAAAACATGAAGGCGAAGACCTCATCATTGAATTATCTGAAACAGAAATCAATAGTTTAAGAGAAAACAATATTTCTTTTAATATCGAGATTGACGACGTTACTCAGTTTTACGTGGATAGAGCTTCTAGAGATTTACCGAAAGCAAAGGCACAACTTAATGCCGCCAAAGCTAGTGCTCTAAACTTTTCTCAACGCTCAATTTCTAGTGTGTTACAAGATAACATCATTCAATATAATGGATGTGATGAAATTGATTTCGTGGAGCCTCAAAATTTCAACTTAGGGTCAATGTCTGGATGTTTAACATTTCAAGAGATGAAAAACGAATTAGATGATATGCGTACCTTCTCTCAAAGTAACGGTTTAGATATTGTATCAGTTAAAGCAAATGCGTCTTCTAAAGGGCAGCAAACTTGGGGAAATCCAAGTAATAATTTCACAAATCAACAAAATAACGGGCCTGCAACCTATTCTGGAGAAGGCACAACGCGTTGGAATCCTGAAACCGTCTGGTATGTCCGAATTACGGGTAATGAAAGCACATCATCGGAAGGTTCAAAACCCCAAATGTTATTTACCTCAATGATTCATTCAAGAGAAGTAAGTGCATTAATGAACAACATTTATTTTATGTGGTACATTATAGAAAACTATGATACGGACCCTGCAATTAAAGAATTAGTAGATCATAATGAACTATACTTTGTTCCTGTAGTAAATCCTGACGGATTGCGTTGGAACGAAACCTTAAATCCAAATGGTGGAGGTTCTCAAAGAAAAAACTTAAGACCAAATACTGGTGGTACTGGATATAACAGAGGTGTTGATTTAAATAGGAATTTTGATTATTTCTGGAATTATAATAACATAGGATCTTCAGGAAATGCTTCTGGAGGAACATATAGAGGTCCATCACCAGAATCTGAACCAGAAACTCAAATTATGGTCGATTTCATAACCAGTAGAAACATCCAATCTGCAGTTTGGAATCACTCGTATGCGAACTCTGTTCCTCATCCTTATGGTGGCGTTCCAAGTTTAAGTTCTGGTCGTGAAGATGAATATTACAAATGGCATGAAGAAATGACTCGATATAATAGATATTTATATGGAGCTACTATTTTTTATGAATCAAATGGTCTTCCAGATGATTGGATGATGGGTGGAAATCCAGATAATAATGGATCAACTGGTTCTGGTCAAGCTATCATTGCGACAACACCTGAGCATGGCGGACAAGGTTTTTGGCCAACACCGTCAACCATTGTACCCATCGCAAAACAATCCATGAGAATTTCTTTAGGTACTGCTTATTATGGTGGTAAATATGCTAAACTACATGATTTAACGCAAAGTAATATAACGAGTACCACTGCTAATTTAGATTTTGGCATTGAACGTATTGGTCAAACGGCAAGTGACTTTACAGTGACTGTGACTCCAATATCTGCTAATATTAATAGTATCACATCGCCTTCAACAGAAACAGGAATGGCGGTTCTAACTCAAAGAACAGTGACAGCTGCTTTGAGTCTAAACCCTAGTATTAGTGCTAACGAAAAAATTGAATACAATGTCAAACTATCAAATGGTGATGGCATATTATATGAAGCGAACTATGAAAAGTTCTATCAGCCAACTGCAACCGTAAATCCTTTATTTGATCACAACCCAGATACTAATGGTTTAACCGGTTGGACTCAGTCTGGTGGTTGGATTAATACAACTTCAGATTCTTATTCTGGGACAAATTCAATAAGTACAGGAACCTATTCAAATAATTCAAACAAAACGCTAACCACAACGAACAGCTTTGATTTTTCAAATTCAAGCGAGGTCATTGTTCAATTTTATACAAAATGGGATATCGAAAGAAATTATGACTTTGTTGAAATCTTAGGCTCTCCAGATGGTGGTACAAATTGGATATCTCTCTGCGGAAATTACACAAAACCAAATGCCACTAGCGCAACGACAGGTCATGATAATAAAAGTAGTGCATATTCAAATTTCCAGGCTAATAGTTCTGGACAGATATATGATGGAGATCGATTAGATAATTGGGTTATGGAAGAAATTGTTATTGATAACTCCTACTCTAGTTTACTAAATTCTAATGATGTTAAAATTCGATTTAACTTTAGAACAGATGCTTTAAACGTTAATGAAAATTATACAACAACGAGTGATGGTTTCTTTATTGACGATTTCAAAATAATTAGTATTCAAATCCCTTGTCAAACGACAGTTCCTACAAATGTAAGTGTTTCAAACATCACAACACTTACAGCACAAGTAGACTGGGACGAAGTTACTTCTGCTACCTATGATATGAGATATAGAGAAACAGGATCTGGAGCAGCAGGTTGGACTACAATCACAGATCTTGCAACAAGTAGTTATTTAATTACAGGACTGCTACCTTCAACAGGTTACGATGTTCGTGTAAGAACGAGATGTGATACAAATACATCTGGCTACGCCGTAATTACTAATTTCACTACCGCTTCTCCAGTACCATGTACAGGGAACTCCGTCTCAGCCTACCCTTATTCTGAAGATTTCGAATTAAATTTAGGCTTGTGGTCTCAAACAAATGATGATGATATCGACTGGACTAGAGATAGCGGAGGAACACCTTCAGCGAATACTGGTCCTAGTACCGGTGATGGTGATACATTTTATATGTATACTGAAGCTACAGGTGCCGCAGGTTTTCCAAGTAAAATAGCAAATTTTGTTAGCCCTTGCTTTGATCTTACTGGAAAAGATAATATTCAATTCACCTACAGCTACCATATGTTTGGACAATTCATTGGTTCACTTCGATTACAAGTGAGCACCGATAATGGCGCCTCTTACCAAACGCTTGATGA
Organism: Psychroserpens burtonensis DSM 12212; assembly: GCF_000425305.1. Classification (GTDB taxonomy): domain Bacteria; phylum Bacteroidota; class Bacteroidia; order Flavobacteriales; family Flavobacteriaceae; genus Psychroserpens; species Psychroserpens burtonensis. The sequence continues at coordinate 53,055 of NZ_AUDE01000030.1, forward strand.
ATACACTACTGACCTTGGTGATATATGGAATCAAAATACAGTAGATTTAAGTGCATATAAGAACCAAACTATAAAACTTAGGTTCAATGCGATTACAGGTTCTGATGCAACAAATGGATGGAATTCTGATATTGCCATTGATAATATTAACATCACTGCCGACGATGCTGGTTCAGCTCCGCCAAACGCAGTATGCCAAAATATAAATATCCAATTAGATAATTCTGGAAATGCAACAATTGTTGCTACTGATGTAGACGGTGGATCAACAGATGATGTTGCTATCACAAACTATGAGATAGATATCGATACATTTGACTGTTCTAATGTTGGCACTCCTGTAGATGTGACACTAACAGTTACAGATGCAAATAATCAAATAGATTCTTGTATCGCCAGTGTTACCGTTACACTACAAGCTGAGCCTACAGCAACGAATTGCTGGGATGATTACCAATTCAGCACCACATCTTGTACTTGGGAAAATATAGGAACTCAAGATACCGAGCCTACAGCGACGAACTGTTGGGATGATTACCAATTCAACACCACATCTTGTACTTGGGAAAATATAGGAACTCAAGATACCGAGCCTACAGCGACGAACTGTTGGGATGATTACCAATTCAACACAACCTCTTGTACTTGGGAAAA
>NZ_AUDE01000031.1 GCF_000425305.1 Psychroserpens burtonensis DSM 12212
CTCATCAGTTAAGATTATAGGCTTGGGTTTCAAACAATGTCTATTAATTGCCTTCTGTTGAGCGTGTTCTGGAATATAACTACCAGCTGTACTTCCTCTACTTGGCGTGTTTCTTTTTAACTCTCTTGATACTGTACTTTTATTGACACCAATAATTATTGCTATTTGTGTAATAGTAATTCCTGTCTCTAATAATGCAGAGATTTGATACCTTTGTGACAAGGTCAATTGTTTATAATGTTTCATTCAAAACGAATATAAATATTGAGCCTAAAATAGATGGGGCTAGCCCCATCTATTTTAAATATTCGTGTTGCACTTATAACTTGAACTTAGAAAGTAAGATTTAATACGAGAAATAACTTTATTTTTTTGGTAATGAGGTCCTTTGAAAATTATTTGTATTTTTTTCGAAAAAAGCTTTTGGTAATTAAAAATCTAGACTATATTTGCATTCCAATAATTAGGGCAATTAGCTCAGTTGGTTCAGAGCACCTCGTTTACACCGAGGGGGTCGGGGGTTCGAATCCCTCATTGCCCACACTAATTATAATTCCGATTTTTTAAAACAAATCGGAATTTTTATTTTAAAAAAGGACTGCACTCGATTAGTTTAGAATATGTTACCAAACAAATATTCTTGGAATCGCATCACTGATTTGCAATTGTATTAGTACAGAAGATTTCAAATGGGATGATCTGATTTATTAGTTTATGAGGCAAAGGGTATAAGTGTCTTTGAAAATTATAATATTAGTATATGCTGCGGTGCATTGGAGTTAGATTATAAAATTTGGTATCTATATTTTGTAAGACACCGCGAAGGGTTGAAAAATTCACTAAAGAAACCTTATCTTTAACAACTTAAATAGGGGTCATTAACTCAGTTGGTTCAGAGTGTCACGTCGACAACGTGGAAGTCACTGGTTCGAATCCAGTATGACCCACATTAAGCAGAATCCTGATTTGCCAATTGGTAAATCAGGATTTTTATTTTTTTGAATTTGGGAGTTGTAAACTCAAACAAATTCAGAAAAACAAAAGGACTTAATATGTTTTAGTAAATTAAGTACACTATTTGTATAAGTTGTTTCTATCTTGATTAACGAAGTTAATTCAGTAATTAGTTGTTTTTTCTTAAATTAAATTTAGCACACGCTCTAATGCCATACCTCGCGATCCTTTTATTAGAAATAATTGTTGGTTAAAATTGAAATTTCCGAAGTGAGCATTAAGATCTTCAAATGACTTAAAATAGTTGCTATTACTGTTTTTAGATTTGATATTATAAAAGTTCTCTCCAATAAAAATTGCATTCTTTAATTTTAAGTCGCTTGTATAGTCTGAAATGTGTTGATGTTCTTCTGGAGCAGTTTCGCCTAACTCAAACATGTCTCCCAAAATCACAACCTTGTTTTCATTCTTAAGTTGGTTAAAGTTGGATAATGCAGCAAGCATACTAGATGGGTTGGCGTTGTAAGCATCCAAAATAATTTGATGGCCATTTTGATTTACAATTTGAGAACGATTATTGCTGGGAATATAATTTTCTATGGCGTCCACAATATCTTTTGTTGATACCTTGAAGTATTCACCCAATGCAATTGCGACACAGACATTGTTATAATTATATGAGCCTGTGAGATGGCTTTTTATAGTTTGTTGCTCGTAGCTTAACGATAGGTAAGGTTGAGATTCTAATAATTGGGTTTTAGAGCCAAATACTTCAATATGATCGTAGGCTCCCACTTGTTTAATCTGTAGTTCGTCATGGTGGTTAACAAAAATTATTTTGCTATTTACTTTTAAATGTTGGTAGAGTTCTGATTTGCCTTTGATCACACCTTCTATACTACCAAAGCCCTCAAGGTGCGCTTTACCAAAGTTAGTAATCAATCCATAATCTGGCAATGCTATATTGCTAAGAAATTCAATCTCTTTTTGGTGGTTAGCTCCCATTTCTACAATACCAATCTCCGTCGTATTGTTCATACTTAACAGTGTTAAAGGCACGCCAATATGATTATTTAGATTTCCTTTGGTAGCCGTTGTCTTATATTTTTTAGAAAGTACAGCGTTGACAAGCTCTTTAGTTGTTGTTTTACCATTGCTACCGGTAAGCGAGATGATAGGAGTATTTAGATGTTTCCGATGAAATAAAGCTAAGTTTTGTAAAGCAATAAGTACATCGTCAACCATAAGGTATTGATCATTGATTTTGTATTCAATATCATCTATTATAGCAAATGAAGCACCATTTTTAATAGCATCTTCTGCAAATTTATTACCGTTAAAATTTCCGCCTTGGAGCGCAAAAAACATACAATTTTCAGAGATATTTCTAGTGTCTGTACAAACAGATTTACATTTTAGAAAATGCTCATATAGTGTTTCTATAGTCATAGAATAAATGTAATAAAAAAGTCCTAATCGTAATGATTAGGACTTTAAATTTATTTTCAAAAAAAATGTTAATTTCTTTTCTTAGCTCCTTGAGATTTTGACCCTACTCTAGACATTGCACATCTAAATCCAATATAGTCTGTTGCCATATCTTGTGGGAAATATCTACGTTGTGCTGGATCTATCCAGTATGCTCTATCTCTCCATGAACCACCTTTGTATACTCTAGCCTCGTCATTAATTAAAGACGTTCTTTGGTTAGAGGTATCATATTCTTTTATTAAGTTTCCTAGAGAGTCTTTTTCAACATTGTGTCTTGGAGAATTGTACATATCCCTTGTTGCACTCTTTCCATCATTAGCATCTTCGTCGAAACTTTCAGCATAAAGACGGGAAGATCTTGTGTCTCCATCTCTAAAATTTCTGTTATCACTTTTACTAAAGTTAGGTCTTAAATAAGTTTCATTCTCATCTATACGAACTTGTGCAATTTCACCAGGTAAATTTCGTGCAACTATTCTACCATTGCTCAAAGTATCATATACTATTTCATCAGGAGTGATTACTTTAACTGTACCATCCTCGTTGATTGCATTCTTATAATATACATTTCCTCTTACATAGTTGAAATCGTTAAATTCATCATCAACTATAGGTCTATAAACATCATAAACCCATTCTGCTACATTACCAGCCATATCATATATACCATAAGCATTAGGTTCATATGACATTACTTGAGCAGTAATATCTGCACCGTCATCAGACCATCCAGCTATTCCGCCGTAATCTCCTTTACCTTGTTTAAAATTGGCTAATTGATCACCTTTAGTTTTACGTTTTCCAGATCTCGTGTATTGTCCATCCCATGGATATTTTTTACGTCCTCTATAAACGTTAAAGCTTCTTAATTCACTCATTCCCAAAGCAGCATATTCCCATTCAGCTTCTGTTGGAAGTCTATAGTCTGGTGATATTAGACCAGATTCTCTACGTGCATACTGGTTAATTGTATCTCCAGCTGCATTTGTTTGAGCTCTACGTCTTGATTTCTCAGGATTAATTATAGAATCATTACCGCCGTAGGTTAAAGAAGGTGCATTAATATAGGTATCTGTATTAAAGTTACTGTCAGCAGTTGGTGTTAATTTAGCATCTCTTTCAATATAACCAGCGCCTTCAAGGCTTAATTCATTATAACGGTCTGTTCTCCAGCTAGCAAATTCTACAGCTTGAATCCAACTAACTCCTACAACAGGATATTCTCCATAGCCTGGATGACGTAGATAGTTTTCTGTCATCATCTCAGCATAACCTAGACGATTTCTCCATACTAATGTGTCTGGAAGCGCGCCTTCGTATATTAATCTGAAGTTTTCTTCTTCTGGTGGGTAAACACTTTTTAACCAATCTAAATATTGTAAGTACATGAGGTTAGTCACTTCACTTTCATCTATATAAAATGATTGAATGTGTTGCTGATTTGGAGAGTTATTCCAATCGTGCATAACATCATCCTGTACTTTACCCATTGTAAAAGTTCCACCTTCTACAAAGACTAATCCGGGAGCAGTTTCTTGTTCTTGGAATTGGTCATTGTATTGGAAACCACCATTTTTATCGTTAATTTTCCATCCTGTAGCTCTTGACGTGTTCTTGGAAGAGTTTCTACTACAGCTAACAATTGTTAAAGATACAACTAGGGCTAATAGTATCCTTAGGTTTAAGACGTTTTTCATATCCATACTTTTTAAGTAAGCTAATTAAATTTAGAGACGCAATATAGTAATTAAAGGTAAACTTACAACACTTTTTACGGAAATCATGTAAAAAAAACTGCATTTCATCCTCTTTTTTGCACATAACAACGGACTTTTAGTCAGTTTATCGATGTATTTTGTCTTTAATAACGAACGATTAAATCAATTATTGTTGTAATTTTGAATAAAAAAATCGGACTAAATAATATCACGACTTTATAGACGTTATTTAACTATGAAAAAATATTTACTATTACTTCTACTATTCGCTGCCTTTTTTGGCTATTCACAACAAAAACAATTTGATATTAATTGGGGCACTACCACAGTTTTAGAAACATCTAGTTCTAATATTGAAATTCCTGCGTTTAACAAAAAGCATTTTAGTTTTACTTATAAAAAAGGGATTACTTTTTTTTCTCAATGGGAAGAATCGACATATATAGATGAAAATTCAGTTGAACTGAGTCAAGTTTCATATACAACTATAAGTAGTTCAGAATTAAAAGATTTACCGCGATCGACAATACCAAAGACACCTAAAGTAAAATTGAAAAATGCTATAGATAGAGACAATATATCTGCATATTTAGAAATTACGCCTATAATTAACGATAGAGGCATCTATAAAAAAATCACATCCTTTACAATAGATTATGAATATGGTGGTGGTGCAAACAGAACCAACTTAAATAATCAAGAGATTGTAAGTTCTGTCTTGAGTTCTGGGCAGTGGCATCGTTTTTATGTTGAACAATCAGGAGTTTTTAGAATAAGTAAGAGTTTTTTAAACTCAATGGGTGTAAATACTAATGTAGACCCAAGAACTATTAAACTTTATGGTAATGGTGGCTCTATGCTTCCCTTATCAAATAGTGAGCCTGCTCCTAATGATTTGCAAGAAAATGCAATTCACTTTATTGGAGAAGGAGATGGTGTGTTTAACGATAATGATTATATTTTGTTTTATGCTGAAGGCCCTAATGAATATAACCAAGAGAGTGATACAAATGTAAATTTGTATGCAGACAAGTCTTATTATTACATTAATACTCAAGGGACCTTCGGAAAACGTATAACTCCATTAAATCAGCCAGAGGGGGAAGCATCGTTAGAAATAACAACCTTTCAAGATTACCAATTCCATGAAGTGGATGAAAATAATTTAGGAAAAATCGGAAGACGATGGTTTGGAGAGCGATTTGATGTTGAAAATGAACAAAGTTTTACTTTTAATTTTCCTAATTTAGTAACCACAATACCTGCTAAAGTAAAAGTATTAGGAGCTGGTGTTAGTGAAACCACTGCAAGTAGTATGCAAGTTGTTTTAAATGGAACGTTAGTCGGTGCTTTAGGCTTTGCTGTTGCTACTGATGCAATTCTTGCCACTGCAGGTTCTTTTCAAAATGATATACAATTGTCGTCTCCAGATGTTACGGTCAAGTTAATTTACAATAACAATGGTAACCCATCTACTCAAGGCTATTTAGATTATGTTTCTATAGAGGCGACTAGAGAGTTGATTTTTGACGGGACTCAATTTATCTTCAAGAATGATGAAGTTGTTCTTAATCCAGGTATTGTCCAATATAATGTAGGTAATGCAACGAATGTTCAGGAGGTTTGGGATATTACAGATAAGTATAATGTAAAGTCAGTATCAAACAGTAGTCAAAATTCTAATTTAACTTTCAAAGATGTTTCTGGTTCAGCAAAAAAATATACTACGGTAACCAATTCAGATTATTTCCAGCCATCACGCGATGCCACCTCCAGTGTAAGTAATCAAGATATTAAAGGAACCGTTTTTTTAAATGCACAAGGACAGTTTCAAGATGTAGATTATATAATTATTGCCAATAACAGTTATATTTCTCAAGCTCAAAGGTTAGCACAAATAAATAGAGACAAATATAATATAAATGTTAAGGTGTTGACACTTAATGAAATATATCAAGAATTTAGTTCTGGTAAGCAAGATGTGGCAGCTATTAGAAATATGGTGCAGTACGTGTATCAAAATGCAAGCGAACCAAGTAAACGATTAAAATATTTGTGTTTGTTTGGAGATGCTTCTTACGATTACAAAAACAGAATTTCTAATAATACAAACGTAGTTCCTACCTGGAACTCTACAGAAAGTTTTAGTTTGGTATCCTCATTTATCTCAGATGATTTTTATGGAATGATGGATGATAACGAGGGAGAAATGGAAGAGCAAGAGCGATTAGATATTGCTGTTGGAAGGATATTGGCAGATTCTCCTCAACGTGCTAAAGATTTAATAGATAAAATTGAAGGCTATTATGGAGAAGAAGCTTATGGTAGCTGGAGAAATAATGTTGTAACTATTTCTGATGATGTAGATAATCCTAACTGGGAGTTTATATTACAAAATACGACAGACGCAATTGCAAACCGAATAACAGATGAAAAACCTTTTATGAACGTTACTAAGATTCATACAGATTCTTATCAACAACAATCTACAGCAAGTGGACAGAGGTATCCAGCAGTAAATGAGGCGATTAAAAATGCATTAGAAGTTGGAGCAATTGTGGTTAACTATTTTGGTCATGGAGGGGAAGATGGTTTAGCAGGTGAACGTATTTTTACAAAAGTAGATGCGCAGGAGATCAGAAATTTATGTAAGTTTAACTTATTTGTAACTGTAACTTGTGAGTTTACCAAATTTGATAATCCACAGAGACAAACTGCCGGAGAATTTACGTATTGGAACAAAGAAGGAGGAGCTATAGCATTAATTACTACAACGCGACAAATATTTGTGACTGTTGGTGTAACAGTTAATGAAGAGTTAGATGCATATTTATTTAATTTTGGATCTAATGATTATCCAACTATGGCAGAAGCCTTAAGGTTGACTAAAAACGACCCTTCTGTTGCTGGGATAAATCAAAAATCTCTTATATTTTTTATAGGTGACCCTGCAATGAAATTATCAATTGCAAAGCCAGAAATTCGGCTAACAGCTGTAAATGATCTTCCTGTAGCAGAGCAAACAGGACCTTTGAAGGCCTTAGACAGAATTAAAATGTCTGGTGAAGTTTTTGATTCTGCGGGGACCTTTTTATCTAACTATAATGGAATACTTACTGCAACTGTTTTAGATAAAGAAATTGATAGACAAACGCTTGGAAACGATAATGGTGACGATGTTATATTAGATTTTAAAACCTTAGGAGAAACTATCTTTAAAGGTCAAGCCACAGTCACTAATGGTAAATTTGATTTTGAGTTTGTTGTGCCAAGAGATATTGGTATTCCTGTAGGTCAAGGGAAAGTTGGTTTTTACTCAAAACAGGATAATATACTAGATGATAAATCAGGCTATAGTTTTGATATTCAAGTAGGAGGAATTAATGAAAATGCCGAAGAAGATAATATCGGCCCTGTAATTAACCTTTTTATGAATGATGAAAATTTTGTTTCTGGCGGAATTACAAACGAACAACCGTCTCTTATCGCAAGACTTCAAGATGATAATGGTATAAATACTGCGAGCGGAATTGGACACGACATTACAGCAATAATAGATGATGATGAAACCAATCCATTTGTTCTCAACGATTATTATGAGGCTAATGTTGATGATTATAAAAACGGAAAGTTAAGTTATCCTTTTAGAGATTTAGAACCTGGCATTCATACATTAACGGTAAAGGCTTGGGATGTTTATAATAATTCGTCAACGAGTCAAATAGAATTTAATGTCAGAGATAAAGATGAAGAGTTAGTCATTACTAATGTATTAAACTACCCTAATCCCTTTATTGATTATACAGAATTTTGGTTTAACCACAATAGTTCTGATGTTTTAGACGTTTCAGTACAAATATTTACTGTTTCAGGAAAATTGGTGCGAACTTTGAATGGTCGAACTTCCGGAGGAGGTAAAGTAACCAGTTCACTTTCAAAAGACATTGTTTGGGATGGAAGAGATGATTTTGGAGACAAAATTGGAAAAGGAGTCTATGTTTACAAACTAAAAGTGAGATCTGAACGTTTAAATAAACAAGTTGAAAAAATCGAAAAACTTGTCATACTCTAATAATAAATTATATTTGTCTAATATATCATAAGGGGTAAAACCTTAATATGAACATGAATTTACATATGAAAAAGTACATTTTAGCAATTCTTACGCTTGTCGTATTTAATATATCAAACGCTCAAGAACCAGCAACAATAACATATCCAAACCAATCTACAGTAATTACAACAGGTGTTCCATTTATGCTTATTGCACCAGACGCAAGATCAGCAGGTATGGGAGATATGGGTGTCGCGACTTCTGTAGATGCCTATTCACAACAGTGGAATGCTGCCAAATACGCATTCTCTGAAGCAAAATCAGGAATCGCAGTAAGTTATACACCATACCTTAGTAAATTGGTAAACGATATTTCTATAGCTTATCTCACCTATTTTAATAGAATTGATGATAGAAGTGCTTTTGGAGTTAGTTTCAAATACTTTGGCTTAGGAGAAATTGAAATACGTGCAGATGAATTTTCTGAGCCATTAATAGAAAAGCCAAATGAATTTACAGTAGATGCATCGTATTCATTACGATTAGCAGACCAATTTTCTATGGCTGTAGCCTTGCGTTATTTGCGTTCAGATTTAAGAATTCAATCCGTAGACGCTAATGCTGGTGCAGCTGGTTCTTTTGGAGTTGATATCTCTGGTTTCTATCAAAGTGAAGAAGAAGCCTATGATAGTTTTAATGGAAGAACACGTTTCGGGTTTGCCATTCAAAATTTAGGACCAAAAATTAAATATGATGATGGAGGTCGTGAAAACTTTTTACCAACAAACCTAAGGTTAGGTGGCGGATTTGATTTTATTTTTGATGACTATAATACATTATCAGTAACTGCAGAGATCACTAAGCTTTTAGTGCCAACCCCTCCTTTATTTGGCTTCGTTGATACCAATGGAGACGGTGTGAGAACGCCAGATGATGCCAGTACGACTGATATTGATGAAAATGAACCTGAAATAATAACACAAGGTCAAGCTAATGATGTAAATTTCTTGTCAGGAGTTTTTCAATCATTTGGAGATGCACCAGGAGGATTTAGTGAAGAGTTAAAAGAGTTTACTTGGGCCTTAGGAGCAGAGTATTTATACCAAGATTCATTTGCTTTTAGATTAGGTTACTTTAATGAAAGTGATGATAAAGGGGCACGAAAGTTTTTTGCTATGGGAGCAGGATTTAAATACACTACGATAAACATTGACTTATCCTATTTGTTTTCGGCATCTAAGGTGCAAAGCCCTTTAGAAAACACATTGCGTTTTTCTTTAACATTTAATTTTGGAGATGGAGAGTACGATGAGTATTAGTAAATAATCTAATTATAATTTAAAAAAAACTATTGCTATAAAAGCAATAGTTTTTTTGTCTAAATACCGTTTTGATGAAAGACATAAAAATAGAATCTATTCTTACAGTTTATGAAGATTATAATGAGCTTCCTGCAGCCATTGTATCATTGATGGATACGGCATCAAAAGCTAGGCTTAAAGCGTATGCGCCATACTCAAAATTCTTAGTAGGTGCTGCCATACTGCTAGATAATGGAGAAGTGATTTCTGGAAACAACCAGGAAAATGCATCTTACCCTTCTGGTTTATGTGCAGAGCGTACAGCCATTTATTATGCAGGCGCAGAATATCCGGACGCAAAAATAGTGAGGATGGCATTGACCGCTGGTTCTCAAAAACAACCTACAACAACGCCAATACCTCCATGTGGAGCATGTAGGCAGGCAATTTCAGAATATGAAGTGAAGCAAGATTCTCCTATAGAAATCTATTTCATGGGCACTTCAGGAAAAGTTGTGAAATCACACTCACTTGCTAATTTATTACCTTTAGGGTTCGACAGAAGTTTTCTATAACGTTTTCGTAATAAATTTACGATTTTCGGTTTTTTCATTACTAACTAAAGTGTTACTTTTGTTATTCCTAATTTCATTTTGAAATGGGGAGCTTATGGTCATATCTCAAGAGTATTATTTTTGAGTATTATTTTAGACATAAATACGATACTAAATGCAAAAAATCACAAAAGAAGTTTACCTTAAATGGTATGAAGACATGTTTTTATGGAGAAAGTTTGAAGACAAGCTTGCTGCCGTATACATTCAACAAAAAGTAAGAGGGTTTCTTCACTTATATAATGGTCAAGAAGCAGTGTTAGCTGGCGCACTTCATGCCATGGATTTGACTAAAGATAAGATGATTACTGCTTATAGAAATCACGTTCAGCCTATTGGTATGGGAGTCGATCCTAAACGTGTCATGGCAGAGTTATATGGTAAAGCTACGGGGACATCTATGGGTTTAGGTGGGTCTATGCATATTTTCTCAAAGGAACATCGTTTTTATGGAGGTCATGGTATTGTAGGTGGTCAAATACCTTTAGGGGCTGGAATTGCATTTGGTGATAAGTATCACGATGTAGATGCAGTAACAATCTGTTGTTTTGGAGATGGAGCAGCACGTCAAGGATCATTACATGAAACTTTTAATTTAGCGATGTTATGGAATTTACCAGTAGTCTTTGTTTGTGAAAACAACGGTTATGCTATGGGGACTTCTGTAGAGCGCTCTTCCAACCATACAGATATTTGGAAACTCGGTTTAGGTTATGAAATGCCTTGTGGACCGGTTGATGGAATGAACCCTATTAAAGTTGCTGAGGCTTTTGATGAAGCCATTAAAAGAGCACGATCAGGTGGCGGACCAACATTTTTAGAAGTAAAAACCTATCGTTATAGAGGTCACTCTATGAGTGATGCCCAACATTATAGGACTAAAGACGAGGTTGCAGAGTATAAGAAGATTGACCCTATTACTCAAGTTAAGGATGTTCTTCTAGAAAAGAAATATGCCACCGAAGCAGATATTAAGGTCATTGACAAACGTGTTAAGGCATTGGTTGCAGAGTGTGAGAAATTTGCAGAAGACTCGCCATATCCTGAGAAGAGTGTGATGTACGATGCCGTTTATGAACAAGAAGATTATCCATTTATAGAACACAAAATATAAGCTATGGCAGAAGTAATTAACATGCCTCGTTTGAGCGATACGATGGAGGAAGGAACAGTCGCTGCTTGGTTAAAACAAGTAGGGGACAAAATTGAAGAGGGTGATATATTAGCAGAAATTGAAACCGATAAGGCTACGATGGAGTTTGAATCTTTCAACGAAGGAACATTACTTCATATTGGTATTGGAGAAGGAGAAACGGCTAAGGTGGATACACTTTTAGCAATTATAGGTGAGGAAGGTGAAGATATTTCACAGTATTTAAACGGAAACTCTTCGGAAGCTAAATCACAAGATAATGATCAATCCTCTTCCCAAGAAAAGATTGAAGAACCATCAGAAGGAGATACAAATGATGTGAGTGCATCATCTTCCGAAGAAAATGATACAGAAGAACTTCCAGAAGGTGTAATCATTGTAACCATGCCACGTTTAAGTGATACCATGGAAGAAGGAACGGTTGCTACTTGGTTGAAAAAAGTAGGTGATCACGTCGATGAAGGTGATATCCTAGCAGAAATTGAAACTGATAAAGCAACAATGGAGTTTGAATCTTTTCAATCAGGAACTTTGCTTTATATTGGATTAGATGAAGGAGACACTGCAAAAGTAGATTCGCTTTTAGCTATTATTGGACCTGAAGGAACAGATGTTTCAGGAATTGCTAAAAACTTTAAAGAAGAAGGTGATTCTCCTAAAGAATCCACAGAATCAGCTACCAAAGAGGAAACAAAGAAAGAGGCTCCAAAAAGCGCAGTTGCTCAAGAGGAAACTAAAAAGGAAATACCAAAGAAAGAGACTAAGCCTACAACTTCAAGTGATAGTTCAGGTAGAATATTTGTATCGCCTTTAGCTAAAAAAATGGCAGAGGAGAAAGGGATTAACTTATCTCAAGTACATGGTAGTGGAGATAATGGTCGTATTGTAAAACGCGATATCGAAAATTACACACCTGCTCAAGCGACAGCGCAAGTTGGTAAATTTGTGCCTTCTGGACAAGAAGATTTTGATGAGGTTCCCAACTCAAATATGCGTAAGGCGATTGCTAAAAACTTAGCAAAATCTAAATTCACTGCACCACATTATTATTTAAATGTGGAGTTTGATATGGATAATGCTATGGCATTTAGAATTCAGTACAACTCCATTCCAGATACAAAAATTTCGTTTAACGATATGATTGTTAAAGCTTGTGCCTTGGCGTTAAAGCAACATCCACAAGTTAATTCTCAGTGGTTTGATGATAGAATGCAACTTAATAATCATGTTCATATTGGTGTTGCTGTTGCAGTTCCTGACGGTTTATTAGTGCCTGTAGTGAAATTTGCAAATGAGCAAAGCTTACCACAAATTGGTGCAGCTGTTAAGGAATACGCTAGTAAAGCAAGAAATAAAAAATTATCATTAGATGAAATGGAAGGAAGTACCTTTACCATTTCTAATCTAGGAATGTTTGGTATTGAGAGTTTTACCTCTATTATCAACCAACCTAATTCTGCGATATTATCGGTTGGAGCAATCGTGGCAAAACCCGTTGTTAAAAATGGACAAGTCGTTGCTGGAAATACAATGAAATTAACATTAGCATGCGATCATAGAACTGTTGATGGTGCTACGGGATCACTATTCTTACAAACCTTAAAAGGATATATTGAGAATCCTGTGACCATGTTAGTATAATTAAAGTTAGGTATCTAATAGTATTATATAATTATCCCAATTCAATCATTTTGAATTGGGATTTTTTATCTTTAGGCTCAAATAAAAAGATTCTCATTTTTTTGGGAATAAAATATGAATATCAATGAAAAAAACACTCTTACTTATTATCTTAATTGCCGTTTTTAGCTGTAAAAACGCTCCTAAAGAAAATGTAAAACCAATAACCATCACAAGTGGCGAATTAAAAGAAACAGTTCGTTTTTTAGCTTCCGATAGGTTATTAGGGCGCAATACAGGTTCTGAAGGTATTGATGAAGCTGCAGCTTATTTAGAAAATCAGTTTAATGCTTTAGGTGTTAAGCCTTATTTTGAAACATATAGGGATGATTTTAAAGTCGATAGCTTAGAGGCCTTTAATGTCGTTGGCGTCATAGAGGGTAACGATCCAAAACTCAAAGACGAATACATTATAATTGGTGCACATTACGATCATATTGGTATTATAGAAAAAATAGTTGATAATGATTCTATAGCTAATGGAGCTAATGATAATGCAGCAGGAACAAGTTCTGTGATTGCTATGGCAAAATATTTTGCCGTTAAAAAGAATAATAAACGAAGTTTAATGTTTGTTTTATTTTCAGCAGAAGAAAAAGGTTTATTAGGTTCGAAACATCTAGCTAAAAAGTTAAAAGCAGAAAACATCAACCTTTATACTATGGTAAATATGGAAATGATTGGAGTGCCATTTAAAGACCGCGATTATATCGCTTTTCTTACAGGTTATGGAATGTCTAATATGGCTGAAAAAATGAATGAATATTTAGGTTCTAAAGTTGTTGGGTTTTCTGAGATTGCAAAAAAGTATAACCTATTTAGGCAATCAGATAATTATGCTTTTTATGAAGCGTTTAAGATTCCTTGTCAAACTATTTCTTCTTGTGATCTCTCTAATTATGAGTATTACCATCATGTAGATGATGAAGCAGACAAATTGGATTATAATCACATGGCAAGTCTTATTAATAGCGTTATACCAGCCATAGAAAAAATGAGCAATACACCAACCAAAGAAATTAAAATGAATGAAGCAGAGTAAAAATATTATTATTACTGGAACAAGTCGTGGTATCGGTTTTGAGTTAGTGCGTTTATTTGCTAGTCAAGGTCACAATGTATTGGCATTATCTCGAAATGCTCAACCAGTTAATGACCTTCAGTTGGATTCTGTTTCATCCTTTGCGTTTGATTTATGCGAAGAAGAGGATTATAAAAAAGTAGAGGCGTTTATTCAAAATGAATGGAAGCATGTTGATATTCTAATCAACAATGCTGGTATGATTCTCAATAGACCTTTTGCTGAGACGACTTTTAGAGACTTTTCAAAAGTATATGAAACCAATGTTTTTGGTGTTGCTGAAATGACAAGAGTTGTTTTGCCTTTTATGAAAAGCGATGGACATGTATTAACCATAAGTTCAATGGGAGGAATTCAAGGCAGTATGAAGTTTCCTGGATTAGCAGCTTACAGTTCTAGTAAAGGTGCGGTAATTACACTTACAGAGCTTTTAGCCGAAGAGTATAAAGAAACAGGACCTCAATTTAATGTGCTGGCCTTAGGAGCTGTGCAAACCGAAATGCTTAAAGAGGCATTCCCTGATTATCAAGCACCAACAACAGCCTTGGAAATGGCAAACTATATCCATGAGTTTTCATTAAACGGAAATAAATTTTATAATGGGAAGGTGTTGCAGGTTTCTAATTCTACACCTTAAACTGAATTTTATTTAAATCTAGAAAAGCTCACTTTTTTTATAGGCACGGTTTCTTCCAATTTCAAATAATCTGGTCGGCTCATGACGATGGTTAGAATAGCATCTTTAAATATTTTAGTATTTGTTTTCACTGTAAACTTGGCAGTAAATATTTTTATAGAATCTGTTATGATTTTCGCTTTGTTCAATACGAGACATGGTAAACCCATCCTTATAATTCATAATAAACGAACTATCATTAGTGAAACTAGCGGCACATTGACGAGACTTTCAAACTCTGGATGCTGTTATTTGTGTTTTACAAGCTCAAAATAGGCAATGCAATTAAATATTTTCTACAAAATTTAGAAAGACTTTTTTATGCAGTTCAAGATCCAGATTAGGAGATAGTGATGCACGTACAATATAATCTTTATCACCTTCTTTAGTCGTTCCTTGAGTGGAGGTTGCAGGTATGGTCCAATAACAACCTTTCAACTGCCCATAACTCACACAAAACTTACTTTCATTAGGGATTTCTGTAATCATTAAATTGATTAATTTTAAATTTAATGCGCGTTTATGAGACTCTTTTTCTGCATCAGTATTCCCTTTCGTTGGAAGGTCTAATGAAAAAACAGATGGTGTAAATCCTTCT
Source organism: Psychroserpens burtonensis DSM 12212 (assembly GCF_000425305.1). Taxonomy (GTDB): domain Bacteria; phylum Bacteroidota; class Bacteroidia; order Flavobacteriales; family Flavobacteriaceae; genus Psychroserpens; species Psychroserpens burtonensis. Next base: position 15,321 of record NZ_AUDE01000031.1, read on the forward strand.
TCTGCTAATGCTGAAGACACAAAATTAATTTTTGCCTCTGGTAATGTCTCATGGATAAAGTTTACAAAGTCACGCGTATTCTTATAAGCGTCCTTAATTCTTTGATTCATTGAGGGCATTTGCTTTGCTAATATCTCATATTGAAGCTTGGTAGCCTCGTTATCGCATAGTTCTAGGTGCACTTCAATTTTATCCATCAAAGCTTCCGTTTTTTTGTTTCCTACACAATAACCTGCAGTACATTGTCCACCACTTGGGAATTTTGAGCCACTAGCATAGGAAATGGTTCTAATCGTTGATAGTATCTCGCCATCACCTAAAAAGAGAACATTAGGACAAAATGTTTGATCTAAAATAAAAACAGGATCAATGGCAATGTCTCCAGTTGCAGTTCTACGCACTTTAGTTAACACCTCTTTTAATTTTAAAAGATCTGGAACTTCAACTCTAGGGTTTGTTGGGATTTCAGCAATTATATATGGTACAGCGTTTTCGCTTGCAATTTTATCTAAGACGATATCTATACTTTGAACCATCTCGTTATCGCCATCTACTGGTAAATCCACTACTTCAACGTTGTCAAGGCAGTCAGCAACGCGTCGTGCTTGGTCATTTGTACCACCATAACAATTTGGAGGAACAATAAATTTAATAGCCTTTCCTTTGTGGTTTTCTAAGGCGTCATGAATTAAACCCATCATAATCGCATATTGAATAGATAGTCCACTAGAGCCAACTAAGGCCTTTGTATTTGAACCTGTAATGGTCGCAATTGAATCTAAGACTGATGCTTTGTTGTTCTCTGTATTGCTTGTGTTAGGATTAAAAGAAGATTGCCCTGTTAGAATTTTTAATGCCGTTAGACAATTGTCTGGCGTCATTGCAACGGTCTCTCTTCTTCGTACATGCTGAATGTCTGAGATATAGCTTTCGTTTTGTTTGCCATTTACTAATAAAACACTTCCTAAATGCCCATGAATATTGATAAAAAAGTCAACATTTGCGTTGCGCTCAGTACTGCCTATTTTGTCTTGTTGTGAAATGAAGATCGTAGTTCCATTAAATTTGGCAACATCGTCTATATTATCAACACTTTTTAATTCAAATTTATACCCATAAACGCGCTTTACTAAGTCCGCATCAAAAAACTCTGGCAAGGCATTTGTATGGATGATTTGCGTGTTTTTATGCTCTAATGCATTTTTTCTAAGAATTGCCAGAACAGGAATCGTCTTTGATGTAAAACTGATGACATTATCTGGTTCTAGTGCATTTAATTTAGCAATTCCCCATTCTAAGATACACGATAATGGATGACCTAATCGAATATAGTCATAAGCGGTTGGCAATTCGCTAAGTGCTGATGATTTAGAATTATGGTCATTGAATAAGCTCTCAAATTGTTCTAAGAACTGAATTTTAGCCAGTTTTTCATCATAAATATCTAGTCGATGGGTGGTTAGACCCAACCAGTTATTTGGCATGTTTTCTAATACATCTTTGATATAACTTACTATTTTACTTGCTTCCATAATTACTACCTTTAAATAGAATACAAAGATACATTAACTAAATTTTTATACGAAGTGTTAGGGAACGTTTTGTGAGATCATACCTGGTGTTTTCGTATAGGGTTTGCTTGGCTTATTTGCTGTGTTCGTGTGATGCGTTGGCTGGAGCTCGGTTAGTAAATAGAAAATATACAGCAGGAAATTTTAGAGTAATTTTTATAGATATAGAGAATCAGGAATCTGCGAGACGACTTAGGAGATGTCGTTTTTACATATTTTAAAATAGGTACCAATTCTATTCAAGATACTTGCGTTTTCTACAATTAATTAGGCATTGCAAAATCAACATGGTGGGTTTTAATCTCAACGGTATTGGCAGTGATACTTCAACACTAAAGGGTAGATCAATAGGACGAGCGTTATCCTCTATTATGGTAACAACTCTATGAGTATGCAGCACTGCTTGTAATTTAAAAGCGTACTCCATCTTTTAAAAAGTGAATAACTGTTGCTCATATTTTGGTTGCCGCTAAATGTTGTTACATGCCATTAAAGATAAACCCGAGCCCAATACATCAATCCAAACTGTAGCGGAATGCGAAGTATCAAAATCCATTTTGGGATGCCTGTAGAGGCTTTTTCTCCAGACAACATATAAAAATGAACCATTAAGAAAACAGCTAACATTAAGATAATTGCATAAATAGAAAAGGCTCTCAAAGCGACAAAACACAAACCGATACCTAAGAGTATTTCTGCAACACCACTTAAATATACTAAGGCCTTATGGTTTGGTAAATATCTAGGCATGACGCGTAGATATAGTTTAGGTTTTATAAAATGCATAAGGCCTGCAAATATATAGATTGCAGCCATGAGGTATAGATGCCAAGGGCTACTCATCTTTATATTGATTATAGTTAATTCCAACACCATAGTTATTAAGGTTTGTTTTTAAAAGACTAGATTCTATACCATTTCCTTTTTTAAATTGCACCCATGTATTACCGCTAATAAATACTCGTTTTATAAAAGTGTTATGCGCATCAATTTGATCTGTGAACGGTAAAAGTGGTCTAAAATTGGTTGGTATTTTTACCATTCCGATTCGACCTTTTATCTCTTTATACTTTTTGTTGGGTAATAATTTTCCGTTTTGGTCTGTGTAACCTAAAACTTGCAGAGAGACAAAGAAGCCATCTTCTGGAATAAATAAATCATGCTTAGATACGTCAAGCTCAAATTCATCACCATTTTTTTCGGTCGCTCTAAAGACGATATTGGTATAGGTCATCACATCACCTGGTACACCTTTATCGTTTTTGTAGAATTTAACCTTAAATAAGGTCGAGAATTTTCGCTTATCTGCATTGGAGCGTTTGCGTTTCTCCCAATCTCTTGATTCTAGAGTAATGGGAAATAAAACAGACGTGATTTTTTTAAGTTTCTCATTTCCGTTAGGGAAAAATATGGCAATTTCACTTTCTATAGTCGGTAGCCAACATTTATAATAGTCATCATCTAGGTATGGTTTAATAGTTTCGGCTTTAAACTTTCTATCTATTTTTGCGGTGACAATAACCTCATCTAATTTATTAATATCAACTTGCATTTCAATAACCTTTGGCAAATTAGCAGTTGCTAATGCAAGATCTTTGTAACCAAGCGAAGAAATAAAAAGCGAATCTACATCCTTGTAAAGTTTTTTAGTAAAAACAAATAAGCCATCATCATCGGCAAATAAACCCTGGCCATCACCAAATGAAATCGTCGCATAGGAGACAGGATACTTGGTGTCTTGGTCAATAATTTTGGTTTGTGAGGTGCTAGAATTAATTAAGAATAGGATGCATAGAAAGGAAAAGGTATATTTCATTTGTAGAATTAAGATCATTATTGATAAATATACATATTCCTTTTTTGAAAAAAAATCTACAATTTTGAAACCTTAGTTAATTTCTGTCGTTATTGTAATTGAATGCGAACCAAATCTGAATACTAACCAATACTAAATGTCAAAAGACCACAACATTTTAATCAAGCGTTGTAAAGCAGGAGACGAAAAGGCGATGCTACAAATTTATGATTTGTACTGTGATGCGATGTATCATGTTGCCTGTAGGTATTTAAATAAAGAAGATGCAAAAGACAGCATGCAAGAGAGTTTTATCAAGGCATTTTCAAAGCTGGATTCTTTTTCTCCAGACTTCACGTTTGGATCGTGGTTAAAACGTATTGTGATCAATCAATGTATAGACCACTTGAAAAAGAAACGACTAGAATTTATGGAGACAGATGTTATCAATCTGCCTATGGAAGAGGATGCAAATGATTGGATGTTTTCTTCGGAAATATCTAAACAAGACATCTTTGATGCTATAGAGAAATTGCCAACTAAGCATCAAACTGTCGTTAAACTCTATTTGATTGATGGCTATGATCACGAAGAGATTTCTAGCATATTAGACATCCCGATAAAAACATCAAGAACACATTTAAGACGTGGTCGTTTACAACTACGCAAGCTTTTAAAAATACAGTACAATGAAGGAAGATATTAGAAATTTATTTAAAGATGATGAGATTTCTGGACAAGCATTGCCAGATAACCACAGACAAGACTTTTATGAGCAGCTCAAAGCATCTCGACCACGACGAACATCTCAATTGAATAGACACTATTTAATTAAAGTTGCTGCGATTATCACCATGTTTTTGGCATTAACGATCACGTTATTTCAAATGGTTGATAATACGCCAAATCAAGTTGTAGAAGCGTCTTCTATGGAAACTCAAATAGACGCTATTGAGAAGCAATATTTGGCGCGTATAGATCGAGAATGGCAACGTTTTATAAGCGTCACTAATGATGAAACTTTAGTAAAACGCTACAAAGATAAGCTCAATGATTTAGACGCAGATTATAAAGAAATCTCGCAACAATTTAAAACAGACACTAATAATATTCTAGTGATAGAATCGTTGGTTGAAAATCTACAAACACGACTACAATTATTAAAAGACATCCAAGAGCACATCAACGTATTAAATCAAAAAATAGGAACAGTATGAAAGACCTAACATTTAAAATTGGTGTATTGATGCTCATCACATCAGTCTCTGTTTTTGCACAGAAAAAAACGGTCTACTCTCAGCGTTTTTCCACAGATGAAAACACAACAGCCATTTTTAATCTTGAGAATACAACGGTGTCTATTGAAACGTCAACAGATGGGAAAGTGCATTTTGATTACACCCTAGAATTTGATGGTTATTCAGCAGAAGAAATTAGGGACCAGTTGAAGGACATAAAAGTTGAAGCCACAAAATTTGAAAATCAGATCACTTTAGTTTCCAATAGTGTCACTAAAATATCAAGTGTGTCTTACGCTTATAATGCTCCTAATGGTTTAGTGTTGGATTATGATAGTGCGCAAAAGTTAAAAGACAGTATTGTTAGAAAATCTAGAGATTCTATTATTGAAGAAATACGTTATAATGCCTTCGGGAAAATTAATGCACCTTTCAAATATTTTGGAGATCGTTTTAAAACCATGAAGGCAAACGGAAAATTGAAAAATATAAAAAAAAGTGATATCAAAATTTTTAGAAGTCAGTTTGTGATTAAAATCCCACCGGATTTGAAGCTTAAAATAAACGGTAAAGATGCACAAATAACGATGCGTGATGATAGTGTAAATGAACTCTCAGTAGTTTTAAAACGTGGTTACTTTTATGCGAAGCAACTAAAAAACAAATACAATGTTTTTAAGATTAAAAATGCACACTTAAGAGCAGAGGCCATTGCTGGTGGAAGCTATACTTTTAATAACATCTCTAAAGGTTTGATTGGGAGTTTACAGAATGTAAAAATAACCTCAGAGTTTTCTAAAATACAGATTGGAGAACTCAAAGAAAAGGTATCGATTACCGATTTCAATAGCGAGTATTTTTTCTACAATTGGGGTAGAGATTTTAAACGCTTTGATTTGTTCTCCGAGTACTCTAAAATTCATTTGTTTTATCCTAAAAACACTGATTTTACCATGAAAGTGATGGGGAATAATACCAAAAGCATGTATGGTAAAGACCTAGTCATTGAAATGCAGCCCGCACGCAAAGGCGTAAAACATTACATGATGGAAAGAAAAGCCAAAGGCGAAGGGCACTTTGCAGGCGCCATAAATTTTGATATCATTCACGGGATCATCTACAATTACAACGATACGTTCAAAACGTCTAAAAACTAAGACACATGAAAAATATACTTCTATTAGCCGTTGCATGTATGTGTTTCAGCATAGGAAACAGGCAAAAAAATGAGGTCGATTTTAATACCATATCCGACTTAAAAATATGGCTCTGATAATCTCGAAATAAGAGATCTGTTTAGGTTTGAAGGGATTGAATATATGAAGATTGATTTTTCAGGAAAAAACTTAAAAGGAAAAAGCTATCACTTAAATGTAAAAGAAATTTGGAATGGGACAGTGGTTTCAGATACGACTGTGCTGAATAGCAAAAACATGGGTGTGAAACAATTTGAAACGCTCAAAGACGCCGTATTTAATATGCGAGTAATCTCTAAACGAACAGCCGATAATACATTAAAACTAACCTTTAAGTTTCCAAGACTTAGTGTCACTAAAGAGTATGATGCGGCAGTCTCAAAGGATTAGAGCTTGCGCAATCTCGCTGACGAAAGTAATTTGAAAATTGGATTTCATGATAAGTTTTACTTTCTAGTTTATATTTTGCCTTATGAAAGAGAAGATGGTTCAAAAGCATGGTGTGACGTTGGATCATCAGGTGATGCCATCGAAAAATGGGGTGAAAAATTTGGGATTGAACACTACTTGCTTTTTGAAATGAAGTTTGACTAGGTCATAGCTAGTTGAAAACAGATAAAGCATTTAGTGAAATCTAAGAAGCTCAAAAAGCCATCTTATTACATAAAAAAGACCTCATGTAAATAACGATTAGGCATCAAAGTAAAAGTACCAGCAATAATGATAGCACCAAAATAAAGTAAAATCATTTTTCGTTTATGTGCTTTGACGTTTACTTTTTTAATGGCTATATAGGCTGTGGGAACCGTCCAAAGGGTGAGAATACTAAAGAGATGAATCCATCCAAAATGATTAAAAAGGCTTGGGCCAACAACTGCAGGCATAAAGAATGTTACGACAGCAGTAAACAACATAAGACTCATGTAAATCCTACCTAATCGTTTATGGATGAGCGTGCCTTTTTTAATAATCAAGAGTAAACCACCAATAAACACGCAAGGGATTATGGTATAAATGTAAAAACATCAGCGTGTCATAACTCATAGGAGATAGGTTTTAATGGTGCTCTAAAATAGTAAAAAGGCTTCAGTCTACAGTTGGCAGTCTACTGGCTTCTGTTCACTTTTACTGATGCAGTGCGTATTTATCTTAGGTATTCAATCTAAGTATGTTGCAGTCTTTCCTCTGCCCAACTAATACCTCATTCCTAATCTCAATACCAACGTTTCTTTTTCTTTTTAGAGCCTTCACCTTTACGACTTTTTTTGTACTTACTCCCTTGTTTTTTATGAACAATAGGTTGTGCTTTTGGGTCTAAAGGATACGGGTGATCTTCTTCTATAGGAATTTGAACATTAATCAATTGCTGTATGGCTTTCACATAAGGTTTCTCATCCGTAGAGCAAAATGAATAGGAGTTCCCAAACTCACCAGCACGACCTGTTCTACCAATACGATGCACATAGGTTTCTGGTACATTAGGTAAATCAAAATTGATCACAGCATCTAATTCGTTGATGTCAATGCCTCGCGCAGCAACATCTGTGGCGATCAATATATTAACACGACCACGTTTAAAATCTGCCAATGCATTTTGACGTTCAATTTGAGAACGGTCGCCATGCAAACGCTCAGCAGTAAAGCCATTATTTAGAAGTGTTTCATGTAATTTATCAACACCAAACTTTGTGCGTCTAAAAATAAGGATATTGCCTTCTATCGTGTTTCTAAGGAGATGTAAACACAGTTCTATTTTACTCTGTTTAGGTACATAATACAACACCTGACTTACATTTTTTGCTGCAGACGATGTTGGTGTTACCTCAATACGCTCTGGGTCTTTTAAAATTGTACTCGCTAATTGTTCTACCTTAAAGGGCATTGTTGCAGAAAACAAGAGCGTTTGTTTTGTCTTTGGACACAAGCGTTCAATTTTTTTGACATCGTCTATAAAGCCCATGTCTAACATTAAATCTGCTTCATCAAGAACAAATATTTCTATATAATCTAAATTTAATAAATCTTGTTTGTGAAGATCGAGTAAACGTCCTGGTGTTGCCACCAAAATATCAATACCCTTTTTTAGAATGTCTTTTTGCGGTTCAATAGACGTCCCACCATATACTACAGCAGATGTTAAATTGGTGTGCGTCGCATAGGTCGTAAAATTCTTAGCAATCTGGATCGCTAATTCACGCGTCGGACTTATAATCAACGCTCTAATTTTCTTCCCTTTTTTTGGCGTCGTTTGTTTGTCGTACAACAACTGTAAGATGGGCAACGCGAAAGCTGCTGTTTTACCAGTTCCCGTTTGCGCTGAGGTAATCACGTCCTTTAGTTCTAAAATTAAAGGTATTGTGCGCTCTTGCACTAATGTTGGATTATCGTAACCCGCTTCGGCAACCGCTCGTAAAATAGGTTTGTTGAGTTTTAAGTCTTTAAATGACATGCATTATATTTTGATACAAAGGTAGTTTAATTAGCATAAGATTATTTGATACTCTAAAAATACGTCTTCATAAATTTAAATTGGTATTCGGTAAAACGGTACTTAGAGTTTTCCCAAGGTGAGATTGAGATGAGATTAGGGGATTGCCTTTTTAGATCTTGGTGAGATATTGAGACCATGGTTGTCATGTGTTCCAATTCCTGAAGACATCAGTATGCTATTAATGAGCTGCCTTTGTACTCCTTTTCGTTTGCTCATGACTACATTTTTAAAGCCACTAATGTTATGGTTGTTTTTGAATCTCCTATTCTAAATAAGCCTTTAATTGCTCTCTTTTTTTCTGCGGAATGGCCTCTTGGTTTAAAATTATGTTGATGTGCTCTTTATTCTTTTCTGCAGAAAAGAGCAGCTCAAAAAACTGAAAGATAGAAAGGCTATTGGTTGCTTTTTTAACAAGGGTAAATACATCACCAGTGCTAACGAAGCCTGCTTCTAAAACCCGAACATAGGTTCCAGGATACCCATGGTCAATAAACTGTTTTAGTACTTTATTAGAATCAAATTTCACAGCAAATTTATAGCAAGGCTCTCTAGGTTGTGTAATTTGAACTAGCGCATCACCAACTTTATAGATAGCACCAATTTGGAGTTCTTTTTCATTTAAGCCTGTAATGGTGAGATTTTCTCCAAGCATGCCATAGGTCCAGTCTAAATGAGGATACAGGTTTTTCCAATACGGATAATGGTCTGCCGAAAATAAATAACAGGCCTTAAACTCGCCTCCATGATGTTTTCTGTCTGAGACTTCATCTCCGGTTACTGTTTCTTTTCCGAGGAAAATAGGAGTCGTAACAGGGATCTTGTAAATACCTGTGGTTTCTTCTTTTCCATTCCAGATAAAGGTAGTGGGTTTGGCGATGTTGGTAGAGATAATTTGCATGACATAAATTTACAAAAAAAACCATCTCAATGTGTGAGATGGTGTCTCGTTATGAATTAAAATACCTAGTCTATTTTTTTTCCTAGCATTTCTTGTCCGCCTTGAAATAAGGTTAAGCTTTCAACTGAACCTTCAGCATTTCTAGTAAAATTAATTTCTGCAGCGACGACTTTTAAAAAGAACTTATCTTTTTCTGCCGCAAATAATTCAACTTCACCTTGACCGGTTGCGACGCCATATAGTTTGTTGTCTCTGACGCTAATCGCTAAATTAAATCCAGGTTGTATTTCATAGGTGCCCATATAGGTGTTAAGCACATCGGCATCTAAGGTTAATTCTTCACGTTCTGCAGGAGGCGTTTTATCGATTCCTGTTCCTGTCATTGCAGTGCCATTATTAGTCATAGTAACCATGCGGTTTCCATTTTCCGTAGAAAAATCATAAGCAGTTGCGCCACCATCAAATATGAAGTTAGTAGCTGTCATTGGATAAATTTCTAGGTTGGTACTGCCTTCTCGCTGACTGTATAATTGGTTATTTTTTAATGTGATATGTCTCACTACGCCAGCATCAAAGGCATAAGCGCCAACCCATGTACTCAATTGTGCATCGCTTAAGGCAATCGCATCTTCTTTCTTAGCGAAGGGCTTTCCAATAGCCATGGCTGCCACATTAGAAACGATCTCGCCAACATTACCACAATCACAATTGGTGAGTCCAATTACGTAGACATTTTCTTCTGGAAGGTAAATACCGTTTGATGAATAGCCAAAAATACCACCAGAATGCTCTACCGTTGGTGAGCCATTAACGGCACCTTTAATCCAGCCATACCCATAAGAAATGGCTTCACCAGACTCTAATGTAGACCCATTAATCGCCTTGTCTAAAGAACTTCTTTTAATGAATGTATTGGCAGAAATTGCATTTTGCCATTTTAGTAAATCTGCTGTTGTAGACATAATAGAACCCGCAGCATACGGCAAGGTTAAACTCAAATAATCTGCATTTCTATAACCTGTTTCTGTTTCAGAATAGCCTCTTGCACGATTAGGGATGAGTTTGATCATACTGCCATAGTAGGAGTTGGTCATGCCTACTGTATCAAAAATATTGGCTTGTATAAAATCTTCGTAAGATTGACCAGAGGCCACTTCTATAATATGACCTAGCAGTATATAACCAGAGTTGTTATAATTAAATTGAGTACCAGGATCAAACTCCATAGGCTCATTTTTAAATTTATCAATAAGCTCTATTGGTGTCATATCTGTGCGTGCAAGCACCATAAAACTTGGCATATTGGTATAACTTTTAATCCCAGAGGTGTGATTGAGTAAGTGATGCACTGTTATGGTTTTGCCTTGTGTTGGATAGTCTGGAATGAATTTGGTAATCGCATCATCGATACTGAGTTTGCCTTGTTCTTCTAGCATTAAAATAGCAACTGCTGTAAACTGTTTGGTGATAGATCCAATTTCAAAAACGTTTTTTGGGTCTGCCTTAAGGGCTGACTCTAAATTAGCGCTACCAAAGCCTTTGCTGTAAATGGCTTTACCATCTTTAGCAACTAATATTGAAACTCCAGGAACGTCTGAGGCGTATTGCGTACCAATATAATTGTCAATTTGTTGTTCTAAGGGTTGTTCAAAACTGCTTACAGATAAGAGTAAACAAATACACCCTTATAATTACTTTAGAAAGGTGAGGGTTAGTCGTCATGTGGTATTGATTTTTAATGGATTAAAGTTAATATGCTATGATTTGACGATGAGGTTTGGAATTTGTTACAGATTGGGGGATTTTAAAATGGTGTTCGTCTAACGGTTTTGTATAACGAAAGTGGCGACTTGCGTTGTTTCGTTTTTGTCAAATTTAAAGATAGTTAAATATTTGTACGAAACTTAATTCTAATTACCATCTTAGCCATTTTTGTTATACGCTGTTGTATGTAGTTTATTATCATTAACTAATTATTGATTTTTAAGAATCTCATAATCACTATTGAACATATTCAATATTGCAATTGATGGTGATTTGATTTCATTTTCAACACCACTATTAATCATTATTTCTTTCATGTTTTGAGCTTTTTTATTTTTCCAAAACCCAGCTTTTGTAAAACCAATTGCACAAATTTCACCGTTTTGTTCAAAAATTTGTTTATGATAAACCCATTTTTCATCAGAACCATCCATCTTCAAAGTAATATTAAATTTTTTCCATTTTTTTAATGGTTTTTTATATATAATTTTTTGTGAAGCTAGAACTCCAAACATTCCTTTTTTTACTGTATTATCATTTAATTTTGAACGAAAAACGACTTCGTATCTTATTAAATCCATGTAATAAAAATACTTTGAATTAGCCATGAATCTAAAAGATTCACAATCCAAAATGCTAACCCTTCTCGTTCTTGTTAAATCAGATGTTGGTTTTACTTTCTTCCAAAAAAACCTTGAACCAATAAAGATGTAAATCATGTGTAACCAATAATAAATCATTGCTTGAGTTTTAATTTTGTAGGTTATTTAAGTCTTTGGGGAATTATATACAATGTGTCAGAATATCGACTGTTTCAATTGTCGTTATCCGCAGTGAGACGAAGTTAGCTATTTTTTGTTAAGATGTCCATACGCAGTTCTACGTATATTTTAGTACGGCTATGTTAAATTTAAGAGTTGGGGTTGCGGTTTTATAAATGTTGTTAATCGCTAGCTTATTTTTGTTATTTACTCAGCGCTTTTATTATGCGCTCCTCGTTTATCACAATGTCTCGAAATAAAACGTGAGGAAACTCAGTGTACTTTGATGTTTTAAAAGCTTCTGAGATATTTGATAGCGTAGAAGCAGTAATAAGAGATAAGTTCATTTCCATATCCATTTCACAATCTGTTACGAAATCGTCACTAAACTCTGGTGCGACAAGCAAAATTTTGACAATACGTAAATCGTTTTTGAGTGCTAAATTTTGATATGCTTTTAATTGCCTTGATACAGAGCTAAACTTGTTATAGCCTCTTTCTTTACTTGTTTTACATTCTACAATAATGATTTCGTTATGATCCAAGTTTAAAAGAATATCCATCATATCCTTTTGTGTATTTAGCGTGTTTCTAAACACATCATCAACATTAAATCCCAAACCTTTAAATATGACTTTCGTTAACTCCTCAAATTTGATTCCGAGTTCACTTTCCTTAACGGTTATACCGTTTTCTTTTAATACATTAAGATTTCTATAAGCGACATTTTTGTAATTCTCTAAATATAAATTTTCAACGTCTTTGTAATGCTCAAGAATATTAAGAATATGGTCGCCACGTTGCTTAATACCATGATCCTTAATAAATTTGGAGACATCTGATTTAAGAATTAAATCTAAAATATCTCTTGGCTTTATGTTGTAATCAAGTAAAAAATGTGCTTTTAATACAAATTCATCTTGTAATTCGAATTGGTCTTTAATTTGTTTGTTTAGTTTGGGAAGCGACTGGTTTAACTCAGCGAGCATTTTGTCAAAACCATCTAATGAAATACCTACTTTTTCATCACGTTCTACATTGTCAAAATGCTCAATTAAACTACTTATTTTATCATCTAAGGTGCTGCCTTTGAGGTTTGAAATATTTAATCCTTTTTCACAAAGTTCGTTGAGATCTTTTTTTCGTTCGGTTAGCGTGCTGCCTTGTTTATAAATGTCATCTAAGAGCAGGCTTGTAAATGAAACACCTTCTTTTATAATTTCCTCAATTTTTTGTGCATAGGATAATTTTCTATCGATGTTGTGTTCTCTTCCAATTTGATTGATAATGGGTTCTCTCAATAGTTTTAGAGTTCTTCTGTAGAATTTTGGTGCTACTTCCTTTTCTCTAACTTTACGCAACATTCTTAACATTTCGTCTGCAACGTAAATTGTGTTTTCTTTATTTGAGAAAAAGATTACTCCTATGTTTTTGAGACCTTTTATAACGTCTTGAACATCGAGCTTTTTAATGGGTAAAATGGAATAATTAATCAATTTCACTTCTTCTTGTGACAAGCCTAGCTGTTTTGAGAGTGTTAGTATTATTGATAATTCGTCTGATGTGATTTTCGAGTCTCTGTTATTCTGTATGTCGTTATGGTAAGCAGTATGCAAGCAAGATTTGTAGATTTTGTAATCTCGTTTGCGAATGGCACTTAATTCTGATTTGTCATTATCAAAGTCCTCATTTAATCCTTTTATTCTTGTTTTTAGATGTTTAATTTCAGTTTCGTATAATCTTGAAAACCAATCTTGTTTCATGATGCAATTTCCGTCACGAATAATGATGTCAATTAAAATGTCTAACTGCGACGTGATTTCTTGGAATTCGCACCTAATATGTTCTTGGAATTCACCTTCAGTTAAATCAAAAATATTAGATATATTTTGATTATCAACTGTTTTCAAACCTTTATCTGACGAACTTAAAATCTTTTCAATTTCCTTTCCGTTTTGTGGGTTTTTCGATATGATATTGTCTATAATTTTAATAAATGAGTTCTTCTCTATTGAACCTAGTTTATCCAAAATCTTTTCTAATTTCATATACTTTAATTTTTATTATTGTTGTTTTGCAGCTTGCGGCTAATGTATCAGATTTTTTACTGGCTTAATTGTCGAGAATAACTATTCAACAAATTTGAATTATTTTTCATATCAAGCCTATACGTAGTTCTAAGTATCTTTTAGTAAAGCTATGTTAAATTTAAGAGCTGGTGTTACGGTTTCCCGTAGTGTGAATTATGGGAGGGTAGGACAATGAATTGGAAGCGTTTTTAGAGTTTTCGCGAGTAAGCTGGGACTAGTAATACATTATATACTGAGTTATGACTGCCTGCGGTAGGCAGGCTTTCGTTATTTTTAGTTATCTAATTCTGTTTCTATTAAAAGAATTAATGTCTTAATTTCTACATCTAGGTTTTCTCTAAAATTAATAACATCTTGGGTAAATGTCAATTTCATACCCAGTAGATTTCTAATTCTCTTATTGTCTAATATTTGATTATAATCGTTTGGTAATTCATTATCAATATTTACGTTGGGAATATTAGATTTTACCAAGGGAATGAAATTAATTTCATTCTCTAATATGTCATCTATACGAATTTGATGCACATTTAATCTGTCTTCAAGTATGTCATTGAGTTTATTCAGGCTAAATTCCAAGTCAGTAAACTTGTTATTTATTTTTTTGTCTTTTATTAAGCTTAATTTATTAGTGTTTTTTAAATTGATATAGGTGTTGAAAGTAGGCTTGTCGCTTTGTAAGTCCCAGGTTGTACTATTAAAAATTGAATCTGTAATTGCTACAGTAATGTTTTTTCTCTGGTTAGCATCAATACCGAGAATTTGAATTAGTCCTGTTTTTAGTGTGTTTTCATCTAAAATAAGCGATTCTGACTGTTTTTTAGCAACGTTTAGATTTTCTAATAAACTTTCTAACATCGCTTTTTCCTCAATTGAGTTTTTTCTGTTTTCGTTCCAGTTATTTATTTGTAAAGCAATAAGAATTCCGATAACTACGAGTATGATTTCTCCAATAGCATATTTAAAATACGTTCTAGTTTTGTTTTTCTCCATAAGGTCTTTTCTAATGTGTCTAAAGAATTTAATCATATGTATGTCCCGAGAAAAGGGACTCTTATTGTTTAGTGCTTGGTCATAATGAAGTACGAGGTGTTGTATATCGTTAGATTCTGTGTTAGCAAACAACAAAAATCCTATATTTTTTTCTATTTTTGTTTTTCAAAACGGCTTTAAGCTAGTTTCTAAAGGGCAGTTTCTATTTCTAATAGAGTTGCTCTTTTTTGTTGCTCATAATTTTGAATAAACCCTTGTTTATTTTTGTAAACAACGTAAATTAATTCTAATAGTTTTCTTTGAACAGCAATCAGTCCTTTCATTTTTATACCACTTTTAGAAACTAATCTTAAATATAATTCTTTATGGTTTTCATTATATTTTACTGCAGATAATGAGGGTAAATGCATCGCTTTTCTCAAATTACGATTTCCTTTTTT
>NZ_AUDE01000032.1 GCF_000425305.1 Psychroserpens burtonensis DSM 12212
AGGACTAATACACCACTCTGATAGAGGAATACAATATTGCAGCAATGTATATACACAAATACTCAAAATAAAAAAGATAGATATTAGTATGACCGAAGAAAATCATTGTTACGAAAACGCCATGGCAGAACGTGTAAATGGTATATTAAAAGATGAATTTTATCTCGATCAAACCTTTGATAATGTAGCACACGCAAAGAGAGCTGCAAAAAATGCAATTAATTTGTACAATGAAGTAAGATTACATTTATCTTTAGATTATAAAACACCAAATATGGTATATAAATTATCAGCTTAATTCAATTTTAACCTGTAGCCATATTTCAGGACAAGACACACTCTTTTCCAAAAAAAAATACTTTACAATAACGTTTAATTTCGGAAAAGGGAGAAAATCAACTGAAAATAAAAAGCAAAAGTAATTTACTTTCAGAACATTAAAAAAACATTACTCATAATTAAAAGAACTATACAATTAATAAAATTCTATTCATAGTGCCTCCAAATGTACATCTACTTGATGTAAACGGACCTGCTCATATTTTTTATGAAGCTAGAGAATACGGTGCAGATATTGAGTTACATTTTGTATCAATGAGTGATACATCAGAAATTGAAAGTAGTGCTGGTTTATTTTTTTCTAAATTGATTCAATTTAACAACTTCGAATTGTCTAAAAATGATTTTGTCTTTGTTCCTGGGTTAGAATATGAACTTCTCTCTGATGACACTTTTATAAAAGAAAGCAAACCTTTTTTTAATTGGTTACACTTTCAATATACTAAGAAGGTAAACATTTGCTCGGTATGTACTGGAGCATTTTTATTAGCTGAATCTGGTATTTTAAATAACCAAGAATGTACTACACATTGGAGTTATATATCTCGTTTGAGGGATAAATTTCCTACTCTAAAATTACGAAAAAATAAATTGTTTATAGCTAACGATAATTTATATACTAGTGCAGGCGTATCTTCTGGAATTGATTTAGCACTTTATATCTTGGAAAATCAATTTGGCTCTAAGTTCGCAACAGATATTGCCAAGGAGGTAGTTATTTATTTCCGCCGTGACGAATCAGCCCCACAACTAAGTATTTTTCTTCAATATAGAAATCATTTGGACTCTCGAATTCATGACGCTCAAGACTATATAGCAAAGCATATATCTAAAGCATTTACCATACATGATATCTCTGAAACAGTTAATATGAGTGAGCGGAACCTAACAAGACTTTTTAAAAGAACTACTGGAATTACAATTGGTGCATATTCGGAAAAATTAAAAGTTGAAAGGGCTATACATTTATTATCCAAAAAAAACAAAGTCGAAATTGTAGCTCAATTATGTGGTTTTAAGAGTTCAGATCAATTAAGAACACTTCTTAAAAAGCACAAAGGCGTTCTACCTACGGACATTTCTTCCCTAAAGTAAATTTTGTCCTTATACTATGTATCATTGTCCTTTCATGGTATAGTACTTATATCTAATTTTGTGTAAATAAATAATTAGGATTATGAAAAAATTATTAATTGTTATTGTTTGCTTAATACAAATTTCTGCGATGTCTCAACAACCTATAGCATCAAATTCTATATATGTATGTCCGCCATGCGACAACTCATGTGATGATTTAAAGTATAAAAAATCAGGAAAATGTCATATCTGCAATATGGAGTTAATCACAAAAGGTGAATTAAGAAACTATCAAAAACCTAAAGAAATGACCATTGCATTTTATTTGCAAGAAGGCGTTGAAATTTTAGACTTTGCTGGTCCTTTAGAAGTTTTTACAGTTTCGGGGTTTAAAGTATTTATAGTTTCTAAAACAACAGACCCTATAGTTTCGCAAGGTGTGTTAAAAGTGATCCCTGATTATAGCATATTAAATGCGCCTAAAGCAGATATTCTCGCCTTCTTTGGAGGAAATGGACAAGTAGCAGCTCAAGATAGGTCTATTATTAACTGGATTAAAAAACAAGAAAAAAGTGTAGACTATTTATTTTCGGTGTGTACTGGAGCTTTTTTTCTTGGTCAAGCGGGTGTTTTAGACAACCAAACTGTAACCACATTCCATATGAGTATTGAGAGTTTAAAACAATCTTTTCCAAAAGCGAAGGTACTATCTAATGTGCGGTTTGTAGATAATGGAAAAATTATAACGACTGCAGGAATATCAGCTGGAATTGATGGCGCATTGCATTTGGTTGAAAAAATCTATGGTAAGGAAAGAGCAAAACTCACTAGTATATATATGGAATACGATAAATGGGTACCTGGTGAAGGCCTTATATTATCTAAAAACTAGCATATTAAAACCATTATTTATAAAATAAAAAAATGACACTTAAACTATTAATTTCTTGCATACTGTTATGTACCATAAGCAATACATCTGCCCAAGAAAACCCACAATTTATTGAAGATTTCAGAACCTCAGCAATACACCACAATGATACTTTGAAGTTCACGAGGCCATTTAAAAAGCAAGAATATATTTGTACTCCTTGTGATTTAAAATGTGACGAATTGTTTTTTGCTGAAGCAGGAACTTGTCCACATTGTAATATGGAACTTGTAAAGAAAAGTGATTTCACCAATCAAAAGGTGCTAGTCTTGAATGAAATCAATATCGAAGAAGGTTCTGGCGAATTTTTAATTGAAGGTGGAGATGGAAAAAAAGAAAAAGCAATACCAATTTATTATCATATGCCTAAAAACTACAAACCAGATTCCAAAATACTAATAGTTATTCCAGGAGCTGGACGAAATGGAGATAGTTATAGAGACGCTTGGATTAAGGCATCCGAAAAATATGGAGTCCTAATTCTTTCCCCAATGTACAAGGAAGCGGAATACGATTATGGAGCGTATCATATGGGTGATCTAATTTACAATTTAAATCTTGAAAATAGTGCCCAGTATGATGAAAATTCAAATAAAGTTTTTTTGGACGAAGAAATTTTTTCTTTTAAAATAAATTCAAATAGAAACGAATGGATTTATAATGACTTTGATAGAATTTTTGACAATGTTGTTAAGGTTCTTGGCTCAACACAGACAGAATATGATATTTTCGGACACTCGGCAGGCGGACAGATTTTACATCGTTTTGCTATTTTTCAGCCAAATTCCAAAGCAAATAGAATATTAGCGTCAAATTCAGGGGCATATGCCCTACCAGATTTTAACACTGACCTTCCATTTGGTATACATAATACTGATTTAACAAAAGAAAATATCAAGGCTTCTTTTAAAAAGAACTTAGTACTATTTATTGGTGAATTGGACAATGAAAATGAACAAGGTGGCCTTATTTTGCGTTCACCAACGGTAGATAAACAAGGTACACACCGATTAGAAAGAGGTACATACTTTTATAATAAATCAAAGGATATTTCTAAAGAATTGGGACTTGATTTCAACTGGAAATTAAGAATAGTCCCTAATATTGGACACGACCATCGGAAAATGGGAGCTGCAGCCGAGAAATATTTATATGATGGAACGGAATAATAAAAGACAAACTTAAGAAGTACTGTGCTAAAAAACAAGTAAAAATCCATTAAACTTTTCACTAATCGCCAACAGCTAAAACAGCACGTTTATTTTTTACAAACGCCGCTGCCAACGCATGAAAAAATAAAAGAGCTGTTTCTTCCAATATTTTAAGTAAGCTTAGTATTCTGCCAATTCCCTAACCTTTAAAATATTTGAAGGAACTTTTGTACCATTCGTAACCACTTTAGGCGAAACAAAGTCTCCGTTATCTGACACCACCGAAGTTACGTGGGTAGCGGAATTTTCTACCTTATATTCTTTTCGGAAACCAATGAGCTGGACTGTTATTTTCCTTTCTTCCGAACCTTCAATAACAAATTCCTTAATCATCTGAAGTACATCATGGTCAATATAAACTGTATTTGACGCATCGATTATTATCTTACTTCCTTCGGGTAAGTGCGCAAAAGTCTGTTTTATGGCAGCTTTATTTAGAAATGATACTTCTTGTGCTAATTCCATATTTATGGTTTCACCTTCATTATGCTTGTCCCTTTTAAAAAAGTAGGCTAACTTAATATTTCCTCGCAAAATAAAGTAAATACTAACCGTGAGACCTATCCCAACACCAATCAATAAGTCTGTCATTACAATTGCCACAACCGTCACAGCAAAAGGAATAAATTGGAATTTCTTACTGTTGCACCACATATAAACAAATTTTTGGGGACTTGCCAATTTATAGCCAATTGTCAATAAAACTGCCGCAAGGGATGCTAATGGAATCTTATTCAATAAAAATGGAATTGCGAGTACTGCGGTCATTAAAAAAATACCATGTGATATTGCTGCAATTTTAGTTCTACCTCCAGAATTTACGTTTGCAGAAGTTCTTACGATTACAGAAGTAATAGGAATTCCTCCTATCAGACAACTAAGCATATTACCAATACCCTGTGCCTTCAACTCTCTATTTGTGTTTGTATACCTCTTCAACGGATCCAATTTATCGGCAGCTTCAATACACAATAATGTCTCGATACTTGCAACGGCAGCAATTGTAACTGCAACTACCCAGACCTCAGTATTTCCTATTTGAGCAAAATCCGGTAAACTAAATTGATTCAAAAACTGAGTCATAGATTCTGGTACAGGAAGACTAACAAGATGGTTCTGGCTTATTGCCCAAGATGAACCAGTTGCCTTGAAAATCTCATTTATCCCTATACCTGCCAACACGGCAATCAAAGCTCCTGGGATAGATTTTAATCTTTTTAAAAATGGAACCTTTAAGAAGGCTATGAGAATTGACAAAGAAATCAATACCACAACAACGGCACCCGGATGGATGAAATTGATGGTATCTGCCAAGGTTGTAAAAATTTGGTGGTCGCCCACTGCATTTATGAACCAATAATCGCCCTCGTGCATTTCATCAAAGCCAACTGCATGCGGTAGTTGTGATAAAATTATAATTATTCCAATGGCCGCTAACATTCCCTCTATGACATTAGATGGTAGATAATTGGAAAGTACTCCAGCTTTTACAAATCCTAAAATAATTTGAATGACTCCTGCTAAAAAACCTGCCAATAAGAATGCTTCAAAAGATCCCAAAGTTGCTATTGCTACTAAAACGATAGCTGTCAAACCTGCTGCTGGACCAGAAACACTTAGCTGTGAACCGCTTAATAAACCGACTACTATTCCACCGACAACTCCAGAAATAATACCTGAAAATAAAGGCGCACCACTTGCAAGGGCAATACCCAAACATAATGGGAGCGCAACTAGAAAGACGACTAGTCCAGACTTTACATCGGACTTAAAATATTTTGTTGAAAAATTTTTCATGACTATTTAAGTTAAATATTTTTACGGTTTTCTATAAATTGAAAAGACTTATTATTGAGTATTTTTTTTGTGAGACTTCTTTCGTAAGTTCAACAGGAACTTCAATAACATTTTTTACATTCTTTTTGATAAACCTCGTGATATCAAACCATTTTCTCTTTGGGCAATACAATGAATTGCCTTGAGGTATAATGGCATCGTCAGCGTTTAGTTGTTCTAAAAAGTTCTGAAAGGCAAATGAATTTACACCACTAAACAATTGAAAAGTTATATTTTCTATAGCCTCTTTGTGTTCGTGAACAATAAGACGCTTTGCTTCATTAAATTCGTCGCTAAGCTGCTTTTTAATTTGCTCACTTTGGCTAAAATGAAAAATTGCCCAGCGTGTCTCTGGCAATCTAAGGCCCGCAATTAAAACAATATTTAACTTTGTGTTTGGAAAGTTTAAAAGGGCGTACTCAATAAGTTGTAAGGATTCAATTGTAAAATCTGTGGGAATAAGTATATTTTTCATTTTTCTAACTTTTAAGCAAACATAGTTGCCTCTTGTTAGAGTGCTATAAGAGCCAGATTAAAATGCGATTAGAATTTTAAACATGCCTTAAAGGTTTTAGGTAATGTTCTTATTGGACAGCTTTATTTTAACGAGGGTTCCCTTATTTATTTGAGAAAGGATACGTATTTCGCCCGAATGTATTTTAATGATACGGTAAGCAAGTGGAAGTCCAAATCCAAAACCTTCTATTTCTCGTGCATTAGAGGCTCTAAAAAAAGGTTCATAAATATTTTTTAGTTCCCTTTCTGGTATTCCAACACCTTCATCTTTAATTGTCAGTAAGATAGAACTGGTATAGGAGAACAACTTTATACAGACTTTTTTATTGCCCGAAAATTTACAAGCATTCTCTAATATATTTCCGATTGCAACTTTTAAGAGTGATTCGCTGCCCATAAGTGTTATTGCGTTTTCGTTTGCTGGCAATTCTTCAAAATCTAGTTCTATTTCATTTTCAGGAGTAGATGTGTCAATATTTTTTTTAATGTCCAAAATTAACTCATCGAGACGTATGGGTTCAATAACAATTCCCTTAGAATCAAAATCTGTTTTAGCAAGTTTCAATAATCCATTCACCAAGAAATCAAGCCTTGATGCTTCAAGTTCTATGTTTTTAAGTATGGAAAGGTAATCTTCTTTGCTCCTTACTTTGTTAAGCGCAATCTCAGTCTGTCCTAATATTGCAGTAAGTGGATTTCTAAGCTCGTGCGATGCGTTATTAATGAAGTTACTTTGAAGGTCAAAAGAAATTTGCAACCGGTCCAACATATTGTTGAAGGTTTTTGCAAGCTGACCAAGTTCGTCATTTCCATTGGCTGTCCCCAAACGGAACGATAAATTTTCAGCACGAATCGAGTTCACCTCTTTAATGATTTTAGAAATAGGACTCAACGCTTGCGTTGCATACACCCTTCCAAGTAGAAATATAAAAAGGATACTTATAAAAAATGCCACGATAAGAGTATTTCTTAAATTATCAAGTTTTCCAAAACCATAAAGGTCAGTTGCCGATAACACTACGATAAAATCTCCTGCTTTATCATGAAATAATAAACCGGTATAATAATAATTATCTTTCTTTAATTCTGCATATTCCGTGTCAAATATTATTTGATAGAAACCCTCAGACAAGGATTTATCAAGTTGTGTCAATGCGACTTTACGTTCAGCATCAACACGGTAAATTATCTCTTTTTCATTTGGTAAGGTCATTAAGTGACGAATCCTGATATCATCATAAATATCAATGTTCAATTCATCTGCTTCTAAGTAAGCCTGAGCAGCAATGGTAGCTCTTTGACTTAACCGCAAATAAAATTCACTTTCTGTATAGTTTTTTGAAACAAAATATATAAGTATAAAAATACCTGTCAAGAACAGGCTGGTCAGCCCTATAAAGATGGATGTGATTTTTGTTCTTAATTGCATAAATGAGTTATTGTACTTTTAGTATGTAACCCATTCCTATTACTGTGTGTATGAGTTTGGTCTCAAATCTCTTGTCAATTTTGTTTCTTAAGTAGTTAACATAAACATCTACAACATTAGTTCCCATATTGAAATTTATATCCCAAACATTTTCAAGTATGTCAACACGGCTCAAAACCCTATTCCTGTTTTTTAGCAAATATTCAAGTAATCTAAATTCGGTTGAAGTCAATTTTATTTCCTTTTCTGCCCTTTTTGCAATCTTTGCATCCAAATCCAGCTCCAAATCTTCTATCATCAATATTTGATTGGAGTTTCCAGAAATGTTCTTTTTTCTTGTTCTTGCTCGAATTCTTGCCAAAAGCTCTTTAAACTTAAATGGCTTTATCAAATAGTCATCTGCTCCAGAATCTAAACCCTTTACGATATTTTCAGTTGTTCCCAAAGCTGTGAGCATAATGATGGGAATACTTTCAAAACCAAGCTGCCTTATTCTAGTCGCTACTTCAAGACCGTCTATTCCTGGTAATATAATATCTAAGACCACCAAATCAATTTCCTTTTGTCTCAACAACTCCAATCCTTTAACACCATCATAGGCAACAAAAGCTTGATAACCAGATTCCTGAAGACCCTGACTTATAAATGCCGCAACGTTCGGCTCATCTTCTATGACTAATATTTGCTTTGCGATTACTTTAAAATTAAAACTTTTCCAAAGTACAAATATAGATTTTTGGAACTATTGAATTTCATAATAGCGTTAGAATTCGATTAGAATTCAAAATAAAACAGTAATGAAACTTGGCGGATAACGTTCGGAAAAGCCAACGACAAAACCCATACACATTTACAGGCGCCACAGAGAACCCTCCCAAAAACCGTAAAATAGCATGTCTCTGCCAACGCTATCAAGTTTGCGGAAAGCCCAAAACAAACATAGATGCCATTAGAAATAATGGAATTTCTTTTAGTAATTTTTGGTCAAATCCAACGTGTACACCAACTAGAGCTTCCATAATTACTGGGAAATATGGTTAGAGAACTGGAGTAAAAGGTGTTGGCGATGAATTATCTATTTCGGAAACTACACTACAAAACTATATTAGCGCTCAAACTAACAATAAATACGCCTCTGCACTTGTTGGAAAATGGTATCTTTCAGGCAACAATTCAGCTATAAACCTAGAAACATTTGGGATTGATTATTACGCTGGACTTATTCGTGGTGCAGTTGATGATTATTACCAATGGCAATTAAGCGCAAATGGCACTACAAATCAAAATACAGATTACATAACTGAAGTTTTTACAGACTTATCAATAGATTGGATTAATCAACAATCTAAACCTTGGTTTATGTGGTTGGCATATAATGCACCACATACGCCTTTTCACGTTCCACCAAGTAGTATGCACAATCAAGGTAACTTACCAGCATATGCCGACGGATTAGACCCAATTCCTTAATATATGGCAGCGATTGAAGCAATGGATTTTTAAATTGGAAGATTATTGGATGATATCCCCGAAGATGAGATTATTGGATGATATCCCCGAAGATGAAAGAAATAACACGATAATAATTTTTATTGGCGACAATGGAACCCCAAATCAAGTTGCGCGAAGTCCCTATTCAAGCGCAACAGTAAAAAATACGTTATACCAAGATGGAATAAATATTCCAATGTTTATTTCTGGAAACTCTGTTTCTCGTTCAGGTATAAATAATAATCTAATAACTAGCACAGATTTATTTACCACAATAGCTCAAATCACGGGAAGTTCAACAAACGAAATTCACGATAGTAAAAGTTTTAAATCATTGTTCACACACTCTACAATCATAAGAAATTATCAATATTCTGAACTGGTTGACGGTACAGATGATGAATGGACAATTCGTAATGGAGAATATAAACTTATTGTCAATGCAGTTGGAATAGAGGAAATGTATAATTTAGTGAATGACCCTTATGAAAATAGCAATTTACTGAATGGAACTTTATCAACAATTGAACAGAACGCAAAATTGGAATTAGAAACTGAATTAACAAACATCAGAAATTAAAATAACTAGCCATAACAAAGACATCTATAATCAATTGATTGTTATGTACCTTCTCAGAGAATTCCTATGGAATTTTCCATAGATCCCTTTTCTTTTACTAATTTAGTTACTTATTCCTTCAATAAGTTTAAACCTTTTTTTGTCTTTAACAGATGTGATAGAACCAAATAAAATTAATAGACGATTGTTTAATGGATACAGAATTATGTCTGTGCTCAACTATGAACTAAAAATTATTGAGTATAATACAAAAAAAGGTTGCTCAGCAACCTTACGTTTTTAAGTAACACTCATAGTTAAAAAAACAACACGACCAACTCCTCCTCGGAAATATTATCGAAGTACGCGCTGCTCTTAATTTCCTTTAATTTCTCTAATACGGCCTCCTCGCGGTGCTCTACTCCTATCAAGGCCTGTTTTACTTCGTCTATGTCACGGTTCACGAAGAAATCACCAAAAATGTCGAGTTCAGTAATTACCCCTTTATACACATTGAGGTGTACCTCCACATGCCCTCCATTGGTTTTCACTCCTTTCTTTAAACCATACTTGGGAGAGTAGCCATAGTTCCATGCCCAGGTGCTGTACTTTTCATCCGCTAGTTTTTGAATAGCGGCTTTATCCCTTGCAGTTAATTGGTAAGGAATAGCATCAGGGTACATTTTAGTAATGTGGTTCATCACCTTTTTGCGAAACTGGTCTACGCCAATATCGTCTTTTAGATGGCTAGAAATATTTGTCACCCTACTGCTCACCGACTTTCGGGCTTTCCCTTCAAACTTTAACGGATTTACATTCAAGGCATCCGATATATCCTGAATTTCAGAAGCATAAAGCAATGTACCATGGTGCAACACTCTTTGCTTTTGATGATAGATGTGTTCCGCATTACCCGAAAACTTCTGGTCATCAATCAGGATGTCGTTTCTTCCGGAAAAATGGGCCTTTACCCCCAAGCCCGCTAAAACATCAATAATAGGTTGATTATATTTTTTAAAATCCACTTTTGCACCTTCCTCGCCATAGCCCATTATAAAGGTATAGTTGATGTTTCCCAAATCGTGAAAAACAGCTCCGCCACCTGTAAGGCGTCTTACTACCTTTATCCCACGATGTTTTACATGGTTTACGTTTATCTCGGCAAGCGTATTTTGATGTTTACCTACGATAATAGCGTTACTATTCCGCCACAGCATGAAAATGTTATCATCAAAATTCTTGAGGAAGTACTCCTCTACCGCTTGGTTAAAATAAGGCTCAAGACTTTGACTATCAATACAAAACATCGCCATGAAAATAAAATTTAAGATGGATTAAAAAATTAGAGTTATAGGTTTTGGAAAAATATTTATAAATTTGATTAGTCTTGTTTGAACATTTACAGCTCTATAATCTTCTTGCCTCATAATTTGTGCTAGATACTCTTTGCTATTTTTATCTGTTTTAAACTGCTCAGCAAACTCTAGCAGATTATGCTCTTTAAATATGTCCAGTACGCACCCTATTCATTGACTCTAAAATACATATTTATATACTGACCTCAATATATATAATCAAAATACCGGTTCAATAATTATCTCGGTTACAACCGAGTTTGCAATAAAACATTCTATATGTGCACGGTGGTGCATTTCATTTATTATAGTTTTATCTGGAATGTTATCTCCCATAAAGGTTATTTTTGGCCTCAAATAAAGTTTTGTTATCATCATTCTTGATTTTTCATTTTTTTCTAATATCGCTACTGCGGTATCTTCATAAATTTCTATGATGAATTTTTTCATTGACGCAACAGCTAGAAAGGTGAGCATGTGGCAACTTGCCAAAGAAGCGGCAAAAAGCTTCTTCAGGGTTGACAAATTCTTTTTTGCCAAGATATTCAGGAGCAGCAGATGCCTTGACATCAGTCCCTCCTTCGAATTTCCAGCTATGCGTACGATCATACTTTTTAAAAGAGAAATCTTCTGACTCATTTTCCCAAAGTAAATTAACTTTATGTTCTGACATGATTATTTTTTTTAATGTGTTAGATTTATTACTTAGGTTTCTGTTTCTGTTTCTGTTTCTGTTTCTTATTTTTAAGGTTATTTTTTTTACCCTTCTTTTCTTTAGTATCAAAACGGGTTATGCTATCCTGGCCTACAACGTTTGCGTAAAACAGAGGCTTGGCAACTAAAGATTTATTATTTTTTCGCGTTTTATCCTTCAAATCATCCAATGTACTACCGTCTTTATTCAACGTCTCATCGTTGATGTAGCATTGAAATTTACGGCCTTCCCGCCTGGAAATATTTTGATAACGGGTCTCAAAAGGAGAATCAGTTTTAAAATTAGTAGACCAAGTATGACAGCATATATAACTTCCACAAGGACCAATATCACCAATGCGACAGGCTTCCTCACGTATTCCAATTTGACGCATTTCAATGCGTATATGAAAGGCTTTGGACAGGTCTTTAATCAACTCTCGATAATCCACACGCCCTTTGGCGGTGTAATAAAATGTGGCTTTAGATGTATCGCCCTGATAATCTACATCGGTTAGTTTCATAGATAAGCCAAGCGCTTTAGTTAAAACACGTGCTTTATACAAAGTATCTAATTCCATCTCTTTGGCAAGCTTCCATTTAGTGACATCAGCAGGAGTGGCTCTGCGATAGATTTTTTTAACTACTTCCTCTGTACGCACATTTTTTTTCCTGAGTTGCATACGAACTAGTTCACCTGTTAGGGAAACATGCCCAACATCATAACCACCTAGAGTACCCTCAACAACAGCCAATTCTCCATTTTTAAAATATATGTTTTGATGATTAAGATAGAATTCCTTGCGGGATCCTTTAAATTTAATCTCTATAATCTTGCAAACTTTATAATCAGGAGGCATAACAATATCCGCCATCCAGTCATATACATCTGATTGGCTGCTACCATACATAAAGCTCGAGCCATTACTTTTGAAACCCTTACGAACAGAAGAACCTTCAGTTGAATAATCATCCATATTAACCTATATTTTTAGTCCCTTTCGGGAGTGTATAAAATGCTAAATTTATCTGTTTAATAAAAAGAGTGCGCGCAATTAAAAGTCATCTTCATCAATTTCTATGAGCATAGTATACGCTTCCTGTAATTCTAACAGCGTTTTTTTATTTTCACTTTTTTGGGCAATCTTAATTCCCTTTTTATAAATTCCTCTTGCTTTCTCTAGGTCATTCAGCGACTCATATAATTTTCCCAATTGATAGTAACTCCCTATATAATTTTCATCATCCTTTATCAATTTCAAAAAGCAATCTCTCGCAATATCATATTTCTCAACCCTAACATATTCTAGTGCTAATGCGTATGTCAGAAAAGAGTCGTTGCTGTCCTCCTTTAAAAATTCTTGTAATTGTTCTATCCTACTTTTCATTATTTTGTTTTTTTGCTGAACTATTTTCTCAAGTGGAATAAAATATTGGATGGCTCTAATTGAACGTTAGCAAACTGATTATATGATAGTTGAAATTTATGCTGATCTATTTTACCTAAAAGCAATACATTGAAATCATTTATAGCATGATTTTAAATGAATTGAAAATCGTCAAAACCACCTCTACTCTTTTAATCTCTATACGAATTTTTCATATTGCCAACTTTTTTCCAAGGGCACTTCCCAATTTTGCTCCAACGCTGCTTTGGTATTTACGAGGTTATTGAAAACAGTTATCCCAGTCCGTCCTTCTGGAGATGTGAACAAATTTTTGAGCTCAGAAATAGGACATGAAATAATTTCTCCTTGTCCGACTTCGTTATTCAGGTGGGCATTCTTTCTGTAAGCAACATTCATTCTATCAAGGAGAGAAGTGTTTCCGCCGAAGTCGGATTCCAACTGCTGAATGAATTTTACCGACTTGTCAATTCCACATCCGCTGGCGGAACTCCTTTTTTCATCTACACATACTATAATAAAACGACTGTGAAAGATTTCAATGCAAGCATTCATCGTTTTTCCATGTGAAGTCCACTCAGAAATAAAACCTTCTGCTTTATTTTTTAGTTGGGTAATTTCATTTTCAGAAAACTCACGGATGGATTGGTATATCCATACCCGTGAGTGCAATGGCATCTCTTTAAAGGGTATCATTTGTGTTGCTTTTTGATTAACAATATTCCTCATAAGCGGCCTTTAGGTTATCGGCAATCAGCGCTCCAGACCTTCCTTCAATATGGTGACGTTCTACAAAATGAACTAATTTTCCATCTTTGAATAATCCTATACAAGGAGATGACGGAGGAAATGGCAGAAAATGTTTGCGTGCCTGTTCAGTGGCTTCGGTGTCAAAGCCGGCAAACACAGTTGTAATACGGTTAGGGCGCTTAGTTGCGTGCAATGAAAGTTTTACTCCCGGACGTGCTGCACCGGCAGCACATCCACAAACTGAATTAACAACTACTAACACGGTGCCTTTTGAGTTAACGGCAGCAGCTACTTCCGTAGCGTTTTGGAGGTCTTCAAAACCAACAGAGGTGAGTTCTTCCTTCATTGGCATTACTAATTGTTCTGGATACATGGTGTTCTTTTTAAAAATTAACATCAAATTCAAGGTTTTAAAGAGAACCCTAATAAACTCTATACAGTTTTTTATTTGTACTCGTAATTATAAATTATTCGCTTGATCTATATTAAAAACGGGGTAAAAGTTATGTCTTATAAGTGCTTTTATTGGATTTTTGCGCAATAACAAGCGTCATTTTGATATTTTACCATTTAACATCTGCGACCTTAACTATTGGTTCTTTTGCATTTTGTATAGACACTTGTTGTGCCACCTTACGTGCCATTTCCATATAGGCAATAGCTTGCGGTGTGTTATCTTGAAGTACCGCTGGGTTACCCGAATCACCAGATTCGCAGATGCTTTGTACCAATGGTATTTCACCCAATAATGGAACTTCTAATTCTTCTGCAAGTTTTTTTGCTCCGTCCTTACCAAAAATGTAATATCGCTTCTCAGGCTCGTCTGGTGGACTGAAATAAGACATGTTTTCTACAATGCCTAAAACAGGTACATTTATTGACGGTAACTGAAACATTCCAACTCCTTTTTTTGCATCTGCCAACGCCACAAATTGTGGAGTGCTTACAATTACAACGCCATTCAAAGGAACGGCACCAACCAACGTTAAATGAATATCACCAGTTCCGGGAGGTAAATCAATAATCATATAATCTAATTCCCCCCAATGTGCTTCCTGAAACAATTGAACAACCGCTTTTGATGCCATTGGCCCTCGCCATACAAGGGCTTGTGAAGTATCCACGAAAAAACCGATAGATAATAATTTGACACCAAAACTTTCTATGGGAATCATTTTACTTACACCGTCAATCTCTTTACTCATTGGCTTTGCATCCATTACATCAAACATAATGGTTTGTGAGGGACCATAAATATCGGCATCAACCAAACCGACCGATGCACCTTGCTTCACCAAAGCTAAAGCTAAGTTGGAAGCCACTGTAGATTTACCAACACCACCTTTCCCTGATGCAACGCCAATAATATTTTTTACGTTTGGTAACATAGGCCCACTATTTTTACGTGCCGTTACATTAGAAGACATTTTTACATTTACAATAGCTTCCTCATCTATAAAATGCAAAACTGCATTTACACAAGCCTTATGAATCATTTCTTTCATTGGGCAGGCAGGCGTTGTAAGTACTACGGTAAAATCTACATTTTTACCAGTTACTTCTAAGTCCTTTATCATACCCAATGTTACCAAGTCTTTTTTTAAATCAGGGTCTTCTACGTTCTTTAAAGCTTCTAAAACTTGTTCCTTCGTTATATTCATTTCGGCATCTTTTTGTATGTTATTTTCTATTGACTTCTCTAATCATTACCATTTTATCATCCCCTACAGAAACTAAATAATTATGATAGGTACTCCAAATTAATTTATTTACAGAATGCGTATGTGCTTCAAAATTTTCTTTTCTGATGCGTCTTAAAATTTGGTACGTTTTTGCATCCCAAATTTTAATAGTTTTATCGCGACTGGCAGTGGCAAATAAGGTTGTGTCAGGATTAAATACGATATCGTAAATAGCCCAATTATGTGCAGGAATTGATTTTACTAATTCATAATCTCCTACTTTCCAAATCTTTAAATGCGCGTCTCTTCCTCCTGTTAAGAGGAATTTACCATCGGGGCTGTATCGCACAATATTTGCTCCAACAACTTTTTCTGCAAGTTGATGTGCAATAAAATCTTTTTTATATTCCAAAGTATGCCGGTCAAATATTAGAATATTGGAATCACCTAAAGCAACAGCAACCTCTGAAGTGGTATCATTAAAATCAATACTGCGGACTTTCTTTTGTGATAGTTTTTTCATTTTAAGCAATGACAAAGTATCAAGATCACATACTGCAAAGTTACCATCGCCACCGGCTGTGTAAAAGCAATTGGTTTTTAATGAATATTTTATATCAAAAACGGGTGCCTGATGATGTTGCAGTATCTTGATTTCTTCTTTTTTCTCTAAATCAAGTATGTGTATACTACCTGTAGTTGTTCCTGCGAGCAATATATTTTTTTCAGGAATGTGACAAATAGTATAAATAGGGGCTGGTAATGCCGCTGAAAATTTTTCGGCTTGTAGCGTTTCTAAATTCCATAATGCAATAAATCGATCACTGCCGCCCGTAAAAATAGTATGTTCAGAGAAACCTTTATCCATCGCGTATACACAACCGCTGTGTCCGGTAAGTGTTGCAATGTGTTTTACATCAATAGTCATTTCTTTTATTGTCTTCATTTATTGTATCGTTCGCCTAAAAAATCTAATGTTTAGAAGTGTCATTTAATAATACTATGCCAAAAACTTATTTTTGCTTTACAAAATTAATAACGCCACCTTGTAAGATATGTTCAACTTGTCTCTCACTGATACTATAAGTAAGTGGAATTTTAATATTTTTTCCAACTACAATTGCTGTTACTGAATCTCTGTTTTTGATGGCTGTCCTTAGGCCTTCTATCCGTAAAACATCACCTTGTTCTAATTTGTCCCAGTCGTTTGTATTTTTGAATTCGAAAGGAATCATACCAAAATTGATCAAGTTCTGCCAACCGATACGTGCATAAGATTTGGCAATAGCAAACTTTTGTCCAAGATACCGAGGAGATAGTGCAGCGTGCTCTCTACTTGAACCTTGTGCGTAATTTTCGCCTGCTATAACACAAAATCCTGTATGTACTTTTTGATTTTGAATGGCGCGATCATAGAAACTTTGGTCAATGGCATAATAGGCATATTTACTGAGCTCCGGAATATTTGAACGCAAAGGCAGAACATCAGCACCTGCTTTCAGGATGCCATCTGTTGAGATGTCATCTCCCATTTTTAAAAGGATAGGGATTTCCAGTTCATCTGGAAGTTCTTCAAAATCAGGAAGGGTTTTAATGTTTGGTCCCTTCACCAATTCCGGAGATATTTCACTTGGAGCAACCAACAGCTTTTTATTTATCTTGATTTGTGTTGGGGCTGTCCATTTTGGATACCTAAAATTCATTACAGACTCGAGGTCTCGTGGATCTGTTATTTCTCCAGTAATCGCAGCAGCTATAGCCGTTTCTGGACTGCATAGGTAGACTTGGTCATCAAGTGTCCCTGAACGTCCTGGGAAATTACGTGGCATCGTTCGGATACTGATCGTATTGGTAGCAGGAGCTTGTCCCATACCAATACATCCCATACAACCCGATTGATGAAGGCGTGCGCCAGCAGCTATCAACGGTCCAAGAGCACCCATTTCTGTCAGGTTCTCTAACACTTGGCGAGATGAGGGATTGATATCCAAAGAAACATTAGGAGAAACAACTTGACCTTTTACAATTTGAGAAGCGATCCAAAAATCACGTAATCCGGGATTTGCAGAAGAGCCAATAACAACTTGTTGTATTTTTAATCCGCTAACTTCTCTTACCGGCACGACATTTCCTGGACTGCCAGGAAGTGCAATTAAAGGTTCTAGTGTAGTTAGGTCTATTTCAATAGTAAGATCGTATGTTGCGCCCTCATCGGCTTCCAATTTTATCCACTCGTCTTCCCTTTCTTCTTGTCTAAGAAATTCACGGGTGATTTCATCTGAAGGAAACACCGATGTTGTAGCCCCTGTTTCTGTTCCCATATTAGCGATAACATGACGATCCCATGCGCTCAGAGATTTCAGACCAGGTCCAAAATATTCTAAGATATATCCACGACCTCCTGTCACATCATACCTGCGAAGCATTTCTAAAATTACATCTTTGGCACTTACCCAGTCGGGCAACTTTCCAATGAGTTTGATACCCATCACTTTTGGCATTTTAACATAATACGGTTCACCCGCTGAAGCCATTGCTACATCCAATCCACCCGTACCGATGGCAAGCATTCCAATACCACCTCCGGCAGGAGTATGGCTGTCTGAACCCAATAGCGTTTTACCCGGTCTACCAAACCGCTCCATGTGCACTACATGACTAATTCCGTTTCCTGATCTGCTGAACCAGTATCCAAATCGTGCCGCTGCCGACTGTAGAAATAGATGGTCATCCATATTCTTATAATCCGTTTGGAGCAAATTGTGATCTACATATTGTACAGCTACCTCTGGTTTAATTTTATTTAAATTAAAGGCTTCCAATTCTAGCATTACCAATGTACCTGTGGCATCTTGTAATAATACCTGATCAATTTTCAATCCGATTTCACTTCCGGGATTCATCTCACCAGAAATAAGATGAGAACTGATTAATTTTTGACTTACGTTTTGTAGTTTCATTGCTTATAAAATTTACGCTGACACTTTTTTATTTGTGTAATTCAGCAGATTATTAAATATAAATCCCGAAAATAATTTCTTTTAAAAGGGCTTATTCTTATAAATGGCATCACGAAAAGAAGAACTGTTTTTGTTCCTTTATTTCTGAACTACCAATTATTTTGACCACCGTAATCCTTCCTTTTACTTATAGTAAATCACATACTATTGAAGTTGCTTTAACCTTTGTGTTTTCCGTTGGCTCTGATTTTTTTATTCAACTAATATGGCTTCAGGATATTTATCTTTCCATATTTTGTAGACATCCATACTTCCGACAGTTACAGTGGTTTTTTAATCTAACTTAATTTTTAGACGCTTATCAACAGCTATTTTATTTATGTCCTCCATTTTTATTTTTCTAGTAACGCCTTAGTGATTTTTTTATGCAGGTTGTTTACGAAAGCTACTTTGGGTGTCTTGGCTGCTTATATAGCGGAACCATAGAACATGCTTCGCCATACATAATGCTCTTTGCAATTGGACGTAAAAGCCGAGTGATTTCTACAAAAGCAGCTATAGGAACTGGCAAATCACCGCATCCTTTTATAACGACGCGAACATCTTTATAAGCATTGATATTTAGTTTGTTTAGTATTTCATTATATAAAACGGTTTCAAGTGTTTCTAAATCACCAAACACCACTTTTTTTACAAAGGGTTCTAATTGTGATGCTAGTAGCATATAAGCCCAGGTTGGAACAATAGCATCTTCAGAACAAATAAGGGCCACGTATTTATCAGTGTATGTACTCCAGTCTTCATTCTTAACAAATTCCCTAAAGTCTTTTTCTTTCAATATTAAACCTTGATATAAGAGTTCTTTTATATCGAACAACTCACGTTCACCCGAAGGGTAAAACTCCTCAAGGTTGATGGTAATGATACCACTTTTTGCTACTCTATTAATTATTTCTTTTTCCATCTTACATAAATCCTAATTCGAGTTGCGCCTCTTCACTCATTAAATCTTTCGACCAAGGTGGATCAAAAGTCATCTCTATTTCTGAATCTTTAACCTGATTAAGTGACTTTACTTTTTCATTGACTTCTTGAGGTAATGATTCGGCTACGGGACAATTAGGAGACGTTAGAGTCATTAATATTTTAACCTCGTAATCTTCATTTACAAACACATCGTAAATCAAACCAAGTTCGTAAATATCAACAGGTATTTCTGGATCATAAATTGTTTTTAAAACGCGAACAATTTTTTCGCCTAGTTTTTCAATATCCATAGTTTGTTCTGACATGATTTTAAGAATTTTGTGATAAATTTAAAGCAATCGCATACATTTTAATTTGTTTAATCGTACTCACTAAACCATTGGCTCTAGTTGGTGATAAGTGTTCTTTTAAGCCAATATCATCAATAAATTTCAAATCAGCTTGCATGATTTCTTCTGGAGTTTGACCAGAAAACACACGAATTAGAATTGCTACAATTCCTTTCGTTATAATCGCATCGCTGTCGGCTGTAAAAACAACTTTTTCGTCATACAATTCTGAGTGTAACCACACTCTGCTCTGACAGCCCTTTATTAATCTGTCATCGGTTTTGTGTTGCTTGTCAATCAATGGTAAATGATTCCCCAAATCAATCAAATGCTCATACTTACCTTCCCAGTCGTCACCGAATAACTCAAACTCTTCTATTATTTCATTTTCGATTTCGGCTATTCTCATCTTAACATTTTAATTGCTTTCTATATGCCGTTGGCCAGCACATCAATTTCTTCTTTCGTATTGTAAAGCATCAATTACCTGTTTATGCTGTTGCCCCACTATCCAAATACATTAAGGATTTGCTATTGACTTTTTTGGAAAGTATAGGTAAATCCTGTCGGAGTTTTTGAATATTGAGAATATTATTTTTTGTGCTTGTTTCTATTTCTATTATTCAAATGTTTTGGAAATTTTTTCTTCAACATATTCGCGTAGAGCTTCTATTTTTATAGTATTAACAACTTCCGAAGCAAATGCGTGCATCAATAATTTCTTAGCATTTACCAAACCTATCCCACGTGCGCGTAAATAAAATATTTTTGCTTCATCCAACTTACCTGTTGTTGACCCATGTGAACATTTTACGTCATCGGCATAAATTTCTAATTGCGGTTTTGTATTGATTGTTCCTGCTAGACTCAATAAAATATTTTTGTTTGATTGAAACGCATTTGTTTTTTGCGCATCTTTTCTTACAAATATTTTCCCATTGAAGGTTGCTGTTGATTTCCCTTCAATAATACCTTTATAAAGCTCGTTACTGTTGCAATTTGGCTTGCGGTGATCTACCACAGTATGGTTGTCTACAACTTGATTCCCTACCGTTAAATACAATCCGTTTAAGTGCGATTCAATGTGTTCATCATCTAACACTACTGTTAAATTATTACGAACCAACGAACCACTCAACGTAAAGGTATGCGTAGAAAACACACTTTGTCTTTGTTGAATTACCTGTGTAGTATTCACTAAATACCCCAACTCCTTTTCATCCTGAATTTTATAATGATCAACAATAGCGTTCTTATCTACTACAATTTCTGTTAGCGCGTTGCTAACTGTTTTTGCCGTAGCAGAAATCGTTTCAAAGGATTCTATAATTTTTGCTTGCGCATTTTCATCTATAACGATTAAATTTCGCGGATGAATAATGGTGTTTACCGAGGTTGTTGAAATGTGAATGATATGTATCGGTTTTTCAATTATTACGTTTTTTGCAATATGAATAAATGCACCGTCTTTAGTCATAGCGGTATTTAACGCAATGAATGGATCCGTTTTTACATCTGCGTATTGTGCATAATGTTTTTCAAAAACAGGTGAATTGCTTTTTTCTGCATCAACTAAACTACATACTGTTAAGCCTTTTGGAAGGTTCTCCACGTTTGATGATCCTTCAACAAAAACACCGTTCTCGATAACTACAACATAAGCATCTTTTAAAAATTTCAGGGGCTGAATTTGCGCATCACTACAATTTTTATTTGTAGAGAAATCAAATTCCCCTTTCAGCATCAAATCCACACGGGTATATTTATACTCTTCATGCTTTCGTGTTGGAATGCCCTGTTTGTAAAAGCTTTCCATAGCATTATCACGAAGTTGTGTACTACCAAATAAAAATAATTTAGAGTTCTCAAATTCAAAAATTAATTTATCTTTTATCGTTCTAGTCTTAATAACTGTTTCCATTTTGTTTGTAAATAAATTAGGCTTCTACTTCCTCTTTAATAAAATCGTATCCTTTTTCTTCCAGCTCTAATGCCAATTCTTTTAATCCTGATTTTACAATTTTTCCGTTGTGTAATATGTGAACAAAATCGGGTATAATATAATCCAACAACCGTTGATAATGTGTGATAATAATAGTTGCGTTTTCTTCCGATTTTAATTTATTTACTCCGTTGGCAACAATGCGCAACGCATCAATATCAAGCCCACTATCGGTTTCATCTAGAATGGAAAGTTTGGGTTCCAGCATTGCCATCTGAAATATCTCATTTCGCTTTTTCTCACCACCGCTAAAACCTTCGTTTATAGAGCGTCTAACAAGTGCTCTGTCTATCTCAACTAACTCTTGTTTTTCTTTCAGCATCATTAAAAAATCTTTTGCTTTTATAGGCTCTAAACCTTTGTAAGCACGAATTTCGCCAATAGCTGTTTTTAAAAAATTAATATTACTCACTCCTGGAATTTCAACAGGATATTGAAACGCAAGAAAAACTCCTTCTCTAGCTCTGTCTTCCGCCTCTAGCTCTAATAAGTTTTTACCGTTATAGATTATTTCGCCTTCTGTAACGTCATACTCCGAACGCCCTGCAAGCACGGCTGCCAATGTGCTTTTTCCCGAACCATTAGGGCCCATAATAGCGTGTACCTCTCCCTCTTTTATTTCTAAATTAATTCCCTTCAGAATTTCTTTTCCGTCAATTGACGCATGTAGATTTTTTATTGATAACATTTTTTTGAATTTTGATTGTTTACTTTTATCCTACGGAACCTTCCAAGGAAACTTCCAACAGTTTTTGTGCTTCAACAGCAAATTCCATTGGCAACTGACTTAATACGTCTTTGCAATAGCCGTTTACAATTAAACCAATAGCTTTTTCATTATCGATACCTCGTTGTTTACAATAAAACAGCTGGTCTTCACCAATTTTTGAAGTTGTTGCTTCGTGCTCTACAACGGCGGTATTATTTTTTATTTCGATGTATGGAAATGTATGTGCACCGCATTGATCACCCATTAATAAACTATCACATTGCGAAAAATTACGAGCATTTTCTGCGCCTTTTGCAATGCGCACTAACCCTCTATAACTGTTGTTACTAAATCCTGCCGAAATCCCTTTTGAGATGATCGTGCTTTTAGTATTTTTCCCGATATGGATCATTTTTGTTCCTGTATCGGCTTGCTGATAGTTATTTGTAACTGCAACAGAATAGAATTCACCTATCGAATTGTCACCTTTTAAAATAACCGATGGATATTTCCACGTAATTGCAGAACCTGTTTCTACTTGAGTCCAAGATATTTTAGCATTTTCTTCCAAACAAATCCCACGTTTAGTAACAAAATTAAAAACGCCTCCCTTACCCTCCTTATCTCCAGGATACCAGTTTTGCACAGTGCTGTATTTTATTTGTGCATTTTTATGAGCTACAAGTTCAACAACGGCTGCATGCAATTGATTTTCATCACGCATTGGTGCTGTACAACCTTCCAGATAACTCACCTGCGAACCTTCTTCTGCAATAATCAAGGTACGCTCAAATTGACCGGTACCTGCCGCTTCTATTCTGAAATACGTTGAAAGTTCCATTGGACAACGAACGCCTTTTGGAATATAACAAAACGAACCATCGGTAAAAACAGCCGAGTTCAATGCTGCAAAAAAGTTATCGCTAGAAGGAACAACAGAACTCATGTATTTTTGTACTAATTCTGGATGTTCTTGAATGGCTTCTCCAAACGAACAAAAAATAATTCCTTTTTCAGCTAAGGTTTCTTTAAATGTTGTTTTCACAGAAACGCTGTCCACAATAACATCAATTGCAACTCTACTTTCTACTCCTGAAAGGCGCTCTTGTTCTAAGATTGAGATCCCAAGTTTTTGAAATGTTTTTAATAATTCAGGATCAACTTCATCGAGACTTTTTAATACTTTTTTTGGTTTTGGAGCTGAGTAATAAATGATTTCCTGAAAGTCTGGCTTCTGATAAGAAACATGAGCCCAGTCTGGTTCCTCCATTGTTAACCAATGACGGAATGCTTCCAGTCGATACACTAACATCCATTCTGGTTCATTTTTTTTGGCAGAAATAAAACGAATAATATCTTCATTCAATCCTTTCGGTGCATTGTCAGCGTCAATATCGGTAACAAAACCGTATTTGTATTCCGCGCTGATTTTTTCTTCTATAACCTCATTCATATTATTTAAGTTTTACTATGTGTTATTCTTTAATAAATTTAAACTCCAATAACCATCTGGATTAATTTATTATCCCTATTATTTATTCCATACAAATCCAATACATCTCAATAAACCTAATGTTATGTATAGCACTATTTTCATCTTGTATTGGTATTACACTAAATGTAGTGTGTCTTTCTTGATAACTAATTCTTCCTCACTTTCTCGCCAGTTATCATCATCCACACAACAGTCTACTGGGCAAACGGCAGCACATTGAGGTTCATCATGAAAACCAACACACTCGGTACATTTATCGGCTACGATATAATAAACATCGTCTGATATAGGTTCTTGTGGTTCATTTGCATTGGCAGTTAATCCGCTTTTTGAGGTAAAAGTTCCTTTTATAGATGTTCCGTCAGAAAAACGCCATTCATCCCCTCCTTCGTAGATGGCATTATTAGGACATTCTGGTTCACAAGCGCCACAATTAATGCATTCATCTGTAATTATAATTGCCATTTACTATATTTTTATAGTGTTATAAGAGCCTTCAGGATATCAGATTTTCTTAAAAACAGTATTAACCTTATAATTTTAAACTCTTTTAAACGCCGAACGATTCTCCACAACCACAAGTTCTACTCGCGTTTGGATTGACAAATACAAAGCCTTTTCCGTTTAACCCTCCCACGTAATCGAGCTCTGTACCTATTAAATACAAAAAGCTTTTTTTGTCAACGGCAATTTTTATTCCTTTGTCTTCAAAAATCTTGTCGGTCTCTGTTATTATGGTATCGAACACGAGTTTATAGGTAAGACCTGAACAACCTCCGCCATCAACACCGACACGAATAAATGTCCCTTCGGGACTATTTTCGTTTGTTATTAAACCTAACGCATGCTGCTTTGCGTTTTCTGAAACTGTTATCATTTTATTTAGGTATTAGATTATTGATAATGTGTTTTTATTTTTTTTAATTGGTATTTTCTTCAAGGAAACCTTGAAAAGTAAACATAGCTTCCTTTTCACTATTCGATAAATCTGCTAGCGTCACCTTATCTAGTAGCGTATCAATAGAAGATTGTACCATTGACCAAAGTGAACGAATAGAACAATCGATAGAATTAGTACAGAGTTTTAATACTCCCACATGATTCGCACAAAAATCTTCATCGAACAAACGTCCACCTAAAGCTTTCAAAGCATCGTTGACCGTAATATCCGCAGCAGGTCTGGCAAGTACATATCCTCCAACATGTCCTTTGGTACTGTTTATCAAACCCTCGACACGAAGTATTCGAGTTAATTTTGAAACATTGGGACGTGACAGCCCTTCCATTTCACTAAGCTGAGGGATGCTCAAGCCAGTCTGAACCTTACACTTTGCAATACGTACCAGTATTCTTAAGCCGTACTCGTCTTGTGCTGTTATTTTCATTCTTTAAAAGTTTTGATAATAGATTTATGGTGATTAAAATAAGCTCCCCATACAAATGTAAACATTATTTTCAATATATACTAAAAAGTACATATTAATATATACTAAAGAGTACATATCAGTTATGCAAAATAATCTTACCACTACAGGTATGAATAGAATAGATTTAAACACTTCATTCAACGAAACATTTCAAAATGTCAAGTCGATTTAGAAGAAGTTCCAACAAGGGAACATTTAGTAGAACTAATCAATAATCCTAAAGATGCCGTATTAATAACAGCAGTTT
Source organism: Psychroserpens burtonensis DSM 12212 (assembly GCF_000425305.1). Classification (GTDB taxonomy): domain Bacteria; phylum Bacteroidota; class Bacteroidia; order Flavobacteriales; family Flavobacteriaceae; genus Psychroserpens; species Psychroserpens burtonensis. The sequence goes on from NZ_AUDE01000032.1 coordinate 25,432, forward strand.
CAAGTAGCTATAAACCAATCAAAAAAAGAAATTTTTATTCGCCTAATGTTTTTGTGTTACGAGATGAAGGGAAATTGTCCCATCTGAGTATCATATATCAAAAAAAACAGATTTTAACTTAAAAAAAAGAGATCTTTAAAGGTTATTATTTTCCCTAAAACTGACATATATTATGTGCGTAACTGTAAATCAGTTAGAGCTATCAAAAAACACTCCTAATAATCCCCTTGTTTAACAACGTATTAAAAAGATTTAAGGAGATTCAACACAGGTTCCATTAAATTCTAAAAACATAATACCCGCAACCAAAAAAGTGGAAGGTGCTACTAATTAGCAGGAACTGAATTTGAACCTGTGAACTCCTAGTATTTAGATATACTTCATTTTGATTGTCAAATCCTACAATACAATTTTATCAATATTCAACCTATATAATATTAATCTTGTGATTAAAAAGTTAAAGTATCTTAAATCGAGACCAATTCAGTGACCACTAAAAATAACATCTTTAGAACAGTTATAAACACTAGATAGCTGAAATTCTAATCGCTCTCTCCGACTCCACCAAAATACTATTTATATATAAATCCGCAATCTTTTAATAGTATTCACACCGGGAAGCTAAAAAAAGGAATGGTCTAATTTTAACTCCTAAGTTTTTAATTAATATTTTAAAGCTCTCTTAATATATCCCTTTATTTGTTTTGAAATGTTCAGATGCACAGAAGTCAGGACAGGTATTAATTCACCTTTTAATTTAAAAAAAAAAACAATCTTGCACCAAGACGTCTATAAACGCCCGAAACGGAGGTCATAAAAGCCTACTGTTAAATATATTAGATTTTAAAATAAAATCGCACTCCTTTTTTTTAAAACATTGCACTCATATGTCGTACCTTGGGTTAAAAATTATATAAAACGGTAAAAGATGAAACAATTTATTTTAAAGTGGTACCCAGTAATTTTAGCATTCCTTTGTTTGTTATACTCAGTAGGTTATGGCATATTAGGCATGACGGAAGAAGCTCAATATTCAGCACATTGGCCAGGTACAATATTATTATTTGCAATTGCAATTAGACAAAGAAGGACATCATGAATATAGGATTTTTTTTAATAGGAGGAATAATATTCGCGATATATATAGGACTAACATTTTATAATATTTTCTACTCAAACAAGAAACAAAGAGAGGAAAACTATCCAAATTTGAAGAAAAATTTTGATCCACTCTCGCCATTAGATTCTGATGAAAATAAAAATAAGTCGTCTAAATAATATTTAGGTATTCTCTATTGCTACTTTTTATAACATTTAATCTGTTATTCTTAGAACAACATTTAGCAAAAACTCAGTAAGTGACTGGACGTATAGATTGCTATGACAAGAGTACTGTTTTTTATGTATAAATAGCACCACATGGACCTATAGTAAAAACAAACCCCTTCAAGCTAGCTTGAAGGGGTCTTGCTGCTATTAAATATCTGTCTTTTAAACACAGACGGTTGTAACTATCTAATAGCAGACAGTTTTATAATTATTAGTGAACAAAAGGGTTAATCTCTCAAAACACACAAAAAACCGCTCAATAGAGCGGTTTTTTTTTAATATCATACTTATGTAGACTAATCCCCACTAAGGTTTTTATTATACACCCAGATTTCATCCCATCGATTGGTAAATGTATCCTCTAATGTCTCTAGGAAATTATCCTATGAATTTTCACCAAACAACTTTTCATAAGCCTCTTTGAAACTTCTATCTTCATCCATTTCTGAGCAGTTTTTCATAAAGTTCAAGGTCGCAACATGTCTACCTAAATCACCTTGTAAAAAGCTATTATAGTATAAACCCCAAGGGTTTTCACCATCCATTGATTTGATGGTTTCACTCACCTGTTTAAAGATAGTATCCATTGTATAATCGTGATCATCAGAATCTTCAAAATATCGAAGATACATGATTGGATATCTGTTTTCTGATCCCAACATACTAGTATTAGACTTTTCATCATCTTGTGTCCAGTATTCTATAGTATGGATTTCTTTAATAAAGGGCATCACATTGTCTCGCTAATCTGCATTGTGACCATTAGCACTTGGATGAGTATCATTATGCTTGAGTATCATCGACCACATTTGCCACACTATTTTACCAGCATTTGGACCAGAACTAATAATATAAACTGTAGCTTTATAAGGCGCCTCCTTGTGATACGTTTCATTATGCTTGCGCATGTTAGTACTCAACGTTTTTAATTGTGTATAATCTGCAGTAAACATGATGTTCTCCCACATATTATGATCTTCAGATTCTTGCGCACTTACGGTATTAGAAAACGTAGATGCAATTGCGAGCATCAGGAATAAGGCCATTGTTTTTGTTCACATAATTAATTGATTTTCTTGGTTAATTGTGTACTCAATGTAATACAAGTGCAGTTAAATTTAAAAAATATAAATAGCATATTATAAATGTAGCTCAACACTAGCATTTAAGATAAAGACCAAACTTGAAGAGCCTAAACATTACTAATAATCAAATATTTACCAAATTTTAATATGATAAACTGAATTGTGGAATCGATTTAGAGTACACTTTTAATAATTCAATCTATAGCTTTTTAAAGGATAATTCTATTCTCTACAACTCTACAATCCCCCCTTAGATAACCTATGAATAAAAGGGTTCGTTTTTTTTTGATTGATACTCTATATTACTTATGTCAAATTCTAAAGGTTGCTAAGATACCTACTCCTATTTCTTTATACCAAAGTCTTTAAAAATTTGTTAGATTTGAAGATATATACCGATAATTGTATATATCCAATTGTCGTAGTCAATTAAAAAAACATGCTCTACATTTGAAGAATCATTCAATTTACAATCTAAACAAATCTTAATTCCTATTAGAAAATGAAAAGAATTTCAGCACTTCTAATAGTTCTAGTAATATTGAGCTGCAAAGAATCAGTAAAAGAAAATGAGAAAACGAAACAAACTAAAAGCGAAATAATAGAGAACTTTACCGCTCTAGTAAAAAATGATGTTGAAGACGATAATATTGATGGCAGTTTTTCCCTTGCAATTATTTATAAGGATTCAACTTTAACATTAAAATCTTACAGAAATGCCAATTTAAATACCATCTTTCGAGTGGGCTCAATTTCAAAATCCTTTCCTGGTTTTTTAATGATACAACTTCAATAAGAAGAAATGCTCAATATAAATGACCCTGTTGAAAAATATTTGCCAGAGATTAAGTAATTAGTTGATTATGACAAATATCCACCTATTACTTTAAAACAATTAGCAACACATACTTCTGGATTAGATAGAGAATCAAGAAGTCGAGATGAAAGTGTACGTTTTGGAAATATTAATGAATGGGAAAGTAATCTTATTAAAGCAATTCCAGAAACCTCATTTCGTTCAAAACCTGGAGAAAGATTTGGATATTCAAACATCGAATTAGTTAGAGAAAAGATTTTCAGACCCTTGAAAATGAATAATACCTATTTTAATGTTCCAGAAAATCAAAAAGAAAATTTAGCAAAGGGAATGGCTGGAGGACCAACTGCTGAACATGATTACGAAAGACCTAAGAGTGAACAAAATGAAGTTGGATACAGAATACCTAATGGTGCTCTTTACTCTACACCAAGCAATATGGTTAAGTTTATGAAAGCTTGTATGGGATACTCCAATCTTTTGAATGAAAACAATATTACAATATTGCAAACAACACAAACACCGACAACAAGATTAAGATCTAATTATAGTTTTGGTTTTGATTTATATTCAGACCAAGGAATAAATACAATTGGACTCGCAGGTTCTAATGCAGGATATTCAGCTCATTTCGAATATGAAAAAGATAGCGAATATGGCGTGATACTTATGAGAAATTATATTTTTGGTAATACGAATTTAGATTTGAGGTCAAATTCATTACTGAGAAAATTAAGTTTAGTGGAATAAAACTAGCTACAACAACGGTAATCGTTGCACAACGCTCTAAAAATTTATGACCAAAACACAATTAAGCCCTTTTTAGGGCTTTTTTAATTTTCTGCAACTGCCATTTAGTTA
>NZ_AUDE01000033.1 GCF_000425305.1 Psychroserpens burtonensis DSM 12212
TAGGCTTGGGTTTCAAACAATGTCTATTAATTGCCTTCTGTTGAGCGTGTTCTGGAATATAACTACCAGCTGTACTTCCTCTACTTGGCGTGTTTCTTTTTAACTCTCTTGATACTGTACTTTTATTGACACCAATAATTATTGCTATTTGTGTAATAGTAATTCCTGTCTCTAATAATGCAGAGATTTGATACCTTTGTGACAAGGTCAATTGTTTATAATGTTTCATTCAAAACGAATATAAATATTGAGCCTAAAATAGATGGGGCTAGCCCCATCTATTTTAAATATTCGTGTTGCACTTATAACTTGAACTTAGACTTTCATACCTTTGCTAAAAAACAAATGACACGATTTCTTACCATTTTATGTATGATTAGCCTTCTAGTATCATGTAAAGCTGAAACAAAAGAGGAAAATACGACACCTGAAATGATTTCCGAAGAACAAAAGGAATTAACAGTGGCCGAAAAGATTGCACAAGCTTATGGCATTGATAACTGGAAAAATGTCAACGAAATACAATTTACATTTAATGTTGATAGAGGTGATAGCCATTTTGAACGCTCTTGGACGTGGAGCCCAAAAACTGACAACGTTGGTTTACTTTCAAATGAAGGAGACACAAACTATAATAGAAAATCTCTTGATAGTTTATCACTAGATGCCGATAGAGCATTTGTCAATGATAAATATTGGTTACTATCACCATTTCAACTTGTATGGGATCAAGGAACCACTATTTCGAAATCCACCAAAGAAACAGCTCCAATGAGCAAAACCAAACTCAACAAAATCACAATAACATACTCTAATGAAGGGGGTTATACACCAGGTGACGCCTATGACTTTTATTTTGATGATGAGTATCTCATAAAAGAGTGGGTATTTAGAAAAGGTAATTCCGTAGAACCATCAATGATTACCTCTTTTGAAAATTACTCAGAATTTAACGGAATTAAAATTGCAAAAGACCATGTCAAATCGGAAGGCAACTGGAAACTTTATTTTACTGATATTACGATAAGATAGATTATACAAAATAAACTTTAAAGTTAGCTGTTTTTTGTAATTACAACATCCAACTATAGACCTGAAGACGTATATGTAATATATAAATATTCCGCACTATGCGTCTCTATATATTCAAAGCGCTTCATCTACTTAGTTGAAGCGCTTTATTTTTTTCTGTTTATTCATAAAAAATCGAGCTTTCATCGCTTTAATTCCTCATTAATAATCCTTATTTTTATACACATATTCTAAATTTTAGAGTATTTAAAATTACCATTACAAAAATTAAATTTTTTTAATAAAACAGGATTTAAATATAAAGCATAGCCTTCGTTGTGGTTTCTTTTTCTATTTAAGTATAAAAAAAAGATATTTTATTTCAGTTATTTTAAAAAAGAAATAATAGTGAATACATCAATTAAAACCACAAGACATTGTCCAACTATAAATTAGGTCGTGAATTTGCAGAACAACTAGACCATAATGACGAGCTTTCAACGTATAGATCTCAATTTCATATACCTAAAGATGCAGAAGGAAACGAACTCATATATATGACAGGAAACTCTTTAGGTCTGCAACCTAAAATCACGAAAGGTTATATAAATCAAGAATTAGAAGACTGGGCAAAGCTTGGAGTAGATGGCCATACCCATGGTAAAAACCCTTGGTTGAATTACCATGAGTTTTTAACCAAAATCATGGCTGATATTGTCGGTGCAAAACCATTGGAAGTGGTTGTCATGAATTCTTTAACAGCAAATCTTCATTTCATGATGGTGAGCTTTTACAAACCAACACCTAAACGCTATAAAATCCTTATAGAAGCAGATGCTTTTCCAAGTGATAAATACGCTGTAGAATCTCAATTACGTCATCATGGATATGATGATAAAGAAGGATTAATCCTTTGGAAAGCTCGTAAAGGTGAAGAATTAGCTAATTATGAAGATTTAGAAAATATCCTAAAAGAGCACGGTGATGAGATTGCACTTGTTATGATTGGTGGTGTTAACTATTACACAGGACAGTTTTTTGATTTAAAACGTATTGCAAAACTTGGTCATTCTCATGGGTGCGTTGTTGGTTTTGATTGTGCGCATGGTGCCGGAAATGTAAAATTAGAACTTCACGATAGTGGCGCAGATTTTGCAGTTTGGTGTAGTTATAAATATTTAAATTCAGGACCAGGAAGTTTATCTGGGGCTTTTGTGCATGAACGCCATGCACATAATAAAGAGCTTAACCGTTTTACGGGATGGTGGTCCCATAACAAACAAACACGTTTTAGAATGCGTGACGACTTTGATCAATTACCAGGAGCAGAAGGATGGCAACTCAGCAATCCACCAATACTATCAATGGCAGCAATTCGAGCGTCGTTAGATGTATTTGAAAAAGCAGGATTTGATAAGCTTTGTGAAAAATCCAAACAATTAACAGGCTACTTTGAGTTTTTATTGAATGAATTAAATAATTCTAATATTAAAATCATAACACCAAACGATCCAGACCAACGTGGATGTCAACTCTCAATACAAGTTAAAAACGCAGACAAAGATTTGCATGATAAACTCACTCAGGCAGGAATTATAACAGATTGGAGAGAACCAGATGTCATTAGATGCGCTCCTGTCCCACTCTATAATTCATTTATGGATGTCTATGGATTTATTGAGCGATTGAAAACAGTTATTTAAGTAAGTAGTAAACGAAAATAAAAAACAACATTGGGATAAAAATAAAACTTAGCAAAAGTTCAAGTCTCAATCTCCGACACCGCCAGAATATTGAAATACAGCAATAATGAGTGAAAGAATGGAGATGCAAAGCGAAACTTTAAGCAGGTAATTCTAAAAGTGAATTTTCTGCAAAAATTCCTGACTTCAAAATGATCTTTTGGTTCGTTTTGCATCCAGGCAGAATGAACGAGAAAACATAAAAAAGAAAAAAAGCAAATGAAAAAACAACAAAACATATTAGTAATTGGCGCAGGACTCTGCGGAAGCCTACTCGCATTAAGACTAGGCCAAAGAGGTTATAATGTCACTGTATATGAAATGCGTACCGATTTACGTAAAACAGATATTTCAGCAGGACGCTCAATAAACTTAGCCTTTTCAGACCGTGGTAATAAAGCTATAAAATTAGTTGGTTTAGAAGATCAAGTCAAAGAGTTGTGTATTCCCATGAATGGAAGAATGCTTCATGACAAAGAAAGCAATACGTTTCTTTCAAACTATAGCGGTCGTGATTATGAATACATCAATTCGATTTCTAGAGAAAAACTCAATAGTTTGTTATTGACTGAAGCCGAAAAATACGATAATGTCGCCATTCACTTTAATAAAAAATGTAATTCTGTAGATTTTGAAAATACAACAGCACATTTTCAAGATTATATAACCAAAGAAGAATTCATAGAAGATGCCGATTGCATTATTGCTACTGATGGTGCAGGGTCTGCTTTGCGAAAAAGCTACTATCTAGAACGTAAATTCTTATTTAGTTTCTCACAAAATTATCTCACACATGGCTACAAGGAATTGTCTATTCTTCCTTCGGAAACTGGAGATTACAAAACCTATAAAAATGCATTACACATTTGGCCTAGAGGCGATTTTATGGTCATTGCGCTTCCTAACCTAGATGGTAGCTTTACCGTTACCTTATTTTTGAGTTATGCTGAAGGTGAATACAATTTCAACAATCTAACGACTCCAGAAATTGTCACCGAATTCTTTCAGAAAGAATTCCCAGATGCTTTAGAATTGATGCCAAATCTAGTTAAAGATTTCTTTGAAAACCCAACAGCTCCCTTAGGAACTGTAAAGTGTTCGCCTTGGCATTATAAAGGAAACACCTTATTAATGGGAGACTCTGCTCACGCTATTGTTCCGTTTTACGGACAAGGGATGAATGCATCTTTTGAAGATGTTGTAGAATTTGATCAAGTTTTGGAGGCGAATAAAGATGCAGATTGGGAAACAATTTTCACAGCCTATGAAAAAACGAGAAAGAAAGATACAGATGCTATTGCAGACTTAGCAATTGATAATTTTCATGAAATGAAAGACCATGTTGGTCAGGCTATATTTCAAGAAAAACGAAAAATTGAAATGGCTTTAGAAAAAGAATTTCCTGAAGACTATTCATCAAAATATAGTTTAGTTACCTTTAATGAAAACATAGGTTATCGAGAAGCTATGTTGAAAGGACGAGCGCAAGACAAAGCCATATTAAAAATGTTAGCTGATGGAGTAATTTCAGCTTCAGATGATATTAAAGATATTTTAGACAAGGTGAAAATAGAAACTGAGGCCATTTTAGATGATCATAAAGTTGCTGGATTACGTTAACAATTAGCAAAAAGTAACAGTAAGAAGAACTAAAAATAGTAAAAGTTCATGTCCCACTTTGCGACACAGTCGGAATATTGAAATGGAGAAAGAATGGAGATGCAAAGCGAAGCTTTAAGCACGTAATTCTGAAAGCGAATGTTCCACAGGAATTTCCTAACTTCAAAATGATTTTTTAGTTCCGTTTATTCGTCCATTTTTATTTTTGCGAACCTCATGATGTGGTGCGCAGTTTGCAACAAAACAAAATGAACGTAACAAAAATTAGAGAAGAAATAAAATAGACAACTCAACAAACAGATTGCCACGCTTTTTTAAAATAAAAAAAGACTAGCAATGACAGATAAAAGTATAACATGAGTGATAAAAACAATGAAATTCCTGCTTCCGCAGGAACTGTAGTAACGCCAAGAGGAGCATATCCACATGTAAAACAAGTTGGCGATTTCATTTTCGTTTCTGGAACCAGCTCACGTAGACCAGACAACACCATCGCGGGTGTTGACATTATAGACGAAATGGGAACCAAACGCTTAAACGCAGAAGTTCAAACACGAGAAGTTCTAAAAAATATTGAAAACAATTTAGCCAAAGTAGGAGCATCACTTAAAGATGTTGTTGATGTCACATCATTTTTAGTCAACATGAATGATTTTGCAGGCTACAACAAAGCCTATGGAGAATTCTTTGATAAAGCAACTGGACCAACAAGAACTACCGTAGCTGTTCACCAGTTACCACATCCAGATTTGGTAATAGAAATTAAAGTGATGGCTTATAAGAAGTAATGACAACTGTTAAATCCTCACCAGCTTCAAAATCCGTAAGGACTTTTAAACGTAAACTCAAGTATTCGTGACCACAATAAAAAACTACATCAACGGAGATTTCCAAAACCCAATTAAAGGCAATTGGATAGACAACTACAATCCATCAAATGGTGAGATTTACGGACAATTACCAGACTCCACAAAAGAAGACGTTGAAAACGCCTATATCGCAGCAAAATCTGCATTTCCTAGTTGGTCACAAACCAGTCTAGAAGAACGCAGTAGGATTCTTATTAAAATTTCAGAATTACTAGAAACCAATCTTCAACGTTTTGCAGAGGCTGAAAGTAAAGACAATGGAAAACCTGTGTCTTTAGCAAAAGCTGTCGATATTCCCAGAGCAGCAAGTAATTTTAGATTCTTCGGAAATGCGATCACTCAATTTGCTAGCGAAAGCCATGAAAGCATTGGCCAGCAAGCCGTCAATTATACCTTACGTCAACCCATAGGAGTTGTAGGATGCATTTCACCATGGAATCTTCCCCTCTATTTATTTACATGGAAAATCGCTCCTGCATTGGCTGCAGGAAATTGCGTCGTGGCAAAACCAAGTGAAGTCACGCCACTAACCGCTTTTCTATTAGGAGACATCTGTAATGAAGCTGGTTTACCTAAAGGCGTTTTAAATATTGTTCATGGTCTTGGAGAATCAACAGGTCAAGCGATTGTAGAGCACCCAGATATTAAAGCTATTTCATTTACAGGAGGCACTACAACAGGAGCTCATATCGCAAGAGTAGCGGCACCTATGTTTAAAAAACTATCTCTTGAATTGGGCGGAAAAAACCCAAACATCATTTTTGCAGATTGCGATTATGAAGAGATGCTCAGTACTACGGTTCGTTCATCATTTGCTAATCAAGGTCAGATTTGTCTCTGCGGAAGTCGGATTTTTATAGAAGCCTCTATCTATGAAAAATTTAAAACAGATTTTATCAAGAAAGTAAAAGCTTTAAAAGTAGGACATCCGTCAGAAAGTGATACCAATATTGGAGCATTAGTCTCTAAATCACATTTAGACAAAGTAAAAGAATACATTCAAATCGCAAAAGACGAAAACGGAATCGTTTTATGTGGTGGCAATGAAGTCAAAGTAAAAGGTTATGAAAACGGATATTACTTAGAACCAACGGTTATAGAAGTACAAAGCAATGACTGCAGAGTTAACCAGGAAGAAATTTTTGGACCAGTCGTTACTATGATGCCCTTTCAGAACGAAGACGACGTTTTAAAAATGGCAAACAAAGTAAAATACGGACTTTCAGCAACCCTATGGACTAACAATTTAAAACGAACTATGCATTTGACCAACCAATTACAAGCAGGAATTGTTTGGGTCAATACTTGGATGTTGCGAGATTTACGCACACCCTTTGGTGGTGTAAAAGCAAGTGGTGTTGGTCGTGAAGGTGGGTTTGAAGCATTACGTTTTTTTACTGAGGCCAAGAATGTTTGCATAAAGTATTGATCCCATCTGACTCTTCCCGTGGGGAAGACACTCAAACGAAAAAGACTCTTATTGTAATTTGTTGTGTTGAAAATAATTTGAGAGTGCAGCATACAATTTAAAATATTAACACGACATAAATCACGTCCCTTTGATCAAAGGAACGTGAGTTCAATTTCAGTAAGGAAATTGAAAACTGAAGGGTCAATAATAAAAACTATTAATTAAAAAAGATTCCTGCCTTAGCAGTAATAAAAAATATGGATTTACAACTCAATAACAAGTATGCATTAGTCTGCGGAAGTACCGCAGGAATTGGAAAAGCAACAGCAATGGCATTAGCAGCAGAAGGTGTTCAAATAACCTTAATAGCGAGAAACGAAGACAAACTAAAAGTAACTTTAGCAGAATTACCCCAACATAGGAATCACGATTATATTGTCGCAGACTTTTCAAACCCTATAGAATTGAAAGCAAAAGTGGATGCTTATGTGAATCAAAATCATGGGTTTCATATATTGGTTAATAATACAGGAGGACCAAAAGGTGGACCCGTTTTTTCTGCGGAAATCGATGAATTTGAAAGTGCTTTTACACAGCATTTAAAATGTAACCATGTATTAGCTCAAGCCGTTGTTCCGTTTATGAAAAGTAAAGGTTATGGTCGTATAATTAATGTGATTTCAACATCTGTGAAGCAACCATTAGACGGTTTAGGTGTGAGTAACACTATTCGTGGCGCTGTAGCAAATTGGAGTAAGACCTTAGCTAACGAATTAGGACAATATGGAATTACTGTAAACAATGTGCTTCCTGGAGCTACTGGAACAGAACGATTAACTGAAATCATAAAAAACAAATCGGCAAAAACTGGTAATACTGAAGAAGAAGCAGCAAATGCTATGAAAAATGCTGTGCCTGCAAAACGATTTGCAAGACCTCAAGAGTTAGCAGATGCCATTACATTTTTAGCTAGTGAACGTGCTGGATATATAAATGGCATTAACCTTCCAGTTGATGGCGGAAGAACAAAGTCATTATAAGTCAAAAAATCCATTTATTATTACTAATTTTATTGAATAGATGAATCTGTGTTAGGGATTACTTACAACTTAATATTTTAGCATATTGAGTTAGTGAACCTAAAGGTTTAAAAGGTGTGTTTGAGCTCCTCGCAGAGAGTAAGCCTTGAAAGCCAAACTCTATGTCGCCTTAGCGTAATAGAGAAACGCCAAAAATGTAAAATTATGAGCAAATTATTTCCGCCAATAAATTTCAAAGCTTGGATTGAAGAAAATCGCCATTTATTAAAGCCACCTGTTGGCAATAAAGTAGTCTGGAAAGACGGTGATTTTATAATTATGGTCGTTGGTGGACCAAATAATAGAAAAGATTATCACTATAATGAAACACCCGAATTTTTCTATCAAGTGGAAGGAGATATTATTTTGAAAGTCATTGACGAAGGTGTACCAAAAGACATCCATATACGAGAAGGGGATATATTTTTACTACCTCCTAAAGTTCCACATTCGCCACAACGTGGTGCAAATACTGTTGGTTTAGTTATTGAATACCCAAGAGACAAAGGAGTACAAGATGCGCTATTATGGTTTTGTGAAAGTTGCACGACTAAACTGTACGAAGAGGATTTTACTGTAGAAAATATTGAAACAGATATGCCTAAAATATTTGACAATTATTACAGTGACAAAGACAAACGTAGTTGTCCCAACTGTGGCGAAATTATGCAACCTCCAACGAAAATAAAGATCGATTAGTATTGTCATTTCTACATAAGTAGGAATCCATGATGCAAGAAAAAAATAACCTAAAACAGATTCCGGCTTTAGCGGGAATGATAAGAAATGAGCAAACGCAAACTAAGAATTAACGGTCATTCCCACTTACTTCCTTATCCTGAGGAAATCCCTCAATTCATGCAAGATAAAGGGATATTCTGGGTTGATAAAGATCGAAAATTCATGCTTCAAAAAGATTGGAATCGTCCTATTACAGATTCCAGTTTCTTCTTAAATGAAAAATTGGAATGGATGGAAAAATACAAAATTGATCATGCTGTTGTGCTCAATTTATCTCAACTCTACGGAAACGGTTTGCGAGTTGAAGAAATGAAGCAAGCTTTACGTTTTCAAAATGATTTTAATGCAAAAGTGCAACGAGAAAACCCAAGCAAGTTTACTTGTGGCTTTGTAGTACATCCTGGCTTCGTGAGAGGCGCTTGTTGGGAAATGGAAAGATGCGTTGAAGAATTAGGGATGCAACTTCTATGTTTACCGACGCATTATATGGATACTATTGGAACGTGGCGTTGTATTTTTGATGCAGAAAATGAACCGATATTTGAATTAGCCAATAAGTATAATTTAGCAGTAGAGATTCATCCTTATGATGGTGAAAAATTCATTAAATTAGAAAATACATCCTGGCGTTTTCATTTAATTTGGATGCTAGCACAATGTGCTGACGCCTATCACTTTTTAACTTTAAATGGTTATCAAGATAAGTTTCCAAATATGCGTACCTGCTTTGCTCACGGTGGACAGCTAGCACAAATAAATTTAGGACGACGCATTCAAGGTTTTGATGGCAGGCCTGATTTATTTGAAGGCAAAAGCCACCCAAGAAAAGCAGTAGGCCATAGAAACATATTTTTTGACACTTTAGTTCACGATACTGGCGGCTTAGAATTACTTATAAGAAACCAAGGCTCAAAACAAGTATTGATGGGACTCGATGACCCTTATCCATTAGGAGAAATGGAAAGCGAAAAACAGTCTTCTTATCCTGGTAAAATTTTAGATTTAGCCATTGAACGTAAAATCATCACAGAGGTTGAGCGAGATGCCATTTGGGAAGACAATGTAATACAATGGCTATGCGGTGACAACCAGGCATCTAAAGATAAATTAGTTAAACGTATTTTAGGATAATGTATTTTTTACCTGAAAAGTTAGATGACTATATCGTTTTTCATTCTGAAGAAGAACCAGAATTACTGCAACAACTCACTAGAGAAACGTATCAAAAAATATTACAACCTATCATGCTCAGCGGACCTTATCAAGGTCGTGTATTGAGTATGATTTCTAAGTTAATACGCCCTAAAACGATATTAGAATTAGGCACATTTACGGGTTATGCAACCTTATGCCTAGCAGAAGGATTACAAGACGAAGGAGAAATTGACACTATTGATGTGAATGAAGAATTGGTTGATTTTCAACGCAAATATTTCAATAAGTCTAATTATGGCAAACAAATATTTCAGCATTTAGGTAGTGCTTTAGATATCATACCTACTCTAGACAAAACTTTTGATTTAGTATTTATTGATGCCGATAAACCTAATTATGTCAACTATTTTAATTTAATAATTGATAAATTAAACTCAGGTGGCATTATTTTATCAGACAATGTATTATGGCATGGAAAAGTCATTGAACCAATAAACGAGAAAGACAACTCAACAAAAGCAGTAGTAGAATTTAATACACTCTTAAAAAATGATAAACGAATTGAAACAGTTCTTCTGCCAATAAGAGATGGTCTTACAATTAGCAGAAAAATATAAAGCGGGTTAGGTTTAAGAACTATGATTAAAGCTTTCTTTTCACAGAACCCGTAAAGTCTTCTAGATCGTCTTTTACTTTCTTAATTTCCTCTGTAATATTTTTGGTAACATTGGTGTCTATACCTTGCTTGTCGACACTTTTTGTAATTTCAGACTTGATATCAGTCGTAGCATCTCTTAGCATACGCATACCTTTACCCATACCACGAGCAATCTCTGGGATTTTATCTGCTCCAAATACCATAACTAAAATTAGAAGTATAAATATTACCTCTGGTGCTCCAATGAATAAAAATGTTGCTAGTTGTATCACGATGCAAATATAATGAGATGTTTACTATAAGTGAATATATTTTCTTTTTTATAATAAAAAGAGCCGATATTTCTACCGGCTCTTTTGTGTCTGGCATTAGAGCGTATACTACCCCTTTACTTTATTTTTAAATTTATCGAAATCACTATCTTTAACTTCTTTAGGCCAAGAGTTATTAGAGGTATCAATATCTGCAGTTTCTAGTTTAGGATCTAATTTTATAGATACTATTTCCTTTTCTGAAGCGATCGCTTTACTTACTTCATTATCATTAAGTCTCCAAATTTGAGCAGGATAAGTTTCTGTTTTAGTCGTACCATCTGCATATGTAAACTCAACGATTATTGGCATTACTAATCCACCCGGCTTTTCAAATGTAATATCATAAAAATACTTAGGCTGCTTGATTGTTTTGCGTTCTTCCGCAGTAAAATTATCCATCATATACTCCTTTAAGCTTGGAGAATTATCTGCAGATGTTCCTTTACGCAAACGCTCATCAAATTCGTCGCTATCCTCTTCAACTAGGTATACCAATTTGAGTTCATCTAAATTTAGATTTCTACTTTGAGCATAGTTTTTAGCATACTGATTTGGTTCTGATGACACATAATATTTTTTAACCTCTTTTAATCCAATATCTACCCAATCTGTAGAATAAAACCATCCTCTCCAGTACCAATCTAAATCAAACGCTGAAGCATCTTCCATCGTACGGAAAAAATCTTCTGGTGTTGGGTGTTTAAACATCCAACGGTGTGTATATTCTTTAAACGCATAATCAAATAACTCACGTCCCATCACTGTTTCTCTCAATATATTTAAAGAAGTAGCTGGTTTTCCGTAGGCATTATTACCAAATTGGTATGTATTTAAACCTTTAGTCATTATTGGCGCAATATAATCTTGGTTTCCGCCCATATAACCTGTGATATTTTTAGCTGGTCCACGACGTGATGGATATGCTGCATCTCCAGATGACAATGCTTTTGGATACCACTCTCCAAAATCTTGCTCTGCAACATACTGCATAAACGTATTTAAACCCTCATCCATCCATGTCCATTGACGCTCATCACTATTCACGATCATTGGGAAGAAGTTGTGCCCAACTTCGTGAATAATAACACTCATCATACCGTATTTAGTACGATCGTCATACTTTCCGTTTTCGTCTGGTCTTCCATAGTTCCAACAAATCATTGGATACTCCATTCCTTGACGTTTTGCGTGCACAGATATCGCTTTATGGTAAGGATAATCAAATGTCATGCGAGAGTATGATTTCAATGTACTCGCAACTGCTTTTGTAGACCATTGTTCCCATAATGGATTTCCTTCTTTAGAATATAAGGACACAGCCATTACATCTCTGTCTCCTAGCTTAACAGCCATCATATCCCATATATATTTTCTAGAGGTAGCAAATCCAAAATCTCTTACATTCTCTGCATAAAGCGTCCATGTATTTTTCTTTTTAGAACGTCCTTTTTCTCTAGCTTCTGCTTCATCTTGTGTTGAGATTACTACAGGCTCATTATATGATTTTTTTGCTTTTTCATAACGCTTCATCATATCGCTAGAAAACAAATCTTCTCTGTTCATTAACTTTCCTGTACCATCTAAAAGGTGATCAGCAGGAACAGTAATGTTTACTTCAAAATTACCGAATGGTAATGCAAATTCATCGCGTCCCCAAAACTGTGAGTTTTGCCATCCTTCTACGTCATTGTATACTGCCATTCTTGGATAGAACTGGGCAATCACATAGTTTCTGTTTCCATCAGGAAATAATTCGTAACCAGAACGTCCACCATCTGTAACATGATTGTTTATCTGGTACCACCATTTGATATTAAAAGAGTATTTATCTCCCGTTTTCATAGCTGTAGGCAGTTCAACACGCATCATCGTTTGATTGATCATGTGAGTTAATGCTTTACCACCTGTACTGGTAACACTTTCTATGTTGAAACCTCCATCAAAACTTTCACTCATGTAAGATGAAGCAAATCTAGATGCAGATAATGCTGGTGTCACATTACTTGAATTAATATCATTAGAAGGTGAATCTTTTGATCTCACATTTTGATCTAATTGAATCCATAGATATGTCAATTCATCTGGTGAATTATTCGTATAGGTAATAGTTTCATTGCCACTTAATACCGCAGTTTCGTCATTGATTTCTAAATCTATTTTATAGTCTGCTTGTTGTTGATAATAGGCTGGACCTGGTGCTCCGGAGCCTGTTCTAAACATATTTGGTGTCGCAAATTCGTCATAAAGTTGCTTGAACTTATTCTGGTTGGTATGACCAGGTTTTCGCGCTTCTTCTTGATTTTGATCTTGAGCCATCGCATTTAATGAGATAAAGGCAATTGACAAACAAAGGAATTTTAGTACTCTCATAGGAATTATTAAAAGGTTGATTTATTTAAAATTTAAGTATTGATTTGTATCTTCTTTGGTAAATATTAAGTTGTTTACTTTAGAATTTATTTTTGATTTGACGATGTTTTTTTGTTTCGGAAATAAATCAAAAAGAACGGTATTGCTTATTTCAATAGTATTTATGCCCTCAACATTTTCAATTTCCAAATAACATATAACTTGATCGTTTTCATAGTCCTTACCTACAAAAGTTAAGATAACTTCTTTAGTATTAATTTTAATTTCGAACTTTTGCTTTAAATACTTTTTGATATATTCATCCACGGTCGATTTTTCATCCATCGTTGTCAAATTGATAGTCTTATCAAAGCGCTCTTGTAAAGTAAGTTCTAGATCATCAACATCTATTCTTGTAATTATCTGAAGAGATTTTTGCTCTTTCACATATTCTATCTGTGTCACACTCACGTAATATTTATGAACGGCAGATAAAAAAAAGGGGAAAATAATAGCTAATAAAACGACCTTTAAAGAATTCATATCAATCAATAAGATGTAAATGTAGCAATTTTATAAAAATTTTTATTCTTAAAAAGTGTTAATAAATCCTAAGTCAATTAATCTTTAGATTCTATCTTCTCTACATTAGTCAAATAGAGTTTTTGAAGCAAAAACTCATAGATTTCAAAATCAATATCAGATTTGCAAAGCCTTTCAAATTTAGGATCTTCAGCAACGTAGTAGAAAAAATCGGATTTCAAATGGTCTTCAAGTTCATAATTAGCAAAGAGTAAGTTTGAAAATTTAGATTTAACTTTATCCATACAATTGAATTGCTCTTCTAACTGCACTGCATTTTTTAGCTTTTTGGTACGTCCAGAAATTTTATTCAAAATTTTGTGAACATTAATCGATATAAACAATGGTGCAATTATGACAGATTTCCCTGCATCTGCTTCATAGAGCCTTCTCTCTTTCTGTGTTTTAGGTTTACCTGTATAACCAGGAATCCCAACATCATAAAAATTAATATCTCGTTTAGCATCATTATTTCCAACATCTAAAAGCAAATCTCCTGTAAGCACTTTACCGACAACAACTTCATCTAATTCATTAACTCGATCTTCAAGTGTGATAGAAAGGAATTCTAATTTTAAAATGATTTCTGTGATAACAATATTTTGAGGAATATACTGTATGCTAGAAATAAGAATAGTATCATTTAATCTGGCAGACACAAAAAATTCGCCTGTACTTTTTGTAATCGTAAATTCTTGAGCAGTGATATTTAGGATATGAATGCTGCCTAAATCTGAACTCGCTATGACTTTACCTTTTAAATCTATAGTTTGAGCATCACTATATGAACATGACAACAGCATGAGAAAAAGAACTGATATGTTTTTAATCGTTTTCAATGTGAATTTTGAAGGCTTCTAATTTGTCTTTTAAAAATTGTAAGGTCTTAATGTCATTACCCAAATCACTCAATTCTTTAAAAGAGGGATCGTCGCTACAAAAATAAAAATACTCATTTTGTATCGTTATACTAAATGTATTCTCATTAAAAATCAGCTTTGAGAATTTTGCTTTAGCCTCTTCAATGGCCAGCCCTAACTCTTCACGCTCAATTTGCTCTTTTAAACGTTTGGTGCGACCAGATATCCAATTAATCAGTGGGTTTAAAGGCACAATACCTCCTCCTGTTTGTGCTTCATATAAGCGCCTTTCGCTTTGTGTTTTTTTAGGCCCTGTATAACCAGGAATACCCAAGTCATAGAAATTTAGCTCTCGTTTAGCGTCACTGTTTTCAATATCTGTCATTAAACTTCCAGTTAAAATCTTACCAACGACAACTTCGTCTAATAGGTTGACATTATCTTCAAGATTGACATTAACCGCTTTAGTTTGCATTATGACATCTGTTATCAAAATTTCTTTTAGCACATATTGAATACCAGAAAACAGTAACGTATCATTTAATTTTACTGGTATCACAAACTCGCCTTGATTATTTGTTATTGCAAACTTACTCGCTGTTTTATTTATTATATGAATGCCAATTAGATCACCACTAGCAATAATCTTACCCTTGATATCTTTTGTTTGAGCAGCTATTTCTGCAGAAAATAAAATAAGTAATAAAAAAATAAAGGGGTTACTCTTTATCACTATTAATTTTTAAAAATTCTTGACTTTTCTTATAAAGAACCTCTAAAAACTCTAACTCCCTTCCATAATTTAGGAGTGTAAAATCAAAACCTTCATCGTTTTCAACATATTGAATAAACTCTTCAACACGATGTGCAGGAATTTTAAAGTTATCAATAATAAATTCTGATCCAAAGTAATATTTCACAGAACTCACTGGTACATCTGGCACTCCTGATGTCTCTTTATCTTTTACTTTAGACCTAAATAATGGCAGTAATAGTTGGTCCACAACATTCACAATATTTAACCCATTAACCATAGTTGTAGATTGTGAATGCATTGCTTCATTTTCAATACCAGAACGAGGATCTTCTAAAAACTCGAACTCGTCGCTGTTTTTTATCCCAAAGTAAAGTGCATCTAATTTAGGATTAAACGTCTTTACCGTTGAAACATCGGTTGGTAAATCTCCCGATAACCCTTTAGTGAGTACTAAAATCTCATCCAATTTATTTATTTCTTCAATTAAAAAAACACGTATACGCTTAGAGTTTATAATAGCTTCGCTAACACGTAAATCAAAATTTTGATATTGTAATGCCCTAAATTCTATTAAATCGTTTAAACCGACTTCTATTGTAAACCCTCCATTTTCGTCTGTAATCACCCCTTTTTTTGTAGCAATATTGAATACCGTAATGGCATCAACATCTTGACCTTCAACAATAATTTTCCCATCAACAATGACGCGTTTTGATATTTGTGATGTCACGGTAAATGATACAGCAAGTAAGAGTACTAGTAGTGATTTTTTCATAGCATATGGTTTAGTTACGTAAAGAACGCATTTGAAAGCTTAAATAATTAATAAAATGCAACTAAACTTTTGTTAAATTAACACTTTATATAAATTTACAAAAAAATGTAATTCATGAGAAATATAATTATCGCAAGCACATCAACTGTACATGGAGGGAAACCTTTAGAGTACCTATTAGAAGAACTGAGTATTTTTTTTAAAAACACTTCTGAAATTTTATTCATACCATACGCAAGACCCAGCGGAATAACACACGATGACTATACAGAAAGCGTACGTTTAGCTTTTAATAAGATTGACAAAACAGTCAAAGGCATTCATGAATTTGCCAACCCCAAAGAAGCTATTAAAGAGGCTAAAGGAATTTTTACTGGTGGCGGCAACACCTTTGTTTTAGTGAATCAATTATATAAAAATGATCTTATTGATACAATAAAAAACGAAGTAAAGAACGGAACGCCTTATCTGGGCACTAGTGCTGGGAGTAATATTTGCGGACTCACAATAAACACGACTAATGATATGCCAATTGTATATCCATCAAGTTTTAAAACCTTTGGTTTTGTTCCTTTTAATATCAATCCGCATTATTTAGATCCAGACCCAACTAGTAAACATATGGGAGAAACACGCGAAACCAGAATTAAGGAGTTTCACAAATTCAATACACAACCTGTTGTTGGTATTAGAGAAGGCAGTTGGCTAGAAGTCAAAGGAGACACGACTACCTTAAGAGGCACATTAGACGCGCGTATTTTTGAGTATGATAAAGCACCTTATGAGATTGAGACAGGGAGTGAATTGCATGGACTGAAATAATAGTTTTGAAATAAATTATTCATGCACTCGTGGCAAACAAAAAATCCCCGTCGTATTGACAAGGATTTTAGAGCGAGAGACCAGGTTCGAACTGGCGACATTCAGCTTGGAAGGCTGACGCTCTACCAACTGAGCTACTCTCGCATTCCTTGCGCAAATATATAATAACTTTACTTTTTTGCAAGTACAAAATCAAAACTTCTTTAAAAAATGATAACCTAAAATCTTAAAGCCTTCATTATAATAAAATTTATGAGATGCGTAATTTTGCACATACGTGTTTAGCTCTGCAGTATTGCAGCCTTTCGTTTGCACGTACTCATAAATCCAATTCAAAAATACTTTCCCAAGACCTTTGTTTCGATATGTATCGTCTATATAAATGTGATCAATTTCAACAGTTTTGCCTGCATAATGTCGCGTAGAAAACCACATTCCGCTTACTCCAATTACATTATTACCATCAAAAACAACAGCGCACTCATAGTTTTGAGTTACCATTTCTGCAAAACGTTCTTTAAGAAGTTCTTCGGAAACTTTAAAACTCGTAAGCTTTTGCATCAAAGGAATGATCTCATTTATACGAGATTTTTCGAGGATTTCAAATCGGAAAGACATGGCTATAAATTTCGAGTGAAGATAAATAATTTTGATTAAGTTTGATTCTGAGAGATACTAAAACTTCATGACGACAAACAATTATACTAACGAATTTTATATTCGAGAAGTTTCAGCCAAAGAAACCTACACCGTAAGACATGCAGTGTTGCGAAAGGGACGACGAATTGAAGATTGCCAATTCATAGATGATGATTTAGAAACAACCATCCACATTGGCATATATATCGATGCGCAAGTGGTCGGTATTGCTACGTTTCTTCAAAATAAAAACAAGCTCTTTTCCGAAGAAAAACAATATCAACTTCGCGGTATGGCTATTTTGGAAACATTTCAAGGGCGACAACTTGGAGAACGCCTTTTAAACTATGGTGAGCTCATGCTAGAAGAAAAACATATTGCAAGACTATGGTTTAATGCCAGGGAAACTGCAGTCGGTTTTTATAAAAAAAACAACTACGAAACCGTAGGACTTTCATTTGAAATAGATAACGTTGGCACACATTATGTAATGACAAAGATATTATGAAGAGACGCACATTTATAAAAGGGTCTGCAGCAATTGGATTGGGATTAGCGATTTTTCCGCAGATAGCTTTTCAACATTCCGACAATAATATAACTTACAATGAATTAATTGGCAAAGGCAATCCAGAAGTATTTGGCGATGGTTTTAAACTAAGAAATGACGCTTATGATGCCTTTTTAAAAATGAGCGAAGAGGCCTTAAAAAGTGACATTAAATTACGAACTGTATCCAGCTACAGGACCTTTGAACACCAAAATAGGATTTGGGAACGCAAATACAAGAACAATATTAATAATGGATTAAGCGAACAGCAAAGTATAAACAAAATTATAGAATACTCAACAATACCAGGAACATCAAGACATCATTGGGCGACAGACATTGACTTAATAGATGGTAATGTGCTTCAACCTAATACTGTTTTGAACTCAAAACATTTTGAAGGTATTGGTTGTTTTTCAAAATTTAAAATATGGATGGATACGTATGCAAATGCTTTCGGTTTCTATTTAGTTTACACACATAAAACCAATAGAAAAGGCTTTAAACATGAACCTTGGCATTATAGTTACAAACCACTATCACAAGGATATTTAAAAGCATATCAAAAACTAGATTTGAGAGATATTATCATCTCAGAGCAATTGATGGGATGTGAGCATTTTTCTGAAGAATTCATTACGAATTACCTCAACCAAAATATTTTGGATATAAACCCAGAACTTTTGTGATATTGTCAAAAATAATTAGAGCAGCCATTCGAAGAATTAATTTAAAAATAAAACTACTAATCGACATGACGCTAGTATTATTATTTTGTCGTAAAAGCACTGTAGTTAACTACAATTAAATCCAAATACTGTAGGTATACAGCTTATTATTATGATCTCTACAGAAGAATAAAATATTGTTTTCTCCAGTATTTCACAAATAGTACAATTGCAAGTTGACATACCACCAAATCTAGAAAATAGAATTGAAAAAGGAGAGCATCTATATATAAAAACGCATCTTAAAAAAGATGCGTTATATGTACTAACTCGAATTATTACTTCTAAAAGAGAAGCCTGTTTTGTTAAGAATCTAATTCCTTAATATATGCTAATGTATCTTTTGCATTAGATAACTCGGCATACTTCGCTGCCGTCATCCCTTTAACAGATTTTACATTTAACTTAGCTCCTTTTTCTACTAAGAGTTTTAAAATATCTAGCCTATTGTATTTAGCTGCATACATAGCAGGTGTCAGACCGTTAGACTTTTTGTTGACATCTTGTCCTAACTCAATAAGTTTTTTTACGGTATCCAAATCTCCTTTTACAATAGAGATACAAAATGGATTTACTGCCCTTTTTGTTACGGTTTCATAAGTTGAAGATGTTACAATGTCATTTGTTGCATGGATGGTTGTAAATGAAAACCCTAATGCGATTGCAATAATTACTACTGATTTTTTCATGATGAAAGATTTTAAATTAATTGATTTATGTTTTTTGATTTTGAACTGACTTAAACCAGTTCATACTTAAAAGACGACATAACTTAAACCCTGTTACACATAAAAACCCTATTAACATTTTTTTAACTATTTGTAAACAACCAAGTTAATTGTATCAAAAACAAGATTGACCTACTTACAATCGCTAAATAATTAAATAACAAAACGGTAATTAATCATATTTTATAATCTCAATTATAGATATGCACCATTAAACTTTTATCTTTGATTTTTATTAAAACTCATTATTATGAATAAGAAAGTTATTTTAATGATTCTTGACGGTTGGGGAATGTCTCCAGACCCAAAAGTTTCTGCAGTTGATAATGCCAAAACACCATTTATAGATTCACTTTATCATAATTATTCTCATGCTACTCTAAGAACCGACGGTTTACACGTTGGCTTACCAGAAGGACAAATGGGAAATAGTGAAGTGGGTCATATGAATCTTGGAGCTGGTAGAATTGTATATCAAGATTTAGTAAAAATAAATCTAGCGGTAGAAAATGATACCTTAAAAAATGAGCAAACACTTGTTGATGCTTTTCAATATGCAAAAGACAATAATAAGCCTGTACATTTTTTAGGATTAGTGAGTGATGGTGGGGTTCACTCTCATATCAATCATTTATTTGGATTGGTAGATGCTGCTAATAACTTCGGAATAAAAAACTCTTATGTTCATGCATTCACAGATGGTCGAGATGTAGATCCTAAATCTGGATTTGGATTTATTACCTCTTTAGAAGCTCATATAAAAAACACGCCTACCAAACTTGCTTCTGTCACAGGACGTTATTATGCGATGGATAGGGACAAACGTTGGGAACGCGTTAAATTGGCTTATGACGCTTTAGTCAATGGTATTG
Source organism: Psychroserpens burtonensis DSM 12212 (assembly GCF_000425305.1). Classification (GTDB taxonomy): domain Bacteria; phylum Bacteroidota; class Bacteroidia; order Flavobacteriales; family Flavobacteriaceae; genus Psychroserpens; species Psychroserpens burtonensis. The sequence goes on from NZ_AUDE01000033.1 coordinate 20,263, forward strand.
GAGAGCATTCTCAAAATGCTCCTGAAAGTATTAAAAATAATTACAATCATAATATCACCGACGAATTCATAAAACCAATTATCATGGTTGATGATAATCATCAACCTCTTGCTAAAATAAAAGATGGAGATGTCGTTATCTTTTTCAACTTTAGAACAGATCGTGGTCGTGAGCTAACTGAAGCGTTGTCTCAAAATGATTTCCACGAGCAAAATATGCATAAGTTAAATTTATATTTTGTAACCTTAACTAATTATGATAATTCCTATAAAGCTATAAACGTAGTATTCAATAAAGATAATTTAACCGAAACATTAGGTGAAATATTATCACGAAATAACAAAACACAAATTAGAATTGCAGAAACTGAAAAGTATCCACACGTAACATTTTTCTTTTCTGGCGGACAAGAAGCCCCTTTTAAAGGCGAAACCAGACTATTACGAGATTCACCAAAAGTCGCTACTTACGATTTAAAACCAGAGATGAGTGCTTTTGAGTTAACAGATGTGCTTATCCCAGAACTTAAAAAAGGAGCAGTTGACTTTGTATGTTTAAACTTTGCTAATGGCGATATGGTTGGTCACACTGGAGTTATGACCGCTGCAATAAAAGCTTGTGAAGCTGTTGATACTTGTGTTAAAAAAGTTATCGAAACTGCACTTGATCATAATTACACCACTATCTTAATTGCAGATCATGGTAATTGCGAAACGATGATTAATCCAGATGGATCACCAAATACCGCACATACAACTAATCCGGTTCCTATAATTTTAATTGATAACGAAAAACCAACAATTAAAGATGGTATTTTAGGAGATATCGCCCCTACCATATTAAAATTAATGGGAATAGAACAACCAACAGTAATGACACAACATTCTTTAGTATAATTAGAATCGAAAAATTGTATTTTTGAATCTTTAAAAAACTCATTAATGAATTTTCAAGATAAACTTGTCATAGCCATCGATTTTGATGGAACCATAGTTGAGGATGCTTTTCCAAAAGTAGGCAAGCCTCGTATTTTTGCTTTTGAAACTATGAAACGTCTTCAACAAGATGGTCATAGGGTTATTCTTTGGACCTACAGAAGTGGTTCAAAACTAGACGACGCTGTGGATTTTTGCAAAGATAACGGCATCACATTTTACGCAGTAAACCAAAGTTTCCCTGAAGAAAAATATGACAATTCAGTGAGTAGAAAAATCTATGCAGATATTTATATAGACGATAGAAATATTGGTGGCGTATTAGGCTGGGGAGAAGTTTATCAACTTATTACTAAAGAAGAACCGACTATGAATACCACTAAACAAAAAAAAGGCTTCTTTTCTTTTTTAAAGCGTTAATTTAATTATCTCCTATTAGATCAAAACGCGTATTATCAATAGCTGCTAAAGTTGCTTCAACAGAAACACCCAATGAGCAATAACCATGCAGATCTAAAATAGATACATGGATTCTTCTCTTTTATTACAAAAAGCAAATTTACAGATCAATTGATTCTCAAAGTATGTAAATTATCATATTTCAAAAAATATATTAGTTTTTAATTTAAGTACCTTTGACCATATTTTTTAAACATGATTATAGTAAAAACAACAGAAGAAATTGAGTTAATGCGCCAAAGTGCGCTAGTAGTATCTAAAACTTTAGGCATGCTTGCCAAAGAAGTTAAAGAAGGTGTTACAACTAAACATTTAGATAAACTTGGTGAAGATTTTATAAGAGCACAAGGTGCAATACCAGGTTTTCTAGGATTGTATGATTGTCCGTCAACCTTATTATGCAGTGTTAATGAAGCTGTAGTTCATGGATTACCAACAGACATCCCACTTAAAAACGGTGATATTGTATCTATAGACTGTGGTGCACTAATGAATGGATTTTATGGTGATCACGCTTATACTTTTGAAATTGGAGAGGTTGCTCCCGAAACTAAAAAACTAGTACAAATCACAAAAGAATCTTTATACGTTGGTATTAGAGAATTCAAAGTTGGAAATCGAGTTGGTGATGTTGGTTTTGCAATACAACAGCATTGTGAAGCACAAGGTTATGGAGTTGTTAGAGAACTTGTTGGTCACGGTCTAGGTCGTGTAATGCATGAAGATCCAGAAATGCCAAACTATGGTCGCAGAGGTCGTGGTAAAAAATTCATTGATGGTATGGTCGTCGCAATTGAACCAATGATTAATGGCGGAACTCATAAAGTAAGACAACTTAAAGATGGTTGGACTATTGTAACCCAAGACGGGAAACCTAGTGTGCATTTTGAACACGATATCGCTCTTGTAGACGGTAAACCAGAAATTTTATCGACGTTTGCTTATGTGCACGAAGCTTTAGGGATTACATCTACAGATGAGGATGAGTTTAGGAAGGAAGCATTAGTACTCTAAATATTGATGAAAAAAGGCTTTAAAATAATCCTAAACACAGTTCCAAGACCGATATTGATTAGGCTAAGCTATATAGTTCGTCCTATTTTAGCGTTTATTTTAAGAGGAGATAAATTCACCGATCCAATTGATGGTAAGCGTTTTAAATCATTTCTGCCTTATGGCTACGGAAATCAGCGAAATAACGTCCTCTCACCGGCAACATTAAGTTTAGAGCGTCACAGGTTATTATGGTTGTATTTACAGAATGAAACTAATTTTTTCTCTTCGGAAAGTTTAACTGAAAGAAAAAAAGTACTTCATTTCGCTCCAGAACAGTGCTTCTTAAAACGGTTTAGAAAACTAAAAAACTTAGACTATACAACAACAGATCTGCTATCACCTATTGCTGATGTTAAAGCAGATATTTGTGATTTGCCTTTTGAAGATAATAGCTATGATATTATTTTATGTAATCACGTATTAGAACACATTCCCGATGACACAAAAGCGATGCAAGAATTATATCGCGTTATGAAACCTGGAGGCTATGGTGTGTTTCAAATTCCGCAAGATTTATCTAGAGAATCCACATTTGAAGACAATTCTATCACAAACCCAAAAGAGCGTGCGAGAATCTTCGGTCAGTACGACCATGTTCGGGTTTATGGTCATGACTATTTTGATAAGCTTAGAAGTATTGGATTTAAAGTTGACGAAGTAGATTACACCTCTACACTTTCCGAAGAAAACATAGAGAAATATTGCCTGGCGAAAGGAGAGATTATCCCTGTGGTTTACAAATAAAATAACGACTAAAACTTAATGTAATGACACAACAAATTATAATTGCCACTGGTGCTATTTTTGGAATGCTAGCAGTCATCTTTGGCGCTTTTGGAGCTCATGCTTTGAAAAAAACACTATCTAATGAGCAGTTACAAAGCTTTGAAGTTGGTGTGAAATATCAAATGTATCATGCCATTGTGTTATTAGTTTTAGGTTTTAATTTTGAAAACATAACGCCTGCAACATATTGGTGCTTTGCTCTTGGTATTATCTTATTTTCTTTTAGCATATATGGGTTGATCTTATCTGATTCAAAGGGCAAAAAGCTTAAGTTTTTAGGTCCAATAACTCCAATTGGCGGTTTGCTTTTAGTGATTGGTTGGTCTTTACTCCTAATTAATACGATTTAATAACCACCTGCTTTTATTAGTCTCTCAGTATTTAATTTGACGTTCAAAAAGGTTTACTGTATCTAAACTTTCCGAAGAAAACTCTGAAAACATTGTTTAAATTAAGATGGCGTTGTATAAGAAAGCACCTTTAAATAGTATGCTTTTCGAATAAAGTCTTCAAGTAATAAGCGTCTTTTGTAGACTATAAATTCACACAACTTTTATAGGAGTTGCCATTATTAAGGCACAATAAATCGCAAAAGATAACCTATAGCTATTCAGGAAAATTATTTAGATTCAAGGTCTCAAATTCTTTGTCATCATTCTCGAAAATAATAAATACTTTGAGCTTTGGATGTGACGATAAAAAGGCTGTAACCTTTTCTATTCCCATGGCTTGAAATGCAGTTGCATAACCATCTGCTATCATACAATCCTGAGCTATTACAGAGACACTTAGAATATTAGTTTTTGATGGATAACCAGTATTTGTATTTATAATATGCGTGTAACGGTTTCCTTTCTCATCTGTTTTAAACTTTCTATACGTTCCAGAAGTTGCCATAGATTCGTCTTTAAGGTTTATCGCTTTGTAAACCGACTGTCCATTATCAAAACGCGGTTCATCTAAACCAACTCGCCATAGTGCGTCTTTATCAATATTCTCACCTTTAGCCCTTATCTCTCCTCCTATTTCAACGAGGTAATTTTTAATATTTTTTCCTTCTAGAAACTTACCAATTATATCGACTCCATAACCTTTAGCAATAGCATTAAATTCTAAATACGTACCCTTAGGCTTATTTACTTTAAAACCGTCTTGAACTTGATAAGATTGCACCTTCCCTAAACCAACATTTAACATTAGATTCTCGATTGTAAGGCTATCTGTTAAAAATTTATTCTTATCTGCGCCAAAACTCCAAGCATTTACAACATTACCAATTGTTGGATCAAACGCGCCTTGAGTTGATTCAAAAATTTCTTTTGATGCTAAAAAGACTTTTTCAAAATGAGCATCCAAAATCACATCTTCCTCTCTATTTAATTTGGAAATGTCAGAATCTGGAATATAAGTTGACATAGACTGATTAACAACAGTAAATAAACTATCAAATTGCTTTGAGTAATTGATTTTAGAATCATAGACCACTTGGTATGAAGTACCAAATACGGGTCCATTGATTTTTATATTGGACGTAGATGTAGTACTATCTAGTTTTGAGTCTTGTTTGCAAGATATAACGGTAAAAAAAACACACAAGTAAGTAAAGCATTTATACATGATAGATTATTCTATTTAAAAATTTGAACAAAATTAAAACAAAAAAACAACTTTTTATTAACGAGTGATTGTTAATAAAACGCTTATAACAAGATGAGTTAACTAATTTTAAATAAGAAAATTAATTAATTTTAATTTTTAGAGTGATACCCATGAATACAAGTTACAAATCAAATAGAATGGCAAGAGTTTTTTTTAAGTTTTTGGCGATTTTCTCGTTCTGTTTTTTTTATGGAAATGCACAAAACCCTACTAAAAACCATACAGTTACCAAAGGAGAAACTGTATATAGGTTATCAAAAATCTACGAGGTCTCTATTTCAGATATTATTAAACTAAACCCAAGTGCTTCAAAAGTGATTTACGTAGGTGAGGTCTTAAAAATACCCGTTTCTAGTACTAATTCTGGTGTACCAAAAAACAGTGATAAACAAGATTTCACAACAGTTGACAATGTGTTGGTTTACAAAGTGAAATCTGGGGATACAAAATTTGGTCTTACAAAAAAAATCGGAATAACAATTACCGATTTGGAAAACCAAAATCCGCATATTAAAAAAGGGTTACAAGCGGGACATGTTCTCAAAATCAGTAATTCTAATTATTCATCTCCATCAACATCTAAAATAAGGGCGAACCCTCAACAATCTGAATCATATAAATGGCATGACGTTATAAAGGGAGACACTTTTTATAGCATCTCAAAGTTATACACTGTTGATTTGGCTTCGCTCATTACTACCAACTCCTCAATAATCCCTGAAAAGATGTCTATTGGAATACGGGTAAAAATACCAAACAAATTATTAGATTCAGATACTTCAATTCAAGATAAAACAGAATACTTAGTAAAAAAGGGCGACACTAAATTTGGTCTTGCAAAAACATTTAATACCACCATTGCTAATTTAGAGAAATTAAACCCACAAATTCTAGACATGCTACGCTATGGTGTTACAATAAAAACACCTTCCAAAACAAGTAATACTTTAGATAAAAGCAATATCAGTCAAGTATCAGGTGATGACGAAGCAAGTATTGAGAATACAAATAATAAAACTAGTGACAACGAGGAAACTAAAACACTCAAAAACGAAATCAACGAAGTTCTAAAAACTGACAAAAATAGTGCCAACAGTAGCGTTGAAGATAATGATTCAGAATTAGCAAAGAAGACTAATATTGAAGATTCAAGCTCCATAAAAACAGTATTAAATAAAGAAAAAAGCGAAATTGAAAAACTAAGTTATACATCCTATACTATTGCCCCTAAAGAAACGCTTTATGGACTCTCTAAAAAAGCAAGTATGAGCGTACCTGAATTTCTAAAATTAAACCCTAAATTATCTGAATCTGTAATTATTGGAACAGTCATAAAAATGCCTATTACAGGTTTTAACGCTCCTTTAAACAACAATTCTAAAAATACTAATGCTAATAATACTCGTGATTCATATACAGATTTAAGCACGTTAATTACTTCAAGAAAAGATAAAAAAATTCTAATGTTAATGCAGTTTAACGACATAGAATTCAACTACTACACAAGAAGTATAAGTAGTTACAATGCTATTTCCAATACTGCGTTACAAAATGATATTCAATTTTACAAAGGAGCTAAAACAGCTATAGATAGTTTAGTTAAAATGGGAATAAAAACGGAAATCAACTTATTAAAAGTTGATGATATAAAAAGAACCAAGGCATTAGAAAATATTGATTTAAAATCTTTTGATGCTATTATTACTCTTGATTTCAATAAAGAAATTGAAAACGCACTAGTATCAAAAGCCAATAATAATATTCCTATAATTATTGGAAAGTCAGAATCTGAAAACTACAAAATAAACACAGTTTACCAAGCGCTACCATCTGCGAGTACTCAAAAGCTAAAAACGCTAAAATACATAAACAATAAAAACGGTAATATTATTGTTATCAGTGATAATGATAGACTTGAGAGTAGATCCTTTATCTCAGAACATTCACCAGGAGCCAAGGTATTTGTCACTAATAAAAATGGTGAGTTTTCTGATAAGGATGTCATTTCAAATCTAGATAAAAGTAAAACTAATTACATCATAATTGACAGTAAAAAAAATGGTGTGTTTTTAAGTTCTACGACATTATTATTAGGTCTACTATCCAATTATGATATCCAATTAGCAGTTTTAGAATCTAATTTACTACCTAACGATCAGGAAATATCATCAAAAAGATTTAGCATTTTAAAACTGATTTACCCTGATATTTACCAAATCACCAATACGGCAGAAACTCTAAACTATTTCAATAATTACAAGCTTAAAAACAATATCGATCCTTCAAAAAAAGCACTTCAAGGATTTGATATTATATTTGACACAATGTTAAGACTGTCCCAAGACATGGACTTTGAAGAGTCTTTATCTACATTCAAAACTGAGTATTTAATACTTAAATTTTACTATAAAAAGAACACCTTCGGAAATTACGATAATCATGAAATTATTATTCGGGAGTTTAATAATTCAGATATTGCTAATTAATTAGTAATTTTAAGCTTTATAAAGAAGCTCCTTTCTTATGGTAAAACAACCTATAATCATTAGCTATACAAAGCTCACCATTTTATTTTTATTTGTCTTAGGAACATTACAAATCCATTCTCAATGTCCATCAATAATAAACATAAATCAAAGTTTCTGTGACTTAGAAGGACCAACTATATCAGATTTAGTAGCAACAGATAATGGTAACGGTATATTTTGGTATGACACAGAAACGTCAACAACACCTATTGGAAACTCAGAAGGCTTAATCTCTGGAGAAGACTACTATGCAGATGATAATACAGGCACTTGTGGAACAAGAGAACGTGTCGACGTCTTTGTTTACGGAGAACCTTTGGGACTAAATTTTCAAGGTGTATGTGTCGATGACCTAAACGATGCGACAATTTCAGATTTAAATGCCATTGGAAATAATGTACAATGGTATACTGTACCTTCGGGAGGCTCAAGCTTGTCTCCGACAACGATATTAAATGATAATACAATATACTATGCGGATCAAGAAAACCCAGATACTAACTGCAGAACATCACGATTATCTGTTCTTGTAAATATTGGTTTTGTTCCAGTCCCAACAGCAAATCCCATTCAAGAATTTTGCTCAGATCAGCCACCAACAGTCGCTGATTTAGTTGCTGAGGGATCTAATAACTGGTATGCCAACCAAAGTTCTGTTATACCCTTAAATCTAAACGAACTTTTAATTGATGGAGAAAATTATTTCGCAACATCTGTAGATCCTCCATGTGAAAGTGATAATAGATTTGAAGTCACTGTTGTAATAAATTCTCCTGCTAATTCAGGTGTAAATGGAATACTAGAAATTTGTGAAACAGAGCTTGCGACTACCATGTCTGTAAACTTAATTGATGGCTTATCAGGAAGTCCTGAGACCAATGGCTCTTGGGCGGGACCATTCCCTACAACTAACGGTAGCACAGGTACTGTAGATATTACATCCATGACCGTTACTGGTGGACCTTATGTTTTTACATATTTAGTAGATTCAGAAACTATTTGTGGGACTAATACTTCCACAGTTTCAATTTCAATAATCCCACCTCCAAATGCTGGAACTGATGCTGCATTAGACCTATGTGAGAATGACGCACCAATAGATTTATTTACAATCCTTGGTGGAGCGCCTGAAACTGGT
>NZ_AUDE01000034.1 GCF_000425305.1 Psychroserpens burtonensis DSM 12212
CAATGTCATTAAGTTAAGGTTTTTTCAAACACCATCTCTCTGGTTTTTAGTTATTTTAGGTTTTGTGCGAGTTCGATATTTTCCTGAATTTCGTTCAAATTTCCGATTGGGTCGGATAGGTACTAAATTTGATTTAAACAATAATTTAAGCTCTTCTACAATATCTATTTCAGGTGACTGCTTATTTAAAAATAACGATACAACTCTATTTTTTAGTAGACCATATGACACATTAACATTTATCTTATAATCATATTTTTTAACTTGGTTGCTTTCTTTAATGTCATCTTCTAGTTCGCTAACAATAAGTGTTTGTACGTTGCTAACAAACAATGCTGCTTTAAAATCCTGAAGAATACTTTGGTTTGAATAACCTGAAAAATGTTCAATTCTTAATTTGTTTTTAAGCTCATCGTAAAAAGTCTCTACTCGCCACCGTTTAAAATATAGCTTTTTGAACTGATTTACTGGATATAGCTTACTATCCAATAACGAAGTCACTAAAATCTCAACTTGCCCTTTCCCTAATTCTACTCTTATGAGTCTTACTTTAATAGGTGTTTTTTTAGTGTATTTCTTATCAGAAAGATTTGCATTTTTACCAGGATACATTTCTGCTATAAGGGATTTTTTACCGCTCTTTTCAAAATCTTTGATAAGATTACTAAAACTAAGCTTAACCCTCATTAGGTAATTTAATCCTCTATTGAGATGCTGATCTATGAAATCATACGAAGGATAACCTCTGTCGTAAACTATCAAATCATTAGTATTACAACACTCAAGATGACTAAGTGCTAGATCTCTTTCTCCTCGCTTCAAAGCTGCTAAAGCACCATCAAGAACATAATTATTAAGAACATCATAAATAACAGAACATCTCGCTTGAATTATGATAGTTTCACTTTGGTTCTTTGTCTTGCCATAAATTGTTTTAAGTTCGTCAGTAATAGGTAACGTGATTCTAGAGCCATCTACAGCTAGCAACCTAAAACCCTTCCACAATTTTATTGCGGCATCATTATTTGCATAAAATTCACTTAATAATATTTGAGAAAGTTTATCGAACACTTCTGGTTTGATTTTCTTTCTTGCTTGTACAAAAGCACTCTTAGAAAACTTTAAGTTAGAACCCGTTTTAAAAAGGTTTGTAAAGTTCTCGATTTCTAGGAATAGACTTTTTCTCAGAAAGTTCATCATAAATAATAAAAGTAAAGGAAAACGCTGTTTTCTGTTTCTAGTAAAATGCTCTTTTGAAACTTTAAACTCAGTTTTTAATGCATCACTAAAAATCTCAGTTCTAATCTTTTCGAAGATAAAGTTAGCAGTTTTTTTTCATAGTTAAGTCATTGATTACTACTTAAATATACGCTTTTTATAGATAAAAAACAAGTGTAATTTACTGATTATCAATATTTTAATTACTTAACTTAATGACATTGGACGAGCGCTAGCTGGGTACAAAACCTAAAATAACTAAAAATCAAAGAGATGGAGTTTGAAAAAACCTTAACTTAATGACATTGGACGAGCGCTAGCGAGGGAAACTAGTACACTCGATATAGTTAAAGAATTTATAAAATATTGGATGGGTTGGTGTTGGATAATAATATGGTAATTCACAAAATAATTTGGCTTTCTCAACACTTACCATAGTTACAGAGTACGGAAAAACCGCAATTTAAAAACGTTTTTCAACTCAAATTTAACATTTGTTTTAACAATTTTTTGAAAATTAAAATTCTGTTTTTATTAAACATAGTAAATAATCTCCCTCCCTAATTAAAAAGTATTTGATTAATAGCAAGACATCAAATATTAACTTAAATTATTTTATACACTTATGAGACATTATTTTAAAACTATCTTTTTTGTTTTAGGGCTTCTACTTATTCCTTTTGGCTGTGAAAAGGAACTTATCGATGACATGCAACCTATTCAGCAACAGTCTAAATCTAAAATTAGGCTAAATACTGGAAGCGATGTTTCAATTAGAGCCACTAATTTTTTAAAACAGAAAACTAGCAATGCTCTTAACGTCTCTTTTGTTAAAGGACGTTTAACACTTTCTTCTAACGATTTTATGTCTAGAGAAACATCAATGGGTACAATAGATACTAGTAAAGAAATTGTTGTGGAGAATGAGTACAATACAAAACATACTTTTGCGTTACAAAATACGCAATCATCTAATATATTAGTTAATGTGATTGTTGTAGAGACTCAAGATGTCATTTACGAATATTTTAAAGTATACCATTTTGAGGGTAAAATCCCTTATGATAAATATAAAACAATTGATTTAAGTCAATTTACTGGTAGAATAGAAACCTACAATAGTAATGATAATATTACAGGTCTTACAGTTTTAAATAATGGAATAACTACTGGTGCTGGGGGAGATAGTACCCCTTGCCCTGACGACGACGACGTTTGGGATGGATGGGATGATTTTTGGGAAAACTTTAATGATAATGATGGTTCTTCTGGAGGAGGAACTAATAATGATGGTTCTGCTAATAACAATGATTCTGATGATAGTAATTCTAATGATGGAGGAACTTCCACCTCAAGTGGAGGCGGTGATGCAGAAATTGAAAATGTAGATGGATGTGATATTTACTACGTAGATTCTGATGGCGATAGATGGGAAACAGATGAATGGTCACCATCTGACGGAACAGAATCTTGTTGTATGTACTTAATAGTAAATTGTGGTTCTGGTAATTATTCATCTACAATGGCTAGAAACGCAGAGGATGAAGATCCATGCGCGGATGGTCCTGTGGCTGTATTAGTTAATGTTGAAGCTTTAAAAGATGATATTGAAGAATGTTTAGGAACTGAATATGATAGTGCTTGGTTTGATGATAATTCTAATTATTATAATACTATTGATATTCATGCCTATTTGAATGAGAATTGTACAAATGAATCTAAAAATTTTGTTGATCCTGCTAAAGATGCTTTAGATGAAGGAGGTGAGGTTGATTTTGATATGGAAATTATTTACACTATAAATAAACCTTGTCAAAAAGAAATAGTAAAAAACATTATGAATTTGACGTCAGATTTAACGGACATAATTAATGATACTTTTGATACTAGTGATAAAGCAAATGTCAAATTTTGGAATGGAGATATTGCTACTGGAGATCCTGCACAAACTAGTACATCTTATGAAGGTGATCCTGAAAATTTTATTATAAAGATAAAGTTTGATAATGCTTAGTTAGATACAGCAACTGATTTGTCAATTGTTGCAAATACAATGCATGAATTAGTTCATGCATATTTGTTGAATTTGTATTTAAAAGACGAGTTGGTTTCTACAAGCTCAGATTACGAAGATTTATTGAATGCTTTTATTACATTTTATGATAATATGGTGCAAGATACGTTCAACACACTTGATAATGAATGGCATAATGCTATGAATGATTTTGTAGATAAAATAGGAGAGACAATTTACGCATATGCGCAAGAGAATAATATTGAAAATGTAGATCTTGAGTATTGTAAAAATTTAGCTTGGGGAACTATGCATGGTAATGAAATATTATCTGAAAGTGAACAAGATAATGCAGAAAATATAATAATAACAGAACAAAATAATACAGAATATGCTCCATCATACCTAGTTAAAGGAACTCCTTGTGAATAAATTAATCGTAATATTTATTTTAGGATGCCTAGTGTTTTCTTGTAAAACAAACACTATTATAAATAATAAGTCAAACGGTTACTTGATCATAAATAAAATAGTTACGCAAACTAAAAAACAATTTTTAAATAGAACCTTAACGTTAGACTCTCTCAATGATAATGAATATGTAATTTCAATAATAAAAGAGCTAGAAAAGTATCAGAAGATTAATGATTCGTATAAGTTGGATAGCTTAAAACATAGTCTAGGTATTATTAAAGGAGATTCTATTTTAAACTTGATTTTTAATAAAGAAGAATATGAATATTTAATTTCTCAAAAAGAGAATTCTCCATGGGATTTAAATTTAATTGATAAATTAGATATCAATGAAAATAATGAAGATATTAAACAAGTACTTCATATAGGAAAACCCATTTATACTAAAAACAATGACTTTGCGTTAGTATATTTTTATAAATCTACAAGATTAGGTATTTCAATCTATATAAAAAAAAAGAGGATTGGATAGAGCATCAATTAATCGCACCACTTATTATTCAGCCAAAAGCAAAAGCATTTAATTATAAATGAACTTAAATTTATTTTTGCTATCATAAAACCTCTTTCCTAAACAGGTAAAGAGGTTTTTATAATGTTTCTGAAGTAATACTAAATTCCTGTTTAAAAAATTATATGATAGAAAACAGTACAATATGCGATTAAGTAATTTATATGTCTTAATAATCTTTTATATTCTCATAGGATGTAAAAGTCAAGAAAACGAGACTAAATATTACCCAACCCAAAGCCTCAATGATGAAATAATAAAGTTAGACCTTAACACAACATCTCTTGATTTTAGAGAAATTAAGGCTTTAGTCTCTAGGTCTATTCTAGCAGATAGAAGCGTATTAGTTGAGATAAAGGATGGTCGTATTTTAAAGAAAATATACCCAAGAATATATACTGAAATGTTACAAAGAAATTTGCTGACCATAACATCAGATTCTATTTTGATAGATAAAGGTTATCCTATTTCTGAATTGAAGTGGATTTTAATAAGACATTATACAAATAATGGTAAGGAACTTCGTTACCCGAAATCTTATGATAGAGCTTATGTAGGGATTTCACTTGAATTAAATGAAACAGGAGAAGATCTCAAAAAATCACTTTTAAATTTAACTTCCGTTTTTGATGAAGTTAATTTAGAAGTAAAAGATTCATTAGAGTTACATATTTATTTTGATACTTTTAGACATGCTCCTCCACCTCCAACAAAGCCTAAAAGCTAAATAGTAAAAACCTCTTTTTAAACAAGAAAAGAGGTTTTTAAATTATAATAGTTCCGAAGCAACCCTAAAAATTCTCATTAAAGAGATTCAATCGTTTCAGCCAAGCGGTTTTTCGTTCTAGGAAGAAAACATCTAAGAATAGGAAGAACAGTCCAAACCCTAAAAACCACTGGAATTGGTCTTTGAAATCTGCAAATTCTTTGGCTTCAAATTCGGTTTTATCCATCTTGTTGAGAATGTCTTTGATCTCTTTGATGACGTCTGCTGTATTGTTACCATTAATATAAGCACCATTGGCTTCTTCTGCGATATCTATAAGCGTCTCCTCGTTAAGTTTAGTGATCACGGTTTCACCTTGATTGTCTTTTTTGTAGTTGAGTAAAACGCCATTACGTTTAATTGGGATTCGACCACCTTTAATATCACCAACACCAATAGTAAAAATCCTGATGCCTTCATCACTCGCTTCTTCCGCCACATTACTAGCAACGTCACTGTGATCTTCTCCATCAGAAATAATGATCAACACACGATTGGTTTGCTCTTCGTTATCATAATAGGTTTTCGCTAATTCAATCGCTTCATTAATCGCTGTACCTTGAGAGGACAGCATATCTGTGTTCATGTTGTTTAGAAACATTTTTGCAGAAGCATAGTCTGTAGTAATTGGTAATTGTGGAAAGGCTTTCCCTGCATAGGCAATAATACCAACGCGATCACTTGTTAAGTTATTGATGATTTGTGTTACCAATTGTTTTGATTTCTCTAGTCGGTTTGGAGCCACATCCTCAGCCAACATACTTTTAGAAACATCAACAGCAAAAACGATATCAACACCTTGGCGTTTTACGGTTTCTAGCTTAGTACCAATTTTAGGATTGACTAAAGCGATAGCGAAACAGGCAACTGCCAAAGACAATACGACAATCTTTAAAATGGATTTAAACAACGATTGGTTTGGACTCAATCGCTTTAATAATTTAGGATTAGAAAAACGTTTTTGCGTTCTATATTTCCAAAACTGAAGTACAGCAAATAGTAGGATGATTACTGGAATTACCAGTAAAATCCAAAACCAAACTTTTTCTTCTAATTGAAAATCAAACATCTTTTATTGTTGTTGAGTTGTTCTTTGTTAAGGTGTTAAGGTGTTGAGTTGTTTACTCGTTCCCTTTATTGTTGTTCGTATGTTGTTGAGCTGGATTACTCTTTCCCAATAACTTACTCTGCTTTACTTTTTACTCTTGATTTACTCTTTCTAATTTAACCCTTCTTATTTCGCTTTGCTCAATCTGTCTACCCTTTATAAAAGGGCAGAGCCTTACTCCTGCGAACTACTGTTATGGAAGTCAAATCTCTTTTCGCTCTTGTTTCTTGTTTCTAAAAAAATTAGAGCTCAGTCATTTGGTCTTCTATCCTCTGTCTTCCGTCAAATAACCTCAAACTTGACTACACAAAACTCCTGAAAACAGTAAACCTCAGCAATATTTCAACAAATAAAAGGCCTAAAGCAATTAAAATCAACGGACGATATTTTTCATCATACGCTGTGTATTTAATTTCTTCAATTTCAGTCTTTTCGAGTTTATTTATTTCGTTATAAATATCTTTTAATTTCTTGTTATCGGTGGCTCTAAAATAGGTTCCGCCTGTGACATCTGCAATCTCGTTGAGAAGCTCTTCATCAATCTCTACTTTTACTCTTCGGTATTGAAAATTTCCGTCAGGTAAAATAGAATATGGAGATAATGCCATCCCATTTGTTCCTAAACCTATCGTGTAAACTTTAATACCGTATTCTACTGCGAGTTCACTAGCTATTTTTGGATCTATAAATCCAGAGTTATTAACGCCATCTGTCAGCAAAATAATAATTTTACTTTTAGCTTTACTATCTTTTAAACGATTAACTGACGTTGCCAATCCCATACCAATTGCAGTCCCACCCTCTATAATCGTATTATATTTTATATCTCTAAGCGAGCGCAACACAATACCTTTGTCACTCGTGATTGGTGTTTTAGTGTAGCTTTCTCCTGCGTATTCTACCAAACCAATTCTATCATTTGGTCGACCTAGTATAAACTCGGCAGCTACCTTTTTTAAAGCCTCTAAACGATTTGGCAATAAATCCTTTGCCAACATACTCGCAGAGACATCTATGGCCATAACGATATCAATTCCTTTAGTCGTTTTTGTTTTTGTAGTCTCATCAGACGTTCGTGGCCTGGCTAATGCCACAATAAGAAATGACAATGCTGCTAATCGCAATATAAATAATATTGGACGCAGTTTTGGGAGCAGAGAATTCCCAACTTTAAAGCCTTTAATACTCGACATTTTGAGTTCTGCAGTTTGTTGTTTTTGTTTAAAAAGATACCATAGAATTGCTAATGGTAGCAATAAGAACAACCAGAAAAACGCTGTATTTAAAAACTCTATCCCTTCAAACATTACTCTTCCAATTTTTTAAGTTCTATAGACTTAATAATACGGTCAATAGTTTGGTTGGTATAGTCGTTTTGACTATTCCAAACCAATGCGATTTGTTGTAGTACATTTTCAGCAGTGAAGGCTAAAATGACGTATTCACCGTCTCTAAAATGGCCTTCTTTATCTGCGGGGAATTGTGCTGTTCCGTAAGCTTTTAAACCTTCCGCAGCGTTTGGTGTTATAAATTGTTCTTGTTTTACAATGAGGTTTCTAGCACCATTATTTTCATAGGTTTTAAGATGGCCTTCAATAGCAAGTCTTAAATCAATTGTATTAGGCTCTCCATCTGCATTTTTACCAAGATCTTTGTATTTAGCAGTGCTCACCAAAATATTCATATCACTATCTAAGTCTCCATATGAAAATACCGTCATTTTCACTTGCGGTAGCGTATCTACAGCCTGTAAATCCATACGCTCCAAAACAACAGGAGTCGAAATCATAATTGGTGGCACACCATAATCACTGCGTACCCAATCGCCCTCTAATAGTTCTTTACTCTCTTCCCCAATAATCGTATCAACCACATATTTAAAGCCATATTTAACTCCAAAACCTATAAACGTCGCTATCACTATTAAAAGACTTGCAGCAACGGTAAGCCAAATCTTTTTACGCTTCTTTTTACGTTCTTGTTCGTCTCTGTATTTCTCGTTTAAAAGCTTCTCTTCTTCTGTTGGTTCTGGCAATGCCTCCTTAACCTGATCAATTTCTATATCAATCGTATTTCTATCTAATTTAGCGAGCTCGATGTCTGGTGCTGATTTTGCAAATTTCACCAAATCGGCACGTTTCAAAATCGTTTCAATATTTTTTATATCATCGTTACTCAACTCTATTTGATTGGCATCACGAAGCATATTTAAGCGAGCTACCAGCTCATCTGTTGTGCTCTCCAACGAACGATCGTACACTTTCTCATCAAGATATTTTCTAATAATAAAAGTTAGCTCTGAATAGTAATCCTTTAATTCTTCTTTCTGAAGGTAATCACTCTCATCTAATTTCTTTAAAGCCATTTTAGCTCTGTCATATGGTGGTAGTAATGCGATTTTTTCTTCTTCGGAAAGTGGCTTTTTTCGCCAAATGAACCAATACAACACAAAACCAATGAATGACAAAGCCAATAAACCAATACCAACATACAACCACCATTTGCTCGTCGCTTTCTCAACCGCAATCATTGGTTTGATATCAAAAAGCTTTTGTTTTGTAGTATCTACAGCGATGGTTTGAACTTCAACACGCAACGAATCTGTAAAAAATATGTTATCTCCTACAAATATTTTTTGCTTCGGAATTGTATAAGCACCAGAATCAAACTGCGTTAATGCATATTCTTTTATAAGCTGAAATTTGTTGTTGTTTTTAGTCGTATCAATCTTAAAAGACTCTATCATCTCCAGAGGCAGAAACGTTTGACCTTCTGGAAAAACAACTAGATCTGTAGAATCTGCTTCTACTTGTACCTGGAACATAATTTGTTCACCAATTCTAATTTTAGTAGTATCAATTGATGACGTGACTTGGGCGAAAGAAGCGAAAGCACATAGAAAAAAAAGCATCAATAAAAAGACCGAAGACGAAAGACGGAAGCCTACTACACTTTTTTTAAAACCTTTTATATTTAAATTAATTTTATTCATTTTAAACTAGGTTTAGACTGGGCTCAACCTGACATTTTGCTGTTTTTATATTATCTTCTTTTAAAATAGCCTAGTAATTTTTTCACGTAACCCTCGTCCACACGACAATCAATTGTCCCAGCACCAGATTTTGTAAAGGTCTCTTTAAAAAAGCCTACTTTTTCATTGTAATACTTACTATAATTGGTTCTCACCTGTTTTGATGCCGTATTAACCAGTACCAATTCTCCAGATTCTTCATCCTGCATTTGTACCATCCCAAGGTTAGGAATTTCTTCTTCACGCTTGTCATAAACTCTAATTCCTGTAATATCATGACGACCTGCGGCAATTTTTAAATTTTGCTTGTAATCATCCTCAGTTATAAAGTCACTTAATAGAAAAACAATGGTTTTCTTTTTCATCACATTAGACAAAAACTTAAGAGCTTCAGAAATATCTGTGAGTTTACTTTTTGGCTTAAACTCAATGAGTTCTCTAATAATTCGCAGTACATGAGAACGTCCTTTTTTTGGAGGGATATACAATTCAATCGCATCTGAAAATAAGATGAGACCTATTTTATCATTGTTCTGTGTTGCAGAAAAGGCCAATGTTGCAGAAATTTCGGTAACGATTTCATTTTTAAACTGTTCATCTGTTCCAAACAACTCAGAACCCGAAATATCAACCATGAGCATCATGGTTAATTCGCGTTCTTCTTCAAAAACTTTAATGTATGGTTCATTATAACGTGCGGTAACATTCCAATCAATGTTACGAACATCATCACCAAATTGATACTGGCGAACTTCAGAAAAAGTCATACCACGGCCTTTGAATGTCGAGTGGTATTCGCCTCCAAATATATGATCAGACAACCGTCGTGTCTTAATCTCAATTTTTCGTACTTTTTTTAAGAGTTCTTTAGTATCCATTGTCTTGTTCTGTCATTCCGCACTTGATGCGGAATCTATCAAATTAAATCTGTTCTAAAAATTAAAGAGATTCCGCATCAAGTGCGGAATGACAATTCTATGGTACTTCGATTTCGTTTACAATCTTATTAATAATATCTTCAGAAGTTATGTTTTCTGCTTCTGCTTCATAAGTGATCCCAATTCTGTGTCGCAACACATCATGAACTACTGCACGAACATCTTCGGGAATCACATAACCACGACGCTTTATAAATGCGTAACATTTTGCAGCGGTAGCTAAATTAATACTTCCACGAGGCGATGCTCCAAAAGAAATCAATGGTTTCAAATCTGCTAATCTATATTGTTCTGGATACCGTGTCGCAAAAATAATATCAAGAATGTATTTTTCGATTTTCTCATCCATGTACACTTCTCTCGCAACCTCTTGCGCTCTTAAAATTTGAGCAATAGAGACCACAGGGTTTACTTTTTCCCAAGACCCTTTAAGATTTGCTCGCATAATGAGTTGCTCTTCGTCTTTCTTAGGGTAATCAATAACCGTTTTTAACATAAAACGGTCAATTTGTGCTTCTGGTAATGGATATGTTCCTTCTTGTTCTATTGGGTTTTGAGTTGCCATTACTAAAAATGGCTTGTCTAAAATATAAGTTTCATCACCAATGGTCACTTGTTTTTCTTGCATGGCTTCCAATAAAGCAGATTGCACTTTTGCTGGCGCTCTGTTAATCTCATCTGCCAAAACAAAATTTGCAAAGATTGGTCCTTTCTTTATAGAGAAATCATTAATCTTCATATTGTAGATGAGTGTACCGACGACATCGGCAGGTAATAAATCTGGCGTAAATTGTATTCTACTAAAGCTTCCATCAACAGCTTGGGCAAGTGTATTAATGGCTAAGGTTTTTGCTAATCCAGGAACACCTTCAAGTAAAATATGCCCTCTACCAAGAAGCCCAATAAGTAAACGCTCAACCATGTGTCTTTGACCAACGATGACTTTATTCATTTCCATCATTAATAAATCAACAAAAGCACTTTCTCTTTCTATTTTCTCATTGATGCTTTTAATGTCAATTGTACCTGTTTCTTCCATTATATATAGGTTTTAAACGCTGTGATTAACTCCATTTAATTTAGTTACGCAAATTGTTGAATTTTTTGCTGAAATGCTGTTAAGAATTGGTTAAAAGTTAAAGGCAACACGATTTGTGTTGCCTTTAACTTTTTTATATTGGTTAAAACGACTAAAAATCTATTACTAAAACAGATTAAAAAGTCTCATTTCTGTTGACATTTTTGGGTTTAGGTTTGCAGAACCTTCCGATGACATTTGAATAGATTCATCTGTATCAAATACTAACACAAAATCATATACCTTATTAGAAACCAATTGTTTTCCTACAATATTTATTGAAGCATTGTCAGACTCTGGTGCAATATCTAAAACATATTCTAAGCCATTTTTCGTAACCGTATTATTATCTCCAAATACTAATTTAATGTTGTAAATGAACTGTGAAGGTATTTCTTCAAAATCAACCAATGTAACAACAGTATCCTCTGTGATTTTTGTTAAATCATGAATACCAGTGTTCACCGTATTTAAACTCACCCATGCATTGGGATTTGATTCGTCTTCTAAAACACGCAGTTGTACATCTATTATTTCTAAATTTGCTTTACTAAAAGCACTAGGAGTTCCTTGTAACTTAACGGTTACTAACGTACTATTTTCAAATGTTTCTGTTTCTAATTCATTAGAACAGCTGGTCATTAAAAATAAAGTTAATACACCAATAACAAGGATTTTAAAATTACGTGAGGTTTTCATAATATGGGGACATTAGATAAATCTTAAACAATGATATTTCATTATTATAGATTTGACTATTTTTATACATGAATTGCATAAAAACCATTATAAACTGAAAAAAAAGTGAAATATTCCCGATTAATTGCAGGGACTATGACTTGGGGAGTTTGGGGAAAACAACTCCATAAAAACCAATTTATAGACCTAATACAACATTGTATTGAACAAAACATTACCACATTTGATCATGCTGATATTTATGGCAGCTATACTACAGAAGCTGATTTTGGTCTCGCTTTCGCTGAAAGTGGCATTCAACGAGACCATATTCAACTCATTAGCAAGTGTGGCATACAACTCCTAAGTAACAATAGACCTAATATTGTTAAACATTACGACTATAGCAAAGGATATATCATACAATCTGCAGAAGACTCTTTAAAACATTTAAAGACCAACTACCTCGATGTACTATTGTTGCATAGACCAAGTCCATTAATGAAGCCAGATGAGATTGCAGAAGCCGTTTCAAACTTAAAAAAAAGAGGTTTAATTAAAGATTTTGGTGTTTCTAACTTCACGCCTTCTCAAGTAGAATTAGTATCAAAAACTATTGATGTTTCTATTAATCAAATAGAATTTTCGCTTACACAACATACAGCAATGCACAATGGGTCTTTGGATCACATGGGGAACAAAAACATCACACCAATGGCTTGGTCACCTTTAGGCCATGTGTTTAGAGAAGATACCGAGCAAACACAACGCATACATAAACAACTGGATGAGTTGCTAGACAAGTATAACGTCACTAAAGACCAATTACTTTTAGCCTGGATTTTAAAACATCCTTCAGGTATTCATCCAGTAATTGGCACCACAACAAAACAGCGAATTTCTAATGTTGCAAAAGCGATACATATTGACTTAGAATTAGAAGATTGGTTTAAACTATTAGAGGCTTGTCAAGGTTATGAAGTGCCTTGAAATAGTTGGCAGTAAACAGTATTCAGTTAGCCGTGTTTACTCGAGTAAATAAAACAGTATTCAGTCGCAGTCTCCATAGAAGTATTCAATATCTTACTATTGTGAATTACATAAGCATATAGACCGATTAGATTGAATAAATAACAGATAATTAATTAATAAGATTCCTATATACTCAGGAATGATAGAAATATGAACAAAACAGCATTAATAACAGGAGCAACAAGTGGAATTGGTAGAGCAACAGCTCACGAATTTGCAAAACATGGGATTAATTTAATCCTCTGTGGAAGACGTCAAGATCGTTTAGACACCATCCAAAAAGAATTAAGCAAACAAACAAATGTACATATACTCAACTTTGATGTGCGTGATAAAAAAGCAATTTTTGAAGCCATTGAGTCGCTACCCAAAGATTTCAAAACCATAGATATCCTAGTTAATAACGCTGGAAATGCGCATGGAATGGACCCAATACAAACCGGAAACATGGACGATTGGGATGCTATGATGGATATCAACGTTAAGGGATTGCTTTATGTGAGCAAAGCCATTATACCTCAAATGACCGAACGTAAAAGTGGTCATATAATCAACATTGGCTCATCTGCAGGAAAAGAAGTGTATGCAAAAGGAAATGTGTATTGCGGAAGCAAACATGCCGTTTTAGCAATAACCGAAGGAATGCGAATTGATTTAAATCCATTCGGAATAAAAGTAACTGCCATAAATCCTGGTCTCGTAGAAACCGAATTTTCTCAAGTACGATTTAAAGGCGACCCAGTTGCAGATAATGTTTACAAAGGTTTCAAAGCCTTACAAGCTGAAGATATTGCCGAAGTCATCCAATTCGCTATTTCAAGACCGGCTCATGTGAATATTGCAGATGTACTTATGTTTTGCACAGCACAAGCTAATTCTACAATTGTAAATAAAAAATTATGATTAATTGGATTAACAAGATGGGATTAATCCAATGTCAAAATATTGAAAAATAAACGAGTAACTCATAAGATAAAATGAGCATATTAAGAGCGCTATCACCCAAAGTAATGATTAATAACCAACAACATTTGGCCCTTAAAAAACAGTAACTATAAACCCATGAAACAATTAATATCTTGTGTTTTTTGTCTTTCTCTATTGATGACCTCATGTCCCTCAATGTCTCAAAAAACTGAGGACGACCGTTTTATTATTCATAAAGTAGATTTAAATACCTAGACTCTAAAATTTTATCATCAAAATGACATGGGTATTAACTTCGGAAATTTTAAAACAAGAGCTTTTACATGAAAATCAGGAACTTGTATTTACTATGAATGGCGGCATGTACCTTAAAGATGGATCTCCTCAAGGCTTATATAACAAGAAAACAAATAGACACCACAAAAGAAGCCTATGGGAACTTCTATTTACAACCCAACGGGATATTCTATATAACTAATGATCATCAAGGTATTGTAGTCAAAACAACAGATTTTAATAACAGCCCAAGTATCAGTTATGCAACTCAATCTGGACCAATGCTAGTGATTAACGGTAATCTTCATCCTGTTTTTGTAAAAAATTCTAAAAATTTACACATTAGAAATGGCATTGGCATTCTACCAAATGGTACGCTTTTATTTGCCATGTCTAAAAACCCTATTACTTTATATGATTTTGCAACATTCTTTAAAAATCGTAGTTGCAAAAATACTTTATATCTCGACGGATTTGCATCTAGAACTTACCTTCCGAAGAAAAAATGGAAGCAAGAAGATGGTGATTTTGGAATAATTATAGCAGAAACTAAAACGATGAATTAAATAGAGAAATTCCTATTTTTACGTGAAATAAACTAAATAGATGTCCGCTTTCGCGGAAAGTAAACATGATTAATAAACGACTTCTTATCAAAAACCTACTCGCTCATAATGATGAGAATAGTTTTTATGATAAAAAACGAAAAGTTGATATTACTCATAAAGAAGGTAAAGCCAAATTTTTAAAACATGTTTGTGCTCTTTCAAATAGCAACCCTAAAAACAACTCTTTTATCGTTATTGGCGTTGAAGACGAAGACAATCAAATTATTGGTGTTAACTTTTTTGATGATAGTAAAATTCAAAACCTCATCAATGCTTATCTCACCAATCCGCCAATTGTGCAGTATGAGAATATACCGTTTCCTCATTTGCCAGAGAATAAAGTAGTTGGCTTAGTTACCATTAGACCTATTGACAAAATAACTTCATTAAGAAAAAATATATGGAAATATTATGGCGGCTCTGTGTTTTTAAGAGATGGAAGTATAAGTATGCCAAAAGTATTTAATGTTGAAATTGAAGATGTAAATTCCAAAATCGTAGCAGCAATAGAATCTCATTCTCAAAACAACATTGAATACACACTTGACGGTGTATTTGATTTCATGAATATGCGCAAAGATTATAATCCGCAATACAAAGTCTTTAAAGAGTATTTTGTATTATGCTGGTCTGGTCAAAAGAAATTAGTAAAAAATAACGTATTTTTCTCTAGAGTGGATATCGAGTTAATTAACGAGCAAGTACGCTTATTCTTTTCAACTTTTGATGAAGTATCAATCTCCTTCAATGAAAATACATTTAAAATCATTGAGTACGTCAATCTAGGACTACGAAATCAAAACAAACATTATAAACTGGAAGAAACGATTATTCACTTTGAAGATAACGCACATTATAATATTGAAACAAACTTACTATTTGAGCCTCCACAATTTGATAAAAAAATATTACACCATATATATAACGCCAACAATGCTTTATTAGAAAAATTAAAAAAGGGATTAAATCTCAATAAAAACGAAATAATAGATTTAGAAAACTTACCAGCAACATACTTAATATGTTATCTCAACTTATTTCATGATGCCATTGACAAACTAAACGAGGCAAAACCATATTTAAAAACTCATAGCACACTCGCCTACCAATCTTACCAAGAGGCGACTCGAATTTTGCGCAAAATCAAGTACAGTTAATCGAAGTATTTTGCAAAGATTATCGCTTAGACCTTTTTATTTGCTAGTTGCAGTAATTATTCTTGAGCTTCTAAAAATTTTAAGAGATTTGCTTTGCTATTAATCAATTACATACAACCTTATTTCTAAATCGACTTGTCGAAAAGGAAATAAGGTTTTTGTTTTTTAATAACAGTACAACAATCTTCTTACCCATTCTTCCTATTACAATTTTCATCCATTTTTCATAAAATGAAACAGTAACAACCCTTAATAAGAACTATAATTACCATTCATACCGTTTTTTTCGCTAGTTGTAGTAATTATTCTACAACTATTGAAATTTTTACGATTTTTGAAGTGCTATTAATCAATTACATATAACCTTATTTCTATATCGCCTTGTCGATTATGAAATGAGGTTTTTGTTTTGTAAGATGTTACAATAGTCTTTACACCTGCTATATCTCTTAGGTAATTTTCATAGGTTTTTCATAAAATAAGACGACAACAACAACAACAACAACAACAACAACAACAACAACCAATTTCAACTAAAAGCACCATTCGTACAGTTTTTTTAACCACTTATAGTTTTTTTTGAATAGTAACTGAATTTTTTACGATTTTAGCAGTGCTATTAATCAATTACAAATTACCTTATTTCAAAAACGACTTGTCGATTATGAAATAAGGTTTTTTATTTTAGAGGGTTAAACAAAGTCATTTTTTCTCGAAGAAGCTCCTGAGACACTCCCAAACGCTGTATCCATTTAATGTTATAGGTTTTAATTTTTTCTTTAAATTTCTTACGGAGTATTTGAATTTTGGATGTGTTTAAATTCGGAAACGTCAACTAATAAAGGTGTTATTGCTTTTGAAGATTCAAATAAGTAATTCACAACTTCTTATTTGTCCAAACTCCCAAAACGTCTTAAATCGGTTGGTTTTGCACCAAAACTAACTCTCCAATATAAGTGTTGAATCTCTTTCGTTGTCATAACTTTTGGACTTAAGACCATAAGGATGGTTTAATCTGAAAATCAAAAAACCGTTCCTGTTATAGAAACGGTTTTTAGAAAATTTTATTGGAAATAATATTTTCCCAATTAAAATAGCGATATAAAATCTTTCCCTATGAAAGAAAACTTGAGGCCGATTCCTATTTGACTAAAGGCTCCTTTTCTAAAAGTGTCCTCCAATGCCGTTGGCACATTAATTCTTGTTTTGTCAACACGAAAGGCGTAATCTAGGTAGATCATGAATTCACGTGAAATTTCATATGTCAAATAAACACCATAACTATTTAATAGTGCTGTATCAATTTGATAGACGTTGTCTGATTTTTGATTTTTATATCTCGCTTCTCCAAAAACAGATGCGGTAAGACCTACTCTAAAATTTTCGGTAGGGATAAATTCGTAGCCCAAAAATAAAAATTGCTCTGCAATTCTCGTTTTTTTGTAATCTCCTACAACTGAAGGGTCTTTTACATCAAAATAACTTGCACCTAAAGAGCCTCCAACAAAAAACTGTTTGTATACATATATTTGAACTTTGAAATTCAAACCACCATTTCCCTCTAAACCATTCCCAATAAAATTATCGCCAGTTGGGATTGGATTATGGTAACCTATTGAATACGCAACATTGCGTTGTTTAGAATCGGTGATGGAAACATCGCTCTCTATAGCTTCTTTTAGTCCTTCATTATTTTGTGCATTTAGACCAAAAGCAAATGCTATAAATAAGCATAAAACTGTCTTTTTAATAACTAAATGTAAACTCATAATTATCTTGATCTATAGTAAAAGTTTGGGTAATTGGATCTTGCTCATTTATAGAATAGGTAAAGTCTACAACCGTAGCGTAAGGCGAACTAAAACGTCCTGCTATATCTGGCCTGTTGTCATTTAGTGTTCTATTTAGTGTTCGGTTTTGGTAACAGTAACTTAAACCAGAATCTACGACACCTTCAACATAATACTCTAAACAAGCAGTATCTCTAAAGTTGAAAATATACTGAAACGTATTACCCTCAACGCTTGTTCTAGTAAAATTATAATCAATAGTGGCAACTCTATCTAAGGTTAACGTTTCCAAATCAAAAGTTAGATTTTCTGGCACATAATCAACAGTACTCGTTGTATATGAATAATTTGTGTAGTTATTCTCATTGAATACTACAATAGAAAAATCTTCATCCCTATCAAATAGAGAAGTCACTTCAAAAGTACCGTCTTGATTACTATAATTTCGACCAAGTAAATAATCGTCTGTTCCTAAAGGTCCTGGCGCATTAATATACCCTCCAGATGAACGTCTTGTGTAAACACTTATTTGAGCGTCGCTTATTGGCTCACCAGTATCACTAATTATCATACCTTTTACTTGTACCCTAACATCTGGCGCGAATCTCACTTCGCAGCTTAAAATAAGCAAAGGGATAAGGATCAAAAAGAAATGTGGATGTCGTTTCATTGTGAATGGGTTGGTTTATACTATAGATGCCTAAAATATAAAAAGGTTGCGTCAATTTGTAAAAAAAAAGCCACATCAATTGATGTGGCTTTTTTTCTATTATTTAAAGTATGCTATAAATCGAACTTGATCCCTTGTGCTAAAGGCAACTCATCAGAATAATTGATTGTATTTGTTTGTCTGCGCATATAGACCTTCCAAGCATCAGAACCAGACTCACGTCCTCCACCTGTTTCTTTTTCCCCTCCAAAAGCGCCACCAATTTCGGCTCCAGAAGTTCCTATATTAACGTTTGCAATTCCACAATCTGAACCGGCATAAGATAAAAATTTCTCTGCCTCTTTCAATTCGTTGGTCATAATCGCAGAAGATAATCCCTGTGCAACTCCATTTTGTTTTACAATAGCATTCTCTACCTCTCCAGAATATTTTATTAAATATAAAATCGGAGCAAATGTTTCATGTTGTACAATTTTAAAATGATTTTCTGCTTCAATAATAGCTGGTTTAACATAGCAACCACTTTCGAAACCTTTCCCTTCTAAAACACCACCATCTACTAATACATTTCCACCTTCAGCTTTCGCTTTTTCAATAGCAGCTAAATATGTATTTACAGAGTCTTTATCAATTAATGGTCCAATATGATTCTTTTCATCTAAAGGATTTCCAATGGTTAATTGACCATAAGCACCAACAATAGCATCTCTTACTTTATCATAAACAGATTCATGAATAATCAATCGTCTTGTAGACGTACAACGCTGTCCACAAGTTCCAACAGCACCAAACACAGCACCAGGAACCACAACTTTTAAGTCTGCAGTTGGTGTGATGATAATCGCATTATTACCTCCTAATTCTAATAAAGATTTCCCAAAACGCTCTGCAACAGTTGTACCAACTATTCTTCCCATTCTTGTTGAACCAGTCGCAGAAATTAAAGGAACTCT
This sequence comes from Psychroserpens burtonensis DSM 12212, assembly GCF_000425305.1. Classification (GTDB taxonomy): domain Bacteria; phylum Bacteroidota; class Bacteroidia; order Flavobacteriales; family Flavobacteriaceae; genus Psychroserpens; species Psychroserpens burtonensis. The sequence continues at coordinate 19,230 of NZ_AUDE01000034.1, forward strand.
ATGATCTGTTGTCATCATTTCACCTACTTTGTGATCTCCATTAATAATACAAGAAATCCCTTCAGGTAAATTATTTTCTTTTAAAATTTCTGCAATAATATTTTGACAAGCTATTGTACATAAAGGTGCTTTTTCAGAACCTTTCCAAACACATACATCACCACAAATCCATGCTAAAGATGTATTCCAAGCCCAAACCGCTACTGGAAAGTTGAATGCAGAAATAATCCCAACAGGTCCAATTGGATGCCATTGCTCTCTCATTACGTGTCCGGGACGTTCAGATGGCATTGTTTGTCCGTTTAATTGTCTTGATAATCCAACAGCAAAATCACAGATATCAATCATCTCTTGAACTTCACCATAACCTTCTTGCAACGATTTACCCATCTCATAAGACACCAATTTTCCTAATGGCTCTTTTAAATCTCTTAATTTGTTACTAAACTGACGAACAATATCTCCACGTTGTGGCGCTGGTACATCTCTCCATGATTGATATGCAGTTGTTGCTGCGTCCATAACCTTGTCGTAATCTGCTCGTGTTGTCGTCTTTACTTTTCCAATTAATTGTCCATCAACAGGAGAGTAAGATTCTATAATTTCTCCTGTAGAAAAATTATTTGAACCGGTAGATGTTCCGTTATTAATATCCTTTACACCTAATTGCTGTAAAGCGTCTTTAATTCCAAAATCGGTAGCAATTGCTTCCATATATGCTTAAATTTTATGATTTATTAAATTATCATGCGAAGTTACTAATAAATTATCGTTTTTTCTTAATGCACCTTAACGAATACTGTAACTTCAAAGCACTTAAAAACTATACGTTATCAATAAATACAACCTCTCATTTACCTTGTTGTTAGCTCTATGTTTTAGCTCTGACGAGCTTGACAAAAATGCTAATGAGACAGCAAAAGTTAGCGCGTTGGAAATTTCCGAAGAAAAACAAGAATCAAAATCAGAATCCCCCATTATTATTCATGGTAGTGCAGTTACGGTTCTTAAAAAGAATATGGCTTTAAAAAATGAGGAGACTTATAACGTAACGCGGGAAGAAACTATTACAGTTGGTCGTCCTATTTCAAAAATGGCAATAGAAGAAAGAGAATTGATGTTTATGTCACAGAAGCTAACAGTCCTAAAACGAATTCTATCTCATTTGCAACGAATACTATTTTATCAAGAACACCTAACATAAACACATCACCAAAACTCTGTTTTTAGTATAAATTTAGAGTATCCAACTATCAAATTGATGGTTAGAGTTTTACCATAAAAACCAATTAACACCTCTATTAGCCATGAAACTAAAACATCTTTCCATCATTATTTTCTGTTTAGTAATTTTATTTTCCTGTAAAAAGAAAGATGCTATTACACAAGAAACGGATAACTTATTCAAATATAGAGACTATATAAGTTACACCTCATCTGGATTACAATCTGTCGCAGAGCCTATAAAAATAAACCTTGCCAATGCCATTGAAGGTTGGGAACAAGGACAGGAATTAAAAGGAGAACTCGTCAGTCTTTCACCTCATACAGATGGAAAATTAGTCGTTTTAAATACCCATACTATCATATTCACGCCAGACGAACATCTTGATCCAGCTACTGAATACAAGGTTAAAGTTAAATTAGACCAGATTTATAAAAACATGCCTAAAAACTATGAGGACTATGTCTTTCAGTTTAAAACAATAACTCCAAATTTCAGTATCAATACCAATGCTTTACAATCGTATAGTAAACAGTGGCAATATCTAGAAGCTGTCATTAAATCGGCAGATATAATTTCAATAGAAGCCGCAAAAACACTTGTTGAAGCCGCTCAAAACGGAAAGAAATTAAAATTAGAATTTGATGAAATCAATGTCTCTGCAAAACAATTCGAATTTAGAATTGACAGTATTAATCGTTTGGTTGACGATTCTGAAATACTCATAAAATGGAATGGCACATCTATAAAAGCAGAAAATAAAGGCAAAAATACAATTCAAATTCCTGGAATAAATAATTTTAAAATTATCAACGTTGAACCTTATAAAACGCCTGAACAATTTTTATATATCAACTTTTCTGACCCAATCAAAAACCAGCAAAATTTTGACGGATTAGTCACTATTCAAGGTGTAAAACAACCTAAGTTCGTGGTTATTGGCAACGTCTTAAAAGTCTATCCAGACACTAAATTGGTTGGTAATATTCAAGTTGATGTGTTTCAAGGCATTAAAAATGAAGAGGGTTATAAGTTGAAGCAGCCATTTTCAGAAGCGATATCATTTGAAGAAATAAAACCTATGGTTCGCCTCATTAGTAATGGGACGATTCTACCAAGTTCTAAGGATCTTAAATTCAATTTTGAGGCAGTTAATTTAAGTACTGTTGATGTTAGAGTGATTAAAATTTTTGAGGATAACGTTTTGCAATTTTTACAAGACAACCCTTTAAATGGCAATGACCAAAATGAAATCAAACGCGTTGGTCGTCGTATTGCTAAACAAACGATCCAACTGCAATCTGCAGCAGAAAACTCAGGAAAATGGAAAGCATACAGCATCGATTTATCTCAACTTTTCAAAGCAGATGCAGGCGCAATTTATCGTATAGAAATGGACTACAACAAAAACTATTCTTTATATGACTGCGAAGCCAACCCAAGCAGTGCTCTAAACGAAGATGATGAATACGACGATTATTACCACGAAGACGATTACTATTATGAAGAAAATTATGCTGAAACATCTATTGAAGATGAAGATTTAAAAGAGGAAGACTATTGGGATAATCGTAATTATAGATACCGAAACTACAACTATAATTGGAGGCAACGAGATAATCCTTGCAACGATGCCTACTACAGTGATAATCGTATTGTCGCACAAAATTTAATTGCCTCTAACTTAGGTGTGATTGCTAAACAAGGTGCGAACAATACCTATTATTTTGCGGTTACAAATATCCTCAATACTGACCCTGAGGATAATGCGACAATTAAATTATTCAACTTTCAGCAACAAGAAATTGGATCTATTTCTACAAATAATGAAGGTTTAGCCATTTATAAAGCTAATAAATATGTGTCTTTTGCCATTGTGACCAAAGGCAATAACACAAGTTATATGAGGCTTACCGACGGAAATTCTCTATCTCTAAGTAAGTTTGATGTTTCAGGAAATAAATTGCAACGCGGCCTAAAAGGCTACATCTACGGAGAACGTGGTGTTTGGAGACCAGGAGATTCTTTGTTTTTAACGTTTATGCTCAATGATAAAGCTAATGAGCTTCCAGAAGGTCATCCTGTAAAGATGGAAGTTACAGATCCTAACGGAAAACTAGTTTACAAAAACGTAACCTCAGATAATGTGAATAACTTCTTCAAGTTTGTTGTACCAACCTCTCAAGAAGGAAAAACCGGAAACTACAATGCAAAAATATCTGTTGGTGGTGCGCAATTTTACAAGGCTCTCAAAGTTGAAACTGTAAAACCTAACCGTCTAAAAATAAAAGTTGATTTTGAAAACGAAATCCTTTCTAGCAAAGACCCTCTTGACGGAACGCTCGATGTAAAATGGTTACACGGTGCTCCTGCAAAAAACATTAAAGCAGAGGTTAAAGCAAAATTTAGTGCTTCATACACAAATTTTAAGAACTATAAAGGCTACATATTTAATGATCCTACACGACAATTTAACACAGAAGAACTCAATGTTTTTGAAGGCAATCTGGATGCAGACGGAAAGGCAATCATTAGCACAAAACTGGATATTGGTAAAAATGCACCAGGAATGCTCAACGCTCAATTTTTAGTAAGAGCTTTTGAAAATGGAGGTGATTTTTCTCTTGATGCCTTTACAAAAAGCTTTTCTCCTTTTGAGTCTTATGTTGGTTTAAAGTCACCAGAAGGTAACTACTACGGTTCCTATTTCACAGACACCAATCAAATATTTGACCTAGCGGTTGTGGATAAAGATGGAGCACCTGTAAAACGAGATAATCTAGAAATTAAAGTCTATAAAGTAGAATGGCGTTGGTGGTGGAACTCTTCTTACGACAACCTATCAAACTATGTCTCTAGTAGTTACCACAGACCAATTTTAAACCAAAAAGCATCTACAGGAGCAAACGGAAAAACAACGTTCACACTTAATATCCCTGAAAACGATAGAGGACGTTACCTGATTAGAATTTATGATCCTATAAGTGGTCATGCTACTGGACGTACTGCTTATTTCTACAAAAACTGGTCTGGCATGTCAACAGGTAACGATAAGGAAGCCGCTAAAATGTTGGTTTTTGCTAGTGACAAGGATAACTATAATGTTGGTGAAACTGCAAAAATAAAATTCCCCTCTGGTAGTGAAGGTCGTGCATTGGTCAGTATAGAAAACGGATCTGATGTGATTGATTACAAATGGGTAAAAACCAAAAAAGGTGAAACAACGGTTGATATTCCAATTACTTCAGAAATGGCACCAAATATATTTGTCAACATCTCTTTATTACAACCTCATGCGATTACAAGTAATGACTTACCAATTAGATTGTATGGTGTGATTCCTATTTTGGTTGAAGACCCTAAAACAATTCTCGAACCCGAATTAGAAATGGCAAGCGCTTTACGTCCAGAACAAGAATTTGAGATTTTCATTTCAGAAAAAAGTAATAAAGCAATGACGTACACAATTGCTATGGTTGAGGAAGGATTGCTAGATCTAACACGATTTAAAACACCTAACGCATGGACTGAGTTCTACTCTCGTGAAGCGCTTGCTGTAAAAACTTGGGATATTTTTGATGACGTTATAGGAGCGTATTCTGGAAGTATCGATCAAGTATTCGCTATTGGTGGTGATGGTAGTGCTGCCAAAGGAAAAAATAAAAAGGCAAATCGTTTTAAACCTATAGTGACCTATTTAGGCCCTTTTGAATTAAAAGCAGGGCAACGCAAAGCACATCAACTTAAGTTGCCAAATTATATTGGAGCCGTGCGTACTATGGTTATTGCGGGAAATAACGAAACCGAAGCTTATGGAAGCACAGAGAAATCTGTAGAAGTTAAAAAACCTTTAATGGTGTTGGCGACGCTTCCAAGGAAATTAAGTCGAGGAGAAAAAGTAACACTTCCAGTAACTGTATTTGCTATGGAAGCTAAAGTAAAAAACGTGACTTTAAGCTTAAAGTTAAGTGATGGAATATCAGTAGTTGGTGGTGCTACTCAAAAACTAGAATTTTCGAAGCCTGATGAAAAAATGGCATTTTTTGAGCTCGATGTTTCAAAAGCAAAAGGCATTAATACTGTAGAAGTGATTGCCACTGGAAATGGCGAAAAATCAACTTATAAAGTAGAACTTGATGTTACGAATCCAAACCCGATAACTTCAAAATATGAGACTGGGAAACTGGAGGCAAATGCTTCGGAAATAGTAGGATTTTCAACTTTTGGCGTTACCGGAACCAATACCGCCATTGTAGAGTTTTCAACGCTTCCGCCAATGGATTTCTCTAAGCGACTTCAGTATTTGATTCGCTATCCTCATGGATGTGTTGAACAAACCACGTCTGGCGTATTTCCGCAGTTATATTTAAGTGACATCTTTGATTTGAAGTATGAGAAGAAACAAGAAATCCAGTCCAATATTGAAAACGGAATCAAGCGTTTGGGTAATTTCCAAAGACCAAATGGAGGATTAAGCTATTGGATTGGAGAAAACACTGCCAATGATTGGGGAACGAGTTACGGAGGCCATTTTATGATTGAAGCCGAAAAGAAAGGCTTCGTATTACCACTCACATTTAAAAGTAATTGGTTGCGCTACCAAAAGCAGGAAGCGAGAGATTGGAGACCTAGCTATAGAAACTATAATTCAGATTTAGCTCAGGCTTATAGATTATACACATTAGCATTAGCTGGAAGTGCCGATCTAGCATCGATGAACAGGTTGCGAGAATTTAGCGAAATTTCTAATGAAGCAAAATGGCGATTAGCTGCTGCTTATGCATTAGCTGGACAAAAGGAAGCGAGTGAGACATTGGCTAATAGAGCCAATATAAGTTTCAAACCTCAAAAGTATAATTACTATACTTATGGATCTGTAGATAGAAATAGAGCTATGGCTTTAGAAACAATGATCATTACTAAAAACCCAAAAGCGCGCAATCTTGCAGAACAAATAGCCAAAGATTTATCAAATAATCAATGGATGAGCACGCAAACAACAGCATATAGTTTATTAGTAATGGCAAAACTTGTTGAGGCTAATGGAGGAAAAGACATGAATTTGAGTTATACTTTTAATGGTACAACTGAAACGATAACCACCAAGAGTGCTATCGCACAAAGAGAACTTTTGGTTAGCGATGGCTCAAATACTCTAAAACTCGAAAACAGTATTGGTAATTTAGTGTATGTGAGGGTTTTAAATTCTGGTCAATTACCGTTAGGTCAGGAATTAGTTGAGCAACGTGGACTGGGAGTATCTGTCATTTATCAAGACCTTAAGGGTAATCGTATAGATGTCAAAAAATTACAACAAGGACAAGATATCATAGCAAGAATAACAGTTAGTAATAAAGATGACAATCGACTGTATAATGTCGCATTAACACAGATTTTTCCTTCAGGTTGGGAAATTGTCAATACGCGCTTCACAGATTTTGGCGATACCACAGCGAGCCAAGCACGTTATACAGATATACGTGATGATCGTGTGAATTTCTATTTCGACATAGGAGGAAGCGGGAATAATGACGGAGAAAAAGTATTCACAGTAATGCTCAACGCAGCTTACTTAGGAACATACTATCTCCCAGGAACGCAAGCAGAAGCGATGTATGATAATGATTTCTTTGTGAGAAATAAAGGGCGTTGGATTGCCGTTGTGAAGTAACAAGAACAAAATAAATCCTTCCCTTTTTTCAAGGGAAGGTGGATACAAACTCCGTAAAGAGTTTAAAGACGGAAGGATAAAACCATAAAAAAAAGTATCGCACTATTATTATAGAAACCCTATTATGTAATTGTTTTTATATCCACACATACTAAAAACAGTAAAGGTTATGCCAAAACAGCTAATCAAATGGAAATCTTAGCCTAACAACAAGGTGAGTTTTTAGAGATTAAAAGCGCAAAAGAAGAGGTTGAAATTACCGTAAATTCTAGGAAACGTTTAGAAGCTATCAAAAAGTGGAAACATCAAACCGATCATTTAATAGCACAACAGAAAGAACAAGAGGTTTGGTATAATTGGTATAAGGTGAGAATTTGTAAAGTGGAGCGTGAGTATGAGTTTAGTTCTTAACTTCCTATTTTATCTTTTCAGGGTAAAATGGGCTTTAAATTCTTTACGGTCGCCTGTAATAGGCTCATTGTACTCTACTGCAAACCAGTAGTCGCTTGTTGGGAGTTGGTTACCGTTGTAGGTACCATTCCAGCCTGCTCCTGTTGGACTGAGTTGCTTGAGTAATTTTCCGTATCTGTCAAATATATAAATTTTTGCGTTTGGTTGACTATTTATTGCACTAATGTTCCATGTGTCATTATAACCGTCGCCATTTGGTGTGAAGAATTTTGGATAGTCCATGACAATAACGGTATCACTCCCTTCTCCGCATCCATTCTTGTCTCTCGCAGTGACAACATGTTCGCCTAGAGATACGTCTACAAAAGTCCCCTG
>NZ_AUDE01000035.1 GCF_000425305.1 Psychroserpens burtonensis DSM 12212
CAGGGGACTTTTGTAGACGTATCTCTAGGCGAACATGTTGTCACTGCGAGAGACAAGAATGGATGCGGAGAAGGGAGTGATACCGTTATTGTCATGGACTATCCAAAATTCTTCACACCAAATGGCGACGGTTATAATGACACATGGAACATTAGTGCAATAAATAGTCAACCAAACGCAAAAATTTATATATTTGACAGATACGGAAAATTACTCAAGCAACTCAGTCCAACAGGAGCAGGCTGGAATGGTACCTACAACGGTAACCAACTCCCAACAAGCGACTACTGGTTTGCAGTAGAGTACAATGAGCCTATTACAGGCGACCGTAAAGAATTTAAAGCCCATTTTACCCTGAAAAGATAAATCGATATGAATGTAAAAAAGTTTTGTTTAATAGCATGTTTAGCTCTGTTCAGCCAAATAGGAACAGCCCAAGAGGGATTACCCATTTATTCAGATTATTTAACTGATAATTATTATTTGATCCACCCTTCTATGGCTGGTGTAGCAAATTGTGCTAAAGTAAGATTAACTGCTCGTGCACAATGGTTTGGACAAGATGAAGCGCCTAACCTTCAAACTCTAAGTATTAATGGTAGAATTGGGGATTCTCCTTCTGCAATTGGTGCGATTGTTTATAACGACAAGAACGGATATCATTCACAAACGGGAGCGTATTTTACCTATGCGCATCATTTAATGTTTTCTCGAAATGAGATCGATTTAAATATGCTGTCATTTGGTTTAAGTGCTGGGTTTATTCAATATAAATTAGATGAAACTGAGTTTTTAGCTGATGGTTTTGATCCGATTATTGCTGGTGTGGAGCAAAGTGCAACTAATTTTAATGTGGATTTAGGATTCTCATATCACTTAATTGATTTTTATGCGCATGCTACTGTAAAAAATCTTTTAAGTAATGAAGGAATTAATTTTAACGAACAAGGTTTGAGTTACGAAAACTTAAGAACTTATATCTTTTCTGCAGGAAATACCTTTAGTAAATATAATAGCGATTGGAGTTTTGAACCATCTATGATGTTTATCTATAGAGATGCCACTGAAGAAGCATCAATTGATATCAATGCCAAAGCTTATAAAACGATGGACTTTGGTAAAGTTTGGGGAGGATTATCATACAGAAGAAGTTTAGATGGCGCTGAATTTTTAGACGGATCTGGTGTAAGTAGCCAGAAGCTACAATACTTCACACCGTTTGTAGGGGTTGATTATAACGACTTTGTATTTGCATACACATATTCATATCAAGCAAACTCGGTCGTATTTAATAATGGAGGGTTTCACCAAATAACCTTAGGATATAATTTTAATTGTAGAAGAGAGAAGTATGAGTGCAACTGTCCTGCAGTTAACTAAGAAAGAATTTATATTAAACAAAAGCGTCTCGATTTTAATCGAGACGCTTTTGTTTATTTCAAGGTCTAATGGCTGAGTAAAACACTAATTATAGGATACGTATTACCAAGAATAGTTCTTCTCTTTTGCTTGGGTTTTAATCGCCTTTATCATGGCGTTTTCTAAACCATTGTCATCTTGTTTTTGTTGCGTTTTCATAAACTGTCTGCGCTTTTCATTTAGATTTTGAATTTCTGTTTTAATACTTTCACGTTCTTTGCGTTTTTTTAAGATATAAGTCTTGATCTCTTTAGTACTTTTATCTTTTAATTCTACAGGTAATTCTGTCTCTTTTAACTCACTGTATTTAAAACTTTTATCTTTTTCAGCATCTACTAAATCCCAAGACGAGTTTTTGTAGAGATGAGAGCTTTTACTAACAGTTCTACTCACTGCATTTTCGTCACTATACCCTTGAGCATTATCATCTTGCTCAGCTTGAAGTTCCATTTTTTTTCGTCCGTTGTTACCATAAGCAACATATGTGCCATTTAATTTTTGATTTAGTTTCAAGATTTTATCATCATAAGGTGTCGCTACATATGTCGTTTCATGATTATGATTAATGGCCATATAATCTCCGTGAGCTAAATCTGCACCCTCTTTCCAAAACGACGAAATACCTTGATTATAGTCACCACAAAAAATGGTATTGACACTAACTCCATTGTTATGTGCTTGCTTTGCTGCATCTTGATAGCTTATTTTTCCTTGAGAAAAAGGTTCATTGCCTGCAATAAAGATAAGTTTCAAATCATCCTGGTTTTCTCCCCATTGTAGTTGGTTTAATGACGTTTGAATCACCTGTCCACAATATTCATTTCCGCCATTTGTAGTGAGAGAGAACAATTGTTTTGAGATTTCATCTAAATCATCGCTAAAAGCAATAACCTGTCTTATATAACCTTCTTCGGCATTGATGTTGTCATTACCATATTCATAAAGTGCAATGTTTAGATTTGGTTGCTCATCACCACATTTAGCATAAGATAACTCATTAACGATGTCCCAGAGTTGTGCTTTTGCTTGGTCGATTAAACCATCCATACTATTACTGGTGTCCAATAATAAAGCCACTTTAATAGATTGCTTATTCGGGTGAGGAGCTTTAGTTTCTATAAGCGCTAATTGTTTTTTATCTTTTTTATCATTCGCATTACAGGACATAAACCCAATCATACATAATAAGACTGCGAGTGTTTTAAAATTTGTGATCATGTGTTTGTTATTTATTGTTTTATTATTGTTAGATGGAATATCCAAATACTGTGTGCCGTTTTTTTGATCATTTGAGATAGAATGTTTCATTTTAATTATTTTTAATTGTTTTGATTTCTTGATTAAATAAAGTGCCTTCATATTCGATTCTTTGATTGGATAAGAAGATTAATTCGTCTAACTCATATATGTTTTTGTATCCATAGCCATATAAATTGATATAGGTTGGGATATTTAAAGCCAATTATAAGGTCTTTTTTTTCTTCTTTGGAAGGCGGAAGCCATAAGGTTTTGCTTATAAAATGAACCTCGTCACCATCAAAATTAGTATTGCAATATATTAAGTTAGTCATGTCGGTATCTGGAATGATCTTAGCCAAATTACTTTGAGAAAAGTCTAAAAAATTTAGATGTAGTGCTTCTTTAATATGCCTCTCGTTGCACATAGCTTTAGAGCGGGTGTCTAAAATAATCACGTTGGCATCTTTGCTTTTTTCAAAAAAGTCATCAAAACTAATTAGCCTGGTTTGTCTGCGATCTTTCACTTCGTTCACTAGTTTTTCAAAATTACTATAACTGACTTTAGCTTTCGGGTAGTCTAGCTTTTCAATTTCCGAAGTAGAACACCTTAGTAAGGTCATAAACGTTAATATAATTGCTGTTTTCATGTGGTCATATATATTGTTCCTCTAAGGTTACATGTTGTTCGCTAAAAGTCATTTATTTTAATATTATCAACATGCTCGTTTCATGAGAGTTATATTAATCGGTTTGTAATGCTTGGATATCTATGGTGCCGTTTGGAGACACCACATAGTATTTGTGTTTGATTTCGGTTTTAACTATAGGCTCTACCTTTGCTTCTTTAGGTTTCGGTGAATATTGTAATCGTATATTCATCCCAATTTGCACCACAGGCTCCAAAATTGACGGGTTTATTATCACATCATAATTTTCATATGACAGTGGTTGATAATAATACGAGGTTTGCTTTTTGACATTAGTAACTCCTTTTTTCTTGTTAATAGCTTCAAATGAAACACTGTTAAAGGCTTGATAGCTTTGATAAAAATCTTTAGGAAAATAGCAGTATTGGTCATCTGCAATAGCCACATTATAGTCTGCTAAATCAAAACCTAAAATCTTGTAATATGCTTTCTTCTCTTCAATGAGTTTTAATAGTTTTGTTTGTAGATTTTTATAGACTTCAGCAATATTCTCTATGTAGTAGTCCACTTTTACCAAATTGTAGATTTCATTTTTGGCGCAGGCGGTTAAAATGGTTTCAAACTGATTCGTTTTTATAAATTGAATGTGTAGGTTTTGCTGAAGCTCAAATCCGTTAGGAACTTCAGTATAGGTTTTACTAAATAGCTTTTTTTGTACTTCAATTTCGTAGTTAGGAACAAACGAAATCACATCAACAGCAAAATCTTCGTCTGTAATTCCAATTGTTTTTAACTGGCTTTTAATGGCATCAATTCTTTGATTGACTAAAAGGTTAGTACTGTCTGCTGTTGGTCCAATTTGAGAAATATTAAAAATAGCAGTATAGGTCGTGGCTCCAACATTTTGTAAAGCTTTGACATCTATGAAAACCTGATTACTAGGATTTAGAGTTTTATTGATTTGCTGCTGTACAGTTGGGTTGTAGATGGTGGCATTGCCAGAGTGTAATACATTCTGTCTAGAGATTTGATCATAATTCCCTTTATGTTGCGCACAAATGGATAAGGAGCAAGTAACAATTAGCAAGGCGCTAAGGACATAGTTTTTCATTATTTGATTGTTTTTGATTAACACTGTAAATCTATAAGCATCTTAATTTGAAAAAAAACAAGAATGAGTAAAGTGGTCGTTTGGTTTAGGTAAGTAGATTGGCAAATGAGTAAGACAGTATATTTTGAGTTTGAAATGGTCTATTAGGGATATCTTCCGTTTTATTTTATCAATTAAAGTATGTAAGTTTATTCCGTTAAATAATAATAGATATTCACTTTTGTGAGCATACAATGAAACGAGCATGCTAAAACGGTATTTTACCTAAAGGAATACTTGATAGCGAATAGCATGCAATTGTTAAAGGACAATACATATTAGACATGAAACGATTACTTACATATAGCTTTTTGATACTGCTGCTTTTTTCTTCTGGAACGATAACTGCGCAACAAGATGATAAGGCTTACGAGAAAAAGGTATCCCCTCTATATATCATTAGAGGCTCGGTTAGAGAAAGTAATACTTACAAGCCAATTTCAAAAGTGAATATTGAAGTTAATGGTGGTGCGTATACCATGACGAGTATTGATGGTGCTTTTATGATAAGAGCTAGAAAAGGAGATGAATTGGTGATTAGGCACAAAGATTTTGAAACCGTTTATTATACTATTATTGATGATGATCGTATTACCGTAGAAGTAGAACCAGCAACCAGACAAAAACAATCTAACTCAAAGTTTAAAGAAGATATTAATACGTTTAATGCTTTAGTTGATTCTATAATAAAATATAAAAAACAAGATGTTAGTAAGAGTATAGAATTTGCTGGAGAAGCCTTATCTCAAAGCACCTCACAGAAACAAAATGCAGAGGCTTATATGGTCTTAGCCGAAGTGTATATGTATTGGAAACAATATGATTTGGCAGTCACAAACTATAGAGTAAGTCTCCAAAATAAAGAATCTAACGAGGCGAAATTAGGATTGGCAAAAGCTTATGAACGCCATAAAAATTATCAAGAAAGTATCGATACTTATAAAGCCATAGATAAAAAGCAATTAAGTAATTATCAGTTGGTATCCTTATATGAAGGATTAGGTGATACTTATTTTAGTATCAAAAATTACGAATCTTCTATAAACGCGTATAAAAAAGGGCTTGAAATTGCTAATACCCATCTAATAAAACCGAAAGTTGTTGACCTCAATTCAAAAATAGCTCAGGCCTATAATAGTAATGGTCGTACTGAAAAAGCAGGACAGTTTTTTACTAACGCTCTTAATCTTGCTGAAAAAGGGTCTAAAAAACGTGCCTTAGAAGAAAAAGAAACGGTAGCAGAATTTAATAACCGCAATCGTAACTATTCCGAAGAAATTCAACTTAGAAAAGAAATTGTAGAGGATGTACAAGATGTAGAACGCGATTCTATCATTGAAAATGAAAGTGCGCTCACACTTCAAAAGCAGAATTATAAAATTGGAAATGCTTATTTCTTGCAAAAGGATTATGCAAATGCGATCCCTTATTTAGAAAAGAGTAGAGAAGAAGCAGATGCAAAAGGTGATTTGGTGGTGAAAAAAGATGCCACACGGAAACTCTCTGATGTCTATGTGGATGCTGGTGATTTTGAAAATGCACAATTAACTTTTGAAGCTTATAAACTAGTCGTTGATGAATTATATATACAGCGTGAGCAAGAGCTCTCTCAAGCCGATCGTTTTAGACGTAATATCGATGCACAACAAAATAGAATCACGAGTTTAGAAAGTGACCGACAGCTGAACTCTAGTCTGGCAAGTGAGCGCAGTAAAAATCAAGAATTAATTATTTATTCATTGATTGTAGGTTTGGTGTTATTGACCATTACAGCGTTTTTCATGTACAAATACATCAAGCAACAACGTTTAGCTAACAATTTATTGGCTTTACGATCTTTGCGTAGTCAAATGAATCCGCATTTTATTTTTAATGCCTTAAACTCGGTTAATAGCTTTATATCTAGTAATGATGAACGCACTGCGAATAAATATTTATCAGATTTTTCCCATTTAATGCGCGCAGTCTTAGAGAATAGCGAAGAAGATTTTATTCCGTTGCAAAAAGAAATTGAACTCTTAAATTTATATACCAAGCTGGAGCATTTTAGATTTCAGGATAAGTTTGATTATGATATCACGGTTGATGCAGATGTGGTGGTTGGTGAGTATCAAATTCCGCCAATGCTACTGCAACCTTATATTGAAAATGCGGTGTGGCATGGGTTGCGTTATAAGACTGAAAAAGGCCATCTACAAATCACCGTAGCTAAAAAGAGTGCTAACGAAATAACAATTACTGTAGCAGATGACGGAATTGGACGAACACGCTCTAAAGATTCAAAAACCGAAAATCAACTGAAGCAAAAATCGAAAGGAATGGGTAACATCAAAAAACGCGTGGCTATTCTCAACGATATGTATAAGGATAAGGTGGATGTGTCTATTGATGATAATTCTGCGGGAGAAGATTGTGGGACTAAGGTGGTGGTGACTTTAAAAAAGGATTAAAAAAGTGCTTAGTTTGAGTTTTTCTTATACTGTATAAAAGTAGAGGGAACTCTCTGATTTTGCGAGATAATTAATTAAGAATGAAAAGAAATTTACTATGAAACTAAAATCAATAATCGTAGAAGACGAAGAAACAAGCAGAAAAATTTTAAGGAATTATCTCAATAAGTATTGTCCAGATGTAGATATATTAGGAGAAGCTGCTAATGTAGAAGAGGCTTTAATTTTAATTAGGAACACAGAACTAGACTTAGTATTTCTAGACGTAGAGATGCCTTATGGTAATGCGTTTGATTTGTTAGACAAGGTAGGAGATATTAATTTTGAAACAGTCTTTGTGACTGCTTACAATCATTATGCGATAGATGCCTTAAATGCGCATGCTTCATATTATTTAATGAAACCTATTTCTATAGATGAATTGATTAAAGCCGTAGATTATGTGACTGAGATTAGAGCCAAAGAAGATGCACTACAAGATCAAGTTTTGGTGCCAAAAATGAATACCGTACATGGTAAAATTACCATCCCACAACAAAACGGATTTGAAGTTTTACAAACTTCAGATATCATGTATTGCAAGGCAGATGATAATTACACAGAAATCTATCTCAACACTAATAAAAAGAAACTCGTAAGTAAAACATTAAAGTATTTTGAAGATGCACTTTCCAAAAGCGGCTTTGCAAGAGTGCATAAAAGCTATCTGGTCAATGTTAATGAAGTAACTAAATACATTAAAGGTAAAGGTGGTAGCGTGGTATTGAGCAACGGAAAAGAAATTATTGTATCAGCATCTAAGAAATCGGATTTGTTGTCTTATTTCAAGTAATACAGTCCTACGAAGGTAGGAGTCTCATAGTAGTTAAGCCAAAACATAGTCTAATCAAAAGGGAAATCTCACAACATTATAAGAGATTCATTTTTTCAAAAGAAAATATATGCCAATCATAAAATCAGTAAAAGGAAAACATCCACAAATTTCAGACGATTGTTATATCGCTGAGAATGCAACTATCGTTGGCGAAGTTTTCGTAGGAAAACAATGTAGTATATGGTTTAATGCCGTTGTTCGAGGCGATGTGCATTTTATTAAAATAGGAGATAAGGTTAATATACAAGATGGTGCAGTCATTCATGCGACTTATCAAAAATCACCTACAACTATTGGTAATAATGTCTCTATTGGTCACAACGCGATAGTTCACGGCTGCACCATTCACGATAATGTTCTTATTGGTATGGGAAGCATAATAATGGATGATTGTATTATAGAAAGCAACAGTATTATTGCAGCAGGCGCAGTGCTAACTAAAAACACTATTGTAGCGTCTGGAAGTATTTACGCAGGAGTTCCAGCTAAAAAAGTCAAGGATATAAGTCAAGAATTAGTTTCTGGCGAGATCAATCGCATTGCCGATAATTATGTAGCCTATTCTAGTTGGTTTAAAGAATAGTTAAAAAGAGGATACAGGGAGTAACGAAGACTCTTTTTATAAGTTGAGATTCTTCAGCTTCATTTCCTTTTCAATGGTAAAATAAATTTTCTTCGGAAATATGAATTCTCAAAAGTCTAACGCGTTCGCCGTAAACTTATGTTCTAAAATCGCTTTCAAGACAGTTACATTTCCGTTGGAATAAAAAACATTTTCAGTGTTTTGAGACCTAATATTAAGAAGTTCGTGTTGTCTTAAAACAGCTTTGGTTTGCCTGGCAACTGCCAAACCAGAATCAATAATTTTAATGTGCTTAGGAAGCATCTCCAGTAATAAGGGAATTAAATAGGGGTAGTGCGTACAACCTAAAACCAGATAATCAATGTCTGCTTTAAGCATTGGTTTTAGATAATTGTCTAATAATGATCTCATGTCATCACTATTTGTTTTCCCTTCTTCTATCAATTCAACAATACCTTCTCCTATCTGCTCAAACACATTAATTCCATTGGTGTAAAGATCGGTAGTGTTATGGAATAATTCGCTACTCAAAGTGCCTTTAGTAGCAAGAATGCCTACTGTTTTCGTTTGAGTATTAAGTGCAGCAGGTTTGATAGCAGGTTCAATACCAATAAACGGAACGTTATAAGTTTCTCTAAGTATTTTAATAGCGTTAGTAGTTGCAGTATTACAAGCCACAACAATAAGTTTGCAGTTTTTTTCTAATAGTAACTCCGTATTTTTGATACTTAAAGCAATAATTTCCTTTTTTGACTTATTACCATAAGGAGCATTTTTGCTATCTGCTAAGTAAATTGTGTTCTCATGGGGTAATAGCGCATGGATTTCCTTGAAAATGGATGTGCCTCCAATTCCAGAATCAAAAATACCTATGGCGCGATTACTCATGTAACAAAAATAAAAAAGCCACTCGTTTAAAAGTGGCTTCCTTGTGATTTATTTTAGATTTTTATTAGAAGCCTAATTGCTTCTTTACATCTGCTAAAAGATCTTTTCCATCTGCAACTAATACACCACCACCTTGAGTAGAGTCCAATACATACTGGAAACCTTGAGCTTTAGCTACTGTTTGAATTGCAGTTTTAGCTTTTTCAAAGATTGGCTTTAATAGGGCTGCTTCTTTTTTACCAAGATCTTCTTGGGCGCCTGCTTGATACTCACGAATGCTTTGTTCCATTTGTTGAACTTCTTGAGCACGTTTAGTGTTTTCTTCTTCAGTCTTAGTTTCAACCTCAGATCTGTACTGTGTTACTTTGTTTTGAAGCTCAGTAACCATCGTTTTATAATCGGCATCGTAAGTTTTAGATAATCTTTCAATTTCTGCTTGAGCTTTTTTCATATCAGGCATAGATTGTACTAACTCTGTAGTGTTGATATGAGCAATTTTATTTTGTGCTGTTACAAGATTTGTTGTTCCAACAAATAGTATAGTTGCTAATAAAAGTGTTTTTAAGTGTTTCATTTTTAAATTTGTTACGTGTTATAATTATTATTTTTAGTTATCGTTGGGAACGGAGTCATTTTCTGTTGCTTTCGCCTCTCGTTCTTCTTTTGCTTTTTTTCTGGCTTCTATTATTTTTTGTTTTCTTTCTTCAAGTGCTTTTTTGCGTTCTTCTCGATCTTTTAATTTTTGTTGTCTCTTTTCTTCTGCTATTTGGACTGGTGTCTTTGTTCCTGTGCTTGCTTTAGCTTGAGTTGAATCTTGTTTTTTAGTGTTCTCGCTTTTTTCTGCTATTGGTACTGTTTTACCACTCATACTATCTCTTTCTGCCTTAGCTTTTGCTCTGTCGTCTAATATGTTTTGACGTTTTGTAGCAGCAGCGGCTTTAAGAGAATCTCTTCGCTTTAATTGCGCTTCTTGACGTTTGGCTATTGCTGTTTCGCGAGCTGTTTTTTTATCTTCGATAGCTTGGTTGCGTTCATCTAATTCCTTGTTCACAACAGGTACTACATCTTCTTTTTCCGCTTTTTTCCGTTCAGATCTTGAATTTGCTTGTGTACGTTTAGAGGATCTAGTAATGCTTCTAATAATAAGTTCACTAAGATCAAAACGTTCTGCTGAATACAACATCACAACGTCTGCAGATTTATCAAAAATGAAATCATATTTTTTACCACCTGCAATTTCTTGAACAGCAGAAAAAATTTGATCTTGTATAGGTTGAATCAACTGTTTCTTTTGAATCATCAAATCTCCATTTGGTCCAAATCGCTTTTGCTGATAATCTAAGACCTCTGCTTCTTCAAAAGAGATGTCCTCTAAACGCTCTTCATATAACTCTTTTGTTAATAGAACACTTTCACTATTTAGTTGTTTCTTTTTAGAATCAATTGTATTGAGACGTTGCTCAATTTCTGTTTTCCATTGTTGAACTTTAGATTCTAACTGAGAGTTCGCTTCTTGATATTCTGGAATATTCTCTAAGATATATTCAGTATCTATATAACCTATTCGAACACCACGTTGTGCATGGGAAACAAAGCTCATTAGACTTATTATGGCCACTAAAAAAAGAACTTTACTTTTCATCTGTATAATTTTATTATTTATGATAATTGCTATAAACTTTAAAACGACAGACTAAATTACGATTCTGTCATTGCGTTTAGTTTTTCAAATTAACGAAATATATTTAGAAAAATTTTAACACACACATTAAATCGTCATATTGTTCATAGAAAATATCATGCCAAGATTAAAATTGCTGTCCAATAATGAAGTGGATTTCTTGACCGTTCCTTTGAGTTTGTCCTGGTAGAGCGTCAAATCCATAACCAAAATCAATACCTAATAAACCAAAAGCTGGCATAAAGATTCTAAGTCCAACACCTGCAGATCGATTAAGATTAAAAGGATCATAATCTCTAAAGTTATCAAATGAAGCACCTGCTTCTGCGAAAGCTAAACCATAAATTTTAGCTTGTGCTCCTAACGTAATTGGGTAACGTAACTCCATTGAGAATTTATTGTAAATCGAACCACCATCTTGAGAAGATAATGCTTGATTTGGGTATCCACGTAGTTGAATAATTTCTCTACCATCTAATGCAAAGTTACCTAAACCGTCACCTCCAAGGAAGAAACGTTCAAAAGGGATAACACCTCTGTCTTGATTATAAGCACCAAGGAAACCAAATTCTAAACCAGATTTAATAACTAATTTGTCCCAAATTCTCGTATACCAATCTCCTTTTAATTTTACTTTATAGAACTCCAGCCAATTAAAGCGCTCTTGATCAATTTCACCAATCCTAGTTAAATCATCTGCATTTGTAGGGTCAAGTGCGTCTCGCTCATTCTTCAGGCCTTCATAATCGACATTATTAAATAATGAGTATGGTAATGATAGTTTACCGGTAATGGCAAAACTAGATCCTCCTGTTGGATAAATTGGATCTACAGATAAGTTGTTTCTAGATAATCCAATTGTATAAGATAGATTATTTGAATACCCATCTCCAAATGTAAATAGACCAGTGTTATAATTTTTTAAGTTATAGTGTTGGATACCTATTGATTGAGATAACGTAAAATAATCATCTGGAACTTTCAACCGCTTAGCAATACCTATAGAGACACCTGTAATATTAAATCGTCTGTCTTTATCTGCTCGTCTGGTCTGAGGATCAAATAAAAACTGTCTTGTATGTGAAATAGACGTTGATAATTGTACAGGACGTTTGCCTCCTAACCAAGGTTCAGAGAATGAAAAGCTGTAAGTTTGAAAAAATTGAGACGCTTGTAAACGAAGCGCTAAACTTTGTCCATCACCAGATGGTATAGGCTTATAAGCCTCTTTATTAAAAAGATCTTTTATAGCAAAGTTGTTAAATGATAATCCTAAAGTTCCAATGAAACCTCCTCCACCATAACCACCTTGTAGTTCAATCTGGCTAGAGCCACGTTCTACAACTTCGTAGTCAATATCAACAGTACCATCCTGTGTATTGAAGTTTTTCATATTAGGTGTTAATTGCTGGGCGTCAAAGAATCCTAATTGACCGAGCTCTCTAATGGTTCTAATAACATCACTTTTACGATATAACGTTCCTGGCTTTGTCCTTAGTTCTCTGTAAACAACATGGTCATTTGTTTTATCATTTCCACTAACGCTTACATTATTGAAATATGCTGGTTTTCCTTCGGAAATTCTAATTTCCATATCAATAATATTACCCTCGGCACTAGTTTCTACTGGGTTTATAGTAGAGAATAAATAACCATTATCTTGATATAAGTTAGTAATATCTACAGCATCAGGTTTAGATTCGTCAGCAATACGCTTACGCAACTCAACACCATTATATGTAGATCCTTCTTGGATTTTTAAAATCGAGTGAAGTTGCTGATCGGTAAATACAGCATTACCTACAAATTTAATTTTACCAAATTTGTATTGTTCACCTTCTTCCAAATCAATTAATAGGCTTATCGTCTTGTCATTTTTGTAAACGATAGAATCTCCAATAATTCGAGCATCACGATAACCATTTTCTTTATAGGTGTCAATAAGGCTTATTAAATCCTCTTTGTAATCCTCTTTGATATATTTTGAACGTTTAAGAATACGAAACAGATTTTTCTGTTTCGTATTCTTCATTGATTTCCTGAGTTTTTTGTCAGAAACCTTTTCATTACCATTAAAACTGATATTAGCAATTTTCACTTTCTGTCCTTTGTCAATAAAAACAAGCATATCTACTCTTGCTTTTTCAATTGAATCTGTGCTTAGTTCTTTAGTTGTTACTACTGTCTTAGCATTTAAGAAACCTTGTTTTTTGTATTTATTAGAAATATAATTACGGGTAGTAGTTACTAAGTTCTCTGTTACTTTTGTGCCTTTAGAAAGGTCATTTTCCGTAATTAAGCCATCAATTTTACCTTTTTTAACACCTTTAATGGTGACTTTATTTAATTCAGGGAGGTCAACAAGGTTAATCTCCAAGTATGCTTTTTCACCATCTGTTTTGGCCAGATAAACATCGATACTACTAAATAAATTAGAGTCCCAAAGTTTTTTTATAGCATTACTAATTTGTTCTCCCGGAATAACAATCTCCTCTCCAATTTTTAGCCTTGAAAAAGAGATAACTGTAGAAGGGTTAAAATTAGTATTACCAGTAACTTTAACCTCTTCTAAGATGTATTTTTTACCTTGATTAAAATCTGATTTTTGTGCAGTTACTACAAACGATGTAATAAAAATAAATACTGTAAGTAGTGACTTAATATATGTTTTCAAAAGTAAGTTGTTAGCTAAGTTGTTCACTTGTTTTTCCAAATCGTCGTTCTCTTTTTTGATAATTAATCAAAGCTTCATAAAGGTCCTTCTTCTTAAAATCAGGCCAAAGAATGTCTGTAAAATATAATTCAGCATAAGCAATTTGCCATAGCAAAAAGTTGCTTATTCTTTGTTCACCACTCGTCCTAATTAAGAGGTCAACATCTGGTAAATTTTGCGTGTAAAGATGCTTATTAATAATTGATTCGTCAATACTTTCAATAGAAATTATATTATTTTTAACTTTATCCGTTAATTCTTTGATAACGTTGACAATCTCTTCTCTTGAACCATAGCTAAGCGCTAAAGTTAAGGTCATATGTTTATTGTCTTTTGTTTTTTCAATAACCTCTAACAATTCTTTATGAGCTTTTTTTGGTAAATCGTTAAGATTTCCAATAGCAGATAATTTTATGTTATTATTTTGGAGTGTTTTAATTTCTTTTTTTAAAGATTTGACTAAAAGTTTCATAAGTGTTTGAACTTCTAGTTTTGGGCGTTTCCAGTTTTCCGTAGAAAACGCATAAAGCGTTAAGTATTTGATACCAATTTCAGCACTAGCTTCAACGATATCTCTGACAGACTTTGTTCCGCTTTCATGACCAATAACTCTAAGCAGCCCTTGTTGTTTTGCCCAACGACCATTACCATCCATTATGATAGCAACATGTCTTGGTAATTTATTGATTTGTATTTGGTCTTTCAAGTTCATCTAAAAGTTGCAATAACAAGGTCGTTGACCAAATGTGTACGTTAATGTAAAACCTGAGAAGACATACCAGTCATTACTGTTAGTGTTGCCAAAGGAAAATGCATCTAATTCTTTAGAATCTGCCACACTACCATCCAATTCATCTGAAAATGTGTATCGTGCACCAACCTCAAATCCTAAAATTAGATGCTTAGTAATATTAGATTTTATACCTAAAGCCATTGGTATACCAAAAGCCCAGCTATCTGTTCCTTCAGAAGTATAATTACCCGTAGCGTCAAAATAGTAGTTCGTGTGCTTTGCAGTGCTTATTCCAGAGTACATATAAGGTACTGCTTTTATTCCACTTGTATGTAAATCAAAATCCCAAAATGTATATTCCATTCCTGCTGAGAGTTCTAGTAGATTACTATCAAAAGAGTAATTTCTTGCCTTTCGTCTAGGATCGTCAGACTTGCTGTCTTCCCCTACGAGATCTGAGTAAATTAGTGAAACTCTCCAAGAGTGTCTGCGGCTTCTGTTCCATTTTAAAATCACTCCTAGTGCAGGCGCATTTGGTGCAATATAAGATGTAGAACCAACGTCTCCAATAAGATTACTTCCACCAGCAAAGACTCCAACCTCATAGATTTGTGAGTAGCTCGTCTGTGATAAAAATAGGCCCAATAAAAATAAGATTAAATACCTCATAAATTTTTAAAAGTTCGCAAATATAATAATTCTGAATTGCCTTTGGTGATTTGAGGCAAATAGTCTTTCTAAAAACAGAATATATAAGGTTTTATTGCGTGTTTAATACTTAATTACGTTTATCCTCACCCCAAAGCATTTTTTGTCTTAAGGTGTCAATAAAGCTTTCATTAAAGAGTTCCACCATTTTTATTTTAAAATTTGCTTTTTTGATGGTTATCAGTGTCGCGTTAGACAAGGTTACAATTCTAGAATCTAAAGACATCAAGTATTGGTTTTCACGACCATCAACTCTTAATTGTATTGTTGTGTCATCTGGAATCACCAATGGTCTTGCGTTTAAATTATGAGGTGCAATAGGTGTTAATACAAAACTGTTAGCATCTGGCGTTATTACGGGTCCACCGCAACTCAAGGAGTAACCTGTAGATCCTGTTGGTGTAGATGCTATAAGTCCATCAGCCCAATAAGAAGTTAAATACTCATCATTGAGATGCGTTTCTACGGTAATCATCGACGTCGTGTTTTTTCTGCTTACGGCAATCTCGTTAAGCGCAAAGTTAGTTTCGGCTAAAGCATCATTTTTTGGATTGGTCTCAACTCTTAATAAGGTACGTTCAGATATTTTATAATGACCATGTAATATATGTTCAATTGCAGTTTCAATCTTATCGGTTTGAATTGTTGCTAAAAACCCTAATCGTCCTGTATTGATTCCAACAATTGGGATGGAAAAATCTTTTACAAAGGTAATGGCTCTCAAGATAGTGCCATCACCACCAACACTTATAAGGAGATCAAAACTTTCGTCTAATTCTGAAAACGTCTGGATAGAATCTATTTTTTTTACTTCGGAAACAAGTTGCTCATAAAATTTAGCTTCAATATGAATATCAACCTTGTTTTTCTGAAGAACACCAATTAATTCATCAAAACACTCTGAAGTTTTTTCTGGATAATAAAGACTGTAAACGGCTACCTTCATAATTATATGTCTAAATATTTTTTGAGATACTCAGATCGTTCCTTCAAATTTTCTATATAGGTGTCCTCTTCATGACCAGAAATGATATTGTAGCTATAACGTCTAAATGTCTGTGCCACGTTGTTAAGTCCTGCATTGCCAATTTTTAGCGTGATTTGTATCAAGTCATTGTCCATTTTAGATACAAAAGCACCTAATATTTTGGCGTCATTAGATTCTACTATCTGACTAATTTCACTAAAAGAATAATCGTTAATGCCTTTCTCTACAATTAAAATACCGCCAGGTTCAGCAAAAAAAGGCGTTTCATTAAACAGCCCTATAATATCACCAAGCTCATAGTATCCTAAATAATTATTATGCTTATCAAGAACAGGCATAATGTTGCATGAGTTTTGAGCAAATGTTTCAAGGACGTCAAGCCAATTAGTTTCTGGTCTAACGAAAAAGCCTTCTATAGAATAGTTGCAGTCGGCAATAGTTTTTTTTGACTCAAAGCAATGTGCGTCATTTTCTGAAATACAGCCTTGATAAACGCCATCTTTTTCTACAGGAATATGAGAATACGTCAACTCATTAAAGAGGAGTTTTGCATCGCTAACCTTCTCGTTAATATTGAGCGGTTTTATATCGTTTATGATGTATTCTTGTAGTGGCATATTCTTGTTTAATTCTATTGCAAATTAATTAAAAATAACCACAATAAGCATGAAGTTGTTTGTATTTTTGTATCTGTAAATTATGAATATATGACTAAGTTAAGTGTAAATATTAATAAGATTGCTACGTTAAGAAATTCTCGAGGTGGTAACACACCAAACGTAGTGCAGTTTGCTAAAGATGTGCAGCGTTTTGGAGCACAAGGTGTTACTGTTCATCCTAGGCCAGATGAGAGACATATTCGTTATCAAGATACGCGAGATTTAAAGTCAGAAGTTTATACAGAGTTTAATGTAGAAGGGAACCCTGTAAAATCATTTATGGATTTAGTTCTAGAGGTGAAACCAACGCAAGTGACTTTGGTGCCAGATGCAGTGGATGCTTTAACGTCAAATGCTGGTTGGGACACTATAAAAAATAAGGCTTTTTTGACTGAAGTTATAACTGAGTTTAAATCTCACGGAATACGTACCTCAATATTTGTAGATCCCGTTTTAGAAATGATAGAAGGTGCCAAAATAATAGGAGCAGATCGTGTAGAACTATATACCGAAAGTTTCGCTCATCAATATAGTTTAGGAAACGAAAAAGCAATTAAGCCGTTTACTAAAGCTGCAGAATTATCAAACGAGTTAGGTATTGGTGTTAATGCAGGACATGACTTATCTTTAGATAATATCAAGTTTTTTAAAGAAAATATTCCTGGATTATTAGAAGTATCTATTGGTCATGCTTTAATTTCAGAAAGTTTGTACTTAGGGATTGAAAATGTAGTACAGATGTATTTGCAACGACTAAAATAATTAAATCTTTTGTTGTCATTTCGAACACTCGTGAGAAATCTCATTATTAAGGCTATAAATTAAAGTATGACATTACACTCTCAAATAATAGGACAAGGCAAGCCATTCATTATCCTCCATGGATTTTTAGGGATGAGTGATAATTGGAAAACATTAGGGAGCAAATTCAGTGAAGCGGGTTTTGAAATGCATCTTGTAGATCAACGTAATCATGGTAGGAGTTTCCACGATGCTGACTTTAGCTATGAAGTTTTAGCTGAAGATTTAAAAGCCTATTGTGACGAACATAACCTGGAAGATATTATTCTTTTAGGTCATTCTATGGGTGGAAAAACAGCAATGCTTTTCGCTACAGAATATCCGGAAATGGTATCTAAATTATTGGTAGCAGATATTAGTCCGCGTTTTTACCCAGTCCATCATGATTCTATTTTGGAGGGTTTATCTGCTTTAGATTTTTCTGAAGTAAAAAGTAGAGGAGAAGCAGATCAGCAATTATCAAAATACGTTCAAGAACAAGGAACGCGAATGTTCTTGCTTAAAAATTTATACTGGATAGAAAAAGGGCAGCTTGCATTACGTATGAATCTTGAGATTTTAAAAGATCATGTTTCTGAAGTTGGAGAAGCCTTGCCTATCCATTCAAAATTTGAAAAGCCCACCTTGTTTTTGCGAGGTGATAGAAGTGAATATGTGATGGCAGGAGATGAAAAACTCATAAAGCAACACTTTCCGCTTGCAGAAATAGAAACTATAAGCAACGCAGGACATTGGTTGCATGCCGAAAATCCAACAGATTTTTATGAGGCTGTGATTAAATTTATTACTTTAAAGGACTAATCAATTAAATCTTATAAATATGAACTTATTAATCAGACTTATCGTTACTGCAGGAATTGTAATGTTTTTAGCGCATTTTCTGCCAGGTGCAGAAGTGACCGGTTTTGTCGCTGCACTTATTGTCGCCATTGTATTAGGACTACTCAACTTTATTGTGAAACCTATTCTTGTTATTTTAACGATTCCAATTACGATTGTGACGTTGGGATTATTTCTATTCGTTATCAATGCGTGTATCATTATGTTAGCAGATAACTTTATTGATGGTTTTGGAGTTAATGGTTTCTGGATAGCCTTACTGTTTAGTATCTTATTATCCATCTGTCAATCTATTGCGTATTCCCTTTTGGAGGATAAGAAAAAATAGTCTGATATACAGCAGTTAAACAATTGTTGAGTTGCAAAAAAATACGTATTTTTGCAGCCCAATTTTGATATGATTTAAAATGAACGTCACAAGAGAAAACATCGATGCATTAAATGCAGTTGTAAAAGTAGATATCGCTAAAGAAGATTATAGCGATCAAGTAGAGAAAATATTAACAGATTACCGTAAAACTGCTAACATACCTGGTTTTAGAAAAGGACATGTGCCAATGACTATGGTAAAAAAGCAATATGGTAAAGCTGTATTAGTAGATGAGGTTAACAAGCTTTTACAAGATGCTTTAGGCAACTATTTAACTGAAGAGAAATTAGATGTTTTAGGTAACCCGTTGCCAAAACCTCAAGATGATTTAGATTGGGGATCAGATAATTTTTCTTTTGAATTTGAATTAGGTCTAGCACCTAATTTTGAAGTGAACTTAAAAAGTAAAAAAGCCATCACACATTTCAATATCGTAGCCGATAAAAAAATGATTGATGATCAAATAGTGAATATTAGAAAACAATATGGCAAAATAATTTCACAAAAGGAAGTTTCTAAAGACTCAGAGATAACAGGAGTTTTTGAAAACGAAGAGAAAGCAATTAATAACGCTACCAGGATTACCTTAGATAAATTCAAAGGTAAAGCAACAGAGAAGCAGTTTATAGGCGCGAAGGTTGGTGATGTCGTGACATTAAAAACGAAGAAGTTATTTAATGATGATCATGATGTAATGAACTTTTTAAAAGTATCTCATGATGATGCACATGGTTTGGATATAGAAGTTAATTTTACAATTAGTGAAATCAACACAAGAGAATTAGCAGATTTAGATCAAGCGTTATTTGATAAACTCTTTGGTAAAGATACAGTGACATCAGTAACAGAATTGAAAGATAAGATCAAAGAAGATTCTGAAAAGCAATTTTTACAACAAGGCGATCAAAAACTATTAAATGATGTTACAGAAAATTTAGTAGAAAATACAAAATTTGACTTACCAGCGTCATTCTTACAAAAATGGATGCGAACGGCAGGTGAGACAGAAATGGATGCAGATCAAGCTAAAGAAGAGTACGAAAAGTCAGAAAAAAGCATGCGTTATCAATTAATTGAAGGTAAATTAATTGAGAAGCACGATTTACAAGTTAAATTTGAAGATTTACAAGCTCATGCTAAAGAAATGATTAAAGTGCAAATGGCACAATTTGGTCAAATGAATTCTAGTGATGAAGAATTAGACGGCATTGCAGCAAGAATTTTATCTAATAAAGATGAAGTGAAGCGTTTGTCTGAACAATTAATGAGTGCTAAACTGTTAAACCTATACAAAACAGAGGCTAACTTAAAGACAAAAGAAATAACTTACGATGATTTCGTAAAAGAGTTCTACAGCTAAAATTATATATATAATTACTATATTTGAGCGTAGAACTATATAAGTTTTACGCTTTTTTGTTTCACAATAAAATTTCAGAAAAAGAGATATGGATTACGGAAAAGAATTTGAAAAATTCGCAATAAAAGACCAAGGGATAAGCAGCATGTATTACAATAAAATTGTGAGTAGCATGTACCCTACCAATATGACACCATACATTATTGAAGAACGTCAGTTAAATATTTCTCAACTAGATGTATTCTCACGTTTAATGATGGATCGTATTATTTTCATGGGCACAGCAATTAATGATCAAATTGCAAATATTATACAAGCACAACTGCTGTTTTTAGAAAGTGCAGATGCCTCTAAGGACATTCAAATTTATATTAACTCTCCGGGAGGAAGTGTTTATGCAGGTTTAGGTATCTATGATACAATGCAATTAATTAAGCCAGATGTCGCAACGATTTGTACAGGAATGGCAGCTTCTATGGGAGCAGTATTATTATGTGCAGGAGAAAAAGGAAAGCGCAGTGGCCTAACACATTCGCGTGTGATGATTCACCAACCTTTAGGAGGAGCTCAAGGTCAGGCAAGTGATATTGAGATTACAGCACGTGAAATCTTAATCCTTAAAGAAGAATTGTACAATATTATTAGTAAGCATTCAGGGCAAGATTACGACAAAATCTATGATGATAGTGATCGTGATTATTGGATGAAAGCAGATAAAGCTAAAGAGTACGGTATGATAGACGAAGTCCTATCAAGAGGATAAAATTAAATACGCTTAATTTTTTTTCGGAAATATTAAGTTTTAAAATGATGTATGGCAAAGGAAGAATTAGAATGTTCGTTTTGTGGAAGGAAGAAGCCCGAAACCAGTTTATTAATAGCAGGTTTAGACGCTCATATTTGTGATCGTTGTATAGAACAAGCGCATGGTATTGTTATAGAAGAATCTAAGCAGTCTGGTAATGAAGAATTATCTTCAGAATTAATGCTTAAAAAACCACAGCAGATAAAAGCGTTTCTTGATGAATATATTATTGGTCAAGAATATACAAAAAGAGTAATGTCTGTTGCAGTTTATAACCATTACAAACGTTTATTGCAACCACCAAGTGAAGATGATATTGAAATTCAAAAATCAAATATTATCATGGTCGGTGAGACAGGTACAGGTAAAACCTTAATGGCAAAAACAGTCGCTAGGATGTTAAATGTGCCACTCGCTATTGTTGATGCAACAGTATTGACTGAAGCAGGATATGTAGGAGAAGATGTAGAAAGTATTTTAACGCGTTTACTGCAGGCTGCAGATTACAATTTAGAAAAGGCAGAAAAAGGAATCGTTTTTATTGATGAGATTGATAAAATTGCCCGTAAGAGTGATAATCCATCTATTACTAGAGATGTTTCTGGTGAAGGCGTGCAACAAGCCTTATTGAAACTATTGGAAGGAACGGTTGTTAACGTGCCACCAAAAGGAGGACGAAAACATCCAGACCAAAAATTTATAGAAGTTAATACAGAACATATTTTATTTATTGCTGGAGGAGCGTTTGATGGTATCGATAAAAAGATTTCTAAACGTTTAAATATGGCAGCCATTGGTTATAAAGCAGCGTCTAACGATGATGAAATGCCAGATGCAGATAATTTGTTGCAGTATATCATACCAAAAGATTTAAAAGATTTTGGATTGATACCAGAAATCATTGGTCGTCTTCCTGTGTTAACATACATGGATCCTTTAGATGCTGATACATTGAGAGCAATTTTAACCGAACCTAAGAACGCCATAATTAAGCAATATAAAAAGCTCTTTTCTATGGATGACGTAGACATGACTATAACGGAAGGTGCATTAGATTTTATAGTTACTAAGGCTATTGAGTACAAGTTAGGAGCAAGAGGTTTACGTTCACTTTGTGAAGAGATTTTAACAGATGCTATGTTTGAAATGCCAAGCAATAATGATGATAAATTGAATGTAACAAGATCGTATGCCGAACGTAAATTATCTAAATCAACAATCAAAAAGTTGAAAGCTGTGTCTTAGATTTTTTATTTAAAATAAAAAAGTTTAGATAAGTTCTAAGCAAAAAGAAACCACTCTTTTCCCGAGAGTGGTTTTTTTATTGGATTTAATAACTAATATTGCTTAACAATATTTTGAATTCTTTAAGTCTAATTTAAATCTTATGATGAGCGATTAAATACGCTTATATGGATAAGACTTCGTAAATATAAGTGCATTAGTTTCATAAAAAAAATGGTTTTAACCACTTTTGGATGAATGCTAGTTTATTCTCGTTGTGTGGGAAAATACCTTGTTGTTTATCGGATTTATTTTATAAACCACTATTTTTTATGCGCAGAAACTATAGTCTAAGCCAATTTTCAAAAGAATTAGTAATCGTTATTACAGAAAAAACTATGACACTGTATTCAATTGTAATAATTCATCAAGATATTCTCTGCTATTAGACAGTCTTGGTATTTTGTGTTGTCCTCCTAGCTTGTCATGATACTTTAGCCAATCATAGAATAAGCGCTCTCTAGCAATGTGAACTGTTGGCATATTTAAAGTCATATTATTAAGACGCTTAGCTTCATAATCTGAATTTAGTGATTTGAGTGTAGTATCTAATAATTCATTAAAAGCCTTGATATCGTTTGGAGGTGTTTTGAATTCTATTAGCCATTCGTGTGATCCTTTATCTCTGCCTTTCATAAAAATAGGAGCAGCAGTGTAGTCTACAATTTCAGATTGCGTGCAATTACAAACCTCTCTAAGGGCATCTTCGGCATTTTCAATAATTAACTCCTCACCAAATGCGTTAATATGGTGTTTGGTGCGACCAGATACTTTAATGCGATAGGGGCTAATAGAGGTAAACCTAATAGTGTCTCCAATTTTATAACGCCAAAGTCCTGCGTTAGTCGTAATTATCACTGCGTAATTTTTGCCAACTTTAACATCGCTTAAAGGAATGACCCTTTGCTCTAAAGTTCCATATGTATCCATTGGGATAAACTCATAAAAGATACCATAATCCAGCATAAGTAATAATTCACTGCTACTATTTTGGTCTTGGATGGCAAAAAATCCTTCCGAAGCATTATAAATTTCATAGTATCTAAAATCAGATTTTGGTAAAATCGCATTGTATTGATCTACATAGGGCACAAAACTGACACCACCATGAAAATAAACTTCTAGATTTGGCCAGATATCAAACAAGCTATCTTTTCCTGTAGCATCCAATACATTATTAAGTAAAACAAGCATCCATGAAGGTACGCCAGCTAAACTGGTGACATTTTCATCTCGGGTCTCTTCAACAATGGCTTGCATTTTATGTTCCCAATCACTCATTAGGGATACTTTGCTACTGGGTGTACTGCTATACTCAGCCCAAAATGGCATGTTGTCAATTAAAATAGCAGACAAGTCTCCAAAGGCTGTTCCATTTTCTTTATAGAGTTCTTTGCTTCCACCTAAGCGTAAACTTTTACCTGTGAATAATTGTGAGTCTTGATTATTATTAAGATACATACATAGTAAATCTTTACTTGCTGCATAGTGGCAATCTTCTAAAGACTCTGTGCTTACTGGTATAAATTTACTTTTAGCATTCGTTGTTCCGCTAGATTTTGCGAACCATTTTATTGGATTTGGCCAAAAGATATTGTGTTCACCTTGGCGAGAGCGTCCTATTACATTTTGATACTCTTCATAACTAGAAATAGGGACACGCTCAGAAAAGGTTTTGTAATTGGTAATGGTACTGAATTCGTGCTTTCTACCAATTTCAGTATCCTTTGCAGTCGCTAGGAGTTGAAAAAGTAATTCGTTCTGGACTTCATTTGGGTATTTTAAAAACAATTCAATTTGATGAAATCGCTTTTTTAAAAACCATGAAGCAATAGAATTTACTAACGGAATCGGCATTTTTGTTTTATCTTTCTGGTCTAAAAATAATACTTTTTTTTATATGTTTTACCAAGGTGTTTTAACAAAGATGCAAACGGAGTTTGCTGAGCCTATTCAATATTATTTGATCTTAGAAAATGACTTCCTGAATATGAATCAGTTACTCGATAAAACCATCACAATGGAGTTCGTAAAACACCAGTGTTTAAAATGTGGATTAGAGAAGCCTATTTATCGTCAAGGCTTCTGTAAAGATGATTTTTTCGATATTCCTCAAGCTGGTGATTGGATTATGAGACCAGAACTTAGCACCGCACATTTAGATATAGAAGATCGTGATTTAGAATATGAAAAGAAAGTGCAGTTGCAACCACATATTGTGTATTTGGCCAATTCTAGCAATGTTAAAGTTGGTGTTACCAGAAAAGGGCAAGTACCTACCCGATGGATAGATCAAGGAGCTCATGAAGCCATTGAAATTGTAGAGGCGCCTAATCGTTATCTTGCCGGAATTACAGAAGTCGCATTAAAAAATTACGTTGCAGATAAAACTAATTGGCGTAAAATGCTGAAGAACGATATTGAGGATGAAAGTTTAACAGAATGGAGAGATCGTTTAAAAGGCTATATTCCCGAAGAAGCTTTAGAATATTTTATTGCTTCTAATAAAGAAACGAATATTATATTTCCTGTAAATAAATATCCTGAAAAGCCTAAAAGTCTAAACATTGAGAAGGAGCAAAGTTATACTGGTAAGCTCGTTGGGATTAAAGGTCAATACCTCATTTTTGAAGATGATAGAGTCTTTAATGTGCGAAGTAATGAAGGTTTGGTGGTTAGATTTTCTGTGGCATAACTATTAACATCATTTTATAAGTGTTAATTTTTTTAAATATTTGATATTTAGTATCTTGTAAATAAAAAGCGTTATGAAAATTCCTGTCATGTTCTATGTGGCGCTAACCACATTTCTCTTAGTTTTAGTAACCGCTTTAGTAGGTCTAAATACGCCACTTAATTGGGTGTTTTATCTGACTTGCATTGGTCAAGTATTTCTTCTAATTATGGTTTATAAGGTTTTAAAGGATAATTACTCCACGACAAAAACTTTTGATGATTTTTATGAAGATCATCCTATTGGTGAGTATGAGAATTATAGGTAATACTTTTTCAATATTGGTTGGTGGTCACTTGTTATGTAGTATGGCTAAAAAGTTTGTATAAGAGATGTCTTGTTGTTGCAGTTAAGTAAAAAATATGCTAGAAAGTCTACTGTTTATATCTCTAATTTTGGTTGGATGATTTTTTTATGCCGCCTAGACTTTTTATGGATCATTCCTAAAAGTTGTGTTTGATAATTAAAAATAGATTCCGATTTTTGTTAAAAAGAGTATTTTGGACAACTATCAAGAACTGCTTAAGCTTATTCTTCCTGAATTTTTAATAACCCACTTCGATTTGATTAGCCATACCAAGAAAGATGAAGTAATGCATCTTTATTTTGAAGAACGCAATAGCGCCCCTAAAGAAGAAACTTCCCGAGAATTAATTGCACATGGGTTCCATAAACAAGCCACTATCCAAGACTTTCCATTAAGAGGTAATACCGTCTATTTGCATGTTAAACGACGTAGATGGTTAGATAAAACCACTAAAGAAGT
>NZ_AUDE01000036.1 GCF_000425305.1 Psychroserpens burtonensis DSM 12212
TTCCCTAAAGTTACTACTAATTCTTTTTGAGCTACGTCAACGCCCAACACTTGTTTTAAGACTTCTTTCATTTTACATGATTTTTAATAGCATATAAAGTGACTATCTTTCCTCGTTTTTTCTCCTAGTTGGATATTCTGGATATAACTTTGACTAATTATTCCTTACATTCTGTTCAAACTCTAAAAGATATAAAAAAAGTGAGGTGATTTCTAACCAACAATATACTTCTAGAGTTATTTAGTTGCGTGTGTACTCTCACTTTTTTCACTTTATTATTGCTAAATTTATATATGAATTAACTTCTTTTACAAACATAGGAGTTGCGTGGTTAAGCAACTAAAATAGTAAAAGAAAACGAACCAGAGGAAATACCGAAGGAATTTCCAAGTAGGCGAGAACCAAGCAATTAATTATACACGTTGTTGCCAACAGTATTTATTTTATGTACCATTCATAACTGGGCTTAATTTGAAAGTTTCTGATAATCAATATTCCTTTTCTCATTGCTAAATAAATATCCTTGTCTTTAATAAAGGCATTTGTAGGATACAATGAACCCCAATAAAAAGGTGATTTCAAAATTGTATTAAGATTACCCAGTTCATCAAATTTTAAAATATGCTCTGTTGTAACAATATATACTAAATTATTATATTCAAAGACAATACTTGGTGTTCCAGGTAAAGTAGAAATGTACTGATATCTCCATTTCCCATCTTTAAAAATTATTTCATAAAGTCCTCCATTATTAAGTGTCATGTGAGCCAATCCTCTCAATGCATAGATTTTACCATTAAATTCAAAAATTTCACGAACATTTCTGGAAACATAACTATATTTCCATTCTTCTTTTTTATTTATTAGCTCTACATGATAACCATAATCATTATATAACGATACATACTTTAATCCACCTCCAAATTCACCACGATTATATCCAATTAAATAACCATTAAAAACGGTTTTAATATATTTTGTACCACTTATGTTTTTGATACTATCAATTGGGAAAGGCAATTTGTCTCCATTAATTCGAGTGTGAGTATTTTCTACAATTCTTATTGTGTCATTTAATCTACTGAAAGACCAATGTAACTTCGAGTTATTAGCTTCACTCAACTTTTTCAGAGTAACAGGTAAACTATCGATTTTCCATTTTGATAAATCAATTTCTTGACCATTTATAAATTGAAAAAACAAAAGAATTATTAATGTTATGAGGCTGTTTTTCATATTGTTGGCAACAATAGTATATACAACATATGTTATATATACACCCAAATATAGGATATATATAACATATGTTGTATATATCTCAATTATATTCTCAGAGATCTAGAGGGTTCTTTATCGTCTTAAAGAGCTTCACGATAATAGGGGTGTAAATCTCCTTTCTTTCTGTCGAACGGTTTCCTAATAAAACTGAGATTTGTCTTTAATCAAGGCAATAGAGACTTCTTTTAATTTGGATTTGAGCAGCTTATCTCATAACATTCCTGTAACATTTTTTATATTGAGCGACAAGTATTAGCACAACATGTAGCTTTTAAGTAGAATCATAATATTAAAATATAACCCAGATCTAATCACTTGAAATTAATTATAAATCCCATAACACCTAAAGATTTAGAGGCTCTAAAGCAAGCAAAATCCAACATGCAAAATATAAGTTGGGCAATGCGAAACATCAATAAAATTGGTGACACCCTAGAAACGGGTATTACTTTCGTTCCAGAAAAAGTGGTAGTTAAGTTGCAAAGTATGACGCAGACTGCTTTATTAAAAGTTATTAAAGCTAATTTAATCACGATTCAAAAAAACAAAACTTTTAGAAAGCCATCTAAAATAATTTATAAAAGCATTGTTACTAGTAGTGGAGCACTTAGCGGGTTTTTTGGAGCCACTACAGGCTTTGGAACTGCGATTTTTGCGTCAGAATTAACAATCACTACCAAGTTTCTAATGCGCACCATTATGGATATTGCACGCAGTGAAGGTGAAAATATTTATACCTTAGAGGGGCAAATGTCATGTCTCGAGGTATTTGCATTGGGAGGAGAGTCCAACGATGATGACGGTCTCGAAACCAGTTACTATACGACGCGTATCGCATTAAATTCGGCGTTGAGCAACGTTTCAGCCACTGGTGTAAAACTAGGGTTAGATACTTTCGTAAAAGGCGCAAGTACACTAGGATCTGGCGCACTGAGTAATTTCATATCTAAAATAGCAACCAGATTAAGCCTGTTAATTAGCGAAAAATTTTTAGCACAAGCACTCCCTATAGTTGGTGCTATTGGAGGTGGTAGTTTAAATTATGTATTTGTAGATCATTTTCAAAAAATGGCAACTGCACATTTTACTATAAGACGTCTAGAGCGTAAATATGGAGAAGTTGAGGTGAAGTTGGCATATGAAAAAGTTGAACTATCAAAAGATATTAAAAGCTAATGGTAGTAGTGCGTTGTCCTTTCTTAACCTATTACATATCAATTAGCGTTAAACTTCTTATAAATAGAATTAAAATACAGTTTTATAACCTTCCTCTTCGAAGGTTTTTCAATTTCTAAACCTATTTTTTAACGAATTCTAAACCCTTGCCTACGAATTCTAGAAGCGTCCAAATTTTATTGAAGTCTCCATATATCTTTAAAGTATCAAACAAATAGTGTAACCCATAAAACAAAATATTATGAAGACTTTAAAGAATACCCAAAAAGAAAACAACACACAAACAAGAGTATCTAAACTTTTTCAAGCAGTAATGATTCTTGCAATGCTATTTATCGCTTCAGATATTTATGCTCAAAATCAAGAAGTAGAATTTGAGGTCTACACCAATTCAGCAGCAAAGGCGTCACAATACCTGTTAGGGGATGATGTTGCACTTAGAGATTGTGCCTCTGTACAGTGTGAAAAACTAACAACGATTTCAATAGGAACCCATGTGAGGTTGTTAGCAAAAAGTGAGCGTTCACAAATTATTAATGGTGTAACCAGTAGGTTTTATAAAATAAAAATGGGACCACAAGTAGGATGGATTTGGGGCGGACTCATTTCACAAAAAACAATGGTAAGCCAGATGAATCCAGAAATTAAATTCGTGTTCGGCGAAGCAGGAGTTGATTATAAGGGCTACAAGTGTTTCCAAATTAGAGCAGTAAAAAATGGAGAAGAAATAGACAAGATCTATGTAAAGTCAGAATTCTTAACACACGATTTGGTGAGTATTATCAATAAACAAGAGAACACCTATGGTACAGATGTGATTACATTATGTAATCCAGATAGTGAAAGCTGCGACGTGACAAGCAGCAACTCTTATATTGTATTTAAAAACAATAAATTGATGCAAACGACAACCTTAGTCGCCTTAGAAAAAATAGAATTACAACAAGATAATTATGCAGTATCCTGCGAATTCGAAAACAAATAAAGAGTTAGTAAATTGATGTTTAGCGATTGTTTTTAGCGCTGTATCTCTTCAGGATTGCAGCGCTTTTTCATGTCAGACCAAATAAACTTCGAAACAATCTATTGAAGGGGCTTCTAGCCCCTTTTTATTTCAATATAAAATAGAACGCTAACTAGGGCTATACTTATATTTTCTGTCTTATCTAAAGAAGATATAATTTAAATTTATTAACGTTCATTTTAAAATTCACTTAGAATAAACAAAAAATAGAAATACTAGAAGTATAAAAAAATGCATTCAAAATTGTAAGTTGCATTTATAAATGAAGTCCATATTGAAACCTATAACACTATATAAACTCTTTTTTTTGTTCTTCGGAATTTCACTCACCCTAAATTCTCAAAACAAGCAACTTCAAGCCTTAACTTTAGAAGACGGTTTACCGCAATCTCAAGTGTATGCGATAGCTCAAGATGATAAAGGCTATTTGTGGTTGGGGACACAAGGCGGAGGATTAGCGCGTTTTGATGGAAAAACCTTTAAGGTTTATAATGAGACTAATGGTTTAGTGTCTAATTATATAAATGCAATCACAACTAAAAATGATACGGTATATATTGGAACAAAACGCGGACTCTCAGTTAAACTAAAAAATAAGTTCTTAACTATTGATACTCCAGAAATTAATAAGATGTCCGTTTTTGAGGATCAAATTGTAGTATTGACCATTAAAGGCGTTTACGTCATTGATGAAAATTTATCAGTAAAAAAAGCAAATCTGCATCGAGATATAGATACTGTTAAGGCTAATGATCTTATTTATTTTGATAATAATTATTGGTTGGCAACTCAAGACGGTCTTTGGAAATTTGATGGTCAAGTTTCAGTTCCTGACCACATAGAGAAGTTAGAAAGTGGTGATTTTAAATCTATAATTGGTTTTGAGAATAAAATTATAGCATCAACATTTAATGATGGTACCATTGTATTTGATTCTCGTGATTTTGAGGACCAGATACTCATTCGTGAGCCACTAAGAATTAATAGTACTACACTTATAAATAATCAAATTTGGGTCGCGACACAGCATGATGGTGTGTCTGTAATAGATACAAAGTCTTGGTCAGAAATCTTAGTGCTTAATACAACCAACGGTGTATCTGTTCCTCATGTGAGACAAGTTTTTAAAGACAAACAGTCTAACATTTGGATCGCAACTTCTGGAGGGGGATTGTATAAATATTTTCAAAATAGTTTTAAACATTATAATATTGAAACAGGCCTCAATGGAAATCGCGTCTATGCAGTTCATCATAGCAACAAGGCGATATGGATTTCAAATTCTGAAGCTGGCTTGATACGAATTGACAATTATGGCGTTCATGATATTGATATTCCCGAAGCGTTTTCCGAAGTGAAAATAAAAACCATTACCAGTGATGAAAACGGAAACATTTGGGCGGGATCTGATGGCAGAGGAGTGCTCTTTAAAGGGAAAACGATTAGAGACTCTATTGCAATTGATACCATAAAAAATACAATGGTTACATTTCCGAAGGCAATAGAGATCACTAAAGTTCTAAATACAGATAATGGGTTTCCGTTTGATTGGATTAGAAAAATACAGGTAACAAGTGATGCTATTTATGCAGCGACTTACTCTAGCGGAATTGTAGAGTTTAATTACAATCCCAAAACAGATAGTTTACAGGTTTTAAAAACTTTTGCCACAGCAGAGGGTATTGCAGATCTTTATATTAAAGACATGGTTAAAGATGAAGATAACCGTTTGTGGTATGCGACCAAAAACGGACATTTAGGCTTTATTTTTAATAATAAAGTTTCACATTTGGGTGCGGTTTTAAAGCGAAATACAGCAATTAACGCAATAGTTTTTAAAGAGGAAATACTGTATTTAGGTACCGCAGGAAAAGGTATTTGGTGGTCTAATGACGAAGATTTCAGTTCATTTAAAAAATTAGAAGGCGCAAAAAAAAGCACTTCAGAAAATATATATCAACTTATTTTTGATGACCAAGATTATCTTTGGGTTGGAACAGAACGAGGCGTTGATAAATTAGAACTAGATAAAGATAATAGTATAAAAGATGCTTTTTTCTTTGGAAGAAATGACGGGTTTTTGGGTGTTGAAACCTGTCTCAATGCAGTAGATAAGGATGAAAATGGTCATTTGTGGTTTGGTGCGCTTTATGGGTTAACAGAATACCAACCAACAGAAATCGCTCGTGACACCGAAAAACCTAAGCTATTTCTAGAAGACGTTCAAGTAGAGTTTGAGAGTATAGCTGCGATTACAGCTACAGAGGCTAATTTTAATACCGTTTTAAAATTGAATCCAGATCAAAGGCAAATGAGTTTTTCGTTTAAAACGGTAGATTTAGATCACCCAAATGGTGTTGAATACCGTTATAAATTAAATGATAATGAGTGGAGCCCTTGGTCTAAAAATAATTCACAGGATTTACCAGAGCTTAATTTTGGAGATCATAATTTCTTTGTTCAGTCTAGAAACCATAGGTGGAAAGAGAGTGAGATCTTAAAGTTTCCGTTTTTTGTTGAACGTCCCTTATATAAAAAACTATGGTTTCAGGGCTTACTAATTGGAGCTGTAATTTTAGTACTCGTTTTTTTCGTCCATCAATATATAAAACGTTTAAAACGAAAAAATTCTGAAGATAAAAAGAGATTAGAACTTGAGAATCATTTACTAACCTTAGAGCAAAAGGCGCTGCGTTTACAAATGAATCCGCATTTTATTTTTAATGTGCTCAATGGGATAAAAGCAATGGCACCAACAAAGCTTGACAAAATGAATGAAACGGTTAATAGTTTTGCAACATTACTGCGAGAAACATTAATAAATTCAAGAAAAGAAACGATTTCTCTAGATCAAGAAATTAAAACCATACGCCATTATATAGAAGTAGAACGCTTGATGGCCGAAAAACCGTTTGAGTACCGTATTGATTTGAAAACAGATTTAGATGCCGAAGAAATCCTAATACCACCAATGCTCATACAGCCATTCATTGAAAACGCTATAAGACATGGCATTCTAAAAGGACCAAGACAGGGAGAGCTAAAAGTAGAGTTTACAAATAATAAAAAGTTTTTAAAAGTTACAATTACAGATAACGGTATTGGTATATTCAGCTCGCAGCAGCATAAACAAAAAACAGATCACCAATCTATGGCATTAACTGTGACCAAAGAGCGATTAGAATCCATTTCTGGGAAAAATGCTTTAGAGATGTCTGAAATAAAACTTAAGGATGGACGTATTGGAGGTACGACTATTGTGTTTAAAATTCCATTAGAAACAGATTATTAATTATGTTGACAGCAATCATAGTAGAAGATATGATAGATGCAATGAAGCTTTTACAAAGTGACATTGAAACCCATCATCCAGATATAAAAATTATAAATACAGCACAAAGCGTGGTAGAGGCAGCTAAAGTGCTTGGCAAGGATCAGCCAGATATATTGTTCCTAGACATTATGTTGGGAGATGGCACAGGGTTTGACGTGTTGGAGATTTTTCCGGAGTTAAAATCAAAAATTATTTTTGTAACAGCTAGTGATGAGTTCGCTATTAAAGCATTCAAGTTTGCAGCTATAGACTATGTCTTGAAACCATATGCTCATGCCGAACTAGGAGACGCTATAGAACGCGCAAAGCTGCAGATACAACCTAATAAGGAGCGTTTAACCATTTTAAAAGACACCTTAACGGCGCCAGATAAAAAGCCAAATAAAATTTCGTTACACACCCTCGATAAAATTATCATTGTCAACTTAGAGGATATTGTTCGTTGTGAATCAGATAGTAATAACACGACGTTTCATCTAAAAGAAGGACGCAAAATATTTGTGACTAAGACCTTAAAATATTTTGCAGATTTGCTAAAACCTATTGGGTTTTTGAGAATTCATCAAAGCCATTTAGTGAATCTACAATATATAAGTGCTTTTATAAAAACAGATGGTGGGTATTTAATGCTTAA
Organism: Psychroserpens burtonensis DSM 12212; assembly: GCF_000425305.1. GTDB lineage: Bacteria > Bacteroidota > Bacteroidia > Flavobacteriales > Flavobacteriaceae > Psychroserpens > Psychroserpens burtonensis. The sequence continues at coordinate 7,447 of NZ_AUDE01000036.1, forward strand.
AAATGGAGAGAATGTTCCAGTATCAGTAAGAAAGAAAGCTGAGGTTATTGAAATATTAGATCAAATGCACCGTTAAGCCAATTTTGTAAGTGATGAAACTTTTTGTTTGATAATGAGTTACTTACAGAAAGTAACCATAATTAAGGTCACCTAGGGTATCTAGAAAATCATTGAGGCCATTGATCAAATTATGAAATGTTTTTTTTTTTTATTAGTATAACTTTAACTTTTTTGTTAAAAGAGTGTATTTCATCGAATATTTATGCGCTTTAAGGATAATGTGTTGTAATTAAATTTTGTGAAGACCTTTTTTTTTATACATTTACGCTCTAATGAAAATACAAAATAAGAAAATTTTAGCCTCAATCTTATTTGTTTTAATAAGTTTTGTATGCGCAGCCCAGGGTGGAAATCCGCCTCCGCCAATGCCACCACCACCTCCAGGTTTACCTATTGATGGGTTTACAACCTTAGCTCTAGTTGTAGGCGCTTTCTTCGGAATAAAAAAAACAATTCAGAATTCTAAAGACTAATACTTACGTGTTTACGGGGCATCATAGGTTCAACTATAGTCTAGCTTGGTAGAGCTTTTGTATATATTTACCTAAAACATCAAATTCTAAATTTATTTTAGAACCTTTTTTTAAGTGCTTAAAATTGGTGTGTTCATAGGTATAAGGGATTATAGCGACACTAAAATTATTTTTTTTAGAATTCACTACAGTTAAACTCACACCATTCACAGTTGCTGAGCCCTTTTCAATAGTAACATTACCTAACGAGGCATCATAGCTAAAGCTATATAGCCAACTCCCGTTTTCTTCTTTAACGCTCTCACAGGTTCCAACTTGGTCCACATGCCCTTGCACGATATGTCCATCTAAGCGGTCACCAAGTTTCATAGCGCGCTCTAGGTTTATAATATCTCCTTGCTGTAAATCACCAATATTAGTTTTATCAATAGTTTCTTTGATAGCTGTAACTGTATAGTTGTCACCAGAAATAGCGACAACTGTTAAGCAAATACCATTATGAGCAACGCTTTGGTCGATTTTTAATTCGTTAGTAAGAGTACTCTTAACAGTTAAATGTAGATTGCCTTGTTGTTTATCAAGCTTTGTAACAATCCCTAAATCTTCAATAATACCTGTAAACATAGTGTCGAATAATTGGTTAAATTTGCAATTACAAAATTACAAACATTAGAAAACATCTTAATGGAAAAAGACAAAAAAATAAAATTAGGAATTTCAATAGGAGATCTTAACGGGATTGGATCTGAAATAATACTTAAAACTTTTGAAGACAGTCGAATGTTAGAGTTTTGTACACCAATAATTTTTGGTTCAGTAAAAACAATGTCTTTTTTTAAAAAACACTTTGAGAGCAGCATCAATTTTCATGGTATAAATCATACAGATGAAATTGTTGATGGCAAAGTTAATATTGTCAATGTTTGGAAAGAGAATGTAAATATCAATTTTGGTGAAGAAGATTTGAAGATTGGAGAATATTCAATTAAATCATTAGAAGCAGCAACGAATGCTCTAAAGGATAACGCTATTGATGTTTTGGTTACGGCCCCAATTCACAAGCACAATATTCAGTCAGACAGTTTTAAATTTCCAGGTCATACTAATTATTTAGCCGAAAAATTAGGAGGGAAAACGTTGATGTTCATGATCACAGATACTTTAAAAGTCGGTCTACTTACAGACCATGTACCTGTAAAAGACGTATCTAGTCAAATTACTGCAGAACTTATAAATGAAAAAATAAATATTGTTTATAAATCTTTAGTTGAAGATTTCGGAATTAGAAAACCTAAAATTGCAGTTTTAGGCATTAATCCACATGCAGGAGATAATGGTGTCATTGGTGAAGAAGATGATAAGATATTAAGACCAACTTTAGAAGCGATAAAAGATAAAATGGTATATGGACCTTATTCTGCTGATAGCTTTTTTGGTTCTGGTAACTATAAAAACTTTGATGCCATCATAGCATCATATCACGATCAAGGCCTAATACCTTTCAAAACCATTACCTTTGGTCATGGCGTAAATTACACTGCTGGCTTAAGTAAAATAAGAACATCACCAGATCATGGTACTGCATTTGAAATTGCTGGAAAAGGTGAAGCAGATAATGGCTCATTTAAAGAGGCTGTGTTTAAGGCTATTGAAATTTTTAATAGTAGACAAGAATATGATGAATATTCTAAAAACCCTTTAAAAAAGGCACCTAAACGCTTAGAAAAACAAACGCGGCCAAGAGATAAATAGGTTATCAACATTTTTTGTTTATAACCATAGTTTAATTAATTAAAATTAATATATTTGCAGGCTCAAAATAAATGCGATGATAAAGGCTTTGAAGGAATTTACAATACCGTTTATTGGTCTTAAAGCAGAAAAGCATTATTTTGATTATCAGATTGATAAAAAGTTCTTTGAGTATTTTGAGTATGACGATTTCAATGATGTCAATATAAAAGCAGAGTTAGTTTTTGAAAAAAAATCAACTTTTTTAGAGTTGTATTTTGAAATTGTAGGTAGTGTAAATGTAAACTGTGACATCACTAATGAACCTTATGACCAAATGGTAGAAGGTGAATTTAAATTAGTAGTGAACTTTGGAGATGTTTACAATGACGAATTTGAGGATATATTAATCATTCCTCATGGAGAATACGAGCTTAATGTTGCACAATATATATATGAGTTAATCATATTATCAATGCCAGCAAAGAGAATTCATCCAGGAGTCGAGGATGGAACCTTAAATTCAGACATACTTAAAAGATTAGAAGAGTTAAGTCCTAAAAGTTTAGGCGAAAAAGAAGAAACATCAGAGGAGATTGATCCTCGTTGGAATACATTAAAAAAACTATTAACGGATAAATAACATATAAAATGGCACATCCAAAGAGAAAAATATCGAGAACAAGAAGAGATAAAAGAAGAACACATTACAAAGCTTCTGTACCTACTATAGCTACTTGTCCTACTACAGGAGAAGCACATCTTTACCACAGAGCGCATTGGCATGAAGGCAAACTGTATTACAGAGGTCAAGTATTAATCGATAACTCTGAGAAAGAGGAAAATTTAGCATAAGTATTATGCATGCATATAATAAAACGCTCATCACTGAGCGTTTTTTTTATGTTTAATTTCTCAAAGTCTTAAAAACGACTTAATTTGCATCATAATCGTTTAGATTTTAGTAATTTCATTAAAAACATATCTTTTTTTTGACGAGTTTTTTATCTATCTAAGACTGTTTTTTAAAAACCTAGTATGAGTAAAATCACAGCTGCAATTACAGGAGTAGGAGCTTACGTGCCTGAGTATCGATTGACCAACCAAATCTTGGAAACATTGGTCGATACAAATGACGAATGGATTACTGCGCGAACAGGTATCAAAGAACGAAGAATTCTTAAAGAAGAAGGTAAAGGGACATCCTTTTTAGCAATTGAGGCAGCTAAAGACCTCATTAATAAGAAGGGGATTGATCCTAAAGATATAGAGTTGGTAATCGTTGCAACTGCATCACCAGATATGAAAGCTGCTTCAACTGCAGCTTATACCGCAACAGAGATAGGTGCAACAAATGCATTTTCCTTTGATTTGGAAGCTGCATGTTCTAGTTTTTTGTTTGGAATGTCTGTAGCGTCAAGTTATATCGAATCAGGAAAATACAAGAACATACTACTTATAGGAGCCGATAAAAATTCCTCGTTTATCAATTATAAGGATAGAGCGACGTGTATTATTTTTGGCGATGGCGCAGGAGCAGTTTTGTTTGAGCCAAACACCGAAGGGTTAGGTGTTCAAGATGAATTATTAAGAAGTGATGGTAACGGACGAGAATTTCTTCAGGCAACCTATGGAGGATCGTCATATCCAATTACAGCAGACACATTCAACGAAAGCAAACATTACCTATTTCAAGAAGGAAAAACTGTCTTTAAGAATGCAGTTTCTAATATGGCAGATGTCACTGAGCGTATCATGAAGCGAAATAACATAACCAACGATGATATTGCGTGGTTAGCAGCACATCAAGCTAACAAGAGAATTATAGAGGCAACTGCAAAAAGAGTGTCTTTAGATTTAGCAAAGGTGATGATGAATATCCATAAATATGGAAACACAACATCAGCAACCTTACCTTTACTTTTAAACGATTACGAATCACAACTTAAAAAAAATGATAAAGTAATTTTCGCTGCTTTTGGAGGGGGATTTACTTGGGGCTCTATTTATTTAAAATGGGCATACAATTCATAACCAATTTTTAACTAACTAATAAGACTATTAATTATGGATATTAAAGAAATTCAGAACTTAATCAAATTTGTCGCTAAATCAGGTGCAAGTGAGGTTAAATTAGAAATGGATGATATAAAAATTACCATTAGAACAGGTGGAGATGATAGGGGAGAATCAACGACCTACGTTCAACAAATACCAGTTAATCAAGCAGTAGCTCAAGGGATGCCTTCTACTCCAGTTCAATCTGCTACTCCAGTTGCAGAGACACCAGCTGTGTCAGAAGAGTCAAAATATATAACTATAAAATCACCAATTATTGGAACATTTTATCGTAAACCATCACCTGATAAACCAATGTTTGTTGAGATAGGAACTTCTATTAGTGAAGGAGACGTACTTTGCGTTATTGAAGCAATGAAATTATTCAATGAAATAGAATCTGAAGTATCAGGGAAAATCGTTAAGATTTTAGTAGATGATTCATCTCCAGTAGAATTTGATCAACCCTTATTTTTAGTTGATCCATCATAACCAAATTTAAGATTCCAAAATACAATTCCTTAAAATGCGGAATTTGGAATTTGAAATTTTAAATACAAAACAGTTATGTTTAAAAAAATATTAATAGCCAATAGAGGGGAAATTGCACTACGTGTTATTAGAACCTGTAAAGAAATGGGTATAAAAACTGTAGCAGTGTACTCTACAGCAGACGCAGAAAGCCTACATGTTAAGTTTGCAGATGAAGCAGTTTGTATTGGTCCTCCAGCAAGTAGCGAATCATACCTTAAAATATCAAATATTATAGCAGCAGCAGAAATCACAAATGCTGATGCTATTCATCCTGGATATGGGTTTTTATCAGAGAATGCTAAATTTTCTAAAATCTGTGAAGAGCATGACATCAAATTTATTGGTGCATCGCCAGAAATGATTGATAGAATGGGAGACAAGGCTAATGCTAAAGCGACAATGCTTGAAGCTGGAGTCCCTTGTGTACCAGGAAGCGAAGGTATTATCGAAGATTTTGAAGATTGCAAAAAAGTAGCTCTAGAAACGGGTTACCCAGTGATGCTTAAAGCATCTGCAGGTGGTGGTGGAAAAGGTATGCGTGCAGTTTGGAAACCAGAAGACCTTGAAAACGCTTGGGAATCTGCAAGAGCAGAATCTAAAGCAGCCTTTGGAAATGATGATATGTACATGGAGAAACTCATCGAAGAGCCAAGACATATCGAAATTCAAATTGTTGGAGACTCAACGGGTAAGGCATGTCATTTATCAGAGAGAGATTGTTCTATACAAAGACGTCACCAAAAATTAACAGAAGAAGTACCGTCGCCATTTATGACGACTGCTTTGCGTAAAAAAATGGGTGAAGCAGCAGTTAAAGCTGCCGAATATATTAAATATGAAGGTGCAGGAACAGTAGAATTTTTGGTAGATAAACACCGTAATTTCTTCTTCATGGAAATGAACACGCGTATTCAAGTAGAGCATCCAATTACAGAGCAAGTTATTGATTTTGATTTGATTCGTGAGCAAATATTGGTAGCTGCAGGTGTTCCAATTTCAGGAAAAAACTATTTACCACAACTACATTCTATTGAGTGTCGTATTAATGCAGAGGATCCTTTTAACGACTTTAGACCATCACCAGGACGTATTACAACATTACATGCTCCAGGAGGTCATGGTGTGAGATTAGATACTCATGTTTATGCAGGTTACTCTATTCCGCCAAACTACGATTCAATGATTGCTAAGTTAATTACAACTGCGCAAACTCGAGAAGAAGCGATTAATAAAATGAAACGAGCTTTAGATGAATTCGTTATTGAAGGTATAAAAACAACAATTCCATTTCATAGACAGTTGATGGATCATCCAGATTATTTATCAGGTAATTATACCACTAAATTTATGGAAGATTTCAAAATTCAACCTATTGAAGAAGACTAAAATAAAAGCGACTAAATTTAGTCGCTTTTTATTTTAGTATAAATGCCTCATTAATTGATTTTATAATCTGCGGAACTTCAGTAACAGTGAAATCGAATATAAGTTGATAGGAATCGTCTTCAAGCTTCGTAAGATTTAAGGACCCAACTTTTATTGGAAAAGTCCCTGTTTGACCTTTACAATAGCATATTCTTGAGAACCCAGCTTTAACGGCTCCAATTGCTTTGTCTTGTAATTTTATGGAGGATATTTTGTTTTCTATTTCTATATAAATAATTTCAGAATAATTGCCATCCTTAACATGTGGTATAGTCGTTCTGTCATACGTGAATTTTAGAACAGTTTTGTCTCCACTAACTAATTCAGAATAACCATTACCAAATTCATCCGTTTTTAAACTGAATTTTTTGTTTTCTAACACTTCAAATTTACAGATCCCGTCATCGGGACACAAAGAAACTACGTCGCTTGGAACAGAGTCTTTAGAGATATTCTTATTAACATTACATGCTAATAAGAGACTCATCATTATATATAATACTAAAGCTTTCATCTTTTAAAGATAAACTATTTTAGCTTTCAATGTTTTGTAGGTTAAAAATCTAGGTGTACATTTATCAATTAATTAACTAGAAATAAACAACATGAAACAAAATTACACTAAAGCTACTTTAGTTTTTATGGCAGTAGTAATCTGCTCAGTATCTGGTTTTGCTCAGCAGGGCAAATCTTTCTGGACTAAAATAACAAAAGATCAAGCCTCAAAAGGCCAACTCGCTATTAGAAAAGTAGAACCAGCAAAAGCTGATTTTTATCAATTAGACATTGAAGGTCTAAGACAATCATTACAATCGGCTCCAAATAGAAAAATATTTTTTGAACAATCTCAGGTAGTTGTACAATTTCCAAATGCAAATGGAAACTTAGAGTCTTACAGGATTAAAGAAGCGCCAATTATGGAAGAGGCTTTACAACTACAATTTCCAAATATGCGCAGTTATGTTGGACAAAGCATAGAAAACCCAATAAATGCGATTCGATTTAGTATTACTTCAAACGGAATTAACACAATGACCTTTACTGAACAAGGAACTCATTTTGTGGATCCATATACTGAAAATGGTAGTTATTATATGTCATATTCTAAATCTAATTTAGGTAATAATTCAGACGAATGGGTGTGCGACTATATTGATGAAGTAGACGATAATGTAAATCGTGAAGTAGGTCCAAGTACAAACAGAAATGCTAATGATGGAATAATGCGTGAGTTTAGACTAGCAATCGCCTGTACTGTAGAATACTCTACTTTTCATGGAGGCACACTATCTGGCGTGATGGCAGCAATGGTAAATACTATGACTAGAGTTAATGGAGTTTATGAAAGAGAACTATCTGTCACGATGTTGATGGTTGATAATACAAGTATCATTTTTTTAGGTCCAGATGTTAATAGCGATCCGTATACTAATGACGATGGATTTGCAATGTTGAATGAAAACCAAACAACCGTTAATGCAAATATAGGCTTACCAAATTATGATATTGGTCATGTCTTTAGTACTGGAGGTGGTGGTGTAGCTGCCTTAAATTCTCCATGTACGAGCTCAAAGGCTCGTGGTGTAACTGGGTTGCCCAACCCTATTGGAGACGCTTTCGATGTGGATTATGTTTGTCATGAAATGGGACATCAATATGGTGGTCCGCATACATTTAATGGTAATGCACCAGGCACAAGTTGTTTGACGCAAAGAACAGCTTCTAATGCTTACGAGCCCGGAAGTGGCTCTACTATTATGGCTTATGCAGGTATCTGTGCACCTCAGAATGTCCAAAATAGTAGTGATGATTATTTTCACCAAAAAAGTTTAGATGAGATTTTTGATAACATCACCAATGGTAATAGTCAATGTGCCACCCTTGTAGCAATACCTAACACGGCACCAACTTCAAATGCTGGAGGCGACTTTATAATCCCAAGTTCAACACCTTATAAGCTTACAGGGTCAGCAACAGATGATGATGGGCTCGCAAGCTTAACATACACCTGGGAGCAGTACGATTTAGGCCCTACAGGTGCTCCAACTGAAACTACGGTTCTAGGTCCAATTGTAAGATCTTTTAAAGGGACTAATACTCCAACAAGATATATACCTCAATTGTCAGACTTAGTTAATTCTGGTGGTTCAACAGCTTGGGAAAAATTAGCTTCGGTTAATAGAGATTTAAATTTCAGATTGACAGTAAGAGATAACGATGCAGATGGAGGTCAGACTGCTGTTAGTGCTATGTTGGCAACAGTAAATGCATCAGCAGGACCATTTATCGTAACATCACAAAATTCATCTGGTATTTCATGGAGTTCTGGCGAGACGAAAACAATTACCTGGGATGTTGCAGGAACGACAGCTAATGGTATTAACACAGCTAATGTGAATATTTTATTGTCAATTGATGGAGGTCTTACCTATGAAACAACTTTAGCTACAAATGTAGCAAACGACGGAAGTCAAGATATTACAGTGCCATCTGGTCTGTTCTCGGGATTTTGTAGAGTTATGGTAGAGTCTGTTGGAAATATTTTCTTTAATATTAACACCACCGATTTTTCTTTAAATGCAACCGTTACAACTGTGTGTAATACGTATACAACCGGAGCAATATCAACAAACATTCCAGATGGAGGTGGAGCTAATGTTCAGGGGACACCAGTTTTTATTCCTGTAACCGTGACCGAAACTGCAGCAATTACAGACATTAGAGTATCCGCAGATGTTACACATTCTTATATAGGAGATTTAATTATGCAACTGCAAGCACCCAATGGTGGCGGTTTTGCCAATATCTGGGCAAGATCTTGTAATACAGCTCAATTTCAAGATATAGATATTACCTTTAAAGATGGAGAGCCAGCCATTTTGTGTGCGTCTCCAACAACTGGTACGTATGCTCCTGCAAGTTCTATGACAGGTTTTACAGGTAATAACCCATCAGGTACATGGAATTTAGTATTCGCAGATTTTTTCAATGGAGATACTGGAGTCGTGAATGAGTGGTCTGTAGAATTATGTACAACTACGGTTAGTTTAGGCGTAGATGAGTTAAATTTAGAAAACACATTATCAGTGTATCCAAACCCAAACAACGGAGAATTCAATATCAAGTTCAACGCAAGTTCAAATAATGTCGATGTACAAGTGTTTGATATTAGAGGTCGATCAGTTTTTAATACGACGTATAACAATGGTTCTGGAGAATTTAATGAGACTATTAATTTAGCAACCGTTAATGCTGGAATATATTTACTTAATATAAACGATGGTGGAAATACAATAACTAAAAAGATTATTGTAGAATAACTATTTAGTCAATAATACAATTAACTCCGAAAGCAATTTCGGAGTTTTTTTATTTAAAAAATTGAGAGTTAGTTTATATCGTATTTTACTGTTTCCCTTTTTCGCAGAGCGCTTCAAAGCGTCAGGCTATCCGCTAAATCTTTTTTGTAAAAACAAAAAAGGATATCGCTTCTATCCCTAACAGAAGTGTCCACTAAAATGTAGTTTTAAATTTTAAGACCAAGCAAACCAAAATTCACTATTTTTACTCAACAACTCAACAACTCAACAACTCAACAACTCAACAACTCAACAACTTTGAACTTATCGTATTGGGAAATAAAATCATGGCTCACTAACATCGACTACACTATAGTTGGCAGTGGAATCGTTGGACTTAATTGCGCATTACAACTTAAAAAGCGATTTCCTAAAGCTAAAATTTTAATTCTAGAAAAAGGAATGTTGCCACAAGGTGCAAGCACAAAAAACGCAGGGTTTGCTTGTTTTGGGAGTTTAAGTGAAATTATAGAAGACCTCAAATCACACACAGAAGAAGAGGTGTTTCAACTCGTCAAAAAGCGCATAGAAGGCCTACAGTTATTGCGAACTACTTTAGGGGATTCAGCTATCGATTATCAGGAACTTGGAGGTTACGAATTGTTTTCAAATACAAAGGGTTTATTAGAAGCGTGTGAAGCTAAAAAAGAAGATGTCAATTTATTGTTAAAGCCCTTATTTAATGCAGATGTTTTCAGCTTTAAATCAAACTCATTTGGTTTTAAAAACTGCAGTGATAATTTAAGTTTTAATAAATTTGAAGGTCAAATAGATACTGGAAAAATGATGGTGTCATTGACACAATTAGTATTGAGTGCGGGAATAAAAATACTGAATAGTAGTGTTGTCGAGGAATTTTCTGAAGACCAAAATTCAGTAAAAGTAAAGACCAACCAATTTGAGTTTTCTACAGCCAAGCTATTGATTGCTACAAATGGCTTTGCTTCAAGTTTAGATATTTCTGAAGTAAAACCAGCAAGAGCTCAAGTTCTAATTACAAAACCTATAAATAATTTACAGATAAAAGGCACGTTTCATTTAGATCAGGGCTATTATTATTTTAGAAATATTGATAACCGTATTTTATTTGGAGGCGGACGAAACCTAGATTTTAAAGGTGAAGAAACAACCAATTTAAACCAAACATCTCGTATTCAAAACAAGCTTGAAGAATTATTAAAAACTACAATTTTGCCAAATAGAACTTTTGAAATTGAGCATCGTTGGAGTGGAATAATGGGCGTCGGTCAACAAAAAAAACCTATCTTAAAACAATTATCAAATAACGTGTATTGTGGCGTTCGTCTTGGAGGAATGGGAGTTGCTATTGGGAGTTTAATTGGGAAAGAATTAGCAGATCTTATTCAAGCAAAGACACTAATCTCATAATTAATATACACCAATTCTTTTGCAATGATTAGCTTTGCACATCTGTTCCTCTACATGTCATGAAATTTATCAAACGTATTTTTAAATTTGTGTTCAAAACCGTCTTTTGGTTATTCATCTTTTCTATCACAATCGTTCTTGTTTTTAAATGGGTACCTGTGCCAATTACACCATTGATGATGATTAAAAACATACAACAAACAGAGGCGAGTAAAAAAGGCTGGGAACACGATTGGGTGCCTATTGAAGATATTTCCAAAAACTTAGAACTCGCTGTAATTTGTAGTGAGGATCAAAACTTTTTGAAGCATCATGGTTTTGATGTTAAGGCTATTGAAAACGCGTATGAAAATAATAAAAAAGGGAAACGTTTAAAGGGAGCGAGCTCTATAAGTCAGCAAACCGCAAAAAACGTTTTTCTTTGGCCACAACGCAGTTGGTTACGTAAAGGCTTAGAGACCTATTTCACGTTTTTGATTGAGTTAATCTGGAGTAAAGAACGGATTATGGAAGTGTATCTGAATAGTATAGAAATGGGGCCAGGAATATATGGAGCAGAGGCTGCCTCACAGTATTGGTTTAAAAAATCGGCTTCTAGTTTATCAAAACGGGAGGCTTCTGCGATTGCTTCAATATTACCCAATCCATTAAGATATAGAGCAAATCCAGCAACGTCTTACATTGAAGGCCGGAAAGCATGGATTATGAAACAAATGAATTATTTTGGACCATTAAATTACGCAATAGGCGATGACAAACACTAGTTTTATCCTGCAAGGTTTTGAAACCTTATAGGTATTATTACCATTTTAAAATTTTTGAATGAAACTAAAAGAACAATTATATAAGCAATGCCAATCCTTTATTGATAACCGTTTTCAAAACATTCAACATACGATCAACGATATCCAAGAGTCATTAACTTCTGAGACTAAAAGTTCTGCTGGAGATAAGCATGAGACAGGTCGTGCTATGTTGCAGTTAGAAAGAGAAAAGGCAGGACAGCAACTGGCAGAAATTCAAAAAGTCAATCAATTATTATCTAAGATTGATGTTTCTAAATCTACCAAAATTATTGGACTAGGAAGTATAGCCTACACAACTCAAGCTAATTATTTTGTAGCGGTGAGTGCAGGAGAATTTATAGTAGCTCATGAAAAATTTTATGCGATTTCAGCCAATACACCAATCGGCAGACTACTTCTTGGAAAAACAACTGGTGATAAGGTCCAATTTAGAGATCAAAATTTTGAAATTATTACCATTATCTAAATTCAATCTAAATCTTTTTCGTCTTATCTTTCAAATCTAAGTTCAAGTTATAAGTGCAACACGAATATTTAAAATAGATGGGGCTAGCCCCATCTATTTTAGGCTCAATATTTATATTCGTTTTGAATGAAACATTATAAACAATTGACCTTGTCACAAAGGTATCAAATCTCTGCATTATTAGAGACAGGAATTACTATTACACAAATAGCAATAATTATTGGTGTCAATAAAAGTACAGTATCAAGAGAGTTAAAAAGAAACACGCCAAGTAGAGGAAGTACAGCTGGTAGTTATATTCCAGAACACGCTCAACAGAAGGCAATTAATAGACATTGTTTGAAACCCAAGCCTATAATCTTAACTGATGA
>NZ_AUDE01000037.1 GCF_000425305.1 Psychroserpens burtonensis DSM 12212
GGTTCAAGGGCTTAGAAATATATTTAATACTACGACATCAATACAGGTAGGCTATACTAAACTAGCACATTGGTATAAGGATGTAGAACAGTCTGGATTTAAAACCTTTAATACAGTAGCCAATACAATTACAGTAAACTATCGTTCTATATTAAACTATTTTATTAATAGAAGTACTAATGCTTCTGCGGAATCTTTCAATGCTAAAATAAAAGCATTTAGAGCTCAATTCAGAGGTGTCAAAAATGTAGAATTCTTTCTTTTTAGATTAACTACAATTTTTGCTTAACACACAACTTTTGTTCTTGATCCGTCACATTTCTGAAGGTACACACGATACGGTTTTATAGGCGCAACTCTTATGTTAAGGCATAAAAAAGCCCCAAGATGAATATCTTAGGGCTTCTGTAATAAGTTCTTTACAATTTACATTATGCTATTAATCAAATTTTATACGAACTTATAAATATATTTAATCTGCTGATGGTAACATCACTTTGTTTAATACATGGATGACTCCGTTTCCAGCTTGAACATCTACTGCTATAATACCAATGTCTGTATTTCCTGCACCATCGGTAACATCTGCGATGTTATCTCCAGTTCCTGGTAAACTAATTGTAATAGCTTGTCCGTTAAGCATTGTTGGTGCAGCGCCATTACTAGCTACTAAATTTGTAGACGTAACATTTGCATTTCCTAAAACATGGTGTAATAATACCTGAGTTAATACGTCTGCGGCAGGAGGTGTTCCTAAATCGTCAAAAGCAGCGTTATTTGGTGCAAATACGGTGAAAGGTGCTGGACTTGTTCCGTTGACTGTGGATAATGTTGCAACAAAATCTGTATCAGGAGTTAAAGTCGTTAATGCAGTGACTAAAGTTGAAAAGTTTGGATCTGCCGTTGCAAAAGTGACAATAGAAGGAATATCAATTACAGTATCTACTGCGTGGATAATTCCGTTTGTTCCAATAACATCTGCAATTGCAACAGAAGATACGCCGTTAAAACGAACACCATTGTCAGTATTAGAGTATAAGCTAATCGCATTATCATTAGGACCTACAGCTAAAGAATTAGTGTATATGTTTCCTAAACCAACTAAATCTGTTGAAGTAATTGCTCCAACAAGTACGTGGTTTAATAAAATGTTTGACAAAGCATTTGAGTCTGGATTTGTAAAGTCAGAAAATGCATCATTAATCGGTGCTAAAACTGTAAAAGGACCATCACCTTGTAAAGTTGTTACTAGGTCTTCAGAAGTCAATGCTCCAGCTAATGCTGAAAAGTTAGAATTGTTTACAGCATGATCAACAATACTTGGCAAACCAATGACTGCATCTACAATGTGTACAGTACCATTAGATGCGCTAACATCTGCAGTAGATACACTTGATACATCGTTAAATCTCACACCATTACTAGTGTTAAAATAGATACTCATTGTGTTCCCACCAGCACCAGTAGCATTAGTTCTTGTGTAACCAGCACCTAATCCTGTTAAATCTGTAGAAGATAAATCTGCAGAAATCACATGGTTTAATAATACTTGTGATAAAACATCTGTTGGTACTGCTTCTAAATTAGCAAAACCATTGTCGCTTAAAAAAGTTTCGAAAGCTAGGTTTGTTGGAGCTAGTACTGTAAATGGACCACTACCATTTAATACGTTTACTAAATTTCCATCGGCAGCTTGTAAAGCAGCGACTAAACTACTTAAATCTGCAGTCGCTATTGCAGTGTCTACGATATTTAATTGTACAGGAACTACTGCTCCTCCATTGTTGTCATCATCGTCACTACATGATGTAATGGCTAGTGCCATTAAAAATAACGGTAAAAATTTGATTGTTTTTGAAATAATTTTCATTTTTTTGAGTTTTTGTTGTTCAACATTAATATTAAAATAATAATTGTCGAACAAAATTACTAAATGATTAAACAAAACTTGATGAAACACTCTATTTTTATATATATTTTAACAATTTTAACTTCAACCATTTATGCTCAAGAAACTGTAAATCAATTTGATAACGGTAATAAAAGGCATGGTGTTTGGAAAAAGTACTTTGATAAGACTAAAGAACTGAGATATGAAGGTCAATTTGAACATGGTAAGGAAGTAGATACATTTAAGTTTTATACACTTAACACAAATAAAAGTGTTTTGAGTGCAACTAAAGTATTTAATGATATCAATAATAAAGCTCAGGTTATATTTTTGTCTTCAAAGGGAAAACTTATTAGTAAAGGGGAGATGAATGGCAAACTTTACATTGGTAAATGGATATACTATCACAATAAAAGTGCATCTATAATGTCTACAGAGTTTTATAATGATAATGGAAAATTACAAGGAGAGAAACTTGTTTTTTATCCAGATGGAACTATTGCTGAAAAGGCAAATTATAAAGAGGGAAAGCTCGATGGGAAATCTATATGGTATGCGAAAAACGGTACCGTGTTAAAGGAGTTCATGTACGAAAATGATGAATTAAATGGTGATTGTAAATATTATGGTGCTTCAGGGGATTTGGAAGCTGAAGGTGCATACAGAAAAGATGTAAAGCATGGAATTTGGAACTATTATGAAAACGGAAAACTCGTAAAAACTAAAGATCATACCAAACGAAGTAAAAACCCAAATAAACAATAGCTAAAAGTAAAATTATACATAGATAATTATAATAGCAACAGCCCTTCTGTTGCTATTTTTATTTCTTAATTTTGCAGTATGAAACATCAAATTAAATCGCATGTTGATGTTTCATCTGACCATAAAATAAAAACAATAATTATCAGATGAAAAGAGTGATTGTCGGACTTTCAGGAGGAGTAGATTCTAGTGTTGCGGCCTATGCATTACAGCAGCAAGGTTATGAGGTTATTGGCTTGTTTATGAAAAACTGGCATGACGATTCTGTAACTATATCTGATGAGTGTCCATGGTTAGATGATAGTAACGACGCTATGTTGGTTGCAGATAAATTAGGGATCCCATTTCAAACAGTAGATTTAAGTGAGCAATATAAAGAACGTATTGTTGATTATATGTTTGATGAATATCAAAAAGGGAGAACACCAAACCCAGATGTGCTGTGTAATAGAGAGATCAAATTTGATGTCTTTATGAAAATAGCCTTAGATTTAGGAGCAGATTATGTAGCGACTGGACATTATTGTAGGAAAGGTACGATAGAAAAAAATGGTAAACCTATTTATAAATTATTAGCTGGTGTTGATGATAATAAAGATCAATCGTATTTTTTATGTCAGTTATCACAAAAGCAGTTAGCTAAAGCCTTATTTCCAATTGGTGAGTTAACAAAACCTCAAGTTAGAGACATTGCTGCCAAATTAGATTTGGTAACGGCAGATAAAAAGGATTCTCAGGGACTTTGTTTTATTGGTAAAGTAAGATTACCAGAATTTTTACAGCAAAAATTGAAACCTAAAGAGGGTGTGATTGTTGAAATTCCTGCTGAACAAGAGTATTATACTATTGAAACCCCAAATTTTGACAGTAAGGTTGATGAACTTCACTATTTAACGAAAAAGATAGATTATACTATTTCCGACGGAAAAATAGTAGGAAAGCATCAAGGTGCACAGTATTTTACTAAAGGTCAGAGAAAAGGTCTTGCAGTGGGTGGAACGGTTGAGCCTCTTTTTGTAATAGATACAGATGTTGATGATAATGTCATATATACTGGTCAAGGGAAAAAACATCCTGGTCTTTTTAAGAGAGCGTTGTTTGTGACTAGTGATGAATTACACTGGATACGCGAAGATTTGGCACTTAAGGTTGGAGAAACCATGAAAGTCAAGGCAAGAATACGGTATCGTCAATTACTAGAAAAGGCGATACTTCATAAAGTAGATAACGGACTTTTTGTTGAGTTTGAAAATCTGCAATCTGCAATAACTGAAGGTCAGTTTGTTGCATGGTATCTGGATGATGAATTAGTAGGTTCGGGAGTAATTTCATAAATTGCAATAAAGAAATCTTAATGTCTCACGCTTAAAAATGTTCGCATTTTTAATTGTAACACGAATTGCTATGAAGAAAATCCTACTCATTAGTTTTGTATTCTTTCAGTTGGCAGCCTATGCGCAGCAGGATGCTTGGGTTTATTTTAACCAAAAAGAAAATGTTCAAGCCTCAATTGATAATCCTATTTCAATTCTTACACAACAGTCTATAGATCGAAAAAACTTACATGGTATTGTCATTGATGAGCGTGATGTGCCAGTCAATGAGGGGTATATCACTATGATTAAAGCTCCGGAAACTGGTGTCATTGTTTTTGCGAAATCAAAGTGGTTTAATTCCGTTTATGTTAGAGGAAGTGAGGAAGATATCAATGCACTAGTTGATAGTTTTGATTTTGTTGCTGCTGTAGATTTTGCTGATGCGAGTCTAAATATGTTAAGGGTAGATGTTTCCGAAGATAAATTTTTGATAGAAAATACCGAAGTGTCCTTTAACTATGGAGATACTCAAAATCAAGTTGAGATGATAAATGCAAATGCCTTGCATCTTCAAGATTATACTGGAGAAGGTATTATTGTGGCAGTTCTAGACTCTGGGTTTCCAAATGTGGATACTCTGGGAGCATTTCAACGTTTGCGAGATAATGGTGATTTAGTAGGTGGTTATGATTTTGTGAGACGTGATGATAATGTACATGCTTTTACAGGCAATGATCATGGTACAAAAGTATTGAGTAATATGGCTGGTTTTATTCAAGATCAATTTGTAGGTACTGCTCCAGATGCCTCATACTATTTGTTTTTAACCGAAGATGTGTCTAGTGAAACTCCAGTTGAAGAAGCGTACTGGGTAGAAGCTGCAGAGCGCAGTGATAGTTTAGGTGTTCATATCATCAATACGTCTCTTGGCTATAAAACATATCAAAACCCTAATTACAGTCATACTGATGCAGATCTTAATGGGAGTACTACATTTATAACTAGAGGTGCAAACATTGCAAATGAAAAGGGGATTCTAGTAGTAACATCTGCAGGGAACTCTGGTTCAAGTGGAGTTGGAGCTCCAGCAGATGCCACAGGTGTTTTGACTATTGCCGCAGTAGATGCAGATGAGAATTATGCAACATTTAGTTCTCAAGGAAGTGCATTTCAGGCCACTCAAAAACCAGATGTCGCAGCGCGAGGCGTGGCCGCTTTTGTTGTTGATGATACGAATAGCATAGTAACTAATAATGGTACGTCTTTTAGCTCTCCAATAATGGCCGGAGGTATTGCGTCTTTATGGCAAGCTTTTCCACAGGCTACAAATGAAGAAATTAAAGATTATGTGCGCATGTCAGCATCTCAATTTACAACACCAGATTTTTTTATTGGGTATGGGATACCAGACCTTCAATTGGCATTAGACCTAGGTTTATCATTGCAGGAGGAAGCTCTTTTTGAGTTTAAAGTGTATCCTAATCCTGCTAGAGATATTTTGAATATTCAAATACCGTCATCAAACGAGATTACTACACTAAGAATTTTTGATGTTTTAGGGAAGTCGGTTTTAGAACAAGATATTACAGAGTCTTCTAGACAGTTGGATATTTCTGCAATGGCTCCTGGTTTGTATATGATGTCTTTTCAATCTGGTAATGCTTCAAAAACATTCAAACTTATAAAATCATAAATGACGAATAAAATAACAGAACTCTTTGGTGTCAAATATCCAATCATACAAGCAGGTATGATATGGAATAGTGGTTGGAGGTTAGCTTCTGCCGCAAGTAATGCTGGAGCTCTAGGGCTTATTGGAGCTGGGTCTATGTATCCAGATGTGTTGCGTGAGCATATACGTAGATGTAAAGACGCAACAAACCAACCTTTTGGGGTAAATGTGCCAATGTTATACCCTAACATTGAGGAGATCATGAATATCATCGTAGAAGAAGGTGTTAAGATTGTGTTTACGTCGGCAGGAAACCCTAAAACATGGACTTCTTGGTTAAAAGAAAACGGTATAACTGTGGTTCATGTAGTGAGTAGTGTGAAATTTGCTTTAAAGGCACAAGACGCTGGAGTAGACGCTGTGGTCGCTGAAGGTTTTGAAGCTGGAGGTCATAATGGTAGAGAGGAAACGACCACATTAACCTTAATTCCAATGGTCAAGGAGCATCTTAAGGTTCCTTTAATTGCTGCTGGAGGTATCGCTACAGGTCAGGCGATGTTAGCTGTGATGATTTTGGGAGCTGATGCTGTTCAAGTAGGAAGTCGTTTTGTCGCTAGCATAGAATCCTCTGCTCATGAGGGATTTAAAAAGGTCGTTGTCGATGCTAAAGATGGAGATACTCAATTAACATTGAAAGAGTTGGCTCCTGTTCGCTTAATAAAAAATAAATTTTTTAATGATGTTCAAGAACTTTATAGAAAAGCACCCACAGTAGATGAATTAAAGTTACTTTTGGGACGTGCAAGAGCTAAACGAGGCATGTTTGAAGGAGATTTAGAAGATGGAGAACTAGAAATCGGACAAATTGCAGGATTAATTCACGAGATTAAACCTGCTGCTCAAATCATAGAAGATATAATTACTGAATTTAAGCTAGCCCAAAAACAAGCACAAGAAATTATAGTATAATGACTCTTTTTGATAGTTATTAATGGATACCCTAAATAATTAATGAGCATAAATCAAAACATTTTAATTCCAGATGGAGACAGTACTTGGGCTCTTTCTGTTATACAATGCTTGTCTCAGGTAGAGGGATACAATCTATTTGTTTTATCGAGCACAAAACGCACAGCAACAAAATTTTCTAATTGTACATTTTATTATAAGTTTTATGAGAAAACCAATGATATTGACTGGATTGATATTATTAATTCAGAGATAGAAAAACATGCAATAGCTGTTGTGCTGCCAATTGCAGAACGAGAGATTCTTTTTTTTATAAAGAATAAAGAGCAAATTTCAAGTTTAGCCCTAATAAGTCCATTACCAAATCTAAAAGACTTTGAAACTGCTGTAGATAAAAGGAGATTAAGTGATTTTGCGAAAATTCATAATATTCCGCATCCAAATTCTTTCTATTTTACTTCGGAAATTGATACACAAGGCGTATGGTCTCAAATTAAGTTCCCAATTTTAATAAAGCCACTGCACTTAAAAGGTGGTGACGGGATTCAAAAAATAAATTCAAGAGACACGTTTCAAAAATATTTAGAAAAGGCAAACAACACTTTGTTTATCCAGGAGTATATTGAAGGTTATGATATAGATTGTAGTGTGTTGTGTCTAAATGGTAAGATATTATGTCACACCATTCAAAAGGGAAGTTTAAAAGGGGATAACAATTTTGCTCCGCAATTAGCTTTTGACTTTTTCCAAAATGAAGAGGTCCTTGAAGTTGCTAAACTTACCATGTCTAAACTCAATTGGTCTGGAATAGCACATCTAGATATGAGATACGATACTAGGGCTAATAATTTTAAGCTTATTGAGATTAATGCTCGTTTTTGGGGGAGCATAGAAGGGTCTATGTTTGCTGGAATAAATTTTGCTGACCATGTTATAAGATTAGCTTTAAATCAAGATGTGAGTTATAAAGACGCTGAGGTTATCCACTATATGAGATTGAAAGGAGTCGTGAAGTCTATTAAAAATAACCCATTATTTATTTTAAAAAGACAGTATTTATTAAATAATACTCAGACTAAAACCTTTTTAAAAGACCCTTTGCCGACATTATATAAGTTTAGAGAATGGTTGGGAAGACGTTTTTAAAGTTGCGCATAAAAAACAAAAAGAGGACAAAGCCTCTTTTTGTTTGAAACGTTTTCTAACGATAAAATTTTTAAATCCCTCTAAAATAATAGCTAAAAAAGTTTCTACTCCAAATACCTAACCTACTACAATAAGGTATTTATGACCATAAAAATAAGGGTTTATTTAAACTATCGTTATGAATTGACTCTCAATTTATTAACAATTGTTATTCATAACTTTATAGTAATCAAACAATTGAATTTTTAGCGTTTTAAAATCCTATAATCTAAGATGATAACCAGATTAAAAAAAATTAACTTTGCACTCCAATTTATTCAATGTTAATGCTATTACAATACACAAAAGAATTTAGTTACAATTTTAAGTTAGCTGCTCCAATTATCTTAGGGATGTTGGGGCATACTTTTGTGAGCTTTGTTGATAATGTAATGGTGGGCCAAATAGGTACAGCAGAATTGGCTGCCGTCTCTTTAGGAAACAGCTTTATGTTTATAGCGATGTCTGTAGGTATTGGTTTTTCAACAGCAATTACACCTTTGGTTGCAGAAGCTGATTCCGCTAATAATTTTTTAGAAGGAAAATCTTCTTTTAAACATGGTTTATTTTTATGCACAATATTAGGTGTGCTTCTTTTCCTATCTGTTTTTTTTGCCAAACCTTTACTATATCTAATGAAGCAACCTGTTGAGGTTGTTGAATTAGCATTACCGTATTTGAATTTGGTTGCATTTTCATTAATTCCGTTAGTGATTTTTCAAGCTTTCAAACAGTTTAGTGATGGTTTATCTATGACAAGATATCCTATGTATGCTACAATTTTAGCTAATATTGTTAACGTCGTTATAAATTATGTTTTGATATTTGGAAAATTTGGTTTTCCAGAATTGGGAATTGTTGGAGCAGCATATGGTACCTTAATATCTCGTTTTGCTATGGTAGCTCACCTCTGGTGGTTGCTTAGAAATAAAGAAAAGTCAAAAGCATTTGTAACTAATATTAAGTTTTTTGTTCTAGATAAATTAATGCTTAAAAAACTAATTAATCAAGGAACACCTAACGCTATGCAAATGTTTTTTGAGGTTGCCATTTTTACATCAGCCATTTGGTTGAGCGGTTTATTGGGTAAAAATGCGCTAGCAGCTAATCAAATAGCTTTAAATTTATCATCAATGACTTTTATGGTAGCCATGGGGTTAAGTGTAGCATCCATGATTAGAGTTGGTAATCAAAAAGGATTAGGTCAATATTTAGAGCTTCGTAGAATAGCATTCTCAATATTTTTATTAGCCACTTTTTTAGGCGTGCTTTTTGCTGCTTTCTTCTTTGTTTTTCATGAAGCATTACCAAAACTATATTTAGATTACGATGATAAAATCAATCTAGTAGATAACATAGAAGTGGTGAGTATCGCTGCAAAATTGATGATTGCGGCAGCGATTTTTCAAATAAGCGATAGTATTCAAGTTGTTGTTTTAGGAGCGCTTAGAGGATTACAAGATGTCAAGATCCCTACCATTATAACCTTTATTTCGTATTGGGTAATTGGGTTTCCTATTAGCTTTTACTTCGGAAAAGAAGAAAATTATGGTAGCTTTGGCATTTGGATGGGATTACTTGCTGGATTATCAACCGCCGCAGTTTTACTGTTTATTAGATTTAACCATCTAACGAAAAAGTTAATTTTGTCAAATACTAAAGACACTTAAATAATGGAACTACCAAAATTTATACTTGGAGATAATACAGATTATCCAAACGCTATATATGTGATTCATACCGAATTCCCTCGATTTATAATCAATCTAGAAGATGATGAGGTAGAATGGTTTGAAGAGTTTGATGAGCATGATCAAAAAGAGATTGAAGCAGAAGCTGAAAACCTTATTCAAGGTGCAACCGATTTTTACGATAGGGAAGTGTCTAGATACGATGACCAATGATAGAAGAACTTGTAAAATATGATCAAGAGCTATTTCTTTACCTAAATGGTTTGGGTACTCCATTCTGGGATTCTTTCTGGTTAGCCTATACCTATAAGTTAAATTGGATTCCTTTTTATGCGATTTTAGGGTATTTAATATACAGGAAACACAACTCAAAAATGTTTGTATTGACATTGGTTGTGATCGCTCTAATGATTACATTCACTGATCAAGTGACCAATTTATTTAAATATGGAGTAGAACGTTTTAGACCGTGTCATGAAGATGGTATAGCCGAAAACATGAGATTGGTTAGAGCTCATTGTGGTGGTCGTTTTGGTTATTTTTCAGGGCATGCGAGCAATTCAATGGCCTTAGCAATTTTTGTTGGATTACTATTAAAACGGAGTTTTAAGTATCTAAAATATATATTATTTGTTTGGGCGTTTGTTATGGCTTATAGTAGGATTTATGTAGGAGCTCACTACCCTTTAGATGTTGTTAGTGGTATGGTTTTTGGAGCGTTTACAGGGTTTCTTTTCTATAAATTAGACAGCTACCTTCAATCGAGATTTCGACCTAACTAATTAATATTTCGTCAACATATAAAAGTGATTTCTAAGTCGATCGTTATAAGATCTAGAGTCTAGTCCCATTTCATTAAGGTCAAAGGTTTCTACCTCTTCAATATGATAAAGAGTCTCGATAAAATCACGATCTTCAGCATTAATAGCATCTGCTAACATCCCGAATTTTTTTTCCTTCGGAAATTGATAAGCACCACCACTTTTTATCGGTAAAATTTTATCACCATACTCCCAAATCATTTCTGGCGAGACATAGTTAAAACCGTAGACCTTGATATGTTGTGAATCTAATTTGCTTTTTAATTCTGAAATAGGTCTAAAATTATCACTCGCGAATGCATCTTGCAATGGTAATGCAACGATAAGTAAACTCACGAAAAATAAAATAGTGAACTCAAAGACATGATTGATATTTTTTTTTTTTAGCTGAAATAGGATGCCTAAACCAAGGGCTAAACTGATAAGAGATGCTAGTATGTACCACAACCAAAAGCCATTGAGTTGCGCTTTTAAAAATAGATAGGCTACTACTGGAAATGCTAAAGCAATCAATGCGATTAGGGTAAAATTAAAATAGACAGGTATGGTTTCACGCTTATCTTTTAAATTTTTAAAATGTCTTATCAAATAATCAATATAGAACCCTGTGTTAATTGCCAAAGGGATAAGAACAGGCATTAAGTAGCGTGACTTCTTTTCCGGAATTATAGATAACAAAATAACCGCAAAAATTGTCCAATAAAAGCTGAATTTGTAAGCTTTTAAATTGGAAACTTTACGTTTTAAATACGGATATAATAAGCCTATAAATGCAGGGATAGTCCAAATTCCGCTTTGCGTAAAAAAGCTCCAATAATAGTAAAATGGCCGTACATTATAACTGGTCCAATTACCAGTCTCTCTTTCAGCAATTGCTGTAAACGTTTGTGCGTCATAAATTCTCACATATAAATACCAGGAGCCTCCAATGATTAGAGCGATGACAAGACAAAGTAAAAAGGAGAATACTAATCGTTTATTAAATTTATACTTAAATGAAAACCCATAAGCCAATAGAAAAGGAAGAAGTAGCACATAAAATGATACTGGACCTTTACTTAAAATGGAGCAACCAATAAAAAATCCTGCAATCAAACTATGTTTTAGGTAGTTCGTATTATTTTGAAATAATATGAAGAGCTGATAAATACCAATAAGCATAAAGCCATGGGTGATAATATCTGATGGTGCTTCAAACGCAATACCAATGATATAAAATGAAGTAAGGAGAATAAGTGCCGTATGCATACTTTGCATTTTACAATTCGTAAGTTGCTTAGAAATTAAGTAGGAGTAAACTCCAGTAATAGCAATAAAAATGATTGCAGGTAATCTGTAAGCGATAATGTTTTTTATTCCAAATAGAATGGCAAAACAAGCGCAAATCCAACTGGGTAGCGGTGGTTTTTGGTAACGTGCCTCTCCATTCATTGTAGTTAATAACCAGTTGTTATCTGTGATCATTTCTCTAGCTGTAATAAAATTACGAGCTTCCATGATACTAATTTGAAGCGTGTCTAAATGAAAACCGAGCATACACAGAACTAGGAGAATGATACCTACAATAGGCTTATTTTGTAGTTTTTGTAGCATCTGTTCTATGAATTAAATAAATATTTCTTGCATAAATTATCGAGCCTAATCCATGACCCATTAAAAGGACCCAATCGGTTCTAATGACTGCATAGGTTAGAATAAGTATGGAGCCAATTAGGCTTAGTAGCCAAAACCCAAATGGTAATATGGATGATTTTTTAGCTTCTGAATATAACCACTGATACACAAATCTAAGTGTGAAAATTATCTGAGCGATAATCCCTAATCCTAAAAGCCAGAATGGTATGTCTTCGTTATTAAAAAGTAGATTTATATCAATTTTGTTATTGTTGAAATAGTAAATTACAATTAAAGCTGGAAAAATTAACAAAAACAACTGCAGTACTTTTGGAAATTTATGCCATTGCTTCTGCAATTGGAGATTGCGTATATAAATATAATAGGTAAGCGATTGTCCGAGCATTATCGAAAAATCATAACGTAAATAGCCATAAATAAAAAGAAGTACTGATGCAAATAGACTTAGTGTCCAAAAAAGAGTAGGAGTAATAACGCGTTGCTGTTTTTCTGAAGTAACCCATTGAATAATCAATCGAGAAGAGAACAGTATTTGAGCTAAAAAACCAATGCTATATATGATCCAACTGCTCATGTACTCTTTTTAGCGACGTCATAATTGATGTATTTTTTCTTCATCCATAAATAAGCGAAGCAGTCCATTAGTGGTCCCAATAAACGATTCCATAATCCAAATTTTGCGGTACCTGCAATTCTTGGGAAATGTTGTACAGGTATTTGTATTACTTTACCATGTTGTAATAAAATCATAGCAGGTAAAAAGCGGTGTAAACCCTTAAACATTGGGATTCGTTTAGCAAAATCTGTTTTAATCACTTTTAGTGGGCATCCTGTGTCATCCATGCCATCATGTGTGAAAGTTCTGCGAATTCCATTCGCTATTTTTGACGACATGTTTTTTACAAAGCTATCTTTTCTATTCGCCCTAACACCAGTAACTAAATCGAACGCTCCAATATGTTCAAGGAGTAAATCAAAATCTTTTGGATCGGTTTGTAAATCAGAATCTATATAACCAACCAGTTCTGTATCAACATAATCAAAACCTGCCTTTATAGCAGCACTTAAACCGCTGTTTTCAGAAAAAAGCAGAAAATCAAAATGAGCATGTGTATTGCAAATAGTTTCAATAATCGCTTGACTATTATCTTTAGAGCCATCATTAACAAAAAGAATTTTAGTAGGAGTAGAGGCTGTTTTTGTATATGCTAAAAGTTCTTTTTCTACACGCTCTAAATTGTCTTCTTCGTTGTAAACAGGTACAATAATCGTGAATTTATAATGCATCTATGATAAAGTTAATTAAACTAAGGCATGACAAAAATATCCTTTTTTATCTAACAGCAATTCATTTAGATTGATTTTAAAATTGTTAATTTGTAGGTTTAAACTTTTTATATGAGAATACTAGTTACTGGAGCTGCTGGTTTTATTGGATCACATACTGCTGAACGTCTTAAAAGTGTAGGTCATGACGTTATAGGATTAGATAATTTTAATGAGTATTATAGTTTAGAACTCAAAAGACTTAATGCTAAAGCTTTATTAGAAAAAGGAATTGATATTATTACAAAAGATTTACGTGATTTGGATTTAGCTGAAACGCTTCCGAAAAATATAAACTACATATTCCATTTTGCAGCACAACCCGGAATTTCTCTAACATCTACATTCGAAGATTATTTTGAAAATAATATCATAGCAACGAAAAACTTAGTTGATTATGCTCTACAATGCGACGATTTTAAACTTTTCGTAAATATTGGTACATCGTCAATTTATGGATTAGAAGCCACATTCCCAGAAAGTGTTGCTCCTGAACCAGCATCACATTATGGTGTCACTAAATTGGCTGCAGAGCAATTAGTACTTCAAAAAAGTAGAGAAGAGCAGATGAGTGCTTGTTCATTGCGTTTATACTCTGTAATTGGACCACGTGAGCGTCCAGAAAAAATGTATACTAAATTGATTGATTTAGGCTTGAAAGGTGAAGCATTTCCTTTATTTGAAGGTAGCGATAAACATTTACGCAGTTTCACATACGTTGGTGATATCGTAGATGGTGTTGTGAGTGTAATAGGCAACGAATCTAAAGTAAATGGTGAAATCATAAACCTAGGAACAGAAGTAGAACATACCACAAAAGAAGGGATTGAAGCTGTTGAGCAAATTCTTGGAAAATCTATTGCGCTTAATGTCATTCCAAAACGACCAGGTGATCAATCTCGAACAAAAGCTAATATTGATAAGGCGAGGAGGTTATTAAATTATAATCCGCAAACTATATTGTTAGAGGCTGTGAAAAAGCAAGTAGAATGGTATAAGGCTAATTTTTAAGTCTTAATAAATATTCAGCTGCAACAAAAGGCGTCGTTTCTCCGTGTTCAATTAATTGTAACTGCGTTTTAAGTGCCTCTTTAATTTTTGGTTGATTGAAAAAATCAGATTTTAATCGGTCTTCAATAGTTTGTAGTAACCAGAATTTATTTTGTTCTGTACGATGTGTTTCAAAATAATTGTTCGCTTTTGTATGTTCTAAATACTCTAAAATCAATACCCATAGTTCGTCAATGCCTTCACGATGTAAAGCACTGCATAAGCTTACTTTTGGAGACCACTCAGACTCTTTTTGCGGATACAAATGCAAGGCTCTGTTAAATTCTACTTTAGCCAGTTTAGCTGCTTTTAAATTCTCGCCATCTGCTTTGTTGATGGCAATCGCATCTGCCATTTCAATTATGCCACGTTTGATGCCTTGGAGTTCATCTCCAGCACCAGCAATTTTTAGCAGTAAAAAGAAATCGACCATACTGTGAACAGCAGTTTCACTTTGTCCGACGCCAACAGTCTCAATAACAATAGTATCAAAACCAGCAGCTTCACAAAGAATAATCGATTCACGAGTTTTGCGAGCAACACCACCAAGAGACCTTCCAGAAGCCGATGGTCTAATAAAGGCATTATCATCTTTTACAAGATCTTCCATTCGGGTTTTATCGCCTAAAATACTCCCTTTACTCAAACTGCTACTTGGATCAACAGCTAAGACAGCCACTTTTTTACCCAGAGAGGTGAGGTGAAGTCCGAATGCCTCAATAAAGGTGCTTTTTCCTACTCCAGGAACTCCTGTTATCCCTATTCTTACAGATTTATTAGCCTTAGGTAAGCATAATTTTATAACAGCATTAGCTTGTTGTAAATGCTTAGGGTTAGAACTTTCGACAAGTGTAATAGCTCTACTTAGAGCAGTGATATAACCGTTTAAAATTCCAGTAACTAAAATGTTAGTATCGAGTTTTGCTTTTCTTTTTTCCTGAATACGTTTAATTGAAGATGCACTGGTGATATCAGATTGTGATGATACACCATCTGTTTCATGTAGTGCAGATGATTTTAATTTTTTAGACAAAAGCCTCTAGTTTTGATCTTTAATTACATTTAAAGGTACTGCTATTTTTGTGTTATCCCAAGCCATAGTGAGTTTCAGGTCGTCTGTAGAATTATCAAAAGCAATGGTGAATTGCTCAACTGTAGTCTCTATTTTTTCTATAGGAACATCAATTTCTAAGATATCATGATTTGGATCCCACATGGGTTGCATTTCTTCGTCAACTCCCCAGTTATATTGTTTGGTATTGAACATGACATTCCACGTAGAATCTTTAGGGACCGTCCACAAGGTATATTTTCCTTTAGGTAAAAAGATGCCTTGAATCATTAAGTTTTTATTCGTTTCAAAAGTGGTTGCTTCATTTGCTCCTGTTCTCCAAACTTTGTTAAAAGGGACTAAAGCACCAAAGACCTCTCGACCTTTTTTAGTAGGTCTGTTATAGAAGACTTCGAGTTTGAGGTCATTCAATTTGAACTCTACAGTGTCTTTGGGACTCAATCTAGGAGAAAATATATTTTCAACAACATAAGAATATAAAAAGAGTCCTATTGCAACAATAGATAATATAATAAGTAGGCGCTTTAAAAAAGTATTCATAGCAATATAGAATTGTTAACAGTGTCCGGAAATAAACAAAGCACTATTAAATTTGTTTCTTTTTGTATCCTTTTTAAGCATTTGGTCATAAGACCGCAACTCATGAAAACAAATAAAAAGGATACAAAAACAGTTCAAGTTAAAAAAATAGTCTGTTTATGTTCAGACATTTAATAATTAACTTCAAATATAATTGAAATTGAAATGCTACGTCTATACTTCACGAGAATTTCTGTAAATTTTAAAAATATTGTAATTTTTTGCAACACTCCTGTATTTGTGTCGTTTTTATAATGAACTCCTCTTGATGTTTTGTTTTAGACCGAAAAGTTTAGTTTTTGTGATATCACAATGCTATTTTTTCTAAGTGTAGTCTCGCTATGTTTCTAAAAAAGAACGAAGTTAGAGGTCAAAATGGAAACTTTGCAGACGAATTAAATAGTCGAGATGAATTCGCTGAACCAGTGCCAAGGAGATGTAATTGATCTATAAGGTATGTAACCAAACCAAAACAGATTTGAAGACACTTCAAATTGATATTATTGAACAATGCAAGCAGAATGATCGTTCTGCGCAACTCAAACTGTACAATCAATATTGTGATGGTATGTTTGTGGTTGCTATGCGATTTGTAAAGGATGCGATGGAAGCTGAAGATATCGTACAAGAATCCTTGTATTAAAGCAATTGCAAAACTCAATCAGTACAAAGTAGAAGTCATTTTTGGGGCTTGGTTAAAACGTATCGTAATTAATAAAAGTATTGATTATTTAAAATCCAAAAAGCAGTAAGTTTGCCATTCAGAGCGTAGCGAAGAAACGCATATTAATAAAACTTTAGATTCGCTAGACATTAGCTGCGCTATATGTTTTCAATTAAAATGATATTATAATTTCAATAGATTTCTGAATGATAATCCAAGTCATTCAAATTGTCATTCTGTCCCGAAGCTTTGGAAGGTGGAATCTCTTCAACCAGACTTCACAATTTGTTGTATCTCATATTTGTGAGTTGTCTCATTTCCGAAGGAAAAAAACGAACAAAACCTTAACAATAAGTGACAATTAATTAAATTACTTACCTTTATGGAGAACAATTACTTTCAATCAAAAATTATGAGGTTATTCAAACAATCCTTAGTCGTGTGTCTTTTTTTTGCATGCTTTTTTTCATGTCAAGAGGAATCCAAAATAGAAGTAGAAGAAGAGTCTAAAAGTGAGTATGCTAAATTTGTGGATGCGATGAGTGCTGAAGGCATTGCTACAGGCAATATTCTAGTCTACGAAAAAGGGGAAGTCGTCTTTAAAAGTTCTAATGGATTGCGTTCTATCAATCCAATAGATTCTTTAGATTTAAACTCTCAATTCCGTTTGGCCTCGGTAAGTAAGCAGTTTACAGGGATGGCGATTATGAAGTTAAAGGAGGCTGGTAAATTAGAGTACGACCAAAAGGTGAATACTATTTTAACCGACTTCCCTTATGATAATATCACTATTCGTCAGTTGCTACATCATGTTTCCGGACTTACGGATTATGAGCGAATTATAGTTGAAAACTTCATAAAAGAAGATACAACAAAACAATACATATTGGGTAATGATGAGATTTTAAAAGAGTTTTATCGCGTTGATCCTGAGTTAGATTTCAATCCAGGAGAGAAATGGGAGTATAGCAATACAGGGTATTTGGTATTGGCGTCTATTGTAGAAAAGGTCTCTGGCCAACATTTTAGAGATTTCTTAAAAGAACAGATTACAGATCCAATTGGCATGACTCATACGGTATTATATAAGTATCAAATGAATGCAGATTCAAAGATGCCTAACCGCGTGTTTGGGTATAGAAAAGCATTGAACCAAACAGATTTAATTAGTAATGATTATGACATTGTTAATGATGTGAGAGGTGATGGCGGAATATACTCCACCCTAGACGATCTCTACAAATGGAATATGGCCTTAGCTAAGCACACTATTATTCCTAAATCATATTTGGATGAAGCTTGGGAATCTGGACAAACAAATGATGGAGCATTTACGGGTTACGGTTTCGGTTGGTTTTTAGAGTATAATCCAGGAGAACCAAGAATTATTAATCATTCTGGCGGTTGGGTTGGTTTTGTCACCTTTTTACAAAATGAGGTGGATGCACAAAGTGGTTTTATAATTTTAACTAATAACTCTGGTGAGCATTTCGAGTCTATTTATGATAACATTGAAAGGCTAAAAGCAGGAGAATCTTACCAAATGCCACGAACATCGATTTATAAAGAAATGGCAAAACGTATTTATGACAAAGATGTAAACGAAGCGATTACATTTTATAAAAGTGTTAAAACCGATACCATCAATTATGCAGTAAGTGAAAGTGATATCAACCAATTAGGGTATTTATTAATCAATGAAGATAAAGTAGATGCTGCAACTCAAATATTTAAATTGAATAGGGACGAGCATCCCAAATCTGCAAATGTGTATGACAGTTATGGCGATGCACTTTTAATGCAAGGCGATTCTATACAGGCTTTGGAGAATTTTAAAAAGTGCTTTGAAATGGACGATAGTTTAATGTATGCAAAGGACAAATCTGAAGCCTTGGAGACCGCTTTGAAAAACTAAAATTGTCATTTAGGGCGTAGCGAAGAATCTCTTATTTGATTTTTTAAAAGTTCTTAAGAGATTATAATTGTCATGCCGCACACGTTCGGGAATCGCTTTACTCAAAGAGTTCCAAATAGTCTTCAATTAACGTATTTTTGATAAAAATTAATGCATGACTACACAAGCGTTCTCTCAATTATTAAATGAGTTAGGTAATCCATCACTTTATGTTTTAGACCCTTCAATTTCTAAATCAGATTACGTTGCTCTAGATTTATCAAAATCCAATGACGCACTTAATACTGTTGATGTCTCTTCTTCGGAAACATTAGAGCAGTATATCAATAGCTATATCATTAAAAATAATGCTAAAGTAGCGTATGGAGGGTATCTTGAAACCCGAAACATCTACCAACGAAGCAGCTATTTTAAAGACATTAATCCAGAAACCGAACGTAATATCCATTTAGGTCTCGATCTTTGGATCGCTGCAGAAACGCCTATCTTCTCGCCTTTAGATGCTGAGGTACATAGTTTTAAAAACAATACCAATCATGGTGATTATGGACCGACAATTATTCTAAAACACACGATTGAAAACATGGAATTCTATACACTTTACGGACATCTTAGTTTAGCGTCGATTCAAAATCTCCAAGTAGGGCAAGTGTTTAAGCAAGGTCACCAAATTGGGACCTTAGGAGATGCAAGCGTGAATGGTGATTATGCACCACATTTACACATTCAAATTATTAAGGATGTACAAGGTTTTGTTGGAGACTATCCTGGTGTTTGTTCTAAGTTGGATTTGGAGTTTTATAAGGGGAATTGTTTAGATCCTGAGTTATTACTGAGCTTGAAATAATATAACACAGCCTTTGTTGGTGTTTTCCACCAACAAATAATATGTAAACAAGACATGTGACGATGAGGAAGACTGTTGGTGAAAAACACCAACAGTGGCAAGT
>NZ_AUDE01000038.1 GCF_000425305.1 Psychroserpens burtonensis DSM 12212
AGGATCAAACTCTTCATCGTTAAATTTTAAGTCTTTCGACTATATTTTAACAACTAATCGAAATTGTTTAATTTCAGTACTCAAAATGGTCTATTCTTTTGTTTGTAAATTGTCGTTTCCAACAACATACTTACGCTGTCAATTCAATATGTTAATGAACTTTTTGTTTCTTTGCAAAAGCATTTTATTACCTTAGCGGGTGCAAATATAAACCCTTTTTTAATTCTTACAACACTATTTGATTTTATTTTTAAAAACTTTCTAAAACCTAAAAACAATACATTTTCTATAAGAACAGCGCCAAACATAATGCGCTTAGCGGATGCAAATATACAATACTTATTCTATTCTAAACTAACCTTTTTTAAGATTTTTTACGAAGTGCTTTTTTAAGCACCATGCACGCTCTATAAATGAGGAGTTTACACCGTTATTAATTTAATAATTAATACATAATTCATTATTGACCTATTTACACATGCGATTATGTGTTACATATATTGTATGTAATTATTTAAGATACTATCTTTACCCTCTAAATTTTCAGGTCTCTTATTATGATAGATATTACTTTACCGGACGGTACCATTAAAACTTTTGAAGAAGGAACAACTCCTATGGAAGTTGCTAAAAGTATAAGTGAAGGATTCGCTAGAAATGTTATTTCAGCAAATTTCAACGATGAAACAATTGAAACTTCCACTCATTTATATAAGGATGGCTCATTGGTACTTTACACCTGGACAAACGAGGAAGGAAAAAAAGCATTCTGGCATTCGTCTTCTCATGTTTTAGCTCAGGCACTTGAGGAATTATATCCAGGTATTAAATTATCTATAGGGCCAGCAATAGAAAACGGGTTTTATTATGACGTAGATTTTGGAGATCATTCAGTTTCAGAAAAGGACTTTAAGACCATTGAGAATAAAATGATTGAAATTG
Source organism: Psychroserpens burtonensis DSM 12212 (assembly GCF_000425305.1). Classification (GTDB taxonomy): domain Bacteria; phylum Bacteroidota; class Bacteroidia; order Flavobacteriales; family Flavobacteriaceae; genus Psychroserpens; species Psychroserpens burtonensis. The sequence continues at coordinate 943 of NZ_AUDE01000038.1, forward strand.
CTAGAGGCAAGCATGATTTTACATTACGCTCTGTTAGCAAGGATGACGCTTTGTCATTATATAAATCTCAGAACAATGACTATAAAGTTGAATTGATTGAAAATCTTGAGGATGGTACTATTACATTCTGTGATCATTCCACGTTTACCGATTTATGTCGCGGTGGACACATCCCAAATACGGGAATCATCAAGGCTGTAAAAATCATGTCTGTTGCTGGTGCGTATTGGAGAGGTGATGAAAACAACAAACAGCTAACTAGAATATATGGTATCTCATTTCCGAAGCAAAAAGAACTCACCGAGTATTTACACCTTTTAGAAGAGGCAAAAAAACGCGATCATAGAAAACTAGGCAAGGAATTAGAATTATTCACATTTTCTCAAAAAGTAGGGCAAGGCCTTCCGTTATGGCTACCTAAAGGTGCTGCTCTAAGAGAACGTCTAGAAAACTTTTTGAAAGCAGCTCAGAAAAAAGCTGGGTATGAAATGGTAATCACTCCACATATCGCACAAAAAGAACTTTACATAACATCTGGACATTTTGAAAAATATGGCGCAGATAGTTTTCAACCCATACATACTCCTAATGAAGGTGAAGAATTCTTATTAAAACCAATGAATTGTCCGCATCACTGCGAGATATATAACGCAAAGCCTTTTTCATATAAAGAATTACCGAAACGTTATGCCGAATTTGGTACCGTATATAGGTATGAACAAAGTGGAGAATTACATGGATTGACAAGAGTAAGAGGTTTTACTCAGGATGATGCTCACATATTCTGTACTCCAGATCAATTAGATAAAGAATTTAAAGATGTTATTGATTTAGTTCTTTATGTATTTGGTTCCTTAGGCTTTGAAAATTTTAAAGCTCAAGTTTCTTTAAGAGATCCAAAGACTCCTGAAAAATACATAGGTAGCGACGAAAATTGGAAAAAAGCAGAAGATGCCATACTAAATGCTGCAATTGATAAAGGTTTAGATTATGTGGTTGAAACTGGAGAAGCTGCTTTTTACGGTCCAAAATTAGACTTCATGGTGAAAGATGCCTTAGGTAGGAATTGGCAACTTGGTACAATTCAAGTCGACTATAACTTACCTGAACGTTTTGATCTCAATTATAAAGGAAGTGATAATGAGCTACATAGACCAGTAATGATACACCGTGCACCTTTTGGAAGTATGGAACGTTTCATCGCCATTTTATTAGAACATACAGGTGGTAATTTCCCTTTATGGTTAGTGCCTGAGCAAGCAATTGTATTAACATTAAGTGAGAAATATGAAAAATACTCCGAAAAAGTTTTAAAATTGCTAGAAAAACACGAAATTCGCGCCCTTGAAGATAATAGAAACGAAACCATAGGTAAGAAAATCCGTGAAGCGGAAATGAAAAAAATACCGTTCATGATTATTATTGGAGAGAATGAGGAGAATGAAAACATGATTTCTGTGAGAAAACATGGTGGAGAAGACTTAGGTATGATTAGTGTAGAAAAGTTTTCAGAAATCGTTACAAACGAAGTCAATAAGACGTTAAAAACGTTTAAATAAAAAATTAGTTTAACTTAAATATATAAGCCATAGCAATACGTAGAAGACACAACTCTAAGAGAGTAGTAAAGGAAGATCAACACAAAATTAACTCTAAAATTAGAGCCGAAAAGATAAGACTTGTAGGTGATAATATTGAAGTTGGTATTTATGTAACTAAAGATGCATTAGCCATTGCAGATGAGCAAGGTTTAGATCTTGTTGAAATTTCACCGAAAGCTGATCCTCCTGTATGCAAGGTTATGGACTATAAGAAGTTTCTTTATGAACAAAAGAAACGTGATAAAGCTCTAAAATCTAAAGCAACTAAGGTAACGATCAAAGAAATTCGTTTTGGACCTCAAACAGATGACCATGATTACGAGTTTAAAAAGAAACATGCTGAGAAGTTTTTAAAAGACGGCGCAAAATTAAAAGCATTTGTATTTTTTAAAGGACGATCAATCATATTTAAGGAACAAGGTCAAATCTTATTATTAAGATTAGCTCAAGATCTTGAAGAATTAGGTAAGGTCGAACAAATGCCAAGATTAGAAGGTAAGCGTATGACTATGTTCATCGCACCAAAAAAAGTAAAATAAACTGAACCGACGCTTCGGAACAGTATTGAAGATAATAAGCGAATCGTAAAATAAAATAGGAAACAATGCCTAAAATGAAAACAAAATCTAGTGCTAAAAAGCGTTTTAAGCTTACAGGTACTGGTAAAATTAAAAGAAAGCATGCTTTTAAGAGTCACATCTTAACAAAGAAGTCAAAAAAGCGTAAGCTTAGATTAACTCATGATGGTTTAGTACATAAAGCAGATGAGAACAATATTAAAACAATGTTACGTTTAAAGTAATCTTGTTTTAATCGGTTAAAACAAATTTATAAACCCTGGAGTTAGGCAAAAAAATTTAGCAAGTGTCATTATAGACCGCCTACTACAAAAACACAATTAAAAAAATGCCAAGATCAGTAAATTCAGTAGCAAAAAGAGCCAGAAGAAAAAAGGTTCTTAAGCAAGCAAAAGGTTACTTTGGAAGACGTAAAAACGTTTGGACAGTAGCAAAAAACGCGGTTGACAAAGCGATGCAATATTCGTATAGAGACCGTAGAGTAAAAAAGAGAAATTTCCGTTCATTGTGGATCATGCGTATTAACGCGGGAGCTAGACAACATGGAATGAGCTATTCAAGATTTATGGGGAAACTTAAAGCTAATAATATCGAATTGAACCGTAAAGTTCTTGCAGATTTAGCAATGAATAACCCAGAAGCTTTTGAAGCAGTGGTAAACAAAATCAAATAAGGCGTTGGCCTAAATAATAATAACAATTCGCTTAGAAAACCGATTCAGAAATGAATCGGTTTTTTTGTGCTTTAACTTTTCAAGTTAAGGAGCATTTTTATAAAGTAGATTTGCAGCGCACTTTCAATTTTTTAAGTAACTTACATTTCAATTAAAACTAATCAAATGAAACGCATTCAACTCATTACAATACTCATTCTTCTATTTTCTCTAAGTATATTTAGTCAAGAAGACAAAAAAAAAGAAGAGGAGAAAAAGCTTTGGGATGTATCCAATCCTGAAGGTAATTGGGGCTTCAAAGAACTAGAGCTATCCACTAACGAAGGCACATGGATGAATCTAGATGTAAGTCCTGACGGTGAATTTATCGTTTTTGATTTATTAGGAGACCTTTACAAACTAGATATTCATGGTGGAAAAGCGACCGTTCTACGCGAGGGACTCCCATTTGAAATTCAACCTCGTTTTAGTCCAGATGGTAATTATATTTCTTTTACAAGTGATGCTGGCGGAGGTGACAATATTTGGATTATGAATACTGATGGGTCTGACGCCAAACAAATCACTAAAGAAAAATTTAGACTATTAAACAATGCTATTTGGACACCAGATGGGAATTATTTGATTGCCAGAAAGCATTTCACTTCTGGTCGCTCTCTTGGTGCTGGTGAGCTATGGATGTATCATAAAACTGGTGGAAGTGGTATACAGTTAACCAAAAAGAAAAACGACCAACAAGATGTCAATGAACCAACTTTGTCCCCTGATGGCAAATATCTTTATTATAGTGAGGACGTATACCCAGGAGGAGCATTTCAGTATAATAAAGATCCGAACAGTCAAATTTATGTGATTAATCGTTATGACATGGAAACAGGAAAAACCATAAGGGTTACCGGAGGTCCTGGTGGTGCTGCTCGTCCTCAAATTTCTAGAGATGGAAAGAAGCTCGCATTTGTAAAACGTGTTCGTACAAAATCTGTGCTATATATTCATGATTTAGAAACTGGTGAAGAATGGCCAATCTATGATCAACTTAATAAAGATCAACAAGAAGCTTGGGCCATTTTTGGTGTTTACACAAACTACAATTGGATGCCTAATAACGAAGACATTGTAATTTGGTCTGGTGGAAAAATAAATACTATAAATATTAGCTCACTTGAGGTTTCTGATATTCCATTTCAAGTCAATGCAACAATCAAAATCGCTAAAGCAATTGAGTTTGATACTCCTGTAGCTCCAGATACTTTTGATGCAAAAGTGATTAGACACACAATAACTTCTCCCAACGGAAAACACATAGCATTTAATGCCCTTGGTTATTTATATACCCAGAAGTTACCAAACGGAACAGCAAAACGATTAACGACTGGAACGGATTTTGAATTTGAACCGACCTTCTCTCCTGACGGTAATACAATTACTTATGTTACATGGAATGACAACAGTTTAGGGGCAATATATTCGGTTCCTACAAACGGAGGAACTCCAATACAATTATCTTCGGAAAAAGGCATCTATAGAAATCCGTCATACTCACATAACGGTAACCATATTGTATATCGAAAAGAAGACGGAAACAATGAACAAGGACGAACTTTCGATAAGAAAACCGGATTATATCTAATGAATGCTGATGGATCTAATCCAAAACGGATATCAAAAGAAGGAGATTATGCACTATTTAATAATGATGACACTAGAATCATCTACCAGAAAGGTGGTCAATTTTTTGGTGCATTGACCAAAGAATTGAAGAGTATAGACCTTAATGGTTTTGACGAACGTATCCTTATAAAGTCTAAACACGGTAATCGTCTCGTTCCAAGTCCAGATGAAAATTGGATCGCTTTTGTCCATTTACATAAAGTATTTATGGCTCCAATGCCTAAAGCTGGGCAAACTTTAGATTTAACAGACAAAACTAAATTTGTTCCTATTACGCAACTTTCTAAAGATGCTGGTATTAATTTACATTGGTCAAAAGATAGTAAGACCATACATTGGTCATTAGGAAACATGTATTATTCAACTGAAGTTTCCGAAGATATAAAGCTTGTAGAGTCTGGAACCAAAATAAACTTAGAAGTAACAACAGATAAACCTCAAGGAAAAATCGCATTTATAGGTGCCAGAATCATCACCATGGAAGGCAATGAAGTCATTGAAAACGGAACGATTGTTATCAACAACAATAGAATAGAAGCTCTTGGTAAGAGTTCTGATGTTTCAATTCCATCAGAGGCAAAAGTGTATGATGTCACAGGAAAGACAATTATGCCTGGAATGGTTGATGCTCATGCACATATTGGCGGATTTCGAGCTGGTTTAACGACTCAAAAGCATTGGCAATTCTATGCAAACCTAGCTTATGGTGTCACAACTGCTCATGATCCTTCAGCAAATTCTGAAACAGTTTTTGCGCTTTCCGAATTACAAAAAAACGGTACACTCGTTGGTCCACGTCTCTACTCTACTGGTTTTATACTATATGGAGCCGATGGTGATTTTAAAGCAATCATAAATAATCTTGAAGATGCGCGTTCTTCAATTAGAAGAACAAAAGCTTTTGGAGCCTTATCTGTTAAAAGTTATAATCAGCCACGACGCGAGCAAAGACAGCAGGTATTGCAAGCAGCACGTGAAGAAGGCATCTTTGTTGTTCCAGAAGGCGGATCAACATTTTATCATAATATGACAATGATTATGGATGGACACACTGGAGTTGAGCATAATATTCCTGTGGCTCCAGTTTACAAAGATGTCTTAGAGCTTTGGGGAAGTAGTAATGTAGGTTATACGCCAACACTTATTGTGAATTATGGAGGAATGAATGGTGAGATGTATTGGTATCAAAATACCAATGTATGGGAAAACGAAAAACTATTAAAGTATATACCTCGAGGAATTATAGATGCACGTTCAAGACATCGCATTATGATTCCTGATGAAGAATATGAGAATGGACACATTCTAGTTTCTAAAACATGTAAAGCGTTAACTGATGCTGGAGTAAAAGTTAATCTTGGTGCTCATGGACAGCTTCAAGGTCTTGGTGCACATTGGGAATTATGGATGCTTCAACAAGGCGGAATGAGCAATCACGAAGCATTACAAGCTGCTACTATAAATGGAGCCGATTATATTGGAGCTGCTAGTGATATTGGCTCTCTTAAAAAAGGAAAACTGGCCGATTTAATCGTCATGGATAAAAACCCTTTAGAGGATATTCGACATTCTGAAAGCATTATTTACACCATGATTAATGGTAGGCTATATGATACAGAAACAATGAACGAAATTGGAAATGAACCAAAACAACACACAAAATTCTACTGGGAAAATTCTAAATATAACCAAGCTTTTCCTTGGCATGAAGAGACTCAGAGTTTTACGAGAAGCGCTTGTGGTTGTAGTGTCGGTTCTCATTAATACTTCAAAAACCGATTCATTCCTGAATTGGTTTTTTTATCGTCAAAACGAGGTGCAATTTTATTTATATTAAAAAGCCACTCAATCTATAACTCTAATATGAAATACTAGGTCTTCTGTTTCTTCTTTTTAGCAGCTGGAAACAACACATTATTCAAGATCAATCTATAACCTGGAGATGTTGGATGCAGATCTAACTCAGTTTTTGGATCACCAACTTTATGGGTGTAATCTTCTGGATCATGACCTCCATAAAATGTAAAAAAGCCTTTCCCTTTAATTCCGTGAATATATTTTGCTTCGCCATTTGTTTTGTTCTCTCCCATTACCAAAACATTAGACTTAATTTCTTCTCGAGTAAAAGACGTTGTTTGTCCCATAAAACCTTTTACTAAAGCTGTATGGTTTTGACAGAGCATTGACGGGATGGGATCCCATTTCGCTGAGAACTCCATAAGTGTAAAATAATCTGTAGTCTTTGAGATTCTGCGCTTTCTAGTCATATCTATAGACGAAAATTCATAAACATTGGGACTCGTCTCCAATAAAAAGTCTTTAAAAGCGAATGTCTTGGAGTAATCAATTTTGTTTTGATAGCCAGCATCACTCCCGTCTCCATCAAACATAGGTTCACAAATATCAACACCATCTGCAGAGAGTGCTATATCAAAACTATCTGTTGCGCTGCACATGGCAAACATAAATCCGCCTCCAATAACATATTCTCTAATTTTTTTGGCGACTGCTAATTTTTCTTCGGAAACTTTAGAATAACCTAAGATCGTCGCTAATTCCTCGGCTTCCTTTTTTTCTCTTATATACCAAGATGCAGATCTATACGCTCTATAAAACTTACCGTATTGTCCTGTAAAATCTTCATGATGTAAATGCAACCAATCGTATAACAATAACGCGTCATTTAGCACTTCTTCATCATAAATAGTCTCATAAGGAATTTCGGCATACGTTAACACCATAGTCACTGCATCATCCCATGGCTGTAAACCTTTTGGCGAATAAACAGCTATTTTTGGTGCTTTTTCTAAAACGACTGCTTCCATATTTTGTGACGGACTGGCAATCATTTCTAAAATCTCTCCTGCTTTAGAATTTGATATGACTTCAAAGGTTACGCCTCTAATTTGACATTCTCGTTGAAGTTCTTCAGAATCTGGTAATAAAAAGGAACCCCCTTTATAATTTAAAAGCCATTTGACTTTTAATTGTTTTTCAAGTGTCCAATATGTAACACCATATGCTTTTAAATGATTATCCTGACCTTCAGAATCCATGGGGATTAATATGTAAGACGCGTAAGAATGCGTGATTACAAATAAAAATATAATTAGGGAAACTATCTTTTTCATATGGTTATACGTATTGTTTTAAACGGTGACATACTGCTTGCCTTTAATCATTGACTCGGGTGGCAAGGCTCTTAAAATGTACGTTTCATACTTGAAATATAATCAAAAATTATTCCGAAGCTCACCAGTTTAATATAGTTTTAAATGTTTTTTAACTCAAAACCGAGTTTTTATATCAATGCCAATTTCCGAAGTTCCTTATAATGAGGCAAACATTCATTCAGTAATGATTCTAAATGCTTCGGAAATGGAACTATTTTAGGTTTGTATTCTGAAAAACCAGAAGATTTATGCACATTATCGTACCAGTATTTCGACCAAACCCCATCTTCTAGTCGCTGGGATGGTTCCCATTTAAGCATGTTTTCATCAAATGGAATTCCGATATGGTCACACAATTGCTTCAATACACCCTCTGGATTTAATAATACGTTCTTAGAATCGAGAACAACAAAATCAATATCGTTTTTTCTAAATCCTTCAATCAACTCCGTATGTAATTTATAACCAACATCATCAAGAGTTGGATTTTGAATAACCTTGTCAAAAGACGGTAACATGTCTATTGGATTTCTAGTCAAAATCACGTTAGTTAGATTTTTCATAAAGGACCGATTTAAGTCTAACAAATGATGAGTCATATTCTTGTAGAAAAGCACGTCACTTTCCGAAGAATTAATCATCATGTCCACGACTTTTTGACCATCATTTTCCATGGTTTCTAAAATGTTTTGAGCTCCTGGGTGATACGCTTTAGCATTAGAATTTTTAAGATAAAAAGCATATAGAGGCTCATCAAATACTTTGGTATCCTTACGCTGAGCAAAACTATACATTAAGGCCGTTGATATGTTTCTAGGTCCAGACCAAACCGATATTCGTTTTATATCTTTAACCATTTGTAACAGCCTCATTGATTAATTCATTGTACAGATAACTTAAATTTTTAGTCATATCGCCATAAGATTTAGTTCCAATTTCACGTCCATCAATCTTGATCACAGGTGTTAAGCCTCCAAACGTTCCAGTAACAAATGCTTCATCTGCACCATAAACATCAAATAGAGAAAAATCTTTTTGATGACAAATAATACCATTGCGACTGCAAGCCTCAATAACTTTGGCTCTGGTGATGCCGTTCATACAGTATTGTCCAGTTGACGTCCAGACCTCTCCATTTTTAATAATAAAAAAATTAGTGGCGTTACAGGTAGATACAAATCCGTTGACATCTAGCATCAAAGCCTCATCTGCTCCTGCTTCAATAGCCTGAATAAGTGCTTGAACTTCGTGTAATTTACTATGGCAATTTAGTCTAGGATCGAGATAATCTGGCGACCCTCGTCTTATGGTAGATGTGAAAAGGGTAATTCCTTTTTCTTTACTGTCTTCTGAAGCTTTTTTATATTCAGGAATAATAACAATATTAGGTCCAGAAATTGTAAGTCTAGGATCTTGAGATGGAGTTTTTTTGATTCCTCGTGTAATCATAATTCGGACATGCACATGATCTGTCATCTTATTCTCATTAAGAACTTCCCAAGCGATAGCTGTTAGTTCTTCTTTAGAAAACGGGAATGTCATCCCAACAGTTGCTGCAGATGTCCAAAGGCGATCTAAATGATCATCGAGAAAAACTAATACACCTTTATGTAAACGCAGCGCTTCCCAAATCCCATCTCCTACAAGATATCCACTATCAAATACTGAGATTTTAGCATCTTCTCTTCGGAAATAGTCTCCGTTAATATAAATTTTAATGTCTTTGTTTCTGTCATCTGCGACAGCATTGTGCGTTCCATGGACCATGTTTTCAATTTTTGATATGATTCTAGAAAGATAATTCTTTTGTGAGAAAGGTTAAATTAATTAAAGAAGTTTTCAGTCACAGTATCTTTACTCATTGTATAAAAACCCTCCTAATTCAGCTTCGTTGAATTTGTCCTCCCTTCGCAAAGAAGGGAGGAGCTGGATTTTGATTTTTGTTTTAAATTTAAGCTTAGATACTAAACCAAACACTGAACATTTTAGACTGTATACTGTAAACTGTAAATTGAAATAAATCTATTTACGGCGTGGTTTAATACTTCGTTCTGGTCCAGAAAGTAAGGAAGCAATAACTTTGGTTGCTGGGAATTGCTCTAAAATAATTTTGATGAACACTGTAATAGGAATGGCCATAATTAAACCTGGAATCCCCCAAATAAAACCCCAAAGCATAAGCATAATTAATACTGCTATGACATTAATCGAAAATGATTTACCCATAAAGACAGGTTCTAATATAGCACCAAACAAGACTTGAACTCCAGTTATAGACACTATAAAAAAGAATAAAGTACTGGTAGGATCTAACTCTACGAAAGCAAAAATAGATAATAAAATAACAGATATAAACGATCCTACCATTTGTACAAAGTTAATTAAGAAGGCAAATAATCCCCAAAATATAGGAAAACTCACATCAAAGAAAACACAAGCTAATCCTGTAAATATTCCAGTAAGTAAACTCACTAAAAATTTAACTTTGATGAAGGTGATTAAATCTCTTTCAATTTTTATAAATGCTTTTACAGAGGTATGCTTTCGTTTTAAAATAGTATTGTTTAAAACCTTGTGCATGTTGATAGACTCAGACAACCAAAGAATAGTAAAAAACACGATCATTAAAATATTGGTAAGAAACTTTCTAACGAAATCAAAGGTAGAGCCTATGTTGTCTTTAGCTAAAAACTGTGATAAGAAATTACCTCCTTGATTATAATCTACACCAAATCGATCTTGCATATATAGGATAAGATCATTTAATTTAACCTCTGCTTTAGCAAAAAAGCCTGTATCATTTGATAGTATTTGCTTACTTGAGAGCTGCACAAGCTCAACTCCTATCATTACACCACCAACAATTAAAGCGATTACTATAATGATACTCACTAATCTGGGTACATTTCGTCTACTCAACCATCGCATTAATGGTAAAAACAATAAGGCAATGAACATTGATGAAATCAACGGAATGAATATAAACGATAAAATATGGAGCAAATAAAATACCACGGGAACTACAATAAATAAAAGTAGGATATTAGTTGTACGTCTTTCTTCTAACATGAGGCGCTGGTTGTTTTCTTAATAGCAAGAGCAAATTTAGGGGAAAATGTTCTAATTAGTATTTTTAATTAGACTTTTGGGGTAAAATTATGATAAAGTGTTTTTCTTCGGAAATAGGATTAGCGTTCCAAAATCGTCTTAAATTGGTAGAAAAAGCGCTCAATCAATCTTAAATCTTCTGTTATGATTTCTGCTGTGCCTCGCATTTCTTGTTTAAACTCAATGTCTTTATTATAAGTAGTGATTAATTTTTTTGGCAGTTTTACATCTACTAAATAGAGACCATCTTCATTGGGTATTATAGATATATTACTAACCGTTCCTTTTAAAACGCCATATTCTGTATCTGGATAGTTTTCTATTTTGATATTTACGTTTTGACCTATTTCTATTTTACCAGAGTTTTGAGCTGGTGTTTTTAATTTGGCTATAAATGTAGAATTTTCACTTGGTATAATTGTAAATACCAAATCGCCTTGATTAACGGTTTGGTTCGTATTATAATAATTAAGAAAAGAGACGTTTCCTTTTATGTTTGATTTTAGAACATATAAGTTCTCCCAATCTTTAATCGACTTTTTTAATTGGTTAAAAGATTGAATCACACTTTTAAGCAAAATCATTTCTTCTTTAACGCGATTAATCTCAGTACCTTTTGAGGTTTTATTAGCATTACTAATCCCTTCTCTTATTTGAGAAATGGAGGCATCAAAATTTTTAAAGCTACGCTCTGCTTGTGCATATTCTAATTGCTTATTTTCATAAACTTGAGCAGAAATTACGCCTTTATCAAAAAGTGATTTTTGTCTATTTAAATCTTTTAAATTATAATCTAATTCTATAGCATTTATATCGCGTTGCGATTTTAAGTTTTTCAAACGTCTGTGTAATTCTGAAATAGAATAGGTGTTTGCTAGGGCTTCATTAGAAAATGGTTCTAAATCTTTGTTTAATTTGTATTGTATGTAACTATTCTCAAACAATGCAAATTGAGATTCTATATCACCTAGAAATAAAATTGGCAAACTATCTAACGGGAAATAAAACGGTTTACTACTGCTTATTTGCATGGTATCTATTATAGATTTTAAAGAATACACATCTTTATAGTTTGCAGTATTTTCAATAATCGCTAGCGGTTCATTATTTTTCACTTCTTGATTATCTGTTACTAAAATGGCATTTAGCCTTCCTGTCATTTTAGCGTATTCTTTTTGAGGTGGTATTTGTGTAGTAATTAATGCTTCCGAAGGAATAATATCTGGATATTTAACAAACCAAGACACGAACAACAACATTAAAATCAATGATAGAAACAATACATTTCCCCAACGGATCATCCAATATGGCACTTTGGTGAGTATTTCTTGTACTTCTTCGCTTCTTAATTCTATTTCGTTTATATGTTTGTTTTTGATTTGTGACATCTTTTTGTAAAACCTGTCAGGTCTTTAGTTCTAAATTATTAATTTATTATTAGCGCTTTTTTTTCGCTTTATTAGTAAAACTTTCTTTTGTCATTCAGAGCAAAGCGAAGAATCTTAAAAATTAAAAAAATGAGATTCTTCACTCGTCCCCTCTTACTGAATGACAAAACGCTCCTTATAACTACTTACTATTTCCCCAACTCCAATTGATTCTTAACCAAATTATAATAATCCCCTTTTTTATTAACCAAAGCCTCATGATTACCAACTTCTACTATTTTGCCTTTATCCAATACCACGATTTGATGAGCATTTTTTTACAGTACTTAATCTGTGAGCAATAACCACAACCGTTTTATTTTCAAAAAACGTATTGAGTTTTTCCATAATAACCTTTTCATTATTGGCATCTAAAGCAGATGTTGCTTCATCAAAAAATAAAAAATTTGGATTTTTATAAACTGCTCTTGCTATTAATAATCGTTGTTTTTGTCCTGTGCTAATGCCAACACCTTCCATCCCTATTTTTGTATTATACGATAATGGTAAGCTTTCTATAAACTCTTTAATATTGGCAACATCTACTGCATGCGCCAATTTTGTTTTATCGACATAATCTTCTCCTACAGCAATATTATTAGCTATGGTATCACTAAAAATATAACCTTCTTGCATGACTACGCCACATTGACTTCTCCATGTTTTTTGAGAGATATTTTGTAAATCGTAATTTCCCATTTTGATATGACCACTATTTGGCTCATAAAATTTTAGAAGTAATTTCATTAATGTGGTTTTACCGCTTCCACTTACGCCAACAATAGCAGTGACTTTATTTGAAGGAATTTCTAAATCTAAATCTTTAAGTACTAATTGATCTGAACCAATATATCTAAATGACACTTTAGACAATGCAATGTTTGCATCTAAAGGTAAATCTGTAATTTTTTCATCACCTTGTTGTTCTTCATCATCTTTATTGTGAATTTCAGAGAGTCGTTCTAATGAAATTTTAGCATCTTGAACTTCTCTAATAAAATTAATAAGTTGTGCAATTGGTGCGTTTAATTGACCAACGATATAACTAATAGCCAACATCATACCCAAAGTAATATCTCCATCAATTACAAGTTTTGCTGATAAAACCGTTATAAAAATGTTTTTGGTCTCATTTATAAATCCAGAACCTACGCTTTGATATTGCTCTAAGGCTAAACCCTCAATTGAAATTTTAAATAATCTAGCTTGCAAAAACTCCCATGACCATCGTTTTTGTTTCTCAGCATTATGCAATTTAATTTCTTGCATCCCATTTATAAGTTCAATGACTTTACTTTGTTCTTGGCTAACTTGTGAAAAACGTTTGTAATCTAAATCTCTACGTTTTTTTAAAAATATAATAATCCATAAAAAGTAAAAGAGACTACCTATTAAAAAAATCCCAAACAGCATTAAATTATAATAAGCCAATACAAAACTAAACACTATCAAATTGACCATTGAGAACAAAACACTCAATGACGAGGTTGTTAAAATACGCTCAATACGCTTATGGTCATTGATACGTTGCAAGATATCACCTGTCATACGCGTGTCAAAAAAGGCAATTGGTAAATTCATTAACTTAATAAAGAAGTCTGACACTAAAGAGATATTAATACGCGTGCTTAAGTGTAATAATATCCAGCTTCTAATCACCTCAATGGCAGTTCTACCAATAAATAATGATAATTGAGCAATTAAGATTAAGTAAATAAAATGAATGTCTTGGTTTTTAATACCAACATCTACAATACTTTGGGTAAGGAAAGGAAATATAAGTTGGAGCAAACTAGCAGCTATTAAACCAATTACTAATTGCCATAAAAACCTCTTATACTTAAACACATATTTGGATAAGAATTTAAAACCAAATTTTGCTTTGTCTTTACTAAAATCTAAATCATAAAACTTTGCTGTAGGCTCTAAAAGCAAAGCAATACCCTCTTCTGTTTTTTCAGTTGCATTATTACCTATCCAATGTTTAAGAAACTCGTCTTTATTATATTTAAGTAAGCCATGTGCTGGATCGGAAATAAAAAAGATGTCTTTCTTCACCTTATATAATACTGCAAAATGGTTTTCATTCCAATGTAAAATACATGGCACCGGAACTTCTAACAAACGCAACAAAGACACTTTAACACCTAAACTCCTTAATCCTATTTTCTCTGACGCTTCGCTTAAACCAAGCAAACTAGTCCCAGAACGTGTAGTTTCACTAGCAGTACGAAGCTGTTGTATAGAAATTGTTTTCTTATAATGCTTTGCAATTATTTTTAAACAGGTTGGACCGCAATCTTTAGTATCAACTTGCTCATAAAAAGGAAATTTTTTAGTCATCCCGCTTTACTAAATCTTGCATACCATAATACTCTATTGCTTTTTGCTTTAATGGGTTTGTGCTCCACTCTTTCCATTCGTTAGTGTATGGACTATACCCACATTTTAAGGGTTTCGAGTAATCATCTTCTGAGTTTTCCTTATATGCTCTGCAATCAGTACAAATATGTCTAAATTCACAGTCTTTACAAACATCAATTTGATCTTTAGTAATATTCCAATATTTTTTAAAATCTTTATGCTCTAAAGCTTCAAGTAATGTAGTTTCTTTTACGTTACCAAAACTTTGAGGCATAGATGGACAATTTTTTATGTTACCATTTTTATCAATAGATATTTTACGATTTAAGCATGTATTATGTTGTTGAGATTCACTAAATAATTTAATGTTTGAATAAAAATACTCTGTATTTAAGATGCCACAGTGTTTTTCATTAATAATATTTTTCTTAACGAACATTAAATAACCCATTTTTTTCCAGATAGCGTCATAACTTTTCTCTTTTGGTGCATTAAATATAATAATGGCGTGTATTCTTGGGTTTTCATTAAGTAATTCATCCAATTCCTTTTTAGAAAATGAATCATCATAGGGTAGAATAAAATCTATTGAAATAACCCTAGCTTTTTTATCATTAACTATTTGAATAAGGTTAGAAATAAAATTAAGATTAGTTTTTTTAAAAAAACGTAACTGAATATAAGAGCATTTTAAATCTTCTAATTGTTGAATAATATCTTCAAAATCGTGCTGTATATCATCATAATCAATAATCATATTCGTTACTAAAGATGGAGAATTCCATTTTAAGTTAATTTTCGGAAAAAGATCAGGGCTTGAATTGAAAAAGATTAGTTTTTTTGAACTCAAAAAAACAAAATACTCATCTATGATTTCATCATATTCATTATTAAATTCTTTTTTTACAAAATCTATAGTCTCTCCGTAATAAGTTTTCAAAATATCATAAAGACCATTAGGAATAAAATAATATTTATTATTTTGAGTATCACAAATAATACTTCTATTTACTCCCTTAACAGGTATACAATCTGAAAAAAGTATAGGTTTTAATGTTTCCAAATTATATGATTTTTGAAATAGGTTTGACAAATGCTTTGGTTATATTTTTTGAATTTTGATAAGCCTGAATCGCTGCAAGATTACTTTTTGACTTAATTTTAAGTGATTTCTCATTATTGGTCTTTGTCTTTAGACCATTAAAAACATTTACAGGGTTTTTATTAAATTTCATTTTTTAAAATTTTAACTAACAATTCTTCCAGGTAATAATTACATATATTATTTATGAAACTAATTTGTCCAGTAGGATTAATTTCTAAAAAATAATATTCGTTATCGACATACATTAAATCAGCTGATCCATAATTTAAATTAAATTTTTTAAATACTTTTTCGAGCTTTTCTTTAATTTTTAATGGTAACTTAAAAGGAACTATTCTTAAGTTCTTCATATCTGTTAGTTTTGTTCTATAATCAATGTTATTGTCAAAATTATGGATTGAAGCAGAATAAAAGTGTCCTCTAATATAAATTACTCTAACTTCAAAATCTGCAATAACTCTCTCTTGAAACAGTGAAATAGAAAAATTATCAGGAAGTTTATTGAGAATTTGTGCTGTTATTAAAAATGTGAGATTAAAATTATAAATAAAACCCTCATCCTGATATAAATAACTATCTAATATTCTTTTAGAAATAATACCTTTTTTACTTTCATATTTATTAAAGTAGGGTACTAGTTTAGATTTGCTACCAGTAATTAAAGTATGTGGTATTTTTAAACCCTACCTTTTTGCTTCAAGCATTACATCAAGACGGTTAGTCTCAAAATCAGCAATTCTTTTACCTAACTTATAGGTTTTTTTTTGTAATAAATAAGAATCAGTTAGAATTTCATAGCATCTATCTTCGTATTCATCACCATAAGAAGTAACACCTCCACCATTGAACCAAATACTTTTAACGCTTTCAAGATCAGTATTTTTAATAAAATCAGTTTTAATAGAATAGGAACTATTTATATTACTAAATTCCATTTCATTAATATTGATTTTATCAGATTCACTAAATCGAACAAATTCTTCGTCCAAGCAATTTATAACATCATTAACAAAATCATCAACATCTTTACTATAGATTAAAATCATTTTTAAAGTCAATTATAAATCCATGTAAAATTCCCAATTATCAGTAATTTTCATAATAAAATTATAGTTTTCGTTATAATATTTATCATACTCTTCAGGGTTCTCTTTATTATATTCAGTTACCACATAATTATCATTGTATATTATAAAATTATTTGGATTCTTAAACATAAATACCATTTTTTGAACCATTAAATCATTGGCTCCACACGATTTTGAATTATATAAATTGCCTTTATAAATATGAAAACAAGAATTGTGTAGAAATATATTATTTGGGCTTCTTTTATTATCATATTCAACAGCTTCAATACTCTTATCAAGTAAATCGTTAAGTGTTTTTAAATTTTCAGGTTTCTGTTGTAAAGCATGCCTTATTAATACATTATAATCTGGCGAAACTATTAAAGTAGTGTCATTCTTAATATATGCACCTATTTTTTCTTCAGAAGGAAAACCTTCTTTTCTTAATAGATCTACTAGTTTATCAGTAATTTTTAATGTTGTTTCATATAAAATTTTTGGGTTTTTTCTATTCTCTAAACCATAATCTGCTTGATCTTCTTCAACCAGTTGCTCTATTTGCTCTTTAAGATTATTGTTCTTATTACTTTGTGTTTCTTGATAAATCGAATTGAATTTTGCGCTAAAGTTTTTCCAATTCGCATTTTTTCTCAATTTGCTAAATATCTTTGACTTAAAGTAAGAAAGGTCTATACCTTTAGTAGCTAATTTTTCTCCCCAAAAAAAAGCGTTTTCAAAATCTCTTGCTAAAATAGCAGATCTTATTGCGTTATGAATATCTCTTGCATAGATATACTTATACTCATTTGCTAAAAGCAAGATATGTTTTTTTAGCCTTCCCATATTGTCTTCTTAAAATATAATTTTCGGCTTTTTCTGTGTAAGTATAATAATTTATCTCGTTAGAAGCAGCTTTTTCTTTTTCAATATCTGTAACAAGTTTATTATTGATAAGAATATCTATATCTAAGTTCAAGTTATAAGTGCAACACACTTATTATTTAGGACTTCAATAGGGTTATTATAATTAAACTTTCTAATTGGTCTGTAATTTAGTAATTTTTCTACTTCTTTTATTCTCTTAGCTGAGACTTCTCTAAGGTCTGTTTTCTTTGGAAAAAATCTTCTTATTACACCTATTCTGTTTTCGACAGTTCCCTTATCTTGAGAGGTGTATGGTCTTGTGAAGTATGTTTTTGCATTCACGTCTTTTGCTATTTCACCATGCCGAGCAAACTCCTTTCCATTGTCAAATGTTATTGTCTTAATCCAAGATGAGTCAAAATTTGTAAGCCGTTCATTCATTT
>NZ_AUDE01000039.1 GCF_000425305.1 Psychroserpens burtonensis DSM 12212
TATTCGTTTTTTAAGCTCATCAGTTAAGATTATAGGCTTGGGTTTCAAACAATGTCTATTAATTGCCTTCTGTTGAGCGTGTTCTGGAATATAACTACCAGCTGTACTTCCTCTACTTGGCGTGTTTCTTTTTAACTCTCTTGATACTGTACTTTTATTGACACCAATAATTATTGCTATTTGTGTAATAGTAATTCCTGTCTCTAATAATGCAGAGATTTGATACCTTTGTGACAAGGTCAATTGTTTATAATGTTTCATTCAAAACGAATATAAATATTGAGCCTAAAATAGATGGGGCTAGCCCCATCTATTTTAAATATTCGTGTTGCACTTATAACTTGAACTTAGAGTTAATTGAAATTTAGGAAATTTAATTTTCTTAATCACCCTACTTATGCTTTATAAATTTGGTCTGCTATTAGTTTAATTTAAATCAATTGATATTTCCCTCACATGCGCTTTAATAATATCCAATAAAAGTTCTATTTGAACGAGATGGGTTCTAAATGATACTACCGCGATCCGTATCCAAAAGGTTCCATTGATGGTCGTTGATGATAGGAATATGCGTCCATCGTTTTGAATAGCCTGAATCAATTTTTTATTAAAAGAGTCTGCGTTTTTATCGGTGGGAATATACCTGAAAATTGCAATGGAAAGCTCGGGTTCAGGTCCAACTTCAAATCCTTTTATTTTTTTTATTTCGTCATAGAAATATTGAGTTAAGTATAACTTTTCTTCCAATGCAGCTCTGAAAGGTTTTAATCCAAATAGTTTTAGTGGCAACCACATTCTCATTCCTCGAAAATGTTTTGTTTGTTCGGGAGATATATCTGCTGGTGAAATTTCTTCATCAGCATCAATTGTATCCTGCATGTAGTCTGCGAGATACTGATAAGCTTTTAATAATTCACCTTTATTCTTTACAAGAATAGTGCCTGTGCCAAACGGTAAAAAAAGTGTTTTATGAGGATCCAGAGTAATGGAGTCGGCTTTCTGTAGTCCTTTAAATTTGGAATTTAATTTGTGAACTAATTTAAAGAAGCCTCCATATGCTGCATCAATATGAAACCATAGTTTATGTTTTTTTGCAATTTTTGCGATCGATTCAATAGGATCAATTGCTCCCGTATTCGTAGTTCCGAATGATGCACTAATAAAGAAGGGAGTTAGACCGTCTTCTTTATCCTTTATAATTGCTTTTTCTAACTCATTTGCCGAAAGTCTAAGTTTTTTATCTAAAGGAATAAACCTAACAGGTGCCTCTGATAACCCCGAAATTCGAATAGCTTTTAATATGGAATGATGAGCTTGCTCTGAAAGGTAAATTACTGATTTATCAAAATTTCGTGCTTTTAGATTATGAGCTTCCCTAGCTGTTACAAGGGCTACTAGATTGGCAATAGATCCTCCAGAAGTTAAATTGCCAGCAGCATTATTAGGATACCCCATTAAGCGGCACATCCATCGAATGAGCATGTTTTCCAATCGAACTGCTCCTGGAGCAGCAAAAAATACACCTGCATAACGATTGTGAACTGCGGCAATATAATCTCCAAGGGCCGAAGGGTAAAGTCCACCTCCAGGAATATAGCCCATATGTCCACCAGAGGCAGCATTTATTCCCACTTCATCTATATTTGTTTTAGTACTATCTAGCAAGGAGGTTAATGCAGTTGCTTGCTCTTCAATATCAAAATTATATATGTTCTTTCCATTTTCTTCTGAGCTAAAAAAAGCTTTAGAAGTATCCAATTTGTTGATAAATGTATTGCTGTAATCTAAAACCTCTACATTCCATTCATTTCTTTTTTTTACTCCTGGGTCCAAAAGTTTCGATATTTTTTCTAATTCTTTAATCCTATTTTTCATATTTAACTTTTAAAATGGGAATGGTTGTCAGTATTGGGTTTGTTAAGTCGTTTTTTTGTGTGTTGATTAAGTATGTTATTATGACTTAAATTCATTCGTTACTTGTCTTTAGATCGTTGAATACGGAAAGTTACATCTTTATGTGCTAGGAATTTCAAATAGGAGTTTAGAAATAGCTAACGTGAAACGGTCATTAAATAAAATATGAATAGCAATTTTCATATTAATTATTACCAATTTGAGTTGTATGTTTATGTACTAAATTTAGTAAATAAATTGTAGATAGAAAGTCTGTTAGGATTATCGTAAGGAATATTTTATCAAGCAATTAATTATACATCATGTAATATCAGTTTTCTGTTTTATAAAAAAGAGGCATTAAGGCTTTGAACTATATCCCTAGCCATGCGTTGAATTCACCTGTGTTATTTTGACTTGTCCTTAATAGTTTACTTTCAGAGTTTAAATATATGGATACCGTGTTTTTATTATACCTTTCTAATTTATCAATAAACTTACGTTGCACACTTTCGCTGCGATTAATTCTAAAAAACTTTTTAGGATCTAAAAAGGTCTCTATTTCTTTAAAGACTGTTTGAGGCATTATATGCCTTTTGTTCATTTTGTCAAAAGCAAAAATAATCCCATTGTCTGCCTGAAAACAAACAATATCTTCCACTTTTAAAAAGTAGATTTCTTGGCGTGTTTTTATAGCGAACTGGTCTTTGTATGCGATACTGTTTTCTTGGTTGTCTTTTAGTAAGTGATGTATCGTGCCAACCAATTCATTATAGTTAGCTGACGAATTCCCTTTTAATCGGATAAATTTATCCCAAGCGTTTGAAAACCGTTCAAAGGAATATGGTTTTAAAAGATAGTCTATGCCATTAGCTTCAAATGCGTTCATTAAAAACTCATTATAGGCAGTAGCAAAAATGATTGGGCAATTTATTGACAGGTCTTTATAAACTTCAAAAACGGTCCCATCTCTTAATTCTATATCAGAAAAAATAAGATCGATGTCATGCGTCTGGCTTAAAAGAGATTTGACATCCGCAACGGTTTCTAGCTCAGCCACAATTTCATAGGAACTACAAGCCTGCTTAAGATATCTTTTAAGTTTTTTTCTGGCAGGAGCTTCATCTTCAATTATCAATATTTTATACATCTGTATGCTTATTTATAAATGGCAATATCACTTTAAATTGCATGTCATTTTCTTCAATCTTGATATCAGTACTTCCTAATAAAGTAAATTGAGTGGACAGGTTTTTAAGTGCCCTACCACTAGTTTTTTTTATATGCTGCTTTTTAATCTTATTATTGGTTACCTGAATATTTTCGTTAATAGAAATAGTAATATGCACAGGGTTTTTGATGACTCCTAAATTATGTTCTATAGCGTTTTCTATTAATACTTGTAAACAAAAGGGAGGAACGCGTATTTCTGGCGTCTTATTGTTTTGATTGATTTCAAAAGAATAACAACCCAAATATTTCTCTTCCATTAATTTAAAATAGCTTTTGGTAAACTGAATCTCTTCTTTTAAGGACACCAGTTTTTTTTCTGATGTAATTAAGGAATAGCGATATAGCTCTGAAAAATGATGTAGAAAATTACTTGCTTTATCCTTGTCTTCTTCAATAAGTTGATCTAGTGTATTCAAATTATTAAACAAAAAGTGCGGATTTAACTGCGCCTTTAGCTGTTGAATTTTACTCGATGCTAATGCTTTGTCATATGCATTCATTTCAAGTCTATAAGTATTGTTCTCCTTTGAGTATAAATGGGCTAGATATAGGCTACCGAATAAGATAAATTCAACAATTTTACCAATATTATCGATCATTAAAGTTTGATGATTAAAATTTTTAGACACCGTATCAAAGATTGTTGCTATAATAATCCCTTGGATATTTGATGCACAAATGTATACTATGAATGCGATGCCAAAGTACTTTAAGTAACCTTTGAGGCTAAAAACTTTCTGCACATTCTTCTTGCGCATATAGCTGATGATAATTTTTATGAAAATAAAAATAATAAAAGCCTCTAAAAATTGTGCAATTGGTCCGTCTGGTAAAAAAACCACATCAAACTTTTGGCCTACGCTAATCCTGTTTTTTACAACAATTACATAGCTTACAAGAAAAATAAATAGGATAAAGTAAGTATCGAGCTGTAAAAATTTTAATAGCTTTTTCATTAGAGTGCAAATTAAGAAACTTCCTTGAAACAGAGATCTTATGTTTCAAGGAAGTTTTAGATTCCTATAAAATTACTCTGGCCATGAGTTGGTTACCTTACCTTCGTCATCATACACTTCTAGTTTTACATTGTTATTTTTATCAACATAAAAATTACCTTTCCTCTTTCCTCTTTCCGTCATTTCCAAATAGAAATAATCCATTATTTTGACTTCCAGTTTTTCCTAGCAGTATCCTTGGCGTCCCCCCTATAAGTCCTTGAGCATAATATTCTTTGCGTTTTTGTCTCCTTAATTTTTTATCTGTAATACTATTTATCTCTGCAAATATTTTATTATGTTCTTCCCGAGATACGTTTGCAGTACGGTCGCTAAACCTTAAAGAACTCGATACCGTTCTTTTATCACCTCTTGCGTCATCAGTTGTTAAGAGTTGCATCACCTGGTCGCCGTCATATCGATCATATGTTGATGAAAGTCCAGAATTATGCCCATTTTCATTTTTGGCACCGTCATATATTAAACCGCCACATTCAAGACCATCTTCATTAAAATATAACATTCCTGATCGTTTTTTTCTGTTTTTATTTATAGCTTTACCATTGACTATAGTTTCTCCATTCGGAAACTGTGCTACATTGGTAATGATCATTTTAACAGTACCGTCAGCTTCTACAATGTTAATTCGTTCCACATCAATAGTTCCGAATTTTTGATTTTCATTCGTTTTAAAAGCAAACAATAGCAATACGCTCATAATAGCTGCCGTGCTGACTGCAAATGTTCTTAGTAATACCAATTCTCGATTTAATTTTTTCATTGTCTCTAATTTTAATTGTTTAATTATTTGAGACAATGGTAGTGGTATAATCGAATCATGACAAGTGCTATATAATGAGTGCAGGAAAATACCAGTTCAAATAAGGAAAAAGTAGGTTGAGTGATTCTCTAAGTCGTCTTATTAAATCAGTAACCCAATTGTTGACTCGATTCAGCCTTTTAAACTATGAGTTTTACTAATGCTTACTTTTTTTGAATATTAATTGTAGCCTAATTAATCACTAATCTGTAGCTATTTCCCCTAGTTCCGTCTAGTATTAATATATTACTTAATTCTTATTATCTTCTGTTATTTTTATAGCAATTAGACCTCTTATTGACATTACGCAGACGACAGCTTTTATTCGGTCTTTAGCTGTTCTTTTTGAAAGTATTGAAATGCTATTTCGGTATCTTTTATTATGCCTTTGTGGTTATGGATTGCTTACGATTTTCTATCTGCTTTATAATCAAAGGCAGGTAATTCTTATCTCCTGATAGGTCACTTGTATAAAATTAATTATATTGTAGATTTCAAATGAATTACTTCAACTATTAATTATTTAGACCGTCAAATTCAACTATAGTAGGTACTAATTATTACAAAAATAAAAGGCATGATAGCATCCTTTATAATGGATTTAGTAATTGAGGAAGCGATAGAAAATGCAGTAGAAATTCCTCTAAATACAGTATTAGATATTAAACAGACTAAGAACAGACAATTGGTAGCTTATAGACAGGTTTCAGAATATAAGAATGCGATTTTGTTTATACACGGTTTTACTGGTAGCCCCACCGAAACTTTTTCCAATATTCCAGAATTATTAATGAAAGAAGAAAAATTAAATGGATTCAACATTTTATCTTTGGGTTATAGTTCTAGTTTAATGCCAGATTTGTCTAGTCGATTTTGGTCTGCCGACCCTGACATAGAAAGTCTATCAATATACTTCAAAACAATAGTTGAAAATCAACTAAGTCATTATGACACTATAGCTGTTATTGCTCATAGTATGGGAGGTCTGGTTGCTCAAAATGGGCTGTTAAAGTTGTCTGAAGAAACATTTAAAAAAATAACTAATTTTATTATGTTTGGAACTCCAAGTGGCGGTTTAGAAATTGCCAACTCAAAGTTTTTAGGAGCGTTTAAAAGACAATCTCTAAATATGGGGTCTAAGAGCGAATTTATTCTAAACTTACGAAGTAATTGGAGTAAAAAGTTTAATGATCAATATCCTTTTGAGTTTAAAACTGTTGCCGGTTTATCAGATCAATTTGTTAAAATAAATTCATCTCTTCTACAATTTCATGAACGCTATAGATATCAAATTGAAGGAGACCATTCATCAATGGTTAAAGCAGAGAATAATTTAGATATTCAAAATCAATGCTTTGCTATTATTGTAAATGATTTATCTCCATATAACACAGAGTCACTAAAAGCTAGTTCATTAGCTTTAAATAATTTAATTGCAAACTATAAAAAAATAGTCCGCGAACTTGAAATTGAAGTTGATAATTTAGACGCCAAAGGACTTAAGAAATTAGGGCTTGCATTAGATGGTCTTGGAGAGGAAGATAGGGCCATAGAAATAATTAAAGGTCATAAACTGAGCAATGAAAATACTGACGTCATGGGTGTTTTGGCAGGCAGGTATAAACGAAATTATCTCTATACAGGCAATAAATCCTCGGACGCAGAAAGCGCTATGAAATACTATAGCGATGCGCTAAAAATTTCTATAAAAAAAGAAGATAAGCATCAAATTTATTATCATTCAATTAATCTGGCATTCTTAAGTCTACTGTTCAAAGACAATAGATTAATGATGAAAGAATACGCAGAATTAGCACTTAGTCATTGCGATATGGATACTTTAAATATATGGGAACTATCAACAATTGCAGAATCTAATTTGTATCTAAATAATTTTTCTGAGGCGGAAAAATATTATAAAATAGTTAAAGAAAAAACTAAAAACCAGATTAGAATTAGGAGTAGTATATATATATAAATGCTCGGTTTGCATATAACGCGATATTAGGTCTAGAATAAGATGAAACTTAATGCTAGTGAAAATATCGTCCTATTTTATATATTACCGATATCAATAGTTAAGCGAAGTTAGTTTTTTAAATATTTAAATTCAATGAAAAGACTTTCAACCGAGGCGCAGGATATCAACACTTGACTACTTCAATTTAAAACGACCGTGATAAGCATGAGATATACTACAAATCTCCTATGAGCAGTTGATCTATTATTAAAAAGAAACGAAAAGCAGATGACCACCTATTCAGACATTTTCAATGAAGGTTCAATGGTTAAATCTGAGCTCAATGCTGGATTTCCGTCAAGGAGAATCACAATGGTATAGGTGCCAGGGCCAAATTCACTAAACACACTTTTGCCAATGGTTCCATACCGTTGTAACCAAAAGTTTTTCTTATCCTTTGTAGGTGGGTTATATTCGACTATTTTCTCACCGTCACTCTTTCGATACCATTGCCATCCGAATTCTGACAAAGAAGACATTTCTGTGAGTTTTAAATATGCATAATACTTACCGTCAGAAATGCTATCGGCATTCACTAACATTCCTGGAGGGGTCATATTTGACCGAAAGACAGCATACAAGTTGTTTATATTTTGAGAAAATGTGGTTCCAGAATCTATGGCTTGTCCATTTGCTTCGATTTTTGAGGCAAATACTAGGCCAGGTTGAGGTTTGTTAACTGCTTTACCATTGACAATACCACTGTTATAAACTATAAAAGCTACTATAAGAAGTACTATTATACTCAGAATAATAGCAAACTTTTTAGTATCTATGAGTTTCTGAAAAGAGTTGTTAATATTTTTTTCTGTAGCTTTTGATGGTTGACGTTTCTTGGATATATATTCAATAGGTTCTTTTGTAGTCTGCGTTTCTAAGGTTTTATCGAGCCTTTTTCCGTTTTGTGAAGTATGTGTTTTAATGTCGTTTATAAGATCTTGAAAGGGTTTAGTTTCAGTATCACCTTTCCATCCTATAAGATTAGCTGCTTGAATTCTTCTAAATGCTAAGGGAATCTTTACATTTTCAATCAGGACCGGTATCATTATTTTTCGATCAACCCCATCCTGCACTTCATTGCGTACCCACTCACTTTTGACTGAATGACTCGACCAAAGTACAACGACACATTGAGCTTTACCAAGTGCATCTTCAATAACATCATCGAATGTACTGCCTGAAGGTATTTGCCTATCCCACCAAACCGAAAGCCCAGACTTTTCTAACGCTGAAGATAGTACTTTCGCTTTTTCAATATCTTTACTGGAGTAGCTTAAAAAAATCAATCGTTTATTATTAAGAATAGTTAGAATCTAAATTATTTGAGACAATTAAAATTACGTAATTTTAATTGTCTCAAATAATTTTCTTGATTTTTAATAAATTTAAGAGTTTCATATCTCTTATCAATCTGCTTGCTGCCTTCCAAAGTACTACCCACAATTATAAACGTCGTTCTGTTTCGTTTTTACTGTATCACTATAAAAACCTATTTCAATACTATGTAACTTATAACAGCACAACATCTTACTAATGATAAGCTGTATTATGAGCTAGGGCACCGCCACAAGTACTACAAGCACCAGAACCTCCAGACCCTCCAACACATCCTTTTTTACAAGTATAATGCCATACTCCAGCTTTATTTTGACTAGGTTCGGCAGTAGCTGTAGGAGTAGAAGCAGGAGGATTAGCATAAGGAGCAGAAGAAGTTGGAGTACTATTAGCTTTGGCATGATAAGTAGTGTTATGTGCTAAAACACCTCCACAATTGTCACAACTAACAGCCGACCCAGCGCCTCCAGGGCAGCCTTTATTACAGGTATAGTGCCAGACTCCTCCTAAATTTTGAGCGGGCTCAAGATCAACCGGGTTTGGGTTTATTTTATTTAGTGGAGTAGTCGCATCTAAAACTTCCAATGATTTTGAGGTTTCTTGTTTTGATGCTTTAGTATTATCCTTACAACCGAATAAAAAAATGGCTAAACTGAATGATAAGGTAATAATCTTAAGGTATTTCATAATGGTATTTTTTATAGTTATAGTAATCTAATTTAGATTTTTATGCCCTTTGATTTACGAGCCTATTCAAAATTATATTTTATTATGTAAACTTACATTATATTTTTCATCACTTGGCTTTATTTAACTGTCATCCGTGAATTATCAAATTACAAACTACTTTGTTAGGAATTATTTTATTCCTTTTCATTAAAAATGATACTCGCGTGCGCCCAATAGGTTTTCCTTTAGGAGCAACGCGCCACCCGCTGTCAATAGGGTCGCTAGATCTTCTAGAAAAGAAGAAATATTTATTGTCTGGAGTCCTATAAGTGCAGAAGTCCTTCCATTTTGTATTCATAAGTCCACTGAGACAAATAGGAGTTTGCTATTCGTCTTTCTTTTGAAAGACATAAAAACATTCCGTCTGCTTCGGGCTTTCCGTGCGAAGAGATTAAACAACTTTCATCAGCTGACACAAAAGTATCTCCTGAACCCAATTTTGAAGTCACAACAGGACCTATACTAATTGGAGTATCGAATGTTACATCTCCTAAATATTGAGCTCTATAGATGTCATGTTTACCTACTCCTCTAGGCCTGTTAGATGTGAAATACAAGCTACTATATTCTACTACTGTGGGTTATGATTCTATATAGTCGTCTGCTTAAACCGGTGCGCCTACTCTTGTTGGTTCTTTTTAAAATTCATTCACTATTTCTTATACGCGTCTTAAGTTTGATTTCTAATAAAACAGTTAATTTTAAATATAAATCAGAAGGAAACGGAGAGAGGATTAAGGTTATTATACACGTTGAGGATAGAACCTAGTCAACAAAGCTAACCCCCTCTCTTTTTCATCTATAGCACGTTCAGTTCTGTGCGGCTTAGACCTCGTTTTCATGATGTTGTGTCATCGATGATTGTTCTTTCATAAATATGTTCTTATGAATAAATATAAAGAAACTTTTGGAGTTGACATCAGCAAAGCTGTTTTTGATGTTTATGGCAGCGAAAGTAGGCACGACCAATTCGTAAATGCCCCTAATGGATTTGATTCTTTTTTAAAGGCTTTACCAAGTGATAGTTTAGTTGTCATGGAGACGACAGGTTACTATCATTACAGACTATCACAGTTCTTTGCAAGCATAAAGTAGCGGTTTCTGTAGTGAATCCACTTTCAGTAAAACGTTTTATCCAGATGAAATTATCGAGGATAAAGACAGATAAAAGGGATGCTCAAGCCATTTGTGACTATGGGATCTATAATCAAGTTCCCCTTTATAATGGTATTAATGCTCTTCAAGCGGAGTGTAGACAGTTGCTTAGCTTAAAAGCTAATTATGTAAAGCGACGAACTAGCTCAAAGAACAAGCTTCATGGTGAGGAAGTTCTTGGCAAACCCTCAAAATTGGTGGTACGGTCATTGAACAATGATAAAAGGCACATTGACAGGGAGCTGGTAAAAATTGAGAGTAGGTTGCTAGAGTTGGTTAAAAAATCTTGGCAGTGTGAACTCACACTTCTTAAGAGCATACCAGGAATAGGCGATAAGACTGCTGTTTTTCTAATTGTTGCCACTGATGGCTTCAGTAAGTTTGGGAATGCCTCTCAATTGTGCAGTTACCTAGGAACAACCCCTGTAATCAAGCGATCTGGAAGCAGCGAAAGAGGGCGAAGTAGAATCAGCAAGATGGGGAATAGGCAACTGAGAAACCTAATGTTTATGTACTCTATGTCTGCTTATCAATACAACAAACCGTGCAGGGATATGCACCATCGTATCATAAATAAGGGAAAGAGCAGTAAACTGGCGCTGATCGCAGTCTGCAATAAACTAATACATCAAGCCTTTGCGATTGTTAAGTCTGGGGTACCGTAAGATCCTTATTATATTTCTGTTAGGAAATAGTACTAAAATAACTAATATGATGATGGTAATAGCTTGTTGAACTGGAAATCAATCGACGTAGGGGATTTATTCCATTTCAATAAAGCCAAGCAACGCTTATGCACAAAATTAAGTGAAATTAAATTTGGATTATAACTCAGTTCTTTTTTGCCAAATGCAACGAAAGAGTAGAGTGGTAGGTTTGAGGTTAACATCCGATTTGAAATTTAATTTTATCGGAAGAGTGTTTTGAATTTACTTCTTTAAAACTCAAAAAAAAGCACAATAATTAAGAAATAAGTTTGAGTTAGATTCCGAGTTTAAATAAATGAATAATCAGATTTTGAGTGATCAGAAGCTCCGAGTTGTTTTATTCAGAGTAGAGTGATAAGAGCTTGGAATATTCAATGGTAAGTTATTTCTTAATTATTGAGCTTTGTTTTTTGAGTTGTTTGGGTAACGTTTCGTATAAGGTTAGCTTTCTTTAATTCACGCTCAAATTGGTTCAGCAATATTTTTTATAATTGCTTTGAATATTCTCCGTATGCTATTTCATTATCAAAATCAACAGTTAGATGGTCAGATAATCAGTCCAACAAGCAAAAAAGTCATAATCACTTCCATCACAATTATGCGTAAATTAGTAGAAAGAAATTAAAATTGTTGTAAGCAGTAATATTTTCTTTAGAAACTAGTTTTTCATGATTATTGCCAAGCAGTATCTAACTTAAATTTCAAGTCCTAGTCCTTTACTCTATTTAGATGTTAAATACCTACGTTGTTAAATATCAGAAATTAGAGAATGTTTTAATAAGAAAATGTATAAACGGGATAATGACATTCTAATAATTCAAAATTGTGTTTTATATCTAAAGACAAAAAGGAATATGATGCTTCTGGTGAGCTTTTATATTCTTTATACCTTTGAGTCTTTAAAGTTAAAAAGTATTTTATAGTATGAAAATAACTAATGCTCATCAAAATAACCTCAAGAACATTGATTTAAATATTCCTGAAGATTGTTTGATTGTGGTCACTGGGCTTTCAGGTTCAGGAAAATCCTCCTTGGCCATGGGCGTAATCGCAAATGAAGGCTATCGCTATTTTTTAGAAAGTTTGCCAGCCTACAACCAACAAAACGGGCAAATGATCCCGACGGCTGACGTCGATGACATCCAAGATTTACCACCTGTCATCAAGGTCGAGCAGACGAAACGCTTCCAATCCATCAATACTACTTTTGGCACGCTCTCTGAGTTAGCGGGAGTGTTCAGAATTATATTTGCTCGCTATTCTGGAGATGAAACCATGAGCAAGTCGCTATTTTCTTTTAATCATCCGAAAGGTGCCTGTGAGGTATGTCGTGGAATTGGCGAAGCAGAATATATAGATCTGAATAAACTGGTCGGAGATAAAAATAAGACTCTGCGAGAAGGTGCTATTACCACCACTTTGCCTAACGGCTATATCGTATATTCACAGATAACTGTTGAGGAATTAAATAAGGTCTGTAAAGCCCATGGTTTCAATGTAGATATTCCATGGAAAGAACTTTCAGCCGAACAAAAAGAGGTCGTTTTAAATGGTAGTGACCGCCTCAAAGTATTTTATGGGAAACACGGTTTGGAATCTCGATTGAGGTGGCAAGGGATTAAAGCCAAACCTCGTGAAGAAGGCTATTATAAAGGTATGCTTCCCATTATGCAAGACATTTTAAGACGGGATAGAAATCCAAACATCCTTAAATTTTCTAGTTCTAAAGTTTGCCCAAGTTGTAAAGGTGGTCGTATCAAAAAGGAACAGCTGATCTATCAATGGAATGGTTTGAATTACCAAGCATGGATGGAGCTGTCTTTAAACGATTTATATGATCAGCTGAATCCGCTAGATTTGAATGCTGGAGAAACGCTATTGGTCAATAAAATTTCCATCCAATTATTAGACTTGATCCGTTTGGGTATGGGCCATTACCAGCTGAGCACTCCAAGCACGGCTATTTCTTCTGGTGATGGACAACGCATTAAGCTCATTAGGCAAGTCAACAGTAATCTACAAGGTATTTTATATGTGTTTGATGAGCCTTCCATTGGTTTGTCGTCTAATTACCAAAGCTATTTGCTCCATATTTTAGATCGATTGATCAAGCGAGGTAACACTGTGATAGTAGTGGAACACGATTTGGGTTTTATACAAGCATCAGATTGGATTGTCGAATTAGGTCCAGAAGCAGGAATTCATGGTGGTGATGTGGTTTTTAACGGTTCCATTCAGGACTTTTTAAAGGCTAAACATTTAAATAGTCCTACCTTATCAGCTATCAAAAAGGCTAATGCTCAAGCGATTTCTGAATCTAAAAAGAAGATTAAAAAAGGCTCGGTTAATAGCTTTCTGCCGCAGACTAATCAGCTTTCAGTAGTTAGCCGGAAAACTCCACAGTTGTTAGAACGTATTATAAATTATTGTGAACAGGAACATTTGATCCTTCTCACTGTCACCGATCAAGCGATTGGAAAAACACCGCGTAGCAACCCAGCAACATATACAGGCTTAGCCGACAAAATCCGTGATTTACTAGCGAAAACAACTGAAGCGAAATCCTTAAACATTAGTAAAAGTGCCTTTTCATTTAATAATAAAAAAGGCCGATGTGAGGTTTGCGAAGGAGCTGGCGTAATCACCCTCTCCATGAGTGTGATGGGTACGATCAACCAGATTTGCCCGATTTGTAATGGGAAGCGTTTTAAGGCTGATGTGCTGCGCGTGCATTTTAAAGATAAAAATATTGCTGCTATTTATAACCTCAGTATTGAAGAGGCTTATGACTTCTTTTCTGAGGAAAAAAAGATCACAGAAATTCTGTGTTTAATGATTCAATTAGGCTTGGGATATGTCAAACTTGGGCAGCCTTCTAACACCTTATCGGGTGGAGAAGCGCAACGAATTAAACTTACCAAACACTTCGCCAAGAAATCTAAACAGACACTTTTGGTATTAGAAGAGCCTAGTATCGGGTTACATCAACAAAATATAGGGCAGTTGTTAAATGCTCTAAACAAACTAAAGCCACAAACTGCAGGGATACTTTGCTTTGAAAACCATTCGCTTTTTCCATCGTCATGTGATATTTGGGTGGATAATGCGCTGGAGGTTCAGTCGATTGATACAAAAGAAGAAGCGCCACAGCAACGCGAGCTGATTTCCATTCGGGGTGCACGAACACACACGCTCAAAGACTTAGATTTGGACTTCCCTAAGCATCAATTATCGGTTGTTACAGGCTTATCAGGTTCGGGTAAATCTTCTTTGGTAATTGATACTTTGCATGGCTATGGACTACAAGAAATGACCAAACAGTTTTCTACTTATCAGCAGTCGAGATTTGGTGTGAACTTTCAGTTTGAAGTTGATTACATCGAAGGGCTCACGCCTAGCATTTGCATCACGCGTAAACAAAAAAACGATTCGCAGCGCTCAGATATTGCTAAGCAAACGGGTATTGACAAGATCTTGCGTTTTGCCTTTTCCCGAAAGGCGCAATATGAAGGGGAAGAATTATCAGCCAGCCATTTTTCAAATAACCACGAATTAGGAAAATGTACAGTATGTGAAGGCTTTGGCCAAGAATTACTTCCTGATCTTAATAAGCTGGTATTGGATTCCGATAAAAGTATTTCCACTGGTTTATTCGCTCATAACAAAGCTATTG
Organism: Psychroserpens burtonensis DSM 12212; assembly: GCF_000425305.1. Classification (GTDB taxonomy): domain Bacteria; phylum Bacteroidota; class Bacteroidia; order Flavobacteriales; family Flavobacteriaceae; genus Psychroserpens; species Psychroserpens burtonensis. The sequence goes on from NZ_AUDE01000039.1 coordinate 14,561, forward strand.
GCTATTATGGTGATCCTGCAGGGAAGCATATGGCTATTTTAAATAGCGTAGGAGTTGAGAATGGATTTACCTTAGAAACACCATTTAAGGAATTTACATCAAAACAAAAAGAAATTCTATTACAGGGTACAGGAGATAAATTTTGGCTAGCTGATTGGTTGTACCAAACGAAAACCCGAGCGGGCTCACAAGCTTTAAACATGCCATGGGAAGGCCTCTTTAAATACCTTCAAGAGGAATATTTTAAGACTCGAAAAAATAAAAATATCAGTAACCTCACAGCGCTCTTTTCTCATAGAGAATGCAGCCATTGTGATGGCAGTGGATTGAAGCCTGAACGATTAGGATTCTTCATTGCGGGCAAATCTATCCATGCCATTAAATCAATGGATTTTAAAGCGCTAGGTGAGTGGCTTATTGAAAGTGCCAGCATCAACAAAGACATAGATAGAAAACTCCTTTCTAAAATCGAGCCACACCTTCATAATACCATTACCAGAGCAAAGGAATTGCATATTGATCATTTGCAACTCAACCGAAAATCATCCACACTTTCTGGAGGAGAAAACCAACGCGTTGCTTTGATCAAGCAATTGAACAGTCCGCTAAAAGGTATTACTTATTTGTTGGATGAACCTTCAGCAGGTTTATCGCAGGAGAATATTCCTGACCTGATTTGCATCTTGAAAGAGCTCATAAACAAAGGAAATACTGTGATTGTGATTGAACATGATAAATCGATTATTTATGCCGCAGATCATATTGTACAGGTCGGTCCCAAAGCTGGGAAATTGGGCGGCTATATTACGTATCAAGGCAGTACAAAGGGTTTACTTAAACAAGGCGATTGCCATCCTTTTTTGAAGGCTCTTAGCAAAGCGGTGCAACTTAATGAAGGAAATACCCAAATTAATATTCGAAAGCTTGCCAAACATACACTAGAGAAAGACGAATTAGCCTTGCCTATTGGAGGCATTACAGCACTAACAGGAAAATCAGGTATCGGGAAAACCACCTTGGTGAAAGATATCCTAATCCCGAGTATTAAAACTGGTCATCCTGTAAATTGTGGTGGGCTAGACTTGCCTAAAACGTACGCAGGAGCACATTATTTTGAACCCAAAAAGCTAAGGACGTATTCTAATACTTTATTGGTATCTTATTTGGATTTACTGAATGATATCAGTAAAATATTTGCCAACGAAACGGACTTAAAGCCGAAAGACTTTTCATATAAAAACAAAATAAGCCAATGTCCGAACTGTAAAGGCAATGGTTTTGTTGAAACCAGCTTGGACATTACTGCCAATGCCATTGAAATCTGTGAAGACTGCAGTGGGCAACGCTATCAAAAATATATTTTAGCTCATGATATAAAAGCGAAAAATATTGCTGAGGTTTTAGATATGAATATCACGGAATTGAAAGTTTGGTTTACAGGTTTTAAAGCATCTGCAAGCAGCCTCGAATTGATCAAAAACTTAGAAGACATTGGCTTGGCTCATTTAAGCTTAGATCAAACGGTACAATCTCTTTCTTCTGGCGAAAAGCAACGCTTATTGCTCTTGAATTGGTTGCAATATAAGCCGAAAAACGAACTCTTTGTTCTAGATGAGCCTAGTATAGGAATGCATTATGCAGATATTGATTTGCTTTATGATATCTTAGAAAAACTTAGTATCGACAATGATATTTTAGTGATTGAACACAATCCGTATTTACTGGAGAAAATAGGGGTGGGCTTGGTTTTGGCTTAAGTAGCGAAGAAATAATCAATTCAGAATTTCAATCAATTATTATCGTTTAGCTCTTAGAGGTTAGGAGTTATTAATCAGAAAAACACTTTAAGATCGAAACATGAATTTATTTTTTGAAGCGTTGAAGTGCATAAGGTTTTGGTGTGCGTAAGTATGCGATAACGAGTAACAATTTATATACGGTGTGCCTGTTGCACAACTCTGTTTATAAATTTAGTTTAATAGAGTTATATGAGCAAGGTAATTTTATAACTTATTGATATGCAGGGAAAAAAGACATATCAAGAAAAGCTGTTCACTAATGATCCTTTAGTGTTTTTCAAGTTATGCTTAGTGGGTTACTTAGAGAACATCATCAGCGACCGTAAACTCATCCAACATTGTAGTATGCGCTTAGATATTTTATACTTTATAGGTTACGATTTGGATAATGATCTGCCATGGCATTCCACGATAAGTCGCACACGCCAACTCTTCCCAGAAGCAATCTTTGAAGACGTATTTACTAAGGTTTTAGAGATGTGTATATTAAAAGGTATGGTTAGCGGTCATACGCAGACCATAGATTCTGCACCGATAAAGGCAAATGCATCGATGGACAGTTTGGAGCTCAAAGTTCCAGAAGAAGATCTTGAGTCTCACTTATGTAAGATCCGTCACATCAGCGCGATGGACAAGGATGTCCCTTTACGACAAAGTAAAACAAATAGAGCCAGCGAAACACAACAAACTATAACTGCCAACAGTCAAGAATT
>NZ_AUDE01000040.1 GCF_000425305.1 Psychroserpens burtonensis DSM 12212
GATGCATTTACCCTCATTATCTGCAGTAAAATATAATGAAAACCATAAAGAATTATATTTAAGATTAGTTTCTAAAAGTGGTATAAAAATGAAAGGACTGATTGCTGTTCAAAGAAAACTATTAGAATTAATTTACGTTGTTTACAAAAATAAACAAGGGTTTATTCAAAATTATGAGCAACAAAAAAGAGCAACTCTATTAGAAATAGAAACTGCCCTTTAGAAACTAGCTTAAAGCCGTTTTGAAAAACAAAAATAGAAAAAAATATAGGATTTTTGTTGTTTGCTAACACAGAATCTAACCATACACATCACGTTGGCAATAATTAAAAAAAACAAATGAAAAAAGCAATCCTATTAATTATAACATTAACATTTTTTAGTTGTCAAAAGGAGAGCTCAATAATTGGAAATTGGGAGTTAAATAGCGATTCTGAAATAATAAAATCTCGGATTGAAATATATACATCTGGAGAAGAAGTATTTGCTAAAAGAACACTACTTTCAGAAATAAATAAAGAATTTGGATGGTCTAAAAATGATATTTGTTGGAAAAACATAAAAAAATTAAATGACAGCACTTACTCGTGTATGAGGATTGCAAAACGATTAAACGATGGAGTTACTGAAGTTTTGGAAGTGGAATCTATTATAGACCTGAAAAACAATGATTTATTTACTATTAAAGCATTTTATACCGATAACAAACTAAATGATGAAGGAAAAATTCAAACATATTTAAGATTAGAATAAAGATATTAAATTCTTTGAAAAAAATTAGATGAAAATAAAAAGTAACAAAGAATATCTAGAATTAATTAATGGTCATCACGCCAATTTAAAAGAATCAATTTCTTTAATTGGATTTATAAAAAGTAGCAGGGAACAGCCCGAAGTTTCTGAAAAACTTCAGCATATTTTTACTTATTCAGATAGTAATATTAAGTATTTCAATTTTTTAACTTCGTCCTTTTTAGACTTACTTTGCACGTTAAAAGGATTATTTAATTCAAAATCAGATTGGGAGGATATATATTATGCTAAAACAGGATTTTTGACAATTTACGAAACAATAAATACATATCATTTTCATCAAAAAGATTTTAAAACATTTGTAGATAAAGACCATCCCGAATTATTAGATGATTACAAAAAACTAAATAGTTACCTAAAAAATTACAAAGCCAAATTTAAACACGAAACTGAAATTGCTTTAATACGTAATAAAACGGTCGGACATTTCGACAAAAATTTTATTGACTATTATGAATTGATTAAAAAGTTAGACAAAAACGAATCAATTATTGCAATCGAATCATTTATGAATTTTTTAAAACTATTAATGACTTTTGTGGATATAATGGCGGAGAAAATGGAACTTAAAACAGCAGTTGATTTGGCTGAATCAAAAAAAGCATATTACGACCGAAAAAAATAACTATTGCCAACACCGTATATAAGCTATGGCTTGGTCTGTGCCTATTTGGAAAATCTATGGATTTCCCAAAGTTAGTTTATATTTGGAGAGTTTCGTGCTAAAACACGCCACAGCTCATATACATCAACGTTGGCAACAATATGAAGAAAACCCTACTATTATTAACATTTTGTATTTTTGTAACAAGCTGTAGTCATAAAAGTTTGACCGAAACCGAAAAACTAACATCATTAGCCAAAGTTTGGGGTTTTCTAAAATATTATCATCCTCAAGTTGCAAACGGAAAATTTAATTGGGACGAAGAACTTTTTAAAATTTTACCAAAAGTTAAGAATGCAACAAACAAAGAACAACTTTCAAAAATCTATATAGATTGGATTGAAACTCTTGGAGAGATACAGAAATGCGAAAAATGTAACCTAAATTCAAATCTTGGAAATTTCTCTGCTAACTTTGACTTAAATTGGCTTGATGACAACAACCTCTTCACAGAAAAACTTTCAAAGAAGTTAAGATATATTCAAGCCAATAGACATCAAGGCAAAAAACAATACGTATCGTTAGCAAGTGCTGTTGGAAATATTGAAATTACAAATGAAGAATCCTATCCCTACGATTGGGAAAATGAAAATTTAAGACTTCTTACCCTATTTAGATATTGGAATATTATAGAATATTTTTATCCTTATAAATATCAAACCGATACAAAATGGAGTGCAGTTTTAAATCAAATAGTTTTAAAATTTCAAAATCCTAAAAGCGAAATGGATTTCAATTTGGCAATGTTAGAATTAATTGTTAGTGTTGAGGACAGCCACGCTCGTTTAGTTACTAAATCGACAAATAGTTTTTTTGGACTTAAAGGGATTCCTGCAAAATTTGAAATAATTGAAGAAAAAGCAATTGTCACAGAATTGTTTAACGATTCACTCGCTTTACTTAATGATTTGAAAATTGGAGACATCATAAATAAAGTAAATGGAAAAAGTATTCAGGAGGTTTACAACGAAAATGAAAGATATATTTCAGGTTCTAACGAAGCACGAAAAAAAATTAATGCTTATGCCGCCATTTTTAATGGTTCAACCGATTCTGTAAATATTGAAGTTTTAAGAAACAATAAAATTGTAAAAAAATCAGTTGGAAGATATCCTTTTACGGATTTTAAATACAATTGGGAGAAGTCTAACGAAAAATTTAAAACTCTCAAAGATAACATTGGTTATATCAATATGGGAGAAATCGAAATAGAAGATGTTCCAAAAATTATGGATTCGCTTGTAAATACTAAAGCCCTTGTAATGGATATTCGTAATTACCCTAATAGTACTCTATATTTGGTTTCAAGTTACATATCTTCAAAAACTAACGATTTTTACTCTGTAACTCGTCCAGTTTTAGATTATCCAGGAAAGTTTATTTGGCAAATTGGAAACCAATGCGGAAATAATAAAGAGTTAGAATATAAAGGAAAAGTAATTTTACTTGTGAACGGAAACACTGAAAGTCAGGCAGAATTTACCACAATGTGTTTGCAAACTGGAGATAATGTTGTAACAATTGGTAATCAAACTTCTGGAGCGGACGGAAATGTAAGTAGAATAGTAATGGTAGGAGGGTTTAAAACTGCGATAAGCGGTATTGGGATTTTCTACCCAGATGGAACAGTAACACAACGAAAAGGAGTAAAAATAGATGTTGAAGTCAACCCAACTCTTCAAGGAATACTTGATGGAAAAGATGAAGTTTTAGATAAAGCAATTGAATTTGCCAATGAATAAAAATACTGTTGCCAACACCGTGTATAAACCATTGCTGGGTCTGTGCTCATCTGGAAAATTCTTGGGAATTTTCCAGCGTAGTTTTGTACTTTTAATGATTCGTGTGTGAGACACGCAACGGTCCATACACAACAACGTTGGCAGTAATGTAAGCATAGACCATAAGAAAATTAAATGAAAAATTCCTTTGTAGCTTTTTTTGATGTTTTAGGATTCAAAAACTTGGTCGAAAAAAATTCTCACGAAGAATTAATGGATATTTACGATTTTGGATTATATGAGAGTATAAGTCAAGCGGAAAAAATGACCAATATGATTCTTGGAGCAATTACGCCTCAAAATGAAATGGAATCCTTAAAAATTAAAATTTACGTAATATCTGATAGTATAATTTTCATTCAAGAGAATTTAAGTCAAAGAGGGCTTTTATATATAATTTCATATTGCAGAATGTTAATTGGAGCAACTATGGCTGACGGAATTCCCATAAGAGGTGGACTTTCCTACGGACCAGTTTCTGTTGGAAATAAGCGCGGAACTACAGTAGTTGGAAAAGGATTAACGAACGCTTATAACATTGAATCAAAACAAAATTGGGCTGGAGGAATTATAGACCGAAAATGTTTTGACATTGTACCAAAAGAAAATCAAAATTTAGTCAATCATCTTTTAAATGATAAACAACATCCAATTATTAAAGAATATAATGTTCCGATGAGAGATGGAAGTTTTAGTAAAGAACTTGTGTTTGATTGGACAATTTACAATTTGATTAAAAACGAGGATGACGTAAAAAATTCATTTTTAAAACATAACAAAGAAGTAAATGATAGCATCCAAAACAAAATTGATAATACGGTCAAATTTTATAATTTAACAAAGAAAAAATAATAGTATAATAGAGGTTAATAAAATGGAAGAAATAACTAAAATTCAAAACAAATTAAGAATACCTGTTGAAAGTATAGTAACTTTTCCTGAATACGTTGAGATTATTTCTGGAAATCAAAATGTTGGTTCATTACCATACGTAACTGTCGCAAAAATAATAACATATGACACAAGTGAATCGGTTTTAAATACATTTAGATGGCATCATATCTATTCAGAAAATGCAGAGGAAATTGACTTATTAATTTATGAACTATTAGAACAAGAGGAAGATAGTCTTCAAATTACAATTGGAATTTTTAGAAAGCTTTACGTTAAAGATAGCGAAGGAAATTTAATATGTACTATAACTTGTTCATACAGTGATGGAAATTGGACAATTGAAAAATAAACACTACTGCCAACACCGGATATAAGCTATGGCTGGGTCTGTCCTCACTTGGAAAATCCTGCGGATTTCCCATAGCCAGTTTTTATTTGGAGAGGTTCGTGCTAAAACACGGCACAGCTCATATACATAAACGTTACCTGCAAGCTAAAAATAGAAATGCGAAAAATAATCGGAATTATATTATTACTGACTTTAACGAGTTGTTCTTACAACACGGATTTTTATATTTTCAACACAACGGAAAAACCAATTTTCGTGACATATGAATGTGGTCCGAATGGAGAAGTGTTTGTAACGAATCCAAGAATTGTGGAATTTGACTCGGATTTTGAAATACGTGAAATTAAAAAAGCTTACGAAATCGGAACTGAATCTAAAACTGATTCTGAAAACAAAATAATAACGTGTGAATTAAAAAGCGGACAAGCTTTGTGGATTGGAAATGATATAAATTTTTCACTCAACAACCCAAACGATGCGCTGATTATAAAAGAAAATCTGAATGAATTGAAAGTCGAACAAAACGGAGAAAAATTATTTCGCGTAGATGACAGATATGTAGTTGACTTTTTTGAGACGATTGACAGACATACTGTTGGAATAAAAGTAAAAAAAGCCAGCAGGTAACACCGTGTATAATTAATTGCTTTGGCAAGTGCTTATTTAGAAAATTCCTTCGGAATTTTCTCGGGTTCGTATTTGTTTACTAAATTAGTTGCTTAACCACGCAACTAACCATACACAAGACCGTTTCAAATAATATTAAGAAACCAATTTTAAAAAATCAAAAAAATTAATACAGTGGAATACCCATGAATTTATTCTGAAATAAAGCAGATTTTAAAATAAAATCATATCGGTCATTTAGACATGTATGATTTTCATTCGAAAAAGCAAGAACAAACGTAAATCTTAAAGGAATTAAGTTAAAAGATATTTCAATTTAAAAAGAGGTGAAATCAACCATTTTATTACTAAAACACAGTACATATGTAATCTTTCTGATTACATATGTACTCTTTCTGATTACACATGTAATCAGAAACACCAGTTCGATTTACTCTAATTAGAATATTTTCAACTAATTGATGGATAACATTTGTAATCAATAAGGGTTGTTAATTTAGACCAAAAAGTATTACATTGTGTACAAAGAGCAAATAATAGCTTATTCTAAAAAAGATGCCAAAAAGAAAAAAATCTCCTCGATACTTGCGCACAATTATCTATTACTTTAATTGCCTATGGTATCACGTTATATTTCCTTTAGGTGCTGAGGAGACTGATTTTCAAAAACAATTTAAAAAATCAAAAAAACTACCTAACTAAGGTTTCAACTAAACTTTTTAACTCATCCATATCTTCCAAGGGTATAAAGTCTCCAACTGTTTTATTCAAAAAGACACTATTAGCTATTTCAACTTTTTTCAACATTGGTAGAATATAATTTAAATAATGTCCGAAATAAACATGAACATCTGACTTATTTACAGCAAACTTATAGCCACTTTTACTCGACGACGAAACAATTATAATACCCTTAAATCTTAAATTCTTTATTATAATTCTTAAATTTTCTACAGAAACCTCTTTACCAGTATTATTTTTTATTGTATTAATAATTTCATAAGTTTGAGTATATCGAAATGGCATAACTTTCTGATACCACAACAAATACTCAATAACACTTTTAATAATTATATCATTTTCAATTTCAAAATTATCCAGAGCGTCATTTCTTACAATATTATAAATTTCTTGATCTATTTTTTTCTCTTCATTTACAACAAATAATTTAGAGTCTTCCCTATAAGGAAAGAATGAAATATTCCCTGTAACTGGCTGCAACTTATCAAAAATAGCTTCACTGTTATCAGTAATAAATGCTTTATTAAACACTCTACCATAAGAACCTGCTAAGACATCTGCTAATTGAATTAATGTTTCATCGGTATCATCAGATATATGATACTTTTGAAAAAAATTATCTTGATAATTTTGAGCGATATAATTTTTCAATTCTATTTCATATTTCTCATTAATCAAGTTATCCATATGGATTTCAAAATCAGAAAAATTATTATTTATTTGTGAAACAAATATTTTCTGAAAATACTTATAGAATACTTCTTTAAATCTCAATCCACCTTTCTCTTTATCCAATTTCTCTTTATCTATTACTAATAAATAGACAATGAATTTCAAATTATTAATTAAATAATCTAAGACTTCTAACCTAATTTGTTCATTCCTTAATATTTTAGAATTTGATTTTAGAACATTCCCTTTGAAGAATTTTTCACTTATTTCATCCCTAACTTTTTTAGCATTTTGAAGTTGAGATTCTTTAACTAATATTGCTGCATAAACAAAGTGAGTAATATTTTTGACATCATTACTTTTTAAAGTTGAAGTACCGAACTCATCACCATATACGTAAACCTTTTCATTCATAGTTTTAACCATTCTCTACTATTGTAATTTCCTCATTAGTTAGATCATATAGCTCATAAACCATAGCATCAATTTCTGCGTCTGTTTGATTTATTTGAGTTTGTAACTCATTTGCTTTTAGTTTCTCAGATAAAAAATAATCTTCCCAATCTGTTTCTTCAATTAAAGAAAGAAGTATTTTTTTCTTTTTAAGTTCCTTTATGAAATTTGTAAAATCCAATTCATACCAGTATTGCAATTTTTTTGGCAATAATTCCAACTCAAATTTACGATTTAATGTGCGCTGAAATTGAGCAGAAATATCATTTAAAACTGCACTTTGTTGAAGTATAAAGTCAACTTTAACTACAAAAGTGCTCTGAAGCTCTTTAGAAATATTTTTTATTGGTATTTTTTTCCAATCGTCTGGATAAAAATCAATTTTCCCTTTACTTTCATATTTTATAAAATATGCTATCATTTTTGAATTAATAATCGAAAGCAAGTACCTTAAATCAAACAATTTGGATTTTTCCTCTATTTCTTTTCTATCCTTATTAATATTTTTATAATATTTATTAATACTATTATTATTGACATCCTTCAAATCTATAGCTTTAATAGCCATTATTATTGTGTTATCACAATAATGACCTTTACCAGAAAAAGCTGCGATTCGTTTTTGTCTCGATAATAATAGTTTCTCTGGTGGGTATAATTCTGGAAAAGTAGGTCTAACAAGTCTATTCGGACTTCTTTCTGTATTCCATTCGAGATATAATTCTTTATTAATTATGTACCTATCAATATATTTGCCTTCTGTATATGCTTTTGAGTTTATATCATTAATATTTTCAGATAATAAATCAGTCTTCTTAAACTTATTAGGATCTTGCTTATCACTATTTAGACGCATCCCATAACTCACATAGCATATATCCTCTAATTTTGAAGTGTTCACTTCAGGAATTTCAAATTCTGCATTTTCTAATAAGTACTGACTATTCCCTTTTTCTTTTACAGTTTTTATTAAGTCATAATCAAAAATCGTAGGTGTATGAGTCACCCTTATTGATAGAACATTGGATTTTGTTTTTCGTATAAAAGGAATTTTACTTCTTACACCAACATTTTCAAATACATATACATCTGGAAAAAAATCTATTTGATATAGAAAATAATTTTCCTCAATTAAATCTACTAACTTCGATGCATAATCCGCTTTACCAATTGTATCGGGAATAATCATCGCATTTATACCGTGATGTTTTAAGATATTTAAACTTTTTTCGATAAAAGGAATGTATAGGTCCCACATCTTATATGCAGAGATATAATTAGACTCAATAAATTTCCTTCCTTTGACATCTTCATTATCTCTTGCCTTAACATAAGGTGGATTCCCAATCACAACATCAAAACCATCTTTTGCAAATACTTTAGGAAATTGTTCTTGCCAATTAAAAGCTTTATCTCCTGCAACTGCTTTACTGTCTATTAAAGAGTTACCACATTTAATATTAGAGCTTAAATCGTTTAATTTACGTCTTGGTTGTGCGGTGCGTAACCAAAGGGATAGTTTTGCGATTTCTATAGATTCTTCGTTTAAATCTACACCATAAATATTGTTTTCCAAAATTGTATTTTCTATATCTGGAAACTGTAAACCACCACCTAATACTTTTGTTTTAAGCTCGTCTATATAGGTGTGTTCTTTTATCAAAAAGTCTAATGCTTGGTTTAAAAACGCACCTGAACCACATGCTGGGTCACATATAGTCAAATGTAATAACCAATCTCTGTAGGTGTCAAGTATTGTTACTAATTTCTCAATAGTGGTTTTATTTCTGTTTTTTCTGCCTTTAAAATACTCTTCTTCTTTAAAGCCTAATTCTGTTTTCTTTTCTTCACAGAGTTTACCAATTGTATTTTCAACAATATATTTAGTTATGTATTTGGGCGTATAGAACACACCATCTTTTTTACGTTTTGATTTTTGCTTATCAAAATCACCACCCTCAATTTCAGCATTTACACTTTCAATTTCATTTAAAGAATTTTCAAAAATATGTCCTAAAATATTTACATCTACTTGACTTTCGAAATCATATCCTGCTAACTGTTTTGTGTATTTATATAGTAACTCGTTATCAATTACTAAATTATCTAATAGATTATCTTTTTTAAATAAACCTCCATTGTAGGCATATATTTCGGCTCTTTTACCAACACCTGCTCTACCTTGGTCTAAAAACTTAAAGTATTGCTTAAAGAGGTTATAAAGCGGTCTATCGTCTCCAAATTCTATATCTGCTTTCCATTTATCTAATATTTGTTGCGTACTGTTTGGTGGTAATAAACCTCTATCTTCTGCGAAGAAGATAAATAGAAACCTATCTATTAATTTTTGAGATTTTTTAAAGAGGGTTAGTTTTACGTTTTTTTCTAAACGAACTAATTCGGCTTTTTGTTCTTCTGTTTGTTCTTCTTGATACTTTTCGCCTGGGCTCGAGGAGACATTTCCGTTTTTTAAACCTTTTGCATTACGCTTTACTAAGTCTCTATAAAGCTCTCTTTTAAATAGTGAATAATCTTTATAGAATTGCTTTGTGATTTGTTCTTCTACTACAATAGATGCCTCCTTAATTTGTAAAGGAATGTTATTTATAACATTATCTTTTTGTAAGCATAAATACAATAATTCAAAACGTTCTTGTGGTAATTCAAATAAATTAAACTCTTCAAACTCGGTAGCATCATTAATGTAAAAACGGAGCTTTTCAAAGTTTGATGTTATCACATAAATGCATCCTTTTTGGTTTGCTTTATAATCGAATGCTTGTTTGCGTATACTTTCTAAGTCTTTTGTATTAGTTCCTTTTAGTTCAATTACGCCAATAGCCAAATCATTATCTAATATTGCTCCATCTGCTTTACGTGCGTTGTTTTGGTTTTTGTATTCTGCTACAAGATTAAAATCTGCTTTTGGTTTTAATGTGTAATCTAAAACATTAACGAATAGCTCTGTCAGAAATATACCTTGATATTCTTCCTCTTTAGAACTACGTATATTTTCTTGTATGGTAGGGTTCAAAAAGTATTTAGTATACTTTCTGTATGCTTTATCTAATTTATCTTGATCTTGTAATTTAAGATGCTTTTTTAATACAGATACTTGGTATAATGACATTTAATCTTTGATAGTTTGAATGAACTTATAAAAATATAAATCTTTTTCTCTTATTAGATAATCATTTCCGATTAATTGAAATACTTTCTATTTTTACATCCCAAACAATCCCATTTTAAATTGAAATCAAACCTAACCTACGCAGTTCACAATGACAAACTTGTTCACATAAGCAAAGTTATATCAGGTTTAGCTTGCAACTGTAAATGCCCAAACCCAAATTGTAATGGAAAACTGATTGCACGCAAAGGAAATATAAAATCACACCACTTTGCTCACTACAATATGGAGGATTGTGGTGGAGCATTAGAGTCGGCTCTACATTTGTTAGCTAAAGAAATAATTTCTGAAGAAAAGGTGTTTAAAATCCCTGAACTTTACTACTACAATAAGAAAAGAAAAATAGGGAAAGTATTCTTTGAAGCTTTAGTAATTGAAGTTGATAATGTCGAATTAGAAGTTTTACAGGATGATTTTAAGCCTGACATAGTGCTTCAATGCAGAAAAACCAAACTATTCGTTGAAATCGCAGTTACTCACTTTGTTGACGAAAAAAAATTAAAAAAAATAGAAAATTTAGGAATTTCATTAATTGAAATTGATTTATCCGAATTCAAATTGATAGACAACATTACAAAAAACATCCTTAGAGATATCCTTATAAATAAGACAGAATATAAGCGTTGGATTTACAATAGTAAAGAGGCATTATTAGCTGAAAAATTTCTTGAGGAGTACGATCTAAATCAAAAAATAAAGAATCGAATTAAAGAAGAAAAACTGAAGGAAAAACTTAAAAAAGAGAGATTATTGACTAAAATTCAAGATGAAAATGACAAAAAAGAAAAGTCGTATCTGAATAATCAGAAAAATACAGGTAATAGATTACTAAGTTTCTATTATTCTGAAATAGTTTGCTGCCCATTAAGACTTCAAAAATACTCAAAAACCATAAAGGCACGACATACTATTTTTAATAAAATTAAAAGTGGTCAATATTGGGATGGTATTAATCGCAAAACAAAAGGAAAAGCTGATTATGTTTGCTTTGATGATGAAAAATTCTTCTTTTCACCGTCAATCCATAAACAAGAAAAACAAGGAGTAACCAAGATAAAAGAATATCAAAAAATTTGGGCAATTTTAAATAGTCTTCAAAAGAAGTCTAAAGTAAATATTGATATATGTCGACAATGTGCTTACAATATCCATGTCTTAGACAATAGCAAAGTTGTTGTATGTAAATACACCAAGGAGTGATTTTAAAAATAATTAGTCAATTCAACAGCCAAATCCTTATTACTCTTACCAATATAATTTAAAAACATAGCTTCAGTACTATGACCTGTAACGTTTATTAGTAAGGTCGTTGGTATAGTTCCATAAAAATTAGTTGCAAAAGAACGTCTACCTATATGACTTGTCACAAGATCATGCTTAGGATATAAACCTGCAACAGTTCTCATTTTTGATTTCTTTTCATTATTGGAAATATTCATTTGAATCTTTCCTTTAATAACTTCATTAATTTTTGCCATTTCACAAACCTTCTTTATATAGTCATTATATCGCTGGTCAGAAATTCTTCTTGGAAACTCACCATTAAGTCGATCTAATACTTCTGACACTTTTGGATGTAATGGAACAGTCATTAATTTATTAGTTTTAACCTGTCTAAACTCTAAGTATTTATTTCCATTTTCTACCCTAATCATTTCTTTAGTGAATCTCATAAAATCTGAAACTCTTTGACCTGTAAAACAACTAATAATTAACCAATCCTTAGCATTAATCAAATAATCATGCTCGTAGTCTTTATTATCAATTATCTCTAACTCATCAAAGGTTAAATAAATTTTATCTACTACTTCTCGTTTTAATTTGAGGTAATCTAATTCAGGACTTGTCATAACACCCTTACTTTTTGCATACTTACAAAAAGTTTTGATAATTACTAATTCCCTATGCATTGTATTTTGCGAGTAATTCTCTTTTTTATAATAGTTTACAAAATGATTTTTAAAATCTTCATTTATATCTTTTATCAAAATCTGATTACCCAAATAATTTTGAAATCTTAACATCTTATTCTTAACTACATAATATTTCCTAATTGAAGCTGGCTTGTTTTCACCCTCCTTAGATTTAATGTAACATTCTATAACCCCGTTTAAATCATTAGGCACATTTTGAATTGTTTCAATTGGGTTATAAAAATTATAAATTTGATGCTTTAACCAAGTATTGGTTAAAACCTCTTTATCAAACGTATTATTAAAGACTCCAAGAATAAAATTTTTTATTTTATTTAAATCAGAATTAATTTGAGTTTGTTTATTCTGAACTTTTAAATCTTTACTTTTAGATTTATGATGTTTTTTCCAATATTTGCCTGAAACCTCATATTGAGTTTTCGCACTTAATACCATATCTTTAAATCCAGCTTCTGAATCTAAATCGGTCAGTCGATACAATAATCTAATATTTAAATTTGCGGTTTCTTTTTTAGAGCGATAAAGGAAGTTAACGGTAGCCATTTCTGTATTATAATAATTTACAATACAAATATAGAATATAATTTAAAAATGTACGATAGTTGTACGGTAAATTCAAAACTAATCCAATCACCTCGAATCGGCACTAATATTAAAAAACCATTATAAACCTTACTATTATTGAAATACATAAACAAACCTACTAAAACATAGACGAAGCAAGCACACCTGTTTGAATGTATTGTGTTCTCTCCGACTCCACAAACCCTCATAATCAATAGATTACGAGGGTTTTTTATATTAAATCAACACTACTCTCCTCATTAGCCCTTATTTATAAAATAAACATAACGTTTCATATATGAAACAAAAAATGGTATATTTGTATCTTATATGATACATTATGCCTAAAAAGAAAACTATATTACTACCTAAAGCAGAGAAAATTCTTTCTCAATTAGGAGAGAATATCCGCCTAGCGCGATTACGAAGAAAGTTAAGCGCAGAGCAGGTTGCTGAAAGAGCAAACATTGGTAGGTCTACACTTTGGAAAATTGAAGAAGGTAAAGGATCTGTATCTATGGGCAATTACTTGCAAACCTTATTAGTTTTAGGTTTAGAAAAAGATCTTTTAACAGTAGCAAATGATGATACTTTAGGGCGTAAAATTCAAGATGCTGATTTAACAGTTAAAGAACGAGCTCCAAAGAAAAACAATAAATAATGAGTGCTGAAAGAAAAAAAATATTAGTGTATGCTCATTGGGTAGGTTTTAATGAGCCTACCCTAATGGGAATGTTATATGCTTCTCTCAACAAAGGAAAAGAGCTATTCTCATTTGAGTATAATTCAGAATGGCTAAAACTTAAAGAAGCTACAGCTATCGATCCAGATTTACAACTATTTTCAGGACCACAATATTTGAATGAAGACAAGTCCAATTTCGGTATTTTTCTGGACTCCTCTCCAGATCGTTGGGGAAGATTATTAATGAGAAGAAAAGAAGCCGCAATAGCTAGAAAAGAAGAGCGTAAACCACGCACCCTTTTTGAGTCTGATTATGTTCTTGGTGTTTTTGATGCAAATAGAATGGGTGCACTACGTTTTAAAACTGCTGCAGATGGTCCATTTCTAGACAACAATGCACAAATGTCAGCTCCTCCGTGGACAGCTTTAAGAGATTTAGAATATGCAAGTTTACAATTAGAACGAGATGATGCACCAGATGATCCAGAGTATTTACAATGGTTAAATATGTTAATGGCTCCTGGTTCTTCTTTAGGTGGCGCAAGGCCTAAAGCAAATGTTCAAGATACAGACGGCTCTTTATGGATTGCAAAGTTCCCAAGCGGTAACGACGATAAAGATATTGGTGCTTGGGAACAGCTTATTTATGAAATGGCTATTCAATGTGGAATTGATATGGCAGCGTCAAGAATACAGAAGTTTTCACACCATCAACATACCTTCATTACCAAACGTTTTGATAGAACTGCAGACGGACAACGCATTCACTTCGCATCGGCTATGACTTTATTGGGTTATACTGATGGTGTAGACCATCAAGATGATGTAAGCTATTTAGACCTTGTAGAGTTCTTGATGCAAAATGGTGCAAACATAGATGAAGATTTAGTAAAGTTATGGACACGTGTAGTGTTCAATATTTGTGTTTCTAACACAGATGATCATTTGCGTAATCACGGATTTATATTATCTGAAGGCGGTTGGACACTTTCTCCTGCCTATGATATAAACCCAATAGAAGGTGGTAATGGACTTAAATTGAATATAGACAGCGAGGATAACTCTCAAAATTTAGAACTAGCATTATCGGTTGCTCCTTACTTTAGATTAGACCCAAAAGAAGCTCAATTAATTATTGACCAAATCCTTGAGGTAGTTTCCAACTGGCAAATCCTTGCTAAAAAAATGAGGATTTCCAGAGCAGAAATAGAAAGAATGGGTGGTTGTTTCAAATTATAAATTAATAGTCTTAGAGGTTATTAACTCAATATCTTCATTCAAAAAGTTCGAACTCTGTCGCTCGACCTCCACAATTAACCCTGTAAATAATACATTTACAGGGTTTTATGTTTTTAGGTGACAACTAAGGTGACAAATTAATTGTTAATAAATACTTTCAATTTTTAAATTCTATAATTTAATATACGAACATATGAAAGATTTAAAACTTGAAGACCTACCCAAAGCCACTGAAACAATTTTTGAAAAGCTGATCTCCTTAGAAAAAATAAACGAACTCAATCACTATTTTCAGTCTCAAAAACCTGAAGCACTATTAACCAGAAAAGAAACCGCTGAATATCTTAAAATCGACTCCTCAACTCTATGGAGTTGGACTAAGAAAGGAAAAATTAAATGCTATGGCATTAGCAATCGCAGATATTACAAGAGAAGTGATATTGAAGACGCATTAGTACTTTTAAAACAATAAATTCTTTTTTTAAGCCTCAACTGAATGTGACAGGATTTTTAACCCAGCTTCTTTATTCGAAATAATAATGTACTTTCTTTTATCAGGTTTTCTTTAGGCTCGTACTATGTTAACTTTCCGTGAATGGTCTCACAGCAATTTATAGGATGCTTTGCACTATGCTTATTGTTTTGAGTTCGTTCTTTATTTCTCAATAATAACTTCATTATCTTTATCGTAACTGTAGTTTACAATCTTTCCACTAATTATTAGAGTAATGGATTGCTCTACAGCTTCTAATGGAACAATAAACCATTCTCTTGGTGTATGTCTGATTCCTTTCTTATCAAAGACATCTACTTCCAAACAAGAATTACCAAAAAATTGATGAATTAATTGTTCAAACTTCTGCGCATTCATGTTATAACAACTCCAAGAAGATTCAATTTTAACGGGAGCCATTAAATAAGTAGGTTCATTTTCAGCATTCATAATTCGTTCCTGAACACTTGTTGAGGAATAACCTATTTTATAAAGATTAGTTATTGAGGAAATTTCCTCTTTTTTACTTTTAGACTTTAAAACATAAATATGCCCTGTTTCTTTATCTTCTTCTGTTATACCGTTAAATGTTTCAGTAAATTCCTTATTGACACTATCTATATTCTGTGTTACTACTTTTCCGTTTTTATAAAGGTTTTTTTCTACAGAACGTTTTAAAATATTTGATTCTGTACCGTTTTCAAAAATGCATCTGGTTCTCCCGTCTTTTCTAACTCTCGTTCCGTCATCTTTATAGTGGTCCTCTTTCTCATAAGTTATACTTTCTAATAAAAACAGAACTCCATTATGAACATAATAGGTTCCCTCCCTAAGATTAGGTTCTTTAAAGTCAACTAATTTTCGTTTACCAAGTGCTAAATCGTTCTGAACTTCTTTAAAAAGATGTTCGTATTTATCAAAGTCTTTACATTTAACCCTTTTCCCAACAAAATCAGCCTTTGCTCTGTCAAAGTCTTTAGGAGTGTGCTTAAAATCAAAAATACCTTCTGAATCATCTCCTAAAATATCTAAAGAATCATCTCCAAAAATATCATTAATGGAGTTAATTTCTTTCTTTACCGTATTTAATAGTTCATACTTATCTTGAGGTTCTAATGCCAACATCTTTTTATCATTATCTCTCAAACCCTTTAATGTAGAATATAATTTATATTCAGAAATATTAGTTGGGTCTGGCTTGGGTTCTAGATCATTATTTTCAATAAAATTATTAATTTCATCAAAGGAAGCAGCCAACCTTTCATCAGAAGTTCGTGCAGCTGACTTCTTAGGCTTAACAATAAGCAACCCCAAAGGGTCATTCTCAAATATCTCTTTTAATATGTCTTTCTAAGTTCAAGTTATAAGTGCAACACGAATATTTAAAATAGATGGGGCTAGCCCCATCTATTTTAGGCTCAATATTTATATTCGTTTTGAATGAAACATTATAAACAATTGACCTTGTCACAAAGGTATCAAATCTCTGCATTATTAGAGACAGGAATTACTATTACACAAATAGCAATAATTATTGGTGTCAATAAAAGTACAGTATCAAGAGAGTTAAAAAGAAACACGCCAAGTAGAGGAAGTACAGCTGGTAGTTATATTCCAGAACACGCTCAACAGAAGGCAATTAATAGACATTGTTTGAAACCCAAGCCTATAATCTTAACTGATGAG
>NZ_AUDE01000041.1 GCF_000425305.1 Psychroserpens burtonensis DSM 12212
AACGAAATTCAGGAAAATATCGAACTCGCACAAAACCTAAAATAACTAAAAACCAGAGAGATGGTGTTTGAAAAAACCTTAACTTAATGACATTGAGCGCTCGTCTGTGACGAGTGACGTACTGAGTAAGCAGAAAAATACTAACGAAAATTAAAACCTAAGTCCAACACAACTAAAACCAACCTAAATTAACACATTACCAAAACTTCTAAAACACACCATTGCATCCATAACATAAAACACATATATTTGCTAAGCCTCAATTAATAAGTATGTTAAAACGTTTTATCTTTTTTGTAATCCTACTAACGGCTCTGCAAAACTATGCACAAGGCGAAGCCAATATCTGGTATTTTGGCGAAAACGCAGGTCTAGATTTTAATAGTGGTGCTCCAGTACCTCTTCTTGATGGAGCATTAGTAACGTTTGAAGGTTGCGCAACAATCTCTAATCCATTAGGGGAGTTATTATTTTATACAGATGGCGTTACGGTTTGGAATAGAAATCATGATATCATGGTTAATGGTACTGATTTAAATGGTAGCAGCTCCAGTACACACTCTGCTATTGTAGTACCAAAACCAGACGATTTAAATTTATATTATATTTTCACAGTTGATGATGGAGCAGGTCCTGACGGGTTGCAATACTCTGAGGTAGACATGTCATTAGATAGTGGTTTAGGAGCAATAAATGCTAATAAAAATATATTACTGTTCACACCTACTACAGAAAAAATAACTGCCATAAAAAACGAGACGTCAAATGAATATTGGCTGGTTAGTCATAAATGGTCAAGTAGTGAGTTTTTGTCATATAGAATTTCAGCTTTAGGGATAGATCCAGTTCCAATTACTAGTCTAGCAGGAACTTTTGTAGTAGATACAGATCCAGGCGGATCAGCAGGTCAAATAAAAATATCACCAGATGGTACAAAATTAGCTGTTGCTAGAGTTGGATTCCTTGCTGAAGCGCAATTATTTGATTTTGATATTAATACAGGAATAGTTTCTAATCCTTTAACCTTATATAATGGTTCAGCTGACTTTATTAGAGTTTATGGTATAGAATTTTCACCAAATAGTAAAGTGTTGTATATGTCTCTGCCTGATGTTGGTGTATATCAATTTAATCTAAACGCAGGAAGTCCTTCAGGGATTGTAAATTCCATTTTAGAATTAAATACTGGAGCAAATTTCTATGGCTCTCTACAATTGGCCAGCAATGGCAAACTTTATGTTTCAAAACCAGGTGAGGTTTTTATTGATGTCATTGACAATCCTAATACTGTTGGAACAGGATGTAACTATTTATATGAAGAAGTAGATTTAGGTGGTCGTCAATGTGAGTTAGGATTACCACCATTCGTACAATCTTTTTTTCAGATTGGATTTGAAGTTGAAGATGTCTGTTTTGGTGAAGTAACACAGTTCAATGCCAATATTTCACAACCTTATGATAGTTTGCTTTGGGATTTTGGAGATACCGTTACATCTACAGATGAGAACCCAACCCATACATATACAAGTCCTGGTACTTACGATGTGCAGCTTACAGTTACTGTTGGTACAGATACCTCTAGTGAAACAAAAGAAGTCATTATATACGAGCAACCAATTGCAAATCAACCCAATAATATTGTTATATGTGATGATAACAATGATGGGTTTTATGCTTATGATTTAACATCTAGAGATATAGAGGTACTAAATGGACAAAGTAATGCAACTTTTGATATTGTCTATTTTGCTTCAATGGATGACTATGATAATAATTTAGCTATAAGTAACCCAAATGCTTATATAAATGCAAATGCTTATACTACTGAAACTATTATTGCTAGTATTAGAAATACGTTAAACACGTCTTGTGAGTCCATGACTACATTTAACATCTCTCTTTTTGACTCACCATCGCCTAGTCAAAATGTACCAGACCTATCGTATTGCGATAATGAGAGTGTTGGTTCTGATAATGATGGCGTTATTAGTTTTGATTTAACCGAAAATGAAACGACCATACTAAACGGTCAATCTAATGCAGCATATAGCGTTAATTATTACAATGATGCAGCTTATACCAACGAAATAACAACACCAGAGAATTATCAAAACACCAATACTCAGGAGACTATCTATATTAGAGTTGTTAATACTAGTAATCAAGACTGTATCGCAGAAACGACCTTTCAAATTATTGTATTTGAGTTACCAATTGTCACTCCAATTACAAATTTAAGTCAATGTGATGACGATTTAGATGGGTTTACTGCTTTTAATTTAAATGAGGTCATTACAGAGATCACAGCTAATAGCGCAAATGAAAATGTCACGTTTTATGAAACTCAACTAGAGGCAGAAACAGAAGCTAATACTATTACTACTATAGAAAACTACACCAACCAAACAGTAAGTAATGATGTAATATGGGCTAGAGTAGAAAACAACGAAGGGTGTTTTAGGACTTCACAAGTTAATTTACAAGTCTCCACAACACAAATACCAAACGCCTTTACTAGAGATTTTTATACCTGTGATAATGACTTAGATGGCAACAACACCAACGGAATCACATTTTTTGATTTTAGTTCGGTTACAATAGACATAGAAGCTCTGTTTCCTGTTGGCCAACAGCTCATCATCACCTACTATCAAAGTGAGCAAGACGCTTTGAGTGAAAGTAGTGCCATCTCAGACCCTTCAAATTATGAAAACGTCAACAGTCCTTTTACACAAGATATTTACATTAGAGTAGATAGTGCCATAAATAACGATTGTTTAGGTTTAGGAAATCATATCACACTTCATGTAGAACCCTTGCCAATAAGCAATGGTCCAATTATAGTAGAGCAATGTGACATCGCTAATGATGGTGTTGAATCTATTGATACCTCTACAATAAATGACCAGTTATTACAAGGTCAAACCAATGTTGCTTTAAGTTTTACAGATGCTAATGGTGTGGTGTTATCCAACCCATTACCAAACCCATTTATTACAGGTTCTCAAAGCATTAATGTAACGATGACCAATACAGCGTCTCAAGATCCAAATGGCGCTTGTGAAATATCTACAACTATTGATATCATCATTGATGCTGGAGTTGTTGCATATCCTGTAAATGAACTTGCAGTTTGTGATGATGATAACGATGGTCTCTTTGCATTTGATACGAGTGCTATTGATAATACCATTAGAAACGGACAAACAGGAGCGACAATTACGTATAGCGATGAAAATGATACTGCATTGCCAAGTCCTCTGCCTAATCCTTTAGTTATTGGCAGTCAAAGTATTATTGCTAAAATAGAGAATCCATCAAATACCTTGTGTTTTGATGAAACCGTTATCGAGTTTATCGTTAGCGCTCAGCCTATAGCTAATGAGGTAGAAGATGATATCATTTGCGATGATATATCTAATGATGGTGAGCATGTGTTTAATTTAACTAATTATAATAGTAGCGTCTTAAACGGTCAGATAGAAACTAATTATAATATTTTTTATTTTACTTCGGAAAGTAATGCCAACTCAAATAGTAATCCTTTACCAGATAATTATGTAAGCACTTCACCTTCCGAAGAACTTTTTATAAGAATCGAAAATACTGAAAATCCTTTATGCTATGACGTAACATCATTTTTTATAGGTGTTTCGTATCAACCGATAGCTAATCAACCAACTCAAATAAGTATTTGTGATGATGCCTCTAATGATGGTGTTGAGTCTGTAGATGTATCGGTTCAAAACGAGACGATTTTAAACGGACAATCTAATGTAGACAATAGTGTTACGTATCATTTAACGCAACTTGATTCAGATACTAATAGTAATCCTTTACCAACAGTATTTACCACAACCGAAAACCCACAGACCATTTTTGTTAGAGTAGAAAATGTAAGTAATAGTGAATGTTTTGATACTACTTTTTTTGACATCATAGTTAACGAACAACCAGTATTAGATATGGAAGATCAGTGGCCTATTTGCGAAGGCGATTCGGTAGATTTAATTGCAGATGAAGGTTATGATTACTACACATGGTCAACAGGAGAAACGACAAGAATTATTACTGTATTTGATGAAGGTACTTACACTGTAAACGTATCTAATGTTTATGGTGATGTTGTTTGTGAGACTTCTAAAACTGTACAAGTAGCACAGTCAAATGTTGCAGTTATAACTAATATAGAAACCATAGATTGGACGCAAAGTGATAATGTAATTTCTGTTTTTGTATCTGGTGATGGTGATTATGAGTATTCATTAGATGGCATAAATTATCAAGACTCCAATGAATTCACAAACTTGAATATTGATGAATACACTATTTACGTTAGAGATAAAAATGGTTGCGGAATAACTACAGACGATGTATATTTACTTTACTATCCTAAATTTTTCACACCTAATAGTGATGGATATCATGATTATTGGCAATTAATCAATTCTGAAAAGGAACCACAGAATACTATTTTTATTTATGACAGGTACGGTAAGTTACTAAAACAACTTAGTCCAACAAGTTTTGGTTGGGATGGTACACTAAACGGAAATCCATTACCTACAAATGACTATTGGTTTACGTTAATCAGGCAAAATGGGAAGCAATACAGAGGTCATTTTACTTTAAAACGATAGTTTGATTATTAAAATTGAAACACAACAACTTTAAAGTTTCTTCTTCACAAAACCTTACGTTCTGTAAGGTTAAGCATTATCTATTTTAAGGCTCACATATTACGCTATATTAGATTAGTTAGTAATTTTAGGATATAATTTTCAGTCTAAAACACACTTGTAATGAGCTATTGTTAGCAGACTTTTTAAACTCAAATTCTACATTAATCTTATATAGTCTTTACATGAAATTCAAAGCAAGTCAATTACTGAAGTGTATTATATGCTTAATTGTTTTATCAAGCATAATACAGTGTAAGACAATAGCTGTAAATGGAGAGCAACAAACCTTAACAAAACAAAGTATAATTATAGGGTCTATAGGTATTGACAAAGATTTTATTGCTGAGCGTGATTATAATACTATTGCACTTCCAAATTACGAGAATCCAATTAACGTTACAGCTAGTTTAGTTGCGTTTAATAAGAGAACATTTAAGCTTTATAGTGAAGCTAAAAACATACAATCACAACCCGTTAATATAAGTTACAATGATACCTTAGATGAGAAACCTCAATACCTAAAGATTGAAATTATAGATAGATTAGAGGTTCTCAATAGTTTAAAAACCAAAACCAATGACGATGCATTCCAGTTTTTAAAAGATAATAGTAGAAGTCATGTCATAACGAGTGTCGCAATTGCATTAGATAAATTAAATATAGAAGCAATTACTAATGCTCAAGAGATTTTTTTAGAAACTTCAGGTGTGAAAACATATAGTTTAAATCTATATAAAGATAATAGTCTCCAAAAAAAGATATTTTTTAATGAAGGTGTTGTTTTCGCTTATCAATCATCAAGTCCTTGTTGGAAACAGAATGATAAATACCAATTAGAACTCATTGATTTGGTTGAGGATAATGATAAATGTCCAAATAATTCATTTAGATCTTCAAATCGTGCAAAAAAGAAAATTAACTATTTTAAACTCTAAGATGAAAAGAATATTAATTTTAATTCTAGTATCATTTTTTAGTTGTGATGACATCATTGAAGTTGAGGATATTTCTCAAAATACCATCACTGTTTTAGCGCCTACTAATACTTCAATTTTAGCTGAAGGAGATATAACCTTTTCATGGGATGGGTTGCAAGATGCTACACAATATAGACTTCAAATAGCAACACCAACGTTTGAAAACGCATCTCAAATTCTTTTAGATTCTACAATAACTGCAACCAATTTTTCAAAAACATTAGAACTAGGAAACTATGAATGGCGAATAAGAGCAGAAAATTCAGAATATCAAACCTTATATACAACTCAAAATTTTTCAGTTGAAGAGTAGAACTAAAACATATTTGCTATTAGTTACTGTTCTTGGCATTTGGGGAACTATTGGTTATAAAATTGTGAGTGGTGTGAGTCCGACGATTTCCGAAGAAAAACAAGAGAATTTTGATGTAGCATTTAATCCAAAAACCAATACAGAAGTCGATACATTTTCTATTCAAACTTTAGAAAGAGATCCATTTTTAGGCACATTAACAAAAAAGAAAAAAAGTGTTACAAGAACTTTAAAGAAGCCTATAAATAATAAAGCCAACAACTTACCACAAATTTCTTACAACGGATTAGTTAAAAAACAAAACACCACAGATATGGTATTTGTTGTTAATATAAATAATAACCAATATCTACTTAATAAAGGTCAGGTTATAGATAGTATTACTTTGATAAATGGAAATGATAAGGACATAACAATTCGTTATAAAAACAAAAATCAAACTATAAAACGTCAATAATGCTGTGGTTAAAACTAAAAGCTGGAGCATTACAAGTCACATTATTTATAGGAGTTGTGATCGCTCTTTTGTTGACAGCTTTTATTTTATTGGTGCATACTCACAAGCGTTTTGATATTCAAACCGATTTTATCATAGAAACAATCAAGAATGCTGATAAGGGAATACAGTATGCCATAGATAATAGTATCTCCTTGAATGATACAACCACAGTCTCTTTGGCTGATGAGGATTATAAAAGCTTAAAATTGAATCGTGATTTTTGGGGTGTTTTTGAAAGGGTTACTTCTGTTTCAAAAATTAAGAATAACCGCATTGAAAAGTCGGCATTAATTGGAGGTGTATCAAATAGAAATGAAAGACTTGCGCTTTATGTTCAAGATAATGATAAGCCATTTTATGTAGCAGGTCATACTAGAATAGAAGGTCTCGTTTATGTACCTAATCAAGCAGTAAAATCAGGAATAATTGCGCAGCAACAATATTCTGGTTCTCAGCTTATTTACGGTAACATTAGAAGGTCAAATAAATTACCAAAGATTTTTCATGAAACCATAACAAAAATTGATGCTATAGAAAGATTGGTTAAAGGTTTCAATGAAGATCAATTTTTAAATATTGAAGAGGGTAAAGTTCATAAAAATTCTTTTTTTGATGCTACGGAAATTTTATTTTCTAACTCTCAAATTCACTTAAATGAGATTAGTTTAATTGGAAACATCATTGTGCAATCAAAAACTAAAATCGTGGTTGATGAGTCTGCTGTATTAAAAGATATCATACTCATTGCTCCAGATATTGTCATTAAGAATAATGTCAAAGCCTGTTTTCAAGCTATTGCATCTAAAGAGATAGAGGTTGGTGAAGGAGTAAGACTTAATTATCCTTCAACTCTAATTATAAAGGAAAAGAATCAAACCAATGACGTTGGCATTAGTGACAACTCAAGTATAGGAAAGATAAAAATTAACTCTAATTCTAAAATAAAAGGTTTGGTTGTTTATTTAGGACCAGAAAGACTCAATAATTATGAAGTTCAATTAGAGTTAGCAGAAAATGCAACCATTATTGGAGAGGTATATTGTAATCAAAATTTTGAATTAAATGGAACAGTTTTAGGCAGCGTTTATACTAATAATTTTATTGCAAAACAATTTGGATCGGTTTACCAAAACCACATCTATAACGGTAAGATTATAGCAAATGATTTGCCAAAAGAGTATGTAGGATTGTCATTTAATAATTCAAAAAAAGGAATAGCTAAATGGTTGTACTAAAAAAAATAAAGGCATCTACACTCATGGAAACTTTAGTCGCAACAGTTTTAGTGGTTATTATATTCATGCTGGCTAGTATGATTTTGAATAACATATTTTCAAATACCATAAAGAATAATACTCAAGCTATAGACACGCATTTAACCGAATTACAATATTTGCAAAAAAATAACAAGTTGGAATTGCCATATCATAAAGAATTTGGAAAATGGCAAATTAGCATTTTAGAATACAAGGAAAACGATAAAAATATAATTGAATTTGAGGCTATTAATTCTTCAATCAATAAAACGATAACCATTGAGTAAAATGGAACGGAATAGAAAATTAAATGCATTTACTTTAAGTGAAATGATAATAGTATTAATCCTGACAAGTATTGTTGTGGGTTTGGCTTTTTCTGTATTGACTTTAGTGCAAAAACAAATGTTTGCAATACAAAACAACTATAATACAAGTTTAGAATTAAATAAACTGGAAACTTCACTTTGGCTAGACTTCAACCGTTATTCTAAAATTACTTATGACGATATAGAAGATGAGATGAAATTTTCATCGGAATTAGATTCTGTTGTTTATCAATTTCGTCAGGATTTTATCGTTAAAGAAAAGGATACATTCTCTATTCAATTGCAAAATAAACAGATGTATTTTGATGGTGAACAATCAATTAATGGTCAAATAGATGCTATTAAATTGGAAACTATGAAGGAGTTTCAAAACCAGAAATTATTCGTCTATAAAACTAATGACACAACTTTATATATGAATCAATAATGGGGTTTCAGTTAGATAACATATCGAAATCTAAGGGAATAAAGAAAAAATCATCCTCTTTTGATACGTCTTTTTTGCAAAAGGAGATCACGCTTTTTGGTAGCTCGTTTTCTAATAAAATCAAAGAAGACTTATATACAGAATTGAGTGTGCTTTTAAAAGCTGGCATTACACTTAAAGATGCTTTAGATTTAATTCAAAGTGCAACTAAAAAGAAATTACACAAAGAGAAACTAGCAATAATTTCTAATGATATCATTTCTGGATCTACGCTATCTGATGCGCTCAAGAAACAAAAGGAATTTACAGATTATGAATACTACTCAATTAAAATAGGAGAAGAAACAGGAAGTCTCATACAAGTTTGTGAGCAATTAGGTGCTTTTTTTGAGAGGAAAAATGAGCAACGAAGAAACCTCATTAGCGCACTTACATATCCAATCATCATTTTGACTACTGCATTGTTGGTAGTTATATTCATGTTGCAATATGTAGTTCCTATGTTTCAAGATATTTTTGAGCAACAAAAAGTAGAACTTCCTGCAATCACAAAATTTATAATCTGTGCTTCTGAATTTATGAAAAGCTATGGATGGATAGCATTGATTTTGTTTTTCGGACTTCTATTCTCAAGAGCATTTTTAAATAAAAAGCGATGGTTCAAAAAAGCTAAAGACAGCTTCATTTTAAAATTACCTTTTATTGGTGATTTTGTTAGAACAGTTTATTTGTCTCAATTTACACAAGCTGTGTCATTATTAACAGCTTCAAAAGTTCCTGTGGTTAATAGCATTCAATTGGTTAAACAGATGATTGATTTTTATCCGTTACAAAATGCGCTTGAAGACGTTGAGCAACACATTCTAAGAGGGCAGTCTTTGAGTGAGAGTTTAAGACCACACAAACTTTTTGATGATAAAATGATTGCACTTGTGAAAGTTGCTGAAGAAACGAATCAAAATGAGTTCATTTTTGAACGTTTAAATAGCCAATATAATACTCAGGTACAACAACGCTCAAAATTACTATCAACGGTAATGGAACCTTTTATTATCCTTATCGTTGGTGTTTTGGTAGGTGTGATTTTAGTTGCCATGTATTTACCTATGTTTAAATTGAGTAGTGTTTTGGGGTAAATTAATACTGCTCTAATTTGTTGTGTACTTTGTCAATCTCTCTATCCATATACGATTGTGCATAGTGCACATACCGGTTAAAAGAGTTACTAGAGTGACTATGTCCGCTCATTTTGCGTACTAAATGTTCTGGCATACCTAAGATTAAGAGTGTAGTTATTGCAGTACGACGCATCATATGCGAACTCATTTTTTCGTAAAATAAAATCTGCTTATTTTTATCTTTTTGTAATGTTTTGCCTCTCATTTCTCTTGAGATTTCTATGGGATTATTAAACTCTGCTAACATGCCAAGTCTTTTAAGGTGTTTATTAAAATTGAATAGAGAAATCTTTGTAAAAAGAGGTTGTATGTTACTTCTCGATTTGTATTTTTTATATATGTCAATAGCATAGTTTGATAGCTTAATAAAAGTAAAAGTTTTGGTTTTTTTAGATTTTACCTTTAAATACCAATCCTCAGCTTGTTGTTCAAAATTCTTATTGGTTAATAAAAATACATCTGAAAATCGTAAACCTGTAGTGCAACCGAACACAAATATATCTTTTATGCGCTGAAGACTATTAGGAAGACTGTCCTCAAAAATATTATCATGAATTAAAAACTTAAGTTGTTCTGGTGATAACACTAGAATTTCTATATCTTCTGATCTTACATAAAACAACCTTTGAAAATCTCCAGTAAAAAAATCTCTGTCATTTTTTAGGTAATTAAAAAAGGTTCGGATTACTTTGATATTTGTGCCAACATAATTATCGTGGCAACCATTAGCATATAAATACTCTGTAAATTTTTTATAAAACTTTTTCCAATAGTTTTTCTCGCTGGTATATTCACGCTTATTTAGTTTTGAAACGTCACAAATTCGTAAAATGACATTGGTTTTAATCTCAAAATTAATGAGATTTTTTAATACATAAATATAGTTTTGTATACTTTGTGATTTTATTTTTTCACCATTCTTTTTTAGTCGTTTACCTGTTTGAGTATCTCTTATAAAAGTTTTGAATAAAGGAATAAGTGTAGTTTGTTTTTTCATCTGGCATTTTAAAAGGGAACTAAAAATAATAAATTTTGCATTTTAAATTGGCGCTTAATTAAAAAACATGTTATCAACTCTTTATAAATAATAATTTGCAAACTAACGATTGATTCAAGCGGATTATTTATGTAATTCAAAATTATTAGTATATTGAATTATTAAGATTTGGAAGGAATTTTGTAATCTATATACTGATGGTACTCGTATTATTTCTCTAATACCTAAAAAAAGTTAAGAAAAACCAATATACGATTAGCAAGTTATCTGCAATTGAAAAAAGAGAACCACAATTGGTGATTTTACATTTTTTTAATTTATTATATAAGGTATCTATCTTAACGTTTTTAACCATTACCAACCAGAGCGAATTTGGAATATTCAGTGCTATTTATAATGGCTTAATTAGGTTTTGCTATTGGGTCACTATAGTTTTTCTTGAATACAAAAAATATTGGATAGGTATATGAATTAATTTCATTTTTTTAGTTAAATGAAATATATAAGACACTTATTTTTTTATTAATTTCAGAATCTTTATTAGTTATCCTACCATTATTTTTTTGGTAAGATTATATCATAAATAACAGAACATCTCGCTTGAACTATAACTGAATCACTTTGGTTCTTTGTCTTGCCATAAATTGTTTTGAGCTCATCTGTGATGGGTAGTGTAATTCTAGAACCATCTACAGCTAACAACCTAAAACCCTTCCATAGTTTTATTGCAGCATCATTATTTGTATAAAATACACTTAATAATATTTGAGAAAGTT
The DNA here is from genome assembly GCF_000425305.1 of Psychroserpens burtonensis DSM 12212. GTDB lineage: Bacteria > Bacteroidota > Bacteroidia > Flavobacteriales > Flavobacteriaceae > Psychroserpens > Psychroserpens burtonensis. The sequence continues at coordinate 11,435 of NZ_AUDE01000041.1, forward strand.
TATCGAACACTTCTGGTTTAATTTTCTTTCTTGCTTGTACAAAAGCACTCTTAGAAAATTTCAAGTTAGAACCAGTTTTAAAAAGGCTTGTAAAGTTTTCGATTTCTAGGAATAGACTTTTTCTCAGAAAGTTCATCATAAATATTAAAAGTAAGGGAAAACTTTGTTTTCTGTTTCTAGTAAAATGCTCTTTTGAAACTTTAAACTGAATTTTTAATTCGTCACTAAAAATTTCAGTTCTAATCTTTTCGAAGATAAAGTTAGCAGTTTTTTTTCATATTTAAGTCATTGATTACTACATAGATATACGCTTTTTATAGAGAAAAAACAAGTGTAATTTACTGATTATCAATATTTTAATTGCTTAACTTAATGACATTGAGCGCTCGTCCAATGTCATTAAGTTAAGGTTTTTTCAAACACCATCTCTCTGGTTTTTAGTTATTTTAGGTTTTGTGCGAGTTCGATATTTTCCTGAATTTCGTT
>NZ_AUDE01000042.1 GCF_000425305.1 Psychroserpens burtonensis DSM 12212
ACCTCTCAAGATAAGGGAACTGTCGAAAACAGAATAGGTGTAATAAGAAGATTTTTTCCAAAGAAAACAGACCTTAGAGAAGTCTCAGCTAAGAGAATAAAAGAAGTAGAAAAATTACTAAATTACAGACCAATTAGAAAGTTTAATTATAATAACCCTATTGAAGTCCTAAATAATTAAGTGTGTTGCACTTATGGGTTGAACTCAGCATTTAATACATACATTTTAATGAAATTTAATGACAGCACTATTCCATTTTCACACGACCTCTGCGACTACAAAAGTGCTTCCGCCAACGTAAATTAAATCTTCAGGGTTTGCGACCATTTTAGCCGCGTCTAGTGCCATCTTTACAGAGTTGTACGCTTTACCTTTAAACCCTTCCCGAATGAAATAAGATTTTAAAATTTTAGCATCTAAACCTCTAGGAACATTAGGTTTACAAAAATAATATGTTGCTTCTTTTGGTAGCAATGGCAAAATAGAATCGACATCTTTATCATTAACAACACCAAATACCATATGTAGTTTATTATAGTTTTCTTGAGCTAATTGCTTAACAATATAAGTTAGAGCTTCCTTATTATGCGCAGTGTCACAAATAACTTTAGGTTCTAATTGTAATACTTGCCAACGTCCTTTTAAGCCTGTGTTTTTAATGACATTTTGTAATCCTTTTTTAATATTTTCCTCGGAAACATTAAAACTTTTTTCACTTAAAACTCTTAAAGCACTAGTTGCTGTCTTAATATTATGTTTTTGATAACTTCCTTTTAAATCACTCGCGTAATTAGAATTGAAATCCTCTGCAAAATAAATTTTAGCAGCATTCATTTTAGCGATCTCTAAAAAAGTAGTTTTAGTTTCCCGTTGGGTTTCTCCGATAACTACAGGAATATTAGACTTAATAATTCCTGCTTTTTCTTTAGCGATAGCCTCATAAGTCGTTCCTAAAAACTGAGTGTGATCAAAACCAATATTAGTAATAACTGAAACTTCTGGAAGGATAATATTTGTAGAATCTAAACGACCTCCAAGGCCAACCTCAATCACTGCAATATCGACCTTTTGTCTCGCGAAATAATCAAAAGACATACCAACGGTCATCTCAAAAAAAGATAACTGATGTTGCTCAAAAAAAACTCTATTCCGTTTTATAAAACCGATAACAAATTGTTTACTAACCTCTTTGCCATTAATCTTTATACGCTCACTAAAATCTCTTAAATGTGGAGATGTATAAAGACCAACTTTATAACCAGCCTCTTGCAATACCGAAGCAATCATGTGACTTGTAGAACCTTTACCATTAGTTCCTGCAACGTGAATACTCTTAAATTTACGCTCAGGATTTTTTAAGTGATTGGAAAGAAGTAGCGTATTTGATAAGTCTTTTTTAAAAGCAGTCTTGCCTTGGTTTTGATACATAGGCAACTGCTTAAACATCCAGCTTACTGTATCTTGGTAGGTCATTTAATTGGTAGGCGAAAAGTTAACAATTACTTTACCAAACTGTCTTGCAGGTGCGTTTGAATTTGCTTCCCATTTGTATGACATGGCTATTTTTTTTGCTTGCTCTTTTAAGCACGCGGTTACATTATCACTTCCTTGTACTCCTGATGTTGCTTCTATTACTCTACCACTGGGATCTACAACAATATCAACCATGATTTTGCCATATTCGTTTTCACAACCATCTTGCATTTTAAAACTAGGTTTTCCTCTTCCCTTTAAACCATAGCCTACGCCTCCATTTCCAGATCCTGGAATTCCATTATAAGGTGCATATAGACTTCCATCTAACTCACCTTTATCTCCTGGTCCATCACCTGGACCTTCTCCATCCTTAGTTGGACCATCAGAGTTTTTTACTCCTCCAATAAGGGCGTCTAGTTTATCCTTTTTATCTTGCTCTTCTTTAGCTTTTTTAGCTTCTGCTTCTTGTCGCAATTTTTCTTTACGGTCTGCATCTGCCTTTGCCTTAGCATCTGCATTAGCTTTAGCTTCTTTTGCTTTTTTAATTGCTATTGCTTCTGCAGATTCATTAGTCATAACATCTTCTGCTTTGCTACTTGCTTCGGAAGCTGTTTTTACCTCTTCTACTTTTTCAGCTTGCTTATCTTCTTTAACGACCTCTTTACTAACTCTAGATTTGATAGGCTCAGTTGGTTGAACCTTACCTGAACCCACTTCAGAATTCCCAAAATTAATAGCAACCCCATATTCTTCTGGAGGATCCATATAAGTATTTCCCATAACAAACAAGAGCAACACAAGAATGACTGCAATTAATGCCGTTATCTTTGCTGAATTTTGTTCGTGTTTGGTTTCTAAATACTTCATCTAATACTTTTTTTTGCGATGCTTTACCAATGGAGCAGGATGTATTCCGAAGAAAAAATGAGTTTTAATTATTTGGCTTTACTGCTAAAATAACCTTGAACTTATTTCTATTAGCAATATCCATAACCTTTACAACATGCTCAACAGGAACAGATTTCTCTGCTCGCAAAACCACTGTTGGCTCATCTTGTTTTGATAATAAAGAAATCAATTCGCTTTCTAAAACACTTTCTCCTACTCGTTTTTGATCAATATAATAGGTCAAATCTTTCTTTATACTGACCGCGACTGATTTTTTGTTTTCAGTTTTACCACTGGCTGTTGGTAATAAAATATCAATAGCACTAGTGGTTACCAATGTTGAAGCTATCATAAAAAATATCAATAACAGAAATACAATATCTGTCATTGACGACATATTGAACTCAGGTGTTACTTTATTTCTTCCTCTTAAATTCATTAAATAGGCTCGTTTAAGTGATCTAAAAATTCTAAAGAATTCGCCTCCATTTGATATACAACTTTATCTGTTTTAACGACTAAGTGGTTATAAAACATATAGGCAACAATACCTACAATAAGACCAGCAACAGTTGTTGTCATCGCTGTATATAAACCGCTGGCAAGAACATCCATCTGTATTGTACCTCCTGCATTGGCGAGTTCAAAAATTGCTAAAATCATTCCCACTACAGTTCCAAGAAATCCAATCATTGGAGCTACACCGGAAATTGTTGCTAGAATACTCACGTTTTTTTCTAATCCGTATATTTCTAATCGACCTGCATTTTCAATAGCTGTATTAATATCTTCTAAAGGTTTCCCAATACGTGTAATTCCTTTATTGATAAGTCTTGACACTGGAGAATTAACTTGCGCGCATAACATTTGAGCAGAATCTATTTTACCATTACTAACATGATCCTTAATTTGATTCATAAAGTTAGAATCTATTTGTGAGGCCGCTTTTATAGCAAACAATCGTTCAAAATAAATATAGATTGCAAATATGAGCATCACAAATAAAATAGCTATAATTACTTGACCCGCTAGACCACCACTACTAATTAATTCTATAATTGATAATGTTTTTTCTACTGGCTCTCCATCTGTTAAGACATCTACTCCATCTTGAATATTACTTTGTAATACCATATTAAAAAAATTGAAAATTAATTTTAACTATTGTAATAACGATTGTTTTCTATTGAAAGTATATAATACCAATTACAACTTAAAATAAACTTGGTACAATTAAAAAATTGTTCTTGTAAACATAAAGACAACAGCCCCAGCTAAGAAGCCTATTAATGCTAACCATGATATTTTTTTAAGATACCAGAAAAAATCAATTTTCTCCATTCCCATTGCTACAACACCTGCAGCAGAACCTATAATTAACATAGATCCTCCTGTCCCAGCAGAATAGGCTATAAAATGCCAAAGTTCATTATCCATTGGCTCTGAAAACATGCCTAAACTCGCTGCTACTAATGGTACATTATCAATAATCGCTGATCCTACTCCTAACAGTAATACGACCAAATCTGAAACACCTCCATGATGTAATTCTGTACCTAACATTGGCATTTTATCCTGTAATGTTCCCGCAAAACCAAATAAGATTCCTAAAGACTCAAGTGCAGCGACAGCCATTAATATTCCGAGGAAAAACAAAATACTTGGTAATTCAATTTTTGATAGCGAATGATGAACAGGACTATGGTGAGCGTGTTCTTCATGTTCTTCAGAATCATAACTAGAAATACTGAATTTTGAATTACTATAAATTTCAGCAAAAATTGCGACCACACCCAATGCTAACATCATACCTACATAAGGTGGTAAATGAGTTATTGTTTTGAAAATTGGTACAGAAACAATACCTCCTAATCCAAGATATAGCATTGTAGAGCTAAATTTACTTTTAGGCTTATCTGAATCTTCATCACTTGTTTGATCCAAATTACCTTTAAATGCCGGTAGAAACGAAGCGATAAAATAAGGAACTAACATACATACAAGAGATGGTAAAAACAAATAAACAAACAAATGACCTGTTGTCACTTTTTTACCAATCCAAAGCATAGTTGTTGTTACATCACCAATTGGAGACCACGCTCCACCTGCATTTGCAGCAATAATAATCAAACCTGCATACCAAATACGAACATTTCTATCAAAGACCAATTTTTGCAGAATAGAAATTAATACTATTGTTGCTGTTAAATTGTCTATAATAGCAGACAAGAAAAATGCTAAAAATCCAAAAATCCAAAGTATTCTCTTTTTACTTTTTGTTTTGATAAAACCTTTAATTGTTGCAAATCCATCAAAGTAATCAATGATTTCAACGATGGTCATTGCTCCCAATAAAAAGACTAAAATCTCAGCAGTTTTACCTAAATGATGTAGTAATGTTTCTTCCATCCAGTGCATTTTGCTTTCATGCCCTAACTCTGAAAACCCTTCTACAAGTCCATGACTAGCAGAATCAAACCATTGCGGAAAAGAATCTATCCCTAAAGATATCAAGGCCCAACTTATAGCCATCATAACTAAGGCTGGAATTAATTTATCAATTTTTATACTGTGTTCAACAGTAATGGCTAGATAGCCTAAAACAAATACTAATATTATTATGGTCTCCATAAAGTGAATGGTTAGGTTATACTAATTGTGTTAAAGCAATCTCAAAAGCGGTTGCACTTATGCCTGTTTTTGTTTGATTTTTATCGTAAACTCTTTGAATTGCTTTTCTAATAGTCTCTGAAGTATCATTAAAAATAGCCTCATCTGTCATTTGTACTTTTCGTTCCATAAAGTAAGCAAAAACTCTAGCCATTCCGCAGTTTGAAATAAAATCTGGTATAAGGCTAACTTTATTATCGGTATGCTCCATAATGCTTCCAAAGAAAATCTCTTTATCTGCAAAAGGCACATTTGCTCCGCACGAAATTACTTCTAAGCCTGTACCAATCATATGATCAATTTGATCTTGAGTTATCAATCTTGAAGCCGCACATGGTGCGAATATTTCGGTCTTTAAAGACCATATTTTTTCATTTATTTCTGAAAACGGAATGAGATGATCACTCACTAAAGTATTTCCTGCTTTGGCAAGATAAAGCTCAGTGATTTCTTCAAAAGAAAATCCATCTTCTTTTATTAGACCTCCAACAATATCAATAATACCAACAACCTTAGCTCCCATTTGAGACAAGTAAAATGCTGCTGCCGCACCGACATTTCCAAAGCCTTGAACTATTGCTCGTTTACCCACTATAGAATCTCCGTGAACATTATAAAAATGTTTTGCAGCTTCTGCAACTCCAAAACCAGTAATCATATCTGCGACCGTATACTTTCTAGCTACGCTTGGTGAATATTGAGGGTTTTCAATCACCTTAATAACACCATGTCGTAATTGACCTATACGATTAATTTTATCTGCTGGTGTTGGTTTAAAGTGACCTTCAAAAACACCTTCTTGAGGATGCCAAACTCCGCTTTCCTCAGTAATTGGAATTACTTCATGAATTTCATCAACATTTAAGTCACCACCAGTACCATAATAGCTTTTGAGTAAAGGAGAAACTGCTTTATACCAACGTTCTAAAACGCCTTTTTTCCTTGGATCTTTGGGATCAAAGTTGATTCCGGATTTTGCACCTCCAATTGCTGGACCAGAGACCGTAAACTTTACTTCCATGGTCTTAGCAAGTGATAGAACTTCATTTATATCAAGTCCTACACGCATTCTAGTTCCTCCACCTGCTGCTCCTCCTCTAAGAGAGTTTATGACAGTCCAACCTTCCGCTTCAGTTTCTGGATCTTTCCAATTAAAAATTATTTCTGGTGATTTGTTCTCGTATTTTTGTAGTAATTCTTTCATTTATATACTTTGAATCATTGATAACTTATTAAAAAAAGGGCATTGTAAATAACAGAATAGCTAGAGTTGATTCATTTATAAAAAATTTATGTTAATTCGTCGTAACAAATATAAAAAACAATAAATCGCTTTATATTAATTTTAGTATATTTTTATGGATAATATATTACTCCAGAAGAATGGTCACAATCTGCTCCCGTAACACTTGACAGGCAGTTCACTTCTCCTCTTAATTTCAAAACCCCCAAGAGTCCAAAAATCAAAGCTTCTTTAAATTCTATAATCTCATTTGAAGGCAGGATTAACTCAAAATATTTTTGAGCTTTAATGCGCTCCAAAAGGAAATTATTAAAAGATCCTCCTCCAGTAAATAAGACTTTAGAGTTTGTATTGAAAGCTTTGGCTATTTGAATAGCAATATGCTCAACAAAGGTTCTTAAAATATTTTCTTCGGAAATTTTCGATGATTCAAGTATTGGGAACACTTGTGATTCTACCCATTCTAAACCTAAAGATTTTGGTGGTTTATGAGCATAATAGCTAATTTCATTCAGAAGTTTTAGTAGGCTATGATCGACATTACCAAATTTAGCAAGATCCCCTCCTTTATCATAATCGCAACCTAACTTTTTAGCAAAACGATTCATCACAATATTAACTGGACAGATATCGTAGGCAATTCGTTTATTATCTTCTTCGGAAGAAATATTAGCAAATCCGCCTAAATTAATACAATTGTCATACCCTGAAAACAATAAGCGATCACCAATTGGCACCAAAGGAGCTCCTTGTCCATTAAATTTCACATCCTGAATCCGAAAATCACAAACAACAGTATTTCCAATTAATTTAGCCAATGACGGTAAATTTCCTATTTGATAGGTAAGATTGTGTTCAGGTTGATGCAACGCAGTATGTCCATGAGAACAAATAACATCCATAGTGTTAAGTTGATATTTCCGAAGAAAATCATTTATAACATCTGCCAAATAAATAGTGTACTCTTCGTCTATTATTTTAAGTGCCTCTAGATTATAATTTACGAGATTTGACAGTTTATGCTTCCAGATTTCTGGGTATGCAACCGTTTCAGCATTTCGAATTGTAAACGTCCATTTATTACCAACCTCAAAAGTAATATGTGCTAAATCAATTCCATCCAAAGATGTCCCCGACATTACACCAATAATATTGTAACTCGATTTTATCATATTACGTAAAAATAGCTATAACGATTGAAAATATCCCAATAAAGACTTATCTTTGATTTCATTTTTTATCAAATTAATTATTTAAATAAGACTATGGATTTTAGCTTAACCGAAGAACATATTATGATTCGCGACGCCGCTCGTGATTTTGCACAAACCGAATTACTTCCTGGCGTTGTAGAACGTGACAATGCACAAACTTTTCCTAATGAGTTAGTGCGTAAAATGGGAGATCTTGGTTTTATGGGGATCATGGTAGATCCTAAATATGGCGGAAGCGGTATGGATGCAATTTCGTATGTCCTAATCATGGAGGAACTATCAAAAATTGACGCCTCTGCATCTGTTATCGTATCGGTAAATAATTCTTTGGTATGTTATGGTATTGAAACTTATGGTAATGAAGAACAACGTCAGAAATATTTACCAAAACTAGCCACTGGAGAATTCGTTGGTGCTTTTTGCTTGAGTGAACCTGAAGCAGGAAGTGATGCAACATCTCAAGCTACTACTGCTATAGACAAAGGAGACCATTATGTTATAAATGGCACCAAAAACTGGATTACTAATGGCGGTAGAGGCGATGTTTACCTAGTAATAGCTCAAACAGATAGAGATAAAGGACATAAAGGTATTAATGCTTTTATTGTTGAGAAAGGTGCAGAAGGGTTTCATATTGGTCCCAAAGAAGATAAGTTAGGAATTAGAGGAAGTGATACACATACCTTACAATTTAATGACGTAAAAGTTCCTAAAGAAAATAGAATTGGAGTGGACGGATTTGGATTTACTTTCGCTATGAAAACCTTATCTGGCGGTCGTATTGGTATTGCTGCTCAAGCGCTAGGAATTGCAGCAGGAGGTTATGAATTAGCTCTTAAATACTCTAAAGTTCGTAAAGCTTTTGGTACTGAAATTTGCAACCATCAAGCTATTGCTTTTAAATTGGCAGATATGTATACCGAAATAGAGGCTGCTCGTATGTTGGTGATGAAAGCTGCTTGGGATAAAGACCAAGGTAATAACTATGACATGTCTAGTGCAATGGCCAAATTATATGCCAGTAAAGTAGCTATGGAACAAACGGTTGAAGCTGTACAAATACATGGTGGAAACGGATTTGTAAAAGAATATCATGTTGAACGTTTAATGCGTGATGCAAAGATTACTCAAATTTATGAGGGCACTTCGGAAATTCAAAAAATCGTGATTTCGAGAGGTGTGATTAAAGGATAAGTAATAGTTAACGTTATATATTGAAAAGCTTCGGAATTTATTTCGAAGCTTTTTCTAATTATTAGATAAGTGATCTAACATCAAACGTAATTCTCCAAAAGTGTATTTATCATCTATTTGATGTTTTAAGTCCGAAAGATTTTCAAACTTATGCTTTGGTATAATGGTTTTTAGTTCTTTGTAATGTTTTTCTGAAATTAAGTCAAGAATTTTTACTTCTCCCGAAGCTATAAAACTAGCCAAATGCCCTGTAATAGTAGTAATGTTCAAATCACGTTCTAAAGCTATTTGTGCTATTGGTTTACCCGATGTAAATAATTCTAGCGATGTCCTATTAGTATCTCCTCTTTGTCGCTTAGGCTTGGGAGGCTCAAAAATATGAACATTTTTAACGGTATCGATATCGTTTTCATCACAATAATCGCCAATCACTTTTAAAATCTTAGACCCATACTTTTCAACACGTGTTTTACCAAAACCGTTTACTTTTAGCAATTCAGTTTTATTAGTTGGTAAAGTTTCACACATTTCATACAAAGATTTTTGATTAAAAATTTGATAATGAATTAAATCATTGTCATTGGCTATTGTATTTCTAAGTTCTCGAAGTAATTCAAATAACTCAACATTAGTTGTACCATCAATAACTGTTTTTCTAGATTTCTTTGGCGCTTCCTTAGCTAAAAAGACCGATTTAGCTCTTAATTCTAAAAACTCTATAACCTTAAAACCATCTGCCAGTCCCTTAAAATACAATTGTTTCACAGCTAATAGCTCTTCAAATGAGTCTAAAGCCGTGGTCAATTCTTTTTCTATAGCCTTGTTATCTGTTGTAAAACTAAAGGTTTTGTAGGGCTCATTAATTTTAGAATTAACTTGCACTTCATAATAATTTAAAGCTTTAGTAAAACGTGTTTGTATATCTTCACTAGACTCAGGGCTTTGATTTATTTGAGAAAGCCCACTTAATTGTGATTTAAAAGCATTCGCTACTTTAAGTAAATTAGCTATACAATCTTTAATTGAAATCATAGGTGGTTCAACCGTCCCTTCTATACTTCCTCTGTTTTTATAGAACACATCAAGAATACGATTAACAGGATATAAAAATTTATAAAAATTAAAAACTTCGAAAATTAGGGCAAGTTGAAACTCCGACTTAGATTGGTTCAAGATCGATTCATCTGGCTGATTCTCCTCAGCCATTTTATTAAACAAAATAACATTGCTATCACTTATAATTTGGCTAGAACTAATTCTACTTTTCAAAACCAAACCGTCCAGACTTTTACAACGACTTAACGCCACATAGGTTTGACCATGTGCGAACGCACCTTGAGCATCAATAATAGCCTTCTCAAAAGTTAAACCTTGACTTTTATGAATCGTAATTGCCCACGCTAAACGCAGAGGTATTTGTTTATAGGACCCAATTTTATTTTCTGTAATTGCATTTGTATCTTTATCTACAGCATAGGTTATATTATCCCAAGTTTCAGGAGAGGTTATAATATTAAAATCGTCATCTGGACACTTTACAATAACTTCATCTTTATCTAATAGAATAATTTTTCCAATTTTACCATTAAAGTAGCGTTTTTCGACCGAACTATCATTTTTAATAAACATAACCTGAGCACCAACCTTTAACGTTAGATCTTCTTTGTTAGGATATGAATATTCAGGAAACTTGCCATCAATAGAAGCTTTATATGTAATCGCTTTTTTCTTTAACTTCTCTAATTCGAAATTATTAGTCCGTTCCGCTTTATTATTGTGTGTTGTTAATGAAATGTAACCTTCATTTTCATTAGGCGAAAAATCTGGCTGGAATCTTTTATTGAGTTCATCTGCCGAAGCTTGTGATAAAGAGTTTGTTCTAATCTCGTTTAGGATTTCAATAAACTTAGGATTGTCCTGTCTATATATATGTCTAAGTTCTACTGTAATGGCCTCACATTCTTGGAAAGCCAAACTGCTAAAAAAGAAAGCATTATTATAGAAAGGTTTTAATATTTGCCATTCGTTTTCTTTTACAACTGGAGATAATTGCTGCAAATCACCTATCATCAATAATTGGACACCACCAAAAACCTGATCTCGATTTCTAAATCTTCTCAAAGTTTTGTCGATACCATCCAATAAGTCTGCCCGAACCATACTAATTTCATCAATAACTAATAAATCCATAGATTTAATAATATTGATCTTTGTCTTACCGAATTTTCTATTGAACCCTCCAGAACCTTTTAAATCTTCATTAGGTAAAATTGGTCCAAAAGGAACTTGAAAAAACGAATGTATTGTTACTCCTTTAGCATTAATAGCTGCAACACCAGTGGGCGCAACAACAACCATCCTCTTTAAGGATTTCATTTTAAGTCTATGTAAGAAAGTAGTTTTACCAGTACCTGCCTTACCAGTAAGAAATAAATTTCTATTAGTATTATTAATAAAATCCCAAGCCAAATCGATGTCTTTATTAGCACTCATATAATAATATTAATAATAAGACCCACGTTGTGAAGATAAAAAAAAGGAATACAAATCATGAAAAATAAAAACAAAAAAAACCCTTTCCATAAAACTATGAAAAGGGTTTCAAAAAAGGCGACGACCTACTCTCCCACAAATGCAGTACCATCGGCGCAAATGGGCTTAACTTCTCTGTTCGGAATGGTAAGAGGTGAGCCCCATCGCTATAATCACCTTAAATCTTTCGGCGCTAGTAGATAAATCTACTTAACCGTATAAAAATAACATATTGAAAAAAGAACGTTACACGTCATACATACATAAAAAACTAATATTTAATTACACTTTATAAAAAAACAGGTGTGCAATAAGCCTATGGGTTATTAGTACTACTCGGCTATGACATTACTGCCTTTACACCT
>NZ_AUDE01000043.1 GCF_000425305.1 Psychroserpens burtonensis DSM 12212
TTTTTCACTTTATTATTGCTAAATTTATATATGAATTAACTTCTTTTACAAACATAGGAGTTGCTTTGGGATTAAAGATAGCAAAAGGGGACGAACTTGAGGTAAATCCACAGGATTTTCCGATTAGCACATAGACACTCTAGCAATTAATTATACACGGTGTTGTGTGTTCGTGCTTTAGCTTTTTAAGCTTTCTAAAACTTCAATTAATTTATATACAGTTGAGCTAGGATTATTATGTGCAGTTAATCCTTTTGCTCGTGATGTTGCAATATCAATTTTTGAAACTAATTTGGCTTTAAGTCTATCATCAATTAACCCTTTCTTGTATGATCTATTTCGATTAGCCATTTCTCTGCAACTATTTGAACTGCTTATATTCGCTGTTTGATTTTTATAGTGTAGAAGAAACCAAAACTCTAAACAAGGGTTGGAAACTAATAGAATAGAATCATTAATACTTGAAAGCCTATTCAACATAGTAGGAACGTCTAAATCATACATTAAAAAAGTCATATCTTTTTCATGAGTTGGCTTGTCCTGTTTATAACCTTTAATGAAATCAGAAGATATATTGTTTCCTCGTATTTTCGCATGAATATGAATCGAAGGTATTCTATATATAGATTTCAATAAATTTATATATGACTCTTCTGTTTCTCCTTCGCAAAACACAAAAAGAGTAGGATTTATTTTTTTACCTCTTGATTTTCTTCTTCCTCTAGCCATTTATTCATTAATGATTGAATGTAATTTTTCTCTAGAATCATCAACGATTGGAATAGAATCAAATCTACCTTGTAAATATGCTTTTTCTAGATTCATAGTTTCTCTAAAGTCACTATAATCGTATAATGAATATAAATCTGAAACACCATTTTCTTTTTTGTTTACAAACCAAATTTGGTCTTTTCTAAATCTATTTAAGTCTAAAAGATTAGTATTATGAGTAGAAAATATTAATTGAGACTCTTTACTAGCATGAAATATATCAATAATATATTCTACAATTTTAGGATGTAGACTATCTTCAATTTCATCAATTAATAGTATTTTATTATTCCTTACGACGTCTAGTATTGTTAACATCATAAAGAACAGTTTTTTTGTTCCTCCAGATTCTTCAGTTAATAAATCAAATGCTACTTTAGGTGAATACTTATGATAAGTTTGAATTTTCATACTTTCTAGTATGCTATCTTCAAAAAAGAATTCCTCAGTATCTAGATTAGCTCTTATCTTCTTCCCTTTTTCTTTTATAACTTTATATTTAAAATCTACAATATCACTATCTGCTAATTGCAAAGCTTTTAATAGTTGTTTTTTGTTTTCTTTAATTAAGGGTTCAAAATTACTAATCCCATAATTTGAATGTTGTAAAATGAACGTACTATGAAAAAAATTAAAAATTAGTTTTGGAAGCTCTCTATCCATTTGACTAGCCCTAGAAATAAATAGAGTTTTATTTGAAGTGCTTTCAGCTACATCGAAAGGTCTTCTCATTATTGAAGCTCCGAATGAATATTTTTCCTTTTTGGTTTTACCAGCTTTTTCATTTCTTTCAAAAATTTTCGCTTTTCTTCCATTTGGATAATAATAAAGACTTTCAGTTAAAATTTCTGTTCTATTTAATGAAAAAGAATATTTATACTCAATTTTATCTATGACAAATCGAATGAAATAAGTACTCGGTTTACTTGAGTTGTTATTAAATTTAAACTTTTGGAAATTAAATATTGAGTTTTCATTATGCTTATGAGATTCATAAACCATTGCATTACAAAATCTAATAGTTTTAATGATGTTACTTTTTCCTGAAGCATTTGCACCATAAAGAGCAACGGTTTTTAATACTTCAATATCATTAAAATTAAAAATATTATCAGTTAGGGCTTTAGATTTTTCATTCTTAATGTTTCCCGCTCTTAAATCTAAAACTACTTCTTCGTTGATTGAAAAGAAATTGCTTAATCTGATTTCTAACACCATTTTATTAGTCTTTTTTGTAATATATTTACAAATATAGATATTAAAAATGATTTCTTGTTAGGTTTAACGATTTTTGTGAATTCTGTTTTGCATGACACACAACGTTTATGTGTATGATTAGTGGCGTGTTTAAACAACTAATTTAGCAAATAAAAACTGAATAGAAAACCGCAAGGATTTTCGTAAGCAAGCTCGAACTAGCCATTAATTATACACGGTGTTGTGGTTAGTTTTTATTTTTCAATTCCGTTTAGTTTCTTAATAAATAAAATTGACAGAACAATTAAAATCAGCCATCTTGAAAGGTATATTCCCGAAGTCATCCATCCGTAAACTTGAAGAAAATCAGAAGTATCAATGTTTTCCATTCTAGTTGAATGTTCTGCGTAAAGTCCAGATAATTTATGTGTAATTGGATTTAAAGTCAGCGCAATTATTGCAAGTACAATAAATATTCTTTTTGGGAATTTAGTCAAATAAATTCCAGATGAGTTTGAATCTAGTTTAAGTTTTTTTAAAATCAGAAATGTAGTCAGAATATACAAAATCAGAGTAATAATCGGCATCGATAATTTCATAACTCCATACGAAAGTCCTAATTCCGATTTCGCAAAATATATTAAGTAAACAACAAAATATAAAATTGAGTCAATTCCGCTAATGAATATAAATCCGAAGATTATCCATAATATCAGTAAGACATTTTCTTTATTCATACGGTTTTTCTCAAATTAACCACAACGTGATGTGTATGGTTTGTTGCGTGGTTAAGCAACTAATTTAGCAAATAAATCACAGATAGAATATTCCGCAGGAATGTTCGTAAGTCGGCAGTGACCAAGCAATTAATTATACACCGTGTTGTGTACAGTGTTTTTGTTCATTTTTATAGATTTCCATAAAATTGCAATTCCGATTAATGCTATTATCAAACCTCCTATTAAAAAAGACATACCGTAGCCTTTTCCAAATATTCCGCAAAAATAATTCAAGTATCTGTTTATAATTCCAGATGAGTAAATTCCAGTTGCAGAAATTCCAAATGTTAGAATTAGAACTATAATTGAGTTTATAATTCCGAATTTGTTTTTCCAATTTATTAATCCAACGGTTAAAATTCCGATTATTAGAGCTCCTAAAAACCAATATAATTGGTTAGCGAGAAATTCTCCGATTCTAACATCAGTTAGCGATTCAAATTTTTCCCAATCCTCACTCATAAGAGCATCGAATTGTTCTCCGTTATATGCTATATAGAACCTTTTAATTCCGCTAATGATAAAAATCAGAGCGAAACATTCCAATAAAATTAGCTTAAGGTTAAATTTCTTTATCATATTCGGCATTGTACACAACGTTTATGTATAAGAATAGTTGCGGGTTTGTATGCGAGGAATTTCCGAAGGAAATTCAGACGTTACAAACCCGCAACGACCTTTGATTAAGCACTTAGCCGCAATTATTTTTATACGGTGTTGTGTGTAGTACTTTATCTTCCAAATTCCGCTACTTTCAAATCTTTTCGCATTTCGGATACTATTCTTTCCTCTATTTCCTTGAAAGGATTGTTATTTTTCAATTTATTACCTGCTTCAAAGAATTCAGTCAGATTATCAGAATTGCCATTTGCTATATGCATATAAAATTTGTCAAAAACTTCCTGAAATTCAGCACGTATTTTATTTAAGTCTGATAACATTTCATCAGATAGAAAAGGTTGATTAATTGAGTAAAATTGAATGTAATCATTAATTTTATGCATCAAATCAGTTCCTTCTTCTTTTGTTCCGACATATTGAAATCGGTTTAGGTCTTTTTTAATTCCGTAAGTTTTCTCAAGTAACTCTCGGTAAATATTTACCTTTTCTTTAAAAATTCCGCTATAAGCAATTTTATTCTTTTCAATTGATTTGTCAATTCGACCTTTAATCAATAGATAGAAAAGAACATTTCCAATTATGGTAATTATTGCAGGAAGTATTTTTTCAATCATATCGGTTTTTCGGTATTACACACAACGGTATGTATATAGAAAGTTGCGTGTTTGTGTGCGAGGATTTTCCGAAGGAAAATCAGAAGCTAGCAAGCAAAGCAACTAACATTGATTAAGCTAAAAATAGCAATTTTTTATATACAATGTTGTACACCGTTTTTTATTCCGCTAATATTTTTTTCATTTCTCCAATCGAATCTGTGTAATCGGACATTTTTCTTCCTTTTCCGATGTGAATTGGACTTGTATTCATTCGGTTTGTCAGGTCTTTTATTGGCATATTTTCTAAACTTCCAAAATCATATTTCCACCAATCCAAATCCTGAAGGCGATGATTCTGAAATCCTGTTGTCTTTCTGTCATTATCGGTTGGTAAAAAATCCAGTCCGCCAATAATTGAATTCAGATTTTCAAAGTCTGTTATTATTCCGTCATAAATTAGTTGTCCGAAAAGAGCATCTTTAAAAATTTGTTCAATCTTGCTCAATTCCGATGCTTTTATATCAGTCAGAATTACATTGTATTTGGTCAGCCCGTTTGTGATTAGCCAACATTTTTTTTTGTCGACATAAAACACCGTTGCATTCCATTTTCCAAGAATTCCGCAATCAGTTTTTTTGTCCGTCGTGATAAGTTTCTTGACTAACTTTTCTAACTTTTTAGTTGTATGTATTTTTGTTCGTCTCAAATGGTGTACAACGTTTATGTATAAGAATAGTTGCGGGTTTGTATGCGAGGAATTTCCGAAGGAAATTCAGACGTTACAAACACGCAACGACCTTTGATTAAGCACTAAACCGCAATTATTTTTATACGGTGTTGTAGTGCGTTTTTTATTTTATTCAATCATTTTCACGACTTGCTCAAATCCGTCACTCAATTGATTATATATTTCTTGAACTATTGTTTTGTCTAACACTTTTTTTAAAGTCAAGTCAACAACTTTTCCTTTTAAAAGCTGAAACCAATTTTTCTTTCCAAGATTAAAATGGTTTTTCAAATCCTCGATTTCCTCAAAAATTATTTGTTGTCCAAAACCTTGTTTTTCGAGTTTTTCAAGAATATTATTCAGTTTATTATGTAATTCAGATTCCTGCTCAACACTAAATTCATCGTCAGATTTTGGTTCAAAAGTGTAAAATCGGTTTATGTCATCAATTTCTTGGTCTATTGCAAAAATTCCAATATCAATTTCTTTGTCATAACCACAGCCACTGCAAGTTTTCATATGCTTTTCTTTGTCCGCAATACTATTTACTCTCAAAATTTTTAAAAAGTCTAACTTGTCTCTGTCACGATTAAAATCATATAATTTCATCGTAATCTTGGATTTTAGATTTTCAAGAGTATTGGTTTTTCCGCCTCGAAAAAGTCTTTTAGAAAATTGATTTGCTTCGGTTTCTACAATGTTCATTTTATATTATCG
The DNA here is from genome assembly GCF_000425305.1 of Psychroserpens burtonensis DSM 12212. Classification (GTDB taxonomy): domain Bacteria; phylum Bacteroidota; class Bacteroidia; order Flavobacteriales; family Flavobacteriaceae; genus Psychroserpens; species Psychroserpens burtonensis. The sequence continues at coordinate 5,409 of NZ_AUDE01000043.1, forward strand.
GGTTTTTCTTAAATGCACTACAACGTCTAGTATATGAAACGTAGCGTGTAAATAAACGCTATCGTTTCGAATTATACACGAGCCGAATTTTTAAATTTTTCTTTTTCTCTTTATTTTACTAAAAGCCAAATTTAAAAATTTGGCGGTCTTCGAAAATACACAAAAACCTTTGTTAAAGCCTGTAATAGCTATTTTTTATATACATTGTTGTGCAACGTTTTTTATTCATAATCAGGTATATTCATTCCTAAAATCAAATTCCTATTCGCAGTCCAAATTCCGTTTTCTTTTTTAAGTTTTACAATTCCAGAACCACCTCTATTTTTTTGAGATTTTCTTTTTTCAGTCGTTAATTTTGAGTCACTTTCAAAGAAATAACTGTCAATATAATAAGGAATAGTATTTGGTTCTTTAACATAAATATGAATATGTTCAGCTTCTTGGACTTTTGGATATGGTGCTGGTCTGAAAGTATAAAAAGTAAATTTTCCATCTTTACCTGTGTTTAACCATCCACGATATTGTCCGTGTGTTTTTTCCCAACTAATGGGTTTTTCACTCGGCTGATAAATTCCATTTCTATCTGTGTGATATATGTAGAGTACGATATTTTCAGCTGGTGTTTTTCCGTCTTTTTGAAATACAGTTCCTGTTATTTTAACTTTAGGTTCATTTTTTTCAAAACCTGGTAATGTATCAGTTGCTTTTGGTGTAATATTCAACATCTTAAAATCCAAAACTGCTTCGCAATCTTGACAAGGTCCACCAACATTTCTTTCGACGTTAGAATTGGATTGTCCTTTGCACGAAATCGTAATAAAAGTCAACAATATTATTCCTAAATATTTTTTCATTCTCGATGTTTTTCAAATGTTGCACAACGTGTTGTGTATGATTTCGTTGCGTGTTAAGCAACTAAATTAGTAAAAATGAACCGAACCAGTGGGCAATCCGCAGGATTTTCCACGTAGGCTAGCACTAGCAATGAATTATACACGTTGTTAGCAATAGTATTTACTATTTCAAAATTTTAAAAACCCAATGTTTTAAATAAGTTTAATTTTTTACAACTTTTTTTGTTATTGTGCCTTTAGAAGTTTTAATACTCAATAAATAAACACCAGTATTTAGGTTAGTTAAGTCTATGATTCCATTAGTTGGTTCTATATTTAAATTTATTCCTAAAGTATTATAAATAATTATCTCTTTAAGTTCCAACGGATTATTAATTTCTATGTTAATTATATTACTTGTAGGATTTGGAAAAATGCGTATAGTATTTTCTAAATCTTCAAAATGTTGAAGTGAGAGCGTATTATCTATTTGATTTTGAAAAAACAGCCAAGCTTCTTCACCAGCATTAATATCCATATTTCCCCAAGCTCCAGGCCAATCATGTCCACCACCTACAACTTCATAATACCATACTTCATTATTATTAATACCATTTAAATACTTTGTACTATTAACAAAACTTCCGTCTGAATTATCAATATTTGGCAATGTTTGAGTATTGTTCGATGTGCATTCATTTTTTTCTACAAAATAATTAATTGTAGAGGATATACTTGGATAAGCTCCCCATCCATCATTATTATTTGGATCTCCTGATAATGGTGTTACGTTATCTTGAGAGCCATGTATTTCAAACAAAGGAATTGGAGGACTATCGTCACAGTCATCTAGGATATCTTGCATAATCATTCCGGCAACAGGTGCCACAGCTTTAAATGTATCGAATGCCTGACATGCAAGCATGTAACACATTTCACCTCCATTAGAAAAACCAGTAGCAAAAGTGAAATCAGGATTTAATCCATGAGTTGTTTGCAGGTATTCTGCCAATTCCGTTAGAAAACCAACATCATTTACTGTTTCAGTTTGATGAAACGCATATCCGACATTCCAAAATCGATTTCCATCTGAATCAAAAGTCCCTCTAGGATAACAAACCGCAAAACCATATTGATCAGCAATTTGATTCATTTCAGAATAATTTCTCATACTATTAGCATCTCCAGTAAAGCCATGCATAACAAATACTAAAGGCATATTCTCATTTAAACTTGCAGGTTCATAGTATAAATATTGACGGTCAATACCATCATGTTCGAATGTAATAAATTGAGCTTGAGTTATTAAATGAGAAAATAACATAACTATTATTAAAATAGTTAATTTATACTTTTCTTTCATTATTGAGGATTTAGAATTGAATGTGAATTTAAAAATATAAATGTAGTAATTCTAATTTTGTTATTGAATTCGGATGTGCGTTCACATATTATTGCTAACGTGATGTGTATGGTTAGTTGCGTGGTTAAGCACCTAATTTAGCAAATAAATCACAGATAGAATATTCCGCAGGAATGTTCGTAAGTCGGCAGTGACCCAAGCAATTAATTATACACGGTGTTGTGCTTTCGTTATTTTTAAAGAATTTCATTGCTGGGTATCTAAATATTCCTGAATTGTCTTGTCTAATTCCAGAGCGTTATTGATCAATTGCTTATATCGTGGAATTAATGCTTCAATGTTATATTTTTTTTGCCTCAAGGTATTAATGATAAAATAGTTGTTCTTATAATCATCTATGGTTTTTTCGGGCTTTTTAAAATCTTTTGGTTGACCAGTCATTTTTAAATTATTTCCGTAATTATCAGTGTAGGTTTTTTGTGGTAGATAGTCGAATTGTAGTATATATGGGGCAGTAATATTTCTTGTATAGTCCTTTAATGCAGATTCCCAATTCTTATAGTCTGAATTATAATAACTAACAATATTATCAGCTATTTCATTACTTTTTATTAGCCTTATTTGTCCCGTTGTCTGTAAATTTTTAAAAGTTGTCATATTTAAGTTTGTCTGCTGAATCTCTAGAATAGAGGAAAAGTGGGTCATAAACTCTTCTTTTGTAGCAATCGTTTCTTCAGATAGTATTTCTAAACATAATCCATAACTCTCAGCTATATCTTTTTTAAAATCTATGGAAAACTGCAAATTTTTTAAATCATCTCTCAAGTCTAATTGTAATCTTTGCAAGATATCTCTTTCCTCAATTTGAGTTTTTCTATTTTCATTCCAGTTATTGACTTGCAATGCTAATAAGATTCCAATCATAACTAAGGCAATTTCGCCAATCGCATAAATTAGATACTTGCTGAATTTGTTTTCAGTCAGCATTTTTTGTCTAATTTTTCTAAAGAATTTTATCATTGGTTAGCGGTTGGTGTTAATGAAGCACAACGTGATGTGTATGGTTAGTTGCGTGTGTAAGCTACTAAATTAGTAAACAAATACGGACTAGAGAAAATTCCAGCGGAATTTTCCAGATAAGCACTTGCCCAAGCAATTAATTATACACGGTGTTGGCAACAGTATTTTATTCATTCGCAATCTCAATTGCTTTTTCTAAAACTTCATCACGCCCTTGCCTTAATCCGTTTATTGTTGGTTTTATTTCTATATCGATTTTAACTCCCTTTCTTTGAGTCTCTGTTCCATCTGGATATAGTATGCCAGTACCAGTAAAGGCTGTTTTATAACCACCCATATATTCAATGACTTTATTTTCTCCGTCAGCACCTGCCGTCTGATTTCCAACCGTTATGGCATTGTCAGCCGTTTGAAAAGCCATAGCCGTAAATTCAGATCGACTTAATGATTCGTTACTAACTAAAATGATGACTTTTCCTTTGTATGCGTTTTTGTTGCCAATAGTTTTCAAACTTTTTTTGAAAATAAACTTTCCAGGATAATGAATGCTTGGTCGATATGCTTTGAAAAATTCTGTCTTATCGGAAGTTAAGTGTCTTGTGAACATCCAATGTATCAATTGAGGATAATGTCTTAAATCGATAATTATTGCTTTTTTGTTTTTAAAGGATTTAAATATGGTTTCAATATCTTTTCGTTCAAAACTACTAGCCATATTGATATAACCAATGGTTTCGGATATTGCTTTAGACTTTAATTTCTTTTTGTTTTTTAAATAGTTAAATACACCAAAATTATATCTGTTTGTTGTTAAATCTAAAATGTCTCCGTCTCTCTTCACTGTTAACGTTAAAGTATCTTTAGTGCCAATAAAAAGGTAGTTATAAGCTTTGTTTATTTTATCATTCTTATTTGAGCCAGAAATAAATTTTAGTTTTTTTTCTAATTCTGATTGGATGTCAGAGCCATTGATTTTCAATATAACATCACCCAATTTTAAATTGTTTAGAGCGGCGATTGAATCGTTATAGAAACCTGAAATAACAGCTTTGTTTTCAACGTTCGAGATTTTAACAGGCAATGATTTAGTATTTGGTGTAATTCCAAAATTTATCCAAGCATGCGAGTCATCTAGTTTAGCAACAAGTTCTTTAAGTGTAGATTGATATTCACTTATGTTAAGAACGTTTTGAATCTTAGGAATCATTTCTGTTAAAACAGCATCCCAATCTTGGTCTGTAAGGTATTTATAAGGGTAAAAGTATTCAATAGTATTCCAATATTTAAGTAGTCCTAATAGTCTGTATTCCTTGGCTGGGTATGCGATATCTTTATAAATAGGTTCGTTTGTAACTTTTACATACCCTAATGATTCAGTGGATACATAATAATTGTCCCGCTGATTTCTATTATTTTCAATGTACTTTAATTTCGATGAAAGCTCATTCGTGAAAATCACTGTGTCTTGTGTCCATGATAAATCAAAATTTTTATCAAAATAATTTTCATCAGAATCACATTTTTTACATTCTTTAACTTCACCTAAACTTTCAATCCACTCAAGATATAGTATTGATAATGATTCTTTATCTGTAGCTGCTAAAACTTGAGGAAGATATTTCATGAATTCTTTATCCCAATCAAATTTTCCTTTTGCAACTTCTGGATGATAGTATTTTAGAAATCCATAAATTTTTCCAAATGAAGCTATTTTTTTAGTTTCTGTAAGTTCTTTTTGTGCACTTATTGAATTTCCATAAACACATAAAAATAATAGAAGAAGTATTTTAGTTTTCATATAAGTTTTAGATTTTATAGAATATAAATGAACATATATTTAATTTTAGAAAGCGTTAAATATTCTCTAATTGGGAAAATTTTAAATGATTGAAGTTGGCTTGTCTATATTGTTGCCAACGTTATGTGTATGGTTAGTTGCGTGATTAAGTAACTAAATTAGTAAACAAATACGGATTAGAGAAAATTCCAGCGGAATTTTCCAGATAAGGACTTGCCCAAGCAATTAATTATACACCGTGTTGTACACCGTTTTTTACTCACAGTTTTTTATCGTGTTCCAATCAAGCGTTATAGTTTTAGCAATCTGATTGAATTCAAATTCTGTGATTTTTTCTTTGCAATTTAATGTCAGAAATTCATTTTCTAATTCGTTCGTATATGAGTAGCCTAATAAATCAGTCCAACAATAAATCGGATAACAATTCTGTTTTTCCAATTTCGTAAGTTTCTCAAATTCGTCAATATCAATAATCTTAAAAGCTGGAAATTCAATTTTTCCCAAATCTAACTTAGCGGTGTCAAATTCCAAGTTTTTTATTTCTATCGTAATTCCATATCCGCTTAAAATCAGGTCGCTTTTTTCAATTCGACTTGGTATTTCTAATTTGAAATAACCATCAAAATCAGATTCGACTTTTTTGTCAGAGTTTTTGAAATATACTTGAACTCCTGGGAATTCTGATTCATCCTGAAATAGTTGTCCGGATATTTGAGCATTAGCAATTCCGCTTAATACTAAAATTAAAATCGATATGTATAATGTTTTTCTCAAATGGTGTACAACGTTACGTGTATAGAATGTGCGTGTTTGTACAAGAGGATTTTCCGAAGGAAAATCAGAAGTTAGCAAACAGAACACAATCATTTAGTTAAGCACCAAAATAAGCATTTTTTATACATATTGTTAGCGGTCGTTATTTTGTTTCACTAGTTGAACACATAACTAATGATCCGTGCAGAAGATCAGTCCGTCGCAAGAGTGTCGTAATGATTCGTAAATCCGTTGAGTACTATTATATAAAAGTGAGATTTGAGATACGCAACAGTTGCGTTTTGATAGATTCCGATAGTCATATTAGATTTCGGTCATCCACAAAAAACCGAGTACGTTTTTACCTCTTATTTTAAACCACTTTAGAGTGATTTAATTTTTTTTGGAGCTGAGTGAGCAATGACCGCTAACGT
>NZ_AUDE01000044.1 GCF_000425305.1 Psychroserpens burtonensis DSM 12212
ATTAGCTTATGATCGGGTTCAAGGGCTTAGAAATATATTTAATACTACGACATCAATACAGGTAGGCTATACTAAACTAGCACATTGGTATAAGGATGTAGAACAGTCTGGATTTAAAACCTTTAATACAGTAGCCAATACAATTACAGTAAACTATCGTTCTATATTAAACTATTTTATTAATAGAAGTACTAATGCTTCTGCGGAATCTTTCAATGCTAAAATAAAAGCATTTAGAGCTCAATTCAGAGGTGTCAAAAATGTAGAATTCTTTCTTTTTAGATTAACTACAATTTTTGCTTAACACACAACTTTTGTTCTTGATCCGGAATTGGATAACCTTGTGGTTTTAAGATATTTCTTTGAATATTATAACCCAAAAACAAATAGACCAAAACGAGAATTGACTGCGTCGAGTCCCATATCAACATGTTGAGAAAAGTCGATTCATAAAAATGAATCGCTTTTTAAAACCAAAAAAGTCGAAACTTTCGTTTCGACTTTTCCTCTGTACTGAAGACGGGACTTGAACCCGTACGTCCCAGGGGACATTGGATTTTAAGTCCAACGTGTCTACCAATTCCACCACTTCAGCATTTTAGTCCGCTGACTAAAACTTAATATATATTTTCTCGGTTTAGAGCGAAAGACGGGATTTGAACCCGCGACCCCCACCTTGGCAAGGTGATGCTCTACCCCTGAGCTACTTTCGCATTATAGCAATTTTATGTATGAACGTTTGTAGTAATTGCGAGGGCAAATTTAAGACTTTTCTTATTAAAGCAAAGCCTTTTAATAAAAAAAATAAACTTTTTTTATGCACGCTTCTTTTTCAGCAACATACGTTTGATTTCATTAAGTTTCATAAGCGCTTCAACCGGTGTTAATGTATCAATATCTATATTTACAATCTCTTCTTTTATCTGTTCTAACAGAGGATCGTCAAGATTAAAGAAACTTAACTGCATCTCATCATTTAAGGTTTTTACCTTATCCGTCAATTCTTCAGTAGAATGCGATTTTTCTAACTGAACTAATATTTTATTAGCGCGATGAATCACTTGCTGAGGCATTCCTGCCATTTTAGCAACATGGATTCCAAAGGAGTGGTTACTGCCACCTGGTACTAATTTCCGAAGGAATAATACATTATTTTTTAATTCCTTCACTGAAACATTGAAGTTTTTGATACGATCAAACGTCTCAGACATTTCATTAAGCTCATGATAATGCGTTGCAAACAATGTTTTTGCCTTACTTGGATGCTCATGTAAATACTCACTAATAGCCCAAGCTATAGAAATCCCATCGTAAGTACTTGTACCGCGACCAATTTCATCAAGCAATACTAAACTACGATCTGAAATATTATTCAAAATAGAAGCGGTTTCGTTCATCTCTACCATAAAGGTTGATTCTCCCATGGAGATATTATCACTGGCACCTACTCTGGTAAAAATCTTATCGGTTAATCCTATAGTAGCCAGTTCTGCAGGAACAAAACTTCCCATTTGCGCCAATAAGACGATTAAAGCCGTTTGACGTAAAATAGCAGACTTACCAGACATGTTTGGCCCGGTAATCATAATGATTTGCTGTTTTACTCTATCCAAATAGACATCGTTAGCAATATAAGGCTCGCCATGTGGCAGTTGTTTTTCTATGACTGGATGTCTTCCGTTTTTGATATCGAGCTCATACCCTTCGGTTAAGATTGGTCTGGTATAATTATTTTCAATAGCGAGTTGTGCAAAACCCGTGAGACAATCTAATTGCGCTATTAATGTTGAGTTTTTTTGAACTGGCTGAATAAAATTAATAATCCAGCTCACCAACTCAGCGAATAACTGTTGCTCAATTAATGAAATACGCTCCTCTGCTCCAAGAATTTTTGTTTCGTATTCTTTAAGTTCTTCTGTTATATAACGCTCTGCACTTACGAGTGTTTGCTTTCTAATCCACTCTTCGGGCACTTTATCTTTATGGGTGTGGCGCACTTCTATATAATAACCATACACATTATTGGAGGCTATTTTAAGAGACGTGATCCCTGTGCGTTCGCATTCACGCTCTAGCATTTTATCTAGGTAACTTTTTCCGGAAGCCGATAAACCTCGGAGTTCTTTTAATTCCGAAGAAAAATCAGATGAGATCGTGTTCCCTTTTAAGATATTTACTGGAGCCTCTTCATTTAAAGTGGCTTTAATTCGGGTGCGCAATTCCTCACACGAATCCATTTGCTCGCCTAACTGTTGTAAGGCTTTATTTTTGGTCGTGAGTGCGAATGCTTTTATTGGCACAATCGCTTCCAAAGCATTCTTTAATTGAATAACCTCTCGAGGTGAAATCTTTACCGTAGCTACTTTAGAAATCAATCGCTCAATATCTCCTATTTGTTTTAATTGCTGCTGAAATTCCCCCAACATCACAGGATCACTCTTCACATACTCAACCACGTCATAACGTTGATTAATTTGTGACATACTAACGAGTGGCAATGCTAACCATCGTTTGAGTAACCGTCCACCCATTGGTGAAATCGTTTTGTCAATCACATCAACAAGCGTCACTGCGTTTTGATTATAAGATTGATATAACTCTAAATTTTTAATCGTAAAACGATCCATCCAAACATGCTCACCTTTTGTTAGGCGCTGAATAGAGGTGATATGTTGTAATTTGTGGTGTTGAGTTTCTCCTAAATAATGTAAGATTGCTCCAGAGGCAACGATACCTTCGTACAAATCTTCAATCCCAAAACCTTTTAAAGACTTTGTATTAAATTGCTTCAACAACGTTTCATTAGCATAATCATCTTGAAACACCCAATCTTCCAAATAAAAGGCATGAAAATCACTACCAAAGGCTTCATTATACTTTTTACGGTTTGGTTTTGACACCAGTACTTCACTTGGTCTAAAGTTTTGAAGTAGCTTATCTACGTATTCGCTATTGCCTTGCGATATAAAATACTCTCCTGTTGAGACATCTAAAAAAGACACGCCAACACTATTAAAAACCGTACCATTGGATTGCGATGCAGAACTCGTCGAAGGAAAATAAACTGCCGCTAAGAAATTATTTGTTTTAGAATGTAGAATATCATCATTAAGCGCTACACCTGGAGTCACTAACTCGGTAACTCCTCGTTTTACGATGTTTTTAGTGAGTTTTGGATCTTCTAGTTGATCGCAAATGGCAACACGCTCACCAGCTTTTACCAATTTTGGCAAATAGGTGTTTAAAGAGTGATGTGGAAAACCAGCCAATTCAATTTCACTCTCACTTCCTGCGCTTCGTTTGGTTAAAATAATATCTAAAATCTTGGATGCTTTTATGGCATCTTCACCAAAGGTTTCATAGAAATCACCCACTCTAAATAACAACAAGGCATCAGGATATTTTACCTTGATGGCATTGTACTGCTTCATTAAAGGGGTTACTTTTTTTACTTTTTTAGCCAATTCGATTCTCTTTTTTATGTTGTATTTTTACTTCGGAAATTTTCAAAACCGTAAGAATGCTAAAGTACTTATATTTTGATGTTTTCTGAAATGTGAAACCTAGAAGTTATCTACAAAAAAGGGATGATTTCAACAATTTATATCGAAAGACCTAGCAGGTCTAATTGGAAACTAATAAAATAATATACCGAAATATTTGCCACGAATACACGAATGATTCTCGCATGTGAGTATGAAAAAATTCGTGTATTCGTGGCAAGAAAGAAATAAAAGTGAGGAGATTGCCACGTCCTTTGTCACTTCGACAAGCTCAGCATAACACCTCGCAATGACAAAAAGATGAGAAAACTAAAAAACAGCGAACTCGATAGATTAAATGTGGACGAATTTAAACAAGCCACTAAAACACCTATTATTATTATTCTGGATAATATTAGAAGCTTAAACAATATAGGATCCGTGTTTAGAACGAGTGATGCCTTTTTGGTTGAAAAAATTTACCTCTGCGGAATAACCGCAACACCTCCGCATAACGACATTAGAAAAACAGCTTTAGGAAGTACCGAAACTGTAGATTGGGAATATGTCGAACATACGATTGATGTCATTAATACACTAACATCTGAAAACGTAAAAATCATATCTATCGAACAGGCAGAACGTGCAACGATGCTCAACGAATTTCAACCAGAATGGCAACAAAAATATGCTTTGGTTTTTGGCAATGAAGTAAAAGGTGTGGCTCAAGATGTTGTTGATGCAAGTGATGTGGTGATTGAAATCCCACAGTTTGGGACTAAGCATTCGCTTAATATTTCTGTGAGTTGTGGTGTTGTGGTTTGGGATTTGTTTAGTAAGATGGAAAATTAATTTTTTATTTTCTTCAAAGCACTCAAATAAGGGTTTTTTATTCTAGATAATTTTAGACCTGTAGCATGTAATTAATTCTCTGTAGGAGAATATTCATTTAAACAGCTTTCCATATTTATCAATTCACTATTTAAAAAATTAGTCTTGTTGCCCTCTATTTTCCATTTAGAAGTGCGTAATGGCTGATAATGCTCATTTTTCCAATTTTTAGGATAGCTACTCCAATTAGGACCGGAAGTAATTGACTCTACACGAAACTTCATCACATAGATAATTGCATCTTTTTCTTCCTTATTGAAATTAATATTTTTCATTTAATCTATTGGCAAATTCTATTAAGTACCCACAAATAATCCTTACGATTATTCACAAAATCCCGATCAGAAATATCAATGATTTTCACATTGAGTTCGCTTTGATTTTTTAAGAAGTCTAGATACCCAGAGTTGATTTTATCCAAGTACGCGTCGTCTATGTTTTGCTCGTAATCGCGTCCGCGTTTTTTAATATTCTCTTGGAGTCGCTGTGTGTTTTGATATAAATAGACATACAAATCTGGTTTTGCAATATCTTTATACATCAAATAGAAAAGTTTACGGTAGAGTTTAAACTCATCTTCTGGCAAGGTAATTTTTGAGAAAATCAACGATTTATAAATATCATAATCGCTCACCATAAAATCCTTAAATAAGTCTAACTGTGATAAATCATCACTAATTTGTTGGTAACGATCTGCAAGAAATGACATTTCTAAAGTAAAAGCGTAGCGCTGCGGCTCTGCGTAGAATTTTGGCAAAAAGGCATTATCTGCAAAACGCTCGAGAATGAGTTTTGCATTAAAATCTGATGCTATTTTATTTACCAGACTTGTTTTTCCTGCACCAATATTTCCTTCAATAGCGATATAATTATACATTGAAAAATCAAATTGCTTTGTTGGATTCTTCAACCATATATTAATGGCTTTTACATCACTTTCATCTTCGCAGGATTCTAAAAGTTCTGCAACGGTTTTTTCGAGTTGCGGATGTTTCAGTTTTGAAGCAATATCATACAATGGTTTAAGGACAAACTTACGTTTTGGGAGCTGAAGATGTGGTATGTTTAAATTTTTAGAAGCAATAATATCGCAATCAAATAATAAGATATCCAAATCTATGGTACGAGACTCGTAACCTTCGATTTGTTTAAGCTCTCGACCTAATCGTTTTTCTATATTTTGAAGTTTAACTAAGACATCTTCCGCAGAAAACTTAGATTCTATATATATACAGGTATTTAAAAAATCATCCCCTTCAAACCCAAAAGCAGGTGTATTATATACCTTAGCGATGGTGTTTATCTTGCCAATTTCCATAAAAATAGAATCTACAGCGTCTTGCAGATATTTTAATCTGTCGCCTTTATTGCTCCCAAGAGCGATGTAAACATGGTGGATAGAATTCATATTGAATCATCAAATTAATGAAAACAAAATGGTATTAACGTATATTTGCATCACCTTTTTATTCACAATTTATGACCATAAAAGATAAACTTGCTGCTCAAAAAATATATTTGTTTCTTGCTGCACTGTTTATCACGTCTTTGGTGGTTTCCAATTTAATTTTTCAAAAGTTTTTTTATTGGTATCCAATTGATATAGAAATTTTTGGTTCTAAGCTTTTTGAAATTTCAGTAGGGATTTTGCCCTATCCAATTACGTTTCTTATTACAGATTTAATTAGTGAAATTTATGGCAAAAAACGAGCCAATCAAGTTGTCATTGCCGGAATCTTCGCTTCGGTATTTTCGCTGCTGATTATCTGGGTAGCAGACAGTGTGCCTGCAATCCCAAATTCGCCAATCCAAGACTCACTGTTTACCAACGTTTTTGGAAACTCAGTCCTTGCAGTTTTCGCGAGTATGAGCGCCTATTTATTTGCTCAATTTATTGATATCCAAGTGTATCATTTCTGGAAAAAACAGACAAAGGGAAAACATCTATGGATTAGAAATAATTTCTCAACTTGGTTTTCTCAATTTATAGATACACTTTCTATAATTTTCTTATTGTGTTCTTTTGAAATCATCCCTTGGGAAAGTTTTAAAGGTTTATTAATTAGCGGTTTTATATTTAAAGTACTCGTCGCTTTTCTAGATACGCCCTTTTTATACCTCGGCGTATACTTGTTTAGAAAACGGTTTAATTTGAAAATCAATGAAGAAATGAATTTAATTTAATACACTAATAATCATCTCAAATGGGCTAAAGTTTTATTAAACTTTTGCATTAATTCGTCTTAAACTCTATTCTGCACGTATATAAAATACGATACTTAAAATTTTCTGCGGAAACGGAACCGAAAACACAACATAGATGACACAAGTACGCTAAAAACTTATCATTAAAGACAATGACTAATAAGAACAGTATATGACCATCGAAAAATAATAGATATAAATACATGAAAAAAGCATTCAAAATAATTGGCATTACATTTTTAATAATCCTGGTTTTACTAGTCGCAATTCCTTTCGCATTTCAAGGTCAAATCAAGGATATGATTAAGAGTTTCATGAACGAAAATCTCAACGCTAAAGTGGAGTTTAGTGATGTTAGTTTGAGTTTTATTAGCAGTTTCCCACAAGCTCATGTATCGGTAGAAGATTTGGTGATTACCAATTATAAGCCATTTGAGGGTCAAGCATTTGTTACTGCAAAAAATATTGCTTTTGATATGTCTATAAAAGAGTTATTTAAAAATGCTAATGAAGATCCAATTATCGTTAACTCTATTTCTATTAATGAGGCGCTATTAACTTTAAAAACTGACGCCTTAGGAAATAACAATTATGACATTACTAAAGAAAATGAAAACGTTCAGGCGAGCACAGATTCCTCTAGCGGATTTGCTTTTGACATCAAAGATTACAGTATTAGCAAAAGCGCATTGACGTATATCGACGAGAAATCAAATACCCAAATGTATATTACCGAGCTTAATCATTATGGTAACGGGACGTTTTCTGGAGAAGAATTACAACTCGACACCCAAACCACAGCAAACGTAAGCATGAGCATTGACAGCACTCAGTATCTCAATCAAAATAAAATAAAATTGGATGCACTTATCGGGATGAATCTCAAGGAGCAGAAGTATACGTTTATGGAAAACAAAGCGTATATCAACCAATTACCGCTTGTTTTTAATGGTTATGTGCAAATGATTGAAGGTGGTCAGGATATTGATATCACGTTTGAAAACCCGGAATCCTCATTTAAATATTTCCTAGCTGTAATCCCAGAAACCTATTCTAAAAGTATCGAAAATGTAGAGACGACTGGTGACTTTAAGGTTAGTGGTGTTGTGAAAGGGAGAATTTCCGAAGAAACAATTCCCACGATAGATATTAATATTTCTTCAAATAATGCGTCATTTAAATATCCTGACTTGCCAAAACGTGTGAGCAACATCACCATTAATACGGCTATTAAAAATACAACAGGAAATATTGATGATACTTTTATAGACATTAAAACACTCCATTTTAAAATTGATGATGATGTTTTTAAATCGAACGCTATAATTAGAAATCTCACCAAAAACATGTTAGTCAATGCTAATATTGATGGCACTTTAAACTTAGCAAATATCACAAAAGCCTATCCTATTGATTTTGATAAGGAATTAAGCGGAATTCTAAAAGCAAAACTCAATACGTCGTTTGATATGAATGCAATAGAGACTAATGCTTATGAACGCATAAAGAATAGTGGAAGCATTCATCTTAGTGATTTTATTTTTTCTTCGGAAGACATTGTTAATCCAATACAAATTAATAAAGCAGACATGACGTTTAATCCTGGCAACGTATCTCTAAATAGTTTTGATGCAAAAACAGGAACGAGTGATTTTAAAGCTACTGGAACCATAAAGAACCTCCTTGGGTTTCTATTGAGTGATAAAAAACTACAAGGAAACTTTAATTTAAACTCTAATAATTTCGTGGTTAGTGATTTTATGATTGAAGATAAAACAGCGTCTAAAGACTCTAATAAAACAAATGCTGCCTCTCAATCTTTAAAAATTCCAGACTTTTTAGATTGCACAATTAATGCAAAGGCAAATACCGTTGTTTATGATAATCTAATGCTAAAAGATGTTAATGGAACATTACTAATTAAAGACCAAGAAGCCAACTTGCAAAATCTTACCTCCACTCTATTTAATGGTGTATTAGCATTGACAGGAAAAGTATCTACAAAAACAGATACTCCCGTTTTTGACCTTAATATCGGTGCAGATGGTTTTGATACTGCACAATCATTTCAAAGCTTAGATTTACTACAAAACTTAGCACCCATTGCTAAAGTACTACAAGGAAAACTCAATACTGTTATTAATCTTCAAGGAACCTTGGGTAGTGATTTCACACCTAATCTCAATACGGTTTCTGGTGATGCCTTTGCCGAATTGCTAACTACAAGTATTAATCAGAATGAAGCCTCTATCTTAAATAAGCTGGATGGGGCTCTAGGCTTTATGGATTTTAGCCAATTGGATCTAAAAAATTTAACAGCCAAATTAGACTTCTCTAATGGACAGGTGAATGTCAAACCATTTGATCTTAAATATAAAGATATCAATATTGTTGTTTCAGGAGGACATGGTTTTGATAAGACCATGAATTACAATGCCGTTTTTCAAGTACCTGCTAAATATTTAGGTAGTGAGATAAATAGACTAATTGGCAAGCTCAATGATCCTGAGATTAGTAAAATAACGATTCCTGTAACTGCAAATATTACTGGAAGCTATACGAGTCCTAAAGTACAGACAGATTTAACAAGTGGAGTATCGAACCTAACAAAGCAACTCATTGAAATTGAAAAGCAAAAATTATTAGATAAGGGTAAAGATAAGGCTAACGATTTATTAGGAGGATTTCTAGGTAGTTCAAAAAAAGGAAACACTAAGGACTCCACTACCGTAAAAAGAGACTCCCTAAAAACCAACACGACAAACACAGTAACGGAAGGAGTAAAAAACATATTAGGAGGATTACTAAAAAGAAAGAAGCAAGACACCATCAAAAAACAGTGATTTTAGGGGTCAAATGTTAAAGAATACTTAAAAAATCGCTGTTTGCAATAAATTTCGGTAAAGAAGCAAGCTTTTATTTGCTTTTGTCAGAATAAAAGTTACATTAGACTCTTGCAAACTTTTTAAAACAAGATAGAATATATGAGGCAATTAAAAATCACCAAGCAAGTTACCAATCGTGAATCGAAATCCCTAGATAAGTATTTACAAGACATTAGTAAGCTACCAATGATTACAGCTGAAGAAGAGGTTGAATTGGCTCAGCGTATTCGAGAGGGAGATCAAGTAGCCCTTGATAAACTTACGACAGCTAACTTACGTTTCGTGGTATCTGTTGCAAAACAATATCAAAATCAAGGACTTACACTTCCAGATTTAATTAATGAAGGAAATGCAGGACTTGTTAAAGCAGCAAAGCGTTTTGATGAAACTAGAGGTTTTAAATTTATCTCTTATGCAGTTTGGTGGATTAGGCAAGCAATTTTACAAGCTTTAGCAGAACAATCTCGAATAGTTAGATTACCTTTGAACAAAATTGGTTCTATAAACAAAATCAACAAAGCATTTTCGTTTTTAGAGCAAACGCATCAAAGACCTCCTAGTGCTCAAGAAATTGCGCAAGAATTGGATATGACGGTTTCAGAAGTGAAGCAGTCTTTAAAGAATTCTGGGAGACATTTATCAATGGATGCACCTTTAAAAGAAGGTGAAACATCAAGTTTATATGATGTTGTCAAATCTGGTGAATCACCAAATCCTGACTTTCAATTGATGAAAGAGTCTTTAAATGTTGAAATCAACAGAGCATTAGACACCTTATCACAAAAAGAAAGTGATGTGATACGTTTAAACTTTGGATTAAGTGATGAACCACCAATGACACTAGATGAAATTGGAGCCACTTTTGATTTAACAAGAGAGCGTGTAAGACAAATTAGAGAAAAAGGAATCAAGCGTTTACGCCAAGATTCTAAAAGTAAAATATTAAAAACGTATTTAGGATAGTCTTAAATAAATAACTACAAGTATTACAATGATTAAAATTTTAGTAAAAGAAGGAGAAAGCATTGAACGTGCTTTAAAACGTTACAAAAGAAAACACCGTAACGTAAAGACGATGCAAAACATTCGTGAGAACCAATTTTTCACAAAGCCATCGGTAAAAAGAAGACGTGAAATTCAAAAAGCTGGATATATCCAGAATATGAGAGATCAAGAAGACATCTAGTAGTCTTTTGCTTTATAACATAAATTAAAAGGTGCATCTAAAATAGATGCGCCTTTTGTTGTTTTCTATTCTTTCATGTGGCTTTCAAAGATAACTTATTGCTAAAGTTCATTTTGACATGAAAATACAATTAGAATTTAAATTAGTACACGTTGAAAACTAGCGACAGCGAGAGTTAAAAAGGGATCAAGAACAAAAGGGATCAAGAACAAAAGTTGTGTGTTAAGCAAAAATTGTAGTTAATCTAAAAAGAAAGAATTCTACATTTTTGACACCTCTGAATTGAGCTCTAAATGCTTTTATTTTAGCATTGAAAGATTCCGCAGAAGCATTAGTACTTCTATTAATAAAATAGTTTAATATAGAACGATAGTTTACTGTAATTGTATTGGCTACTGTATTAAAGGTTTTAAATCCAGACTGTTCTACATCCTTATACCAATGTGCTAGTTTAGTATAGCCTACCTGTATTGATGTCGTAGTATTAAATATATTTCTAAGCCCTTGAACCAGATCATAAGCTAATTTTATGTCTGGATATTCTTTA
>NZ_AUDE01000045.1 GCF_000425305.1 Psychroserpens burtonensis DSM 12212
CAACGTTACGTGTATAGAATGTGCGTGTTTGTACAAGAGGATTTTCCGAAGGAAAATCAGAAGTTAGCAAACAGAACACAATCATTTAGTTAAGCACCAAAATAAGCATTTTTTATACATATTGTTAGCGGTCGTTATTTTGTTTCACTAGTTGAACACATAACTAATGATCCGTGCAGAAGATCAGTCCGTCGCAAGAGTGTCGTAATGATTCGTAAATCCGTTGAGTACTATTATATAAAAGTGAGATTTGAGATACGCAACAGTTGCGTTTTGATAGATTCCGATAGTCATATTAGATTTCGGTCATCCACAAAAAACCGAGTACGTTTTTACCTCTTATTTTAAACCACTTTAGAGTGATTTAATTTTTTTTGGAGCTGAGTGAGCAATGACCGCTAACGTCTAGTATATGAAACGTAGCGTGTAAAAAAACACTATCGTTTCGCATTATACACGAGCCGAATTTTTAAATTTTTCTTTTTATCTTTATTTTTCTAAAAGCCAAATTTAAAAATTTGGCGATCTTCGAAAACACACAAAAACCTTTCGGAAAGCCTAGAATAGCTATGTTTTATATACATTGTTGTAAACTGGCTTTTCTATCCACTTTTTAATTTCAGTCACAATTAAATCCGTATTTTCATTCACGTCTTTTCCTGTATATCTCAAAACTTGGAAACCTAATTCTTGTAACTTTCTATCAATTCGCTTGTCTCTTTGAGCTTGTTCTTCAGTTCTTTCGTGATAAGTATGCCCGTCCGTATAAACACATAATTTAACTCCTTTCTTCTCAATGTAAAAATCCGCAACAGTCAATACTTCTTTAAAATTATTTTTCGGATTATCATAAGTTTTTCCTGCGATGGATATATTCCCGCCTTTCCAATTTAGAGGATATTGGGACTCAAATCGGATGTGTTTTTTGTTCAAAGCAAGAAATAATTTTCTTTCGAGTGGACTTTGTAAATCGAAAATACAAGTCAAACAATTGTGTGTTAATTTATAACTACATTTTTGACATAATTCATCTTCTGCATAATATTTGTCAAGTATTTTTGCTTTATCGTTCGTAATATTCAGCTTTTCAGCAGTTGTTGTTTTTTCTATTAAATCAGAAATTTCGTCACGTAACTTTGTCAATTCTTTAAGTCCGCAACGAATAGTTTTATTCCAATTCTGTCCTTTCTCAGAAACAGAAATCAAGTATTCCGTTCTTATGTTTTCGGAATTGTCATTCGTTCCTAAATTCCTATAAGCAGTTTTTATTTTTTCAATTTCGATTGGTATTTTTGCCATATTTCAATTCAATTACTGGTGTTTGTTTAGCTTGTTTACAACGTCTCCGTATATGAAACGTAGCGTGTAAAAAGACACTATCGTTTCGGATTATACACGAGCCGAATTTTTAAATTTTTCTTTTTATCTTTATTTTATTAAAAGCCAAATTTAAAAATTTGGCGATTTTCGAAAATACACAAAAACCTTTGGGAAAGCCTATATTAGCTATGTTTTATATACATTGTTGTGTGCAGTTTTTTATTCCGATTTAATTTGTTCCGATAAATATGAAATTTTAGGGTTTTTCTTATTCACTAATATTTCAATTTGCTTTCCGTTCTTTAATTCTCCAATTTTTTCAAGAATTACATCTCGTTCATAATTTTCATTCTGATAGTTATAAGAGAATGAAAGAACACTCAAACTTTCTTTTTCAAACGTTTTAGTTATTATTCCGCTAGTAAAATCGAAGTCATTTTTGTTTAATATTATTGGTTTTGTATAATCAACTTCTGAAATTTCAGGGTTTGATTTAGAGTATTTAATTCTATAAAATTCTCCGATATTAAAAATTCTCGAACTTAAAGGTCGAGTTTCGTATTTTATTCCGTCAACATTATATTCGAGAAAGTTTGTTTTCGATTTGTAAGTATTACTTCCAATAATTTTACAAAATGTAAACTCAAAATTTTCAGACAATAATTTTTCTCGATTTTCATTGTCGTAATTTTTGTAAAAGAAAAAAGCACAGACAATAATTCCGAGTAAAAGTATTTGCAGATAAATCTTTTTCTTTTTTTTCGGTGTTAAATTGTCTTTTTCTATTTTCATTCAGTTTTTGAGGTCTGTTGAGTAATTGCACACAACAATAGTATATACAACATATGTTATATATACACCCAAATATAGGATATATATAACATATGTTGTATATATCTCAATTATATTCTTAATCGTCTAGAGGGTTCTTTATTTTCTTAAAGGTAGTCATCGCAACATGGGTGTAAATCTCTGTCGTTTTAGAAGAACTATGACCTAATAAAACCTGGATTTGCCTTAAATCAACTCCATCTTCTAAAAGGTGTGTTGCAAAACTATGCCTTAGCATATGCGGCGTTACAGTAACTTGTATCCCTGCTTTTATTGCCGCATTTGTTACTACTCTGCCAATACTTTGACCAGAGTATTGTTGTCCATAGATCCCTTCAACAATGTATTTTTTGGGTTTCCATTGTTTGTAGTATTCCCGTAAATCTCTTAATAAAGTGTGCGAAAGTATTGTATAACGATCCTTTTTGCCCTTAGCCGCTTCAATGAGTATTAACATTCTTTTGCTATCAATATCAGTTATTTTTAAATTAACTAATTCGTTTCTCCGCATTCCAGAAGAATATAAAAGACTTACAATGCATTTGTGCTTCAAATTATTTGTGTGCGTTATGATTTGTAAAACATCTTCTTTTGATAGTACTTTTGGTAATTTTTTTTCCTTTCTAGGTCGTTCTATTTGATAAAACCTATTGGGCATACCTAGCACAGACTCATAATAAAATTTAATACTGTTAATTGCTATATTTATATAAGAATCAGATTTGTTTTCTTGAATTAATTTAAGGATATACTGTCTAACATCATTTTCATTGATTTGTATCAATTCTTTAGTATTGTGATAGTTTATGAATGTTTCAAAGGCAATAATGTATGATTTTACAGTATTATTAGCATACTTTTTTAATTGTAACCTATCTAAATATGGAGTAGGACAATGCCGGAAATTTTCTGGTAGAGAGCGTTTTCTAAACCAGGTAATATCTATTGGTTCATTATTATTGTTTAATGGCTTTTTATCAAAAAAGTAATTACAATTTACCCAAACAACACCACTAAAAATTTCGAATATTTCGTTAAGGTTTTCTTTTGAGTTAAGAATGTAAGCCATGTTAAATTCAGTACTCCATTTTACGTCTGGTAGCCCTTTGACAAGTGCCTGAATAATTTTGTCTGTGTTAAATTGTAGTCCGACGTATCTTTTACCTTTAATTAAAAGATGTTTTAAAGTAACACTCCTTCCCTTTTCCATAAAGTATTTTTATGCAATTTACTGGATGTAAATGATTTAACCGTATCTTATACGAATGGGATGCGTATAATATTCACTTAATTTTAATATATATGAGATTTTATAAAACATGTTTGTTTTGTAACAAGCAATTAGTGGGTAGAACAGATAAAAAATTTTGTGATCCACAATGCAAAAGTGGCTATCAATACCAACAAGCAAAAGAACAGCCTGAGCGGTTTTTTGATAAAGTAGATAACCAGTTAAAGCGCAATCGTAAAATTTTAAAGGAATATAATAAAGGAGGTAAGGTAACGGTAAGAGATGAAATTTTAAAAGAAAAAGGATTTGATCCCAATTTTTTTACGCACTATTGGAAAAATCAAAAAGGGGATGTGTATCTATTTGTTTATGAATTTGGGTTTTTAAAAAGAGAAGAGCATAATATAGGTAAATATATTCTCGTAAAATGGCAGGATTATATGCAAAAGAATATACCAACGTAATATCTTCTTTCATCACGTACACAAAATCATGAATACGGTTTTTAAAAAGGAGCAGCTTGAATACTCAGTGTTTCACTTTTACAAGCGGTCAGGGTCATTGTCATAACCCGAAAGTCATTGGTTCGATTCTAGTTTCTGCTACTAAGAAGCTCTTTGATAAATCAAGTAGCTTTTCTTTTAGTATCAATTGATGATTATGTCACAATCGAATATAAAACGAAGCGAGCTAAACCAGTTCTCGGTTCCAGTCAAATTTTCAACTTCTTTTGTTTTAAAAGCTTTTTAGAAATAAATGGGCCCTTTTTTATTTAGGAAATGTTAGATAGAACAATAAAATCACAAAGGTTACATAAATATAGTAATAAAGTAAGACGAGCATTTTGAAATTACTAACTTGTTCCAAATTTTACTAGCTCCATTTGAAAAAAAATATTAAAAAAATCTCCGCAGTTCTCTTAGTTATCTTATGCGCACTTTTATTGATTATAAACTCTTCATCATCTAAGAATGTAGATGAAGGAATTACAACACTCATTAAGGCCGAGTCAAAAGAGGAATCTCCTATTTTAATTGAGAGATACTCTGAAAAGGAAACAAAAGATGTGCGGCATAAATTAGATCTGTTATTAAAACGTATTAATAAAAGACATGATTTTCATGGAGCAATATTAGTAGCGAAAGGCGGGAAAATAGTCTATCAGAATGAGATAGGGTATGCAGATTTTAAAAATAAAATTCTGCTAAACAAAAAATCTATATTTCAATTAGCATCTGTAAGTAAACAGTTTACGGCAGCCGCTATTATGCTATTGAGTGAAAGGAATAAAATTAAGCTGACAGATACAGTAAATGCCTATTTTCCAGGTTTTCCTTATGAAGGTGTGACCATTGAAAACCTTTTAAATCATACCGCTGGATTACCAAAATATTTTTGGGTAGCAGAGCATAAATGGCAACAAAATAAGGCGCCTACAAATACTGAAATGATGGCTTTACTTGAATCGAGTAATGTGCAGCGGTTTTACAAACCAGGGCGTAAATTTGATTATTCTAATACGAATTACATTGTTCTAGCTTCTATTGTCGAAAAAGTTTCTGGGACTTCTTTTAGCTCATTTTTAAAAAGCAATATTTTTGAACCGCTACAAATGAAACAGTCGTATGTATATAGTTTTGAGAATGATAGTATTAAAGAAAATCAATTAGTTGGGTATAGATTGTATAGAGGATGGCGTCATCTAAAAATTCGAAGTACCGTAAATGACGCCATTGTTGGTGATAAAAATGTATATACGACTACTGAGGATTTGTTTAAGTGGACACTCGGGTTAAATACTGAAAAACTACTCACAAAAAAGTCCTTGGACCTAATGTATGCAAAAGGAGAAACTGTTTACGGACGAGAAGTACCATATGGCTTTGGGTTTAGAATTAATTCTAATGGACAAAAAAGCATCTATCATCATGGTAAATGGAATGGGTTTAGTACAGGACTCACAAGATATTTAGAAGATGATTTGGTCGTCATTGTTTTAGAGCACACTAGTTATAATGCAATAAAATCCCTTAATAAAGAAATAAAGAAAATCGTTACAGAAAATTTTGGTATTTAATCGTGCAACAACGTTAAGATAGACATCATTTTTTACTTAAAACTAGTAGAGAGGAAGATTTGCTTAAATTTCAAAACTCAATGATTTTAAAACAAAGGTTTATCAACTTATTTAGGCTTGATAATTAAAAGTACTCCACTACTAAATAAACGTAATCTGTTTAAAATTAGTTGTTTTTATTTAAATGTTTAGCTAAATACACACCAGTACTCGCACTTGCTTGCAGCAGGTATCCACCCGTTGGAGCGTCCCAATCTAACATTTCTCCGATACAAAATTGATTGGACATGTTTTTAAGCTCAAAATTTTCAGAAATGGCATCTAAATCAACTCCTCCAACTGTGGAAATTGATTCGTCAATAGATGCTGTATTTATTATTTCTAAAGGAAATTTTTTGATCTTGTTTGTTAATAATTCCCTACTTAAATAGGACTCTTTAGAAAGGTATGTTTTTAATAAATCGATTTGAGGTGTGCTTAGCTTGAGTTCTTTTTTTAAGATCTCAGTAGTGGTCCTATATTTAGATGATTTTATTTTATACTTGATATTTTCTAATGTTAACGAAGGCTTGAAGTCTACAAAAACAGTCGCTTTTGAAGTTGCATTCAACTGTTCTCTAATTGGTGGGCTTAGTCCGTAAATGGAGTTTCCTTCTAATCCAAATTTAGTAATAACCGCTTCTCCTTTTTGAGTAATGTTATCGCAAGAAATAGAAATGTTTTTTAAAGGAATACCTTCGTGCTTTTCAATAAAATTATGTTTCCAATCAATTTGATAACCGCAGTTTGAGGCTTGAAATGTTTTTGTTTTAATTCCTTTTTTAGAAAAAGTATCGAGCCAGTTTCCGTCAGACCCAGTAACGTTCCAACTTGCTCCGCCTAAAGAAAAAACGGTGTAATCTGTTTGTATCGTTTCATTATTAATAATTGGATTGCTATTATCATCCCAATTAGAAAAAATATGTTGATACTTAATAGTAACCCCTTTTTCTTTGAGAGATTTCAGAATTGTATTTAGTACTTCAATAGGCTTAATTCCGTTTATTGGATATACTCTTTTACTGCTTCCTATGTATGTTGGGATTCCAATATGATCGAGCCAATTTCGAAAATCAATATTGGTGAAATCGAGTAGGGCCTGGTCTAAAAATTCATTCGGAGTGTAACGCTTAATAAACTGCTCAATCGGTTCTGAATGAGTTAAGTTGAAACCACCTTTACCGGCAACTAAAAACTTACGTCCAGATGTTTTATTTTTTTCATAGATGGTAATATTGAATTTTTTAGCATCTAAAAAAGCAGCTAATAAAAAGGCTGATGGTCCGCTGCCTATAATAGCAATCTGTTTTTTCATGAAACAAAAATAGTGGTTATTAATGTTTAAAGCATTTTTATTAATCGCATATAATGATTTTATACATGATCAGGTACGTCTTTTAAGGGCCTAATTTAGCAAATACAACCTGAACATAAAATCCTCACGGGCTTTCGTAAGCAGTTAACTAGCGATATGTTAGATACGGTGTTGAGATTTAGTTATTGTTCAATTTCTTTTTTAATCCACACAATTGTTAAATCCACATTATTCAATATTTGAATTAGTTGCTCTTGTAGGCCAACATTATTAAAAGAGGCTAATGTAAATCCGTTTTTTATTGCTTTGCTTTTTAAGGCAACAGCAATGTCTTTTTCGGATAATTCTATTTTTATATTAGGGTTAGACCATACTTTAATCCCGTCTCCATAATCTATAATTTCAGAATAGTGACTGTACAGGTAAATACCATAATCATCATACATGTGTTCTCTAACCGCAAATAATTCTTCATAGGAGGCAGTAATGTCAAGAAGTGTATTTCTAATATCTGCATTTTTAATTATGGAAACACTCCCAGAATTGACGAGTTCTTTAAATGCGATATTTCTTGGGTAATGAGCTTCCCAATAAAGCACATTTGTCCAATGGGAATAATAATCTGACAGCTTATCTATTTTTACGCCTTCATAATAGCTAATCATTATTTCTGCTGAAGCTACTTTGCTTATTCTTCTTTCAATAATCTTATTTAATCCAATTTTATCTTTTTCAAGGTCTTGAAGTATGTTTTCGAGAATTATTAGTTCCTGTTGTCTGTTTTTTTTGTTTTCGTTCCAATTATTAATTTGAAGTGCAATCAAAATTCCAACAACGACAAGAATGGTTTCGCCAATGGCGTATTTAAGATACTTTCCGGTCTTATTTTTATTCATAAGGTCATAGCGTGTTTGTCTAAAGAATTTTATCATAGGTTATTGGTTGGTCAGAATTCAGATAGATTCCTAATGTTATTTACATTTCATCCCCGTTTTTGTTAAAATTCAGATGACATTAATAAAATTTCATTTTATGGTTCTCTGTGTTTTATTTTAAATGATTACTGAAATTATCAAATATTTTGAGCTGTAATTTCCATAAATTGTGGTTACAAATCCCTTATCAAATTCCAAAGAAATCACCAAAGTTTTAGTTCTACATTGATAATTAGCATTAATATAATTATTAATTCTACCATAAATATTTTCTTGTAATTTTTGACCCACTTTTTAAGTCCTAAGTCAGTTGTAAAGCTTATAACCGCAACTACTAAGAGACTAATAGCAGTGAAAACTTTACCAGCTTGCACATTCGTAGTTAGAATATAAATCGCATAGACTAACAATAAAATAGTTAACATTAGAAAAGGTATTATTTTACCAAGCATTTTTTTGTTTTGTAGTTAACCTGTTCATGTATTAAATTTAGCAGTTTTAATATTATATTTTTTCTATTGGATCTAAAGTTGCTGAGTTCAACCCATAAGTGCAACACACTTATTATTTAGGACTTCAATAGGGTTATTATAATTAAACTTTCTAATTGGTCTGTAATTTAGTAATTTTTCTACTTCTTTTATTCTCTTAGCTGAGACTTCTCTAAGGTCTGTTTTCTTTGGAAAAAATCTTCTTATTACACCTATTCTGTTTTCGACAGTTCCCTTATCTTGAGAGGTATATGGTCTTGTGAAGTATGCTTTTACATTCACGTCTTTTGCTATTTCACCATGCCGAGCAAACTCCTTTCCATTGTCAAATGTTATTGTCTTAATCC
>NZ_AUDE01000046.1 GCF_000425305.1 Psychroserpens burtonensis DSM 12212
ACAGGGAACTTTACAAGATTTTCAAGTTGGCGATCATTTTCGAGCTACTGCGGAACCGCACCCTTTAAGCATGAGTCAGGGACTAGCATCCATCGTAGAAAACAATGTCATTATTTAGGCGATAGGAAAATGAAGAGTTTGTTGAGTATGGCAAGTGTGTCAGCAATACAACATGACAGCGAATTACGCTTATATTATAAGAGAAAACTAGCAGAAGGAAAAGATAAAATGTTAGCTATAAATAATGTTAGAAATAAGCTCATAGCAAGAGCATTTGCAGTAGTTAAAAGAGGAACACCTTATGTGGTTCTTCAACAACATGCAGCATAAAAAATAAACTGGATTATTTATTAGGATTTGATCTTGGAATACGTGTATGGCTTGTTGCGTTGGCGAGAACTAAGTTAGCAAAAGAAACCGAACCAGTAGGAAAATCCGCAGGATTTTCCGAGTACACACAAACCAAGCAATTGGTTATACACGTTGTTAGCAAACGTTATTCTTTTAATAGTTCTACAAATGTATTATCAGTCCAAGCTTTGGTGTCAATTGTGAAATAGTTCCTGTTTAAAAGCAGTTCATCTGGTAGTGAATCCATTTTGATAAACCGTAAATCCATAATGTGACCTTCAAAGCTATAGTTTTCATAGTTTTTATACTCAAACTCAATCGTGTTTTTATCAGTATAAATTTCTTTTACGTATACAGAATCTTTTTCTTTTTGTAAATACACGAAGGTCACTTTTCTTGAGTCTATACTTGATTCAGGAATACTGTCAGCAGGTGAGAAAAATTTAATTTCGCCTTTAAATATTGAGTCCGTTTCTTTTTGTCTATCAATTTTGTAAGTAAAAAAACTACTCCTAGAACTATCGATCACTCCATTTTTATAGTGTTTCCAAGTATTCCAAAATGTATCCTTTTGTTTAGTTACATAAGCTTCGAATTCAGCTGTCAATTCATTTCCATCAGTTTGTTGAATGGTAATTCTCTGATAGCGCTTGGAAGTGTCAATTTTCGTTTTATTCACATCTACTTTTTCGGCAATTTTTTCCAATGGCTTTTTGCACGAGATTATGCAAAGAAATAAGAGAATGAATATGATTCGGGATTGTTTCATCAAATGTTTGCTAACGTTTCGTGTATGGTGTCGTAGCATCCCGCAGGGTGCTATGCACTATACACATTGTTACCAAACGTTTTTAACAGTTGCATTCAATCTCTTTCTTAGTGATTAAAGATAGCTAACATTGAGTTTATGGCTACTTTAGAACCAAACGGGATCGCGCTTAGGTCAACTTCAAAATTACCATTGTGATTGTTAAAAGGTAATTGTCCCTTTTTAACTGCGTCTTCAAATCGATTTGGATTAGCAATACCAACATTGATATAGACGTAATCTTTTTTAGCATTATTAATAACCAAATGATGTACATCTTCAGAACCCATAACTGATGGCGCTATAGTCTCATCTAATACAAATTTTTCATCTGACACTAGAGGATATATTGACTCTCTGACAACCTTAGTTAATTGCGTATTATTTTCTAGTGGATATGACCATCCCTTAAATTCAATTGTAGGGTATTTTTCTTTGGGTAAATCGTAGGCATACGCGATACCTTCATTGATGCGTTTAATACCCTCAATCATTAACGTTCTATCTTTCTCGTTAAACCATCGAAGATTTACTTTTAATAAGGCAGTTTCAGGAATCACATTGTTATCTGTTCCTGCTTGTATGGAGCCTACCGTAATTACTGCAGCGCTTTTTGCGTCAATACCGCGACTGATTATGGCTTGATACTGCATGATTGCAGAAGCTGCCATTAGAATAGGGTCTTTAGATAAATGCGGATTAGAACCGTGTCCACCTATGCCGTTAAAAGTAACATCGAATTGATCTGTGCCTGCCATCCTAACTCCTGATGCAGCTGCCACCATACCAACAGCAATTGGCATTGAGTGAATTCCAAATAAATAATCTGGTTCTGGAATTTTGTGTGTTGTGTATAAGCCATCTTTTACCATAGCTTCTGCACCAAGAATTGGCTCTTCTGCAGGCTGACCAATAAATATGACAGTACCTTTCCAAAGCTCCTTATGTTCCGCAATAAACTTAGCAGTAGATAACATCCATGTGATGTGCACATCATGTCCACAAGCATGGGTGACAGGTGTTTCACTACCATCATCGAGCTTAACTATTTTAGTGCTTTTATAAGGTAAATCGGTTAGTTCTAATACCGCATTACAATCCATATCGGCACGATACATTACTATCGGACCGTCTCCGTTTTTTAGTACACCAGCAACACCAGTCACACCAATCTTTTCTGTCACTTTATAACCATACGACTTCAGTTCTTTCGCGACAATGCCAGCAGTTCTTACTTCCATAAAACCTAGCTCGGGGTTTTCATGAATATCCTTGAAGATAGCTACGTATTTGTCGTTATTTTTATTAACCGCTTTATCAATAGCTACGTTCTGGTCTTGGGCTATTAAAGAAGCTGAAAATAATAAAACACCTAAAAAAAGACTTCTTGTTAAATATTTAATAAGCATATTTTTTGATAGTTATTTTATGTGACCTAAAATGAAGAATGTTGATCCCATTATAACTCTAGTTGCTTCGTTTGTGAGATTTGGGAAATATCTAATATTAATTTTCAATTTGTTTTACAAATTTACCATCTTTCATGATAATTAAGAGGTTCTTTCCAGGATTATTGAACAGCTCGAGGTTATCAATAGGATTGCCGTCTATCAAAAGAAGGTCGGCAAAGGCACCTTCCTCTATTACTCCCAATTTACCAGGGTAAGGATTACGCGGACCACTAAAGCTGAGTAATTCTGCATTGTTTACCGTTGCTTGTCTTAAAATTTCTATAGGTGTAAACCATTTTAGACGGTTGGTCAACTCATAGGCCTGCTGCTTTTTAAGTTTCATATTCCCTACAAGATCGGTTCCAAGTGTAATTTTAATGTCGTATTTCTTTGCCAATGCAAATAGATTATCCAGCCCATCTTTGGCCGCTTGCTGTTTAGCTTTTTGATTGTCACTCCAATCTGCAGGTGCATCAGCGAGATAAATTCCCGTTTGAGTGCTCAGAAATGCACCCTTTTCAGCCATTAGTTTGGCAGTCTCTTCCGTAATAAGTGTAGCGTGCTCAATGGACATTGCTCCAGCTTTCAATGCTTGTTGTGTCCCTTTATCATTATAGGAATGCACTGCTAGATAAGTGTTCCAACGCTTCGCTTCATCGGCAGCAGCCTTAATCTCATCAAATGAATATTCAGCAATATCTAGTGGATCGTAAACGCCACTAACAGCTCCAGAGGTAAACATTTTCAGAAAACATGCACCTCTACGCATCTGCATGCGGGCAGCGGTGAGAACCTCAGGAACACCATCGGCAAGTATGGTGATACCTGAATGTTCTCCATCTGTCCAAGCTTCTCCTCCCATTTGGCGCGATCTGGCTTCTGGACTTCTCATGTCGCTATGTCCAGCAGTCATGCCGATAGCAGCACCCGCGTACCAAATACGTGGTCCGGTAAAAAAACTTTGGTCAATTGCCTTTTTTACACCTCGAGCTGGACCACCAACATCTCTAACGCTAGTAAAACCGCGCATCACGGTAGCTTTGGCTTCAACTAAAGTAAGAGCTGCAATATATTCATTGGCCGCAAAGGTCGATTGGGTCGGCGATAAGTTCCATGCTAAATGCACATGAGCATCGATTAGACCTGGCATTAAAAATTTGCCTTGCCCATCAATTTCCTTTTCTCCAGACAATGCTTTTAATGGTATTTTAGAGACTTCAGTAATCAAGTTCCCTTCAATACGAACAGCACCATTGGAAGTGATAACATTATTGCCATCAAATATCTGAACGTTATTTATTAGAACTTTATCTTGTGCATCAACATTATTGATAAGAAGTATCGACAAGAATATGACTAGAGTTGAAAGTTTAATTTTGTTTTTCATTTGTCTTAAATTTGATTCAATACCTTGTTACTTGTTATTCCCTTTCAAAAACTATGGTGCCTTCTTTAATAGTTTGTAGAACAACAATATCCTTTATAGCGTCTATTTCTACCTTAAGTGGATTATCAGAGAGTACTACAAGATCTGCCAGTTTGCCTACTTCTAAAGTCCCTTTTTTATCATCTTCAAAATGTGAGTAAGCAGACCAATCTGTAATACATTTTAGCGCTTCATAAGGAGTCAGTCTTTCATTCGCTCCCATTACCATCCCACTTCTAGATGTTCTGCTCGCTGCTATCCAAACTACTCGCATTAAGTTAGGTAAAGCAACAGGTGCATCTGTATGTATGGTTAACATTAAGCCTTTGTCTAAAGCAGTACGTGTAGGACTAATTTTTTTAGCCGCTTCTTCACCTACAATTTCTACGTGCCAATCTCCCCAATAATAAGTATGCATTGGGAAAAGTGAGACAATCACATTCAGCTCTTTTAAAGCATCTAATTGATCAGGTCTGACGTATTGTCCATGCAGTAAAACGTTTCTTAAATCCTTTTTACCATATTCCTTTTCTGCTGCTTTTAAGCCTCTAATTAGTTGATCTATTGCAGCATCACCATTGGCATGAGAATTAATTTGCCAATTGTTTTTATATACCATCTTGTATAAATCAGCAACTTCTTGTTCGTCAGCTATTGCTGGATATCCTTTATAGTCAGCTTTACCACCAGATGGCGGTACTAAATAAGGCTCCGTTTTCCAAGCGGTTTGTACTTGCGGAGCTCCATCTAGTGTCACTTTTAAACCTGCAACTCTGTAGTGATCTTTGTATTCTTTTGAATTCCATTCTGTATCCATGTATTTTGCAACAGTGTAATCGAGATACGATACGATATCAATATCAAATAATCCTTGCTCAGCAAAACTGGTTAATGCGTTGAAAGTCTCCATAGTTTTTCCGTCTTGGAGTGTGGTATATCCATAGCTTTTAGCCATTTCTACTCCCATTTTAGTTTGTTTTGCTAGCCTTTCAGGATCAGAGGCAGCTAAGGCTTGGGCTATGTAAGGTAATGCTGCGAGTTCTTCAAGCACTCCGTTTGGTTCATTGCTATTTGGCATCCGTCGAATGATTCCACCATCAGGATTTGGAGTTTCTTTAGTAATTCCAACGAGCTCTAATCCTTTACTGTTCATGACAACAAAATGTGCTGAAATGTGCATAATAAGAACGGGATATTCTGTCGATACCTTATCTAGGTCTTCTTTCGTAGGAAAACGTTTTTCGGCCAATTGTGTCTGGTCAAATCCAAGTCCAAAGATCCAACCTGTAATTTCGAGATTATCAGGATTCTCTGACCATATTTTTAATTCATTAACAAGTTCATCTATATTTTTAACACCTCCATCTGGTGGTGGTAATAAATTTGTTCCTGTGGCTTGAGGGCCAAATGCAAAAAAGTGCGCGTGCGCATCAATAAATCCAGGTAGCATCGTTTTTCCTTTTAGGTCATTCATCTTATGACCTTCGCCTGCTATTTTCATAGCCTCTTCTCTATTTCCAATAAATAGGATAGTGCCATTTTTTTCAACTAATGCTTCTTGATATATAGGTAAGTCTCCAACCATATCAATGATGTCACCGTTGTAATATACAGTTGCTGTAGGTGTGTTATCATCATTTTTTTTGTTACCCTTATTGTCTTCGCAGCTGGTTAGAGAAAATAGGAAAATGGCTAAATACGTAATGTGCTTCATCGATTATTTTTTTTATTAAAAATCAAAAGTATGTTGATGTTATTATATGTGGAGTGTAATTCAAGAAAAACCTGTTCATAATTTAAAATTTGAACAACATTTATAGGTATTTCAGGGGAAGATTATGAAATTGTCTTTTTATATTCTGAAGGCGTTGAGCCTGTTTTTTCTTTAAAGGCTTTTATAAAAGTAGTTCTAGATTTGAAACCTACTTCTAGGGCTACGCCTTCAAGACTATAATTTAACCAATCTAAATTTCTAAACTTTTTTAGGACAACATCTATCCGTTTTTCATTAATTAATTGGCTGAAATTTCTCTGGTAAAGTTGAGTCGTTATCTGTGACAATTCCTTTTTTGGAATGCTTAAAAATTTTGCTAAATCGTCTTGTCTGAAATCAGGTTTTAAGTAGCTAATTTCAGAAGAAAAAAAACCTTCAATTTGTTCTCGGTAGCGAATAAAGTCTCTAGAAGTAAATTCTATATCTGAATATTGAGTGCCACTAATCTTTTTCTTAACATCGATTAAAGCGCCATATAAAATTCTTGGTTCAAAAAAGGGATATAAAAATATAATAATGATATAGAGTGCAAAGAGATAAGACCCGAGTGTGTGCGTGTCGAAGGAGCTTGAATCAAAAAGGAGGGATATCATACCTATAAAGTTCCCTAGAAACATAAGTGACGATACACATATGAGCCAAAT
Organism: Psychroserpens burtonensis DSM 12212; assembly: GCF_000425305.1. Lineage (GTDB taxonomy): Bacteria > Bacteroidota > Bacteroidia > Flavobacteriales > Flavobacteriaceae > Psychroserpens > Psychroserpens burtonensis. The sequence continues at coordinate 6,455 of NZ_AUDE01000046.1, forward strand.
AAATTCACTTTTTGAATGCTTCTTGTCTTTTATTTTTTTTACAAGCATATATATAGCAATAGAACTAAATAGCATACCTACCATAAGCTGCATTAAAAAATTCCAATAGGCAGGTATAAATCCTACGGTTGTATAAAATATTGAGTCTTCGTTATTAAGTATAAATTGGATATGATCGATTTTATACTCAACGTTTTCAAAAAAGAATGGAGCTACTCCGATAAAGATCAATATCGGAAGACACAATAAAATAAGGTCTAGTCGTTTTGGTGCCTTGAGATTTTTTACGGTACTGCGTACAAAAAGCATGAATGTTACAAGATGCAGAAAGTTAATAGGAGGTCCAGTGCCTCGTAGATGAGGATAATTTATAATTAAACCTGATTTTACAAAATAGACTAAGGCAGAATAATACGTTAAAGTGAGTACGTATACTAAAAGTAAGATTTTTTGATAGGTGTTTCTTTTATGTTTAAATACAATAACCAAGAAAGTTATCATACCTATTATTACACTGCATATTTGAACTGTTTTTAGCATATGGTATTAAACTTATCTAAATCTAGAAGTTTTAAAACGTTTGAGATTTTATTTCTAAATTATTAATTTTAATCTTATCATAATCTCCAGAGGGATCATTGCCAAGTTTAACAATGTTTACAAAGTCAGATCCCAAACCATATGCATATTGAGCATGACCTGAAGATGGTTGTTCGTCTTTATTGAATATATTTACAATGATGCATACATCTGATAATTCAACTGTGTTTTTACAAGGACACATTAGAAATACAATAAATAATAGAATAAGAAGGTATTTCATATCATAATGTTTGGTAACGTTTATGTGTATGGACCGTTGCGTGTTAAAGCACGAACCAATAAAGATACAAAACTACGCTGGAAAATTCCCAAGAATTTTCCAGATGAACACAGACCCAGCAATGGTTTATACACGGTGTTGTGCTTTCGTTATTTTTATTCTATGTCTTGATTAATGAGTTCTTTTATCATTTTTATTTCATTTAACATCTCTAGTAGTGCATTTTTAACTGCCTTATCTGTGAAATTTTTAAGGAAAAATCCACCCTCAAACGTTAAAATAATTTCTGGAATATTATTTTTGATTTCTAGCCCTTTTGCTTTTGGTGTTTTGAACGAGAGTCTACCGTAACCTAATTGAAGAGCCTTTTGCTGGGCGTTTAAATAAATTTCATAATTTCCTTTTGCTACTCTACTGGTTTGTTCCTGTATTCGTTTAAGTTCAATAAGTGAATTACGAATTTTCTCTGGCATTAATTTGACGTCACCTGTTGATTCCAATGTTTGAATTGTATTGGTGTTAAAAGCTAAATAGCGAAAACTTAATTCAACTTTAGAAAGTTCTTCAAAAATTTGAATTGTCTCTAAATTAGGTGTTTCTGTGTATTTAAAATATCTTTCAGAAGTAGTAATGCAAGAATCTAAAAATATGATTCGGCTATTTATGTTTTCTATTTCTTTATTAAGGTCAACAACTATTTGATTATAATAATTATGCTTTATATTATTGGTTTTACGGTTTTCATTAGCATTGTTTATCTGTAGTGCTATAACAATCCCAATGACCACAAGTATAATTTCTCCAATAGCATATTTAAAATACTTTGCAGTTTTGTTTTCCATCAGCAAGTTTTGTCTAATTTTTCTAAAAAATTTTATCATTTGTTAGCGGTTTCTGATAATGAAGCACAACGTGTTCCTTTAGTTTGTATTAAATATATTTAGATAGAAAAAGAGGAGAACTATAACGTGTTTTAGAATTATAGGTCCATGACACGTACGAGTCCTCTCTTTCTATATAGTTGCCAAGAACCATTTGGAATACCAGGAGATATAACTCCCGATAAAGGAAGTAGTTAACGCAACTTATTTATTAACTCTAATTGTAAAAATATGAAAAATTACGAAGAAGTTGTTGGAATTGATGTTTCAAAAAAGAGCTTAGATGCTTATTGTTATCACACTCAA
>NZ_AUDE01000047.1 GCF_000425305.1 Psychroserpens burtonensis DSM 12212
ATAAAGTGACTATCTTTCCTCGTTTTTTCTCCTAGTTGGATATTCTGGATATAACTTTGACTAATTATTCCTTACATTCTGTTCAAACTCTAAAAGATATAAAAAAAGTGAGGTGATTTCTAACCAACAATATACTTCTAGAGTTATTTAGTTGCGTGTGTACTCTCACTTTTTTCACTTTATTATTGCTAAATTTATATATGAATTAACTTCTTTTACAAACATAGGAGTTGCGTGGTTAAGCAACTAATTTAGCAAATAAATCACAGATAGAATATTCCGCAGGAATGTTCGTAAGTCGGCAGTGACCAAGCAATTAATTATACACGGTGTTACCAAACGTTTTTAATAACTTCTTCTAATCATTTTGGTTCTGCAAATCTTAAATTTATATGTGTACAACCTTTTTTAGCGGATACTGCCATCCTTCAAATTTAATAGTTGGATATTTTTCTTTATGTAAAACGTAAGCGTGAGTTTATAGCTTCGTTTAATTTTCTATATATCTGAGTAAACTATTTAAGATCTTTTTGTCTAGAGAGTAAATAATAACCTAAACAGAGACTAATTACTAATGCTGAAATTCCTATTGTTATATGGTAATCTGAATGTTTAATATCCATAACAATAATTTTTCTACAGATAGCTGTAAGTGCAACTATAATAATAATTTTGATTTTCCTTAAAAGTTTTCCGTCATTATTTTTAAAAGTTTCCAAAATTTCTAATGAAATCAAAATATTAAAAAGTATTGGTACCGCTTTAATTGCAAAGGAATTACCAGCATCAAAATCTAAACTTCTTAATTCAATATAAAATGTATAAAAAAGGTAAATTAATTCTACAGCGATGTAAAATAATGAGGCAATGCAAAGGATGAAATAAACTATATTTTCACTTTTTTCAATTATTCTTTCCTTTACCATGAATATTGATTATTGATTAAAGATCGCCAACATGGCTGTAATAGCTACTTTAGAACCAAACGAGATCGCACTGAGGTCAACTTCAAAATTACCATTGTGATTATTAAAAGGTAATTGGCCTTTTTTAACAGCGTCTTCAAATCGTTTTGGATTTGCAATACCAACATTGATATAAGCATAATCTTTTTTTGCATTGTTAATAACCAAATGATGGACATCCTCAGAGCCCATAACTGAAGGAACTACAGTCTCATCTAGTACAAATTTTTTATCAGAAACTAATGGGTATATAGACTCTCTAACAACTTTAGTTAATTCTGTATTATTTTCTAGTGGATATGACCATCCTTTAAATTTAATAGTAGGATATTTTTCTTTTGGCAAATCGTATGCATGAGCTATGCCTTCGTTAATACGAGTGATGCCATCAATCATTAACCTTCTGTCTTTCTCAGTAAACCATCGTAAATTCACTTTTAATAATGCCTTATTAGGAATGACATTATTATCTTTTCCTGCTTGAATTGAACCTACCGTAATTACAGCAGCACTTTTTGCGTCAATACCACGACTTATTATAGCTTGATACTGCATGATTGCAGAAGCAGCCATTAGAATAGGGTCTTTAGATAAGTGAGGATTAGAGCCATGACCACCAATACCATGAAAAGTGACATCGAATTGATCTGTACCAGCCATTCTAACTCCTGATGCAGCAGCGATCATACCTACTGAAATTGGCATGGAGTGAATTCCGAATAAATAATCTGGTTCAGGAATCTTGTGCTTAGTGTATAGCCCGTCATTTACCATAGCTTCTGCACCAAGTATTGGTTCTTCTGCAGGTTGACCAATGAAAATGACAGTACCTTTCCAAAGGTTTTTATGTTCTGACATAAACTTCGCAGCAGCAAGCATCCATGTCACATGCACATCATGTCCACAAGCATGCGTAACAGGTGTTTCAGAACCATCATCTAGTTTAACTATTTTAGTGCTTTTATAGGGTAAATCAGTCAATTCTAATACCGCATTACAATCCATATCTGCGCGATACATCACTATTGGGCCATTACCATTTTTTAAAACTCCAGCAACTCCAGTGATACCAATTTTTTCTGTGACTTTATAGCCATACGATTTTAACTCCTTAGCAATGATACCTGCAGTTCTCACTTCCATAAAACCTAATTCAGGGTTTTCATGAATGTCTTTAAAAATAGCAACGTATTTGTCGTTGTCTGTATCTACAGCCTTTGCAACGGTTATTTTTTGTTTCTGTGCGACTAATACAGTAGAAAATAATGAGAAAACTAAAACTAATTTAATATTGAAATACTTTGAAAACATAATTTGTAATTTTAAGTGTTTATAAGAAAAATGTGGCTCCCAATCTAACTGTGTTTGCTTCAGTAGTGAAATTTGGAGAATATCCTATGTTCGCTTTTAGTTTGTTTTGAATTATCATGTGATTTAAATTGAATTCCCCTGACCAGTCTTCATTCCATTCTCCATCGGTATTCAACATTGTCATAACAGGATTTACAAATAGAAACCAGCTTTTATTAAAACTAATACTCACATTAGCCTGAGCCGAAAATCCCGTACTAGAAAATTTAGAAGCATCAGGAATTAAATCTGTACCAGGTTTTGTGACATGCACAACGCTCAATCCAGGGAATAACATTATTTTTTTTGAAGCAGCAAAGCCATAAACAGCTCCTGCAGCAAGCACAAAGCTACTTGAGCCTAGTCCATTTTCAAAACTACCTGTTGGTAAAGTAATATCAATAAAAGGCGCTATTACGTGAAATTTTTCAGAAGTCATAACACGTTTTACAATTGTGAAATAACGTACTCGAACATCACTTAATCCAAAAGAACTAGTAGCATCATTATAAAGTAATGGTATTTCCGCTAATACCAAATTATTAGGGTCGAAAGAATATTGAACATTAGCTCTCATCCCATAGAGGTTTGTACCATCCTTTAATAAGGTATATTCAAATGCCGTGTTAACTTGTGTGTAAAGATTTGTTGGATTAGAAGCATCTACTTCTTGTTTTCCCTCATCTTGCGCATTCACTTTATTTATTGAAAGAATAAGTATTAATAAGATTAGCGTAAAATGCTTCATACTTTATTTTTTAATTTATTAAAAATCAAAAATATGTAGAAGTTAATTCAAGTCGAGTGCAATTAAAGAAAAACCTGTTCAAGATTTAAAATTTGAACAACATTTATGCCTGTTTCAAGGGAGCCCTATGAAATCATCTTTTTATATTCAGAAGGGGTAATACCTGTTTTTTCTTTAAATGCTTTTATAAAAGTCGTTCTAGATTTAAAGCCAACTTCGAGAGAAACACCTTCGAGACTATAATTTAACCATTCTGAATCTGCAAATTTTTTAAGGACAACATCTATCCGTTTTTCGTTTACGAGTTGGTTGAAGTTTTTATGGTAAAGAAGATTTGTTATTTGAGACAGTTCCTTTTTTTGAATGCTTAGAAATTTTGCTAAATCGTCTTGTCTAAAATCAGATTTTAAATAAGAAACTTCTAAATTAAAGAAACTTTCTATTTGAGCTTTATAATTTTCTAAGTCATCAGTAATAAATACAGTTTTGTTTTCATTTCTACCTGAGATTTTTTGCTTGACATCAACTAAAGCTCCATACAAGACTTTAGGTTCAAAGAATGGATATGAAAATATGATAATTATGTAAAGCGCAAATAAGTAAGCAGAAATTGAGTGAGTATCTAGTGAAGACGAATCAAAAAACAGAGAAATGAATGCTGCCAAATTACCTAGAAGCATGAGTATTGAAATGCAAATAAGCCAGATAAATTCACTTTTAAAATTATTTTCTTCTTTCAGTTTTATCACTTTCAGTATCATAAAAATAGCGATACAACTAAAAATAACGCCTAAGGCAAACTGAAATAAATAGTTCCAGTATGCTGGAATTAGACTTTCTGTGGCATAAAATACAGAATCTTCGTTTTCGATTAGATAACGAATATGGCTAGTTTTAAATTTCAAATCTTTAAGATAAAAGGGTACAAAATTTATTAAACTCGCCAAAGGAAGTAGAAATAAAATAATGTCTAGTTTCTTAGGACTTTTCAAATTCTTAACGATGCTCCTTACAAAAATCATAAATGTAGCAAGATGGAGATAATTAATAGGTGTTCCCGTATTCCAAAAATGTGGATAATTGATGATAGAACCCGTTTTGATCATAAAAATCATACTAGAATAATAGGCTAAAGAAATTACATATATTAGAAGTAAGATTTTTTGATAAGTATTTCTCTTATGTTTGAATATAATAACAAGAAATGTTAACACACTGATTATAATACTACATATTTGAATTGTTTTCAACATGACTATTTAAGCTTGTTCAAATATAGAAATTTAAATCGCTTGAGAATTTGTGGTAACTTATTAATGTTCATCATATCATCATTTCAAGATACTTAGTTACCATGTTTAACAATATTTACAAAGTCAAATTTAAAATCATATATAGATTTAGCATGACTTGAGGAGAATTGTAATTCTTCATTAAATATATTGGAGTAAAACATACGTTTTGTAATTAGACATTATATTTACAAGAACACATTAGAAAAACAATATTAATAGAATGATAAAGTACTTTATAGGTTAATGTTTGGTAACGTTACGTGTATGGTGTCGTAGCATCCCGCAGGGTGCTATGCACTATACACATTGTTGTGGTGTCGTTTTAATTTTTTAAATAATTATCATAATATGTATCTAATAAAAACAATCCAATGGTCATGCAGCTATTTACTACTAATCGTGAATGACGGACATTTAATTTTACCTTTTTAGTCCCATGACCATGAGCAGAACTGTTTTTAGACCTTAAAGTACCAATTCCTGTTGCAACACTATTTAAGCCTCCAAGAATTTTTTTTATTTGTTCGTCAGCGTGTTGGTCAGGTGATAAATTGAGTAATTTATATGCTTTAGCAATTAATGGCTGCATATGCTGTGCTTTTGGGTATTCTTCTTTAAAAAAGTCACAGATAGCTTTACAGATACTTTCTAAAGTGGAAGAGGCACTTGCAATTGCCTGTTCAGGGTCTGTTTCTAAATTCTCAAAAGCACGATTAAAATCATCAATTACACTATGCAATTGATTAGTTTCTAAAATTCTTTTAAAATGATCATTTGAGTGAATATCTTTTCTTGGAAGTTCAATTTCTTGATCACCTGCAATTTGCATAATCAGTTTGTCGGGTTGAGATTTTAATAAATCAATTACATAAGCTCTTTTGCTTGGAACTATATCAACCGATTCAGTTGCTATTCCATACCCTGATAATAGAATATTGATTCCTGTAGTATTCTGTTCTGCTTGTAATTTTAAAGCAATAGAAGTAATTAGATTATATCGTTCGTTTGGTTTTAGTGCCATTTAGTATGTGCGAACTGCAGGTTTAGGATTAAAAACCGTTAGAATCTCATATGCTTGTCTATGAATTTCTTCTGATACTTCACGGGCATTGGGTCTTAAACAAAATACAGAGTTTGTCATTTTTGTTAGAGTTGGACCTAAATTTTGGGAATGCATGAAATGGGTATTTATTAAATAAACACCCAATACTCTTGGGCAATATTGGAGTGTGTCATCAAAAACTTCTTTCAATATCGCTTCTGATTCATAGAGCTTTCCTCTATATGCATTTAAAATGTTTTCATCATCAAATGGAAAGTCTGACTCAGTGAAACCCAAAAAGTCATCAACTCCAATTCCAAAAACACCATATTTTTGACTATTCTGTAATGACGTCTGAAATGTTCTTAAAAAACCGTCTATTTTATTTCTGTTAAACGTTAAAGGATGTTTACATTGAATTTCAATGTCTTTGTAAAAAAGGTCATTACCTTCTGTATGCTGCGGTAATTCAATATCAACATTGTATTCATTTAAATATGCAGCAGTAAATATTTCAAGTTCAAAATCTTTAAAGTATATCTGACCGGCTTCACTTGGGACACCATAAGAGAAATCTCCGCTGTTCATTGCGCCAAGTTGAGTTTTGAATTCTTTTCTCTTCATCCATAATATCCTAAGTGAATCACTTAAGGAATGTAATACCATCAATGGTTTTAGAGTATCAAAATCGAAATCTGTTTCAGAATCTAATTCTATATAGGAAATACAATCATCAATTAGTTTTTGGAGCCCTGTGTTTTCAATAAGGGTCACTTGGTTTTTATCAATTAAAAATTTCAAAAAATCAATATCCGCATTTATCAAAACTGGGTTATATCCTGTTATTTCGTCTTTCTTGAACATATTCTATTTTAATGCACCACAACGTGTTTCTTTAGTTTGTATTAAATATATTTAGCTAGAAAAAGAGGAGAACTATAACGTGTTTTAGAATTATAGGTCCATGACACGTACGAGTCCTCTCTTT
>NZ_AUDE01000048.1 GCF_000425305.1 Psychroserpens burtonensis DSM 12212
AAAGCGATGCATTTACCCTCATTATCTGCAGTAAAATATAATGAAAACCATAAAGAATTATATTTAAGATTAGTTTCTAAAAGTGGTATAAAAATGAAAGGACTGATTGCTGTTCAAAGAAAACTATTAGAATTAATTTACGTTGTTTACAAAAATAAACAAGGGTTTATTCAAAATTATGAGCAACAAAAAAGAGCAACTCTATTAGAAATAGAAACTGCCCTTTAGAAACTAGCTTAAAGCCGTTTTGAAAAACAAAAATAGAAAAAAATATAGGATTTTTGTTGTTTGCTAACACAGAATCTAACCATACACCAAACGTTGGCAACAATTTGAGAAATGACGAAATACATTCAAATTTTTATAATTTTTTTGACATTATCTGCTTGCGGACAAAATGCAACCGAAATGAAAACACCGGAAAATGCGAATGAAATGTTTGCCGAATTCATTGCAAATAAAAAGTTTGTTGAACAACCATATCCGAATTTCTATCCTGGAATTGCAGACGAAAAAATGCGACCAATTTTCACGGACAAAATAAACCAAGTTGCGACTGATTTTAAAAATGTTGCGGAATCTGAAAACCCGACTGATATAAAGTATCAAGAAAAAATCGGAATTGGACTTTCAAGGTTTGCGGACATTTATCTGGAATTAGATACCGAAGACAGAGAAAGAGTTTGTATGTATTTTGAGGAATTAATGGATATTGTCGGACTGGAAAGCTCGAATGGTCAACTCAATAAATTTATGTACGGTTTTGACCCGAACGAATTAATAAAAGAAAAATAATGAAATCAATATTAGTAAAAATAAGTGCTTGGTTTTCAGTAATATTCTATTTGATTATGTCTTTTGTAAGTTTAGTAATAATGTTTACCGAAAAAATTGAATATGGAATAATAATAACATTATTTATGTTTTTATTGTTGTCTTTTACTGGCTGGAATGCTCGTAAGTTCGGTTCAACAAATTTTATCGTTAAGAAGTACTCAAAAATACTTGCAATTTTGACATTAATATTTGGAATATTTTTTCTGGTGTTTACACCAATTATTTTTGCTTCTCAGTTTGGCTTTGGAAACTCTTTTGTAGCGATATTGACCTTATTTATTTTATTCTCACCAGCTATAATTTCAGCTATTGCGATATTATTTGGAGGAACAAAAGAACCTGTAAATATTGCTGAATAAAAGAAAGAAAAACTGTTGCCAACACCGTGTATAATTCATTGCTAGTTATAGCCTACTTACGAAAGTCCTCGCGGACTTTCTATCTGTGATTTATTTGCTAAATTTAGTGCTGAAACACGCAACGAAATCATACACAAACACGTTGTGCAACATTTTGACTTGTACTGAAAAAAGGCTACATAATTTTAAATATTATGTATAAAAATGACAAAGTAATTAGACGTTACAGCGAACCTTTTAAATTAAAAATTTTAGCCGAACTTAGTACTGGTAAACACACCAAAAGTGAACTTTGCAAACTCTATTCTATTGCGCCTACAACCGTAAACGAATGGATTAAAAAGTACAATCGTAAAGACTTAATGAACACCAGAGTAAAAGTGGAAACTAAAGACGAAATATCTAGAATTAAAGCACTTCAAAAAGAAAATGAACAGCTTAAAAAGCTACTATTAAAAAAGGACTTGGATGCTATGGTACAAGATTCTTATCTAGAAGTTGCAGCTGAAGACCTAGGATATAAATCTGTTAATGAACTAAAAAAAAAGCTAAGTATAAAGCCTTAATTAAAGCTAAAGAGAGATCTAAGGGATTTGCTTCTTTAACAGCTATAACAAATTGTTTTGGTCTTAAACGTGATGCCTATTATAAGTATAAAAATAGAGCAGACAAGCGTAATGGAATAGAACAGCAAATTATAAGCATAGTAAAGAAAAGACGTAAATCCCTTCCAAGAGAAGGTGTGCTTAAGCTAACAAAATCCTTAAAACAAGACTTTGAAAAACAACAAATAAGAGTGGGACGAGACTCATTAAATAAGATTCTTAGAGAACATAAAATGCTAACACTTAGAAAAAAAAATAGTATGAAGACTACAAACTCACACCATCGTTTTTATAAGTACAATAACAGTATTAAAGCTTTAGAAATCACAAGACCTAACCAAGTTTGGGCCTCAGACATAACCTATATAAGAACAGTAAAAGGGTTTTGCTATTTGGCTTTAATAACAGATATGTATTCTCGTAAAATTGTAGGATATGATCTTAGTGATAGTCTGGAACTAAAAGGATGTGTGAGAGCGCTTAATAAGGCTATTTACCAAGCTAAAAGTATTGAAGGACTAATACATCATTCGGATAGAGGCATACAGTATTGCAGCAATGTTTACACGCAAATACTCAAAAGAAAAAAGATAGATATTAGTATGACAGAAGAAAATCATTGTTACGAAAACGCAATGGCAGAAAGGGTAAACGGGATTTTAAAAGATGAATTTTATCTCGACCAAACCTTTAATAATGTAGCACACGCTAAAGCAGTAGCAAAAAATGCAATTAATTTATACAATGAAATAAGATTACATTTATCTTTAGACTTCAAAACACCAAATATGGTCTATAAATTAACCGCATAAAATCAATTTTAACCTGTAGCCATATTTCAGGGCAAGACATTTAAAGAAACCACCGAACTATGAAACAAAACCTGACAATAATTATTTTTTTTCTGTTTACTTGCCTTTCATTTGGACAAAACCTCGAAGATTTAGATAGTTATACAGTTGACGAGTTTTATAAAAAAGTAGAACTTGACAGAGGAACTCTTGATGAAGATGGAGATGAAATCGAATACGTTTACGTAAAAACTGAATTAGATAGTGGCGACTATAAAATCGACTTAACAGATGGAGATGGAGATTTATATGAAGTTAAGGACACTAATATATTTATAAAATTTAATGGTTATTTCGGATATGCAGGCTACTCTACAGAATGTATTTTAAAAGTAGAATATTACTCATCGACAGTTTACAAATTAGAATAAAATAAGAATGAAAAAATACTTTTTACTACTATTATTACTTCCAACTTTAATGTTTTCGCAAAATGCTAAAGAAATTGCGAAGAAATGTATGGCTTCCACAGTTTCACTTGTTATGGAAGATAATTTCAAACAACCATTATCTTTAGGCTCTGGCTTTATTGTAGACAATGGAAAAGTAATTACCAACTTACACGTAATCGAAGATGCCAAATATGGATACGTAACCATTAGTGGAGAATCAAAAAAGCATAAAATTGAGGGATATTTAGCTGTTGATAAAACTAGTGATTTGGCTTTATTATCAGTCCCTACTTTAGTAGGAATTTCGATTGAAATTAATGGAAATAACCCAGAAATCGGAGAGAAGATTTATGCTATTGGTAATCCAAAAGGTTTGTCAGGGACAATATCAGAAGGAATTATAAGCGGAATTAGAACTTTCGACAATGAAGAACTTATTCAAATAACAGCACCTATTTCACCTGGAAGTAGCGGTGGTCCAGTAATAAATAATAATGGTCAATTAATTGGAGTTTCAGTCGGAACTTTAGATGCTGGACAAAATTTGAATTTTGCAATCCCAACAAAATATGTCTCAAAATTAATTCAACTACCAAAAACTCAAATTACACAATTAGATATTAAATCTATTGCTAAAAAAAGTAGTCAAAGTAATTTAGGAAAAGGCATTAAGGAAGGAGTTGAAATAATAAACCTTGAATGGAAAACAACGGATTATGGTATGGGAATAATAGAAACTAATCTTGAGGGTTTTTCTATTAAAAATAATTTACCCAATGAAGTTAGCAAAGTTAAACTCTTATTGATCTTAAGAAATGCTCAAAATGTTCCAATAGATGCGGTTGATTACGAACCCTACTCAGTAAAATATGATGGTATTAGACCGTTCCTTTCAAAGTATATTGACATTAGTAGAACAGATATAGGCCGAAGTCGTATCTCGGAACGAAAGAAAGGAGAAAAATTGGAAATAAGGGTTCTCGATTTTACATTTGAGGAATAAAAAACGTTGCACAACAAAGTATATAAAAAATAGTGCGAGTCGTTGCTAACACAAAGGTTCGGGCATTTTTGGGAAGTCGTCAAATTTTTAAATTTGACAAATTGCCAAAAATAAAATAATCAGTAAAATTTAAAAATTTGGCTTGTGCTTATCCGAAACATAACTGCTTATTTTCTGCACTACGTTTCATATACAAACCGTTGTGCAACATATGACCAAAACCGAAAGTTAATGACAAACCGAATTTTAACAGCTCTAATAATTAGAATTGCTGGAATATTTTTACTGACGAAAATTTTTGACCATTTTGGCTCTTATTTTTTGTCAATTTATTTATCTGCAACTATGGCTCGATTTGACGAAATGTTGATTGAACCGATTGACAAATTCTATTTTACAGGAACATTTCTGACAATAGCGAACATTGTCGTTTCCATATTTCTATTCGTGAAAGCGGAATGGATTGCTAAAAAACTAATAAAAACGGACAATGAAATAAAAACGGAACTGAACGCTAAATCTCTGACAAAAGTGATTTTATTGACAGTTGGAGTTATTTGGTTGGCGAAATTAATTTATCTAATTCCGGACTTGATTGATTACTGCTCAAAATTCATTTCGAGCCTGAATGGAAATGAAGAAATTGAATTACCTGATTTTGCGGTAGCGAATTATATTCTAAAAACGATTTTGACACTAATAATAATATTCCGAATTGAAAAAATATCGAATTGGATTATAAAGAAAATATAAAAATACGTTGCACAACACCGTATAAAAACAATTGCGGTTTAGTGCTTAATCAAAGGTCGTTGCATGTTTGTAACGTCTGATTTTCCTTCGGAAAATCCTCGCATACAAACCCGCAACTATTCTTATACATAACCGTTGTGCTTCATTATGACCCGTCCTGAAATAAGGCTACATAATTTTAAACATTATGTATAGAAATGACAAAGTAATTAGACGTTACAGCGAACCTTTTAAATTAAAAATCTTAGCCGAACTCACAATCGGAAAACACACAAAGAGCGAGCTTTGTAAACTCTACTCTATTGCACCCACAACAGTTAATGTGTGGATTAAAAAGTACAATCGTAAAGACTTAATGAACACCAGAGTAAAAGTGGAAACTAAAGACGAAATATCTAGAATTAAGGCACTTCAAAAAGAGATTGAACAGCTTAAAAAACTACTCCTTAAAAAGGATCTCGATGCTATGGTACAGGATTGTTACCTTGAAGTAGCTGCTGAAGATCTTGGC
>NZ_AUDE01000049.1 GCF_000425305.1 Psychroserpens burtonensis DSM 12212
CCGTATAAAAATAACATATTGAAAAAAGAACGTTACACGTCATACATACATAAAAAACTAATATTTAATTACACTTTATAAAAAAACAGGTGTGCAATAAGCCTATGGGTTATTAGTACTACTCGGCTATGACATTACTGCCTTTACACCTATAGCCTATCAACGTGGTAATCTTCCACGACCCTTTAAAGAAATCTCATCTTGTGGTAGGTTTCGCGCTTATATGCTTTCAGCGCTTATCCTTTCCCAACGTAGCTACCCAGCAATGCTCCTGGCGGAACAACTGGTACACCAGAGGTTAGTCCAACTCGGTCCTCTCGTACTAGAGTCAGATCCACTCAAATTTCTAACGCCCACAGTAGATAGAGACCGAACTGTCTCACGACGTTCTGAACCCAGCTCGCGTGCCACTTTAATGGGCGAACAGCCCAACCCTTGGGACCTTCTCCAGCCCCAGGATGTGACGAGCCGACATCGAGGTGCCAAACCCCCCCGTCGATATGAGCTCTTGGGGGAGATCAGCCTGTTATCCCCGGAGTACCTTTTATCCTTTGAGCGATGGCCCTTCCATACGGAACCACCGGATCACTATGCTCTACTTTCGTACCTGATCGACCTGTATGTCTCTCAGTCAAGCTCCCTTATGCCATTGCACTCTACGCACGGTTACCAAGCGTGCTGAGGGAACCTTTAGAAGCCTCCGTTACTCTTTTGGAGGCGACCACCCCAGTCAAACTACCCACCAAGCACTGTCCCTCTATTAGAGGTTAGACTCTAGATAAGCAAAGGGTGGTATTTCAACAATGACTCCACAACGCCTAGCGACGCCGCTTCAAAGTCTCCCACCTATCCTACACATTACTTATCCAAAGCCAATACTAAGCTATAGTAAAGGTTCACGGGGTCTTTTCGTCCCACTGCGGGTAATCGGCATCTTCACCGATACTACAATTTCACCGAGCTCATGGCTGAGACAGTGTCCAGATCGTTACACCATTCGTGCAGGTCGGAACTTACCCGACAAGGAATTTCGCTACCTTAGGACCGTTATAGTTACGGCCGCCGTTTACTGGGGCTTCATTTCAGATCTTCGCCGAAGCTAAACCCTCCACTTAACCTTCCAGCACCGGGCAGGTGTCAGGCCCTATACATCATCTTTCGATTTAGCAGAGCCCTGTGTTTTTGATAAACAGTCGCCTGGACCTTTTCACTGCGGCCCATCCGAAGATGGGCGACCCTTCTCCCGAAGTTACGGGCCGATTTTGCCTAGTTCCTTAGCCATGAATCTCTCGAGCACCTTAGAATTCTCATCCCAACTACCTGTGTCGGTTTAGGGTACGGGCTGCTTCACTCGCTTTTCTTGGAAGTCGCTTCTCTGGATTATCACCTTGACCGTAGTCTCAGTGTACTATCGCGGTATTACTACTCGCTTCAACGTACTATTCCGTCAGTACGCACCAAATACACGCCTCCGTCACTTTTATTGTGAGCAGGTACAGGAATATTAACCTGTTGTCCATCCACTTCCCCTTTCGGGTTCGCGTTAGGTCCCGACTAACCCTCAGCTGATTAGCATAGCTGAGGAAACCTTAGTCTTTCGGTGTGCGGGTTTCTCGCCCGCATTATCGTTACTTATGCCTACATTTTCTTTTGTAGCTTCTCCAGCATGCCTCACAGCACACCTTCGACGACACTACAATGCTCCCCTACCACTCGCGCCCTTAAGGCGGAGTCCATAGCTTCGGTAATATGTTTATGCCCGATTATTATCCATGCCGAACCGCTCGACTAGTGAGCTGTTACGCACTCTTTAAATGAATGGCTGCTTCCAAGCCAACATCCTAGCTGTCTAAGCAGTTCAACCTCGTTTATTCAACTTAACATATATTTTGGGACCTTAGCTGATGGTCTGGGTTCTTTCCCTCTCGGACATGGACCTTAGCACCCATGCCCTCACTGCTGATTAACATTTTATAGCATTCGGAGTTTGTCAGGAATTGGTAGGCGGTGAAGCCCCCGCATCCAATCAGTAGCTCTACCTCTATAAAACTATAAATCAACGCTGCACCTAAATGCATTTCGGGGAGTACGAGCTATTTCCGAGTTTGATTGGCCTTTCACCCCTACCCACAGGTCATCCGAACACTTTTCAACGTATATCGGTTCGGGCCTCCACTGTATGTTACTACAGCTTCACCCTGCCCATGGGTAGATCACACGGTTTCGCGTCTACCACTACTAACTAAAGCGCCCTATTCAGACTCGCTTTCGCTACGGCTGCGGACCTGAAGTCCTTAACCTTGCTAGCAACGGTAACTCGTAGGCTCATTATGCAAAAGGCACGCCGTCACCCCAAAGGGGCTCCGACCGCTTGTAAGCGTATGGTTTCAGGATCTTTTTCACTCCTTTATTCAAGGTTCTTTTCACCTTTCCCTCACGGTACTAGTTCACTATCGGTCTCTCAGGAGTATTTAGCCTTAACGGATGGTCCCGCCAAATTCATACAGGATTACACGTGTCCCGCACTACTCAGGATACCACTATCAATAACGTTCTTTACTTATACGGGACTATCACCCTCTATGGTTACTCTTTCCAAAGTATTCTAATTCATTGCGCATCAAATATCGTGGTCCTACAACCCCAGTATTGCCGTAACAATACTGGTTTGGGCTAATCCGATTTCGCTCGCCGCTACTATCGGAATCACTTTTGTTTTCTTCTCCTCCGGGTACTTAGATGTTTCAGTTCTCCGGGTTTGCTTGCCTTACGGCATAACATGTCTTCAACATGCTGGGTTGCCCCATTCGGATATCTGCGGATCAATTTGTATGTGCCAATCCCCGCAGCTTTTCGCAGCTTATCACGTCCTTCATCGCCTCTGAGAGCCAAGGCATTCCCCATACGCTCTTATTTAGCTTATTGCACTATTTGTCTTTTTAATGAGTTACTATTTAACCTACAGTTTTCAGTCCCTATAACTAGTAAATAAATACCAACTAATGTTTCTTACACCCCATAAATTAAACATTGTGATTAATTAGATATCGCTCGTTGTGATTCTAATTAATCCATAAATATTATTTGTAGATTAGATTAATCTAATCCTTATTTTTATGTATCTTTTTTCAATATGTCAATGAACTTTTTTCTACCTAATGTAGAATTGTGGAGAATATCGGAGTCGAACCGATGACCTCCTGCGTGCAAGGCAGGCGCTCTAGCCAGCTGAGCTAATCCCCCATTGTAATTCTTATCATCTAAGAATTCTCAATTTTGAATTTAGAATTCTCAACCTATAGAATTTCCTTTATATTATTATAGTTAGTAGTCTCAGGCAGACTCGAACTGCCGACCTCTACATTATCAGTGTAGCGCTCTAACCAGCTGAGCTATGAGACTCTACTATAATAGATTATTAAATTAACAGCAAAAGAATAAACAACTTCTTTCTTTAATTGTGATTTCGCTTAGTCGTCTTTCTCTAGAAAGGAGGTGTTCCAGCCGCACCTTCCGGTACGGCTACCTTGTTACGACTTAGCCCTAGTTACCAATTTTACCCTAGGCCGCTCCTTGCGGTGACGGACTTCAGGCACTCCCAGCTTCCATGGCTTGACGGGCGGTGTGTACAAGGCCCGGGAACGTATTCACCGCATCATGGCTGATATGCGATTACTAGCGATTCCAGCTTCACGGAGTCGAGTTGCAGACTCCGATCCGAACTGTGATATAGTTTATAGATTCGCTCCTGGTCGCCCAGTGGCTGCTCTCTGTCTATACCATTGTAGCACGTGTGTAGCCCAGGACGTAAGGGCCGTGATGATTTGACGTCATCCCCACCTTCCTCACAGTTTGCACTGGCAGTCTTGTTAGAGTTCCCGACATGACTCGCTGGCAACTAACAACAGGGGTTGCGCTCGTTATAGGACTTAACCTGACACCTCACGGCACGAGCTGACGACAACCATGCAGCACCTTGTAAATTGCCCGAAGGAAAAACTATCTCTAGTCCTGTCAATCTACATTTAAGCCCTGGTAAGGTTCCTCGCGTATCATCGAATTAAACCACATGCTCCACCGCTTGTGCGGGCCCCCGTCAATTCCTTTGAGTTTCATTCTTGCGAACGTACTCCCCAGGTGGGTTACTTATCACTTTCGCTTAGCCACTCAGACCGAAGTCCGAACAGCTAGTAACCATCGTTTACGGCGTGGACTACCAGGGTATCTAATCCTGTTCGCTCCCCACGCTTTCGTCCATCAGTGTCAGTTGATTATTAGTAATCTGCCTTCGCAATTGGTATTCTATGTAATATCTATGCATTTCACCGCTACACTACATATTCTAACTACTTCATAATAACTCAAGATAACCAGTATCAAAGGCAATTCTACAGTTGAGCTGCAGACTTTCACCCCTGACTTAATTATCCACCTACGGACCCTTTAAACCCAATGATTCCGGATAACGCTTGGATCCTCCGTATTACCGCGGCTGCTGGCACGGAGTTAGCCGATCCTTATTCTTACAGTACCGTCAGAGCTCTACACGTAGAGCGGTTTCTTCCTGTATAAAAGCAGT
The DNA here is from genome assembly GCF_000425305.1 of Psychroserpens burtonensis DSM 12212. Classification (GTDB taxonomy): domain Bacteria; phylum Bacteroidota; class Bacteroidia; order Flavobacteriales; family Flavobacteriaceae; genus Psychroserpens; species Psychroserpens burtonensis. The sequence goes on from NZ_AUDE01000049.1 coordinate 4,580, forward strand.
TTACAACCCATAGGGCAGTCTTCCTGCACGCGGCATGGCTGGATCAGAGTTGCCTCCATTGTCCAATATTCCTCACTGCTGCCTCCCGTAGGAGTCTGGTCCGTGTCTCAGTACCAGTGTGGGGGATCCCCCTCTCAGGGCCCCTATCTATCGTTGCCATGGTGTGCCGTTACCACACCATCTAGCTAATAGAACGCATACTCATCTCTTACCGCCGAAGCTTTAAT
>NZ_AUDE01000050.1 GCF_000425305.1 Psychroserpens burtonensis DSM 12212
AAGCAACTAATTTAGCAAATAAATCACAGATAGAATATTCCGCAGGAATGTTCGTAAGTCGGCAGTGACCAAGCAATTAATTATACACTGTGTTAGCTACAGTTTTTTAATTCGTATTCAGCTTTTCCCACAATAGATTTACATATATTTCAGAAGCTTCATTTATGTTTCCAATATTCCAAGTTCTGTGAATATGTCCTCTTTCTTGGTCTATAATTTTATCTTTCAATAACCAAATTCCGTCTTGTTCAGGATTATCAGCGTTTTCTATTTTCTGTTTTTCAATAAATCCAGTTTCAATTAAATAATTCCTGAATTCCGTTTTCGTAATCGTTATGTAATTTTTCAGCAGTTTTGTTGGTGTTCCTTTGTCTTTATATTCAGGAACTAATTCCGCAATTGGTTTTAAATTTCCAGTTTCCATTATTTCCAATTGAGTTATTTTGTCAAGTTCAGGATATTTTAGTTTTTCGTGAGCTAAACAAATTTCGTCGAATTCATCGTTCAGTTTTTTTACTCCGATTTTATTCGAAATCAAAAAGTAAATAATTAGTATTAAAACTAATCCGATTATAATTATGAAAGTCGTCATTTCAAATTGTAGCTAACGTGTTTGTATAAGATTAGTTGCGTGTTTTAAGTACTAAAGTTAGCAATTAAATCACAGATTGAAAGTCCTCGAGGACTCTCGTAAATAAGCTAAAACCAGCAATTAATTTTATACGGTGTTGCCCACAGTATTTATTTTCCACTTTTTATTATTTCAATCTCTAACCTATTTTGTTTATCCTTAATTTTTTCAATGTCTTTTTCTATGCTTTCTATTTCGTCATTTTTATTATCAATATCTTTTTGGAAAGATTTTACTGAATTTGTGTTTTGCTTAGTTTCTGAAACTAAATTTGAATACGAAAGAGTATAAATTAAAGTTGTAATTGCAACTAAAGCAAAAATTGTCCACAAGTAAAATTTAGTGTCCAATTTTGAATCTATTTTACCTTCTAATTCCTGTCTTAATGTCTGACTTGAATCTGATATTTTATCACTAACAGTTTTAATATTATCGTTAAGAGTATCATAACGAGAATTGAAATTTTCGTTAAGTTTAAAATAAATAGTTGCTGTTTCAGAATTTACGTTTTCATTTAAATGACTTTGACTTAAACTATTTGACTCAGATTTTTTTATTTCAAAGTTTGTTGAAGTTTCAGAACTTGGTAAGTTTTCACGTTGCTTCAGTTTATTCAGACTACTCTTTAAGTCATATTCATCTTTCTTTAGAGAAATGACTTTCTTTTTTTTATTGCCTTTCGCCATTCTTAAAATTCCTTTAAATTTTCAACTAAGGATTTTTCAACAGCAAGAGAAGCTGTAATAACATCTTTAATTTTGTTATTACCATTTATATCATTAGTTCCTGATTTTAATAAATAATTGTCTGTATCAATTGCAATTCCAACAGAGTTGTTTCTGTCTGGGTTTTTAAATTCTTTAACTAAAAAAGGGTCATCTTTTTGAACTGGACCAATGTGATACATTCCGTTTTGATAAACAATTTGTAATCTCAAATCATTTGTTGGGAAGTTTTCAAGAAAAATTTGTGTAGGAAAAGCATTCTTAAAATTATCAAGAATTTTGGTGAATTCGTTAGATTTGGTCTTATACGTTCCTTGTATTCTGCACCCAATCCTCGTTACTGTTAAACCTCCTAAGAGTTCATTAATAGTTTCATATAATTTAAGAAAATCACTAACAAGTTTTTCAATAGAATCGACCTTTGAACTTATAAATGAAAGGCGATTAATTTCTACTTGAACTATATTTTTAATTAGTTCATCTTTGTTGCTATCGGAAATTTTTAAAGCAGAATCTCCAATACTCCAATCAGCTCCTTTAATTATATTTAGTGAATTTATTTTATCTAAAATAGTACCTTTTAAGTCAAGAAATTTAGGTGCTGGATTGAACCTTATTTCAATTATTATTTTTCTGTTCAGAATTAATGAACTGTTTATATTATTTTTCATTTGTTATTTTTTCTATGCAATTTTTATATTGTGGGCAACGGAATTGTGTATGGTTAGTTGCGTGTTAAGCAACTAATTTAGTAAACAAACACGAGCCAGAGAAAATTCCGAAGGAATTTTCCAAATAATCACTTGCCAAAGCAATTAATTATACACGGTGTTGTAAAACGTTTTTATTTTCTTTTTAATTCGGCAGTGTTGATAAAAAAGTCTTCTTTATTAACGTTTTCTTCGAAAAATTTTAGAAGTTCAGATTCCGATTCAAATTCTTTATCATGTAGTTTGTCATTAACTTCGGAAAAAGTTAGAGTATTTCCTTTAAGATTGAAGCTATAAAAAACATTAGTAATTATGCCTTTGGTTTCAGTTTTAACATTCATAATACTAAACCCTTTAATGGTTTTAGAGAAGGCAATTAATTCATCAGTTTCATTTTTGTCAATCATTTGTAACATATAAGATTTCTCTCCATTTTTCATGATTTTAATCCTTTCGTCACCATTTTTTTCAGAGTACCATTCTCCGATTAGTTCAGAATTTATTTTTTCATCATTAGGTAAAGCAAATTGAGATTCTAAAGCACAACTTAACATTATAAATAAAATCAAAATTCCGATAATTCTCTTTTTATATGTTTTCATTTTTTATATGTTTTACAACGGTTTTGTGTATGATTTCGTTGCGTGTTTAAGGACTAAAGTTAGCAAATAAATCACAGATAGAAAGTCCGCGAGGACTTTCGTAAGTAAGCAAGAACTAGTAATGAATTATACACGGTGTTGTAAAACGTTTTTTATTTAAATTTCAAATTCTCCTTTAACTCTATTCGGAATGTTTTCATATTTTTTTTCATAATGTAATATGGGAAAATCAATATCAATGTTGCTATTGGAACAAACAATATTAATGCAGGATAAGCTTTTTTTATTATGATTACAGAAAATAATATCAAAAAGAATATTGGTCCAATTATTATCGCAAGTGTTGAGATTTCATCATATCCAAAAATTTTCACGTTTAGTTTGGTTTTCTGATTTTCCACACTTAATATTCCAACAGCATTAGACGATTGAATATTCAGATTCATAAACTTTCTTTTTTTTCTCAAAGTGAATTTATTATCTCCTACTTTTCCACAAAATATTTTTTTTGAGCGATATAATTCGTCTAATAAAATAGGTGTTTCTTCATCAACAATCTGTTTAATTCTTTTCTGAAATTCTTTTGGTTCAATATCATATTCAAACACCAAGGAATCAACTAATTTTAATTTTTTAAATAGACTTTCCATTTTTTCCTCAAATGTTTTACAACGTTAAATATATGAATAGTAAGGGATTTAAAAACTTTACCTTCGAGTTTTTAATAAGCCAATTTAGCAAATAAATGTTTAAATTTCTG
>NZ_AUDE01000051.1 GCF_000425305.1 Psychroserpens burtonensis DSM 12212
TACTAAATTACAGACCAATTAGAAAGTTTAATTATAATAACCCTATTGAAGTCCTAAATAATAAGTGTGTTGCACTTATGGGTTGAACTCAGCACATTAAAAATGGTGATAAATTAAAATTTAGTAAAACCTCATAACCCGTGAATGTTAATCTAGCGAGGTAATCTGTTGTTTATTATCTATTTATGCAACTTTTAAATTGAAATTTTGAATTAGAAATTCAGAGTTTGAGTGAGCAGAAATTCAGAAATTTTTAATTTCGGATTATTTGCGTTTGAGTGAGTTCCGCAATTGTCGCTAACGGTCTCGGCTATAGTTAGTACGGGATTAAAAGAAAATAAATTTTCGATTAAGCACTTAGCCAAAACTTTTTATTTTGTTTTATCTTTTTATTTCTAAAGCCAAATCAAAAGATTTGGCGGACTTGGTTTAAAACTCCAAACTTTGGGTTAAGCACCAAAACCCGTATTAATTATAGCCATTGTTGGCAATAGTATTTATTATTCTTAATTTCTCTTCAGAATACTATTTTTTAGATATATTGTCAGTTATCGATTTTTTATAAACTCTAAAGTGAAATTCAAAACACTATCATAGTCATTCAATTCTTGACCAATTGTATTTCTTATCCAATAATCCGGTTTAATACCGTGACTATCATTTTTATAATCTACGTTCATTTCCCAAACAACCAGAGGTATTTTTACCTTTTGTTTAGAGTAAGGTAAAGTAATAATATAAGATATTCCACTTGTATTCTGAACCTTATTTCCACCTACTTCTTCTCCTATAAAAATTACATTTCTATTGTTCTTTAAAAAAGAGGTGAATTCGCCTGTGGCAGAAAACGATTTACCATTTATAAGTATATAAAGTTTTCCTTTAAAGTTATCTTTTTTTGGTGAAAAGACATCCATTCCTTCAATCTTTCGCAGGCTGTAATGATTATCCATTGTTTTTTTTAACTTAAGCCAGCTAAATGTATTTAGCCAAAACACACCCTGATTACTATAATACTTTTTGTCTTTAATCTTCTTAGTAATTGTATAAACATCTTTATACATAACAAACTCTTTATCTAACAGATAAGACAAAAGCTCTTGAGTAGGAAGAGCATCACCTCCACTATTATCTCTAACATCAATAATTAAATGTTCAATTGTATTATGTTTAATTTTTTTAAATGATTCTTCTAAAAAACTTAGATAGTTTTCTTTTTCTAATTTTCTTTCTGAAAAAGTAGAAAATGTTAAAATACCTACCTTATTGTTTATTTCAAAACTCAAAGGTTTTTGTTTTTTACTCTTTTCGTAAGCATTAACTACTTCATCATTCAATAATGTGCTTTTTAATTCAATTTGAACATTTTTATTATCCTTACTTATAGTAATTGTATGATTAGATTTTGAGCCATAAATTAATGCGTAGTCTAATCCAAATAATGAAGATAAATTTTCATTTGGAAAAGTTAAATTATCACCATCTCTTGTATAATTTTTGAGTAGTGAATTATATATTTCTCCTATTGGTTGCTCATCAATTTTTAAAATCTGTAATCCTAATAAATCCTCATACCCTTTTGCAAAAAAATCACCTACATAAAATGAATCTTTATATTTATATAGTTGTATTGGAAGTAACTTGAAATCTTTTTTAAGTTTTGGATATGGGATGTCCGTATGTCCGTTTTTAATAACGCTATTTAATGGAGTTAATAGTCTATAAAACTCAAAGGTTCCCATAGAATCTTTCAAGTTTTTCTGAGTTTGTATAAACCAATCATCTATTATCTTCTTTGAAGAATAAGTATATAAACCTCCGTGGTTTTTTTCTAGATTCGATTTTAAAATAGCTAAGTCTTTTTCTAGGTATATTTTGCTGATTTTATCTTGAGAATATCCTACTTGAAAGAATAAAATAGAAAATAGCGTAATAAAAATTGTTTGCGCCAAAAAAGGTATGTTAGTTCTGATCATACTGATTAAGTGTTATTGATTATTAATATTTGTAATTTTATATTGATTTTACACTGTAGAAATTATGAACGTTATTAAGGAAAAAGGATTCTAAAGTTTGAAATCAAGTAGTTTTACTGAATGCAAAAATAGACCAGAATGTCTAATGTTTAGTTTCGATTTGTTAGCATTGAAGAAATTGGTACTTATTTATTTTTATTCTTGTAGGCTCGTGGAGTTATTCCTGTGAATTTTTTGAATACTTTGTGAAATGTTGTTTTTGAAGAAAACCCAGCTTCAAGACCTATTGATTCAATATTGTATTTATCGAAGGTATTATCGTGTAACATTTTTTTTGCTTCTTCAACTCTATATTGATTTACATAGCTTGAAAAATTATCTTCGGTATTTGAATTAATAATTTGAGATAAATATCCTGCGCTAATACCTAATCTTTCAGCAGTAGATTCTCTAGTAACATTTGGGTTTCTATATTCATATTCTTCTTTAAATAGACTTTCGAATTTTTCAAAAATAGTATTAGAAGAATTAGGAGTTTTAGATATGTTTAGTTCTTGAGTTTTTAATATTTGTTTTATCTCATTTGCTTCAGCATATAATTTTCGGTTGTAAATTGTATAATAAGATACCCAGTAAAGAAAAAAAGAAATTCCAATAAATAGTATGATTGTATAATAGCTTGCTTTTTTAGTTACTAAAATACCTTCAGTAAAATCGAGAAGAATCCAAAGACCAATTAGTGAGCTTAATATAAAATGCAATCGCCATAACCAATTTTTCGACTTTTGAGAATCAGAATTTTTTAAGATAAAATATAGGTAGGTCATTAAAAAAAAATTATAAATGTAGACCAGCTTACTTTCAAGAACAAATAAGCTAAATTTTATACGAGAAAAAATTTCGTTTGTAAAAATGAAAATATCAAAATCTCTCTCTAGATTATGAATGGAATTTAAGAGTAGTGATGCAATAAAGGGTAAATACAGTAATTTAAGTTCATTATATGTATTAAGATTATGGTTGATGCTTTTTATAACAAAAAGGAAAATAAAAACGGGAGTAAGAAATACCCATTCTATATTGTCAATTATTCTTAATTTTTTATTCTCTTCATAAATACCTACTTCTGCAAGTAGTCTATTGAGCATTAATAGAGAAATAGTTAAAATTGCATATCCTAAATATTTATTTGTAATGCTTTTTAATGAGGGTCTAAATAATATTGCTAGTCCAAGGAAAAATCCTAAAGCAACATTTATGGTAAAAAGAAACAATAGAAGTTTCATTTAACTTTTATATGATTTGAAGTTTATATGTCTTGTCCTGAAATATGGCTACAGGTTAAAATTGAATTAAGCTGATAATTTATATACCATATTTGGTGTTTTATAATCTAAAGATAAATGT
>NZ_AUDE01000052.1 GCF_000425305.1 Psychroserpens burtonensis DSM 12212
GCAACTAATTTAGCAAATAAATCACAGATAGAATATTCCGCAGGAATGTTCGTAAGTCGGCAGTGACCAAGCAATTAATTATACACCGTGTTGTGCTTTCGTTATATTCTGCACTTTTTTTTACTGAATTATAGATATCTATTCTCTAATTCTTTTTTAATTAGTTCTTTTAAATTAATGGATGTGTCACTGATTCTATCAATGCGTCTTAAAATATCGAAAAGTGCAATTGTTTCTTTATAAAATTCTCTCATAAACTCGCCATACGCTTCCGATTCGGTATTTAATAACCATGCGTTATTTTTTAAAGCATAATCTAGTCCTTTTAAAGCATAATCTAATTGTGCCTTTGTATGGCCGTGATGAATATCATTAGACACTTTATAGATACCTTCATTTATTCTCATGATGTAAAAATCTTCTCTCTCACAAAGCTTATAATAGCTTTCAATGGCTATTAATAGCGTATCTGATTTTAAGGTATGTAGGTTGCCTGTGTTTTTCATTTGCTCAAAGGTTGAGCTGCTCAAATTAAGTCTACTAGCATTAAATCCGTGGTGTTTTAAGTAAGTTTCTAAATTGTGTTGCTTAATACCAATTAACACAGTGTCATATAATTTAATATTTTGTTCTTTAATGTCATTTAACTTACTATACAGAGTATCTAATCTATTCGTATTGTAGTCTAATTCTGCATCTAATTTTTTGAGAAAAGAGGTTCTGATATTCTCGTTTTGACGTTCGGTGTTCCAATTGTTAATTTGTAATGCTATCAAAATTCCAATAACAACAAGAATTATTTCTCCAATTGCATACTTAAAATACTTTCCAGTTTTGTTTTCCATCAGGAAGTTTTGTCGGATTTTTCTAAAAAATTTTATCATTGGTTAGCGGTTTGTTATAATGAAGCACAACGTCTAGGCTATGAGTAGTTGCGTGGGTTAGCACTTAACTTTGCAAGTACACACCAAGTTGGAAATCCGCAAGGATTTTCAGAAGTAGGCGTGAACAAGCAATTACTTATAGCCAATGTTCTACGCAGTTTTTTCCTATTCCAATCCAAGGCTCTTGATATAAGCTTTATTATTAGTAGGTCTTCCTAAAAACTCTGCAACCGCTTTATCAATATCCTTTTGGCCACCGTTTGCCAAAATAAGTTTTCGGTATTTCACTCCTGTTTCAGTATCTCTCAACCCATTTTTTTCAAATACAGTAAACATATCTTGTGCGTACACTTCGGACCATAAATAGCCATACATATAAACAGGATGGGTATTAATATGAATCCAGCTAGCTTGTGTATGAGTGCCTTCAATGTGGCCATCCATCACACCCATTTGGGTGTCAATGTTTTTCCATAATTCATCGGTATTCAATGGCTCATCTGGGTTGTATTTGTTGTATAAATTCATATCATAAATACATCGCCTCAATGAGCTTTGTGCTGATAAACCAGAGGATACATTTTTAGCTTTTCTCTTACTGTCAAACAATGCTTTTGGAAATACTTCCCCTGTTTTGTAGTGTTTTGCAAAGGAGCTCAAAATATCGTAATCATTTATCCAATTTTCGAATATCTGCGACATCGCCTCTGCAAAATCAGATTTGGTATGAGATAATAAATTAAACTCTCCTTCATATGACATCACATTAACTATATGTCCAAATTCATGGAATAAGGTGTTTAATTCTCGAAAGCTTAATAGAGATGGTAATTTATCAGTTGGTTTAGTGAAATTACCTAAAAGCATGGCTACAGGAACTTCATATCCATCGTTAGTTTGAATTCCATTATTAAAATTCACTCCATAAAACCATGTCTCCTTATTGGGTCTTGGATATAAATCTAAATAGAAGCGTCCTTTCAATTTTTCACCATCAAACACTTCGTACATAGTAACATCCTTGTGCCAAACAGAAGGATTTTCCATTTTTCTAAATTCCAGCCCTAGAAGTTCTTGGTACAGGGTAAGCATCCCCTCTAAACACGAATCCATAGGTAAATAATCTCGCATTTTCTCATAATCTACCTGATACTCCGTTTTTAATAATTGATTCTTATAGTAGCCAATATCCCATGAATTTACTGGGCTTTCATCACTTGGTGTTTTTTGATCTTCATTTCTTACTGTTTTTAAAATTTCAACATCTTGCAACGCTTTAGCTTTTGACTCTGCGACCAATCCATCAATAAACTCCCAAACACGCTCTGGCGTTTTAGCCATTTTTGATTCAAGGTTATAGCCTGCATAGGAATCAAACCCCATTAATTTTCCCAATTGATCTCGTTTACTAATCAAAGAATCCAATATTGTTAAGTTTTTGTCCGCTGCGATATTTGTTTTTTTCATAACAAAAGCTTTACGAACCTCACTGGAAGTTGCATTACTAAGAACAGTACCATAGGTAGCATTAATTACAGGAATCTCATAGCTTCCATTATCTAAACCGTAGGTATCCTTAAAATTTTCTGGCAGTCCATCTGCCTCCTGTTCATCTAACACTATCATTTCCTTAGCGCTATTCATATTGGTAGAAAACTGTGATGTTAGTTCATTTATCTCTGCAGAAAGTTGTTTATAAGTTACTAAGTCTTCATCATTTAGATTTACCCCAGATTGTTCAAATTTTTTGAGAACCTGATTTACCAGTCTTTTTTTGAGGCCAGTTAGGGATTTGCCTTCTTCTGAATTTGCATATGACTGAAAGGTCTTGTATAATTCTTTATCGGAACCAATAACGGTATATAAAGAGTCTATTTTTTGATAACCTTTTGTTCCTTTTATTCTAGTAATTGAATCGGGTGAAACCCAATTGAGCATAAAAGCATTATTATTTGCTTTTTCTAAATCATTTGAAATCTTGTCATATACGCCAAATGTATTTTTGAAATTCAGACCATCTGTGCTTTTTATGTTATCTAAATCCAATACTGTATTGACAATTGTTACGTTTACATATGCTTTTACATGGTCTGCTGTAACCTTTGCATAATCAATAGGTTCATTGAGTTCTACATTAAAAGGGTTGTCCGCAGACATTTCTAATTTTTCAATTTTGGTTTCATTAGAACAGCCTATTAAAAGTGCCATTAAAAAAAGTAAAGTCAGTCTCATTATTGTTGGTTTAAGTATTAATGTCTAATGTCTTGTCCTGAAATATGGCTACAGGTTAAAATTGAATTAAGCTGATAATTTATATACCATATTTGGTGTTTTATAATCTAAAGATAAATG
>NZ_AUDE01000053.1 GCF_000425305.1 Psychroserpens burtonensis DSM 12212
AATTTAAAAGGTTCGCTGTAACGTCTAATTACTTTGTCATTTCTATACATAATGTTTAAAATTATGTAGCCTTATTTCAGGACGGGTCATAATGATGCACAACGGTTCCTGTATGGTTAGTGGCGTATTTAAATTACTGAACTTTCAGTTTAACACAGAACTTTGTTAAAATAACTGAACTTCAAATTTAGCAAAATGTAGCCATTAACTATACAGATTGTTACCAATAGTTTTTATTTATCCATCCAATTTTTAAAGTCTGTAGATTTTTCTCTGCTAACAAATATAGTTTCTTCATATTCAGGAATAAGATGTAATTTTAATTTTCCTTTAAACCAAAGTGAGATTTTTGATATTGCTTTTACATTGGTAATTACTTGACGATTAATTCGATAAAAATAAGTTGAATTTAATAATCCCGTAAGTTCTTCTAATGTGAATTTTATAGGATACCTGTCACCATTATTTAACACAATATATGTAAAGTCTTTTTTATAAAAATATGCAATTTCTGAAGTTAGAATTATTTTTAATTCGTCACCCTTATTAACTAAAAAACGCTCTTTATAATTCTTATTATTGGATATTGATTTTAAATCTTCAATCAATTTATCAAAAGGTGTTGCATTAGGTAAAACATTAGAATGATATTTGTTTAATGCCTTTTCTACGGTTTTTTGTGTGATGGGTTTTAGTAAATAGTCAATACTATTTAATTCAAAAGCCTTTATTGCAAATTCATCATAAGCTGTTGTAAATACAATTGGACAGGTTACATCTACAGTTTCAAAAATTTTAAAACTAAGGTCATCACTTAAGTGAATGTCCAAAAAAATGATGTCTGGTAATGCATTAGATTTAAACCAATCAATAGATTGTTCAACACTTTGCAACCAACTGACAATGTTGGTTGATTGATTAATTTCGAATAAAATGCGTTTCAAGTTTTCAAAAGCACTCTCTTCATCTTCAATAATTAAAACATTTATCATTTAATTTTTAATAAAGGTAATTTAACGAAAAACAGATTGTCTTCATTTTTAATAATAACATTTTTATTCGTTAGAAATTTATATTGCTCTGCTAAAATATACAATCCTTTTTTTGTAGAATCTACATTGTTTTTTAAGTTTATTTTATTTTCAACAGATAAGTAATCCTCATTTTGCTTAATAGTGAAGTGCATTGGATGCTTATCATCAATTCTGTTATGTTTTACAATGTTTTCTAGTAATAAATGCAAAGATATAGGAGGAAGCATATAGTCTAAATCATTTACATCGATAGAATAATTAAAATTTTTACCAAATCGTTTTTTCAGTAAGTAACTATAATTTTCAGCAAACTGAACCTCCTCTTTTAAGGAAACAACTTCTTTATCGGTGGTTTTTAAGATGTAACGATACATATCAGACATTTCCTTAAGAAAGTCATTTGCGATGGATTGATCTTGCTGTATTAACCCAGATAAGGTATTTAAGTTATTAAACAAAAAATGAGGATTTAATTGACTTTTTAACGCTCTATTTTGAAGCTCTAGCTCGTTTCTCTTTAAACGTTCATTTTCTTTATACTCAATTTTCCAGCGTTTGAAAAAGTTAAAACTGAATAACATACTAAGTAATATAATTCCTTTTAAAAAACCTTCAAGTGTGCTGAGTGAAAGCATAAAGAGATTGAATGTAGGAAACTCAGGGTGATAAAATGATATATAAACAGTTCTGAGTATAAAGTAAAGGCAATTGTTTATGAGGACAATGGCAAGAACTCCAAGAATGAACAACTTGAGATTCATTTGCCACCCTCTTTTTGTCAATGCGTTAAGAGATAATTGAGCAAGTAGCCAAATAACTCCAAATTGAATTGTAATTATGCCTACAACAAACCAATCAAAACCATAACTCGAATCTACAGTTTTACTCATCATAAAAAATGTAGTATAATAGATTAATCCTATTAATGGTATAAATAGTAAAGGATATATTCTAAACACATTATTTTTCATATTATGGAAATTTACATAATTGTATTTGGAATTTCATTTGTTTTAGGGAAATATTTTCTAAAAACTCCTTTCTTGTTTAGAAATGCAATTAATAGTAAAATGACAAATAAAATAATAAGATATATACAATCATTTATCCAGCTTGGGTCACTAATTATTTTAGTATTATAAAGACCTCCTAATTTCCAATTACTCTTTCCGAAAAATGAAAATGCTACCCAATTCGAACCGCTATGTATTCCAACAACAAACCAAATAGAATTTGAGTAATAGTATACTAATGAAAAAATGTATGAATATATAAATAGACTTAAAAAATAAACTAGACTAAAGTCGTTTAGAAAAAAATGACCTATCGTAAATATTAGTCCCATTATTGTAAAAATAATATGTGGGTTGATATGGTTTTTGAGCTTTTGAATTGGGTATGCTCGCATTCCTATTTCCTCAATGAATGAATTCCAAAATATAAAACCAAAGAAGAAATATAAATAATAACCTAAATAAGTGATCAATGTTACGTCTTCTGAAATAATCTTGGTAAATGTTATACTCGCTCCATTTAAGTATAGAATAAAATATTTTAAAGAGAATATAATAGTTCCAATAATAAATCCTATTAATGCTGGTAACCATATTTTACGGCTTAACCCTAGTTCTGAAAGTGATTTTTTGTGGATATATTTTTGTGCTAACCATATGGTGGTGATAGTACAAACTCCAAGCAAGAAGAAAAAGAAGATATAACTGAATGTAACTTTAAAATTTATGCTTGCATTCTCCCTAATATTAATGCCAAATAATTCTGCGATTTTAACAACCGGTAACATAACAGCTACAGATATTATAACAACTAGCGTAACTGTTATCATTTTTACCCATAATTTTTCTTTATATAGTTTTCTAATTTTTTCTATCATTATCTTTTGTTTTAGAAGACAATTCTATGAAATTTTGAATGAAGAAAAGGCGAAAAAAAAGTTAAGCAGTAATTATTTTGCTTAAAGCAGTAATAATTAAAGTTAAAAAGTTGTAGTTTTTTGATCACTGGTAATGTCTTGTCCTGAAATATGGCTACAGGTTAAAATTGAATTAAGCTGATAATTTATATACCATATTTGGTGTTTTATAATCTAAAGATAA
>NZ_AUDE01000054.1 GCF_000425305.1 Psychroserpens burtonensis DSM 12212
GGTTCGCTGTAACGTCTAATTACTTTGTCATTTCTATACATAATGTTTAAAATTATGTAGCCTTATTTCAGGACGGGTCATTATTACAGCTAACGTTGTTGTGTATGGTTAGTTGCGTTGGCTAGCAACTAAATTAGTAAAAGAAAACGAACCAGAGGGAAATCCGATAGGATTTTCCGAGTACACACAGAACCAGCAATTAATTATACACGTTGTTGTAAAACGTTTTTAGTCATAATAATTAATTTCTCTTGTCCAAACAAATAGCTTTTTTCCATTAACAGATTTGATTTGTTTAATCCAGTTATTTTGATTGTCAAAGTAGTACTCAAAATCTACAATAACAGGTTTGTTCTTTTCTGTATAAATCAATTTTTTAATATTTCCTTTCTTATTATAAAAATATTCTGATGAGCGATTACTGTCTGTGTATTTTATAAATGTTATGACTTCTGATGTCTTTCTTTTCTGATTATCATAAGAGTATTCTGTAAAACTATTAATTGTATCAGTAATGTATAACACTTTTTCTAATAAGTCATTTTTGTATATATTCTGAATTTTTCGAGAAAGTTTTGAAGGAAGATTATCATAAGAACTATAATCATAATGCTCAGTTTCTAAAAGATTGTCATTAGAATCGTAATAATATTTAACACTAACTTTATTTAGACCAATACTATCCCTTTTCGATGAAGTAGTTCTCCCTTTTTTTATATACACATAAGGTTTGTGAACTATTTCTGCAATCTTTCTTCCTTTTTTATCATACTTATATTTCCAACTTGAACGCTCTCCATCTTCATCAAATCTTTTTATTTTGATTAAATTAGAAATTGAATCATAAACATATGCTGTGTATGAGTATAAATTCGGATCATATGATGCGTAATATATAGAAGAACTTATTTTGTTCTTATAGTTATATGTGAAATTTCGAGAAGTATAATCGTCTATTTCATAGATATCTTTAATTTGAATTAAATTATCTTTCTTATCGTATTTATATTTGTAAGTAGTTACAGTATCTCCATCTTTATAAAACCATACTTCATTTGTAGGTTTTCCTTTTTCATTAAATTCTTTATAATAATTTGAATAATGAACAAAAGGTGTTTTATACCACCAACTATGAAACCTGTCTTTTGTGAATTTAGCATTAGAAAACCCATGATGTCCATAATCACCTTCATTACTAAATAATTTCATGTTCTGGTGATTTTTATCTAAAAATGAAAGTTGTTCTCTAACAGATTTTACTTTTCCATAAATTGTGTCTTTTTGCTGTGAAAAGGAATATGAAAAATAAAATAATAGAGAAATTATGATTACACTTTTTTTAGTCATAGTTGATTGTTTTCCATAAATCTATTTATCATTTAGATATTATGAAAGAGTAAATTAGTTAAGTAGTTTGTTTGTTAAGTAAACAAGCGTTTTGGTTTAGTCAAATGTTTTACAACGGTTAGTATATGAAAAGTAGGCGATTACAAAGCACGAAACTTTCGTTTAAGCACAAAGTTTGATACGAACCAAAACCTTTGATTTTGGTACTAATTCGCCTATTTTTTATATACATTGTTGTAGGCCGTGTATTTATTTTGTGTTAGTTGAATCCTCGGCAACAGGAGTAATAGTTGCAAATTCATTAGAGTATGTTACTTTCCACGAATCATCAATCTTTTTAAAAACTAATGTTGCTGCAAATGGATCTATTTTGAACTGCTGCTTGTCTTTAAATGTTGCATGTCCTGTTCCAATATAAGTCATAATGACATTCTTTTTGTCAATATATGTAAATAGAATGTTGGTTTCATTGTACTTTTGATGGGCCACTGCACCAAAATATTCTTTATTTGATTTTATATAACCAGTATAATCAGCAACTACTCCATTGCTAATGGCAATAAATTCAGGACTGTTTAAGTAAGGTTCGGTTGCCTTTTCAAAATTTCCAGCTTCACTATTCTCAATAATTTGATTAATTACTACTTCAACCTCCGTTTTAATAGTTGCTTTATCTTGGTCACTTAACACTTCTATTTTTTTTGTATCACACGATGCAAGTAATAAAGTTGCTAGAGTCAGGATTGTCAGAGTTAATTTTTTCATTATTGTGAATTTTTATGGTTAATATAAATGGTTTTAAATTCTGAGTAACGTTTTTTCAATGTTTTGAAAATCAATTACTTATATTTATTATTTTCAGATGTATTTTTCTTCTTTTCGGGATCTAAAACGTTACCTTAAAGTAATTATTTTCCTTCCCGAAAAAAGAGGAATGGCCTACAACGGATTGGCTATGGTTTGTTACGGAATGACACGCAGTGTTATTCCGGTGTTGACCGAAAGATAGCAAAAATGCAGGGAATTTCCGATAGGAAATTCCGCCGTAATGAATTATAGGTGATGTTAGCGACAGTGTTTTTAATAACCGCTAAGATAAGCCGTTCAGCTTGTTAGTCCGACGTAGTAGAGTAGGTGAGCGACGCAGATCATTACGGAACAGAATTTGGCGGACGAGAAACGAGTCCGACGTCAAACATGGTTTTCAAGAGTAGAGTTTTTTGTTTTATTTGGCTTAAAAGTCAAAAAAAAAATCGCGAAGAAAAAAGCTGGCAAAAATTTGCGTAGTGCATTGTCGCTAACGTTGTTGTGTATGGTTAGATTCTGTGTTAGCAAACAACAAAAATCCTATATTTTTTTCTATTTTTGTTTTTCAAAACGGCTTTAAGCTAGT
>NZ_AUDE01000055.1 GCF_000425305.1 Psychroserpens burtonensis DSM 12212
CCTACTTGCGAAAGTCCTCGCGGACTTTCTTGGTCGGTAATTATTCACTAAATTAGTTGCTTGAAATACGCAACAAACCATATACAACAACGTTATATGCAAGCTAAAAACCGAACTGAAATTTGAATCATAGATATACCATAACTAAAGGAACTTTAACTAACGAAAACAAAAGTTGTGAATTACCTTTTGCCTTAGTTTTTGAAGAGAATGGAGTTTATTTTTTAGAAACATTCCTGAAAGAAGGATTTTTTGAGGATGAAGACTTTTCTCGTAGATTTAATCTTAATGGAATAACAGAAAAAGGATTCGAAATAGAAATTAAAGATTTGACTTTCACTTTGTACAAACACAAAAACTATAAAGCCAAATTCGTTTGTAGAAATTATGTTAAACTAACAGAAAAGGAAAGCGATTTACCAAAAGAAGAATCTGATAATATTGAAGATGCAATCCTATTTATAGAAATAGAGGGTTTCAATACAAAGTTTGCTGACCGAACGGATATAAAAAAGTACAGACAATATGGGGAGGTTGATAAATTTAATGTCAATTTCGACCACACAAGTTGCACATTACATATTCAAATTGAAGGTTATAGAGAAAACTACTTTCATTTAATTTTCAATAAATCTAAAACAAATGATACTATTCAGATAGATTTTACGAGAACAGGCGGTTATGGTCGTTTGACTTTTGAACATTATAAAGTTTTCAAAAAACAACTTTTAGGTTTTTTATCTTTATTAAATGGAGGAAGTGTCTATGTTAGACGAGAATTAACAGGAGATTACTATAAGGTTGATGGCTCAGATTCACAAATAGCTTATAATTATTCCTTCACCAAAAGTTTAAACACGAATACAAGCGATTATGTTCCAATTAATGAACATCACTCACATAGCTCTTCGATTTTCCAACAAACCTTTAGAAATTGCTTCGACTCTTTCTATCATAATGATTTAGAGTTAGAATTAACCTCAATTGTGGCTTCAATTAATTCTGCCCATTCAACTTCAGGTATACATCAAGCATATTCAATCCTTATTAATGCACTAGAAAAATTTTGTTCTAATCATCAAAAATCAATTAATGTTTTTGATGAGCATCTAATAGATAATGATATTTGGGAAAACACAGTGAAAGAATCTATTTTTAAAGTTTTGGATTCCAAAAAATCACTCATAAACTCAACAAATAAAAATGCTTTTGGAATATTTAAATCAAAGCTTGGAGAATTAAATAGGAGAAAAAACAGTACTGTTCAAAAAATGTATGACCTATTCGAATTTGGATGTATACCCATTAATGAAAATGTTGAAAACCTAGTAACAAAAGAAAGGCATTCTGCTGTTCACAATGGTGAATTTGGTGAAAATTCGACAGAAATGTTTATCAATTATCAGAAATTAGACCATATTTTACGTGATTTAATACTTAACATTATTGATTATAGGAGCTACAGAAAAAGTATATGTGAATATGCAACACTTGAGGAAAGGAAAGAAGCCTATCCTAAGAGAAAATCTAAACCAGTGACATATGTATGTTCACAACCACTAAGAGAATAAAAAAGCCAGCATATAACAATGGCTATAATTAATACGGGTTTTGGTGCTTAACCCAAAGTTTAGTGCTTTTCACCAAATCCGCCAAATCTTTTGATTTGGATTTAGAACAAAAAATATAAAACAAAATAAAAAGTTTTGGCTAAGTGCTTAATCGAAAGTTCACTACTTTTAATTCCCGTACTAACCATAGCCGAGACGTTGTAAAACATTTAAGAAAAAAACTAACTAAATTGAAAAATATGAATGAAATCAAACCAAAATTTAAAATCGGAGATAATGTGGAATTAAAATCTGGCGGACCTGAAATGACAATTTCTAAATTACATATGAATTTGAATATTTCAACAAGCAAATTTGACAATTTCACAGGAAATGTTGATTGTCAATGGTTTTTAGACGGAAAAAGACAAGAAGAATTATTTCATCAAGACACACTTGATATAATTGATTAAAATCTTTTTCTAAATTAAAAATAATGGAAACCTCTTGGACATTAATTACAATTATAGCATCAACCATTGTTGCAACTGGAACAGTTCTTGGTATTTACTATACTCATAAACATAAAATTGAGGAAAGAGTTAAAGAATTAGAAAACAAGGTACAACATCACGAAAAATTTATTGAGATTTTAGAGAAAAAAGCATTGCAAGCACTTGATGACGAATTCAATAAAAATGGTAAGAAAAAATGATACAGAATAATATAAATATCGACAATAGAATTCGCTTTTTACTATACAGAATTAATAACAATCTCGCTACAATTGAAGAAAAGAATGAATATTTGGATTTACTACTTCAAGGTGGTTATATAAATAAAACTGATTACGATAAGAATAAAAAGGAATTAACTAATAAAGGTAATTCTACCAATCTTGGCGAAGCGATAATCGGAATTGGAATTGCAGTACTTGTAGGTACATTATTGTCTAAATTATTTGATAAGGAGTAAAAACGTTTTACAACACCGTGTATAATTAATTGCTTGGTCACTGCCGACTTACGAACATTCCTGCGGAATATTCTATCTGTGATTTATTTGCTAAATTAGTTGCT
>NZ_AUDE01000056.1 GCF_000425305.1 Psychroserpens burtonensis DSM 12212
CTTTTGCCTTGGTTTTTGACAGTTTCTGTGTAAACTTCAAGTACTTTTTAAGATTGTATGCCATGGCTGCTAAATGCATGACCTTATTTGCCTGTTTTATTCCTATGGTATTTATTTTTCTTAAACCCATAAATTGGGTGAGTGTTCCAAAAACAGGTTCTACTGTGCTTTGGCACTTGCCTTTCATATAAATGCCTTGCGGACTATTTACACGTTTTATATTACATTCATATTCTGCTTTGTAATACGTTACAGAAAACTTTTTCTCTTTGGCAGTTTTACCCAAACAGCGCAACTTTATTGAGCAGTCCTTACATTGATGTGTTGTACTGCGATATTCCTTTTTTAAGGTTTCTGTACGATAATCATTAAATACTTTTTTAAAGGGAATAATCTCGCCTTGAGGACAAACATAATGGTCTTGATCTCTATTGTGATGAAAATTATCTGGACCGCCTTTATAGGTGCCGTGAGGTGGAATAAAACTCTGTAAGTTAATCTGCTCCAAAAATGCATAGTGCTCACCACTACTGTAGCCTGTATCAGCCACGCAATTATGCCAAAGCAATCCTGAACGGTTTAATCTCGGTTTTAAACGTCCGACTATATCTTGTAAATACTGATTGTCTCTTTTATCGGCATGGTAAGCCCAAATATCCGTTATAACATGGTGTCCCGTATCTACACTTAATTGGCTCATGTAATTAAGCTTTCTAGCTTTTCCTGGTTTAACACTAATGCGAGCATCTGGGTCTGTAGGACTATAATGGGTTTTATTGCTTGTGTATTTACTGCCTTTATTTCCTGCTCCTTGACGCTGGTCTTGGTCTTTTGACCACTTTTTATTCCTGCTCTTTATTGCTCCAAGTTCCTGCTGATTGGCACTTATGGTTTGCTGTTCTTTACTGGCCTTATTTTCTTTACTTTTTCGTAATGGGATTTCTTTATCCATCGCACTAATGTGACGTATTTTCTGTAAATGTGAAGCTAAATATTCTTCAGGTACTTTAAGTTCTAAACTATCCATGGATGCATTCGCTTTTATTGGTGGCGAATCTATAGCTTGTGTATGACCACTAACCATACCTTTTTCAATACACATGTGCAGTACATTGGTAAAAACTTCTTCAAATATATCTTCTGGAAAGAGTTGCCGTGTTCGGCTAATGGTAGAATGCCAGGGTAATTCATCATCCAAATCATAATCGATAAAAAATAGAATATCCAAACGCATACTGCAATGTTGCATTAATTTTCTATCACTAATGATGTTCTCCAAATAACCAACTAAACAAAGTTTAAAAAAAACCACAGGATCAATACTCTTTTGACCTGTAACACCATAAAACGGTTCGGTTAATTTGTATAAGTACTTTAAATCTAATACACTTTTAAGCTGTCGATAAAAGTTGTACTCTGGCACTCGTTCACTCAATAAAAATTCTGTAAACAGCTTCTCCTGATATGTCTTTTTGCCTTGCATATCAGTAAGTTAATGATTTTTATTGCAGGTTTATAACCATTGTAGTAACTTTATCAACAGAGTTGTGCAACAGGCACACTGTATATAATTTATTGCTTTGGCAAGTGCTCATTTGGAAAATTCCTTCGGAATTTTCTCTGGCTCGTATTTGTTTACTAATTTAGTTGCTTAACTACGCAACTCCTAACCATACACATCACGTTGTGTGCAATTTGAGAAATTTGGTCATTATACCAATTTTTGGTATATTTGAACTAAAATAGTATTCAAATGAACAAAAACACATCAATATCACTCGGTAATTATTTCGACCAATTTGTGCAAAGTAGTATAAGCAAAGGAAGATTTAAAAACGTTAGCGAAGTTATTAGAGCAGGATTAAGACTTTTAGAAGAAGAAGAAAGTAAAGTGATTGCATTGAAAAGAGCAATTCAAGAAGGAATTGACAGCGGAATAGCTCACGATTTTGACCCAAAGAAACATCTTGAATCTCTAAAAGCAAAAAAGCACTCGAATGGCTGAATATAAGTTAACTAACAAAGCTGTTGAGGATTTATCTAAGATTTGGGATTATACATTTGAGGTTTGGTCTGAAAAACAAGCTGACAAATATTACGATGGACTAATTTCTAATTGTCAAGAAATTGCTGAAAACCCAGATTTAGGAAAAAACTACGAAGGAATATCAGCGCAACTTTTCGGAATGAAAGCAAATCGACACATAATATTCTACAGAACTGAAAGCAAAAACTATATTGAAATAACAAGAATTTTGCACGAAAGAATGGATCTGAAGAAAAGAATAACGGAATAAAAACTGCACACAACACGGGTAATCGTTGCACAACCCCTTAATGTATTCAAAATTGAACGCTATTAAGTGTTTTTAAGAGTCTGTATTTTCTATTTCTCTTCGTTCTCAACTTAATTTTAGTAATCTTAAATTGAAGTAAATCCCCTTTTGAAGCGTGCGCATTTCTGTAAACAAAAAGCCAAGTGCTTTTGCCTTGGTTTTTGACAGTTTCTGTGTAAACTTCAAGTACTTTTTAAGATTGTATGCCATGGCTGCTAAATGCATGACCTTATTTGCCTGT
>NZ_AUDE01000057.1 GCF_000425305.1 Psychroserpens burtonensis DSM 12212
ACTCGTACGTGTCATGGACCTATAATTCTAAAACACGTTATAGTTCTCCTCTTTTTCTATCTAAATATATTTAATACAAACTAAAGAAACACGTTGTGCACAACTTTAGACACACCTGAAATAAATATTGAAAAATGAATAACATACTTAAATATCTACTCATTTTCTGTCTTACTATTTCTTTTTTTTCTTGCAATTTTAATCATAAAACTGACCCCGACCACAAGCTAACAGAAGCAAGTCCCTGGACCCATCTTGATTTTAAAGATCAAACAAAGGATTTTAATTTTGCAATTGTTAGTGATAATTCTGGAGGACGCAGACCAGGAGTATTTGAAGACGCAATTCAAAAATTAAATAAACTGAAACCCGAATTTGTGATATCTGTAGGCGATTTAATTGACACAAAAGACTTTAAGTTGGATTCAACAAAATTTGACGATAAACTAATTAAAGAAAGATGGCTAGAATTTAACAATATCACTAAACAACTAAAAGTTCCTTTTTTCTATGTAGCTGGAAACAATGATCTTCGTAATAGTAAAATGGAAGCTCATTGGATTAAACAATTTGGATCTACATATTATCATTTTAAACATAAGACTGCTTTATTCATTGTTTTGAACTCTGAAGACAAACCAGGAAGTGAATATGGAGAAATAAGTGAACATCAAATGAATTGGCTTAAAACGACCTTAAAAGAGAATGCTTCTGCAAGTTGGACTTTCATTTTTCTTCATCGACCAATGTGGCTTTATGAAAACAATAAGGATTGGAAAAAAATAGAAGAACTAACTAAGAATAGAGCATTAACCGTTTTTGCTGGTCATCATCACACTTATTCCAAAGCTACAGCAAATGGTCACAACTATTATGGATTAGCAACAACTGGCGGAGCGAGTACACTAGAATTTGAAAAAGGCCAATTTGATCATATTTCTTGGGTCTCTGTTAGTGATAGTATTCCACAGATTAGCAATATATTATTGAATGGAATATGGGGAGATAATCCTTCTAGTATTGAAAAAAAATAGACAATATAAGCAGTGCACAACACCGTATATAATTTATTGCTTGTTCTAGCTTACTTACGAAAATTCCGCTGGAATTTTCTATCTGTGATTTGTTTACTAAATTAGTTGCTTCAACACGCAACAAACCATATACCAAACGTTACCAATAATTAGGTACGGTAAAGGGACATCCTTTACAAAGTTAAAGGGACATCGTTTACACTTTTTAAAGACTAATTTACTGAGTAAAATCAGAAATTATGCCTTGGAAAGAAACGACAACTATGGAACAAAAAGTAGAATTCATCTGTGAATGGAGAACTCAAAAGTATTCGATTACAGAATTATGCAAGGCATTTAAAATTTCTCGTCCTACTGCTTACAAACTCATTTCTAGGTTTGAAAAAGACGGAATTGAAGGTCTAAAAGAGCATTCGAAAGCACCTCAAATGCATCCCAATAGTACTAAGGAAGACGTCGTGAAAAATATTCTAAAACTCAAAGAAAAACACAAACACTGGGGAGCAAAAAAAATAAGAAAATTGTTGTTTAACGTTTGTATTGAAGACGATATCCCAAGTGTGGTTACCGTTCACAATATATTATCTAAAAACGGTTTAGTTATACCTCAAAAACGCTGTAAAAGAGTCAAGCCTCTCTTCCCTATTTTTGACCCTCAACACTGTAATGAGGTATGGAGTGCTGATTACAAAGGAAAGTTCTTAATGGGTAATAAAATCTATTGTCATCCACTCACAATTGCGGACTCAAAAAGTAGATTTATATTCTCTGCAAAAGGACATTATAAAGAAACTCTAAAGAACGCTAAAGCGGAGTTTACAAAGGTTTTTAGAACATATGGTATACCAAAACAAATACACACAGATAACGGAAGCCCATTTGGATCTGTAAGGGCAATTCAGAGATTTACACAACTATCTTATTGGTTTATTGAACTCGGAATTATGCCTGTTTTTTCCGACCCAGGACACCCTGAACAAAATGGAAGACATGAACGAATGCATCGTGATTTAAAGGCGGATTGTGCGAAGCCTTCAGCTTATGATTTAAAAGCGCAACAAAGGCGTTTAAATCACTTTGTAAAAGAATATAACCACATACGTCCACATGAAGCTTTAGACATGGAAACACCCGCTTCTGTGCATCTGTTTTCTACACGTCCTTTTACTGAAAGAATTAAACTATTTGATTATAATTCCAAATTTAAAATAATGAAAGTCACACAAAATGGAGCGGTCAGATGGAAATCAAAACATTGGGTCTATTTAACCATTGCTCTTAAAGGAAAATATGTGGGTGTTGAGGAATTAGGAAATGGAATTTGGAGCGTATATTATTATAATGTATTTTTAGGTTACTTTGATGATATGAACATCAGAAATAAACAAACATCAATAAGGCTTAGTCAAAATTTAGTGTAAAGTGTGATCTTTAACTTGTGTAAACTATGTCCCTTAACGCACATTATGACCCGTCCTGAAATAAGGCTACATAATTTTAAACATTATGTATAGAAATGACAAAGTAATTAGACGTTACAG
>NZ_AUDE01000058.1 GCF_000425305.1 Psychroserpens burtonensis DSM 12212
AAGCAACTAATTTAGCAAATAAATCACAGATAGAATATTCCGCAGGAATGTTCGTAAGTCGGCAGTGACCAAGCAATTAATTATACACTGTGTTACCCAACGTTTTTATTATTCATACAGTTCGTTAATATTAATATTCTTTTGGTCTTTTAGATAATTACTAACAAGTTCATTATAGCAATTCAGATTGGTATAAACTTGACAACCAAGTTCGAAATTTTCTATTCCGTACTTTTTAATGTTTTCCGATAAATTCCCAGAACCAACCAGACCACCAGAAAAATACTTGATTTCGTTGTTCTTTAAATCAGCTTTGAATCGGTCAGTTATTTTTTCGCAATCTAATTCGTAATATTCAGAAAGTCGGTTTTGAATTTGTTTACTTTCATAGATTTGAGCAATCAAGTATAGGTTTAGAATTAAACAAATCCCAAATGCTCCAATCATTATTTTGGTCATTAAATTCCGCCAATTTTTGTTGAAATAATATAGTCCGACGCAAAAAATTCCAATTCCAAAAAATACTTTAGCGTATTCTAATTCGACAGGATTAAAACTAGTTTCAGTATAAGCATTGTACTTGTTATAAATAGACAATCCAAATGCTGAAATTCCTAAAATCAGAAGTATGTATTTTGTTCTAGCGTTCAATTTTTCTCAAATGTTGGGTAACGGAATTGTGTATGGTTAGTTGCGTGGTTAAGCAACTAATTTAGTAAACAAATACGAACCTGAGAAAATTCCAGCGGAATTTTCCAAATAAGCACTTACTTAAGCAATTAATTATACACGGTGTTGTGCGCTGGCTTTTCAACTGTTTAATTGATTTTCTACTATTTTTTCCAACTCACTTTGCTTAAATTCAAACCAACTTTGTCTAAATTCAGAATGGTCGATTTTATGCTTAAAATTCTGAAACGGTTTCTTATTTGTCAAAATATTTTCTAAATCCGTTTTAAGTTTTTCGTCAGCTACTTGCTCAACAAAACGCTCCATAATTTTAAAAGACTCAAAACTTTCCAAAGCCTCGAATTTTATAAAATCTGAATGATGTTTTTCTATTTTTTCTAAACTTTCACGAAAAGCCTCTTTAAAATCTTCTTTGTCTGAAAATTGCGAGAAGTTTGGAATTGCTATTATTTCATCAGTACTAGAATTATAATAACAGTCAAATCCGCAATCCAATTCTTGCGCTATATTCTTAACGATATTTTGTTTAGGACTATCCAAAGAAACAACTGTGTTTGTCTTCTTTTATAACTTCTATTATTTTTTCTAAATGAGTAGATTCGGGAAACGGTTCGTAAATCTCCCATTTTCCGCTTGCTCTCATCCAATATAAATTCCATTCTTTTCTTGATTTGTAATGACGAATTTTAGCAAAATCAAATTGTTGTTTCTTTTTTGCGTCATTCCAATCAGGCCGAATTTCAAATAGGATTACAACTTTTCCGTCATATGAATATCCAATATCCACTTGTTCCCGAATTTCAAGATTTTCTGGTCGTAACGATTCCACATACTTTTTTATAGTGGATTCATTTATATCAATCGTTTTGTTTGTCATTTAGTTACGATTTTTTTCAGCTTGCGCACAACGTGATGTATATGGTTTGTTGCGTGTCTAAGCAACTAAATTAGTAAATAAAACACTAGCAAAGAAAGTCCGTTTGGACTTTCGTAAGCAAGCTAAAACTAGCAATAAATTATATACGGTGTTAGCCACTGTGTTTTTATTCAGTTGTAAATTCAGTTTTGTTTTCACGAATATATTTAATTCTTAATTCGCTTACACTTTTTTTATCTCCTAAATCATAAAATTCATCATCAAGTTTATTCAGAGGATTGTCCTTATAGGATTCACTAAAACTTTCCATTGTTCCATCGTCATATTCCTCTATGCGCTTTTTGTTCTCTGCGTATATTTTATTCGCACGAGTAGTTAATTCCGCATATTTTTCCGCTCCAATTGTTTTAAATCCTATTTGAGCCATTTTAAAAAATTGTCCACTAGAATTAAAATAGAATTGATTAAATCCTCCATTATTAACTTCTCCTTCTAAAACCCAAGTTGACCAAAACGCTTGTTGTCCATTTGATAATTTATTTAGATTTTCAAATTCATTATCAAAGTCATTTTTTATATTTTCATAGATATTATCGAAAACAGCTTGTTCAAGTTCGTCATCAGGTATTTTATTGATAATTTCGGACGTAAGAACTTTATATGTTTTCCGATTATTCCAATCATCTAATATTTTGTCCATTTCAATTTCGTCTTTTGATTGTTCAGGTTGTTTTTTGCATCCGAAAAAACTTAAAATAGAAGTTAGAGTCATTATCGTTATTATCCTTTTGTTCATTGGTATGGTTACATTGTGGCTAACGTTAAATATATGAATAGTAAGGGATTTAAAAACTTTACCTTCGAGTTTTTAATAAGCCAATTTAGCAAATAAATGTTTAAATTTCTGGAAA
>NZ_AUDE01000059.1 GCF_000425305.1 Psychroserpens burtonensis DSM 12212
GAAATTTACGAGTGTTCCGAACAAAAGAAGACAATTACGGAAGAGATATTCATATGTATTATAAAATTAAGCTAATAAAATAACAGTGGCTAACAACGTGTATAATTAATTACTCGTTCTGTGTGTACTCGGAAAATCCTACGGATTTTCCTCTGGTTCGTTTTCTTTTACTAATTTAGTTGCTAGCCAACGCAACTAACCATACACGAACACGTTAGCAAACATCTGATAGAATAACTTAACTAATTGAAAACTAACATTCACCTATTACAAGTTTCTGAATATCTAAACTGAATGAAAAATAAAGTATTAATAATCATTTCAATCATTTTTATAAGCTGTATAACTTCAAAAACAACTTTACGAAATGAATTAATTTTCAAAGGCCCAATATCTAGTAATCCAAACCCTGAATTTGTAAGTATTGAAAATAGAAAAGCAAAAGACAGTTTGGATTTTACGGTTATTAAAGGTAAATATTTGTCTGGAACAAGACACGTAGAAATATTATGGAAGAATAACATAAAACTATATTATTGGAAAAGATTTTATCCGAATAAAAAAATAAAGGAAAAGGGAACTATGACAGCTGACAATAGAATTTGTGTTGGGCAATGGGAGTTTTACTCTAAGGAAGGCAAAATTGATAGCATTATTGATTACGATAAGAAAAATAAAATCTCATATTTCAAAGCTTTAGAAATAGCGAAAGAATATGATTTGGAAATGCCTAGTTTGGAGATTGATTTCATAAATAAAGAGAACTCTTCTTTTTGGCAGATTAGAAAGTGGAATATGAAGAATGGAAGCGGAACGTCTGAGACAATTCTAATAGATTCGAAAAAAGGTACAGTACAAAAACCTGATAATGAGGTCATAAAATATTATTAAAAACGATTTGCTAACAATGGCTATAATTAATACGGGGTTTAGTGCTTAACCCAAAGTTTAATGCATTTAACCAAGTCCGCCAAATCTTTTTGATTTGGCTTTAGAACTAAAAAAATAAAACAAAACAAAAAGTTTTGGCTAAGTGCTTAATCGAAAGTTTAGTTACTTTTAATTCCCGTACTAACCATAGCCGAACCGTTGTATGCAATTAAAACAAAACCTTATGAATAGAAATTTATTGATTATCCTTCTGACAATTTTCACTCTTAATTCTTGTCAATCACAAACGAAAGACAAAACCGAAATGGAAAAAACGGAATCTGATGAGTTTTCTTCCGAAAGTGGAAATTTTATAATTGACTTTCCAATGAAACCAGCATTAAGAGTTATTGATAATCAAATTGGAACTGATAAATATAAAATCTATAATTATCAAGCTGTTGCTGGACAACAAATGATATATATGGCAGAATATATTGACTTCCCTGAATACATAATGGAATCTTGGGATAAAGACCAAGCTTATGACCAAATTTTAAAAACAACTGAAGCAAAATATGGTGGAGTTTTTAAATTGACTAAAAAAGAATCAACTGAACAATATAATCTGGAAGGAATATATTATGAATTTTCTTTGAATCCCGATGCGAATGTTCCGAGAGGAGTAAAAGGAGGAATTAAAGGGAAAATTTTCTTTGTTGGAAATAGGTCTTATCATTTAACCTATCTTGGAGAGGAACAAGAATTAATTGAATCGTTTCTGAATTCATTTCGACTGATAAAATAACTGCATACAACACCGTGTATAATTAATTGCTTTGGCAAGTGCTTATCTGGAAAATTCCGCTGGAATTTTCTATCTGTGATTTATTTGCTAAATTAGGTGCTTAGCCACGCAACTAACCATACACAATTCCGTTAGGTTTAATTTGACCAATCCCGCGGAAAAACGTCTTTAACTGAATTGTTTAAAATTTTAATAAGGAAGCTATTCACAAGGTACCTGTCAATAATAATTGACAGACTCAAAGTCTTAGCGATTGCATCGTACAAATCAGAATTTGTAAACGTGTAACGTCTAAAAGACTTTGATCAAGGTAGTGAAAAAAAATTAGAAAGTCAAGTCGTATTTTTTTCATTATCAGAATAGTACCTTGTAAATAGCTATATTTTTGTAATGAATTTCAAACAATCATTCCATTGTTTCTGACTTCCTATATTGACCTTATAAGAAATAAGATACCCTGGCAATTAAAAACGTTTTGACTTATCAATGTTTGGGTGATTACTCAAACTCCGTTTTTTTTGTCCCAATGGATGGAAATAAAATATTTCTTAGCTTTGGATAAAAAAACTAAACATAACATGGGATATAAATAATAGCATCCCTACAGGATACTACTATCCATATCCCTATTGTTGGTAGCAATGCGAAAAAAACAATACGGAATGAATAAAGAACAACTAATAGTTAGATTTTATTTATTGATATTTCTTACAAGTTCAAATTTAA
>NZ_AUDE01000060.1 GCF_000425305.1 Psychroserpens burtonensis DSM 12212
AAATCATTTTTTTTGCACGAAACAAGAATAAATCCGATTATTAATAATGGTAGCAGAATTTTTTTCATAATTGTGGCTAACGTGATGTGTATGGTTAGTTGCGTGATTAAGCAACTAAATTAATAAACAAATACGGACTAGAGAAAATTCCGAAGGAATTTTCCAGATGAGCACCTGCCAAAGCAATTAATTATACACCGTGTTGTATGCAGTGCTTTCATACAGTTAATTTATTTTGATTCATTCTCTGAGTCAAAAGATGGTGGTGGCGGTGAGTCTTTTGTCCAAGTTCCTTGCCAATTTTCATACTTCCAAGTGTCGTTATATTTCACAAATATTGCGGTATAAAAAATCTCGCCAACATATGTTCCGTCTGAAAATGCTTTGATTCGCCCATTAATAATTCCAACATTGTCATAAAATTTTATCTTTTGGTCGAAAAACTCAAAACTCAAAATTTCAAGCATTTCAAGTCTTTTTGTGTCAGCAAGTAATTCCGCCTTATTTTGAACAATTCCATCTGCATTTATAGTAAAGAAATCGTCGGAAACATCAGTCTTGAAATATTCAGTCGCATTTGTGAGAGTCACATTTTTCCACATTTTTTTAAAAGCACTATCGAGTTCTTTCTCGGCAAGTTCTGAATTATCACTTTCTGATGAAATTGATTTTGATTTGTCTATTTGAGAACAACCAAAAATGAATAATATGCAAACAAATGAAATTGCTTTCGACGAGAATATTTTAGTCATAATCATTTTTTTATGCCTACTCTAATTGGTTTTCGGCTTACTCCGTTTTAATTCAATTACTTCTTTATATATTTATAACGTTGGTTTTTTTCGCATTGCATACAACGGTTATGTATATGGTACGTTGCGTAAATTTAGTATTAACCACATAAATTAGCAACATCTACCGAGTATCGCTATAACTTTTTGATAAGCGATTAGTAGCAATGTATTATGTACGGTGTTGTGTTTAGTTATTTCATGTCAAAAGAGATTCAAGAAATTCAAACATCTATTATTCGTTCTTTAAAAGGTCAAACTTACGATGATGCAAAAGAGATACTAGAAAATTGCATGGAATCAATAGGTTATAATTCTATTATTCAGAAAGAAGTTTTTTAATTTCTTCAACTGTTTCCTTTAACGCAAGTGAATCTTTAGATATTAGCGAGTGTTAATTCAATTGTTTTCATAGCTTATTATGTTTAAAAAAATTATTAAATACTTGGTTTTATGATAAATTCGTACAATGCTATTAATCCAACTAATATTGTTAATGTTATTGATATCTTTTCTAATAAAGACCATGCTCTAAACTTCTTTATTGTCACTACTTTAATTTTAGCTATTAGACTTTTGATTGTCCAAAGCAGTCGAAATAAAAAATAAGGTTTATAAGGATTTAGTTCAAATTGATAATTTGACTCTTTAAAATAGCTATTAGTAATTATTTCAGAAGTATTTAAGTCCATAAACACTGTGTCTTTAATTCCTGTTTTGGAATGTACTTTGTTTATTCTGCATTTTTTTAATCTGTAGTTATATGAGTTTTTTAATTTGTTCATCACTTATTCCTTTACCAATGTTTCTCGTTATACTTTCCTTTTTAATTAAACACAACGTTACGTGTATAGAATGTGCGTGTTTGTGCAAGAGGATTTTCCGAAGGAAAATCAGACGTTAGCAAACAGAACACAATCATTTAGTTAAGCACCAAAATAAGCATTTTTTATACATATTGTTAGCGGTCGTTATTTTGTTTCACTATTTGAACACATAACTAATGATCCCTGCAGAAGATCAGTCCGTCGCAACAGTGTCGTAATGATTCGTAAATCCGTTGAGTATTATTATATAAGAGTGAGATTTGAGATACGCAACAGTTGCGTTTTGATTGATTCCGATATTCATATTAGATTTCGGTCATCCACAAAAACCCGAGTACGTTTTTACATCTTATTTTAAACCACTTTAGAGTGATTTAATTTTTTTTTGGAGCTGATTGAGCAATGACCGCTAACGTGATTGTATATGGTTTGTTGCGTGTTTAAGTAACTAAGTTAATAAATAGATACTGGATAGAAAATCCGCGAGGATTTTCGTAAGCAAACA
>NZ_AUDE01000061.1 GCF_000425305.1 Psychroserpens burtonensis DSM 12212
TTTAGAAACTAGCTTAAAGCCGTTTTGAAAAACAAAAATAGAAAAAAATATAGGATTTTTGTTGTTTGCTAACACAGAATCTAACCATACACAATTCCGTTAGCCACAATTAAAAAAAACACAACTATGAAAAATCTGATTACATTATTATTGATTTTTACTTCTATTATCACTTACTCACAAACCACCTACTATACTACGGATGGAAAAAATAGAATGACAGAATCTGAAGTGAAAAATAAACTTTCTGAAATGGAAGTTAAAATGGAAAAAGCTCTTGGAAAAAAAGTATATGCAAACTTAACTATACAGGAAACTGAAACTAAAAAAGATTCTATAATTTCTAAAGTAACTTTTAATATAAGCGACAAAAAACACGATGAACTTATTACAGCTGGACCTTTATCTGAATTTAAAGATAAGGATTTCCCAAAATTTGACTTAAAAACTTTAGAAGGAAAAAATTTCAACTCTGAAAAACTAAAAGGTAAACCAACAATGATTAACTTTTGGTTTACTAAATGTGCACCTTGCATAGACGAAATGCCAATCTTGAATGAAATTAAGAAAAAGTATAAAGACGACTTTAATTTTATAGCAATTACTTATGAAAACACTAAAGACGTTGAAAAATTCTTAAAAAAACATCCTTTCAATTTCAAGCATCTTGTTGACGCTAAAGATTTTACTGACTTTTTAGGAATGAAAGCATATCCTATGAATTTATTTTTGGATAAAAATGGTGTCTTAAAATACATTAAAGGTGGAATTCCATATGTAAAATTAGAACGAGAAGAATTGAAAATGGGAGAAGGAAACGAGATAATTGAAATAATTGAAAAACTGAAATAACTGTGGCTAACACCGTGTATAAACCATTGCTGGGTCTGTGCTCATCTGGAAAATTCTTGGGAATTTTCCAGCGTAGTTTTGTATCTTTAATGGTTCGTGCTTTCACACGCAACGGTCCATACACAACAACGTTGGCAACCATATGAGAAACACTATTACAATCATATTACTTTTAGTTTTCGGAACAGTCTTTTCGCAAGATGATTGTAAAGATTATAAGGAAAACTACATTCCAAAAAACCTTAAAGATGCAATTGAGTATTTGAATTGTGAATTGTCGGAATCTGACAAAACGGAATTCAAAAACAAAGAAGAGGACGATGCTGTAACTGAATTACATTTTGGAACTGGAATGGGAATTAGAAATGGTTGGGAATTATGGAAAGGTAAAAACCAAATATCAAGATTTTTCAATTCCAAAGGGATTTCTCATCCAGATGATATCTCATCAATAATTTTGACCTCTTTTCATCGAGAATTGAACAATAAACCAATTGACTTGGATTCACAAATCAAGTATTACAAAAGTTATTGGGAAAATTCCAGAAAGGAATTGGAAGAAAAGGAACAAAATCAAATAGAGTTGAGTAAAAAAGAATTCGACAATTTTGAAATCAATGAATCTGTTAAAATTGAGTTTGAAATTAATAAGCAAGGAAAAAATGTTTGGGCTTATCGAATTCAAAAATATCCTAACTTGAATGAGGAACCGAATTGCTACATTAAAGGAACAATAATTAAGAAGAAAAAGAAGACTCGTAAACGCGGAAAATATATTCTGACAATATTGTTATCCGACATTTGTGGTAACGAAAAAGCCATTTTTAATGGAGAAGAAGACGGACTAAATATTAATCAAGAATATGATTTTAGTCTAATGAATTTTAAAATAAGTAAAAATTAAAAATACGGTTGCCAACAACGTGTATAACCCATTGTTTACTTTGTGTGTACTCGGAAAATCCTGCGGATTTTCCTCTGGCTCGTTTTCTTTTGCTATTTTAGTTGCTAAACCAAAACAACGTGCCATACACGTATTCCAAGATCAAATCCTAATAAATATTCTAGTTTATTTTTAAGCTGCATGTTGTTGAAGAACCACATATGGAGTTCCTCTCTTAACTA
>NZ_AUDE01000062.1 GCF_000425305.1 Psychroserpens burtonensis DSM 12212
TACAACCCACACCATTACAATTATGTGATGACCAGGTTGCAGATGAAATCACTGTTTTTGATTTAACCGTAAAAGACGCAGAAATCACAGGAGGTGAAGCCAGTTGGAGTGTGAGCTACTACGAAACACAAACCGATGCAGATGCGCAAGACAATGCTATAGATGCACAGGCGTATGCGAATACCTCAGTAGCAGGCGCACCATCTAATCCACAAACGGTGTATGTGGTCGTCACAGATACAGATACAGGATGTACAGACCAAGTCACACTTACGATACGTGTATTACCAAACCCAACACCAACAGAAGACCTTCCAGATTTAATTCTTTGTGATGCTATCAATCCAGGCGATATGGAAGAAGTCTTTGACCTTACGACAGATGAAGTGTTATTACTTAACGCAGAAGCAAACGTCACACCAACTTATCACGAAACATTAGAAGAAGCCCAAGACGGTATAAACGCTGTGTTAGATCCAACGCTATACACCAATACCAGTACACCACAAGTGATTTATGTAAGAGTGACTAATGATAGTACAGGCTGTTTTACGATTGTAAACTTCACACTGATTGTCAATCCCTTACCAGAGGTTATTGCAGTGACCGATTTTATAGCCTGTGAACTGTTCAATGATGGGTTTTATGATTTTGATGTAACGATGAAAGATGCGGAAGTTTTAAACGGACAAGACCCAGCCTTATTTACGGTGACCTATCACGTAAACCAACAAGACGCAGACGATGTAATGAATGCGCTAGTGAGTCCATATACCAATGTGACCAATCCACAACAGATTTTTGTAGCCATTACCAATAATGACACAGGTTGTTCCATTAGCACACCAAGTTTTAATATAGAAGTACAAGAAGCAGCCGAAGCTAATAGTGATCAGGAAGCAATCTTATATGAGATTTGTGATGATGAGATGGATGCTGATAATGATCCAAGTAATAACAGTGCACAGTTTGATTTAGCGATACAAAACCAAGCCTTACTAGATGCACAAGATCCAGCAAACTATATCGTAAGTTATTACGCAAGTGAAGCAGATGCAGCGTTAGGAGTTAATGCCTTACCACTGCTATATGAGAACTTAGTAAACCCTCAAGTCATCTGGGCACGTGTAGATAATGACACGCCAGATGTTGCCGGCATGGATACCTCAATCTGTTATGCAGTAGCCGCATTAACCTTACAAGTTAACCCGTTACCCGTATTTGATTTAGAAGACAGTTATATCTTATGTGTAGGCGTTAATGGCACAGAAGTATTAAGCCCTTTAGTCTTAGACACAGGATTAAGCACACCAACATACACCTTTGAGTGGTTATTTAATGGCACCCTAATAGCAGGCGCAACCCAAGGGAGTTATATGCCAATTGAAGGCGGAACCTATACGGTAAACGTTACCGATGTCACAACATCAGTAAACACAGACTGTCCAAGTAGTGCTGATACAGAAGTGATAGAAAGCGCACCACCAATCGTAGTGGCCACAGTAACCACAGACGCCTTTGCAGATACACATATTATAGAAGTGAGCGTAGATGGTCTAGGCGTATACGAGTATAGTTTAGATGGCGGTCCATGGCAAGACCAGGGGACTTTTGTAGACGTATCTCTAGGCGAACATGTTGTCACTGCGAGAGACAAGAATGGATGCGGAGAAGGGAGTGATACCGTTATTGTCATGGACTATCCAAAATTCTTCACACCAAATGGCGACGGTTATAATGACACATGGAACATTAGTGCAATAAATAGTCAACCAAACGCAAAAATTTATATATTTGACAGATACGGAAAATTACTCAAGCAACTCAGTCCAACAGGAGCAGGCTGGAATGGTACCTACAACGGTAACCAACTCCCAACAAGCGACTACTGGTTTGCAGTAGAGTACAATGAGCCTATTACAGGCGACCGTAAAGAATTTAAAGCCCATTTTACCCTGAAAAG
>NZ_AUDE01000063.1 GCF_000425305.1 Psychroserpens burtonensis DSM 12212
TAATTATGTAGTTGATTGTGTCTCCTGCTCCTAGTACACCATCTCCATTATCTGTGATTGTCGCACTCTTCTCTGCTAGGATAATTGGGCTTTCACAACTATTTATAGCCGCGTCTGTAGAACTTACATCATTTTGTTGTAATGAATTCATTGCTCCATCTTGAGGAATACCATTAGCATCTACATTATCTCCTAATGAATCATCTGCATCTAAATCTGACAACGTATAACCTCCGTCACCTTCTAGAGCATCTGGACAACCATCGTTATCACTATCTGAATCTAGATAGTCTGGAATTCCATCATTATCTGTATCAGGATCTGTCGTTTCAGGATTAGTAAAGTTGGTAACACATGCAAACTGTATACTGTGATATCTAACCACATCAGAAATTGCGTTTGTAGCTCTTACTCCCAACCTCATGTTGTAACTATTAAAATTCTCGTATCTAGTCGACACATTTAAATTTGCATTCACATTAGAACTACCAGGAAAATTAACATTACCTGATGTTACTAATAAGAAGTTTGGTTCATTTTCAATTGTTACATCACTAGGATTACTTAATACATAACTTAATGGTGTTTGAACTCTATCACGTTCCATTAAATCTGGAGTTCCGTCTATATCATTTAAATTAATGAATACTTCTGTAGCTTGAGGTGCCAAAGTTAAAGTACCTGCAACTACAAATTGAATATTGAATTCTACATATCCTTCTTGGTTAGGATTTAAACTTGTAAATCTTGTGCCAGGTTTAAAGTATTCTGCATTAGAGGAGTTATCATCCAAAATATCGACTTCAGCATTTACAAAATCCACTAAAGTCACCAAAGCGTCTACTCCTGCTTGCACAGCTGAAAATCTAAAAACTTCACCCTCAAGCAATGTTGCAATATTACCGTCACCAGTTTCTTCAGTAGGGATAGCACTAAAATCGAATGTTGTTTCACTTCCGCATGCTGGCTGACCATTTACTGTATCTCCACGTTCGTCTGCATCTAATAATCCATCATTATCATCATCATCGTCACAACCATCGGGAACTAAATCACCATCTGCATCTGCATTATCATCAAAACCATCACATGTGTCAGCTGAATTAATAACACCATCACCGTCGCAATCATTTGTTGGGTAATCAGCACAATCAGCAACAACAATAGTTACCGTTGCAGTGTCGCATATCGTAGGATCTGCTTCTAAACAGATTGTATATTGTACGTTATATATTCCTGGCAATGAACCAGCTGGAATATTTATGGCACCATCACTATCAATTGTAACACCTGTAAGACCATCATCATCTGCAATCGTAATATTATCTGAAATATTAGCATCTGTTGCTGGTAAACCATCTGCCAAATCTGTTCCAATTCCATTATTATCAAATACAGAACCTGTTGTTCCTCCAGTAACTGGATTAAAAGATGTTCCTCCGAAATCGTCATCTACTGCGTCAACTGTTAATGAATCTACGGCTGTTCCTCCATTATTTCCATCTGTTCCGTCATCTATATTATTAGTTGCTACTGGATCTGTCTCATCGGCACTTACACTAGCGGTATTGCTAAAGTTTCCTGAGGCATCTATAGTTGCTGTTAC
>NZ_AUDE01000064.1 GCF_000425305.1 Psychroserpens burtonensis DSM 12212
GCTTACTTACGAAAGTCCTCGTGGACTTTCTTGGTCGGTAATTATTTACTAAATTAATTCCTATAAACACGCAACAAACCATATACATCAACGTTGTAAGTAAGGTCGAAAACCAAGTCTGAATGGAAAATGAATTTAAGGAAAGAATGTCAAATGCTTCTGATAAAGAATTGTTCGACATATTAAATAATAAAGGAAGTTACCAAGAAATTGCATTTAATTCTGCAATTAAGGAACTGAATAAAAGAGGTTTTACTGAAGAAACGACTCCTGCTCTAATAGAATATGAAGAGAATAAGCAAAAAGAAAAAATGGAATTGGAAAGACAGCAAAGTCTCCCAGAATTATATTCTCAAAAGTCAATTGTAATTTTTTCTGCATTTTTTACTGCAATATGTGGAGCAATTATGATGGCAGAAAACTTTAGAAAATTGGGAAATAAGGAAAAGTCAAATTCAGTCTTGATATTTGGGTTTGTTTATGCATTATCATTAATGTTTCTTATCAGTCTGACTGATTTAAATATGATACGATTGGCTTTACAAATTGGAGCTTTTATTGGTGGATTTGTTCTAATATTTAGATTTGAAAAATTTTATCCTTCTGATTTAGAACATCGGAATAAACCTATATGGAAAATATTGATTTATGCTTTACTAATTTCTTTAAGCTTAATTGCGATATCAACAACTATTTAAATTAATAATTAATTAAAACCCAACTTACAACAACGTGTATAACCAATTGCTTGGTTCTAGCCTACTTGGAAATTCCTATCGGAATTTCCTCTGGTTCGTTTTCTTTTGTTAACTTAGTTCTCGCCAACGCAACAAGCCATACACGAACACGTTAGCCACAAGCTGAAGAAACCAATTGAAAGCCAAACAAACATACTTAAAAGGAAAGTCCGTTTTTACGGTGTCATTACTCGTAATCGGAATTACAATTCTGACTGTTTATCTGACTGGCGAAAATTATAACCGAACTGTAACGTCGAATTTATATTTATCGTTGTTTATAATCGGAACAGCACTTTTTCTGTTTATGACTTACGGACTTTACAAAGGAATTGGATTGACAGACAATTTTCCAAAATTCAGAGAATTTAAAACTGGAGATATAATTTCGAACTCAGGAGTATCACCTGATTTGCCAAGTATAGATGTTGGCGATGGAATTGGTGGACTTCTAATGTCGATTTTACTCTGGGTTGGAATGACTATTTTAATATTCGTACTTCTGATTTTATTAGAAGCCTTTTTTTGGATTTCGATTTTTATAATATTAGCAATGCTCTATTGGGTGTTTTTTAGAGCTTTAAAATTTGTGTTTTCAAAATCAGCTGATACGAAAGAAGATATCGGAATTTCAGCAATTTATTCGCTGTCTTATACT
Organism: Psychroserpens burtonensis DSM 12212; assembly: GCF_000425305.1. Classification (GTDB taxonomy): domain Bacteria; phylum Bacteroidota; class Bacteroidia; order Flavobacteriales; family Flavobacteriaceae; genus Psychroserpens; species Psychroserpens burtonensis. The sequence goes on from NZ_AUDE01000064.1 coordinate 1,396, forward strand.
GTATTATATTTAGGTTGGATTTTCGGAATTGTTTATCTGACTGAAGTATTACGATAAAAGCCAGTGGCTAACACGGTGTATAATTAATTGCTGGTTCACTGCCGACTTACGAACATTCCTGCGGAATTTTCTCGGGTTCGTATTTGTTTACTAAATTAGTTGCATAACCACGCAACTCCTATGTTTGTAA
>NZ_AUDE01000065.1 GCF_000425305.1 Psychroserpens burtonensis DSM 12212
CATTTATCTTTAGATTATAAAACACCAAATATGGTATATAAATTATCAGCTTAATTCAATTTTAACCTGTAGCCATATTTCAGGACAAGACATTATGAAAAAAATGAAGTACATAACCTTAACACTAGTAATTTTTCTTCTAATTAGTTGCAAAAATGAAAAGTCTGAAGACAAAAATTTAACTTCTGATAAATTTTATATGCCAGCAGAATATGAAAAACAAGATGCAGTCTGGTTAGGTTGGTCTGATTATCCACCATATCAAAAACCATTTTTAGATATTACTAAAGCCTTATATCCAAAAATACCAATAAAGGTTATTTCAAATAATCAAGCTTCTTTAGAAAGATTAAAAGACACATTGACCTCACTCAATTTAGATATAGCCAAATTTCAATTTAGTATTATTCCAGATAATAGATATTGGATGCGAGACCACGGAGCAACTTATGTTATCAACGGAAAAGGAGAAAAGAAGGTAGTAGATTTTGGTTGGACACTTTACGGTAACAAGGAGTGGTTAGAAAACTATTATAAAGGAAATAAAGATAGTGTTGATATTTATTATAAACAAGCCTTGGGAAAAACTGGAATGGTTGATTCCATTATGGGAGCAGTTGAGAATTTAAAATCCATAAAGACTGATGTAAATATGGAAGGTGGATCTATAGAAGTAAATGGAAAAGGAACTTTAATACAATCAGAGTCTGTAACTTTTCAAAGAAACCCAGGCAAATCTAGAGAGTATCTCGAATCCGAATTAAAACGTGTACTCGGCGTTTCGAATATAATTTGGCTCAAAAGCGGACTAGTAGAGGACGGTTTTTGGTGGAACAAAATATATGATAATTACTATGGTTGGGGAGTTTCAGGACACACCGACGAATTTGTTCGTTTTGTAAACGATTCTACAATTCTATTAGCTTGGGTAGATGAATCAGAGAAAGATTTGAATCCCATAAACAAATGGAATTATGAAAGAATGTCAGCAAATCTAAAAATTTTAGAAAACACTAAAGACCAAGATGGAAAACCATTTAAAATCATAAAATTTCCATTACCAGACCCAATCTATTTAAAAACTAATGTAACTGAATCTGATAATAATTCAAGTGTAGTCTTTAAAAATTGGACGGTAGGAAAAAATTGGGGACCAAATAAAAACCAATTGAAAGTTGGAGATTCTATAAATTGGGTCGCTGCATCAAGTTACCTAAATTATCTTGTTACTAATGATTTAGTTTTAATGTCTACTTATATCGACCAAGGTTCATCATTTGAAAAAGAAGAAAAAGTAAAGAAAATTATGAAAGAAGTTTTTCCAAATAGAGAATTGATTCTTTTAGATGTGATGACCATAAATTATAATGGTGGAGGAATACATTGCTCGACACAACAAGAACCAAGCGTGAAAAATAACTAATGGCAACAATGGTAATCGTTGCACAACGCTCTAAAAATTTATGACCAAAACACAATTAAGCCCTTTTTAGGGCTTTTTTAATTTTCTGCAACTGCCATTTAGTTA
>NZ_AUDE01000066.1 GCF_000425305.1 Psychroserpens burtonensis DSM 12212
ACATTTATCTTTAGATTATAAAACACCAAATATGGTATATAAATTATCAGCTTAATTCAATTTTAACCTGTAGCCATATTTCAGGACAAGACATAAAAACCAACCTATGACAATATCAGGAATAGTAATCTGTAGTACTTGCCAACAAAAAATAAAATTAAGACATCAAGTTGGAACTATATATCCTGTAAAAGTAAATATTCCTTGTGATAAATGTGGGAAAATATTGAAAGGAGAAGTTGTAAGAGATAAAGAGTGTGCATTTCAATTTCCTTATGAAAATGTTACTATGGAATTCGACAATGCTGACCAAGTAGTGAGTGTTTCTACTGAATTACCTATTTTAAAAGAGAAAACAAATCAAGTTACATCTACGTTAACACCATTTTTGGCTCTTTTTCCTGGATACTTCACTATGCAAGAATTAGGGGATTTTACAGCAAAAATAAATGAGTTTGACTCTTTCTACAAAAGCAAATTTAACTCTTTAATCACATTATTTGAACTGTTCGAAAATAAGAATTGGTTTTATTTTTTAAATCATCTAAAAGAAAATTTTGACGATGAAATAGATGAAATAGAAACATTTGAACATTGCTCTTTAATGCTTGTAAGTTTAAATGAAAATGTATTTAATCTTTTAAGAACAAAATTCTACAAAAAAGAATTTGATGATAAAATATTTAATGAATTATACAAAAACAATCACAATAAAAAAGAAAAGTTAAAAGAATTAAAAATTGAAATAGAAAAATACATTAATGTAGAAGACGAGTTTATAAAAGGAATAAACCTACTTGGACAATTCCTTGAAAATTCAAAAAGTTTTTTACCTGTAGTTTTATTATCATCTAAAAATGATTTTTCAAAATCTTATGGCGAAGATTTAAATATAACAACTTTTGACTTTAATGAATTAAAACACATATTCATAGAACAATTTGAGTTTTTAAGTAGAATATCATCAATTTACTTTGGTTTATTGAATCTTGAAAAAGAGAATGACTTTGACAATTTCGGAACAATTACAGAATGTAATAACTTATCTTTTTATTGCAATAGAGATAACGGAATAAAAAAAGAAATCATTAAAAAAGAACCTATTTTAAATGACTATTTTTTAAATACTTTGAATAGTCAAATCAGAAATGGAATAGGTCATTTAAAGACTAATTTTAATGCCAAAAATCAAATTATACAATATTTCCCATATAAATCGCCTGTAAAAAAAGATAGGTTTAAGGAAATTTACTTAATTGATTTTGCTTTTATAATATTTCAACAATCATTGAAAATACATAATAGCTTGAGAATTATTGCTAAATTAAATGAACTAATAAAATAATTACTACAGCTAACACCGTATATAATTTATTGCTGGCTTCTTACCTACTTGCGAAAGTCCTCGCGGACTTTCTTGGTCGGTAATTATTCACTAAATTAGTTGCTTGAAATACGCAACAAACCATATACAACAACGTTA
>NZ_AUDE01000067.1 GCF_000425305.1 Psychroserpens burtonensis DSM 12212
AGTAGTTAAGAGAGGAACTCCATATGTGGTTCTTCAACAACATGCAGCTTAAAAATAAACTAGAATATTTATTAGGATTTGATCTTGGAATACGTATATGGTTTGTTGCGTGTTTTAAACAACTAATTTAGTTAATAATTACCGACCAAGAAAGTCCGCGAGGACTTTCTTAAGTAGGCTAGAACTAGCAATAAATTATATACGGTGTTGCCAGTAGTATTTATATCCGACCTTCAATTGTTCCTATAAAATTAATTAAAGACAAAGTTGCGATTGAACTCAATGAAGCATCTTTTTTAGTTGCAGTTCTTTTATGAGTGAGTTCATTCGCTAAATCTAAAGTCGAGCGTGCAAATTGTCTCAATTTCTTATTCGATGAGCCAGAAAGTTCGACAGCTATATAAGCTTCTAACATTCTTTTTGCATCTGTTTTACTAACCTTAACATCATCCAAAATCGGATGATTTTCTTCATCAAAGACTGATTGAGCGAGTGTAATTATAGTTTCCCTACAAAGAAGTCCAACAACTTGGAATTGCTCTTCTTTACTTGCTTCACTCTGACGTGTTCTAATTTCATTAATTGAACGTTCAATTCTTTCCCAGCCTCTTAGATCTATCGTTACACTAATAGTTTCGGACTCTTCAGTTTCTTGAAGTGTTTGAATTAAGCTATTATAAATTTCTCGGATATAAGCTCTTCGTTCACGATAAGTCGCAAAATCAGAACTCCATTTACCATACCAATCCCAAAGGTCTTTAAATTGATTTGGATTTTGGAAATTCAGTCTTTGTAACGCTTTATTCACAGAGTTAAATATAGCTTTGTATTCGTCGTTAATTTCTTGAATTCTTTGTCCACCAGTAGAAACTGAAATCATCGTGTTTTTAAGAAACTCAATTTCTTTTATCAAATGGTCTTTTGTCGTTAATCCAGATATTTTTGTCCAGTCAATTTTAGGTTGAGCTTTTGGAACTATTCGAATACTTGAAACAGTTTCACTATCGAGATGACGCGTTCCAATTTCAAATCGTGCGAGTAAGTCGGCTTCTATTTTTTCAATTCTATCTCTTACTTTAACAAAAGTCTCAATATCTACGCTCAAATACACGGTAAAAAAATAAATTCCACCGTTCCAGTTATCATAGCCAGTTTCTTCAATATTCAGCTCTGAAGTATTTAGAATATCAGATAATTCAGTTTCTCCATCAGCTTTCAAAAGTTCGCTGACAGTGTACACTATTTTTCTAAATTCTTCTTGTTTCTCGAGCATTTTTTATATTACTGGCAACGTGATGTGTATGGTTAGATTCTGTGTTAGCAAACAACAAAAATCCTATATTTTTTTCTATTTTTGTTTTTCAAAACGGCTTTAAGCTAGTT
>NZ_AUDE01000068.1 GCF_000425305.1 Psychroserpens burtonensis DSM 12212
TCCAATAGCTAACGTATTTCCATCAGAAGATAAACTTACACTCCATCCTGAATGATCACCTGCTGCTTCACCAGTAATCTCAGTGCCTACTTGAGTCCAAACACCAGACATGTTTTCAAACACGCGTACATGACCTGATTCATTACTAATATCTCCATTTACATCATAAAAAGGTGTTCCAATAGCTACAGTGCTTCCATCAGAGGATAAACTTACACTCCATCCGGATTGATCCCATAAGGATATGCCATCAATATCAGCACCTATTTGAGTCCAAATATCTGAAATATTTTGATAAACCCGTACATGACCTGATTCAAGAGCTCCTCCATAATTAAGACTTGCTCCAATAGCCACCGTGCCTCCATCAGCTGATAAACTTATACTCGATCCCGATTGATTATCAACCATTTCTCCTGTAATATCAGTGCCTATTTGAGTCCAAACACCTGACATATTTTTATAGACTCGTACATGACCTTTACCACCACTAGCATCACCACTATAACCAGGCGCTCCTATAGCTAGGATACTTCCATCAGATGATAAACTGACACTAGTTCCAGAATAATCAAGTTCTCCATTGCCATCAATATCAGTACCTATTTGAGTCCAAACATCTGAAATGTTTTGATATACGCGTACTTGACCAGAATTATTACCATTATCATCGTTTAAATGTGCTCCAATAGCTACTATACTTCCGTCAGATGATAAACTTACACTACGTCCAGATTCATCGCCTGCTGTTTCTCCATCGATATTAGTGCCTATTTGAGTCCAAACACCAGACATGTTTTCATACACACGTACATGACCTGAATTAGTACCATTTTCATCATTTAAAGGTGCTCCGATAGCTATTGTGCTTCCATCAGATGATAAACTGACACTAGTTCCAGAATAATCAAGTTCTGCTTCGCCATCAATATCAGTGCCTATTTGAGTTTGCGAATAAAATGTAATTGTACTTAATAAAGCTAGATAAAGTAATTTTGTTTTCATAATCCATTATTTTAAATTAATCACAACTAAGATATATGGGTATTTTCAATTAAAAAATGATATTTATCAAGGACATCTAAGTTCAAGTTATAAGTGCAACACGAATATTTAAAATAGATGGGGCTAGCCCCATCTATTTTAGGCTCAATATTTATATTCGTTTTGAATG
>NZ_AUDE01000069.1 GCF_000425305.1 Psychroserpens burtonensis DSM 12212
CCCTTTAGAAACTAGCTTAAAGCCGTTTTGAAAAACAAAAATAGAAAAAAATATAGGATTTTTGTTGTTTGCTAACACAGAATCTAACCATACACTAGACGTTACCCAACATTTGAGAAAAAACCAGAATTGAATGAAAAAAACAATCGGAATTGGAATTTTATTGCTTTCAATCATTTCTTGCGGATATTTATTCCAACTTGAAAACGATAAAAAATTGACAGAAAAAATTGAAACGGAACTGAACTCTGAAAATGGAGCGATTGACTTTGCAAAAATAACCGATTTTGATTGGGACAGTTTAATAATACTCGGACCTTATACAACGATAGAAAATGTCGAAGATGAATTTAACTTAAATCTTGCGAATATTAGACAGAACGGAATTCACTATTCTGATTATTATGATTTAGTCGTTTTCATAAAAGATAAAAAGTCGGTCAAAATTATTGAGCTTAATAGAGCATTAAATTCACAACGGAGAATTATTAAAAAAGAGGAAAGTAAATTTAAAACTGGAGAAGACGGAATAATAAAACTGACCGAATAAAAACGTTGGGTAACACCGTATAAAAATAATTGCGGTTTAGTGCTTAATCAAAGGTCGTTGCGTGTTTGTAACGTCTGATTTTCCTTCGGAAAATCCTCGCATACAAACCCGCAACTATTCTTATACATAAACGTTGTGTACAATTACTCAACTGAATCAAAAGAGGAATAAAAATTGAACTGAACTTGAGGAAAACTGCAATAAATATCAAAACTGAAAAATGGGATGAAATAATCTCTGAATTGAAAAATAGAGGTTGGATCATTACGGCAAAATATTATGGCTTTGATGCTGGAATTGATGACGACTTTTTGATTTTAAGAAAAGGATTGAAAAAAATTATGTTCGGATGGACAAATTGGTTTGAGGGAGAAATAAAATGTAATGACAAACTCTTTCAATATTTAGAAACTGAATTTAATTTGGCTTTTGAATTTGGAAAACCGATGAGTTTGAAACCAATGGTCATTTTAACATATCGGTTTCAGTCACTTCCCTTGTTTATTGTAAAAAAACTGAATCTATTAAAAGACTGAATAAAAACTGTACACAACACGGTGTATAATTAATTGCTTGGTCACTGCCGACTTACGAACATTCCTGCGGAATATTCTATCTGTGATTTATTTGCTAAATT
>NZ_AUDE01000070.1 GCF_000425305.1 Psychroserpens burtonensis DSM 12212
AAAGAGGAACACCTTATGTGGTTCTTCAACAACATGCAGCATAAAAAATAAACTGGATTATTTATTAGGATTTGATCTTGGAATACGTGTATGGCACGTTGTTTTGGTTTAGGACTAAATTAGCAAAAGAAAACGAACCAGAGGAAAATCCGTAGGATTTTCCGAGTACACACAAAGTAAACAATGGGTTATACACGTTGTTAGCCATAGTTTTTATTCCGTTAAACTGTTTAATTCTTTCTCAAATTCCGCTGTTCTATTTTTAATTTTACAGGTTTTAATCAGTTTTGAATTGCTTTTAAAATATTCAAATAGAAATTTGGATTTATGGTAACATTTGTTGTCGTTTGTTATAAAAGCTTTACAGATTGAACCATAAGCCGAATGTTTAGAATCATTTAACAAGTTACTAAAACCACCATTTTCATTCAATGAATCTGGATAAAATCCAATCAAGTCTAAATTCATATATGCAGTTGTATAATAGTCTATATATGTTAATGGGTTTTTCGAAGTGTCTCCACGCAATGATAATCCGAATTCAACAAATTCCTTTATTGAATTTCCTATGCCTATCATTTTAATTAGCTCATCCAATTGAGATACTGAAAAATTACAAATACTCTTTGGGTCTAATTTAAAATGGGTTTTGATTACATTATCTCTTATTGGACCAAAACTGTCAGTCATTTGTTTTACAACAGTTTGCCATTGTGCTAATGGTTCGGTTGAGTTATCATATACGTTTGTTTCATAAAATTCAAGCGCATTTCTTTTCTCAACATCGACATAGTCGCGTCCAAAATATTTGACCATTACTAAATCCTTTGTTTTTGCAGAAAGATAATTCAGGTCATTTTTCCGTATATCTTTAAATTCGTCAGATGTTTTTGCTAAATCTCCAAGATGTGCATCTGAATAGACTAATGTAATTTTATCAGATTCTCTTTTTAAGAAATCGTCCAGAATAATATGAGGATTTAATTTCGGCTCTTTAAGTATTGAAAATAAATTCCAATCTATGTATGTTAAATCCTCTGTTTTCAATGTTTGGTCAAATTATGGCTAACGTTTGGTGTATGGTTAGATTCTGTGTTAGCAAACAACAAAAATCCTATATTTTTTTCTATTTTTGTTTTTCAAAACGGCTTTAAGCTAGTTT
>NZ_AUDE01000071.1 GCF_000425305.1 Psychroserpens burtonensis DSM 12212
TTTTTCACTTTATTATTGCTAAATTTATATATGAATTAACTTCTTTTACAAACATAGGAGTTGCGTGGTTAAGCAACTAAATTAGTAAATAGAAAACGAACCAGAGGAAATTCCGAAGGAATTTCCAAGTAGGCTAGAACCAAGCAATTAAATATACACGTTGTTGTGCTTTCGTTATTTTTTAATTTCCCTATCAAATGTTTTTTGAAGTCCAATTATCTTAATAATTAGTTCTTCATACCTTATTTTTAGAATACTTAAGACAGCAATCCGATATTTTACTGCGTTATTTAAAAATTGATTTTGTTTTTGTTCAGTATTAAGGTTTACGATTTTTGAGTTTTCAGTAATCAGTTTTCCTGGATAATTGTACTCTAACGTATAATTAGTCATTAAAAAAGGCGCAATAATATTTCTAGAATATTCAACAAGTGAAGTATTCAAATTAAAAATTGAAGTATCAATATAATTGTAATACAAAAGTAGTGTATCCTTTACTTGTCTATTTTCAATTAGATTTAGTTTGCCACTTGATTTCAATTCGTCTATTGTGGTTTTTTCAGGAATAAAAGGAAAAGTAGTTAAAAGAGAATTTGTGAACTCTTCAGATTGTTGAATGGTCGTAATGTCAGAATGTAATTCGTCCTTTATTTTTTTTAATTTAGTAAGTTGTATATCAATATCCTTAATTAAATATCCTAAGAGTAAAGTATCTTTTTCGAGGTCTGTTTTAATAGCCTTAAGATAGCTTTGTTCTTCGTTCTTGTTTAATCTTTGTGTATTCCAATTATTAATGCTCAACGCAATTAAAATACCAATAACCACAAGAATTATTTCGCCAAAAGCATAAGTCAGATATTTTCCAAACTTATTTTCAGTCAACATTTTTTGTCTAATTTTTCTAAAGAATTTTATCATTGGTTAGCGGTTTCTGATAATGAAGCACAACGTGTTCCTTTAGTTTGTATTAAATATATTTAGCTAGAAAAAGAGGAGAACTATAACGTGTTTTAGA
>NZ_AUDE01000072.1 GCF_000425305.1 Psychroserpens burtonensis DSM 12212
TAGTTAAGAGAGGAACTCCATATGTGGTTCTTCAACAACATGCAGCTTAAAAATAAACTAGAATATTTATTAGGATTTGATCTTGGAATACGTGTTATGGCTAGTTGCGTTTGCTAGGTTAAAGTTAGTAAACTATCACGAACCTATGGAAAATTCCGCAGGAATTTTCCAAGTAATCACAGACCTAGCAATTAGTTATACACGTTGTTGTGGTGCGTATTTTTTAAATTTCATCTTTTGGCCTTGGTGGTGGACTAAAGTATTTTTTATCAATTAAAAGTATTTTCAAATCCGTTTTATTTGTAATTCGGTAATAGGTTTCTGTAAGTTGCTTTAAGGTGTTGGGTAGATTCTTAAAATCATTTTTATCATCATACTGAATACATATCGTTAGCTTTTCTGGGCTTTCACTCAGCCCTAGGTTTTCCCCATTATTTTCAATATCTTTTCTTAGAACATTTTCTAAACTATCCAAAGGAATACCAGATTCGTTATTTTTACTAATCTTATTATTATAGATTGCAATTACATTTTTAGTTTTAATAATTCTAAAGGAATCTTCTTTTGAACAAGTGTTTCTGAAATAAATGGTTTTAATTTCGCTATCTGTTGTCGAAGTTATTTTTGGTATACTATCATTACAGACTATTTTTTCTGTCCGATTAATTAATTCAAGCCAGTTTTCGAAATTATTGACATTTAATTCAACGCCTAGACTGTCATTTTGTTTATTCCACTTTCCAAATTCCATTTGAACCAATGCTGTTTCTTTTTCGATTGGCTCTTGTTCTTTTTTTTCAACCTTCCCACATCCATTAATTATTAGAATTAGGAATAGTGAGAAAGACATTTTAAGTATATATTTCATTTTGAAACTGTTTTTATATATGCACCACAACGGTGTTGTGTATGATTAGATTCTGTGTTAGCAAACAACAAAAATCCTATATTTTTTTCTATTTTTGTTTTTCAAAACGGCTTTAAGCTAGTTTCTAAAGGGCAGTTTCT
>NZ_AUDE01000073.1 GCF_000425305.1 Psychroserpens burtonensis DSM 12212
TGCTACTGGTGGTAATTCTACACGGATTTCAAATAATCCGGTATCTACACAACCGTTAGTATTGCTTACCAGTCTTACATAAATGGTTTGTGGGTTACTACTATTGGTATAGTTACCGACGTTTGCTATCGCGTTAGACCCTGATTGTGCATTTGCTAACGTTATATGGTATGTGAGTGTCACACCGGTTTGTGTGCCTAGAATTTCTACATCTTTGGTGGTTAAATCAAATTGGGAAATCCCATCTGAATTGGTATCACAGATCACGTAGTCCGCTATTGTGAGCGGTACTTCTGGGGACTCTAATACGCGAATTGTTAGCGTTTCTGAAGCATTATAACAACCGGTTATAGTATTAGTGAGTCTAATGTAAATGGTTTGCTGATCTATAACGATATTCGTGTATGGACTTACTAGTGCGTTGTCTGCTGTCTCGGCATCGGCTTGTGTCTCGTGATAGGTCACTGCGGTATTTAACTCCCCTCCTATAATCTCCAAAGTACGCTCTTCTAGATTAAAATCTGCAAAACCATCGTTATCTGTATCACAGGCTTCTAAATCTGTTGGTGCTGTTGGTGATGGGATTGGGTTCACTCTTAGTAATAGCGTTGCGGTGGTGCTTACTGAGCAGCCTGTAACATCGTTGGTAGCTACTACGAAAATTGTTTGTGGGTTCGGTATGTTTGTGTACGGACTTGAGATGGGGTTCGTGTTAGCATCTGCGTCTGCTTGTGTTTCAAAGTAGGTTAAGCTGATCCCTGTTTGTCCGTTGAGAATTTCATCTGCAGCGTCTTCTAGAAGGAAAGATTCCATCTGATCCCCTGGATTGTTGTCATCACAGAGTTCTAATGGTGCTGGTTGCACAAGTACTGGTAGCGTATTAACAATCAGTTCTAATGTGGTAAGCTTGTAACAGCCTGTTGCATTATCTTCTACGCGTACCCAGAGAATTTGATTGAAGGCTGTGGTATTCGTATAGTTTGTTGGCGTAGCGATGGCATTAGTTG